>NZ_FPKW01000005.1 GCF_900114875.1 Chryseobacterium limigenitum
ATCTTACCCGTCTCTCTTGGAGAAGATGCCTACCGCCTTTTTTAAGATATCACGTTCAAGCTTTGTTTCTTCTAGTTCTTTGCGAAGTCTCAATAACTCTTCCCTTATTGGATCAGAGGATATTTGTTTTTCCTTGCTAAGTTTACCTTCTTTGTGAAGTTTTCGCCAATTAACGAGACTTTCTTTACAGATCCCCAATTCTTCAGCTACCGAGGATACATTGCCTCGCTGCTCACTTAAAGATACTGCTTGGATCTTAAACTCTAGACTGTAATTTTTTCTGATCTTTTTCATACTCTTAAAGATAAAGAGTATAAGAATTGTGTCCTAACAAAGTTAGCAACTCCAAACTAATGGTGTTACTTTAGATTCTGCTTTTTGGGGTTCCTCAGTATTTTTACCGTTAACATTAGTTCCTCTGTACCGTTGGTTTCCTGCTTCATCGTACTTAAAATAAACTTCAGTTTGAGAAAAACCTAAAAAGCTTATAAACAGTGAGAATATAGAAAGTAGTTTTGTTTTCATTTGTTCTTTGGTTTTTAGTGTTTAGTATCTAGAAGTTGTTGAACCTGCTCTTTCAGCTTCTTAAGTTCTTCGGATTGCTTTTCTAACTTTTCAATTTTTTCAGATTGAGATTTTATCTGCTTATTCTGTTCAATCGAATAAAGAGTAAGTTCTTCAATTTTCTCGAGAAGTTTAGCGTCCATTTCACCTAAATTAATACCGTTTTTCACCACTTCATCAGCCGATGGAATATTCGGCAAATGCCCTTTTTCCTGAATATGTTGTTCTACTTCTTCTAATGAATTAAGCTTATAATCATTTTTTGAATACATAGTCTGCCCAACCGTTGGCAGAAGCAAGATCAACTTTTACTTTTTCAGCTCTTATCCCATCTTTAACAAATAATCTATATTCACTACAATCTCCGCAAGAACTGTTAGCCGAAGTGCCTAGAAAAAGCTTACCATTAGCTTTTAAAGAGAAAAAAAGTTCATATTTACTTGATGTAGGTCATCCGGCAACATCTATTACTCCCGGATTATTCGGCTGATATTTTCCATATCTCATAAAAAATAGTGACATCCCATTATCTACACTTGGATGATCATTACCAATATAGAAAACGTCACTATTTATATTTGCTCCAAAAGCAGATTGCCCCTGAACACTTAAAATTAATCTCGGATCAGGAGCAGTACCTATACCTACGCTTCCTGAAGAATGAACTCTCAATCTTTCTAAATTATTTGTTTTAAGTACTAAATCTTGTGTATCTGTTGTTCCTACGAAGTTATTTGCGGGAGTAGTTCCTGCATTCCCTGTTATATTCCAAGTTTGTGAAAATGTAAGAGTAGATAATAGAACACTTGCAATCAATAACAATTTTTTCATAATTGTGTTTTTTAAATATTTTTGCAAAGCTAATATTATTTTCCACAATTGAGGATTTATTTTTAAAATATTTTAATTCAACATGTTACGTACTATTCTATGTTAGTAAAATATCAATAAAAATAAAATTCCATTTTTTTAAAAATCAATAAAAAAATTTTACATACATCTTCATATTGTTAATAAATTACTTCATTTTAAATTAAAAACAAAAAAACTCAAGATCGCTCCTGAGTTTTAATATTATATAAAAATAATTATTTTCTTATAAATCTTCTGCTTCCGCTAAAAGCTCTACAATATCTTTAACAACAACTTCTTCATTCTTGTTAAAGTGCTTCACACCATCTGTCATCATTGTATTACAGAATGGGCAACCTGTAGCAATCACTTTAGGTTCTAAAGCTAGAGCTTCTTCAGTTCTTTCAATATTGATGTCTTTGTTACCCTTTTCAGGCTCTTTAAACATTTGTGCGCCTCCCGCTCCACAGCAAAGACCGTTGGTCTTGCAACGTTTCATTTCTACAAGCTCGGCATCTAACTTTTCAAGCAACATTCTTGGCGCTTCGTACTCATTATTTGCTCTTCCTAAATAACACGGATCATGGAAAGTAATTTTTTTACCTCTGAAAGCTCCCCCTTCAATTTTCAATCTACCCTCTTCCATTAGTTTTCTAAGGAATTGCGTATGATGTATCACTTCAAAATTCCCTCCTAAACTTGGATATTCATTTTTCAGTGTATTGAAACAGTGTGGACAAGCCGTTACGATTCTTTTAACTTCATAAGCATTCAGAACTTCAATATTCGTTAAAGCCATCATCTGGAAAACGAATTCGTTTCCGGCACGTTTTGCAGGATCTCCGGTACAGCTTTCTTCCTGTCCTAGAACAGCAAATTCAACGCCTATTTTATTGAGTATTTTGCAAAATGCTTTCGTAATTTTTTTGGCGCGGTCGTCAAAACTTCCCGCACAGCCAACCCAAAATAAAACTTCGGGTGATTTTCCTTCGGCAGCGTATTCTGCCATTGTTTTTATATGCAAATCCATTTATTGTAAAATGTATTTTATATTAATGTAAAGTGTATTTAAAATTTTCAAGTTCAATCAATCCTCGATTTGAAGTTTTTTATACTGAAAAATTAATCATTCGCCCAATTCAAACGATCTGCCTGATTATACTGCCAAGGTGCAGCATTGTTTTCTACATTCGTCATCATTAGATTTAATTCCTGCGGAGCAGCGGACTGTTCCATCACTAAGAATCTTCTCATTTCAAAAATAATAGAAAGCGGATCTAATAATATAGGACAGGCTTCAGTACAAGCGTTACAAGTCGTACACGCCCAAAGTTCTTCTTTGGTTACATAATCATTCAGCAACTTTTTACCGTCATCAACGAATGATCCGTTTTTGTCGATATTTCTTCCAACTTCTTCCAATCTGTCTCTTGTTTTCATCAAGATCAATCTCGGGGAAAGTTTTTTACCTGTAATATTCGCAGGACAAACTGAGGTACAACGACCACATTCTGTACAAGAATAAGCGTTTAACAGTTGAACCTGATTTAAATCAAAAATATCTTCAGCACCAAATTTAGAGGGAACATCAGCTTCCGAACCTTCTGCCAGAGCAGCGTAAGGATCTGCATTGGGATCCATCATCAATTTAATTTCCTTAGTTACAGAATCTAAATTGTTGAATTTCCCTTTCTTCTCTAAATTGGCAAACCAAGTACTTGGGAATGCTAAAATTATATGTAAATGTTTTGAATAGTAAAGATAATTCATAAAGAAAAGGATTCCCACAAAGTGGAACCACCAAGCTGCTTTCTCAGTAAATATCAAGAATCCGTTATCAAAACTGAAAATTTCTAAAAACGGAACAAAAATCATTTCGCTAATCGGAAATGATCCAAGATGATGAAAACCTTCCACGCCTCTCGTTTGTAGAATAAGATCAGATGCATTCATTTTAAAGAAGGCCATCATTAAGGCAAATTCTATGATAAGAATCCAGTTGGCGTCATTCTTTGGCCATCCGAAAAGCTCTTTCATTGTTAATCTCTTAACACCATAGAAGTTTCTACGGATGAAGAACACTACAACACCAATCACTACAAGAAGTGCTAAAACTTCTAATGTAGCCGTAAAGAAACCGTAAAAAGTATGTCCGAAAATTGTTGCTAAAAATCTGTGAGTTCCGAAAATTCCGTCAACGATGATTTCTATTAATTCAATATTAATAATAACAAAACCCACATACACAAAAAGGTGTAAAATTCCGGCAACAGGACGCGCCGTCATTTTGCTTTGTCCCATTGCAACTCGTGCCATGGTTTCCCAGCGTTCCGGTTTATTATCACTTCGGTTGATCTTTCTTCCTAATCTGATATTTCTATATATCTTTTGCAGACTTTTTGCAAAAAGCCCAAACCCTGCAACTAATAAAATCAGAAAAATAATATTATCGATATATTGCATAAGCTGTATTAATCTTTATTGTTCTTACCAAAAACCGAGAAATTGATGTATCTCTTAGGATTGGCTTTCATATCTTCAATTAACGAGTTCAGGTTGGTAGATGCTGAGTTCAGATTGTTGTAAAGCTGTTCATCTTTCATCAATTTCCCTAAACTTCCTTGTCCGTTATCAATACCTCCGATAACTTGGTTAAGCTTTCCTACTGTAGCATCTAAATTAGCAATGGTAGCATTTAACTTTTTAGTATCAATACTTTCCGCAAGGTTTCCGTATTTATCTAAAGTAACTTTACCTGTCTGCATTGTTACACTTGCATCATCCAATACTTTTTGAAGTTTCGGATCATTGTGACCTACCAAAGTATTTACACTTCCCGCAGTAGTTTGTAAAGCACCAACAGTTTTGTTAAGATTAGCAAGCAATAATCTGATCTCCTCTCTGTTCTGTGCATTCATAACTTGGTTAGCGTTTGCCATCAAAGAGTCAACACGGTATAAAACAGTTTGTAACTGATCTTTAACCGGACCCACCTGAGAAGAAAGGCTTCCCAAAGTACCCAATTTGAAAGCTCCCTGTAAAGTATCGCCATCTTTTGCAGATGCTCCGCCATATGCCAAATTAACTCTCATTTCTTTACCTGACATTAATCCCGGTTCAAAAATTTCAAGTGTTGACTGTTTTGAAAACTCAAAATTATTATCAACAGTAACTTTTACGATAAAATGAATTTTTCCGTCTTTTGTAGTCTGAGGAACGATTTTGTCAACCTGCCCAACCTTCAATCCATTGATAGAGACGGGAGAAGATTGCGCTAATCCCTCAACGTTATCATATTTCGCGTAAAATATATTATCGGTAGTAAAAAGGCTTCTTCCTTTCATAAATTGGAATAATATCACAAAGCCAACAATGGCTAAAATTGCTATTACGCCAGCTTTTAATTCTTTACTGAACTTCACTTGCTAAATTTTTTCTAATGAGCAAATATAACACATTTTAAATTAATGTTTTCTTTTATTGCTCTGCGTTAAATACAAAAAATGCGGCAAAAACTTTGCCGCATTTTATATGAATGAAATTAAATTTCTTATTGTTGTTGAGCTCCTACTTTATTCCAGATCTCGATTCTGTAATCATCGATATCAGCATTGTCCTGTAAGCTCTTTAACCAAGCCTGCCCGAACATTCCTGAGTTTCTCTGAGTAACAGACTCTGTGAACTGTTTAAGATCTCCAGGTTGTTTGTTGGTAGTTTCGTTCTTTTTGATTAAAACATAAACTCCTGTTCCGCCTTCAACCGGATTAGAAACTTTTCCTTTTGCAACACCAAATGCAGCACCAGCTACTTTAGGCTCCATTGAACCTGCAACTGATGGGTTTAATAAGTTAACCTGTGCAGATTGTTTTGTTGTTGCAAATAATTTAGCAATTTGATCCAGACTTGTCGCTTTAGCAGCAGCAATCTTATCAGAGATTTGTTTTGCAGCTAATTTATTTTTAACAATTGTTTCAATCTGATCTCTTACAGATTCAGGATCTGCAAGACCTTTTTCTTGTTTTCCGTTTAGGTAAACTACAATTTTATCTCCTGTTCCTTCTACAGTAAAGAATTCTGTATCCCCTTTCTCTCTTTTTTTATCAAAAGCCCAACCTAAGATTTCAGCATCTTTATCTGTTCCTAAACCTTGAATTTGTCCGTCAAATCTCTTAGCCTGTTTAGGATTTGAGAATTGATAGTTTGATTTTTTAGCAATATTCACGAAATCGTTGAAAGATTTCCCTTGAACTTGCTGGATAAACCTTCTTGCTTTCTTGTCTGTATCAGCTTCAGTAGCATCAGAAGGCTTGATAGCTTTCACTAAGTTAGCCACTTTATAACCCATTGATCCGGCTTTCTTATCTTCAATATTGATGATATGATATCCGAATTGAGTTTCTACAACACCGGTTGCACCTTTAGGATTGTTCGCTAAATACGTTAAGAATTCAGGAACGAAAGGAGTTTCAGGAGTCGTCCATCCTAAGCTACCACCTTGAGCAGCAGAGTTTGGATCATTTGATAACTTAAGGAATTCCGTGAATTTAGCAGGATTTGCTTTTACGATAGCTCCAATAGAATCTGCCAATTTCTTAGCCTGCTCCTTAGATCTTGTAACGCCTTCCCCTGCAGGACTTCCTTTGAATGCAATAAGAATATGTCTAGACAATGTAGAATCCGAAGTCTTTTTACCAACTAATTTAGAAACTACATAGAAGTTTTGCTCTTTGTAAGGCCCAAAAATCTGTCCAACTGCTGCAGTTGCAATCTGTCCCTGTACAGCTTGTGGCAATTGAGTTGGCTTTAAATACTGATTATTAAAAGGCATATCAGAATTAGCCGTTACAAACATAGAATCGTTCGTTGTATTCTGGAAGTTTTCTTTTCCTCCACTAGCATCAGTACCGCCAGAGAACAGTTTCGTGATCTCTTTCTGAGCTGCTGCATCATCAGCCGCACTTGGCTGAGAAGGGAAATAAACTACACCGATATTTCTGCTGGCCTCTGTTTTAAACATCACAGGGTGCTGCTTAATATAATTAGCCAGATCTTCAGTCTTAACGTTTATTTTAGTTTTTTGAAGATAAGCAGTGTAATCCACTTTCACAAAATCGATATCAGCTAACTGATCTCTTTCTCTCATTAATTCTTCTGCTTCCTTCTTACCTGTTGTAACACCTGTAGAAATATTTGCAAATACCTGTCTCGCCATTAGTCTGTATTCAACAGATTTTCTGGTTTTCAACCACTGGTTGTACCCTTCAGGACTTGCAGCCTTCATTTCTTCGATCTGTTTTTTAAGCTCCTGAGTCTTAAAGTTTCCTTTTTCGTCAAAGAACTGTTTTTGTTGAGCAAACATCTGATCATACTGAATCTGGTTCCAGAAGTAATCTTCCGTCATTTCAAACCCCATTTTCTCGAATTGCTGCTTAATCAGTTTGGATTGCACCAATAACTGCCAAGCCTGTTCTTCAAGACCATTTTTCGGTTGATTTTGCTGCTCAGCCTGCTGTTGTAGAACGAAAAGCTGATCATTATACTCCTCACGGGTAATTTTTTCACCATTTACTTTTCCTAAAACATCAGGATTTTTACCAAAAACCTTATCAATACTATCGGGATTCACCAGGAACGCCAAAAGCGCCAGTGCAATTACTCCCATCAAAAGCCAAGGCTTACTCCTAATCTGTCCTAAAATTGCCATTTTATAAATTATAGTTTTTTATCAGTTTGCGAAAATACACATTTTTAAGAAATTACGGAAATCCTAGTTCTTTATTTTAGTTTTTAAAATTTTATTTATTCAAAAAAGGAAATTTTGACCGTATTTTTTAGCAAAAAACAAATGGCATAGGTATTGTGCATTTTAGAACAATATAATATGCCGCACATTTTCAAAGCATATTATGAAAATCTACTTTAACGATTTAAAACGGAAATGACAATTTGTCATTCGATTAACTATGACAGAATTTGAAGATATAAGTTTAGAGGAAATGATAAGTGACGGATTTGATATTGTAGCCGAGGAAATCAATCTTTCTGATCTTGCGGAGACTGAAAAAAATTCAGAACAAAAAATATTCCCTATCCTTCCTGTAAGAAATATGGTAATGTTTCCTAATGTGGTAATTCCTATTACTGCAGGAAGAAAAGCATCTATACAGCTCCTTGAAGAAGCACAAATAAACGGAGATTTCATCGGAATTGTAAGCCAGAAAAACTCAGATATTGAGCAACCTACGGAAAAAGATCTATATCATACCGGAACTTTAGCGAAAATTATTAAAATAATAAAACTTCCTGAAGGTAATATCACGGCTATTACTAAGGGCTTCCACAGATTTAAGATTAAAAAAATCATTGAGACTCAACCTTATTTCAAGGCTGAAATTTCAAAATTAAAAGATGGAAAAGCTAAAAATAAAGAAGAATATGAAGCTTTATTGGAGAATGTTAAAGATTTAGCATTAAAAATAATTGAGCTTGACCCGAATATTCCTAATGCGGCCAATTTTGCCATAAAAAACATCAATAATAACGATGACCTTTTAAATTTCATCTGTACCAACGCTAATTTCCCATCAAGTGCAAAGCAAAGCCTGCTTGAAGAGAAAAACTTAATGGAAAGAGCCAATAAGTGCTATGAAATGATGCATGAAGATTTCAGAAAATTAGAATTAAGAAATCAGATTCATCAAAAAACATCAAAGGATCTTGACAAACAACAGAAGGAATATTTTCTAAATCAACAGATTAGAACAATTCAGGAAGAGTTGGGTGGCGGACCGGAAAGTGATGTTGAAGATTTAATCACAAAAGCAAGCACTAAGAAATGGAATGCTGAAGTTGAAGAACATTTCCAAAAGGAAATCAATAGGTTACAACGCCAAAACCCGAACTCACCGGACTATAATGTTCAGAGAAATTATTTAGATTTCTTTACAGATCTTCCTTGGGATACGTTCACCAAAGATACTTTTGACATCGAAAAAGCTGAAAAGATCTTAGATAAAGCTCATTTCGGACTAGAAGACATTAAGAAAAGAATTTTGGAACACATGGCTGTTTTGAAATTGAAAAATAACATGAAATCCCCTATTTTATTATTGGTAGGCCCTCCGGGAGTTGGTAAAACTTCATTAGGAAAGTCTGTTGCTGATGCTTTGGGTAGAAAATATGTTCGTGTTTCGTTGGGTGGACTTCATGACGAAAGCGAAATCCGCGGACACAGAAAAACATACATTGGCGCGATGGCGGGAAGAATTCTTCAATCCATCAAAAAAGCCGGAACATCTAATCCTGTGATTGTTTTGGATGAGATCGATAAAGTTGGAAAAGGAATTCACGGAGATCCGAGTTCGGCACTTCTTGAAGTTCTTGATCCTGAACAAAATAAAGCTTTCTACGATAATTTCTTAGAAATGGGCTACGACCTCTCTAAAGTAATGTTCATTGCAACAGCAAACTCATTATCAACCATTCAAACTCCGTTGTTGGATAGAATGGAGATCATTCAGATTGCGGGCTATACTTTGGAGGAAAAAATAGAGATCGCCAAGAGACATTTAATTAAAAAACAACAGGAAGAAAACGGTTTGACGGTAAAATCTTTCAAACTTGGAAATCCTGAATTAAAACACATTATTGAAGCACACACTTCCGAAAGCGGGGTAAGATCCTTAGAGAAAAGACTGGCTTCCATCGCTCGTTGGGTAGCTCTGCAAACAGCTTTGGTTAAAGAATATGATTCTAAAATTTCTCTTGAAAAAGTAGATGAAATCTTAGGTGTTCCAAGACCGAAAAGTTTATCTGAAATCACAGGAGTTCCGGGAGTTGTAACGGGTCTTGCCTGGACAAGTGTCGGTGGAGATATCTTATTCATTGAAAGTATTTTAAGCAATGGAAAAGGAGCATTAACGATGACAGGTAACCTGGGAACGGTAATGAAAGAATCGGCAACCATTGCTTTGGAATATATTAAGGCAAAGCACGATGAACTGGGAATTTCTCAGGACGATCTTGAAAAGAAAAACATTCACGTTCACGTTCCTGAAGGCGCTACTCCAAAAGACGGTCCTTCTGCGGGTATTGCTATGCTGACTTCAATGGTTTCTTCTTTTAAAAATAAAAAGGTAAAACCACATCTTGCCATGACTGGAGAAATTACTCTTCGAGGTAAAGTTCTTCCTGTAGGCGGAATTAAAGAAAAACTTCTTGCAGCAACCAGAGCAGGAATTAAAGACGTTATTCTTTGCGAAGCCAACAGAAAAGATGTTGAGGAAATCAAGAAAGATTATCTTAAAAACCTAAACGTACATTACGTCAACAGAATGGAAGAAGTGGTAGAAATTGCCCTTGAAAAATAAATTTACATATTCAACTTCTCAATAAATGAAACACGTCTCAAATCTTTGGGGCGTGTTTTATTTTCGCCATTTTTAAATAGAATTTTAGTTAATTTAATGAAAAAAAGCCATCAAGTCAGAGGGTTTTAGTATTTTTATACTATAGATTTTGATTTATGAATTTTCTCAAACTTCCTTTCCTTGTCAAACTCACTTTGGTTGTGATTTCAATTATTGGACTGGGCTATCTTTTGGTGCTGGGGCAGAGTATTTTGGCTCCTTTCTTTTTGGCATTTTTGATGGCGATGTTGTTTTTGCCGATCGCCACTTTTATGGAAAGGAGATTAAGATTTCCAAGAACGGTATCCACAATGGCTTCCGTTTTAATCATGCTAACCATTTTAACAGGACTTATCTACTTCTTTGGATCTCAGTTATCAAGCTTCAGCAAAGATCTTCCGCATTTGAGGATGCAGTTCAATACTGTTTTTAACAATTTACAACATTGGGTATCAGATACTTTTCATGTTAAGATTGATGAACAGTTAGATTATCTTAATCAAGGTTTAAGTAAGCTTTTATCTTCATCAGGTGTTATCTTAGGATTTACTTTCGGAATATTTTCAACCGGTCTTGGCTTTATTGTGTTTTTTATTCTTTTCTTCATTTTTATATTAAATTATAGAAGAATTTTAAATAGTTTCATCGTTACAGTTTTTAATGAAAAACATAAAGCCAGTGTACAGGAAGTAGTGAACGAAGTACGAGTAATGACAAAGAAATACATCATCGGTCTTTGTCTGCAGGTGTTTATTGTATCCATCCTTACTTCTGTTGTTCTTTCTATTTTAGGCGTAAAATATGCCATTCTTCTTGGAGTTTTAACCGGATTATTAAATGTAATTCCATATTTGGGAATATGTATTTCGCTGTTGATTTCTTGTTTCATTGCCTTTGCAACCGCTACCCCATCCACCTGCATCTACGTAATGATCGGTTATATTGCCGTTCACATTGTTGACGGAAATATTATTTTGCCATTTGTAGTAGGCTCAAAAGTGAAGATCAATGCCTTATTTTCTTTTGTAGGAATTCTTTTGGGAGAACATCTTTGGGGAATTGCGGGAATGTTTCTTTGTATTCCGGCCATTGCCATTATTAAGATTATTTTTGAAAGAGTGGAAGGCTTAAAACCTTGGGGAAAATTATTAGGCGAAGAAGAAAAGCCTAATAAAAAGAAGAAGAGTTATAAAATATCGAAGAATATTACGTTAAAAGAGATGGATTGAGTTATGAGTAATCTCCAAATAATATAAAAATTAAACCCTCAAATTGAGGGCTTTTATATTTTTTATCCTAGAGGACAAAGAGGCTGTCTTCCATCTGAACAATATTGATCACAAAGAATATAAGAACCATCATTTGGGCAATATCCATATACAGGGCCATCAGGACCACCTCCAGAACCGCCTAAACATTCATGACCAGCTGGAATTTTACAAGGACATCCCACAGGCCCAATGTCACATTTTTCAATACCTCCATTAATACCTTTTAAATCTCCACGATTTAGTTTTTTAAGATTTTTCAACATAATAATACTTGTTTAATTATAATTTGTAAAACAAATATATAAAATTCAACAACATCCAAGGAATATATTTTATTAAAAAGAGAATTTTATGGAATCTATTTCAAATTACTTAATAAATAAGAATTTTATTTACTTTTGATAAAAATTTATTAATCATGAAAATCGTTAAATTTATTCTATGTCTGCTTTTCGGACTTATGTTTATTAATGCCGGTCTCGATAAGTTTTTACACTACATGCCAATGCCAGCTCTTACAGCTGATCAAACAAAACTTTTCGCGGCTTTCGGAGAAATCGGATGGCTGATGCCTTTAGTCGGTGCTGTAGAAGTTATTGGAGGCCTATTATTTATCTTTCCAAAAACTAGAGCTTTAGGTGCAATCGTAATTTTACCTGTAATGGTCGGAATAGTTTTACACAACGTTTGCAGAGCACCTTCTTCAATGGGAATCGGAATTTCTGCCGTTTTGTTTTTAATCAATCTTTGGATTATTATTGATAACAAAGAAAAATATAAAGCTTTAGTAAGCTGAAAATTGTGAATGGTGAATAGTCAATTTGCTTTGCTTGTCAATTTTAAAAATTCACTTGCGGAGCAAATTGACTATTCACCATTCACAATTTTATACAAATGCACTAAATCCAGTGATCGATCTTCCGACAATCAGTGAATTGATCTCTTTTGTTCCTTCATAAGAATAAATTGCTTCTGCGTCAGCAACAAATCTCGCGACATCATATTCAAGCAAAATCCCGTTTCCTCCCAGAACTTCTCTCGCTCTGGAAACTATATCTCTTGTTCTCAGCGTACAGAAAACTTTCGCTAAAGAAGCGTGTTCATCCTTTAAAATACCTTCATCCTGCATTTCAGACAATCTGAAAACCATCGTTTGCATTGCGGTAAGATTGGATAACATTTCAACCAAATGCCCCTGAATCATTTGAAAAGAAGCAATCGGCTTTCCGAATTGTTCTCTCGTTCTCGTATAAGCCAAAGCGCTCTCGTAAGCTCCTCTTGCACAACCTGTTGCCATCCAGGCAACTCCCGCTCTTGTCATTCTTAATACTTTTCCTGTATCTTTAAATGAATTGGCATTTTGCAGCCTGTTTTCTTCGGTAACTAAACAATTTGTCAATGTAATTAATCCGTTTTGAACAATTCTCAACGCCATTTTTCCTTTAATTTTCTCAACTGCATAACCAGGATTATCTTTTTCAACAATAAAACCTTTTACTTCACCATCGTCTAAATCTCTTGCCCAAATAATAATTAAATCAGCAAATGTTGCGTTCCCTATCCATTTTTTCTGGCCGTTCAGAATCCAGCCTTCAGGAGTTTTTTTGCAGGTTACTGTTAATCCGCCAGCCGCTCCGGAACCAACTTCAGGTTCTGTTAGCCCAAATGCTCCGATCTTTTCAAATTTTTGCATTTGAGGAAGCCATTTTTGTTTTTGCTCCTCAGACCCACAAATATAAATGGATCCCATCGCCAAACCGGACTGAACGCCAAAAAATGTAGCAATAGAAGCATCAATTCTCGCCATTTCCATGGCAATAACTCCTTCCATCAAAAATGGCATTCCGGGACAGCCGTAACCTTCGTAAGTCACTCCGCAAATATTCAACTTTTGAAATTTTGGAATTAATTCGTGTGGAAATTCATCTCTCAGCCAATAATGATTTACCAAAGGTTTCACTTCTTTTTCCATGAAAGCTCTTACTTTAAGTTGAATTTCTCTTTGCTCAGGCGTCAAAGTGTGATAAATATCGTAGAAATCTCCGTCAATCGGCGGAAGTTCTTTCTTTTTCTTGTTGGGATCGAGCATTTTCATCAATCCTCCCAATTGTTTATCGTCTAATGTAGAAAAGTTCTGCATCAGTTTGGGGAGATCAACCTTTTGAGAAATTACACTTAGCTGATCAAAATCAATTGATCTGAATAATTCTATCGCGTTTCTGATTTTGGAAAAAGTATTAGACATAGTTATCGTATGATTTTGGTTTGTAAAAAATATGCAAAAATCAATCCGAAAAATAAATCACTCAGCTATATTTATTTTACAAAATATTGATTTCCAATCTATTAAATCAACTTTTTGCTTTACAAATTTTTTACTCGCAATTTTCAAACATTACAAATGACTCAGTCTCAACTTTGGGATAAGCAAAAACATTAAAACATCTACTTATGAAAACTACTTACATCAAATTATCATTAGCAACAGTTCTTTTATTAGGAATTCATTCATGTAAAAAAGGAGAAGCTACAGCCAATAAATATGAGCTTGAAGCTACAGCAGATTCTGCAGCAGCCGTAGTTTCAGACAGTGTTTCGTCTGCTGCAACCATGAAAGTGAAAGACAAGCAATTCATCAAAACTGCAGAAGTAAATATGGAAGTGAAAGACGTATATGAAGCAACAATTTCCATTGAAAAATCTATTCAGGAGCTTGGCGGATTTGTCACAAAAAGTAATTTACAGAGTAATGTAGTTTCGGAAGACACTTACAATACTTCAAGCAATGACGCGATGTTGGTTAAAAAATTTCAGACTGAAAATACGATGCAGGTTCGTGTTCCGACTGATAAATTGGGTGAACTTTTAACTTTAATTAATGATAAAAAATTATTCTTAAACTCAAGAATTATCAATGCAGAAGATGTAACTGCCGGAATTAAATACGCTGAACTGGAAGGAAAAAGAATAAAAAAAAGCAGTGAAAATATTTCTCAATTAAAAGCCAATAAAGACAAAGTGAAATTAGACGACGATAATATGTCTGAAAATAATCAACAGCAATTGGCAAATATGAACGTTGCAGATAATTTGAAATACAGCACCGTTGACATTTACATTAAAGAACCCAAACTTAGAATTGCCGAAATCGCCGTTACCAACACGAAAAACATTGACAATAAATATAAATTCAATTTCATTTATGATGCGAAAAATGCTTTTGTGGAAGGTTTTTATTTAATTCAGAGAATTGTGGTGGGATTAATTACGATTTGGCCCATTTTATTGATCACAACAGCGATTATTTATTTGTTGAGAAAAAGAAAATATTTTAAAAAGCCTGATCAGATTTAATTGAAACTATCCTAACCGTCTTGGTTATCAACATAATTTTAGATTTTATTGGCCTCCGTATTTACTGCGGAGGTTTTAGTTTTTTTGAAATTTAAATATTTCTTATCAATCACAAACATTCACCCCATTCATTTTTTCCTTAAATTTGCAAATTAGAAATTTAACTGCAACATTTTTTTAGAAATTTTTATTCAAAAAATTAATTTCTGGAATTAATAATCTAAATCCCTAAGAAATATATGTTATCAAAAATAAATCCTACACAAACAAACAGCTGGAAAGCTCTCGATGAACACTTTGCAGGAAATGATTTCGAATTAAGAAGCCTTTTCCAATACAATCCGAGCCGTTTTGAAGAGTTTTCATTAAAAAGGGAAAATTTTCTTTTTGATTACTCTAAAAACTTAATTGATTCAAGAACGAAAGAACTTTTATTAAATTTAGCGGAAGAATGTCAGTTGAAAGATGCCATTTCTAAGATGTTTTCGGGAGATAAGATCAACGAAACGGAAGGAAGAGCAGTTCTGCATACAGCTTTGAGGGATTTTTCTGATAAAGAAATTTTGGTTGACGGTGAAAATATCAAACCACAGATCAAAAGAGTTTTAGACCATATGAAATCTTTCTCTGAAAGCATTATTTCAGGATCACATAAAGGTTTTAGCGGAAAAGAAATCACTGATGTTGTGAACATCGGAATCGGTGGTTCAGATTTAGGACCGGTAATGGTCGTTTCAGCGTTAAAACATTTTAAAACAAGATTAGACGTTCACTTCGTTTCAAACGTAGACGGAAATCATATTGCAGAAGTTGTAAAGAACTTAAATCCTGAAACAACTTTATTTATCATTGCTTCTAAAACCTTCACGACTCAGGAGACAATGACCAATGCCAATTCAGCAAAAGATTGGTTCTTGAAAGCTGGAAAACAGGAAGATGTGGCAAAACACTTTGTAGCTTTATCAACTAACGTTCAGGCAGTTAAAGACTTCGGAATTGCAGAAGAAAACATCTTCGAATTCTGGGATTGGGTTGGAGGAAGATATTCACTCTGGAGCGCGATCGGCTTAAGTATCGTTCTTTCAGTTGGATATGAAAACTTCGAACAATTATTAACAGGAGCTTTTGATACAGATCAACATTTCCAGACAGAAGATTTCTCTGAAAACATTCCTGTTTTAATGGGATTAACGGGAATTTGGTATCGTAATTTCTATGCGGCGACAACGTATGCAATTTTACCTTACTCTCAATATCTAGACAGATTTGCAGCGTATCTTCAACAAGGAGATATGGAAAGTAACGGAAAATGTGTTGACAGAAACGGTGAATTTGTAGAATATGAAACAGGGCCAATTATTTGGGGAGAGCCAGGTACGAACGGACAACACGCTTTCTATCAATTGATTCACCAAGGAACAGAATTGATTCCCGCTGATTTTATTGCCTATGCGAAAAGTCCAAACAAAGTTTCTGATCATCAGGATAAATTATTAGCTAACTTTTTCGCTCAGACTGAGGCACTTGCCTTCGGAAAAAAAGAAGAAGAAGTTGAAGAAGAACTGAAAAATGCAGGAAAATCTGATGAAGAAATTGATTTCTTGCTAAATTATAAAGTCTTCCAAGGAAACACGCCTACTAACTCAATTATTTTCAATGAATTAACTCCATTTTCATTAGGTCAGTTGATTGCATTGTATGAGCACAAAATATTTGTTCAGGGAGTTATTTGGAATATTTTCAGTTTCGACCAATTCGGAGTTGAATTAGGAAAAGTATTGGCAAACAAAATCTTGCCGGAACTTGAAAATAATGAAGCAATTAGCTCTCATGATAGTTCTACGAATGGATTGATTAATTATTATAAAGGAAATAAATAACAAGATAATTGATGAATGATTTGATGAAATAATGAAAGTAAAACTCATTTAAAGCATTCATTTTCAATATCTAAAATCTAATAAAGTAATAAAAAGTAAAATGGCACAAATTCTTGACGGATTAAAAGTATCCAAAGAAATAAAAGCAGAAATCAAGGTTGAAGTTGATAAGATCATTGCAGGCAAAAGAAGAGCCCCGCATTTGGTTGCTATTCTTGTTGGAAACAACGGAGCGAGCAAGGCGTATGTAAATGCTAAGGTAAAAGACTGTGAAGAAGTTGGTTTTCAATCTAGCCTAGTTAAATTTCCAAGCACGGTTTCTGAATCTGAATTGTTGGAAAAAATCGAGGAACTTAATAAGGATAAATCTGTAGACGGATTTATCGTTCAGTTGCCTTTACCCGATCAGGTTGATCAGGAGAAAATCATTAACGCGATCGATCCAAGAAAAGATGTTGACGGTTTCCACCCTACCAATTTCGGGAAAATGGCTTTGGAAATGGATACTTTCTTGCCTGCAACACCATTCGGAATTTTAACATTATTGGAAAGATACAATATTGAAACAAAAGGTAAAGACTGTGTCATCATCGGAAGAAGTAAAATTGTAGGAAGACCAATGAGTATCTTGATGGGAAGAAAAGATTTCCCTGGAAATTCAACGGTTACACTTACACATTCTTACACAAAAGACATTGAAGAATATACTAAAAAAGCAGACATCGTCATTACGGCTTTAGGTGATCCTCACTTCTTAAAAGGTGAAATGATCAAAGACGGCGCAGTAATTGTTGACGTAGGTATCACAAGAGTAGACAACGATTCTCCAAAAGGATATTATTTGGCTGGTGATGTAGATTTTGACAGCTGTGCAGAAAAAGCAAGCTGGATTACACCAGTTCCGGGAGGAGTTGGACCTATGACAAGAGCGATGTTGATGAAAAACACCATCATTGCTTATAAGACTTCAGTCTATAACGACTAATTTTAAAATGAATAAAGAAGAAGATATTTTATTAAAAGAAGGTAAAATGCTCCCTGTGATGGAGCATTTTTACACTCTTCAGGGAGAAGGAGCACACACGGGAAAAGCATCATACTTCATTAGATTGGGAGGTTGCGACGTCGGGTGTCATTGGTGTGATGTAAAAGAAAGTTGGGATCCGACTTTACATCCATTAATGAATGCAGAAGAAATTGCAGAAACAGCTGCCAAACATTGTAAAACCATTGTTTTAACAGGCGGTGAGCCCCTAATGTGGAATCTTGATATTTTAACATCCAAATTGAAAGAATTGGGATGCACGATTCATATTGAAACTTCGGGAGCATATCCTATGAGCGGGCATATCGACTGGATTACGCTTTCACCAAAGAAAACAGGGCTTCCAAAAGAGGAAATTTATGAAAAGGCAAGCGAGCTTAAGGTAATTGTTTTCAATAATAACGACCTTAAATTTGCACAAGAGCAGGCTGCAAAGGTTTCAGCAAACTGTAGATTATATCTTCAAAGCGAATGGAGCAAACGTGATGAGATGTATCCTAAAATTACGGATTTTATTTTAGAGCATCCGGAGTGGCAGGCATCAGTTCAGACTCATAAATATCTTAATATACCATAAAAAAACGTAATTTAGCTCTTCGTATCCGTTATAAAAGCCGATAGATGCAAAGAATTCGATATTCCAGATATTTAAAGTCGATAATTATCTTGCTAGACCTTTTGGTTATAGCGTCTGTTTTCGTATTCTTTTTTGTAAGTAGAAATGAAAATTTAAAGTACAATCAGGAAACCTGGTATCAAAATGTTTTTTCTCTGGCCTTATTATTTATGTTCTGGATGCTTTTAAGCGGCAGAACAAAAATTTATAATATTCCGAGAAACTTAACGTATACCCTATTTCTCGAACGCCTTTTAATTCACTTTTTGCTGTTTATCCTTGGGGTTTTATTGATCGGAAAAGTAAGCTATAACGTATTTTTTAATTCTGACATTTACTGGTTATCATTTTATCTTTTTTTCTTTATATTTTTTGCAAAATCTATTATTTATTTCGGTATCAAGTACTTCCGTAGTCTGGGTATTAATTATAGAAACATAATGTTTCTGAATGAAAACAGTTCTACAGAAATATTAAAAAATATATTCAGTGAAAGAAAAGATTATGGTTACAAAATTTTTGAATACAATAAATCTGAAATCAATTCTTCTGAATTGATAGAATTTTGGAAAAATAATGGAATACATACTTTATTTTTTCCATCAGAAAACTCGTTTGATGAAAAAACAGAAGATGAAATTTTCCGACTGGCAGAAGCTAATAAAGTTCACATTTCATTGGTTCCGAGTATCACACAAAGTGATTTTTTCCTTTATGATCTGGCGTATATTCAGACTCAGCCCGTTTTAAATCAGGCTAGATATCCTTTAGATTATTATTCAAATCATTTACTGAAAAGAATTTTTGACATTACCTTTTCATTCTTTATATTAATTTTTGTTTGTTCATGGTTGTTTCCAATCATTGCAATACTAATAAAAAGTACTTCTAAAGGTCCGGTCTTATTTTTGCAGAAACGATACGGTTTTCATGAAGAGGTTTTTAATTGTATTAAATTCCGAACCATGATTGTCAATGAAGAATCTTCCACCAAAACAACTGAGGAAAATGATTCGAGAATTACCAAAATCGGTAAATTTTTAAGGAAAACAAGTCTTGACGAAATGCCACAATTCATTAATGTATTGAAAGGTGAAATGTCAATTGTCGGGCCAAGACCCCATATGTTAGCCGTTGATAATTATTATAAACCGAAGATCGGAAGATACAGTTTAAGAAGCATGGTAAGCCCCGGAATTACGGGTCTTGCACAGGTAAACGGGCTACGCGGAGATTCGGGCGATAAAGAAGTGGAAATGAATAAACGTATTCTGGCAGACGCCTTTTACGTTAGAAACTGGAGTTTTGTCTTGGATATGGTCATCATTTTGAAAACCGTATTACTGGTGATCACAGGGGATAAAAATGCAAAATAAAGTAAGGCTGAGAATAAGATTAAAACCAAACCCTAACCTTAGCTTTAATATCAATTAAATAAAAAAAGTCTAATTTAGCAGAATGTTAAAAAAGTTTTTTACAGCAATAGGAGAATACATTATCCTCATGGGTAAATCCATGCAGAAGCCTCAGAAAATGAGGGTTTTCTGGAAGCTGTTCATGAGAGAAATTAATGATTTAGGAGTCAACTCTTTTGGGTTGGTTATCTTCACATCTATATTCGTTGGGGCGGTAGTTGCTATTCAGATGTATAACAACTTCCACTCTTCATCTTTCCCAATTCCACCTGCATTTGTAGGCTATGCAACGAAAGCTGTATTGGTTTTAGAATTTTCACCTACCATTATCAGTCTGATCCTGGCAGGAAAAGTTGGCTCATATATTGCTTCCAGTATTGGAACAATGAGGGTCTCTGAACAAATTGATGCATTAGATATTATGGGAGTAAATTCACCTAACTTTTTGATACTTCCTAAAATACTTGCGTGCGTTATTTTTAATCCACTCCTTATTGCCATCAGTATCGTTTTTGGTATTGGCGGAGGGTATCTTGCAGGAGTTTTAACCGGAAACTGGACAAAAGCTGATTATATAACTGGTATACAGATGTTTATGCCTAATTTATTTATCTTCTATGCATTTTTAAAAACAATTGTTTTTGCTTTTATCATTGCAACCGTTCCTTCTTATTTCGGGTATAACGTAAAAGGAGGTTCATTGGAAGTAGGTAGAGCAAGTACTCAGGCTGTGGTTTGGACGATGGTTTTCATTATCCTTTCAGAATTAGTATTAACCCAATTAGTATTAAGCTAATGATTGAGGTAAAAAATCTTAAGAAAAGTTTTGAAGAAGTTGAAGTACTTAAAGGTATTACAACCACTTTTGAGAAAGGAAAAGTCAACTTAATTATTGGACAGAGTGGTTCCGGAAAAACAGTTTTCCTTAAAAGTTTATTGAATGTTTATCAGCCTTCGTCAGGAGAGATCCTTTTTGACGGAAGAAACATTAATGTAATGAACCGAGAAGAAAAACAGCATTTACGTTCTGAGATCGGAACTTTATTCCAGGGAAGTGCCTTGTTTGATTCTTTAACAGTAGAAGAAAACATTATGTTTCCTTTGGACATGTTCACGAACCTAACTTTCAGAGAGAAGAAAAGAAGGGTTTTTGAAGTAATCGGAAGGGTACATCTAGATAAAGCCAACAGAAAATTTCCATCTGAAATTTCCGGAGGGATGCAAAAAAGGGTTGCGATTGCAAGAGCAATTGTAAATCACCCGAAATATTTATTCTGTGATGAGCCCAACTCAGGATTAGATCCATATACATCTAATGTAATTGATGATCTTTTGCTCGAAATCACCAAAGAATACAACACGACAACTATCATCAATACCCATGATATGAACTCAGTAATGACGATTGGTGAAAAGATCGTTTATCTGAGATTAGGTATCAAAGAATGGGAAGGAAATAAAGATGTTCTGATCACAGCGGGCAATAAAAATCTTATTGACTTCGTTTATTCATCAGAGCTATTTAAAGAATTGAGAGAGTATTTACTCGAGAATCATAAAACTATTGAGAATACAATAACTAAACTAGACGATAATGAAAAAGGTATTTAGTATAGCCTTAATAGGGTTTTCTATGTTTGCAACTGCACAGATTTCGCTTGCAGGTAAGGCAAATTTAATTTTTCCAACAGGTTCGCCTTCTTGGAAAAACATTTCTAACACAGCCAATGCTGCAATAGAAAATACAGGTAAAAATAATGTAGGATTCAACATAGGATTATCATTGAAAGCAAGCCTTCCGATGTCATTTTTCCTAATGCCGGAACTATATTACACCACTTTTAAAAACGAATTTACAGATCCTGTTTCTAATACAACTTTTGATATTAAAAACAATCGTATCGATTTACCTGTTCTTGTAGGTCACAAAGTGGTTGGAGATATGCTGGGTGTATTTATCGGACCTGTTGCAAGCTATAACTTGAGCAAAGAAGATACTTACAACGATTTCTCAGAAAATGCAAGAGATAACTTTACGGTTGGCTACCAATTCGGAGCTCAGCTTGAAATCAAGAAATTGATTGTGAACGCAAAATATGAAGGTGCATTCGGTAAGGATAGCAGAAACTTCATTAATAAAGTATCTGGTGAAGAGATCAGATATGACAACAGACCCAACTTATTTATGGTTGGTGTAGGTTATAAATTTTAATTGATTCGAAAATAACAATTATAAATAATCCTCAAATTTTAAATTTGAGGATTATTATTTTGAGCCTGAAGTTCTGCTTCACGTTTTGCAATTTCTGCGGCCTGTTTTTCAAGATCTTCTTTATCTTTTTGTAACTGTTTGAATTCTTTTTTCTTTTGATCCGCTTTGATGGCGCTTCCTTTACTTACATAACCAACCATCCCACCGATAATTAAACCAATACCAACTCCCGCCATAACGCCCATAATATGCGGAAGACCTATTTTGTCAACAGTAAAATCGGTTGTAAGATAAAACAGTAATGTGGAAACTGCCAAAAGTATAAGTCCTGTAATTGATAAACTCTTCATAATATTGTGTTTAAGTGATTAAATTAAAAAGCCTTACCAAATTTACTAAAAATTTAATAAGGCCTTATTCAAGATTAAAATTCTGTATTATTTAGATTTTCCCTCCTGCAGCCTTATAGTATTCCAAAGCTTTCGGAAGGTCTTTATTAATATCTGAAATTCTTGTTTCAGGATTAGGGTGGGTTGATAAAAACTCTGGCTGTCTGCCTCCCGTAGATGCGGATTCCATTCTATTCCAGAAAGGGACAGCTTCTCTTGGGTCATATCCGGCCATAGACATTAAATATAATCCCATTTCATCCGCTTCCGACTCCTGATTTCTTCCGTATTTCAATAAAGCAACCTGAGAACCGATAGGATAAACTTTTTCAAAGATTCCTGCCCATTGAGAGTTAGAAATTGTTCCACCAAGAATAGAACCTCCATATTGAGCTACCATTGCCTGAGAAATTCTTTCATTTCCATGACCTGCCAATGCGTGAGAAACCTCGTGTCCCATTACAACAGCAAGACCGTTATCGTTTTTAGTTATAGGTAAAATTCCTGTATAAACGGCAACTTTCCCGCCCGGCATACACCATGCATTCAGTTCGCTGCTTTGTAAAAGATTAAATTCCCAGCTGTAATTCGCAAGATCCGCAGATCTACCTATGGTTTGATAATATCTTTCTGCAGCACTTTTAATTCTGCTTCCTACACTTACCACTCTTTTAGCATCTGTTGTCCCGCTGATTACTTTGCCTTTAGACAATGTCGTTTTATATTCCTGTGCAGACATTGTTAAAATTTCCGAATTATTTGCAATTTGCAAAGAAGACCTCCCCGTTATTGGGTTTGTTGTACAAGCTGCAACCGATAGAGCCACAGCTCCGATTCCTAATAGATGTGTTATTTTCATATATTCGAGTGTTATTAATTCAAGCCTAACAATTTCTATTCCAAAAATATTTTATAAGAATATATTTGCATACATTTTGCTATATAAATTTAATAATTATTTTACTATCATGAAAAAGTATATTTCAATCATATTCGTTTTTGGATTTTTGTTCTTCTTCCAGAGCTTTTCTGCGCAGGATACAGATTCTAAAACAGTTGATGCATTGGTAAATTCTCAGGAGTTTACATTTTATGCTCAAAGAGCCAACCCTACCAATTACGATGTTATCCGAGTGATGAATTCTATGCCGAATTCTACGGCAACAAGAATTCTGGATCTGAACGGGAACTATACCATTGTAGTAAAAAACAATACGTTGGATGTGGTACTTCCTTATTTTGGAAGATCATTTAGTGCAAATATTGGTGGTGATAACAGCTACAGATTCACTTCAAAAGATTTTACGGTTAATAAATCTCAGAATAAAAAAGGAAAATGGGTCATTAAGATCAAGCCTAACGATGTCAATAATGTAGATGAGATCATTATAGAAGTTTATAAAAACGGAAAAGCATTTACCTCAGTGAGAAGTAATGACAGACAACCGATTTCTTATGATGGATATATTTCTAAAAATGAAGAGACTACACCAAAACAGCCTTAATCAGAGTCTTTAGAAAGAAATTTCTCGACAAATAATTTTGCTTCGGTACTTGGATTTGAAACCATTGTCGAAGCATTTTTTTTGTGATCAAGGTAAGCTTCTTCCACAGAATCACTCTTTTTCATCATTGCTAAAATATATTCCTGAACCCAATATTCAAAGCGCTTTTCTGCCTGGTGAGTTCTCACTTCTTCAAAGCGTTGAGTTTTCTTTTTTAAATCGATAAATTCATCAATTTTAGCATAAATTTCTCCCAAACCTTCATTATGCAAAGCCGAACCGAGCAAAACAGGAATTTTCCAGTCTTTTTCTTTGGGCGGAATAAAATCCAGCGCTCTTTTTAATTCCAACCTTGTATTTTTTGCTTTTTGGAGATTGTCCTGATCTACTTTATTAATGAAAATTAGGTCAACCATTTCCATAATTCCTCTTTTTATCCCTTGAAGTTCGTCTCCACCGCCAATAATTTTTAAAAATAAAAACACATCGGTAATATCGGCAACCAAAACCTCAGATTGCCCTACTCCAACGGTTTCAATTAAAATATAATCGTAGCCCGCCGCTTCGCAGATCATCATCGTTTCAAAAGTTGTATTGGCAACACCTCCCAAAAATCCGGAACTCGGGGAAGGGCGAATAAAAGCATTTTCCTCCTTCGAAAGTTCTTCCATTCGGGTTTTATCTCCCAAAATACTTCCTTTATTGATGGCTGAGCTTGGATCAATAGCCAGAACCGCTACTTTTTTGCCATTAGAAATAGCCAGTCTTCCAAAATTTTCTATAAAAGTTGATTTTCCCGCTCCAGGAACACCTGTAATTCCTACACGAACAGATTTTCCGGTGAAAGGCATGATTTGTTTTAATAAATCCTCGGCCTGAATTCTATGCTCGGTTTTTTTGCTCTCAACCAAAGTAATAGCTTTTGCGATCAAGCGTTTGTTGCCCGACCGTATTCCTTCTATAAGCTCTTGTGTAGAAAATTTCATTAGTTCAAAAATAAGGATTAAACCGTGAATGGTCAATAGTGAATTTGCTTTGCTCGTGAATTTTTTTAAATATTTAAATTAAAAACTTTCAAAAAAATTCATCATTGACGAGTGAAACGAATTCACCATTCACTTTCCCTACTTTCCTAATTTGTATTTCTTCTAAATTAAGTGTTGCACCATCAATGAAATAGAGAATTCCCTACATTTGTTTCAATCAAATAGTTTAAACATGAAAAAAATATTTGCCATAGCATCCTTCACTGCAGTTTTATTAGCATCTTGTACTCCAAAAGCAACGACAGCAACTGCTCCGATGGCGTCAACTTCTACAGCAGAGCAAATTGCTCAGGGAAAAACAATCTTTGAAAACTCATGCACAAGATGTCATAAATTACCGGATCCTACAGCGCATACTCCTGTGAAATGGGTTGGAATTATGAATTCTATGGCTCCAAAAGCGAAATTAACAGATGAACAACATCAGTGGGTTTACGATTATATCGTTTCTGTGAAAAAGTAATTTCTTATAATTAAATACACTTGAAGTCTTCGTTTGAAGGCTTTTTTATTTTAACTCAATTCCTAATCCCGGTTTTCTGGACAGGATTATTTTACCGTTCTCTACAAAATTTCCTGTTGCATAATCATTAGAAATAAGATTGGCTCCATCTAAATCTGCATAATCAACAAGGCTTGCCAAAATGCAACCCGCTGAAATTCCGACGGTAGATTCTGTCATACAGCCGATCATTATCTTGTAGTTTAATTCTCGGGCTTTCCTGATCATTTCTAAAGCTGGAGTTAAACCGCCAGATTTCATGAGTTTAATGTTGACACTTTTATAATAAGGAATTAATTCGTCCAAAGAAGCTAAATTTTGACAATCCTCGTCCGCCATCCAATTAGCAAAACCAGTCTTATTCAATACTTTATACTGATCAATCGGTCTTGGCTGTTCTAAATAAGAAAACTTCTGAACCTCAGCATTTTCCTGAAACCAAAGACAATCTTCATCGGTAAAACTTGCGTTAGAATCTAAAGCAATATTTCTATTTAATTCTAAAAGTTTTTCAATATTACTCTTATTTAAACCCTTACATTTCACTTTAAATTTATTCCAACTGCTTTCTTGAATTTTTTGAATCTGTTTATCAATATCTCCAACGGAAATAGTGATCGAACTTTCAACCAAATTTTCAGAAGGAAGTTGATTTAATTCAATAAAACTTTTATTTTCCAGTTTCCCGAAAAGATCCCAATACGCACAATCCAACGCAGAAAGCAAGAAAGAATGCAGATTTAAATTGAATAAAAACTTGAAAAACTCTTTTGGATGAATAATTTTCTGAGTTTCAATTTGCGATTGAATTTCCTTTAATTTTAAAACAAAACTTTTAAGATCAATTTGATAATAATCGATTGCAACACATTCTCCGTAGCCTTTACAATTTTGATGAGATAACTGTATGAGTAAAACATCTCTTTTATCATAGCTTCCGTAAGCGATTGAAAATGTTTCTTTTAAATGTAATTCTTTAAGTTCAAAGCGTAATTCCATTATTAAATTTACAAAAAAAGGAGACTTATTTGGTCTCCTCCTTCTTTTTAGTTCGTTTTTTCTTCGGAATTTTAGATTTCACAAATTTTTTGCGCTCTTTTATTAAATCAAGACTGCAGGATGTGAAACAATACTTTTCTGCCTCATTTAAAAACTTCAAAGCATTTATTAAACTTCCTCTTTTCTCGGAAAGCAAAGATCGATAAAGCCATATCATTGATTTATCGATCCCTTTGATTTTCAATGAATACCGAATCAGCTTTTCAGCTTCATGGAAATCTTCGTTATCCAAAAGACATTTGATGTAATATTGTGGAACATTCAAGTTCGTCACATCGCAGAGCATTGCTTCTTCAAAATACAGCTTTGCTTTTTCGTAATCTATTAACATTTCGCTGTAGATTCTTCCCATCAGACATAAGCTGTCTGCGTCTTCAGGATCGTAGGACAGCGCATAATTCAGCGCTTCCAGACAATCCGGTAAACTATAAGGATAATTATCTAAAGCCTCGAAGTAATATTTACTTTTAGTTAAGGTCATTTTTGTAGTTTTTTAATTCGTTTTTCAGGACGTTTCTTTGCTTTTTGAAAGATTTTTCCTGATAGTTCTTTTTAAAATCTGTTCCGGAAAATGTACGGGTCGGACTTCCTCTTTGCACCTGCAAATGATTGTTCCAGGTTTCCTGCATTCGTTTTTGAAGTTGAATAATATTCTGTTCCAAAACTTTTTCTTTTAATCTCGTGACAGATAATTTTTTATTCTCCAATTGTGAACGTGTGTCCTGTACGAAAACACTTTGCCCTGTCGGCAAATGAGTTGCACGAACGGCTGTGTTTACTTTATTCACATTTTGCCCGCCGCTTCCCTGGCTTCTCGTTGTTTGGAATTGAATATCTTTTTCATTAAAATTGATTTTCTCCAATCCTTCTAGTTCAAAAACACCGATGAACCAATTGCTTCTTTTGTGCAGTTTCCGGAATGTACTTTTTCCTGTCCAACAAATGCTTCCCAACCAAGTTTTTAAAAATTCTTTTAACTCTTTTGCTTTTAAAAGGATAGTTACGGATTTTAATGTCAGATTTTCATCACCGTTTTCTCGGTGTATGATTTCGTAATCTATTTTGTTATCTTTTGCTTCCTCAAGGAAAACCTTCAGAACTTTCGCTACTACCCATTGGCATTCTAAAGGTCCTCTTCCGGAGGTTATTTGTATTAATTTGTCCATTGTTATTTTGGCATTTCACTTAATCTCGGATGACCGACAGGATTAATTCCTTTTTCTAATAAATCTTTTGCAGCCATGACTGCCCAACATTTATCACTGGAATGAATATTTCTGTAAAATGAAAGTAAAACATCGGGTCTTACAACAGTAAATCCGTTTGTTTCTACGGTTTCTAAATCATTTCTTTCAAAGAAATCAATCGTTATCCTGTGGAATTTTTCGTTTTCCAGTTCGATTGTTTTCTCATACCTGCGGAAGTTCTCTTCGCTTGGCAAATGATCGTAACGCGTCCATACTTTCTGAAAACCTTCCTGCTGAAGAATCATAACGACTTCAGCTACATTTTCTTTATTTACAAAAACATCAATATCCTTATGGTCGTGAGCGTGTTTGTATTCCGTATGTCCGATTTCAGACATAAAATGCCACGCCCAGCCTCCTGATAAAATGACTTTATTTTTTAATTTTTCTAAAATTTCCAGTCCGTGTTGAATTCTAAATTCCGGCCAGACTTCACCGTATCTTTTTATATTATGTGGTGCTCCCATTTTTGTTAATTTTTGTTGATTTGTTGACAGTTGATAGTTGTCAGTCAAAATCCATCAACCAACAACTATAACCTATCAACCAGTTTATCTATCCATCCTCACAATTCTTGGTTGAAAAGTTCCGAGGATATCTACCAATTCGCTTTGGGCATTCATGACTTCGTTGATGTCTTTGTATGCCATTGGTGCTTCTTCGGTATTTCCGCCTATCAAAGTGACATTTTTGAGTTTTAATTCTTTTTTGATGTCATTTTGAGTGAAAAGATTTCTACACTCTCCCCTCGAAAAAGCCCTCCCCGCACCGTGTGAAGCTGAATTCAACGAATCCGGATTTCCTTTTCCGCGAACGATGAAACCTTTTGCGGTCATTGATCCGGGAATCATTCCCAATTCATTTTCGTTGGCAGGAGTTGCGCCTTTTCGGTGAACAATCATTTCTTTTCCGTTGTGGATTTCTTTCCATGCGAAATTGTGATGATTTTCGATTTTAGCTTTTACTCTGCCGCCGACCGCTTTCACCAATCTTCTGTGAATATCGTCGTGGCAGGCCGAAGCATAATCTCCAGCCAAATTCATAGCCGTCCAGTATTCTAATCCGAGATGCGTGCTCAAATCCAGCCAGGCGAAGTTTTGTGCTTCTTTTGGCAACGGACATTGTTCTGTCGCAACTCTTGAATAATATTGAGCAATCTCAGCTCCCAAACCGCGCGAACCGCTGTGAGAAAGAATTCCAAGGTATTTTCCTTTTGGAAGTCCGATTTGCTCATCTTCTTCCGTGATTTCAACTTCCCCGAATTCTACAAAGTGGTTTCCACCGCCGGAACTACCCATTTGTTTGATGGCTTTTCCTTTTAATCTTTTCAAAATCGGAATCATATCGAATGTATCTCTGTCGAAAATTTCGTGATCACCGTGAGATTTATGCGTTTCATACATCCCGAATTTGGTATGTTCGGCAAGAGCTTTTTCATATTTATCTCTTGCTCCGTCCAGATATGAAATAGGAGTATCCAAAATACTGAGGCTCATTCTGCAGCCAATATCCATACCGACTCCGTAAGGAATTACTGCATTTTCTACAGCGAGAACTCCGCCTATCGGAAGTCCGTAACCGCTGTGTGCATCGGGCATTAAGGCGCCTTGAATTGCAATCGAAAGTTTCAATCCTGTGTATAATTGATTTTTTGCTTCATCCGAAATATTGTTCCCGAAAATCTGAAAAGAAGTACGATTGGCATTCAACATTCTTTTTTCGGTTTTCTTTGATGAAAGCAACGCTTCCGCAATTTGTCCGAAGGTTAAATCTTTTTCAAAATCTTCCGGATTGGTCAGAATTTCCTTTAAAAGAGATTTCACATGATGAATGTTTTTTGTTGCAAAATTTCTTTTCATGACTTCCAAAGCGATGTTTACACTTTGATTATTTGGATAGCCTATTTTTAATATATCTTTTCCTTTAAGTTTTAAATTTCCCATTGTTTTTGTTTTAAACATTTGTTGGACTCATTCGTCCATAAAATAATCTGCAAACTCTGTTGCGGACATTTTTTTGTAGTGAAAGTATTTTCTACTTTCGTTGAGATCAGATTCATATTTAATTTTCCATGAATTTGATTTGCCATAAATTTTCTTTTGAATAATTCCTTGAACTTTATATTGCTTTACATAAAATTCTACTTCTGCATATTCCTTTTCCAACTCTGCATTTACAGGCTTGTAATGCGTAATCATATTTGGCTTTATTCTTAAAGTAAATCTCCAAGGTTCAATGAAATCGTAGTAATCGTAATACATTTTGCGGAAAGGACAATATTCTCTTCTTTTTAAAAAGTATTGTCTTTCTCGAGCTGCAAATTGGATTTTTGGATTATTCCATTCATAGGATGAAATAGATTTTAATTTTTGTTCTCTCTCCACATAGATTCTTCGTCCGAATTTTCTTTTCTTTTTTAAAAAGTGGCGGATTTCCGAATACATGAATGTGTTGATTTTCTTAAGAATCCCTTCAAAGAAATCTGCGTCTTTCGTTCTCATTACTTCTTCTGTTACAGCGAAGAATCTTACAAAACCTCTTTGATATGGCTCTTCTAAAGCAATCCAAGGAATATCTCTTTTAATTTTCCAAAGTTCTTTACTACGTTTATACTTTTTTCTGATCTGTTTTTCTACATCTTTTTTTACTATTCTTTTTCTGCTTCTCAGACTTCTTAATCTTGAAAACAGAAGGTTATCATTTTCCATTAATTATAGACATTAGAGGTGAGGTATGAAAGTTTGATTTCTATACGCCACATTAAATCTTTGTCAACTAACATTTTAGTTGATGAGTTCTTCAAACCTCATAGGTTTTTGAAACCTATGAGGTTTATTGGCAGAGCGTTATCATTAGCCCCGATTGCAGCGACATCCTTTTTTTGCGATGGCTTGAAAAAAGCAATGACAAAAAAGATATAGCGGAAAGCGGGAAATAGCTCCTAAATTGTATTAAAAATGATTTCGGGGAAACTTGAAGTTTGAATTATTGCGCAATAAAAAACCCGAAATCTTGCGACTTCGGGTTTTGATATATCATTGTACTGTTATTCTAAGAGTGTACCAAACCACGAAGCCTCACCACCATAAGTGGCAAACCGAAAGGAGAATTATGATCTAATTTGAACATTGCTTCGTTGTTTTTTAATTGGTTAAACTTTATTTTCTGGTGCAAATATATAAAAATTATTGAAAATCAAGATTTTATTTTTATTTTTTTGATATTTCGCTGTAAATAAGTCTCTTTGAGATGAAATTTTATTCTCCTAATTTACAAAAGAGTATATTTGTTTTCTTATAATAAAAACTATGAAAAACACTTTATTGAGAACGTTATTTTACGTATTCGCAGTCGCGGTTCTATTCTCCTGTAATTCTAACAAGAACAGTGATATTCTGAATTATACCACAGATGCAACATTAGGATTATCAAGAGTAAATCTTAAAACGATTTCTGATAAAATTCCTGTTGAGAAGATATTGAAAGAAAAGAAAGATCTAAAAGAAGAGGAAAAATTCTTCTTACAATTAGTCAGCAAACCTAAAGAATCAGGTATTAATATTGACAAACCCTTTTATTTTATCGTCGATCAGGGAAAATCAACTTATGATCCAGATGTAAAAGCTTTTTTCTGGGTTGATGACAAGGCAAAATTCCAAAAAAGTATGTCTGATCTTACCAAAAGTAAAGTAACGGTTGACAAAAAAGATTACATCTACGTAGATGGTAAATTAAGCGGAAGCATAAAAGGTGATATGGCCATCGTAACAACTGATAAGAAATATAATCCTTATGCTGGTTATGATTATATGAACACTCCAGGTGTTAATACTTCTTCTACCCTTAATGAAAAATATTTCACAGATTTCTGGAGCCGTAAAGGAACTTCAAATTCTGCAATAAAAGATCAGGTAGATCAATCTTTGGTGGGTGATAAAGACATCAGTGGATGGGTAAACCTTTCGGCTGTTGCAAGCTATGCGTCAAAAGGTTATATAGAAACTCTTGCTGTGAATAAATTAATAAAAGATTCCGGAATTGGTTTCGATTTTAATTTTGACAAAGGGAAATCTGAAATGGATACCAAAACTTTCTTCAACGCAGATATGAAGAAAATTGTTGAAAAATATTACAATAAAAATAAGATCAATTACGACTTGGTAAAAAATGTAGAACTTGATAATGCTAAATCTTTCTCTATCGGATTTTTCAGTCTTGATTTTATGAAATATCTGATTAAAGAAGCTGGTTTTGAGGCTACGATCAATCATTATTTATCTTCAACCGACAAAACACTGGAAGACATTACTTCTACTTTCACGGGAGATTATGCATTTGTGGATTTCAAATCTCTTCCTTCTGATTCTATGGATTATTACAGATCAAAAAATGCAGTGGTTTTAGGATTTAATCCTAAGAAAAAGGCTGATCTTACTTCTTTGCTGGCTGGTCCTCTAGGTCAAAGCAAAAAGTATATGATCACTGATAATCAGGTGATTTTCTCTGAAGAGAATAATGTAATTTATCAGTTCCAAAATAAAAAGGCCGGAAAAAATGCCAAACTTGATAAAAAATCAGGTGTTACTGCTTATTCTTGGTCAGACGGTAAAGAATACAATACCAACAAAGAAAAACCTGAGGTGAAGATCATAGATATGGTGAACGAAACTAAAGAAGACGGTGGAAACATGGTTTCTAAAACGGTATTTACTTTAGACAAAAAAGATGAAAACGCATTGTATTATTTGATAATGAATGGATAATATTGTTTTAGAAAATATTTCTCCTAAATATTTCACTCCCAAAGATTTGGAACAGTCACAGATCTGGAAAAAGAATATCACTTTCCAGAAAGGGAAGAAATTCCTGATTGTTGCGCCTTCCGGGAGTGGAAAATCTACCTTGGCAACTGCAATTCTAGGAACGCATTTTCAGTATGAAGGTAATATAAAATATGATCAGCAGATTGTAAAAAACCTTCATCTTGAAAAGATTGTAGAAAATAGAAAAGACCGTGTAAGCTTATTATTTCAGGACGTGAGATTGATTAAAGATCTTACGATTTCTGAGAATATTCTGTTGCGTGTTTTTAATCAGGATCGAAAAAAATTCATTCCGCTTATGGAAGAATATGCATCAAGATTAGGCGTTGAAAGTTTATTAAACAAGAAAGCAGAAAACTGCTCGTATGGAGAAAGACAAAGAAGCGCAATCGTGAGAAGTTTAGTGAATCCTACCGATTTTCTGATCTACGACGAATGTTTCAGTCACCTGGATATGGAGAACAAAAAGATTGCTTTTTCATTAATTAATGAAGTGTCTCAAAAAAACGGAAGTTCAGTTTTATTTTTTGAACTCAATGAATTCCCTTTTGAACATGATTATCAAATTCTTCATTTATAAGCTTATGAAGAAAATTTTTAACTCAATCATATTATACGCAGGTTTGTTTATTGCATTCATTCTTGTGATATCCTGCCTGCAACTGTACGAAAATGCCAACAGACTTTTCGGAAGCAAAAGCAGTGACAGCAACTATTGGCTGACTTTCAGTAAAAAATTGACGCCAGATAATATCGGAAGAAAAGAACTTCTTGGCTTTAACGAGAATGATGTTGCAAAACTGAAAAAATGGTCTGAAATAAAGACGGTTTATCCTTTTTCTGCGAATGAATTTAAGGCTTCTGCAAACGGCGGCGATTTTATTCCTTTTTATACCGATCTTTATTTTGAAGGTCTGGATTTAAAAGCGATTGATGTTCCGTTGACAGATGATGAATTTCAGGTGAAAGGAGATGTAATTCCGATCATTATTTCAAGGGAATATCTGAATCTTTATAATTATGGATTTGCTTTAAATCAAGGACTTCCGCAAATTTCAGAAGATTTTGCCAAGAAAATTGAGATCAACATTAATATTGTCGTCAACAAACAAAACAAGACGTATAAAGGAAGAATGGTTGGACTTTCAGATCGAATTCATTCCGTTTTGATTCCGAAAAAATTTCTGGATTCTTTGAATTTAGCTGAAAAACCTCAACTTGCGAATCAACCTAAAATCTATAACAGAGTTTTGGTTCAGGTGAAAGATTCCGGAGATGAAGGTTTGATCTCAAAAATGAAAGAAAACAATTATGAATCGAATCAGGAAAGTCTGCGTTCTGCCAAGATAAAGTCTAAACTTTTCCTTGTTTTAAAGGCGATTGCCATATTAGGTATTTTCATTTTTGCATTATGCCTGTACATTATTGTTAGCTTTATCAAAATTCAGTTTTTAGAAAAGCAAGAAGAAGTTTCTATTAAAAACAGCTTGGGATATTCACCGAAAAAGATGGTGAGTGATATCAGCAAACGCTTCAGCGTTAACGTAATGATTGTCTTAGCTTTAAGTTTAATTTTAATAGCTGCCGGACAGTATTTTCTGGCGAAATCCAGTGTATCGAACGGATTGTTATCAATCTATATTAATCCTTGGCTTTGGATGGCGATTATTATTATCCCGATCTTGGTTTATTTCTTTGTGAAAGAATTGATTTACCAATGGTTACTCCGTTCATGGAAAATATAGAATAAACAAATGGCTATCAATTTTGGTAGTCATTTTTCTTTATTTTAAATGAATTAAGCTGAGGAAAATACCGTCAATTACTTTTGTCATTCTCTTTAAATCCAATGTTTCCAATGTGTCTGTTGTTTGATGATAATTTTTATTTCTGAAAAAAGAAGTATCGGTGATCATCATAGCGGAATAGCCAAACTTCCAATAGTTTAAATGATCGGAATAATCGATTCCGGTCACAAATTTTGGAGCGGAAAAGGTTTTCGTTTTGACTTGATTGGAATCTTTAAATTCTTCAATAAAATTTTTCACGAAATTTCCTGCTCCAATTTTTCTAACCAAAGTAATATAATCTCCTTTATTTCCATACACCCAAGAAAGAATTCCCAAAGGATAATCCTGAGAATTTTCTTCGTCTTTAAAATATCCTATCATTTCTACGCTTGCCATTCCGTACACATCAATATTGTTGTCTTTCAGATATTTTGCATGAACGTAACTGCCCATATTTTCTGTTCTGAAATATGGTGGTTCTTCCAAAGTGTACGCTACCAAATCTATTCTGTAATTGAGTTTTTGCCCTTTAAGCATTCTTGCCAATTCCAGCAAGGCTGTAACTCCTGTCGCATTATCATCCGCTCCCTGTTGATCTCCGCAGACATCATAATGAGCACCAATAATGATTCTTTTTTTGTTTTCCGTCCCGAAAGAGCAGATTACATTTTTATATGTTTCTTCTCCGACTTTATATTCTTGAAAACTCGTACTATCGCTGTATTTATTGAAGTTTTGATGAATATATTCCGCAATGGTATTGAGCTGATTTAGATTTTTATAGTTACGGAATTCTGGTGTTTTCGTAAGTGCAGTTAAATGTTCTCTAACCAAATTTATATCAGCCGGAACAGGCGATTTTTCCGCTGCCTGACATCCTCTAAAAGAATCAAAAATAAAAATACTGATAAAAAATAAACCCACGAAAAGAATGATTTTTCTCTTCGTAGGTTTTAATATGTTTTTAAAATTCATTACAAATTATTTATTCACCTAAAAACCTCTTCAAAATGTCTACTGCACATTTTGGAAGATTAGTTCCTGGGCCAAAGATGAAATCTGCGCCGTTGGCATACAAAAATTCATAATCCTGCTGTGGAATTACCCCTCCAACAACAATTGTAACATCATCTGCTCCTAACTTTTTCAACTCTTCAACAACTTGAGGAACCAATGTCTTATGGCCAGCCGCCAGAGAAGACACTCCTAAAATATGAATATCATTTTCCACCGCCTGTTTGGCCACCTCTTCCGGAGTCTGGAATAACGGAGCAACATCCACATCAAATCCCATGTCGGCAAATGCTGTTGCGACTACTTTGGCTCCTCTGTCGTGACCGTCCTGACCCATTTTAGCGACCATCAATCTTGGACGACGTCCTTCTTCCTCTTCAAATTTTTGCGTGAGCGCAAGGGCTTGTCCGAAATATTCATTTTTTCCTGCATTCATGGCATATACTCCAGAAATTGTTCTAATATTTGCTTTATATCTTCCAAAGCTTTCTTCCATAGCATCGCTCATTTCGCCCAGTGTTACTCTTCTGCGAGCCGCTTCAATACATAGTGCCAGAAGATTTCCTTTTCCTGTTTTTGCAGATTCTCTGATTTTGTTTAAAATCTCCTCAACAGCATCTGCATCTCTTTCTTTCTTTATTGATTCTAATCTTTCGATCTGCTTTCTACGAACTTCCGTATTATCAATATCTAAAATCTCAATTTGAGTCTGTTTTAGTGAAGATCTGAATGAATTCACCCCAATGATAAATTCTTCTCCGCTATCAATTTTAGCTTGTTTTTTGGCAGCAGCTTCTTCGATTCTCATTTTTGGAATTCCGGCTTCAATGGCTTTTGTCATTCCGCCTTCCTTCTCAACCTCATCGATGTATTTCATTGCTTCTTCGATCATCTGCTGGGTAAGGCTTTCAACTAAATTACTTCCTCCCATCGGATCTACAACATCGCAGATTCCGCTTTCCTGTTGAAGGATAATTTGGGTATTTCTGGCAATTTTAGCTGAATAATCTGTTGGTAACGCAATTGCTTCATCCAAAGCATTTGTATGTAAAGACTGCGTTCCTCCCAACGCTGAAGATAACGCTTCAATCGCCGTTCTTGTGATATTATTAAAAGGTTCCTGCTCTGTTAAAGACCAACCGGAAGTTTGAGAATGCGTTCTTAATGCTAACGATTTTGGGTTCTGAGGATTGAATTGCTTCAACAATTCAGCCCAGATATATCTTGCGGCTCTCATTTTAGCAATTTCCATGAAGTGATTCATCCCGATTGCCCAGAAAAAAGATAATCTTGGAGCAAACTCATCGACATTCATTCCTGCTTTTATCCCTGTTCTTACATATTCTAATCCGTCTGCTAACGTGTAAGCCATTTCCAAAACCGGAGTTGCTCCCGCTTCCTGCATGTGATAGCCTGAAATAGAAATTGAGTTGAATTTCGGAATATTTTGTGCTGTATATTCAAAAATATCAGCGATAATTTTCATGGAAGGTGCCGGTGGATAAATGTAGGTATTTCTTACCATGAATTCCTTCAAAATATCATTCTGAATGGTTCCTGAAAGAAGTTCCTGCTTTACACCCTGTTCTTCTGCCGCCACGATATAGAAAGACAAAATCGGCAATACCGCCCCGTTCATTGTCATAGAAACCGAGATCTGATCTAATGGAATTTCATTAAACAAGATCTTCATATCCTCAACAGAATCAATCGCAACACCAGCTTTTCCAACGTCACCAACAACTCTTGCGTGATCGGAATCATATCCTCTGTGTGTCGCTAAATCGAAAGCTACGGAAAGTCCTTTTTGACCTGCAGCCAAGTTTCTTCTGTAAAATGCATTAGACTCTTCTGCCGTAGAAAAACCTGCATACTGACGAACCGTCCAAGGTTTCTGAACATACATTGTAGAATAAGGACCTCTTAAATAAGGTGCAATTCCCGGAGAAGTCTGTGTTAAAGATTCATTCTTAACATCGTCTTTTGTATAAGATGATTTTAACTCTAATCCATCTTTTTCGAAACTATATACTTCTCTTTCCTGAGGCAATACACTGAAGTTCGGTTTTTTTACAGAAATTATCTTTCGCATTCCACTAATTTTATCTCTGTAAAGTTAATTTTTTTGCATGAAACATGAAACTTACATTAACTTTAAGTTTATCTGATATTTAACAAAAGAAAAATCCGGATGCGTATCCGGATTTTATCAAATATAATAGGCTGACTTATTACTTTAAAGTTTTAATTCCCATCTCATACAAAGCGAAAGACATTTTATCTGCACTTTCACCGATGATCTGTTCTGTAGATCTTCCGGCACCGTGACCTGCATTCTTTTCAATTCTTAATAAAACAGGATTGTCACAGCTTTGTTTTTCCTGTAATTCTGCTCCGAATTTGAATGAATGGGCAGGAACTACTCTGTCATCATGATCACTCGTTGTTACCATTGTTGATGGATAGCAAACCTTTTTCACATTGTGTAAAGGTGAGTATGATTTCAGATATTCAAACATTTCTTTACTGTCTTCTGCAGTTCCGTAGTCATAAGACCACCCTGCACCGGCTGTAAATTTATTATACCTCAACATATCCAATACACCAACTGCCGGAAATGCTACTCTCGCCAAGTCGGGACGAATAGTCATTGTTGCTCCTACAAGCAATCCTCCGTTTGAGCCCCCAGAAATGGCCATATATTCTTTAGAAGTATACCCTTTACTTTGCAGATATTCTCCTGCAGCAATAAAATCATCAAAAACATTCTTCTTTTGAAGTTTTGTCCCTGCATCATGCCATTTTTTTCCATATTCCCCGCCTCCACGGATGTTTGGAACGGCATATACACCACCATTTTCCATCCAGATTGCATTTGAAACAGAGAAACCAGGCTGTAAACTTACATTGAAACCTCCGTAAGCATAAAGAATCGTAGGATTTTTTCCATCAAGCTTAGTTCCTTTCTTATAATTGATCATCATAGGAACTTTTGTTCCGTCTTTTGATGTATAGAAAACCTGCTCTGAAACATAATCTTCAGGATTGAATTTCACTTTAGGTTTTTGATATACTTCTGATTTTCCGGAATCAGCATTGAATTTATAAATTGTTCCCGGCGTGATGTAATTTCCGAATGAGAAGTATAGTTCTTTCTCAGTTTTCTTTCCGCCAAAACCATTTACCGTTCCTTTTCCCGGAAGAGTAATTTCTCTGATCAGCTTTCCGGTTTTGTCATATTGTTTCACCTGATCAATGGCATCGATCATATAGGTTGCGAAGAAATATCCGCCTGCAGAATTAACGCCAAGAACATTTTCAGTTTCAGGAATTACATTTTTCCAAGTTTCAGGAGCAGGATTTTTGATCGTTGTTTTTACCAAACGCATATTGGGAGCATCTTTATCCGTAGAAATAAAGATATCGTCTCCATCTGTATCAACAATATTGGCATTAATATCAAATCCTTTATTGATCTGAACAAAATCGCCTCCCTTTTTAAGATCTTTTATGTATAGTTCATTCCCGTTGGTTGCATTTGCTGCAGAAATCACCAAATATCTTTGGTCTTCCGTCACATACGCTCCCAAATATCTTCTAGGCGTTTTTTCACCTCCAAAAATCAATTGATCTTCAGACTGCTTTGTTCCTAATTTATGGAAATATACTTTGTGCTTATCTGTCATTCCGGAAAGTACAGTTCCTTCTTTCGGCTTGTCATAGCTTGAATAATAGAAACCTTCATCACCCAGCCAAGAAATTCCGCTGAATTTTACATCAACTAAAGTCTCATCGATCTGCTTTTTCGTAATCGCGTCAATGATGATGATCTTGTTCCAGTCGCTTCCCCCTTCGGAAATAGAATATCCTGCTAAAGTTCCTTTTTTATTGAAAGATAGCTGAGCTAAAGACGTTGTTCCTTTCTCTGAAAATTTATTCGGATCCAAGAAAACCTCAGTTACCTTAGTTTTATTATTTGTTCTGTAGTAAACCGACTGAGCCTGTAAACCGTCATTCTTAGAATAGTATGTATAATCACCTTCTTTAAAGGGCGCGGAGATTTTTTCGTAATTCCAGATTTCTTTCAATTGATTTTTGATCTGATCTCTGAAAGGGATTTTCGAAAGATAGTTTTGAGTAAAACTCACCTCTTCATCTACCCATTTTTTGGTCGCCTGAGAATCATTTTCTAAATCTCTGAAGGGATCTGCCACCGCAGTTCCGAAATAAGTATCTGTCTGATTACCTTTTAATGCTTTAGGATAATTCATTTTTTGAGAATAAAATGTTGCTGAAAACAAAACTCCAGCTGTTAATAAGATAGGTTTAAAATTCATATCGAACGATTTTCTCAAAAATACGTAATCCATTTCATATAGAAAACTCTTGTTTTTGCAATAACCATATCATATTCGCATTACAATCAATACAAAATCATGTTTCGATAAAATTACAAAAGATTTACTATGAATAATTTACAGTTTCATTACAAAGCTTGTCTGGAATAATAAAACTAAAAGGAGTTTTATTACAAACCTATAGCTTTTAAAAAAACCTCAAAGGGATTTAATTAAAAAGCAAGTCCGGAGACATAAAACCCGAAGTGGATTTTTGATAAAGGAGTTGCTTTGTAAATAATCCACAATAGGTTTGGTCGTAAAGAAAAACCGCAGAAAATTTCTGCGGTTTTTATTATTTTAGCTTTTTATAAATTTTATATACAAAGTATCCAAGTATAATTAAAAAAATTAACATCACAATTTGTAAACTAAATAAACTAAGGCTAAATTCATTAATTGTATGTTCCATAATTATTACAAATCTATAAATTCTATATTAAAAATATTCCCCGTTGTACTATTAATCTTTACTCGTATCATTACTTTATCTTTATAAACAGTTCCTAAGCCTTCAAGAAAAATATTATAATTTTCATAGCCTGTAACTTCGACAGTTAGAACATTTGCGTTTGTATTTTGTGTATAGTCTATTTGAGTAAAAGTCCAAACACCTAATGTAAGACCAAGTTCACTTGATGTGACGCTATCAAACCCCCACGCATTATTAACTTTTTTTAATTTAACACGTACTTCTTCTCCACTTCCCCAAATTCCAGTTCTCTTAACTTTAGCTGAGTTTACGGATGCGTTATTAGGATTTCAGGATACGATAATAGGGTTTTGGGATGTGATAATAGGAACTTGGGATGCGTTTTTAGCTCCGTTATCACTGTTTGTAACAAATTACGAATAGGGTCTAAATTTGAGAGTTGAATTTTTGAATTTGTAGGACTATATAAAGCTCCCATTTCTTCTAAAATCTGATAAACAGTATTGAAGTTTGCAATGTTTTTATTATGCCCCGTTTCGCTTGTACTTGCCATAATGTAAAGATTTATAGGTTATTGGAACAAATATAATTAAAAAATGAATCCAACAAATAGTTTCAATAAAAAACCGCAGAATGTTCTGCGGTTTATATTATTATCTTAAACTATCCTTAGGAATAGGAAATAATTTCCAATTCATATAATTAGGATATTTTCTTTTTAATATTTCATAATAAATGTAAAATGGTTTATTTTCTTCTAACTTTGTTTGAATAAAGTCTTTAGAAAGTAACTTTCCTTTATTATCAAAAGTACATGTAAACCCTTTCCCTGTTTTAAAACTTAAAATCCTTACAACTTTAAATTTCTCATTATTTTTTACATATAAGCTTAGAAAATTCTCATCATTCTTTTCAAGTAGCCCTTTGGCATCTAAAAAAATATAATTTTTGGTATTCTTAACATCCATATTATTTTTATCTCTATAGAAGATAATTTTTTTCGGAAGTTCTTTCTTATATATTTCTATGGTTGAATCAACTAAGTATTCCATTTTAATGTCTTTTTTATTACAACTAATAAAAAAAACTAAAATTGCTAAGAAGAATAAGGGAATAATTTTCATATTAATTTATTTTAATTGTATAATATAATAACCTGCATTAAGATGGGTAATTATTATTCCATATGTTGAAATTTCAAACAAATTTCCCATTTCATTTCCATTGGTATCATAACCCGTGACATAATTTCCAAAGTGAATAAATTCGTGTAAAATAGTTACGGCAAGCAAAAAAGCAGTAGCATGTCTTGTAGAGCTTAAGGAAGATTGCTCAAGCCCTAAAACAAAATCGAGATTTATATTTATATATGTTGGATCTGCGGGATTAAAATTTCCATAATTAGGACCTGAAGGACCTGTTAAGTTGGGAACAAGCCTTATATTAGGTCCTTGCCCGAAAGTTAAACTTGCTAAAACTTGTTGCTCACTTAATCCAGATAGCTCAACAAGCTTACTTAATGTTGTTGGATTATTTTGTATTTCTGTTTTTAGAGATTTTACTAGCGCTGTAAAGTTTGGATATTTCAATTGATCAACTTTTCTCATTTTAAAATTTGGAGAAGATAATGATTCGTAATTAAGAATTGTTGCTGGATTTTCCAAAAGAATCTGTTGGGCAAAATTATTAGGAGCATCCACTAAAAACCAATTTTGAAATTGATCCCACGAAACATCTTGATTATTTAGTTTAAACAGTATCGCCCAAGTAATGAAATTCTTTTCCTGCTGGCTTTGGCTAGAAGATTCATAGAAATCTTTCAGACCTGTATAAAAGTCGGCATTTTCCGGAAGATATAAAACATTTTTTAAACTTGTGGGAAGGAAGTATATAAACAGTGAAAAAGAAGTTGCAAGATTAGGATCCGTAACTATTCCTCCTCCGCATAATCCGGGATTTGTGGTTGGATCAGTAGGATCGGTAAAGGCATCTGCTTCACATCCTCCCGAACCGGATCCTCCACCGGAACCACCTCCGGGATTTTCAGTGTCACCACCTCCGCCTCCGCCACCTTCACAACTCCAGTATCCTATGGTATGAGCCGATGGAGGGATGTCGGCTGTACATTCTCCCCACGCACCAACATTAAATTTGTTGTGTATCCCTTCACTACAGTCGTTCCATATGGTTTCTTGTTCATATTCGCATCCACCGGATTTAGAAGAAATTGAGGTATCACCAAGTTCCGTTATTACAGTTTTTCCTTTTGCATCAACGGGAATACCTTTAAGAATATTTTCTTTTTCGGCTTTCGTAAAATTGTAAGTGAAAATTAGTTTCTTATAGGTTCCATCGGGAAGTGGTGATAAAACCAAGTTCTGAACCAATGGATTAGAAGAACCGTCGTCATGAATAATAGCAAATGTGTAGGTATGATAATTGGGTCCGTTTTCTATATAGATTACATTTTTTGTATCTATTAAAATACCATTTCTATAATTTACTGTTTTTCCGAAAATATTTTGTTTTGATTTTTTTAATTCTGTTTCGATTTTATTGATCTCAGGAAGTAATATCAGTTTGTGCGGGCTTTGATCTAGCGAAATTCTTTTAGAAGTAAGTTGAAATTTATTTTTCTTAGTAGATGCTGTAGCTTCATCATTTAATATTTCTGTCCTACAGCTAAAAAATAGAAGTACTAATGCTAAAAGCATCAGAGAGTTGAGTTTTTTCATCATTTATAGATTTATTAATTAATGAGACAAATATATAAAATAAAACCCATCAATTTAATCAGTTTTACATAAAAACCATTAGAATTTCAGAATAAATTATTAGATTTGCTTATATTTCTAAAGATAATAAAACATGGAAACAATAGAAAAAATATTAGAAAAAATAAAAGAAGTTCGCAAAGAACGTGGTTTTTCTCACGAAAATATGGCGCATGAATTAGGAATAAGCCAAGCAGCTTATACCAACTTGGAAAAGAACGAAAGTAAGTTAACTGTAGAACGATTAATCTCTATTTCAGATATTTTAAAAAAACCAACTTATGAATTTTTTGATGGAACCCCTCAAAACATTTATAATCAACAAAATACTGATAATGTAATTGGTCATCAAGAGAACAATTATAAAGAAGATAAAGATACTGTAGCTATGTTAATGTCATCATTTCAAGAAAGAATCAAAGCACAACAAGAAGAGATTGAGTTTTTAAGAAAGAGATTTAATCCTTAAACAATAAAAAACTCGTTCGAATTGAACGAGTTTTTTATATATTGATTTATTTCTAATAATTTTCTTCCTCTCCTTTCATCTTCTCGGCGTTTTCTGCCATGATCACGGCATCGATCATTTCAGAGATATCACCATTCATATAGGCATCAAGATTATACATTGATTTGTTGATTCTGTGATCGGTAACTCTTCCCTGAGGATAGTTGTAGGTTTTGATCTTTGCAGAACGGTCACCTGTAGAAACCATTGATTTACGTTGTGCAGCAATATCTCCGACAGATTTCTGTACTTCGATATCATATAATTTGGTACGAAGCATTTCCATCGCCAATTCTCTGTTGGCCAACTGAGAACGTGCCTGCTGACAAACAACCACCATTCCTGAAGGTTTGTGCGTCAACTGTACTTTGGTTTCAACCTTGTTTACGTTTTGTCCACCCGCTCCACCTGAACGGGAAGTCTGCATTTCGATATCTGCAGGATTTAATTCAAAATCAATTTCTTCAGCTTCCGGTAAAACGGCAACGGTAATGGCAGAAGTGTGTACTCTACCTTGAGATTCTGTCTCAGGAACACGTTGTACACGGTGAACACCGGACTCAAATTTCATGATTCCGTAAACACCGTCTCCTTCAATCTTTAAAATGAGTTCTTTATAACCTTTTGCAGCTTCGCTAGAATCTGTTATTTCGTGCTTCCAGCCTTTAGTCTTAAAGAACATTGCATACGCTCTGTAAACGTCTTCCACGAAAATAGCAGCCTCATCTCCACCGGTTCCGGCACGAAGTTCTACGATTACGTTTTTATCATCGGTCGGATCTTTAGGAATCAAAAGTACTTTCAATTCTTCTTCCAGACCTGGAAGTTTACCCTGAGCTTCTACTTTTTCTTCTTTAGCCATATCTACCAAGTCTCTGTCTGACCCGTCAGCGATGATTTCCTCAGACTCAGCGATATTATCTAAAGCGTTTTTATACTGATCGTAAACTCTTACAATTTTTCCTAAATCGCTGTATTCTTTATTTAATGAAGAATATTTTTTTTGATCTGAAATTACATCAGGCTGTATAATAAGGTCTGCCACCTCATTATATCTTTGTTTTATAGCTTCTAGTTTTGGAATTAACGACTTAGACATTGTAGAAAATTTTGTGGATGCAAAGATAAGAATTATTAATTCAATACTCAATAGTCTTTGGATAAACTGTAACTATTTGATATGTGTTATTTTGTCTATAAATTAATATAATCTTGGCTTGTTTTAAAATAATGAATGGATTTTTTTACTTAACGCTCCATTTTCCTAGGTCGATATAAACCATTAAACTTATTCAGTAACATTCTTAGAAAGCTTTTTATCAATCAAATACAAAACAATTCCCGTGGCTACGATTCCTAATCCGATGAGACTTTCTTTAGGATTATGAATGAACGTAAAATATAAAATATAGAGACTGAATAACATAAAAACACTCGGAAAAATATAGAAAAAATTGGATTTAAATATCTTTCTGTCACTCTTTTTAAGAAAGAACACTGTAGAAATTGCCAATGTTGCAAACAGTTGAAGAATAAATGAAGTGTACACAAAAATTTCTTTAAAACTTCCAGTCAGAATAATCAATGTTGCGATAACTGCATGGGCAAAAATAGCACGAACCGGGATTCCTTTTTTATTATTGACAGATAAAGACTTCCATAATCTGTTCTCTTTCGCGAAAGCCTGCGTCAGTCTTGAACCTACCCATAAATAGCCACTGATCGTAGCGACCAATTGTAAGGCAATAAAAACATTTACTATTTTTCCAAAAGAATGACCAAGCATATTATTAGCCGCCTCTCTCATTACATCTTCTTTTCCTGCCAATTGGCGGATCGGAGCATGTTTCAGCATAATATAATTGATCAAAATATAGCAAACCGTCACGAAAACTGTCCCTACGATCAATGCTTTGGGAAGATTTTTTTGAACATCTTTAATTTCTCCTGCAATGTAAGATGCGGAATTCCAGCCTGTGTATGAATAGGTTACAAAAACCAAAGAGGTTGCAAAGGCGGGAAGCATTATTTCGTCTTTCCAACTGTTGGTGAAACTTAGACTATTTCCAATTTGAGGTTCTGAAAGAACAACACCCAAAATAATCAGGACAATGATAAAAGCGACTTTAATAAACGTAAAAAAGTTATGAAATCTGCTCGAAGCCTTTAAACTAAAAGATAAAGACAGCGCCACCAAAAAGATGACGACAACCGAAAACCAGGTTCCAAAAGTAAAATCAAAGGCCGAAAGATATTTTGACATCGCCAAAGCAGCCAAAGCTACAGGTGAAGAAAAACCGATTATCAAAGAGATCCAGCTTACCAAATAGCCCAAAAGTGGATGATAAGTTTCTTTAAGATAAATAAAATCTCCTCCGTTTCCTTTAAAATGAGATCCTAATTCTGCGTAACAAAATGCTCCAAACAAAGCCAACACGCCGCCAATCATCCAAAGCAGAAAAATGCTGTACGTATTGTTAACATCTACCAGCTGAAAACCTAGAGTCGTAAAAATCCCCGTCCCGATCATATTGGATACAACGATGGCGACTGCTGTTTTCCAGCCTATTTGATGTGAAGTAGTGCTCATTTTATATAGATGCTAGATTTATATTTGAATAATAGGGCGGTTTAAACTAATTAAAATTAACCACAAAAGATACAAAAGCAATGATTGAACAATTTAAAATTTAGCTGTTTGACAACAAAAGCCCTCAAAAGAATAAAAATCAAAGATTTTTAGAAACTTATATGTTCTTGATTGCTATTCATTACGAACTTAAATAATATGTTTAATGTTTTGTGCCTTTTGTGGTTAAAATAAAAAGTTTGAAAAGTTCAATACTAAATTTATTCAATTAAAAATTAAAATTAACTCTTCCGAAGAAATAACTTCCCAATGTTCCCATCTGAACCGGCGCGTATTTGAAAACTCCGTAATAAGAATTCTCATAGATCTGCAAATCAGGGAAAACATCTAATAAATTATTGGCTCCAATCGTAAGGTTTACATTTTTAGTTATATCATAACCAACGCTGACATCCGTTACAATTTTAGGAGAAAACTCCTGAACACCGCCGAAAGGATATCCGTCTCTGATTACCTTACCAAAATAGGTGTTTCTGACTAAGAAATTGAATTTACCAATCCCATAATTCAAGCCTAATGTTGCTTTCGCTTTCGGAGAAAGAGTTTCAATAATATTGATCTGATCCGGCCCGAAAAATTCATTCTGAGGTGTTCCTAAATTTTGAGGAAAATGGAAATCCGTGATCTTTGTTTCCGTATAATTTCCTGCTAAATTGATATTTAAGTTGCCTCCAGCCAGTTTCCAATCGTAAGAAACAACTAAATCAACACCTTTTGTTTCCGTATCAATGGCATTAGCGAAGAATCTTCCGCTTTCTACACCATAATTTGCCAATCTGGAATCTGTAATGTTACTTGTAATGACAATTCTGTCTTTTACTTTAATTAAATATCCATCTAGTGTAATAAAAAGCCCTTTTGCCGGTTTTAAAGTAAATCCAAGACTTCCATTGACGGAAGTTTCCTGCTTTAATTTATCAAAATTAAGAATTTGTGCTGCTTCGCTATCGTTGGCGAAAATTCCTTTTGTAACAATTCCAATTCCTGAGGTAGAAATATCTGCGTAAGAATTATTAAAATATTGCTGTTGCAAAGAAGGCGCTCTGAAACCTGTTCCTACAGCTCCACGAATCGCGTAATTTTTTATAAATTCATATCTAACGGCTAATTTTCCATTCAAAGTATTTCCGAAGTCGGAATAATTTTCAAATCTTGCAGCAGCATCGATATTTAATTTTTTATCTAAATCATAAGAAACATCTGCATAAACTGCTGTAGAATGTCTTGATTTTTTCAATGCATTATCAGGCGAAAAGCCCATAAAAGACTGTGATCCGCCTGCGCCAATAACTGTAGATCCGGGCGTTGCAATATTTCCATTGATATCATATCTCGCATAAGACGCTTCATCTCCGGCCTTGATCTGATACTGCTCAAACCTGAATTCTCCTCCGAAAGCAACATTAAAATTATTTAAGTTTTTAGAAACATCAAGATTAATGGTATTCTGGAGAAAACTGTGGGCTCCCGCATAAAAACTTGTCGGAGATTTCGCGCCTAAAGAAGCATTATTAGTATTGTCAACATTATAATTGAATGTATTGCTTCCAAAAGTATTGCTAAGATCAAAAAACCAGTCATTTACATTGTATTTTGTTCCGACAGCGTAAGAAAGATCGTATACCTGAGATTTTAAATTAGCCTGAAAACCATTTGGATAGATTGAAGAAACGATATTCGAGGTTTCGCTTGGAAGTCTTCTGAAACCGAAGCCTTCCCCTTCTTTTAGACTGAATCCTCCAAAAGTATAAAGCTTAAAATGATCATTAAAAGGATATTCTGCATTGAAAAATAACTGAGCCTGTTTTATTTGGGCATCACCGATCTGGAAATTGAAATCGTCTCGGGTTAAGCCTCTTTGACGAATAATTTCATCATCGGAAGCCCTTGCAGCAGCAGGATCATCAGCAAACTCATAAGCAAAATTATCTCCGAAAATATCTAAATCATGATTCTGCGTTCTCGTTGTTTTTCCTCTCTGGCTTAATTGCAGTGATAAATTGATGTAACTTTTATCTTTTCCTAAAGAAGTTCCGTAATTGACTGCTCCCTGATACGTTTCGCCGTCATTTCTTCCTGATAATCCGTAATTTAAACTTGCAGAAGCGCCAATATTTTTTTTAAGGATGATATTAATAACACCTGCAATGGCATCAGAACCATATTGTGCGGCAGCTCCATCTCGTAAGACTTCAATTCTATCGATCGCAATCACCGGAATTGTGCTTAAATCTGTCCCGACAGAACCATTTCCGACTGTATTTTGATAATTAACTAAAGATGTTGTGTGTCTTCTTTTTCCATTCACCAAAACTAAAACCTGATCAGGCCCCATTCCTCTTAATGTCATCGGATCAATATGTTCCGTTCCATCAGAAGCAGACTGTCTCACCGCATTAAAAGACGGAATTACATAGTTCAAAAGATCCTGAACCGTTGTCTGAGGTGCAGATTTTTGTATTTTTTCAATATTGATAACATCTACCGGAACAGGTGTTTCCAGTTTTGTTCTTTTAGCATTTCGGTTTCCGACGATAATAACGTCTTCGATCTGTTTTTCTTTTTCAAGTTCCTGAGCCGATACGAAAACCGCTCCAAGCAATAATACAGATATGCTTAGTCTCTTCATCTTTTGTTTTTTGCAAAATTAATAATAAACCCTGACGGAAAAAAATCCGCCAACAAAGATTGTCAAGAAATGGAATGAATATTTAGAATATTGACTTCACTTATCTTCCCCCAATCGGGTTGGAATTAGCACCTTTACACACTGGAAATGTGTCGGTTGCTAAGGTTTCACAGGGCCAAATCCCTCCACCTTTCTTGATAAATCTACTGCAAAGGTAGATTAATAATTTTAATTGGCAAAAATTTGTGAAATGTGACCGGCTAAAGAGTGAATAGTCAATGGTGAAATGTGAATTTTTCAATCAATAAAAAGAGAGATAATTTTCATTACCTCTCTTTGTTTAAAATATATTTATTTAATAATCATCTTCTGGATAGCAACTCCGGTTTCAGATTTTAAATGAACCAGATAGGTTCCGGAAGGATAATTAGCTTTTAATTCATAAGTTCCGGACTCATTTTTAAGTTTAAAGGAATCCATTTTTTTACCACTCATGTCATAAATTATAATTTCACCGTTTTTAGCTTTATGATAAATTAGTTTCGCCAAACCATTTTTCACAGGATTGTCTGCAATTTGAAGCGATAATTTATTTTCTGCATTTACGTCAACTGTAGATAAAGTTCCGGTATAATTTCCGAAAATTCTAAATTCTCCCGGCTGAAGATTAATTGGCGCCGTTGTAGAAGATACTATTGATACGGTATTATCCAATAAATTTTTCCATTGTCCTGTATATGGGAAGTAAGGCACAACATCTTTTGCAGAGGTATTGTAATTGGCTATAACCACAACATTCTGAACAGTACTCGCCGTGTTATCGTAAACATAAATTCTGGTAATTAATCCATTCGGATCATTGGTAAGATTGTTTGATTCTACAGAATATGTTTTTGATTTAAATACAGGATACAGACTTCTAAGGTTGATAATCTGAGCCCAAGTATCGTAAACCGCCTTTCTGTTTACGTTTGTATCATACCCTAAAGAAAAAGCAATAGGTTTCTCATCTGTTCTGCAACCGTTGTTGATCGATCCGTCGCCACATCTGTTGATGCTGAATTCATAGCCCAATTCGCCAAACTGCCAGATCATTTTCGGGCCGGGAATTGTGAAGAATGTTGCACCGAAAGTTTTCATTCTATTTAAAGCTGTATTTAGATTTTTAACATCGTAAGCTCCGTTTACAGCTCCGTAAGCAATATTCTTAAACATTAATCTTTCTTCGTCATGGCTTTCTCCATATCCAACCGCATGCATATTGGTGAAGCCGTGAAGCGTATGATTCATTCTGTCAAAGTTGCTGTTTTCTTTGTAGCCCATTGTATTTTGGTTGTACGCGCCATTTTGATTATTCCAAAGCATTACGCCTTTTCCTTCTGCAACTCTGTAATTTGCCCACTGCTGTTCTTCTGCATCTGTTCCTAAATGTTCGAAGATCATATAAGAATTCGGGTCAATGCCCCACTGTTTATCAGCATAATATTTCATGATGTCTACCCTGTCCTGCTGATAAGCATTGGTGCAGGTTTCATCATTTTCGGAACAGCTTTGCGTGAAACCTTTTGTAAGATCCCAACGGAAACCGTCGATATGATATTCAGTTAACCATTGTTGAAGCGTTCTTTCAACGTAATATCTAGTTGACGGACTTGTATGGTTAAAATCATTGAAAACATTATACGAGTGTTTCGGAACTGTATTAAAATATGGGTTATTCGGAGCAACATCTCCGTAACCGTCTCCATCTGGATCAATATTCCAAAGTCTTACCAGCGGAGACCGTCCTGTGGCATGATTGAAAGCAACATCCAAGATCACAGCGATCCCATTATAATGACACAAATCAACAAATTCTTTGAATTTTTCCGGTGTTCCGTACGCTTTATCTAATGCATAGTGGAATGACGTATTGTATCCCCAAGAAAGATTGCCCTCAAACTCCATAATTGGCATCAATTCAATTGCATTGATCTTTAAATTTTTCAGATAAGTAATTTTATTGATTAATGACTGCCAGTTTTTTTCCTGCGTAAAGTCTCTCAATAACAATTCGTAAACAACAAGATCTTCTTTATTGGGTCTCTGGAAGCTTGTAGCCTGCCAGTTGTAAGGAGCCTGCCCCGTTTTAAACATAGAAACCTCAAAGCCCTGTCCTGCAGGAAACGGAGGTAAATTCGGATAGGTTGTAGCCGAGATCCACTGATCGTCATAGGAAGACAATATTTGTGGAGAAAAAGGATCTGCTACTTTTCTAAGATCATTGGTTCTGTATTGGAAGGTATATAATTGAGACGGCGTAAGACCCGTTAATTCGATCCAGTAAAGATCAGGATTTGCGGTATCTCTTTTCATTAAATAAGCATCATCCACAGCCCAGTTATTGAAGCTTCCGATCACATGAACGAAATTTTTAAACGGAGCATACAAAGCAAGTCCAACTCTGGTGTTATCTGTCGGATGATAGTTAATCCCCTGCTTTATCCATGTAGGAATAGCTTCAGAAACAACGTTTCTTGGCGTCTGTAAAATAAACGTTGCATTTTTTGTATTTGAGTTCGCATCTGTTGCAATTAATTCCATGTTTGCGTCTGCAGTTACGGTATAACTATAAGAATATGAAGCAGAAGGCGTTGAAGTAGAATTTACAACTGTTCCGTTAGCTTTCAACTGAAATGTTGAATTAACATTGGTTGTAGCTGTCACATTAACCGAATTTCCTGCCGGAACCGATGTCAAACTATTCGCTAAAGGATTGGTTAAGTTTAAATTTAAAATTCCAACATTTACAAAACTATCTGCCGTCTGGTGACTTCCCGTTTTATCTTTTAGCAAAAACCCAAATCTTCCGATTCCTGTTCTGTTATAAAATGTTGTTGGAGTAAAAGTTAAAGAATACGCATCTGCTGCTGAATTATAGCTTAATTTATTTAAGTCATTAGAATTCCCCCAGCTCCCATTGGTAGGGCAATCCTGACTATTGCTGTAATTGGCATCTAAAGACCAGGTCCATATATAGACATCATTATTGGCAATTCCCCACGCAGATTCATCGATCTGGCTTCCGGGTATCGTTAATGTAATCTGATCCGTCTCATTGAACGGATTGGGTGCAACTGTATAGCTTATCTGCCCAAAAACCAGAGCCACGATAAACAGCAAAACACCGGAATAAAATTTCTTCATAAAAGTTTGTTTTTTTTAGTTAGTACGATACGAATGTAATTTAATTTTTGAGAATTATTTATATTTTGATCCAAAAACATACATTTTAACGATTTAAATATTATGCATTGAAGAGTATTTTATCTATCCGATATTTTTAAGTTGAATGATTGTATAATTCATTCCTAATTTTGTCCAGTTAAATTAATTTTCAAATGGTTTTGAGTAAATCCGATTTCTACTTCTGACGCATAATTTTAAACCCAATTAATAACAATTAAATATTCTTTAAAGAGTTAAAACCTATTTTATATTTAAATGCTATCTGCGTACTTCCTAAATTTTGCTGAAGCCAAACCTTTCCGCCTGATTCTCTTACCGCTGTATCGTTACAGATATAGACTTTATTATTAGTTCCGATCACCATTTCTGCAAATGAAGCAGCACTAGAGAAACCGGTATTTTCTAACTGCTCCTCCGTTCACATAACGTTGAACCGTTCATAATACATTCGCCGGAAATGCTGCCGAAGCATGATAATTAACCGTATCTGTTGTTGCAATTCGTAATTGAGGCCAATCTGTTCCGCTACCAGATTATCTTTCTGAACTAAGAATGTTAAAGCTAAAAAATGATCATTGATAAAGAAATCATGATCAAAGAAATAACCATTGAATGCGGTTATGAATACGTTGAAAACTTTGCAAAAGCATTAAGAAACGGATAATAACAGAAAAACCACCTAATAAATTAAGTGGTTTATATATGTTGTTTTGCTTTGATATTACTTTTTCAGAATTCAGGTGAAAAAGCAATGACAATCAATTAATGATGTCCGTGACTATCGTGTAAGAAAGGCCCGTTTCCTTTAGGGTTGCTGAAGATCACTTCTACTCCCTTCTGCTCATTCAATTCTTTTCTTCTGATATCTTCCGGATCAAAAGGCTTCACTTTACCGAAGTATTCCATCAAACCTTCACTTAACCACATTGGGATTACCAATCCAAAAAACATAAAGATACACCAGAATCCTACAAGGAACATTGTAACAAAGTAGATTGTCCAAAGGAACTGATAAAACGGCCAAAATGCTGATAACATCATTTTTCTTATATATTTTAGGCAAAAATAGAACTTTTTTCTTTTTTAAACAAAAGATCAGCGCCCTATTTTCATTATTTATTTTTATTTTAAACTAATTGATAGAGAAGTTTGATATTAGATGTTAGAAATTAGACTTATAGCTTTGGTCAGAATTTCCAATCATATAATAACCTCTGCTCATTTAATGGGCTAGATTTGCGAAGAAATCATTTCCTTTATCATCGGTAATGATGAATGCAGGGAAATCTTTCACCTCAATTTTTCTTACCGCTTCCATCCCTAATTCTGGGAAATCGACAACCTCAACAGACAGAATATTGTCTTTCGCCAAGATTGCAGCAGGCCCTCCAATTGAGCCAATATAGAATCCTCCGTATTTGTGACAGGCGTTAGTAACATCAGCTGTTCTGTTTCCTTTTGCCAGCATCACCATACTTCCGCCATGACTTTGGAATTCGTCTACATAAACATCCATTCTTCCCGCCGTCGTTGGCCCGAAACTTCCCGAAGCCATTCCTTCCGGAGTTTTTGCAGGGCCTGCGTAATAGATCGGGTGATTTTTGAAATATTCAGGCATTGGTTTTCCGGCATCCAACAATTCTTTGATTTTTGCGTGAGCGATATCTCTTGCAACGATCAATGTCCCGTTTAATTTTAATCTTGTTTTGATTGGATATTTTGAAAGCTCTGCTAAAATTTCAGGCATTGGTTTATTTAAATCAATTTCAACCGCTTCTTCCAAATGTGGAGGTGTAGCAGGTAAAAATCTTTTCGGATCTTGTTCCAATTGCTCTAAGAAAATACCTTCTTTAGTAATTTTCCCTTTGATATTTCTGTCTGCTGAACAAGAAACTCCCATTCCGACCGGGCAAGAAGCCGCGTGACGAGGAAGTCTGATTACTCGAACATCGTGAGTTAAATATTTCCCTCCAAACTGAGCCCCAATTGCACTTTCCTGACAGATTTTCTGAACTTTGGCTTCCCATTCAAGATCTCTGAAAGCCTGACCAGCTTCATTTCCTTCTGTCGGAAGATTATCGTAATATTTTGCAGATGCTTTTTTTACTGTAGCCAAATTCGCTTCTGCAGAAGTTCCTCCAATAACCAAAGCTAAGTGGTAAGGCGGACAAGCAGCTGTTCCTAAGTCTGAAATTCTCTCTTTTACAAATGCTTCAAGAGATTTTTCGTTTAGTAAAGACTTTGTTTTTTGATAAAGGAAAGTTTTGTTGGCAGAACCCCCTCCTTTTGTTAAGAATAAAAACTCGTAAGAATCTCCTTTTTTAGCATAAATATCAATCTGTGCCGGAAGATTTGAACCAGAATTTTTCTCATCAAACATGTTCAAAGGAACGACCTGAGAATATCTTAAGTTTCTTTTTTGATACGTATTGTAAATTCCTTTGCTTAAATATTCACCGTCATCAACGCCAGTATAAACGTTTTCTCCTTTTTTACCCATTACGATCGCCGTTCCTGTATCCTGGCAAGAAGGCAACGCTCCTTCCACCGCAACAGCAGCATTCTGTAATAAGTTATACGCAACGAATCTGTCGTTATCAGTAGCTTCAGGATCATCGATAATTCTTTTCAAACTTTCTAAGTGAGACGAACGAAGCATAAAAGAAACATCTGCCATCGCTTCTTCAGCCAATAACTCCAGTCCCTTTGGATCAACAGTTAAAATTTCTCTGTCTCCCAGTTTTTCAACCTTTACATACTCTGAAGTCAACTTTTTATAAACCGTATCGTCTTTTTGAATCGGGTACGGATCCTGATATCTAAATTCCATTTCAATTTTTTCTTGATGCAAAAATACGGCTTACCTAAAAAAACATGAGTAAAATCAGTGACGTGAATTGATATTTATAATGATTATAAATTGCGAGGTTTTTGATTAATGAGTAATTTTATAGGAATGTATTTTTAACCACAAAAGACACAAAAGTTTTTAAACACATTAGTAATTTAAGTTTAATTAAATAGTGTTTTAAAAGAACACATTAGTTTTTGAAAATCTATGATTTTCATTTTTGTGAACTTTAAAGATTTTTATTATACAATTTAAACTAAATCTTTTGTGTCTTTTGTGGTTAAATTAAAATTAAAAAAATTTCAATCACAATGAATTACAGAATAGAAAAAGACACCATGGGCGAAGTTCAAGTGCCTGCTGATAAGTTTTGGGGAGCACAGACGGAACGTTCAAGAAACAATTTTAAGATCGGTCCCGAAGGTTCAATGCCCCACGAAATTATCGAAGCTTTTGCTTATTTAAAAAAAGCAGCAGCTTTCACCAACACCGATTTGGGAGTTCTTCCTGCTGAAAAAAGAGATATGATCGCTAAAGTTTGCGACGAAATCTTAGAAGGAAAATTAAACGATCAATTTCCTTTGGTAATCTGGCAAACTGGCTCAGGAACGCAATCTAATATGAATGTGAATGAGGTTATTTCTAACAGAGCCCACGTTAATAACGGTGGAAATCTAGGTGATAAATCTGAAGTTCATGCCAATGATGATGTAAATAAATCACAATCATCCAACGATACATATCCAACAGCAATGCACATTGCAGCCTATAAAAAGGTTGTTGAAGCAACCATTCCTGCTGTTGAAAAATTAAGAGATACTTTAGCCGAAAAATCAGCTGCTTTTAAAGATATTGTAAAAATCGGAAGAACGCATTTAATGGATGCTACTCCACTCACTTTAGGACAGGAGTTTTCAGGATATGTTGCTCAGTTGAGTTATGGTTTAAAAGCATTAAAAAATACGTTACCTCATCTTTCTGAGCTTGCTTTAGGAGGGACAGCGGTAGGAACAGGATTAAATACCCCAAAAGGGTATGATGTGAAAGTGGCTGAATATATTGCAAAATTCACCAATCTTCCATTCGTGACAGCTGAAAATAAATTTGAAGCTTTAGCAGCGCATGACGCAATTGTTGAATCTCATGGAGCTTTAAAGCAACTGGCAGTTTCGTTATTTAAAATTGCTCAGGATATTAGGCTAATGGCTTCTGGTCCGCGTTCAGGAATTGGGGAAATTCATATTCCGGAAAATGAGCCAGGTTCATCAATCATGCCCGGAAAAGTAAATCCTACCCAAAACGAAGCATTAACAATGGTTTGCGCTCAGGTTTTAGGAAATGACACTACGATTTCGTTCGCCGGAACTCAGGGAAATTATGAACTGAATGTTTTCAAACCTGTGATGGCATATAATTTCTTGCAATCTGCACAACTAATTGCTGATGCCTGCATTTCATTCAATGATCATTGCGCTGTAGGAATTGAACCGAATAACAAAAGAATTAAAGAATTGGTTGACAAATCTTTGATGCTGGTAACAGCTTTGAATACGCACATCGGTTATGAAAATGCAGCAAAAATTGCAAAAACAGCCCATAAAAACGGTACAACATTAAAAGAAGAAGCTGTAAATCTTGGTTTTGTTACTCCAGAACAATTTGACGAGTGGGTGAAACCTGAGGATATGGTAGGAAGTTTAAAATAAACAACTAGATTTAATTATTATATTGTAAAAACAACTTAAACAATCAAAACTTAAAGATTTCAAAAACAAAAAGGTCAGAAATATGTTCTGACCTTTTATATTTATTTAATCTGTTTATCCTGAAAAATCATCCAGCATATTTCTTGTCGGAACAAAGAAAAGAGTTCCTGTAACCGCTGTACTGAAATCTAAAATCCGGTCGTAATTCCCAACCGGATCTCCGATAAACATATTGGTGAGCATCTTTTTTGTCGTTGCAAATGTACTGGAGTAAGCAATAAAATACGTCCCAAATTCATTTGTTGATGGATTTCCGAATGGCATATTATCTCTTACAATTTTTAATTCTTCGCCATTCTCCCCTTCAATATTAGCCAAAGCAATATGTGAATTTGATGGTTTCACATCATCCGACATTTCAATATCATTTTCTTTCGACCTTCCGATTACTTTTTCCTGTTCTTCCGTTGAAAGACCTTTCCAGGCATCCATGTTGTGAAGATACTTTTGAACAAAAAGATAACTTCCACCTTTATAATCTTGGTCTTCATCGCCAATTTTAGCAAAATGATCTCTGTCTTCTCCGTGTGGATTTTCTGTTCCATCAACAAAACCTAAGATCGAGCGGGCATCCCAATATTTAAATCCATGAATCTCAAGAATACTTTCAGCTACAGGATTTAGCAATTTTGAGATCTCAATCGCCATATCAAAAATAATACTCTTGTTATCAGCTCTTAAATGAAAATGCAGGTCGCCAGGAGTAGAAACTGCAGTATGTTTTATACCTTTAATTTCTTCAAAAGTGGCTAATTCTTTAGGCATCGGTGTTGGAAGTTGCAATTTTTTCCAAGCTTTGTAACCAATTCCCATCACGCAACTTGCTCTGCTGTCCGGAAACCTGTTAAACACAGAATTATTTAAGTTTAAAACTAATGCACATAATTGTTGAAAGACGTCTTTTAACTTAGGATCATCATTCAGCTTCCAAACCATAAAAATGGTGTTGCTATTAGGATAATCGGTAACATTTTGTGATTCTATGCTCATAAATTCAATCAATATTAGACTTAAATTTTTGAATTAAATTGCTTCAGCCGGAGTTGAAACCTGATCTGCAAAATATTGCTCCAATTCTTTCAAAGTTTCAGGATTGGTCTGAATATCTTTTACCAACTGACCTTTATTTACTACAACAATTCTGTTACAAACCTCTGTTGTATGCGAAAGATCATGACTTGAAATCAGGAAAGTCACCCCATCCTGCTTCGACAATTCTTTAATTAAATTCTTCAGTTTGATCTGTGTGGAAGGATCTAAATTGGCAAAAGGTTCATCCAAAATAATAATTTCAGGATTACCTATAATTGCCCCTACGATTCCCACTTTCTTCTGATTTCCTTTTGACAGATCGCGAACGTATTTACCGGAATTTAAAATTTCACCATTAAATAAATCGTGAAATTGCTTTAAAAATTCATCCACAGAAGCTTTATTCTGCCCTCTCAGTTCACCGATAAAATAGAAATATTCTTCCGGAGTCAGGTAACCAATTAAAAAAGTATCGTCCACAAAAGCCGAAACCTTGCTTTTCCAGGCTTCGGATTCACTTACTTTAATTCCGTCAATACTTACAAACCCTGTTGTAGCCTGAATCAGATCCAACATTAAGCTGAATAGCGTTGTTTTTCCGGCTCCGTTATTTCCGACAAGACCGAAAGTTTCGCCGTTAGGAATTTCAATATTTTCGATATTCAGAACAGTCGCAGTTCCGTATGTTTTAGATAAATTATTTATAGTAATCATATTAATCTTTGTTTTTGAATGCTTCTAACGTACTGTATTTCTCTTTTTTATAGTGTCTTACGATGGTATCGAAGATTTTTTCTCTCAATAAAAATCCAATTAATCCTAAAATAGCAATGCTTACCACTCCGGCAGTCATTCCGAAGAAATATTTTAAAATTCCGAAAACAGCCATCGGTAAAAGCATTTTTGGAATTAATAATAGCAAAGCTTTCATATTGAAACTGTTTTTCTGTCCAATTCTTTTTTCTCTGGAATTTAGATCTATCTGAGTTTTATTAAAAGCTCCTGACCATAACGTAAATTGCGAATTAACTCCAATATTATATAATCCTGCCGCGAAGAAAGTAATGTAGATCTCCCAGCCCCAATAAGCATAAAATAGAGCGATAATCATGGAAACTCCGGTTACAATATTCATTAACCACCATTTTGCTTTTAAATATTCTTTGTAAGGAACATTTAAGGTCATCATCAAAGGATAATAAGAGCTGTCGAAAGCCGGAACCCTCTGCCCAAACAAAAACTGGAAACCACCCGTGACAAAAAGCCCCATAAGCATCATCATGTAAGGCGTTTTATAGACTGAGGAGCTGAACATGAGCATTCCATAGAATATAAACAGAAAGCTCCCTAAAATGATTCCTTTAGCCACTTTACTACGTCTTAACAGTTTAATATCATTGTTAATAAACGTTCCGAGGACGCCATATTTATTTAAGAAAGCAATATTTTCTGTTTTTCCGATCTCTTTTTTTGCTTCCAACCCTTGATCTAAGTAAAACTCCTGATAAACATGTTTAAAACAAATCCACCAAAGTCCAGAAAATAAAACAATCGGTATTAAAATTAAATAAAGTTTTGTATAAAAACCATAGAAAAAAATTTCTGAATAAGACAGAAGCGGAATGATATGATAATACGTCAAAAGTCCTAATCCAATGAAGATAGAGCCGACAACAATAGCAATCGTTTCTTTATTGTTGAAAAGTATATTAATGAAATTATTAAGATAGAAAAGTAATGAAACTCCTATAAACCAAGATAAAACTTCCAGAAAACCATATCCGTTGAATAATGCGACGATAGAAAACGTGATGAAAAATAAAGAATTAAGCCAACTGAAAGCCGATAAAAATGTTTTGATCAACATATAATTGACCAGTGTTTTCTTAGAAATATTCAGGGTAAGAAAAGGTTTGATATTTTGGGTAGACATCTCCTGCCACATGTATTTGACAATCAAATCTACCCCCCAGACAATAATCATGAATTTTGAAACTACCTTCAAAGGATCGGCATTCATTTTGTCCTGAACCAGGTAGAAAACAGCAAAAGCACCTCCCACCAAACATGCCATAAAATAAAGAATCCCCATAAAACGTAAGATCTTCATGGCCAAATTTACCCCGACAGAAGTACCGCGAAAAAAACTTTTTATTTCTAACCTTAGGAACTTTACAAACATATCTTACTTTTTTACATTAGTAAGTGGAATGCAAAATATGTTACAGATTTTTAGCCAATTAATTCTTTCGCTTGCGCCAAAGCCGCCTCAGTAATTTTACTCCCGGAAAGTAATTGGGCAATTTCGTTGAGTTTTTCTTCATCACTTAAAGGAACAATCGTAGACTGTGTTTTTCCTGAAACGTCCTGTTTTACTACTTTGTAATTGTTATTTCCTTTTGCGGCAACCTGCGCCAAGTGAGAAATAACGATCAACTGCATGTCCTGAGACATTTCACGCATGAGATTTCCGATTTCTTCGGCTACTTTTCCTGAAACTCCGCTGTCGATCTCGTCTAAAATAAGCGTTGGAAGCTCATCACTTTCTGCGATAATTTTTTTGACAGCCAACATTACTCGCGATCTTTCACCGCCGGAAATTGCTGTTTGAATGGGTTTTAAAGGAAAACCTGAATTCGCCTGAAACAACAGCTGAATATTTTCTTTCCCGAATTGATTAAATTCTGAAGTATCCTGAAGCTCAATGTCAACTTTAGCTTTTTCAAGACCTAATTTTTTAAGTAAGCTTTCTGCTTTTTTAATAAAAACAGGAACGCTTTTCTTTCTGTTTTTTGAAAGCTTTTCGGAAATAGATTGAAGAGATTTTTCCTTTTTAGAAATGTTTTCTTCAATTTCAATAATATTTGATTCTAGTTCTGATGCCCCTTGCTGTTCTCCTGCTAACTGATCTCTGATTTCTTTCAATTCAGAAACATCAGAAACATTATGCTTAATAAACAAAGCATTGAGTTTATTATTCAGTTCAGAAAGTGAAGCAAGAGTTTCGGGATTAATTTCAATTTTCTCAGACTCGTTTTCCAATTCGGAAATAATGTCTTTTAATTCTACAAAAGATATTTCTAATCTTTGGTCAAGCTCAGCAAAGCTGGTTGAAACCTCGGAAATTTTTGACAATTTATTTTTAGCTTCATTAAAGAAAGATAAGATCCCGATTTCCTCCTGATGAAATCTTGATAAAACCTGAGCCAGATTTTCGGAAATCATTCCTGCATTTTCCTGAACAGAAAGCAGATTTTTTAATTCTTCATAATCAACATCATCCAGATTCAAATCTTCCAGTTCATTCAATAAAAACTGCTTATAATCACTTTCTTTATTACTTTCTGAAAGTTGAGTCTGTAATTTTTTAAGCTGAGTTTTTAAGCTCTGAAACTCTAAAAATTCATGCTGATATTCTTCAACGATCTTTTTATTTTCTGAAAGTCCGTCAATGATTTTAAACTGATATTCTGATGTGAAAAGGTTTGAAGTTTCAAACTGTGAATGAATATCGATAAGTTGCGAAGACAATTCTCTTAAAACATCCAACGTTACCGGAACATCATTAATAAACGCTCTGGATTTTCCTGCGGGAGAAATTTCTCTGCGGATAATGGTTTGATGCTCATAATCGAGATCGTTTTCTATAAAGAATTTTTTAAACTGATTATTTAGATTAAATTCAGTTTCTACAATGCTTTTTTCATTTGCATTTGAAATTGATTTTACGTCTGCTCTCTCGCCTAAAATAAGTCTTAGAGCCCCCAAAATAATAGATTTACCGGCACCAGTTTCTCCGGTTATTACTTGCAAACCATTATGTAATGATACATCAAGCGTATCAATTAAGGCAAAATTTTTAATGTAAATTCTCGAAAGCATTGATGTAGCGTTACTTTAGGTAATGCAAATATAGAACTTTAAAATTCAGAATTCAAGACTGAAAAAATCAGTTTTTTATTGTTTCCACTGACTCCACTTAGCGTCTGTATTTTTCGGATTCATGAGGATCAATAATTGTTTCAGATCACCCAATGCAATTCCTCCATTATTATTAGAATTGAAAATATTAAAAATCTCATCCGCTTTATTTGTCAGGAAAAGATCTAAATAATAATTCTGGGTAAAATTGCTTTCATATGTTTTCAACTGTAACAAACCATCAAAAATAACTTTCTTGGCCTGTGTCTGATCCTGATTGAACAGATTATCTAAGCCAGCTCTGTGATAAGTATAAAATAATGACCTTAACTGTACCATATTAGGACTCATAATCTCTCTGATCAGCTGAGAACGGTTTCTCGGCTCATTGATTTGCTTCCATCCTTCATAATTATTCTGAGATTCTCCGTTTTGAGCAATTTGTTGAGCTTTTTGAAACCATGGAGTTCCGCCCGAAGACTGGAAACTGTCTGCATCATATCCCAAAATTACATAAACATAAAAACTGATCATATCGATTAAGTTTTTACCGGAAAATTGTCTTTCGTTAAAAATAAGATTCTCATTTTCAATATATTCAAAAGAAAATCTCTGATCCTGAAGGTTTATTAATGTAGATTCATAATTTGTATTATAAACCGGACGCACCGCCTGAACAACAATACTTCCTTTGTATTTATTATTCCCGGGACTTTCTGTAAGAACAATAGCAAAATTACATTTTATCTTTTCAAAATTCTGAAGCTTTTTCCCCGTCCAGCTTGTATTATTGATAAAATCTCTAAGACTTTTTTCCAGAGCTTTATACGCCTGCTGGTTACTTCCCCCCAACTGTTGAGCATTTACCTGAACGGTAGCCAGCAACTCCTGAGAAAAGCTAAGATTAAATATGAAAAGCAGTAAAAATAAACTTATATATTTTTTCATTATCTATTAAAAATTGAGAACGGAAATTTATTAAAATTATTTTAAAATCTGAGACTCAACAAAATTAAGGATGTCTTTTGCAACATCGTCCTTAGATTTCAGTTCAAACTCTTTTTTCTCCGTTTGGGTGAATATTTTTATTTTATTGGTATCATTTTTAAATCCTGCGCCTTCGTCACGAAGAGAATTTAAAACAATCATGTCAAGATTTTTCTTTTCCAGTTTTCCCTTGGCATTTTCTTCTTCATTTTGAGTTTCTAAGGCAAAACCTACTAAAAACTGATGGGTTTTCTTTTCACCCATTGTTTTGAGTATATCCGGATTTTTAATTAATTCAATCGTTAAGCTATCATCATTTTTTTTAATCTTTTCCTTCGCAATTTCCTTTGGAGCATAATCTGCAACGGCGGCACTTGCGATTCCAATATCAATTGTATCATAAAACTCAAATACTTTTTGCAACATTTCTTTTGCAGAAGTAACTTTATGTACATCAACATTTTTATCACCCATCACCTGGGAAGTCGGCCCCGAGATCAGAATGACTTTTGCGCCTCTTTTTGAAGCTTCTTCAGCCAGCGAAAATCCCATTTTTCCCGAAGAATGATTTCCTATAAATCTTACAGGATCAATGGCTTCATAAGTTGGTCCGGCCGTAATTAAAACCGTTTTGCCCTCCAAAGTTTTTTTATGATTTGAATTAAAAAAACCTTCAACTTCTTTAACAATCGTTTCCGGTTCTGCCATTCTTCCCTGGCCAATCAATCCGCTCGCCAATTCACCATTTTCCGCAGGAATAATAAAATGCCCGAAATCTTCGGCCAATTCTAAATTCTGCGTTGTGGAAGGATGCGCATACATATCCAAATCCATTGCAGGAGCTATAAAAACAGGGCATTTTGCTGACATATAGGTTGCAATGACCAAATTATCACACATTCCGTGCGTCATTTTTGCCAAAGTATTTGCTGTACAAGGAGCAACGATCATTATATCTGCCCACAATGCCATTTCAACATGACTGTTCCATGTTCCGTTTTCGTTGTAGAAATCTGTATAAACAGGTTTTTTCGACAGCGTAGACAAACTCAGCTTCGTTACAAAATGCTCAGCATCAGGAGTCATAATTACCTGAACTTCTGCATCTTTCTTTATAAACTCTCTTATCAGAAAATGAATTTTATAGGCTGCAATTCCTCCAGAAACGGCAATAAGAATCTTTTTCCCGGAAATACTCATTTAGTTTTAATTTTTTAAAACACTAAAATACTTATTTTTTCTCACAAACCATTTAAACAACAAAGGTCATAAAAGAAATAGTTCCTTTATGACCTTCATCTATTAAAAACCAAACGGTTTTTATTTTCTTTCTTCAGTTTTTCTGAAGTAAATATCTTCGTTTAACCATTCTTCGATCGCGATAGAAGTTGGTTTTGGAAGTTTTTCGTAATGTTTAGAGATCTCAATTTGCTCTCTGTTTTCGAAAACTTCTTCCAATGTAGAGTTGTGAACAGCAAATTCATCTAATTTGTTATGCAATTCTGTACGAATTTCTGCATTGATCTGCTCCGCTCTCTTTCCCATGATAACAATAGCTTCATAGATTGAACCTACTTTATCTTCAATCTTGTCTTTATCGTAAGTAATAGTATTTACTTCTGCTTTTGTATCTTTTACACTCATTTTGAGAAAATTAATTTATTTATAAGGTGGCAAATTTACGAATTATCTTTGGATTTTGAAAGTCGCTGCCGGTGGAGGTGTCTGAAGCTTCGCACTGTCCCTCTGGATCTGCATTGCTTTCTTCTCAGCATCTACCTGATTTTTAATCTGCTCTTCGGTTTTGTTCTTTTCGGCCAGCTTTTCTACTTCTTTTTTCTGTCTCGCAGTTAATGTTGCAATTCTAGCTTCGGTCTGTTTTTTTACAACTGCGAAATCTTTCTTTTCTTTCTCTAATTTCTCTCTAAGATCAAGAGCCGTTTTAGAGTATTCTGTATTCGGAAGATCTTTTTCAACCTGCTTTGTAAATGCCAAGGCACTTTCAATACGTTCGTCTTTAAGATCATAGATCGATTTCTGAGCCAACAAGTAACGTGACTTCATCATATAATCATAAATTTTCGGACGAAGTTTTGTACTTGGGAAATCTTCCAATACATTTTCTAAAGCCGTATTTGCAGCTTTATAATCGCCCATATTGAAGTATTGTCTTGCATTTTCGTAAGATTTGAACTCTAGCTTGTAAGACAGCTCATCAATAAGCGTTGTGATATTTTTAGATCTTTCAGAAGTTGGGTAGTTATTCAAGAAATCCTGTAACTCATTAATTGCCAATTCTGTACTAGACTGATCCAAATTATAATCCATTGACCCTTCATAGTAGCATAAAGCCGACATATATGCCGCCTCTTCTGCTCTGGGATCCTTTGGAAAACTTACTGCAAAGTTTTTGAACTGATGCCCAGCCAACTTATAATTTTTATCATAATAGTTTGCATACGCCGTATTGAAACCCACATTAGGGAAATCATCCGTACCTGCAACCAAATTAGCCAACCTGTCATAAAGAGCCAGTGAATTTTTCCACTTCTTTTTTGCAAAGTTCTCATTTGCAACCTTTAAGATGTAGTTTTTATCAGCACTTTTCATCGCTTTATCTTGCTGACTCACACATGAAGATACCACAGCTACAGCAAAAAGACCTAAAATATATTTTTTCATATAAAAAATTCAACAGTTTTCGGATTACATGACCGATCTATTAATTTGCAAAAATATAACTTTTTTGTCAATAGATTTTTTTTTATGAATATTTAACGTAATTTTAGTCTGCAGCGTATCCCAAAATTGCAAAAACACTCATCAAAAGATTCATTCTTACCTTTTTTTCGGCTTCTTTACCATATGCTTCCTCGTTTTTACTCGGAACATAAAGCTCATAAAAGTTTTTATTACGAATTACAAACAGTGTTGAGCCAATAATTGTGGTCAAAACGTCTTCAGGTTTTGGAGTAAAAGTGAAAACTCCGGACGTAACGCCTTTTTTTATGACTTCATCCAGTTTTTTTACAAATAACTGATAAAAATCGAGAAGTTCGTCCTTTAAATTTTCTGTATGTCGAAGTTCCTGCGTAACAAATCCGTGAAAATAATTATATTTAAATAACTGAGAGACAATATATTTAATAATCTCCTTCATCTGCATCTCCGGTTTCCCATCTTTGATCGTGTCTGCAAATTCCGAAAAGTTTTCCCTTGTCTTTAAAACCCTGTACTGATAGAGATAAGACATCATTTTTTCTTTAGAACCGAAATAATAAGAGATCATTGCGACATTAATATTGGCTTTGGAACAAATATCCCTCACTGATGTTCCTTCGTATCCTTTTTTCGCAATCAGCTCTTCGGCGATGTCTAAAATATGGATTTGTTTTTCTGTAAATTTTTTCTTCATAAAGTGTAGTTTGAGTAAAGTTAAGAAATTTTTAACATACTTATAAACGTTCGTTTAAGAATTTTATATTAATTCTAAATAGTTAGTATTTTTGTAGATGGATTTTTTTGATTTTCATCATCATAAGAAAAATGTGACCTACGGAATTTATAATTTAGACATAAATAATATTCCGCCCGATTCTCTATATTCTATTGGGATTCACCCTCAAGATATTAGCATTGAATCAATTGATAATCAAATCAATTGGCTACAATCTAATATCACCGAAAATTGTTTTGCAATTGGAGAATGCGGACTGGATTCTTTTGTCGAGATCGATCAGAAAATTCAGGAAGACGTTTTTTTAAGCCAGATAAAAATTTCGAATGAAGTAAAAAAACCATTAATTATTCATTGCGTAAGAAAATTTTACGAAGTGATTTCCTTTAAAAAAAGGGCAGAACAGGCGATGATCATTCATGGTTTTAATAAAAAACAAAGCATTGCTGAAGACCTGCTTAAAAATAATTTTTATCTGAGTTTTGGAAAAGCGGTTTTGTATAATTTATCTTTGCAAAATATTCTGAAAATTACCCCTTTAGACAAAATCTTTTTAGAAACTGATAATGAATATTTTAACATTGAAGATTTATATCAAAAAACTTCAGAACTCAAGGGAATTTCTTTAGAAAAACTGAACGAACAAATTGTAGAAAATTTAGAGACGATAAAAAATGGATAAAAACTGGTTGGAGAGAACGGAACTTCTCATCAAAGAAGAAGGTTTGGAAAGATTAAATAAAGCGACTGTTCTGGTTGTCGGATTAGGCGGAGTGGGCTCTTTCGCGGCAGAATTTCTGGCAAGAGCGGGAGTCGGAACTATGACGATCGTAGATGGCGACACGGTAGATATTACAAATATTAACAGGCAGTTACCTGCTTTACACTCAACAATTGGAAAACATAAAGTAGAGGTTGTTGCGGAAAGACTTTTAGATATTAATCCTCAACTTAATTTAACCAAAATCAATGAGTTTCTAAATCCGGAAAGAATGGACGAAGTCCTGGACTCTGCAAAATTCGATTATGTTTTAGATTGTATCGACAGTATAACGCCAAAAGTTTATTTAATCATCGCTGCAAAAAGAAGAAAAATAAAAATCGTAAGCTCAATGGGAGCCGGAGGGAAGACCGATCCAAGTAAGGTAATGGTAAGAGACATCAGCAAAACCGAGCACTGTCATCTTGCAAGACAAGTAAGAAAAAGATTGAAAAAAGAGAAAATTGATAAGGGCGTTCGTTGCGTTTTTGCTAACGATATCCAAGATGAAGAAAGTCTGAAAATGACAGACGGAAGCAATTATAAAAGATCTTTTTACGGAACGATAAGTTATATGCCTGCAATATTTGGTTTGTATACTGCTTCGGAAGTTATTAATCATTTAGTGAAAAAAGATTAATTTAATTCATAATAAAGATGCTTCGACTCCGCTCAGCATGACATTTCTAATACTAGCTGTTTTTCACAGTATATTTTTAGCGCTGTCATGCTGAGCGGAGTCGATGCATCTCAAACAAACAAAATATACCTTATATTTACACTCTGTAAATGACAAATTTCAAATATCCCGGAGCCGAAAAACTCAAAAAAAACAATGAGATCACTTTACTTTTTGAGAAAGGTAAATGGAAAACCTGTGGAAATTTGAGAATTATTATTCTAAAAGATAAGCCTTCTTTACCTGTAGAAACTTTAAAATTCGGAGTTTCTGTTTCTAAACGTTATTTCAAAAAAGCAGTTCACAGAAACCGTGTAAAGAGATTATTACGAGAATGTTATCGTTTAAACAAAGATCTTTTCAGGGAATCTTTTGGTGAAAAAACGATTGCGATGATGTTTTGGGTTTCGCCTGAAATGCCTGCTAAATTTCAGGATGTGGAAGCGCAGTTTATTAAGCTTTGTCAGTCTAACCAGCCTCAGAAAAAATCTTAATCTTTCTATTTCACCAGAATAAATAAAGAGTAAAGACCTGTGGAGATTTGTGAAAATCTGTAGTTATAATTATTTATTTTCTACCACAAATTACTGAGATTTACACAGATGATTGTGTGATACTTTCTTGTGCTTTATTCTGATTCGCTGAGAATTAAAAATTCATTAAGATCTTTGCATACTTTTTGTAACTTTATAGGAAACAATTAATCTGAAAATTAAAATGTTAGATCATGTTCCCTTTTTGCCTTATGTTCTGAGTGCATTTATCGGCATCGGATTGGCTGCCGCTACTGGCTTTAGAGTCTTTCTGCCGATGTTCGCAGTAAGTCTCGCTTCATATCTTCACTGGATTCCGACGAATGAGAGTTTTGAATGGCTTTCCGGTCTTCCGACGCTTATCACAACCGGAATTGCTACGGTAGCTGAGATTCTCGCTTATTATATTCCGTTTATTGATCATTTATTGGACACAATCTCTATTCCGATGGCAACTGTGGCTGGTTCTGTCCTGTTTGCGAGTCAGTTTGCTGATTTAGGAACATTTCCACAATGGGCTTTGGCTTTGATCGCGGGAGGAGGAACGGCGGCAACCATAAGTTCGGGCTTTGCAGGGCTGCGGGCTGCTTCTACAGCAACAACGGGCGGTCTCGGAAACTCAGTTGTTGGAACCACCGAAACTGCAGGAGCGGGAATTATGACCGTTTTAGCGATGGCTATGCCAATTTTAGCAGGTATATTTGCTATAATTTTAGTTATTCTTGTTATTGTTTACGGACGAAAAGCCTTGCGAAAATTGAGAAGTAAAAAAAATGTCGCCAACAATACATAAAACAAAAATGCTGAATCTATCCGACTCAGCATTTTTTATATTTTCCTTTTTTTTAAACTTAGTTCTTTCCTCGGATATCCTTGATTTCCTGAATTTTTCCTTCGAAATATTCTTTCTTTTCAGGGTGCTTGGTTATTAATATATTGAAAGCTTTAATCGCTTTTGTGTACAATTTCTGTTCGAAATACAAAGTCGCCAAAGTTTCCGTCATTAAATGCGAAATATCATCCGTTTTTTCTTTCACAACGAAATTAACTTCATCTTTTAGCTGAGAGATTTTAGGATTATTTTCTATGAAAGATTCAATAACCTTATTTTTAATTTCAGTTTTTATTTTATCTACAGGCTCTGCTTCTTCTACTTTCTGAATCTGTTCTACCGTCTCTTCTGTTTCGTCAGATTGTCTATCAATTTTCAGCCAGCTTTGCCACGTATTGATAAATCCGGGAACATTGCTGTCTATAGAATTTATCGTTTCGGCAGGAGTCTCTGTAGTCTCTTCTTTTTCTTTTTGCTGTTCTTCTTTAGCTTTATTTGCATCAACTGCCCAGCTTGATATAATATCTGAATTAAAGAAAGAAACATTCAATGCCGGAGCTTCTTCCTCGTCTTCTTCTACAGTTTCGGGCTCGTTAATTTTTTCTTCAATAACAGGCTCTTCAATCGTTTCAACTTCTTTCGCAACTTCTGTTTCTTCTACTTGTTGAATAATCTCTTCCTGTTTTGGAGATTCTTCTTTTACCTCTTCAACTTTTGGCTGAGGAGTTTCTGTTGATTTATTAATTAAAGAATCCGGAACGTGAGACTCAAGGCTCATTGGTTTCCAAGCAGATTTCACTTCTTGCGGAGCCTCTGCGACAGGTTTTTCTTCTGGAAGTTCTTCGTTTACAGTCTCTTCAACCGCTTCAATCTCTTCAGATATATTTTCAACTAATTCGGGTTTCTCTTCCTCCGTTTTTTCTTCAATAATTTCTTTCGTAGGTTCTTCAACATTAAAACTTTGAGTTTCTGCAAAACTTATTTCATGTCCTGAAATTTCAGGTTCGGTTTCTTTTTGTTCAGAAGAAACTTTTACCGTTTTCATTTTTTTCTCAACCTCTTCAATCAAGCGTCTCATTTCATCTTCATGTTTGTTGATGTTTGATTGAGGAATTTCTTCGCTTACAGTTTCTTCAACAATATTGGATTGAATTTTAACATCAGGAAGGAAAGAATCTGTTCCGTGGAAACTTAATTCAGCATCATTATTTACCTTTTCTGTTTCGCTTTCTGAAGTAATTTCTTCTTCATTGATGATTTCTTCGGGAGTAAATTCTATTTTAGCATCAACCTCATTAATCTCTTCATTATCAATAGAAACCGACTCGATTTCTTCAACTGAATGGTCTTCTTTAGGCTCATTTTCAGTTAAAGAAGGTTCTATTTCATGGAAGCTGAGATTAGCTTCATTATCAATTTTTTCTTCCTCTGCTTCTGAATCTATTTTCTCTTCATTAATGATGGTTTCAGGAGTAAATTCTGCAATTTCTTCAACATGATTTTCCTGCTGAACTTCCTCAGAAATGGGTTCTTCCTGAATATTTTCAACCTCATCAATTACCTCTTCTACTTCTTTCTTTTCAGCTTTTTGAGTAACAATAGATCCTGATTCTAAGGTAGATTCTAAGTCAATCGTTTCCAAAGTATCGTCATTAAGAAAGTTTTCTTCACCTTCAAATAAGATACGGTTTCTTTCACCATTTACATGAAGATGCTTAATTTCCGGTATAATTTGAGCCTGAAGAAGAAATGCTTCCTCATGCTTTTTATCTTTAACAATCTGCTCTTCTTTGGCAATCTGCTGTTGCTCTTTTTCCTCTCTTTTAATAGGAAAACTGCTGCTTTTATAAATATATTTGAAGGTATTTGCAGAAACCAAAGGCTTTTGCTCTTCAATAATTTCCGGTTTTGGCTTTTGCTTAATCTTACCGTTAATCAACTGATAAAGAATTTTCTTATCCGTTGTATAAGCCGCCGTTGTAGAAAGCTCTTTCTGATAATTTTCTTTATCATAAAGATGAATCCCATACAGATGTAAAGCTCTGATATTTTGAATATAAGGAAAAGAATTGATCTCCTCTTTCAAAAGATTAAGATCTTCTGACTGTATATTTTTGGGGTTCTTTAATAATTCTAAAACTCTTGGATTCATTTTACCAATTCGCTACAATATCGTTAAATATCTTGTTAATGATTCTATCTGTTGCAATCTTCACCTGTGAAGCCTCTATATCTGATTGTGATAAATTACTGTTGAAAACCGCTTCATCAGAATATGTTCTGTCGAAACTTGAATCAGGATGGATCTTGTTTTCGTAATGTACTTTCACTGTGATTGTTAATTTATTTTGAGAATCCTGAACAATTCCTCCCGTCGTCTGATTGGTTGTTGAATTAGAACCAATCGTGGTCGGCGTTATAGAATAATCTGAGATTTCTCCTTCGATCAAAATATCCGGATTTTCTTTGGTCCCCTTTAACGTCGTTCTCTGTAAAAATCTGTTCTGAATATCCGTTGAAAACTGCTGTGACAAGGCAGGATTCACCAATGCCGCATTGTTGGGAAATTCATTGATCTGTACCGTTTTTTCGTCCGTTAAAGATGAACCTGTAAATGAATAACACTGCTGAAACAATGTAAGAATTACAAATCCAAATATAATTTTCATTTTACTTATCATAAACCCTGCTTTTGATTTTGCGTTTCTAAAATATCTTTAAAGCTGACATATTTAATACAAATTCCGATTGGGATTGTGAAAATTATTCCGATTCCGCAGGCAATGATTCCTAATTCTGAAATTACTCCAACAACTAGGCTGAAAACCAATATCATTAAGAAATTTTTCTTAGCAATCTTCCAAGAAAGTGAATAGGCTTTTCTTACGCTCTGCACTCTGTAGATTGAAATTAACGGCTGCACAAAGTAAAAAGAAATTGCAAATGCAAATATCAATAACATGAACAAAATCATCCAAACTCCCATCCCGCTTGCAAATAATGCCGTACCAACATCACCTGTACCTTCTCCATATTTTGCCGCCATAATCATTGGAACCATAGACACTTGAATAGGAATCATCAATATGAAAATTGCCACAAAAAGCAATATCATAAATTTGAAATACACCCAAAAATCTGTAAAATCAAAAATATCACCCGCCTGAACTTTTTCTCCTCCGTCTACTTTTCTGCAAATTTTATAAAAATTTCCTAATGCCAATAATCCGCAAAAAGGAATAATACACATTACAATTGCAAGAATTGTGGCCACTATAAATCCTCCAATATCTTTTTTGAAAAGCTCAAATCCGTCCGAAACGTATTTTCCGATGTTAAAATTGTATCCTCTTTTAATAATTAAGTCAAAATCCATGATTCTTTTAGTCTTCTAGGTTATATTGTTTTATTTTTCTGTATAAAGTTCTCTGTGAAATACCCAACTCATCGGCCGCTTTGTTCCTGCGTCCTTTATGCTTCTCCAACGCTTTGATAATCAAATCTTTTTCATTGTTTTGAAGAGAAAGAGATTCAGGCTTATTTTCCTCAATTTCAATGTCTTCAAAATCTTCATAACTATCATCATTATCAGTATTTGATATAATTGTCGGCGTCTGAACAGTTGGATTATTATTATTCTCAAAATATAATAAAGAGCTTGCGGGAGCTGCCTGTTGAGTTTCAGTAGTATAAATTCTGCTGATCAGATTTTTTTCCTGGTTGCTCAGATCTGCTGTTCCTCTGTTCTTTATCAGTTCCGAAGTTAAGGATTTTAAATCATTAATATCGTTACGCATATCGAAGAGAATTTTATACATAATTTCTCTTTCGCTTCCGAAATCATTCTGTTTCTGAGCGTTAGGAGCATTTACCACCATTGGCAGATGCGTTTCCATTGGGATATATTCTGATAATTTTTCTACCGTTACGCTTCTGTCACGCTCTACCACAGTCATTTGTTCAACCAGGTTTCTTAACTGGCGAACATTTCCCGGAAAAGTATAATTTTCGATATAATGAACGGCGTTGGGCTCCAATTCCAGCTCCGGCATTCTGTATTTTTCGGCAAAATCTATTGCAAACTTCCTGAATAACAAATGAATATCACCTTTTCTTTCTCTCAAAGGCGGCATATCAATCTGTACGGTATTCAAACGATAAAACAAATCTTCACGGAATCTTCCGTCATGAATTGCCTTCATCATGTTGACGTTGGTAGCCGCAACAATTCTTACATTGGTCTTTTGAACCTGTGAAGAACCCACTTTCATGAATTCACCGCTTTCCAGCACTCTCAACAAACGAACCTGCGTCTGTAAAGGAAGTTCACCAACCTCATCAAGGAAAATTGTTCCGCCGTCTGCGACTTCAAAATATCCTTTTCTGGTAGCTGTAGCTCCCGTAAAGGCTCCCTTTTCGTGTCCGAATAGCTCTGAATCAATTGTTCCTTCCGGAATGGCACCACAGTTTACGACAATATAAGGCTGATGTTTTCTTTTGGATTCTGAATGGATGATTTTCGGGATAAATTCTTTCCCCACTCCACTTTCACCAATCACCAACACAGAAATATCCGTTGGTGCGACCTGAATAGATTTTTCTAAAGCACGGTTTAAAGCCGGAAAATTTCCGATAATTCCGAAGCGGTTCTTTATATTTTGTAACTCGTTACTCATAAGTAAATTTTTGATTATTGATTTAATTTTCGCTTACAGAACTTAATTTATCTTCTGTAAACGTTGTTGATTTTTAAAACGATTAGATAAACTTTTAAAGCTTATTTTCATCACAATTGTTAATTCTAACTTATTAAATCCAAGTAATCTTTGTTTCTGACTTTTGAAACTTTAGTTGTAAAATATATGTTTTCAACAAAATCATATTGCTTGACCTGTCGTTCAAAATTTTCTAAATTTTTATTGTGTTTGTTCTTCTGAGAATAATTTAATTCAAAATCATTATAAAAGTTATGATGCTGGATCCGGAAAATATTTTCTCCAATTGCATCAACAGCTTTTTGTTTTTGACTTAAAGCGCAATAATAGGTTTCTTTTTTCTTAGTTAAAAACTCCAATGACTGCTCACAATCCTGGGTTCCTAAAAACTTACTGTAAACCTCCCACAGTCTTTTGCAGTCATCGCTTTCGACGGTTCCGTTCCTGACATGGGCTGAAATATTATTGCAAATGATTACCAATAAAACACTGAGGCAATATTTATGAAATTTTTCCATTGTCTGTTTATTATTGATAATTATCTATTCTTGAATATCTATTTTCTCTTTGAAGAACAAATTAGTTCAGTGTATGTTCAATTTTTCTCCCTAAAAGTGTGCCCTGCGTGTTATCGTAAACGAAAACATCCACAATGTCACCCAATTTTTGCCCTTCAAGCATATCAAATACACAAACGGCATTTTGAGAGTTTCTACCTTTCCACTGATTTTGATTTTTTCTGGAAACACCTTCGATCAAAATACGGTGAACACGTCCTACATATCCTTCCATTCGTTGTCTGGATAATTCTCTCTGTAAATCAATAACTTCCGCCAAACGTCTCTGTTTAACATCCGCGGGAACATCGTCTTCCATTTTCTTGTGAGCAGGAGTTCCCGGTCTTTCTGAATAAGAGAACATGTAACCGTAGTCATATTCCACTTCTTTCATTAAACTTAAAGTATCCTGGTGATCTTCTTCCGTTTCTCCGCAGAAACCAATGATCATATCCTGAGAAAAAGAAATATCCGGAACAATTTCTTTAGCTTTTTTAATTAAATCTAAATATTCTTCGCGGGTATGCTGTCTGTTCATCGCTTCCAACATTCTATTGCTTCCACTTTGAACAGGAAGGTGTACGTATTTACAGATATTATCATGTTTGGCCATAATTCTGAACACATCCAAACTCATATCCTGAGGATTAGAAGTTGAGAATCTTATTCTCATATCCGGAACGGCTTTAGCTACAAGATCAAGCAAATGCGCAAAATCAACTGCCGTAGCCTTCTGCATTTCAGAAGCTTTGGCGAAATCTTTTTTAGGACCGCCACCGTACCAAAGGTAAGAGTCTACGTTTTGTCCAAGAAGAGTAATTTCTTTATAACCGTTATTCCAAAGCTCTTTACATTCTTCAAGAATTGAGTGCGGATCACGACTTCTTTCTCTACCTCTCGTAAACGGAACGACACAGAATGTACACATGTTATCACAACCTCTCGTAATCGTAACGAAAGCCGTAACACCATTTCCGCCCAAGCGAACCGGGTTGATATCTGCGTAAGTTTCTTCTTTTGAAAGAATTACATTAATAGCATCTCTTCCGTCTTCGGTTTCTTTTAAAAGGTTGGGTAAATCTCTGTAAGCATCAGGGCCAACCACAAGGTCAACCAATTGTTCTTCTTCTAAAAATTTTGTTTTTAATCTCTCCGCCATGCAGCCCAGAACACCAACCGTCATATTTGGTTTTTCTTTCTTCAGCTTTTTGAACTGAGCAAGACGCATTCTCACCGTCTGCTCGGCTTTTTCACGAATGGAACATGTATTTAAAAGGATAAGATCCGCTTCTTCTACTTTAAGAGTGGTATTATACCCCTGATCGTTAAGAATAGAAGCAACGATCTCAGAATCAGAGAAATTCATCTGACAACCATAGCTCTCTAAAAATAATTTTTTAGAATTTCCATCTCTTTCAGCAATAGCAAAAGCTTCTCCCTGCTTGGTTTCGTCTATATATTTTTCCTGCACTTTTGTAGAAATTAAATTTTAGATATTGGGTTTTAAATCAATGCTAAAAATAGTTTAGTTTGCAAAGATACAAAATATTGTGCCAGAATGGCAGGAAATTATTCTGATGCTGAAAAGTTTAAAGGAAGCCTAAATCTATAGTTAATAGGCTCTCCATGAATTTTTGCAGGGGACCATCTTTTTCTTATACTTCGAATTCCATCAAGAATTCTTTCATCAAACTCATCATTTCCGGATGACTCGTCCAATTTAAGTTGCTCTATTTTCCCTTCTCTATTAACCACAAATGTCACTACCAATTTAAATGGCTCGCTCCATTTGAAACCTCTTAAGTCAACATTTCTTACAACCTCTGCTCTAAAAGAGTTGATCCCTCCCGGCAGTCCATCTTTCTTATCGAATCCTGCTCTTTCTTCAAAATTTTGAGGTAAATAACCTTCCTTATATTTATCAAACAAGGCATCAGGAAAAATAATAAACCATGTTATAGTAGGTTTTTTAATATCATCAAAAGTTGCAGGCTTCCATTTATCCATATACCTTAAAACCTCTAAGCTCAAGTCAAAAGTACATTTATTTTTAATAGCAGCATCTGCATTTAATTCATCTTTAACATACTTTACGGAAGCATCCTCGTACACAACCAATTTAAGCACATGAAATTCATTTTTATTTTCACATGGTTTTAATTTTTTATCTATAAGAATTTGATGAAAATCTTTATAAAACTGAACATCACCTCCTTCATACGAATTTTGTCCTACTGGATATTTATTCATTATAGTCTGTCCAAATATTTGAAATGAGAAAAGCAATAAAGAAATTGCAAACAATAATTTTTCAATTATGATCATAAATGTTTAATGAAATTAGTTTTTAATACATATTTAATTTAAATAAATCTCCTCACTAAATATCTGTTGAGATTGATGACAGATTCATTTTTATTTTAACCTGAGAAGTTATTGAATGACCATTGCAAGACGCCGGAATCCAGTTTTTTTTGATTCTTCTCACCACATATTTCATATCATCAAAGAAAACTTCACTGTTGGCAACTTTTGGAGATCCTTCAATTTTGATCACTTTTCCTGTCTGGTCTATCGTTAATACAAAATTAAAATCACCATTTAATACATAAAAATCAGAATTGAGATAGTCAAACATGTATTTTCTCAACATTTCTTTATAAACCGATACTCCGCCCTCAAAAGCTGCCGCTTTAAAGTCATTACAGTTTTTCGCTGCAATCTGTAATAATGGTTCTTTTATATCTATTTTTAAAAGATTTTTATTGCTTTCCGAAGTAAAAGTATCGTCTCTTTCTTCAACATCTTGTTGTGCAAAAGCAAAATTTGCCATCAAAAGTCCAATGAATAATGCTAAAGTTTTCATGAATATATTTTTATTAAAGCAAAATTACATCAAAAAAAAGCTTCACACAAAAGTGTAAAGCATGATTAAAATATTTAATTAAATTTTAATGTAAAAACTATGAAGTGAGTTCTTGATATTATTTAGATTACCTCAATCTGATTTCTCAATAAATCTTCGAATTCATCTCTTTTACGAATTAAGAGTGCTTTTCCGTCTAAGAAAAGAACTTCGGCCGGTTTCAATCTTGAATTAAAGTTTGAACTCATTTCAAAACCGTAAGCTCCTGCATTATGGAAAGCCAAAACATCGCCTTCTCTTACTTCATTTAATTTTCTGTCCCACGCGAAAGTATCTGTTTCACAAATATTTCCAACTACGGTATAAATTCTTTCTGCCCCTTTTGGATTAGATAGATTTTCAATCTGATGATAAGAATCGTAAAACATTGGACGAATCAAATGATTAAATCCGGAATTAACTCCAACAAAAACGGTTGCCGTTGTTTGCTTGATCACATTCGCTTTTACTAAAAGATATCCGCTTTTTCCGACCAGGAATTTTCCGGGTTCGAACCATAATTCGAATTTTTTGCCTGTAGATTTCGAGAATTCAGAGATTACTTTCTCCACTTTTTTTCCTAATGTTTTCACATCAGTTTCTTCTTCGCTGTCTTGATAAGGAATTTTGAACCCGCTTCCCATATCCAAATATTTCAGATTTGGAAAATGCTCAGAAAGTTCCAGCATAATATCTAAAGCCTGCAGGAAAACATCAGGATCTTTAATCTCGCTTCCTGTATGCATGTGAAGACCTTCAACATTCAGGTTTGTACTTTTCATCACTCTTTCGATATGACGAACCTGATGAATAGAAATACCAAATTTACTGTCGATATGGCCTGTTGAGATTTTATAATTTCCGCCTGCGAAAATATGCGGGTTGATTCTTACTAAAATTGGGTAAGTATTCCCGTATTTGTTTCCAAATTGCTCAAGAATAGAGATGTTATCGATATTAATGTGAACTCCGTGCGTCATTGCTTCTTCAATTTCAGCTAAATCAACACAGTTTGGAGTGAATAATATTTTGTCTTTCGTAAATCCTGCCTTTAAACCAAGCTTCACTTCATTAATTGATACACAATCCAAAGAAGCACCCAAGTTCTTGACATACTTCAGAATGTTGATATTTGTCAACGCCTTCGCTGCGTAGAAGAACCTTGTGTGTTTTAAAAAAGAAGATGTAAGTTTCTCGTATTGAATTTTAATTGATTCTGCATCGTAAACGTACACCGGTGTGCCAAACTCATTGGCAATCTTTAATAATTCTTTTGAATTCATAATTTTATTTTAGCATAAAAAAGGCAGATTCTTCCGAAAAAGAGTCTGCCAAAGTATTATTTTTATGCAAGGCAACTCTTTTAAACATTCCAAACCTTAGAAAACTTTACAGTTCCTTTTTTTCCAGCTTTATTTTGTTTAAAATTGTGCATTGCTTTGTTTTATTTTTTACAAAAATACTAATTCTTTTTTATTTCAAGAAAATTGTTTGAAAAGCATTCTCTTTCTGATAAAAATTAATACGTTGTAAAATGTTCTTTTATTTTGGCAATGGCAGCGTTTCAAAATCACCGCGAAGTAACGCCAACTGCAAATCGTTATTTAAATCCGCGGTTGACAGAGGCAGATCTATTTTTAATTTAGAGATCATACTTAATGTCTGGATCTGGGTGAAAAGTTCATAGAAACCGTAAGAAACAGCTTTTCCGTTTTCTATGATTAAAAATAGTTTTTCGCCCAACTTCCTCCCCTGTCCCAACCAAAGCTCGTTCCTTTTTTTGAAATCTATTTTCTTTTTGAAGATATTAATATCATTATATTCCTCAAAACTTCCAATAAACTGAACCGCTTTTGTACCCTGAGTAAAAGATTTGAACTTCAGAATTGGCCTTTCTGATTTATTCAGTTGATTTTTCTCAACGATGTATTTATTATTTCTAAAATAAAGTCCGAAAGGATAAACTTCTCTTTTTTTGATATTTTTAGAATTCAATATCAACTTGGCGATAATATCTGTTCCTGTGAGCTCAAAATTAATTTGCGTAACTCCCGTCTGAATTTCTTCCCATCGCTTAGATTTAGAATTAAAAACTTTCTTCGAAAATTTATTAATATCCTGAACATAATCTGAAAAGATGATTTTTCCGCTTTCATTTTGAAAATAAACAAAGCCTTTTTCGTTCGGAAGATCTTGCGTTAACTCCTTTATCTTATTGATATAAGTATTGGCATTTGTTTCTTCGTGCTGTTCCTGAATGATCTCGTTTTTAGTATCTTTTGACACCAAAAGTTTAAATAATTCTAACGTAGCTCGTGCATCACCATCCGCTCTGTGATGATTTGTTAAAGGAATTCCCAGAGATTTTACCAATTTTCCTAAAGAATAACTTACCTCATCAGGAATCAGTTTTTTAGCTAAAGGAATCGTATCTAAAGTATTGATTCTGAAGTCATAACCAAGCCTTGCAAACGACTGACGAAGCATTCTGTAATCGAAATCGATATTGTGCCCAACCAACGTTGTATTTTGAGTAATTTCGATCACTCTTTTTGCAATTTCATGGAATTTCGGAGCCGTTTTGACCATTTTTGGGGTAATATTGGTCAATTTCTGAACAAAAGGCGTGATCTCTCCTTCAGGATCTACCAAAGAAATAAACTGATCGACAATCTTCTGACCATCATAACGGTAGACAGCAATATCTATAATGCATTCTTTTCTGTAACCTGCACCATTACTTTCTATATCTATTATTGAATACATTATAATCTGTTATACAGCTAATTTTATGATTAATACTAATAATTACTTCCATCAAAATCCCTAAAGTAGCCAATAAACTACCTACATAACTTATGCCATAAATAAAAAGGATTTTATCTAACCTTCCTGATACACCCTCACATTATGTAAAAATTAATTGCTGAAAATCAACCTTCCAAACAACGAATACATCTATTTTTTATCGATGAACAGGGGCAGTTCTGCTAAATTAACAAAAATTATGTCAAAAAAAAGTAAATATTGAATTTAAACTATCTATAATCATATTGAAATTGACAAAATCAACCAATAAATATTATCTTTTTCTTCCTCCCAAACCAAACATTCCTAAAATAGCTTTTGCCCCTTCACGCATCAAAGTACTGGTGAAAGTTCTTCCCGCCTGGCTTTGTAAGACTTGCTCGAACATTCCAGGTTCTTCTTTTACAGGTCTTGATTTTTGGGTCGGAGCAGAATTTTGGGCAGCCTGTTCCATTCTGCTTGTCAACATTTCGTAGGCAGACTCCTTGTTTATATCTTCCTGATATTTAGCAGCTAAACTAGAATTACTCACTAAATCAGCAACTTCAGAATCACTTAATACATCCATTCTGGATTCTGGGGAAATTAAATAGGTATGAACCAACGGTGTAGGAATTCCTTTTTCATCTAAAGCGGTAATAAACGCTTCACCAATTCCCAGATTTTGAATTAAATTGGAAGCATTGTAAAATTCTGTTGTCGGATAATTTTCAACTGCTTTTGATATTTCTTTTTTATCTTTTGCTGTAAAACCTCTCAATGCGTGCTGGATTTTTAACCCTAATTGAGAAAGTACACTTTCAGGAACATCCCCCGGAATCTGAGTGATAAAATAAATACCAACTCCTTTAGAACGAATTAATTTTACCATCGTTTCAATTTGCGAAAGCAGAGCTTTTGAAGATTCATCAAACATCAAATGAGCCTCGTCAATGAATAAAACCAACTTCGGTTTCCCGCTGTCTCCCTCTTCCGGGAACGTCATATAAATCTCAGCAAAAAGAGAAAGCATAAAAGTTGAAAATAATTGCGGTTTATTTTGAATATCAGCCACTCTCAAAATATTTACAACACCTTTCCCGTCTCTGGTTTCAAGCAGATCATGAACATCGAAACTAAGCTCACCGAAGAAATCTGCTGCTCCCTGCTGCTCCAAAGCAACAATTGATCTCAAAATAGCACCCAAAGAAGCCGGAGCAATTGAACCGTAATTAGCAGCTAGTTCCGCCTTCCCTTGCGCGTTATCTGTAACATATTGCAGAACCTTTTTCAGATCATTAAGATCAATTAAAGGCAATCCTTTGTCGTCAGAATATTTAAAAACAATTGACATGATACTTTGCTGAGTATCATTTAATTCTAAAATTTTACTTAATAAAACAGGACCAAATTCTGTAACTGTAGCTCTCAGCTTCACTCCTTTTCCTCCTGAAATTGTCATCAATTCTACCGGAAAAGCTTGTGGATTATACGGAAGCTGCGTTTTAGCATATCTTTCTTCAATAATAGGATTCATTTGTCCTGCTTCTGCAATCCCTGAGAAATCACCTTTGATATCCAAAACCAGAGACGGAACTCCCGCATGAGAAAGCTGCTCTGCAAAAACCTGCAATGTTTTGGTCTTACCCGTACCAGTCGCTCCCGCAATAAGTCCGTGTCTGTTGATTGTTTTTAAAGGAATGGTAACGTTTATTTCTGATACCACTTCGCCCTCCAGCATTCCTTTTCCTAGTATAATATGTTCACCTTTTGGGGTATATCTGGGTGTTAATTCTTCAATAAATTTTGCTTTATCTGCCATTTGTTCTTTTTTAACTTATAAATATAAAATTTTTTATAAAACTTTTAATCATCTAAAGAATATTCATGATTTAGTTCAGCTTCAAATTTCTGTAAATTTTCCTTAAATTAGTCATGCTAATGAAGAAAATCAGACAGAGTATTTATTAAAAGTAAATTTCCATTTATGATTTTTTATAAATTAGACTAAATAAAAACTTTATAGATTTACTCTATTATTATCGATATTTTATTTTATCCTGTTTTTTAAAAATAAAACACGATTTTTGTAGATTGAATAATAACAACAAAATTGTTAAAAAATTAAGATGAAAGTTGAACAAATATATACAGGCTGCCTTGCTCAAGGGGCATATTATATAGTATCAGAAAATGAAGCTGTAATTATAGATCCATTAAGAGAAGTTAAACCTTATTTGGATCGCCTTGAAAAAGACGATGTAACTTTAAAATATATTTTTGAGACCCATTTCCATGCAGATTTTGTTTCAGGACATTTGGATCTAAGTAAGAAAACGGGAGCTCCAATCGTTTACGGCCCGACTGCTAATCCCAATTTTGAAGCGATCATTGCAGAAGACAATCAGGTCTTCGAGATCGGAAAAGTAAAAATCAAGGCTTTACACACTCCTGGTCATACGATGGAAAGCACAACCTATCTTTTAATTGATGAAAATGGTGTTGAAACTGCAATTTTCACAGGAGACACATTATTTCTAGGAGATGTAGGAAGACCTGATTTGGCTCAAAAAGCAACCAGTCTTACTCAGGAAGATCTTGCCGGAATTTTATATGAAAGTTTACACAGCAAAATACTTCCATTAGACGACAGCATTACAGTTTATCCGGCTCATGGAGCAGGTTCAGCGTGTGGGAAAAATATGCAGAAAGAGACGGTTGATATTTTGGGGAATCAAAAAAGAACCAATTACGCACTAAATCAGCCGGATAAAGAATCTTTTATCAGAGAAGTTTTAGACGGATTAACTGCTCCTCCAAAATATTTCGGAATGAATGTAGCCTTAAACAAAGGAGGTTACGAAAGCCTTGATGATGTTATGGATAAAGGATTAACCCCTGTCTCTGTAGAAGATTTCGAAAGCTTTGCAGAAGAAACGGGCGCTTTAATTTTAGATACAAGAGGGGCTGCCGATTTCCAGAAAGGATTTATTCCAAATTCTATTAATATCGGATTAAAAGGAGATTTCGCGCCTTGGGTCGGGACTTTGATCGTAGATGTAAAACATCCTTTATTATTGGTTTCTGATGAAGGAACGGAAGAAGAAGTAATCACAAGGCTAAGCAGAGTTGGGTTTGATAACGTTTTAGGATATCTGAAAGGAGGTTTTGATTCCTGGAAAAACTCAGACAAAGAAATTGATGAAGTAACAAGAATTTCACCTGCCGAATTTGCTGAGCAATTTAATGAAAAAACAAAAGTAATCGACGTAAGAAAACTTGGAGAATACTCTGCGGAACATATTGACAACGCTTACAACAAACCACTAGATACCATCAGTGATTGGGTAAGTACAATCGATGATTCTGAACATTTCTTCCTACATTGTGCAGGAGGTTACAGAAGCATGATCGCAGCAAGCATCCTTAATTCACACGGAATCAGAAACTTTACTGAAATAGAAGGAGGTTTCAACGGAATCAAAAAAACTGAAAAATTTCCAACTTCAGACTTCGTTTGTCAATCAAAAACATTGTAAGATTTTAAATATGAAAAATAAATTTCTCGGATTAATTATTATATCAATTTTTGCATTAACTGCATGTAAAACAGCAGCAACCGCAGACGTTTCGAACACAAGCATCAGAAAAATAATTAACAATCCGGATGTTACTTTGGTTGACGTAAGGACGCCGGAACAATTTGCAGGAGGATCAGCAAACAACGCCATCAACATTCCTTTAGCTGAAATTATAAGCAATCCGACATCTCTGAAAGGCAAAAAAGTAGTTGTTTTCTGTAATAAAGGAGTACAAGCCGATGAAGCCGTTAAGATCTTAAAGAAAAATGGGGTTGAAGTTTATGACGGAACGAGTTGGAAAAATGTAAAAGGCATCCAGGACTCTAGTCTTTAAATATTTAAACGTTGAACTAAAACCAAAAACTATGTCACAAAAATTTCAAGAACTTATTGAATCCGAAAGACCGGTATTGATAGACTTTTTTGCAACCTGGTGTCAACCATGTAAAGTTCAGTCTTCGGTTTTAAATACGGTAAAAGAAAATGTAGGCCAAGGAGCCAGAATTATAAAAATAGATGTTGATCAATATCCTGCTATTGCCTCTCAATACGGAGTGCGTGGAGTTCCGACATTAGCCATCTTCAAAAACGGAGAATTGCTTTGGAAAGAAAGTGGCGTGCATGATGTGAATACGTTGACTCAACTTTTAAAACAATATGAATAGAACTGTGACTTTTCACAGTTTTTTTTATTTTAAACCACAGATTACACGGATTTACACAGATGTTTGCGCTTTAGTATTTAATTATTTGTTTATTAAAAATATACATAAATATCTGTGTGAATTTGTGAAAATCTGTGGTCATAATAACTTAAAATTCAATTGAAAAAGAGTCTCTATCATTCAAAAACTGAAAATGTTTTCTAAAATCATTTAATTCATTCATATCTAATTCTGCGGAAACGATATTTCCATTCTTCACAGAAATTTCTTTTCCATCCGCAAAAAAACAATGCGAACTTTCCTGATAAAACAAATCATTACCATCTGTCCCGATTCTGTTTAAACCAAAAACAAAAGATAAATTTTCAATAGCACGAGCTTTTAGAAGATGTTCCCAAGCTCCTACCCTTTTTTCAGGCCAATTCGCAACATATAAAATGGCATCATAATCATCATTATTTCTTGCAAAAACCGGAAAACGAAGATCATAACAAACCTGCAACAAAAATCGAATTCCTTTATAATTAACAATAATCCTTTCCTTTCCGGGAGTATAAACTTTATCCTCTCCAGAAAAGGAAAACAAATGTCTTTTATCGTAAAAAACAACCTCAGAATCCGGCTTAACGAAATACATCCTGTTATAGAAATTCCCGTCCTCTTCCACAGGAGCACTTCCGCAAAATGCAGCATTCTTTTCTTTAGACAATTTCTTTAAAAATGCTAAAGATTCTCCATTTCTATCTGAAACTTCAGAAGCATCCATGCAAAAACCTGTTGGAAACATTTCCGGTAAAAGAAATAAATCGGCTTCAATATTTTCAAATTCCTTTTCAATCAATTGAAAATTTCCATCTTTATTTTTCCAGATGATATCTAAATTTAACCCTGTAATCTTCATAAACTTTGTTAAATAACTTCCATAAAAATACGATTTTCCGTTGATTTCGGTTCTATTTTTGATGCGGATATTTTTTAGTAATAACATCGAAAAAGTAAAATTTATGAAGAAATTGGTTTTTATGTTTATGTTAGTATTGGGTGGAGCCTTAGTGAACGCGCAGGCCTACACCGGAAAAGGAGATCAGAAAATCCAATTGGGATTGAGTGCTTGGGGATATGGAACAGGAGTTACAGGAACTTATGATTATGGTTTAAACAAACTGATTTCAGTTGGGGGAGGTTTGAACGCCTATTTTAATGGATATAAAGACGATGATAAAGACAACCGTGTTTTCATCTTCGGAAGATTAAATTTTCACCTGCGTGAAGCATTAGATCTGCCAGAAAAACTGGATATTTATCCCGGTGTAGATGTCGGAGTTCTCGGAAAAGACTTTGGAATCGGTGCTCACATTGGCGCAAGATACTTTTTCACAGAGAAAATCGGGGTATTTGCAGAAGTAGGAAACAATGGCAGTCTCGGAGTTTCGCTCAATTTGTAGAAAATAGTCTGAATATATGACAAAGCTTCTCGTTTCGGGGGGCTTTTTTATTTGGCATAGTTTTGATAATTGTTACCTTTGCAAATTAAATCTAAATTTTATTAATGGAATTAGCAATCAAGATTTTCCAGTTTATCTTAAGCATCTCTATTTTAGTGGTTCTTCATGAGCTTGGACACTTTTTACCCGCAAAATACTTTAAAACCAAGGTAGAAAAATTCTATCTGTTTTTTGATCCATGGTTCTCAATAGCAAAGAAAAAAATCGGTGAAACAGAATACGGTATCGGATGGCTTCCTTTCGGAGGTTATGTGAAAATTGCCGGAATGGTAGACGAAAGTATGGATACCGAGCAATTGAAGCAACCAGCTCAACCTTGGGAATTCAGAGCAAAACCGGCTTGGCAGAGATTGATCATCATGTTGGGCGGAGTTACGGTAAACTTTTTCTTGGCTTGGTTAATTTACACCTGTCTATCTCTTTTTAACGGAGAAACGTATACAGACCTTACAAAATTTGAAAACGGAGTTGAAGTAACAGAAGCCGGTAGAAAAATGGGCTTCCAAAATGGTGATAAAATCATCAGTATCGACGGAAAACCAAATGAAAGACTAGAAAATGCTTCTATTAACATCCTTTTAGGTGATAATGTAACTGTTTTAAGAGATGGTAAAGAAGTTACTTTCCCTGTAAATACTGACGGTGTTGCAGAAGTTCTTAAACAAAAAGAAGCAAAATTATACATCAGCCCAAGAATCCCAATGGTTATTGATTCTTTGGCAACTCCATCTTCTAAAGCATCCGGCTTGGCTGTTGGTGATAAAGTTGTTGGAATTAATGGTCAAAAAGTTTCTTTCTTTGATCAGGTAAGTTCTGTTTTAAGTCAAAATAAAGGAAAAACAATTTCTGTTGATGTTGAAAGAAACGGAGCAGTTCAAACAATTCCTACAGTTTCTGTTGATAAAAACGGAAAACTAGGTGTAAAAATTGACGCTAAAAATCTTGCTAAATCAATTACTACCAATAAACAATATTCTTTCGGAGAATCTATTCCTAGAGGATTCACAAGAACTATTGAAGCATTAACAATGCAGGTTAAGCAGTTCAAAATCATGTTTAACTCTAAGGTTCAAGGGTATAAAAATGTTGGAGGACCAATTGCAATCGTTAAAAACATGCCTGTAAATAAAGCAGCGGACGGAAGTATCGGGATCAACTGGCCGGCTTTCTGGAGTTTTACAGCAATGTTCTCTGTTTGGTTAGCATTTCTGAACTTAATTCCTATCCCTGGATTAGATGGTGGGCACGTAATTTTCACTTTATATGAAATTATTGTAGGAAAACCAGTACCACAAAAAGTTTTAGAGAATGCACAAATGATTGGTGTTATCTTCCTGTTAGGCTTAATGTTACTGATTTTCGGAAGTGATATCTTCAAAGTATTCACGGGAAAATTATAGAAATATTTAAAATATTTTTAAAAAAACTTGCATGGTATAAATATCAGTCCTATATTTGCACCACTTAAAAATAAGGACAGTCCTCCTTAGCTCAGTTGGTTAGAGCATCTGACTGTTAATCAGAGGGTCCTTGGTTCGAGCCCAAGAGGAGGAGCTGAAAATCAGAGAGTTACAGAATCGAAAACTGTAACTCTTTTTTATTTGCACAAAATTTGCATAAAAATTTAGCATTTTTAATATTTTTCTTCATATTCTATTTGCATAATCCTTGCACAAAGTCCAAAATTTTACTTTTTGTTTAAGCTCGGAAATAATATCCATCACTCGAATAATAATCATACATTAAATTTCTTGCTGTAGCTTCCCAATCAATATAAATAAAGTTCGGCAGGCTTTCTGGAATACTTTCTTCTAACATATATTGGGCAAATGTTTCATCGTCTGAATACTCACCCACATAATAGTTCATTACACCATCACAAACACTTGAAAAATCCATTTTCCCAACACAATCAACATAAGATTCAAAAACTTCAATATCATAGCTAGAATCGTTTATTTGCTCGGCTATTTCATATATCTCTTTGGAAATATAACTTTCTCCAATTAATCCTAATTTTTCAAAAAAAGAACAATGTTCATAATCCTGAAACATAAATTCTGGCTCAGATTCATCAGAATGTAGTTCATACATCGCTGTAAGTAGTTCATCATAGTCTGAATAATCAGAAAGATTTAACCATTTGCAATAAAGGCTTCCGTTGTTGTACTTCTGATAAGTTCCTACATAGATACTACAAGAATCAAGACAATTTTGTAAATTTGTCATGTTGATAAGTTTTAGGTATTTTAAAATTTATTGATGTTGCCTATCGTGTTCGTAGCACTTTAGGCATTTTTTATATATTATTGTGAGAATCTATACAGAAAAAAGAACCTGAAACAATTCTTTGACATATTAACAAAGTCAATATTCATGCCAATTGACAGAGATTTTAACTTTGAAATTAAAGTTTTTAAAATATTTTTAAACACAAACCGCACAAACAAAAAACTGTCACAAAAGCTAACAATAAAACATACAGTTTGAAGAGTATTATCAGTACAAAAGAGTAAGCGGAAAATAAAACCAGATCTACAAAAACCAAACATAGCAAAACAACTGTATGAGAAAAAGTTTGACAGCTGGTAGGGGCTACCCAAAAAAGAACTTCGGAGGGATGCTGACTAGAGATAGTAGGTTACGTCTGTACACTCATTATATTTTTTGGTGTTAATTTGTTATAAATTCTACTATAAGGAGCATTTGATTTTTTTAGAGAGATTAGGTGGGGGTACTTTTGAGCACTGGGATTCACCATCTTATTTGCTTATTCAAAATAATATGATGTATACCTTTTCAGTCGATTATTGTTATATATCAGTATAAATCAACTGTCAAATTGTAAGGAAAACACTCATGATGTACGGTATAACAGTACTCTTTGCCATATTTATTATGGTGATAAAGAGCTTGATTAAGTTTAGCGAAAACTATCATCACTTTTTATTTAATCTTGAACTATACAAATCAATAGAATTATTCAATTCAAAACGAACTGTCTCAATTTTATTTGATTTTATGCTTGAAAGTATATTAGGATTAGTTTGAATAGCAAATTCTAAAAATTCACCTATTTTCTCTTCTGGAATTTTATATCTCACAAAATAATCATTTTCAATTCTTTCTCTAATCCATTTAACCTTTTCTTGTAAATCTTGATATTTGTACAAAGATTTCATTCTTCTAGCATCACCACTAATTAATTTATATAAAGCATCGACTTTTATTGATCCAAATAAAAGAGGTACAATAACATCATTGCTTACTGTAGGCACTCTTTCCCTTTGGACTCCTTTGAGTTTTGGAAGCCCAATATCTTTTTCTAATTTTTCTTTAGAATTATCAATTTTCATCCGTTTGGAATCCGTTAGCAAATTGCCTGAAAGATTATTTAGTCTTACTTCTTCTATTTCAAAAGGCATCTTTATAAGTAAAACTTTTAAAGCAAATGAATTCCCAATTTTTTCGGATTTTCGTTCATATCCATCTTTAATAAATCTAAGCTCCTCACTGATATTTCCTTCAATATTAAATTTCCCTTCCGAATCGGTATAAGTTTTTTTTTGATTGGCAATATTATAGACTAATACATTACTAATAGAAAAACCATCTTCCGATAATACTGTGCCATTGACAAAAGATTGAGCATATACTGTTTTTGCAATACATAAAAATATAAAACAAAAGAAAATGAGATATTTATTTTTCAACTTTTACATCAATATTAATAGCAGGAGAAGCTATCGTTGATTTTTCCCAACTGCCATAGTACTTTCTTTTAAATACAGTTTTAAAGAACGCTCCACTAATGAAAATATGTCCTTTAAAAAAATTCATAAATTGTATGCTAACAAAAAAATCACTATTTACGTAAATATCATTATCACTCACATCAAGAATAAATGTATTATTTACAATTGAATCTTTTGTTACAACCGCTGTAATATCCTTGTATAGAACAGATTGATTAGGAATACCATTTTTTTCATCATATACATTAATTCTCAACCTAACAGGTACATCTGTTTGAAAATCAGAGATATTCAGGTTTATTTTTTGAATCTTTACCTTTTTGTTGTTTGAAAATTTAATTGCCAATTCACGAGATTGCTCTTCTTTTTCCTTTTTTCTTTCAGGATATGTCGCAAACAAAATTTTCTTCGATTTAGAGTCTACTCCCCAATGCTTATCTTTAAACTGTTTAGGGGTAATAACAACTTCTGCAATATCCCTTACTTTCTCTTTTAAAAGAATATTATGACTGCTATTTTGTAAAAAGTTATTAATTGATACTGAAAATTTTTCAAACCCTCCAACATGTACATTTAAATTTAAATCTTTATTTACACTACTTAAATCAAGTGTGTAATTGCCATTTTCATCAGCAATAGTACCGTTTTCTTCACTGCTAATACCAATCCTTGCATAAGGAACAGGATTATTATCGTATTGAGATAATACCTTGCCTGTTATTGTTTGTGCATTTAAAAATACACAGAGAAAGAAAGAAAAAAAACAAATTTTCATAAATTTTACTATTTAATTATATCATAAAAATATCTTCCCAGCTATTGTCTTGCTTTTCATTTATGATACTAAGTAATGCAAGACCGATACCACAAAATCCTGTTATTAATCCTATATCAGGTGCATACTTATAATTATTTTCATAAAAAATATAGCTATAAAAAGATTCTAAGTCTGTTTGTTTAACTAACTCATCCTTCCAATATTTTTCCGTAATATCATACTTATTTAAGGATTCATTTATTTTTTTATATAAATAGAAAACTCCTGATGTACCATGACAAAACCCTTTATCATTAATACTTGAATTTTCATCAGAAACTTTTCGATCTAATGTTTTAAGCAAAATAATTTCTCCTTCTTTTTGAATATATCCATTATCAACGTTTTTTCCAAAAGTAATTAAAGAATGGGCTATGCTCAAATCTCCATAACACCAAGCTAATCGTGATCCATTGTGATTTGTATCAGAAGTATTGTCTATTTTAATTTTGCTTGGAAAATAGCAATAATCATTATTGCTAGTCTTTTGAGAAAGAAGCCATTTTACACTCTGCTCACCTAGTACTTTTGCTTTTTCATATTTTGTTTGCAAGTAAGTCTTTCCCAAGAAGGATATTATGGAAGGGATTCCATGAGCTAAACCTAAATTTATGGTAGTACTATCATATTTATCTACCCAAAAAACTCCATTTTCATCTTTTTGAGCAATTTCTTCTAAAGAATCTACAAAAAAATTAAGGTGATTATTATTTTTAGATACTCCCATTTTAGATTTTTGCAAAAAATAAACAGCATACCCTAAAAAGCCATAGAATAAATCATAGTTCCCATTTTCTTTTTCGAGCAATGTACTTTTTATAAAAAATTCATCGAAAAAATCTACAAGATCTGAGTCTAGTTCGAAGGCTCCATGCTTACATAAATACAGATAGAACCAAACAATTCCTGTACAACCACTAATAAGCCCAGAATTATTAAGCTTATCTTCTAAAGATTCATATACTTTTTCAAAACTACTAATTACAGACTCTAATACGTCATCGTCTTTAAAAGTTAAAGCATAATTATATAAGAAAAGATTTTTAGCTGATAGACCTGAACCAATTGAGAAATCATCTGGGTCTTGTACATCTATAACAAAATCTTTAATAATTTGTATTGAATCTATTACTTTCTGATTATTTTCCATTGTGAATTATTAAAAAAAAAGGTGCTATACAATATTTATATAGCACCCCATAATTTTTAGCGGTAAACTTAAAATACATCGCAAAATACCGTTCCACTTCCTGGACTATGTCCGCTACCATTACAACTTGTGTGGCTCGTACACCCTACATCTGCATTAGTTTGAGTACAAAGCACTCTTGATCCAAAAAAACCTCCTTTAATTGATTTTTCTTCTCCTTTTACAATGGTGTCAATTTTTTCTTTGTTCAACACCAATTTTTTTAATTTTTTCTGTTGTTTCATTTTGTGAAATTTTTAGTTTAAATTAGTTTGACAAATGTATAATATTTTTCTAAATTCGCAAGAAAAATAAATGAAAATATCGTTTTTTTCTTATCATATCTTTAGAATACCAGCTTATTCTTTGTTAAAACTAAACTCACTAATAGAGGATAAAAGCAACCAATATAACGTTATTGATGATAAATTTTTAACATATTCTATATATTTATCTTCTCCTTCTTTATATTTTCAATTAATCAATGAAAAAAATGAAAATGAAAAACTGAAAGATACATTAACAAAATATATTAGTAGAATTGGATATAGAACCATTCCATTTGGTGTTTTTTCAGGAGTAGGATTGATAAAGACAAAATATGATAAAAATAATAACGGAAAATTTACAATTATAGATAAATACACTAAATCATTACTTGATTTAAGCCTCTCATACAAAAGAAATATTTATTTATCATCGAACACAAATTATGTAGATTGTAAATTTAGTGTAAATCCAACTGTTAAATATAATAAAGGAAAATATAGGTATGTTGATTTTAAGGTTGATACCAATGGTAACCTCAATTATAGTTATACATCATTTGATAGCAACACTTATATCAAAAAGATATTTGCTTTAATGAACAAGGGGAAAACTATTAAAGAAGTCATTTATTCAATAGTTGATGAGGCTATAGAGTATGAAGATGCTAATGATTTCATAAATGAGCTTATTGAAAGTAAAATACTTATATCCGATTTTGAACCTTCAACAATAGGCTTTGATAGTTTACAGAAAAGTAACAATAAAATCAATAAATTTTTGGGTAAAATTGATAATCTTAACTTTAATGATAGGATCAAGATCCAATATAATATACAAAAAAAGCAAACAGAAAAGGGGAATATTTCTCAAAACGACAATTTGCTATATGTTAATACTTTTTTTTCGTCTGAAGGTAATTTTTCCAATAAACAAACTTCACTGATAAAACAGTCAATTGATATTCTCAATCAATTTCTAATAAGATTCAAGCAGGATGAATTTTTTGCGATTAACATTAATGATTTCAAGAAGAAATTTGAAAGAAGGTTTGAAGGAGAACCCGTTTCAATTTTAGATGCTTTAGATCCAGAAAAAGGTATTTTATATTCAAATAACAAATCAGATGAAAATAATTTTGAATTAATTGATAGCTTTTTCTTAAAAAAAATAAATAAGAATCTCGGTAATAAAATAGCCCAAATAAATGATACTGAATTAAACCAAATATTAAAACTTAAAGAAACCCATCAAACAGATAGAAGTCCGACAGGATGTGCAAGAGTTAGTTTGTATAAAGAAATTGATTCTGATTTTATTTATATAAAATCCCTGTCTCCCCATAGTCCTACAAGAATTTTATCACGGTTTACAAATTCTAATGAAGAGATACACTCACTATGTTCGGAAATAGCTAATTATGAAGATAATGAGTTTTCTGAAACTATATTAGCCGAACTTGATTTTTTACCTAATATTTACCAAGGGAATATCTTAAACAGATCCAGATTTAGAAAGTATAGAATTATTATACACAGTAAAGAAAATTCAAAGTATTGTATTCCAATAAATGATTTATTTTTAAAAATACAAAATGGAGAATTAGTAATTGTATCTAAAAAATTGAAAAAAATAATAATCCCTTGTTTTTCAACCGCAATAGATTTAGATAAATCAGATATATTACCAATGATTAAATTTTTGGTTGATTACTATTATAGCCAATTTAATCATACTATTGGTTTCCTTAATATAATAAAATATCATAAATATTATAAGCACATTCCAAGAATTATGTATAAGAACATAATACTAAGTAAAGAAAGTTGGCAGGTGAATGTACATGATTTCTTATATGAGAATAATATAAAAAATGAATACAATAAAAAAGATGTAGACAACGCAGTCAAAATATTTAATACAAAGAGAGAAAAGATTGGAATACCTCGTTGGTTTGAATTTGTAATTGATGATATAGAAACCTATATTGACAGTGAAAATGAAAAAATGATTAGAATATTTCTTACTGAGTTGAATAAAAGGAAAGAAATGCTACTGTATGAGGTATTGACAAAAAGCTTTGATTCGGTTATTTATTCTGATAATGGAGAGCCTCATAATAATGAATTTTTTATACCTTTTAAAAATCATGATTTTACTGCATCTAATAATAAGCCAGTTTTCAATATTTCAAAGATTAGTAGGAAAGAAAGATTTTTTATTCCTGGTTCTGAATGGTTGTATTATAAGATTTACATAAATCAAGAATATTCTACAAAGTTTCTTATTCTTCTTTCAGATAAATTAAGAAAAATGGTGACTAGTGGAGAGATTAAAAGGTTTTTTTATTTAATGTTTATTGATTCTGAGTTTCATATAAGGTTAAGAATAAATATTAATAGAGAATATTATAGTAATGTCAATGAAAAACTGTCATATTTCCTTAGTTCATTGGTTGAACAACTCTATTTAAACAATGTACTAATTGATACTTATGTTCGGGAAATAGAAAGATATGGAGCTACTAACATAGATGTAATTGAGGCAATTTTCCATACAGATTCAGAAGAATCAATGAAGTTCATTAATCTTTCTTTTACAAATAAAATAGAAAGTTGGACATATAGTATTAAATTAGTCGACTTTTACATTGACTTGGTATATGAAAAAATTACAGATAAATTATCCTTTGTCAGGGAAATGAAAAATAATTTGGAGAATCATTTAGGTGATAGAATTTCAAATAAAACAAAATGGGTAAATGAAAAATATTCGAGTAATTCTGAAAATATTACAAATGTTTTTACGGATGATGCTGTTATTCCAGTTGTCTTTAGAAAAAAAATTAGAAATCAATTTTTAAAGCTTCAGTTTTCAAACACCTATACTCCAAAGTATTATATTGGGAATATGATTCACATGCACATTACAAGAGTTTCCAATAAAGAAAATATACTTTATGAATTTTTAGTTTATTCAATTTTAGATAAAAAATTAAGTGAGGTAGTTTATAATAAAACCAAAATATAGAAGCTAATGTTCAACTTTGTTTTTCAGCGTGATCAGATGGATTGTGGTCCCGCATGTTTAGAAATGATATGTAATCATTATGGTAAAAGCTTTGGTGTAAATTATCTTCGGGAGAAATGTTTTGTAAACAGAGAAGGTGTATCACTTTCAGGAATAAGAGAAGCCTCAGAAAATTTAGGATTTGAAGTTATTACTGGAAAACTAACAACAGATAGTTTTGAAAATGATATGTTGCCATGTATATTACATTGGAATCAAGATCATTTTGTTGTTTTATATAGAATATCAAAAAGTTATTTTAATAACAAGAAAACATATAAAATTGCTGATCCCGCACACGGCTTAATATCTCTTGAAGAAGATAAGTTTAAGGGTGCTTGGCTATCTGATGAGGAAAAGGGAATTGCTGTATTTTTTGAGCCAACAGAAAAATTATACGAACAAGAAGTTCATGGGGAAAAATCAAGTTCTTTAAAAGATATGATAAAATATATAAAACCGTATAGAAGACAACTATTTTATATGTTTTTATTTCTTCTTTTGGGAACAGTTTCTACATTAGCTTTTCCAATATTAACTCAAAAACTTATAGACGATGGCGTTGACAAAAAGAATGTTAATGTCATATTTTTTGTTTTGGTAGCTCAATTATTCCTTTTTATTGGGAATATGGTATTTTCAGTATTTCGGAATTTGATTGCATTAAACATTGGAACAAAAATAAATATTGATGTTATATCTGATTTCTTAATGAAATTTGTAAAACTACCAATTAAGTTTTTTGATACAAAACTTTTGGGGGACTTTAATCAACGGATTCAGGATCATGATAGGATTGAGCAGTTTTTCACTTCCAATAGCCTAATGACTTTGTTTTCATTGATAACTTTTTCCGTTTTTTTCGGAATTTTGTGGTATTATAACATCACTATTCTTTTAACTTATTTGTTATTAACCGTTCTATCTATATTATGGTCTTTATTTTGGATGAAAAAAAGAAAGTCTTTAGATTATTTTAGATTTAGACAGAAAAGTGAAAACCAAGAAGCTATTTATGAAATAATCAATGGGATTTCAGAGATGAAACTCAATCAATATGAAAGTTTTAAAATATCAGAGTGGAAGAAAATTCAAAAAAAATTATTTAAAATAAATGTTCGTATTTTAAAACTTGACCAAGTTCAACTATCAGGTTTTGATTTTATTAATCAATTAAAAAACATTGTTGTAACATTTCTTGCTGCTAACTTTGTTATTAAGGGGAACATGACTATTGGTGAGCTATTAAGCGTATCTTATATTATTGGTCAAATGAATTCTCCTATAAATCAAATTATAACATTTTTTAGATCTCTTCAAGATGCAAGATTGAGCTTAGACAGATTGGACGAGGTTCAAAACCATAAAGAGGAAGAATCCACAAACCAAAAGAAACTTTCCGTAGGAAATGATGTTGAAGAAAAAGGCATTACCTTAAAAAATGTTTATTTCCAATATGAGGGTTCTGATTCTGATTATATACTCAAAAATATTAGTTTAGATATTCCCGAAGGAAAAATAACGGCAATAGTAGGAGCAAGTGGAAGCGGTAAAACAACATTATTAAAAATATTATTAAAGTTTTATGAACCTCTACTTGGAGAGATTACAATAAATAATGATAATCTTAAAGATATTTCCCCAAAAGCACTAAGAGAAAATTGCGGTGTAGTAATGCAAGATGGATATATCTTTTCAGATACTATAGAGCGTAATATTGCTACTAATGACAATAATATTAACTTCGATAAACTTCGACATGCAATGCAAATTGCTAATATATTAGATTTTGTAATGAAATTACCCTTAAAAACCAAAACTAAAATTGGAATGTCAGGAATTGGACTTTCAGGAGGGCAAAAACAACGTATTTTAATCGCAAGGGCAATTTATAAAAATCCACATTATCTTTTCTTTGATGAAGCCACCAGTGCGCTAGACGCTGAAAACGAAAAAGTAATCCATAACAATCTGCAAGAATTTTTTAAGGGTAAAACTGTAATCATTATTGCTCATAGGCTTTCTACTGTAAAGAGTGCTGACCAAATTATTGTTCTTAAAAATGGTGAGATCGTAGAAAAAGGCAATCACAACGAATTAGTAAATAGTAAAGCTGACTATTTTAATTTAGTTAAGAATCAATTAGAATTAGGAAATTAATTTATATGAATTATTAATATGAATTAGTCAATACTTAATCTGAAATGTAATATAATCCAGATTAAGTATTATTTATTTACAATTTATTCTTTTAATAAAGAATTTTTCAATAATTCTTCCAAAGGATTTTGGGGTTTGCTCGTAATGACGGTTTTTAAATCTTTTTCAGATAATTCCGCAAACTCAACAGTTTTTAATATTGAGAAAACAACATCTTTTAATCCTAACTTTCGGAGTGACATTCTGATTTCTTTATCAGTTGGAAATTGGCTGTCTGTTTGCTTTAAATGGATTTTGTGATTTTTCATATTATATTCTAATTCTTTTTAGTGTTTAAATTTTCCATTTTTAATAGAAGACTTTGTAAATCCAAATTATTTGAATTGCCCTCCTCAGTATATGTTTTGTTAAGTTGATAAAAAACATTGTGAATAACCTTTTCTGTAAGATTTTCTTCAATCATATAGCCCTTAGCAAGTTTTTCTTTCACATTCAGGGTTTTTATGAAATAATGGTTAATCATACTTTCATAAATAAACTTCAAATCATCAGAGTTCTTATATTTTATTGTTTTTGTATCTTCTTTTAAATAATCAGAAACTGTATGATAGAGATCTGAGCTTAATTTATTAACATATTTGTCTCTAATATGGCTTAAATCACTATATAAAGGTTGTTGAGGGTAAGTTTTTCTAATAGCTTGAAATGTTTCACTGATAATAGCCTGTATTCTGATTTTAGAAATTTTGGCAGTCATTGAAATTTCATTAACCGAGGTATTCCAATACTTCTCATAATCTAAAATGAGTTCAAGGATAGATTTATAATTTTTCTTACCCATAAAAATTTCCTGTAGATCCACTACAAGACACTTCTCAACCATTTGGCTGATCGTTTCCTTTAACTGTAATTCGGCATTATGTTCCATTACTTTGCCACATCAAAAGGATTTTCTCCTGCACCCATAAAAACTGTCCCCATGCGCTTATACTTCATTGCCTTTCCTGAAACACAAACCGAATACATTCCGTTTCCTTTCTGTTCCGAAATTCTCAAAAAGACTACATCTTTCTCACTACAATCATTCTCAACCGCTATATGTTTTCTCAGGTCTTCAATTGTAGCATCTCCACGTTTTAACCAAGATTGGATTTTTTTGTCTGGTTTTGGTTCCTGATAATCTTTAGGTAAATCGCATTTACTGTCTTTTTCTGTTTGTTGTGCAAAAGCCATTGTTGAAACGACTATCACTACTGCTGTTAAAAACTTTTTCATGATAGTATTATTGTTTAGTTAAATAAAATGCACCAACAGTCGAAGCATAAGGATAATTTACCCACTCAATCTTTGTAGAATTGATCTTTTTGAATTTATATTCTGCATTCGTAGAACCTGACTTTATTGTAAACTCATAGACTGTCTCAGAAATAGTTTCGGGAACACTGGAAGTAGCTCCTAAACTTGCACCTTGCTGTAATATTGATTTGTAGCTTGTTTCTATACTTCCCGCAATAGTATAAAAATCATCATTAGTAAATTTATACAATGATGTTCCGTCTTTCTGCCATTTCCCCTGAATCCACGTTGGAGGGTGAAAATACTGGGTTGTTACTGGGTTGCTTGTTGTTTGTGTATTTTCATCATCGTGATTTGAACAACCAATAAATGATAATACTGTAAAAACTGTGAATAATAGTTTTTTCATAAGTGAATATTTTTACTCACTCAGTCCCAAAGTGAAAGGTTATAAATGCAAACAGCGTGGAACTTAACCATATTTGCTTATAGAGGTTCTGACAAAACCTTGTACTACAAATAGGAAGCCCACGCCTATGGCATGAGCATCACCTATTTATTGTGCAGTACAAATGAAACTGTCAGATTTCTATAAACACAATAAAAGCTAACGCTTTATTTTTTCGATAAAATTTGAATTGCAAAGATATAAATTTTTGCAATCCGTTTTTTACTATCAAAAATTGTTCCTTCCAATATCAAAGTTATTATATTTGAAAAATTATTAAAACACCATGTTCAAAAAAATATTACTGACATTATTTCTAATTTCCTCTGTTTTTTCTTTTTCACAAACGGATACCTCCAATAATCAGCAAAACAAGAAAATTGAATTATTGAATAAAAAAGTTGATTCTTTAATTTCTGAACAAAATGGTGTTAAAACTAAAATCTTAGAAGAGCGAATTAATCAAGCTACAGAAACAATCACAAATCAAAGTTCTATGATTTCATCATTTGGAACTTTATATACTGTCATTACTATTATTCTTGCCTTTATAGGGGTCGTATTACCTATTTTGACTTATCAGTTTGGAATTAAACCGTCCAGAGATGCTTTAAAGGAATTTGAGGAAAAATCCGAAGCTAAATTCAATAATTTTTTAAAGGAAAGGAGAGTAAAAGAAATTGACAATGCTATTGAAAATTTGAAAAGTGAAGATAATCACATAAGAAACAATAGCTTAAATTTCCTTACGTATAATAGTCATCAAGGACTAAATGAAGACCAAGTCTTAAAAATCATAAATATTATAAACAATAATAATGATGAAAATTTTTTAGTTCAACTACTTGGTTGTATAGTCAATGAAAAAAATGAAAATTTGAAAAAATATTTTATTGAATATTTAAACACATCTCAAGAAGCAAACAGTACAATGTACTACTGTCTCAAATTTTTTTCTTACTATAATTATAGTGAATATAAAAATGAATTAAAAATATTCATTTCCAATAATAATACCAGCACAGCGCTTTCAATAATATTTTCTTTTTTTCCTAAAAATAATATTATTGATCTTTTAAATGATCATAATATAATTGATATTCTTTCTTCCGATGCTTTAACCTTTGTACATGGTTATAACTTTGGTAAAAGTAATATTTCTCAATGGAATATGAGTGAAGAAGATTATGAGAAAACCTATTTATATGAACGACTAAAAGAGAAATTCACTCCTGTGAATTAATAATACTGATATAAACAGCCTTGACCAAATTCGGTCAAGGTTTATTGGTGCAATATCAAAATTCCAAATTTAGCCTTCTGGATTGAGGTTAATTTATTAATCTGATCTTCTGTTTTTAAAACAATAATTCCTTCAATAATCTTATTGTTTATAAACTCCATACCTTCATCAAAAGATTTTAAATAGATGATTTCAGTATTTATTTTGTCTGTTTTTGATGGCTTATCCTTTATTCTGTTAAAAGCACCAGATATAGTAAGCTCACCCTTTTTCATTTTGTCAATGATTTTTGGAGAACCATTTTTTATGACATTACTGTAACTCACAACTGTAGTTTTTCCTACACCTGCTAAATTGGCTATTTCTAAATTAGTATCTATAGAAACAATGGTATCTTTTTTACCTGCTTTGCTGAGATTCTGTTTAGCTCGTTTTTCAATAATATCTTTCGATTGATATGCTAGTTCTAACCTTTCAATACTTGATAGATTACGTCTTTGGAATTGGTGTTTAAGCATCCATAGTTGAATGTCTTCCAAACTGTTAAAATCCTCTGTTATTTCTTTAGTTGGAAAATCTTTAATGCTAAGATCAATACAGACTTTTAAACGAGTATGCCCCTCAATTACAATCTTTCTATTGTCCGAAGTGAGATAGTACAAAATAGGATCATTTAAACCATTTTTCGAGATATTTTCTTTCAGGAGTTCAAATAGTTCTGATTTCATTAAAGGTAAATATGATTTTAGTTCCCAAATGGTATGTAATCCGTTGTATTCCTCCATAATGTAATAATCATCTTCAAACAGTTTTATTGTTGAGGCAGCTTTTTTTGTAATGGGATCATAGTAATAAATCCTACCATCAAGCATACAACCTGCTTTATTATAATATCTGTGTGCGGGATTTAACGTTGGATCGTCAGGATTGGGATTGTTTTCAGATTTTCCCCAACCTTTAAAGTAGAAAGGGATATTATAATTCTCACAATCTTGCTTTAGTTTTTTTATAGTTTGCAAACTATCTTCAGTAATTGGTTTGTTTTCATTCCAATTTATCTCTACCCAATCTATTTTGTTATCAAATTTATCAAAGTCAATATGTTCAATATAATTTATATAATCGACATATAAGCATTTGTATTTTGAGGGTATTTGCAAAAAACTGTCTATATCATGAAGACAAGCAACTCTATCAATAAGTAATCCTGTTATTATATTATCTGAAAAATCAATAAGATCTGTGTACTGTAAATAGGTTTCTTTAAAATGTTTGATGATGACATAATAAGTGTGTTTTGGTGTATCATTCATCACCTTAAATATCTCCATGAAAGCTTTTACTTCATCAATCTTACCATTAGGAATAGGCAATAGGGCGAGTAAAGAATTAAACAAATCTAATTTTTTGTCCATGAAAACCAATCTGTCATCTTCCCATGTATAGGGAGCGTTAAGAATCTGGTTAAATTTTTCGTTGTCATATTCTTTTTTATTGTGTTTTCCTCCTTGCTTATTGAAAAATTCAAAAAGAATGTTCCATTTTGTAAAAGTTTTGTTTTTTGATTTTTCCATGATTATTTATTTTGATTTTAACCTTTATCAAATTTGGCAAAGGCTAATTTAAGCAATAAATCTATTTCAATTTTGATTATAATATTGTACAGAAACAACATAATTCATTCAGATTTCGTCATTTCATCAATAAAAATAACCTTGACCAAATTCGGTCAAGGCTAAGTATTTGATTAAATATAGTTTTTTAAATCATTAAATTTTATTTCTTTCTCAAGAGTATTAGAATTCTTTAAAGTGTTTAAGCTTATAAAGGCTAATTTAGCCTTTAATTCTTTATAGTACTTCTGGACAGTCTTTTTGTTTTTTGAAGCTGTTTTTGAAAGGTTTTTGATTGTTATTTTGCCGTATATGGTGAAATCCCATTCCTTCATTACATTAAACAATTCTGTTTTGGACTTATTGGACTTATCTTTTCCCAATTGCTTCATATTTAAACTTCTTTTTTCTTTTGTAGTGAGGTTTTTTGTTTTATCATAAATGAATCTTCTTTCTTCATTAAAATGAGGTTCAATGTTTTTTATATTTTTATACGTCTTATCTAAAAGATCTTCAACAGCCTGACTTTCTATAGGAGGAATCATTCTGTTGTTGTTAATTTTATTAATACAGGCATGAATAATTTTTTTAGGTATTTTTTTATTTAATGCTACTAATTGAAGAATTATTTTTTCTAGTATGTAATATCTTCTATCTGACTCTATAGTTGTAAAAGGAATAAAGACTTTAGCATATCTCAATTTGCTGTCCTTTCCAAAATCATAAAATCCATTTTCATCATATTTGATATTTTTAGATTCTAAGAGTTCATCCAAATTGTCAAATCTAATTTTATACCCATTACAATCGTATTTAGACAGTTTTTTAATATTGTTAGTGTTAATACTATTGTAGTGGGTATTTTTTGCAGCTTCTTTTTCATCAGAAACTGTCAAATCAGGTGATAATAATTGAAATAATGGAATAACTTCTGTATTATCATTAAAATACGCATTTGAATCATAAGAAAGAATTGTCAGTCTATCAATTGATACGGCTTTTTCGTCATAAGGTATATCTAGCAATCTGGCTACTTCTTTGGTGGCTTCTTTAAAGTTATCTGGAGTTAATCCGTCTACTTTCACAACCAATGTCATTCCTGTATCGGATAAACTTCTCCAGTAAGCACATACATACGTTGTATTGATCTCAAAATCCTGTTCAGTCATTCCGTCAACATCAAAATAAAGATAACCTGTAGGATTTGAAACGTTTTTTCCTGAGATATAATTATTTGAAAAACTAAAGTTAATTGTTATTGCAGGTAGCTTATGAATTTTAATGTAGTTGTATTCTTTAGATTTTCTTTCTAAGGTTCTTGCATTTCCCACATATTCAATATGTTCTTGGGGTGGAGATTTAATGAAATTTACCACTTCTTCAATGTCATTAAATGAGCTTACGACAGCTCTGTTTTTACAATTATTTATTTTATTAATCATTTTATTGTCTAAAATAAGGGTATAGCGATAGCTCATACAGCTTGTTTGCTATACTTTTTGAGGGTTTGTATTGTTTTAAAATTTTAGTTGATTTTTGGGCTGTTATTTGAGATTCTAAGTGACTTCTATCCATTGAATTTTTGTTTTTTGTATAATATTGAATATTTTATTTAAAATTTAGACATACCAATAGCTCCCCTTAGTACCTTTACTACGGTTTATGTCTTGTTTGTTATTGTTAAAATTGAGGATTGAAAAAGAATAGTTTCAGCAGCTTATATGTACACTCTAAGCAAACTGTCACCTGATTGATCGCAAGAGTTGGATCTTGCAATAAGAAAATATTAGTTATACTTTCTTGTTTTAATTAAAGAGCTTATTGCCTCCTTCTCTATTTCAGATTTAGATTTTATTCTGCCTTCCTGAATATAATTCAATATATCTACTTTGAGATAATAACATTTTCCAAATCTCTTGCAGTAAGGAATTTCATTTTTGGAGTTCATGCCATATAAGGCTTCTTTTTTAATACCTAAAATCTTTGCGGTTTGTTCCAGTGTATAAAATAATTCTTCATCTTTGGAATAGCTCAATGATTCTTTGATTTTTTCCAATTCTTCTTTAAATGTCTTTTTAATATTTTCTACTAATTCTTCAAAAATATTGTGCTGTAATTGCATTGTTATTTCTTTCATAATGCTAAGATATTACACATTTTTGAGGTGCTAAAAAGCATTAAAATTATTTTAACACATCTATACAAAATAGCCTAATAGAAATGGGAAAATTAATATTTTGAAAAATTTACTAAATCCGTTTAAGCACCTAAAACTAATAGTAAATTTGAGGACTTTTTGACAACCATTCAAGATATAATATTATCAATTTTTGGTCTATTTTCTTATGAGATTCATTTTGACATTCTGCCCATGTAAAAAAATGTTGTTCAGATAAAGGCATTTCATTAAAAGATATTAATGATGTTCCTGATTTTCTTTCAGGCTTTAGCCTTTCCAACTGCATTTTTATGGTATTACACATTTCTAAAATGGGTTCATACCTGTTATGCTCTAGTTTTCTTTGAATATCTTTTATAGTGAGTTTGAATGAACCACTTATAATACAATTAACAGCAACAACCCAAAAATGAATAGGGAGCCTACTCCTGTTCATAATAGTTCCAACCTTTAAAGATGTTCTCAATCTACATTCTTTGCATTCAAATACCATTTTATCCTGCTTCCAGTAATACTCTGAACTGTCACACCGCCTACAAACAATACCATGTTTTTCTTTGATTTCTTTTAACAAACTAATACAAAGCTTTTCATCAGGAACTTTTATAAAATGATAGCCGACTATCATAAAAAGTCAGTGATTTTATTAATGATTGCTTCTTTATTAGCATCATCAAAACCACTTAAATAATTCTTTGTAGTCTTTATGTCACTATGCCCTAAATACTCTCCTATAAGCTCTATATTAGCCCCAGAATTTAAAGCCATTGTAGAAAAACTATGTCTTGCCCAATAAGTTGAAATTTCTGCTGTAATTTCATTAGCCTTAGCAAGATTTTTAATATGGTCATTAACAAATCTCGTAAAGTTTTCAATCTTTCTTACTTTTTCTGTGGCTGTATCTTCTTTTGAAATAATATTAAAAACAAAGTCTTCAGGGCTTGTTTCCTTTTTTTGATATTTACTTATGACAACTTTAGAAAAAGACGTAAGTAAAACAGAAATTTCTTTAAGATTTGTTTTTTTTGTTCTCTGTGTTTTCCCTCTGTAAAAAGTAAGTTTATTTTCCTCAAATGATATATCCTTGAATTTGAGTCTAGCTATATCATTCATATTCATTCCGTTACAAATGTATGACAAAAACCAAAAATCCTTTGCTTTTTCCTGTAGTTTATTTTTAGGAACAGCTTTAAAAAGTATTTTTAAGTTGTCCTTTTTTAATGCCTTCTTCACTTTAACGGTGGCAGGAATTTCATACTGACCTTTACCAAAAGGATAATGTTTCTCATAAGCAGGATTTTCTGACATTGCAATATTATACATAGCTTTCAATGGTCTTAAATAAATTCCTATTGTGGTATAGGATTTACCATTATCAAGCATATATTTTTCATATTTATTTAACCATGCTTTATTGATGTCAATAATATGGAGCTTATTTACAGCATCAGGATTGGCGGGGTTGAGAAATCTTTTCAATGATTTTAAACTACTATTATAACTACTTGCAGTTTTGATTCTATCTTCTCCTTTCATGCCTTCAATAGCTTCTTTATAGTAATCAAATATATTGCTCTTGTCTATAAGGTTGCCGTAAAACTGGGATTCAAAATCAGGAAAATTAAAAGGTTCTAAATTTTTTGCTATCTGCTCCGCCTTTGCTTCTATACTCTTTAATGCAATAGCTTCTTCCTGATACCTTTTTGCAGGTCTTTTATCTGTAATATTTTCAAAATCTTCTTTTGTATAATATTTATTGATGTTGTAAAGTTTTGCAGATTTACGCAACGTACTATATACTCTCAATTTGGCAGGAAATGAACCGTCAGCCGTTGCCCTCCTTGCATCATGCACAATTGATATTTTATATTCCATATCTTCTAATATTTTGTTTGTGCAAATTTATGGAAATAAAAAACCATTTGCACAAAATTTGCATAAAAATTATATAAATTTGCATAAAACAAAAGCATAACAAACATATAATAACACTTAAAAATAGGCTATAATACAAACAAAATAAGAGTATTAAATAAATAAACACATAATAAAATATTCAATCACCTCTAACTGTTAATCAGAGGGTCCTTGGTTCGAGCCCAAGAGGAGGAGCAAAAGCTTAAAAGAGTTACAAAACATTTTGTAACTCTTTTTTTTGCATATATCTGAAATCTCCTCAATACTCAAAATAGACAAACTCACTTCTCTTTATTTTTAAAAGATCTTAGAATACAATATCTTGCAAATAAAAAAAATGAGCTCAATTATTGTAAGACAAGCTGAACCGAAAGATTATTCAGCTATTATCGAATTACAAAACGCCAACACACCGGATCAATTAACCGAAGAGGAAAAAAAGCAGGGATTCGTGGTTTCCAGTATGACTGAAGAAACATTAGATGATATCAATAAAAACTTAGGTGTTTTAGTTGCTATTGAAGATGGTAAACTAGCAGGGTTCGTATGTCTTGCAACAACCAATCCTCTACCGGGACATCCTGTTGTAAAAGCAATGTATGAAAGTTTTCCTCAACAAATATTTAATGACAGAAAATTGCCAGAATATCGAGTGTTTATTTATGGTCCTGTTTTAGTAAATTCTAATTGGAGAGGAAAAGGAATTTTAAAGAAACTATTTTCCGCCGTGAAAGATTTCACTAAAAAAAATTATGATCTGGGAGCAGCTTTCATCAACGATAAAAATCCACATTCTCTTTCTGCTCATGTTGAAGGTTTAGGAATGGTGCCTTTAAATCCTTTTAATTATAAAGACGAGGCATTTCAATTGGTCGTTTTTATCGTTTAATTGGCAAAAAAGTCGATTTGAAAAATTATTTTTAAGCAAATTTGAAAAATATTTTATTTTTTCTGATTTATAATTTCATCTTTAGATTAAACTTCAAAATACTGAAAAATAGACAGATAAAAACGTCAGACTTTTTTCATCATTACAAAAAATAAAAATCATCGAATAGGAATTCATTTTTTCTGCCATAATTTGCTTTAAACACTTGCTTCATATCAATATTCATATTATATTTGCATCACCAAAAACAACGGAAAATTCCTCCTTAGCTCAGTTGGTTAGAGCATCTGACTGTTAATCAGAGGGTCCTTGGTTCGAGCCCAAGAGGAGGAGCAAATCCATCAGATAATTCTGATGGATTTTTTTGTTTCTAATAGTTCTCTTTTTCAAGTTTTGATTATTGATTTCTTCACAATATTCGTTTACACCCACCCTTCAGTAAGTTATATCTAAAATATATTGATAATTTAAAGACAAATAACGCATTTAATTATTTTTTTATCATTAATTTGTGAATAATTAAAAAATGAATTCATGAAAAAACTAATTTTATTAACATTAATACCTTCTGCTATTTTTTCTCAGGTTGGTATTAACAACAGCACCCCAACGTCTACCTTAGACATTACAGCCCAAGCTTCAACAGGCGCCACAACAAATGTAGACGGTATGCTGATTCCCAGAGTAAACCTTCAGCGAGCACAGTTAATGACAGCAGTTCCAACATCTACACTTATTTATGTAAATGACATTTCAATAGGAACAGCCACAGGAATTGCTGTTGACATTACATCCACAGGCTTTTACTACTTTGACGGCACAAAATGGACAGCAGTAATAACATCCAATAACAACAATGATTGGCACTTGACAGGAAATACAGGAACAAATCCCTCCAACAACTTCATAGGAACCAGCGACAACCAACCGGTTGTTTTTAAAATAAATAATACAAATGCCGGTACACTCAGTAGTATTCCATTTTTTAACACAAGTTTTGGACTAAATACTTTTGCTTATAATATTACAGGTCCGCTCAACGTAGCTTTTGGATTCCAGGCACTTAGCGCAAATACGACAGGAAATCGTAATACCGCCATTGGAGCCAGCGCTTTAAATAGTAATATTCTTGGAAATCAAAATACAGCAATTGGGTACGAATCATTAACAAACTCAACCGCTGGAGCAAACACCGGCATAGGTTATTTAGCACTACGCTCTTTAACTACTGGTTCCAACAATATTGGAATAGGCTATCAAGCCGGTTTTGATTCAAACGCAGGAGGAACTGGCGTAGGAATTACTACCGGATCCAGAAATCTAATGTTAGGAATAAACACAGGTCTTCCCGACCAGACAGCAAATAATCAAATGAATATTGGCAATATTATTTTCGGAACAGATGTAAATGGAACTTTAGCCACACCTAAAGGAAATGTAGGTATCGGAACTTCTGCTCCTACAGCAAGGCTTGAGGTAGCATCTGGCACAACAGGAACTTCCGGATTAAAATTCACCAATATAAACAATACAACAGCCACTACACAGAATGCTGCAGCCTTAGGAGTAGACGCCACCGGAAATGTTGTAGTACAGAATACCGCTCCTTTAACTACAAATTTTAAATCTTTCAGTATTAATGCAAGCTCTGCTACAAGTTCATTAATTACCATCGGATCACTAGAGTTTCGATATCCAACAACGACATGTACTACAACCCAAACATATATTCAGGTAAGATCCACAAGCGGAGCTAATAATTTAGGAGTACAGCACGCAATGTTTCTAACAGCACAAAACACTTCCTCTTTCGTTAATACAACACCGATAACGGTTACACCAACTTTTGCCGATATTACATCACTTCCATTAAATTGCGTACAGGACAGCCACGCACAATTCAATTTTTTCTCTTATACAGACAGAACTTTTTATAGAGTTAATGTAAATATTGCAGATGGCGACAGCTTAGGTTTTGGAGCCCTGGGATATATTTTTGTAGAGCTTCAAAGATAGGCCTTTTAAGTATTTATCATTTTAACAAATTAATAACTATAACACCGTCATTTTGATGGTGTTATTTTGTTAACTTTGCACTTTTGTATTTATTTACGGAAATCTTTTTAAATTTTACTATTTTATAAATAAACAGCATACTTTTTGTTTATGCTAATGCCTGAAGAAACAACAAATGTCAATTAATAATTCCAAATATTACTCTTTCTCTTTTTTTCTGTTTTTAACCAGCCTTATCTGCGCTCAAAACACAGCAAACGGCAAAATTTTAGATGCTAAAACAAATAAAGAAATCACAGGTGTAGACGTTTTCATAAATGATAACAACAATCCGGCTTTAACTACAACGACAGGAAATTTCAGTGTACAGTCGGACAGCATTATTTATAAATTAAAATTTCTGAGAAAAAACTATGCGTTAGAGAACATAACCGTTACCCCTGAAAACGCTAACAGTCTTTTCGTAAAATTATCTCAGGAAAAAGTAGAAAGTATTCAAGAAGTTGTTATTCATAACGAAAAAACAAAATACAAGAATAAAAAAGAAAATCCGGCTTACGCAATTATGCAAGAGGTCTGGAAAAGAAAGAGAAACAACGGTTTAGATAAATTCGACACTTACACTTATAAGGAATACGAAAAAATTCAGTTTGATGCCAACAACCTGGACAGCACCTTTATGAAGAAGAAAATCTTCAATAAGCTAGATTTCATATTTGATTATGCAGATTCTACAGCAAGCGGAAAAATGGCACTTCCTATTTTCCTCAACGAAGCTGTTTACACCAATTTTGGAGAAAATAAACCCGCAAAAAAGACAAAAAGACTTTTAATTGCCCAAAAAACATCAGGTTTTCAGGATAATCAGATTATAACTTTAACGGCTAAAAACCTCTATCGTGATATTAATATTTATGATAATACTTTAAATTATTTCGACATCGGATTTCCAAGTCCAGTTGGAGGAAATGGTTTCAGTACTTACGATTATAATCTTGTTGATACAATTTCCATAAATGGAGAAAATGCCTACAAAATAAGATATCAGCCAAAAAGAACTGAGGTTTTGGCATTTCAGGGATATCTTTATATTGACACCGACAGTTATGCGGTTCTAGGGGCTACATTAAAATCAACACAAAAGATCAACGTTAATTTCATTAACGCTATTTCAACCGAGTTGGAATATGATAATCCCGATGAGAATACTTTTTTACCTAAAAAGTTTGTTACGGAAATTGAAATGACTCCTTTTTCTAAAAAGAAGACTTCAAAAAGTATTATTGCTAAAAGATCTGTTGATTATTCCGACTACGACTTCAACAAACCTCTTGAAGATAAAGTCTTTGTACGAAGAGAAGAAGAGTATGACAATAAATTTGTAGATAAAGACGATGCCTATTGGATGAAAGCCCGACCGGATTCTTTATCCAAATCTGAACAGGGCGTTTATGATATGCTTGATAAGCTTCAAAAAACACCAAAATTCAACCGTCTTGTAAAATTATACGAAACATTAGGTTCCGGATATTATAACGTTACCAAAGGAATAGATATTGGCCCAATATTCTCTATTTACGGGAAAAATGAAGTAGAAGGCGACAGAATAAGATTAGGTGCAAGAACCTATTTCACCCAGAATGATCCTTGGAGAGTTCAGTTTTATACTGCTTACGGATTTAAAGATCAACAGGTTAAATATGGTGTTGAAGGTCGATACATGTTCAACAGAGTCAACAGATTCATGATTGGAGCCGGAAATAGAAGAGACATCTTACAGCTTGGAGTACAGTTAACAACTGATGACGGCATCATGGCTCGTTCATTTGCTTCATCAACAGTTTTTGCGAGAGGTGAAAACGCTTCATTAAGTTCATTAAATCAAACCAATATATTCACGTCTATCGAGCCCTGGAAAAATTTCCAGATTCGCGTTGACGGAACCATGCAAAGTATTAAGTCTGCTAACCCTGACGGATTTAACCTGATGTATTACAGAAATGGTGATCTGAGAAAAACCGTTAACGATTCTCATGTTACTATTAGCTTGATCGCAAGGCCGGGAGCAAAATTCTCACAAACCGGAGTCGACAGATACGAACACGGAACTTTAGCACCAACGATTGTTTTAAAATATACCAGAGGTATCGAAGGTCTGTTTAATGCAGATTTCAACTACAATAAGCTTCAATTCATGTTCTACAAGCCCGTTTTGATCGGAAGCTGGGGTAAAACATTAATTAATTTTGAAGCAGGTAAAAATTTCGATACCGTACCGCTGGCTTTACAGAATGTTATTCCGGGAAACCAGTCTTACAGCTTGGTTGGAAATACTTTTGCACAGCTTAATTATTATGAATTTGTTGCAGATACTTATACAACCCTACATTTAGAGCATCATTTTAACGGAAAGATACTTTCTTATATTCCTTTAATTAAAAAGCTTAAATTGAGAGAAGTCGCTTTCATTAGAGGAGCTTACGGAACTTTAAGTGATGCCTCAAAATCTATCAATGTTGAAGGTTTCAAATATTCTGCACCAAGTGAACAAATTTATTACGAATATGGTTTTGGGATCGAGAACATCGGTTTCGGAAACTTAAGAATTTTCAGAGTAGATTTTAACTGGCGAGGAAATTATCTTGACCGGCCGGATATTTCCAAATTCGGTATCAAAGCAGGATTCCAGGTTGGATTTTAAAATATAAACTCCTTGTTCATTGAGCAAGGAGTTTTTTATTTCATTAAGATTCTGCCGGATAATCTTTGCAGCTGTTACAATGAGCTACAATATAGACAACATTACAAGAAGGTCTCTCACCTTCCGGGATTTTGCAATACACATCGCATGGTAAACAATCTTTTACCGGAAGCGCTCCTCCCATTACATTTTTAAGTTCTTCTCTGTTGATTTTCTTTAAATTTTTCATAATGATTAATTTTTAGTTTGATGATTTAATTAAACATTGGAAATTTAAGAAAAATATTCTTTACAGAATTGAGTAAAAAACATTAGAAAACAAACTGAAAAGTACTTGTATCCGGATTCTTACAGAATGACAAATTTTGCAGATTTTACAAATGTTTAAAAACACGGCAACAACCCTAGCCCTGATTGGAGCATTTGTTTGAGCTCATTTTTTAATGTTTCGGCTGCGGCGGCTTCGCCGCCGCAGCCGAAACATTAAAAATAGCGAGTGCGGAAAGCAGGAAAAAGCTTCAAATAAAATTGCTTTTCGATATAATCAAATCCTCAAAAAAATGAAGATGCAATTCAACGAAGCCAAAAATCTTCAAACAAAAAAAATCCCCGACCAAAGGCCGAGGATTACATTTTTATAGAACGCTTAAAATTATGCGTTTGGTTCTACAGATACGAAAGATCTGTTGTTTGCTTTCTTTCTGAAAACTACTTTACCGTCTACTAGAGCAAACAAAGTGTGGTCTTTACCCATTCCCACGTTAGTACCTGGGTGGTGTTGCGTACCTCTTTGTCTGATAATAATGTTTCCGGCAATAGCTTCTTGTCCTCCGAAGATCTTCACACCTAATCTTTTAGAGTGAGATTCTCTACCGTTCTTGGAACTACCGACTCCTTTCTTGTGTGCCATTTTATTACAGTATTATTTATTAAGTGCTTTAAATTGATCAATGTTCTTAACGATAGCAGCATCTACTTCTTCGTGAGTAAGAACAGTTTTCTCTAATTCAACTTTAACTGCTTTACCTAAAGTAATTAAAGTTTCTCTGTTTTCTTTAGACTGAGACAAGTTGTTTTTCTTCAAGTGATAGTTCAGCTCGTGATCTTCACTAAAGTTAACAGTTGCGTTGTCTGAAAGAACTTCAGCTTTCACAGTTTCTTTTTTAGCAGCTTTCTTTGGTGCTCCTTCAAAACCAGTGATACCAGTGATTTGAATTTGAGTTAAAGATTGTCTGTGACCATTTTTTACCTGATAACCTTTTCTTCTTTTCTTTTTGAAAACGATTACTTTATCAGCTTTTACATGATCTAAAATTTCAGCATCTACTACGATACCGCTTACAGCTGGGGCGCCAACAGTGATTGAACCGTTTACAGTAAGAAGAATCTTATCGAAAGATACTTTATCTCCTTTTTCTCCTTTCAAACGGTTTACAAACAACTTCTGGTCTTGCTCAACTTTGTATTGAAGCCCTGCTATTTCTACAATTGCAAACATTGTTTATAAATTTTTAGTTAATTCGAGGTGCAAATATAAGAATTAATTTTCAATTACCTTATAATCAAATCAATCTTTTTTACACGACAATCATTTCACTATGCTTTGAATAATTTTTAACATTAATTTGCTCGTTCATAACAGATTATTTTATACCTTCGTTTTCACCAAAAAATATTTTATATGAAAATGAACTTTAATTTCTGCTTAATAGCAGGAGCCATTGCTGCATTCTCACTTACAGCATGTAACGACGACAAAATGGAAGACAGCGTTCTTCCGGAATCTCAAACCGAAACTTCAAAAATCGAACAGCCAGGAACTTTGCAAAGACAGTGTTCTTACGTTGATCAGTATTGGAGCTCAACTGCAGTGTTGAAAACAGGACTTAAAACTACAACTGACACCAATTTCATGAATGCTCAAATGACCAAGATCATCAGTCTTTGGGGCGGAACAAGTTTAACTTTCAGATTTGTGGATGATGCATCAAACCCAAATTCAACGTACAATGCAATTTCATATTCAAATGGAAAGATCTATTATGGATACGCCATTTATTATGATGCAAAAGCAAAAGGCGGAGACATTGTAAATGCGATGATTCTTGCCCACGAATATGGCCACCAGCTTCAGTATCGTTACAATCTACCTTCTGTGAGTGAATCTACTGCAAGACCAAATGAACTGGAAGCTGACGGTTTCGCAGGATACTATCTGAGAAGACCGAACGGTTACAATCAAACAACATTTGCGCAAATTGCAGCAGCTTATGAATTTGCTCAAAGCATCGGAGACTACCAGACAACAAGCGCGGGACACCACGGAACTCCGCCACAGAGAAGATCTGCAGTTCGTTTAGGATTTCTCTTAGGACAGTATAATCTTTCAGCCGCCGACTTCGATTATAACTTCTTCTATTATTATCAAGGAGTTTTAAATGGAACTTACAAACAGGCAAAAAACACCAGAAACCCTGAAATTGATGCTTATATGAGTCAATATATTGATGAGTTAAGAAAAATTCAGACTGGAGAAATTTCAGCTGAGGAATTCAAAGATCTTAAGTAAACATTCATTTTTAGTATATTTAAAGAAAGGAGGTAAACGATTCGCTTTACCTCTTTTTATTTATTTGAAATAATTCCTAAACTTTATTTACTTTTGAAGTTTACCATCTATTATAATGAACAGAGATCTCTACATTGATTTTGCAAAAGGGCTGGCAACGCTTTCTATTATATTTATTCATACCGCATTCTGGTCTGGCCAGTTTTATATTCCGGCCGAGGTAAGAGTATTTTCTCTGGTTTTTGATGTTGCCTTATTCTATGCTTTAAGTGGAATTACTTCAGGTTCAAATATTGAGAAAACTTTTTACAGATTATTAAAATTGCAGATCACTTACATGATCTTTGTGACATTTTTATTCTTTCTTGATTACTTTTTTAAAGTTTTGGGGCTGAGTTTTTTCTCATTAGAATGGCTACAGAAATTCTACTCAACATTTGGTTCAAAATATTCCACAACAAGTATTTCTACAGTTCCACAATGGCAAAATCTCGGAAATTGGTATCTTCATCAATATACAAATGCGGACACTTTTCCCGTTGTAATGGGGAGTTTCTGGTATTTGAAAGTGTATTTTATTTTAACAATTTTTGGAGTTTTAATTTTAAAATTCTTCCCAAAACATATTAATTGGTTTATTGGGATTTGCATTGCTTTAACCCTATTATTTAATATTTTCCCGTGGTTTTACCCGACCGGACAAGTTGGTTATGTCGCTTTTTATATGGCCATTTTCTTAATTGCCAACAGAATGCGTGGTAAAAAAATTCCAACTAAGATGATTCCCGTTCTTTACGGAATTGTTGCCGCAGCATTAGCCTGGATGTTTTGGTATTATGGAAGCGAAGTATTTTATAAAATCAATAAAAATAAATTCCCTCCGAAGATTCCTTATATAATATGGACTCTATTTTCTTTGGCTACCCTATTCATCTTCTACAATAGATTAAAAATTACGAAAGAAAATTTTGTTACTTATATCGGAAAAAATGCCATCTTTTTTTATTTTGCTCAAGGATTAAGTTCATCAATCGTATATTTTCTCGTTGTACCGTTGAAAGAAAACATCTCTTGGTGGATTTTGATGGTGTTAATTTATGTTATTAATATTATGTTAGCCTTTATTATTTCAGCAGGAGTGAAAAAAGTTGACAATTTTGGATGGAATTTTTTAGAGATTTTAAGAAGAAAAACGAGAAATAGTTAACATAATATCAAAAAATAGTTAAAATTTATACATTTTCAGATATAATTAATCAATAATATTATATTTGTCTAAGTATAAATAAACTAAATACATGAAAAAATTAGAAAAACTAAATTCAAAGAAATTTGAAAAAATGAGTTTAATTAAAGGTGGGAAACTAGCTGCTTCATTTGGTCTTGGAACAGATCCGGAAACAGGATGTGTAGATAATCCGGACAAATGTACTGCAAAAGATAATGATCCTTGTGGTGATACGGCGAGTGTTCCAGCTCCTTAGTTATATTCATTTAAAAATGTACAAAGAGGTTAGCAATAACCTCTTTTTTAATTATCATGGATAAAATCATCATACTTTTTCTATTATTACCCGCTTCGTTTTTTTCTCAAATCAAATGCAAAAACCAAGATTTATACTTTTTAGAAAACGAAGCAAACTATGAAGCTACCGTAGAAAAGAATTATAAAAAAGCAATTGAACAGTATAATTTAATACTAAAACAATACAATGTTGATTATTTAGATTATTCTATTGCCAAACTTTACTTAAAATTAGAAAACAAAAAAAAAGCATTACAATTTCTAGAAAAGGCTTTGAGTAATGGCTATAATATAAATGATTTTGATAAGGAAATTTATTCTTCTCTATCCCAAAAGGATAGTTTAGTATTAATTAAAAAGTCTCATGAATTAAGAGGTGCTTTTTTTGGTAAAATAGATTATAATTTATACCAAAAGGTATATTATTGGTATAACCCGGATCAATATTTCGCGAAAGAAAATATTGGGGGAGGCAGAAACGCACAACATCCTATAAGGAAAATGATCTTTAAAAATAACCTTACATCACTCAGAGAATACGTTGAAAAAGAAAACAATGGCCTTCTACCTCAACCTTCTCAATTAGGTTTAGAATTAATGCCTGTAAAAGTAATGCTATTGCATCATACAAGAGAAGACTCAATAGATACCGTAAATTACAACTTCTTCGAAAGAAAACTTAGAGAAGAGCTATGTTCAGGAACATCATACGGCCCAACTAATTACGCTCAATTTGTTGACAATATGCAAATGGTTGTAGATAAAGGGGAAAAACAAATCTATGGTTATCATATTAATTGGAAAACAAAACAAATCTATCCTCTAAAATATCCCGAAAAAGTTGATAGTCTGAGAGCTTCCATTGGATTAATTGATTTGAAAAGATATGCGAAAATCAAAAATGTAAAACTTCCGGAAAATTATATCTCTAAATGATTATTATTCAAACAAGTGCCAATGATGCCTCAACGCAAAGTGTTATTCAGTGGCTCTCTTTTTTTGGTGAAGATTTTTTAAGACTTGATGACAATACTTTTGTAGAAATAAAAAGATTAGACAGGCATCATATTATTTTAGTGCTGAATGGCGAAGAAGTTGATTTCAATAAAATAAAATCATTTTGGTATAGAAGAGGACATTTTTTTTTGACAAAAGAAAATGAAAAGAACAGCCTGAATAATTTTTTAAAAACAGAAAATGAAGATGCTTTTGAATTATTACAATTAAAATTGTTAGATAAAAAACATATTGGAAATTACAAATACGACAACGTTAATAAACTTATCGTTTCCGAACTAGCAGAAAAATGCGGATTGGATGTTCCCGATTATATTATTACAAATAATAAATCAGATCTACTGGAATTCAAAGAAAAGCATCAAAAAATTATCACTAAACATATACAGGGGCTTCCTTTTTTCAAGATTGAAAATTATATGATGGGAGCACTCACTAAGATCGTAGAAACAGAAGATATCATTAATTTTGAAGAAAATTTCAGTCATTCTTTATTTCAGGAATATATCGACAAAGAAATTGAAATAAGAAGCTTTTTTATAAATGACACCTTTTACTCATCCGCAATATTTTCTCAGAATGACGGGCAGACAACCATTGATTTCAGAGATTACAATAGAACAAAACCTAACAGAGTTGCCCCCTTCAAGCTTCCGGAGGAAATTGAAGAAAAATTAAAAACTTTAAATGAAAAATTAAATATCAACTCAGGATCATATGATTTGATCTTATCAAAAGATTCAAAATATTATTTCCTTGAGGTAAATCCTATCGGTCAATTTGCTCAGGTTTCAGGGCCTTGCAATTACTATTTAGAAAGAAAAATTGCTGAAGAATTATTATGAATGAAAAAGAAATAAAAAAAATAATTGAAAATAAAAAAAATCTCCCTTTTATAAGCCAGCATTGGGTAATAAATGAAATAAATCAAAAGAAAGAACCAGCAGTAAGCATTAAAAAATATCAAACGAAAAAATTTCTTTGCTATCCTTTCTACAAAAGTATATTAAACTATGACTAAGCACAAAAGGTATATGCTTTTCAGTAATTGTATCCCTGTAAAAGGGTATAAAAGAAGTATTATTTACGACTTAATGCGATACGATTACAATTATATTCCCAATGACCTTTATTCTATTTTAACTCAAAACCGAGGCGTCATTGACTGTACGGAATATTATTCTCTTTACAAAAATGAACCCGATTCAATAGATGCATTCAATGAATATGTAGATTTTCTATTGGAAGAAGAATACATTTTTTCCATCGATAACCTTGATGAAAAACTTTTTCCTCCAATGAGCCTGGAATTTGACTCTCCTTCTATAATTTCAAATGCCGTTATTGATCTATCTTCAAATTCACATCTTCCAAAAATCATAAAAGAACTTGAAAGCGTTAGCTGCAATTATGTATTGCTGAGAATTCAGGTAGATGCGAATCTAGATTATTTGGAAGAAACATTAGAAATGTTTAACGGAAATATTATATTCTCTATTCAATTAGTATTAACATATCATCATTCATTTTCATTAGAAAAACTGAAAAAATTAATTGAAAAGTTTAACTATATAAGTAATATAATTGTTGAAGAAATTCCGGAAACATTTAAAAATGCAGAAGATGATTTAGTTCATCCCATTTCTTTTAGGCAAGGCAGACATCAGGAAAACTATAAAAAAAACTTCGTATTAAACTCCAAAATATTTACCGAAGCACAGCACAAAAACACGTTTTACAACAAAAAAATCTATATTGGAAAAGACGGAGAAATAAAAAATAGCCCGTACGACAATGAATCTTTTGGAAATATCCATACCTGTGAATTGAAAAATATTGTCACAACAAATTCTTTTCAAAAATATTGGAATACAGCAAAAGATAACATCCTTATTTGCAAAGACTGCGAGCACAGATATATGTGTATTGATCAAAGACGGCCATTAAAAACTGAAAACTCACAATGGTATTTCGAAACTAAATGCGAATATGACCCATATACAAATGATTGGGCTGAATTATAATACTATTTCTCAAATATTATAAAGCTTATTAAAATTAAGTATTAGAATTCTTGAATTTATTTTAATTTTACAAAAAATTTATACAATGTTCAAGTTAAAACTTCTTACCGACCCAAGATGGGCTAATATTGCAGAAGGAAACCTCGGAGAAATTTTGACCGATCACGCTTGGTGTGAGCAAAAAGCTACAACAAACGCCATCAGCCTGATCAATATGCTTCCTGAACATCCGGAAATTGTTACGGAACTTATTGCTATTGCCCAGGAAGAACTTGACCATTTTAGTCAGGTTCACGAGATCATTAAGAAAAGAGGATTTGTTTTCGGGAAAGCAAGAAAAGATGATTATGTCAATGAATTGGCTAAATTTGTCGTTCAGGGAAGCAGAGAAGACCTGATTGTTGATAAATTACTTTTCGCTGCGATGATTGAAGCTAGAAGCTGTGAACGTTTTAAAGTGCTTACAGAAAATATTAAAGACGAAGAACTGGTCGTTTTCTACAGAGAGCTAATGATCTCAGAAGCAAACCATTATACAACATTCATCGGATTTGCAAGACAATTGGGAGATCCTGAAAAAGTAAACAAACGCTGGGAAGAATGGCTGGAATATGAAGCCAACATCATCAAATCATACGGAAACAAAGAAACAATACACGGTTAAAATAAATACAGTAAACAAACGTTGAAAAAATTAACTCTCGAGAATATCACTAATTTTTTTCTGAAAAATTTCTTTCAGGGATTGGTGATTATTGGCCCAATCGGACTTACCATCTTTGTTATTTGGTATGTTGTCACGTCTGTTGATAATATTATCCCGTCCGTTGCCAAAGAAATTCCGGGATTGGTTTTTATTTCAACGATTTTAATTACTGCTCTTCTGGGATTCTTAGGGAATAAATTCGTTATCGGAAAATTCTTTTTCGACTTAGTGGATCGCTTACTTGAAAAAACTCCCGGCGTAAAGCATATCTACACGCCAACCAAAGACGTAATGTCTTCATTTGTAGGAGACAAGAAGAAATTCAATGATCCTGTTTGGGTAAAAACCAATGAAAACCCAGAGATCTGGAGAATCGGATTTTTAACGCAAAAAGAAATGGAAGACGTAGACAAACACAATTATGTTGCCGTATATCTTCCTCATTCTTACGCTATTTCCGGTTGGGTAATTGTGACTGAAGAAAAAAACATCAAACCTGTAGTGGGAATGACCGCAGCTTCGGCAATGAAATTTGCCGTAAGTGGTGGTGTAGCAGGCTTCCATTCAGACGATAATATTTTTAAGGCACCGGAATAATTCTTTTATTCCATTTAAAAATACTTGATGAATTTGAATTTATTTCAAACAATTTTTCTTTACAAACAATCTAATAAAATAATTAACTCATGAATTTACCGTACGCGGAACCTTTCCGCATTAAGATGATTGAAGAAATCCGTCAATCAACCAGAGAAGAGAGAGAGCAGTGGCTAAAAGATGCGAACTATAATTTATTTAATTTAAAATCTTCGCAGGTTTATATTGATCTTTTAACAGATTCAGGAACCGGAGCAATGTCCGACAGACAATGGGGAGCATTGATGACAGGAGACGAAAGCTATGCCGGTTCTCGTTCATTCGAACAATTACACCAAACAGTACAGGATATCACAGGTTTCAAATATCTTTTACCGACTCACCAGGGAAGAGCTGCTGAGAATGTTTTGTTTTCGGTTTTAGTAAAAGATGGCGATGTAGTTCCGGGGAACTCTCACTTTGACACGACAAAAGGACACATCGAATTAAGAAAAGCGCACGCAATAGACTGTACGATTGATGAGGCTTTTGATATTAATAATTTACATCCATTCAAAGGAAATATTAATCTTGAAAAACTGGAAGAAGTTTATAAAAGTCATCCAAAAGAAAAGATTCCTTTCTGTTTAATTACCATTACATGTAACTCTTCAGGAGGGCAGCCGGTATCTCTTGAAAACATGAAAGCAGTAAGAGAACTTTCTAATCAATATGGAATTCCTGTTTTCTTCGACTCAGCAAGATTTGCAGAAAATGCCTATTTCATCAAAAAAAGAGAGAAAGGACAGGAAAACAGAACGATCAAAGACATCTGTAAAGAAGTTTTCTCTTACGGAGACGGAATGACGATGAGTTCTAAAAAAGACGGACTGGTAAATATCGGAGGATTCATTGCTTTAAATAACGAAGAGGTTTTCAGAAAAGCATCCAGCTTCACCATTATCTACGAAGGTTTCATCACTTACGGTGGTATGGCAGGAAGAGATATGGCAGCTTTGGCAGTTGGTCTTGATGAAGCAACAGAGTTTGCTTATTTGGAAGGCAGAATTTCTCAGGTTGAATATCTTGGTCATAAATTAATTGAATACGGAATTCCTGTTCAGAAACCAATCGGTGGACACGCCGTTTTTATTGATTCATTAAATTTCTTGCCCAATGTTGACCGTTCAGAATTTCCTGCACAGACTTTAGGTCTTGAGATCTATAAAGAAGCAGGAATCAGAACTGTGGAAATCGGAACTTTATTGGCCGACAGAGATCCTGAGACAAGAGAAAACCGTTATCCTAAGTTGGAATTGGTTCGTTTAGCAATTCCTAGAAGAACGTATACAAACAATCACATGGATTATATTGCAGCTGCGATCAAAAATGTTTACGAAAGACGTGATGACATCGCAAAAGGCTACAAAATAACATGGGAACCGGAACTTCTGAGACACTTCACAGTGCAATTGGAAGAAGCATAAAAAAATTAAAACCGAGATTCGTTCTCGGTTTTTTTATTTCTCCTAACGAAAGTTTTTATTCATTTTTTAGTTAAAAATAATCCTTCAATAATACATTATGATTTAACTTTTCCTAATAGCCACCAAAAACACAAGTTCATTAATAAATTTTCAAACAATAGTGATTTTTTTTATTGGATTAAAAACAAAATTCAATACATTTGGAATAATTACCAATTAAAGAAACTCATTACATATGAAAGCAAGATACGTGAGCGCTTTTTTTCTTGGCGCAACATCATTTTTTTACGCTCAGGAAATTAATGATACGATTTCTAAAGAAGCTAAAATAGAGGAAGTTGCGATTACAGGAAGTAGAAATAAAAAAAGAACCGTAACCAATACACCCGTTCCTATTGATGTGATTGATATTAAACAGGTCAGTCAGTCTACCGGACAAGTAGAGGTCAATCAGCTTTTACAGTTTGCGGCACCCTCTTTTAATTCTAATAAACAATCCGGATCAGATGGAGCTGATGCTGTAGATCCTGCGACATTAAGAGGTCTGGGGCCCGATCAAACCTTACTTTTATTAAACGGTAAAAGATACCATCAATCATCATTGATCAATCTTTTCGGAACAAAAGGGAGAGGAAATACGGGCTCGGATATGAATACCATCCCGATCGGAGCAATAAAAAGAGTGGAAGTTCTTCGTGATGGAGCCTCAGCACAATATGGTTCCGATGCTATTGCAGGCGTTATCAACGTTATTCTGAACGACCGCGACAAAGGCTTTGAAGGAAATGCTTTCTACGGAATGAATCTTTTTAAAAGTCCGGGAAGTAAAGATGTAGTTTCGGATCATAAAGTAGACGGAATTACTTTTGATTTTAATGGAAATTTAGGAACTAAAATAGGCTCAAAAGGCGGTTTCGGAAATTTTACTGTAGAATTCATCAATAAAGAATATTCTATCAGAAATGCCAACCCGGAATTTTATGAAGCACCAAGACAACGCTTTGGCGATGCAAAATCTCAAAATATCTATTTCTTTGGAAACATCGAAGTTCCTTTGTCTGATAATCTGAAATTCTATTCCCGTCAAGGATTTTCACACAGAGAAACCAACGCGTACGCATGGACGAGAACCGCAGATGCGGACGGAAATATTCCTGAAGTTTATCCAAATGGTTTCAATCCGATTCAAAATACAAGTATTACAGATTTTACATTCGATAATGGTTTAAAATTTAAAGTAGCCGACTGGGATGTAGATTTTTACAACGCTTTTGGCAGTAATAGATTTACTTATCAGATCGATAATACGATCAATGCAACATTAGGAGTAAATTCTCCGACAAGTTTTAATGCCGGAGGACACTCGCTTTTACAAAATACTACAGGTTTTAATGCCTCAAAGCAATTTAATGTTTTAGAAGGTTTAAATATCGCTTTCGGATCTGAATTCAGATATGAAAAATTTAATATTATTAAAGGTGAAGAAGCTTCATACGCCATGTATGACATCAACGGTAACGTTGTAACAGCCAACACTGACCCCAGTTTATTAGTAACTGTTCCCGGGTCAAATCCAATAAGTTACCGACCGGGAGGATCACAGGGATTTCCGGGGTATTCTCAGGACGTAAGTAAAAGCCGAAACAATTTTGCAGCTTACGTAGACACCGAATTGGATATTACCACAAAATGGATGATAAGTATTGCCGGAAGATTTGAGAACTATAATGACTTTGGAAGTACCCTCAATGGAAAATTTGCAACGCGATACGCAATTACCCCTCAGCTTGCTTTTAGAGCTTCTGCTTCTACAGGTTTTAGAGCGCCATCATTAGCTCAGAAATATTATAGTCTGCAGTTTACTAATTTTCAGGGAGGAGAATTAGTTGCTATTCAACTTGCTTCCAATGACAGTAATTTGGCTAAAGTATCCGGAATTCCACAATTAAAACAAGAAACTTCACTTAATGGAAGTGCCGGATTTACTTTTAACACAGGAAAATTCACAGCCACAATTGACGGATATTACATTAAAGTAAAAGACAGAATTGTTCTGACTGGTAATTTCGCAAAATCTGATCTTCCATTGGAAGCTCAAAACGAATATCCTTTTATAGATCAGGCTCAATTCTTTTCTAACGCTATTGATACCCGTACAAAAGGAGTTGATGTTATTCTAAGCTATAATGAAAATATTGGCAACGGAAAACTGACAGCCACTCTAGCCGGAAATTACAATGAAATGGAAATTACAAAAATCCATACCTCTCAACAGTTAGCAGGAAAAGAAGATATTTACATGAGCGCAAGGGAAAAAGCCTTTATTCTTGCCTCCGCTCCGAAAACAAAGATCAATTTAAATTTAAACTATAAGATCAGTAAATTTAATGCAAATCTACAGATCGTTAGATTCGACAAAGTGACTCTGATCGGTTATAATGGCGCAGATGATTATCAGACCTATAACCCAAAAGTGACCACCGATTTATCTTTTGGATATGATTTTACTAAAAACGTTAGCTTAACGATTGGAAGTAAGAATTTATTCAACCGATATCCTACTTTACAAAAGACTGCTGTTTCTGACGGAAATACCGAATCTGGCGGAATTTTCGATCCCGTACAGATGGGATTTGCAGGAAGACAGGCTTTTGCGAAATTTAATTTCAAATTTTAACATTATATTTTAAGCAATAATGCTTCTGAAATTCAGAAGCATTATGTTTTTACTTTTTAGATATTTTATAGAGTTTTCCGCTGTCTGTTACTGCATAAAGACTTCCGTCCGCGCCATCCAAAACATCTCGGAATCTTTCATTCTGATCGGCCAAAAGACGCTCCTCTCCTATTACTTTATTATCTTTCATTACGATTCTGTTGATGTGTTCACCGCTCAGACAGCCAATGATTAGGTTTCCTTTCCATTCATCGATATTTCCTGTATAGAATGTCACTCCGCTTGGCGAGATCACAGGATCCCAATAATAAACAGGCTGTTCTGTTCCTTCCTTTTTTGTTGTTCCATTATTTATTTTCGCACCTGAATATTCAATTCCATACGTTACATCTCCCCAACCATAATTTTTCCCGGGTTTGATTAAGTTAATCTCATCACCTCCTCGCGGTCCCATTTCAACATCCCAAAGATTTCCGTTAGGATCAATCGCCAATCCTTGTGGATTTCTTATCCCGTAAGCATAGATTTCAGGCTTAAATCCGGCCCTTCCGACGAATGGATTTCCTGAAGCCGGCTTTCCATCTTTTGTTATTTTTAAAATTTTACCTAAATAATTATCTGTTTTTTGAGCATACACTCTTGTCTGTTTATCTGATCTTTCTCCTGTACTTACGAATAAATTACCGTCTTTATCAAATGCCAGTCTGCTTCCGTAATGTTTGTCGCCATCATAAGAAGGCTCAGCACGGAAAATAACTTTTACCTCCGATATATTCTTTAAATCTGATGAAAGCTTTCCTTTGGCAACAGAGGTTAAATTCCCATCACCAAAAGGTTCTGAAAAACTAAAATAAATGATATTGTTGGATTTAAAATCGGGATCGAGAGCAACATCCAGCATTCCGCCCTGCCCTTTGTCATCAACTTTTGGAAATCCCTCGATTTTAGAAATTTGTTTTCCGTCCGTTGAAACAACATTCATGTAGCCTCTTTTATCTGTAATTAAAAATTTTCCATCCGGTAAATTGATAATTCCCCACGGTTTTCCGAGGTCTTTATTTAATACTTCTACATTATATGCTGTTGACGTTTTCACCGCCTTGATTCTTGTCTGCCCCGCAAATGCAGGTTTATAATTAGAATTTGGCTTTTCTGTTTCTACACTTCCATCCTTACCTACCTGTTGAGCATTAGCATTATTCTCCTTGCACGAGGATAAAATTAAAAACAAACTTAAAGTCGGCACATAGAATTTATTGATTTTCATAGTCATGTAATTAGTTATTATACTTAGAATAGAAAAATAGTGCCATAAAAGGCAATACTTTAATTACAATGATCTTTCAGTCAACAAAAAACGTTAAATTTTTAGTGCTTTTTTACTTTCCAATATTTTGTTATAAAAAATCTAATATATCAAATAACATTGATAGTAGTAATGACAAAATTTCTTAAATATTTGTAAATCAATTGAAAATCTTAATCATTGAAATTCCTACCACTTTCATTGAGACTAATAATATCTTTCGTATTTTTGTATATACACTAAATTTTCAATGAATTTTAATCTTCAATCAGAATATAAACCAACCGGCGACCAACCTACAGCTATTGAGAAACTTACTGAAGGAATCGAAATCGGTGAGAAATACCAGACTTTATTGGGTGTTACCGGTTCCGGGAAAACATTTACCGTTGCCAATGTTGTTCAAAACGTACAAAGGCCAACGATTGTTATGGCTCACAATAAAACGTTGGCCGCACAGCTTTTTATGGAATTCAAAGAATTCTTTCCTGACAACGCTGTGGAATATTTTGTAAGTTACTACGACTATTATCAACCCGAAGCCTATATTGCCACAACCGGAACTTATATCGAAAAAGACCTGAGTATCAATGAGGAAGTTGAGAAATTACGTCTTTCTGCCATCGCCAGTTTACTTTCAGGAAGGCGTGATGTTTTAATCGTAGCTTCTGTATCCTGCATTTATGGTGTGGGAAATCCTGCAGAGTTTCACAAGTCTCTAATTTCCCTTGCAATCGGAGAAAAAATAACAAGAACATCGCTTTTACACTCTTTAGTTAATGCTTTATATTCCAGAACATTAGCAGACTTTCAGCGAGGTACATTCAGAGTAAAGGGAGATGTTATTGATGTCTTTCCTGCGTATGCAGATAATGCAGTAAGAATTCAGTTTTTTGGAGATGAAATTGAAAAAATTCAGAGCTTTGACCCTGTTTCAGGGAATGTTACGGCGAGTTTTGATCAAATTCAAATTTATCCTGCCAACCTTTTTGTTACATCAAAAGAAACTTTGAACGGAGCCATTAAATCTATTCAGGACGATATGGTAAAACAGGTTGATTTCTTTAGTGAAATAGGAAAACCTTTAGAAGCGAAAAGACTACAGGAAAGGACGGAACTTGATTTAGAAATGATCAAAGAACTAGGCTATTGCTCTGGTATTGAAAACTATTCTCGCTATCTGGACGGCAGGCTTCCGGGATCAAGACCCTTCTGTTTATTGGACTATTTCCCTAAAGATTATTTAATGGTAATTGATGAAAGTCACGTTACCGTTCCACAGGTTCATGCGATGTATGGAGGTGACAGAAGCCGTAAGGAAGCCCTGGTAGAATACGGATTCCGACTTCCTGCAGCAATGGATAACAGACCTTTGAAGTTTGAAGAATATGAATCGATACAAAATCAGGTAATTTATGTTTCTGCAACTCCCGCTGATTATGAATTAGAAAAATCCGGTGGAACATATATTGAACAGATCATTCGTCCAACAGGGCTTTTAGATCCTGTTATTGAGGTAAGACCAAGCCAAAATCAGATTGATGATTTAATGGAGGAAATCCAGAAAAGAGCAGATCTTGACGAAAGGGTTTTAGTAACTACCTTAACCAAAAAAATGGCCGAGGAACTGACTAAATACTTCACAAAATTCGGTATCAGAACGAGATACATTCACTCTGATGTTGAAACTTTGGAGCGTATTCAGATCATGCATGATTTGCGTGTCGGACTTTTTGATGTTTTAATCGGGGTAAACTTGCTAAGAGAAGGCTTGGATTTACCCGAAGTTTCTTTAGTTGCCATTCTAGACGCCGACAAAGAAGGAATGCTAAGAAGCAGAAGATCAATGATTCAGACAGTTGGTCGTGCCGCAAGAAATCTTAACGGTAAAGCTATTTTGTATGCCGATAAAATGACCAAATCTATGCAGGCAACGATAGACGAAACAGAGTATCGCCGTACAAAACAAATTCAATATAACACAGATAACAACAAAGTACCAACTGCTTTAAATAAGAAAATATCTGAGAATTTAGTCGGACGAAGCAAAGACTTCCCTGATGAAAAATATACTCAAAAACAGATCTTACAAAAAGTTGCAGAAGTTAAAGCAACCTACGCAAGCGAAGACGTTGAAAAAATGATCGTTCAGAAGCAAAAAGAAATGGAAGCTGCCGCCAAAAATCTTGATTTCATTAAAGCAGCCAAGCTGAGAGATGAAATTACAGCATTAAAAGAGTAATTATATCTAAAATAAATAGTTTCGGCGGCACCAAAGGTGCCGCCGAAACTTTATCCTAAAATTTATACGTTTTATTTTTTATCTTATCATAATTCACTGTTCCACCTCGAAGTGGCGTCAGCAGATCCATCAAACCATTTATTTTTATTTCGTAAATCGTTGAAAGCTGCATTCCCAATTTTCCTGGCGGCATTCCTTTACTGTGAAACCATTCAAGATAACTTACCGGCAGATCTGCAAGAATTATCCCTTTATGCTTCCCGAAAGGCATCTTCATAACACAAATTTCTTTTAATATTTCAGGGTTTATTCCTTCTACCATTTTATTTTAAACTATTAAATCAATTTTATTTTCAGCTTCGTTTTCTTTATCAGACAATTGTAGTTCCGGAGGTGTATCTTCATCAGAAAACTCATTTCTATATACCTGAATCAAAAGAAGAGTAAGAGAAATCAGAATCGGACCGAAGATCAATCCCATAAATCCAAACAGATTCATTCCCATAATAATTCCGAAAACGGTATTTAGCGGGTGAATATCCTCTAATTTTTTAAGTAATGTAAATCGTAGCAAGTTATCTGTTAATCCAACTACAACCAAGCAATAAGCTGCTAAACCAAGACCGTGCCCCGTATCTCCCTCTGCAATCATAAAAATACAGATCGGAATATAAACAATCGCTGCTCCTACAATCGGAATCATAGAACCCACTGCCGTTAATGCAAAAAGCAGAATCGGACTCGGAGCTCCAAAAATAAAATAGCCAATCAAAGCAACTAAACCTTGTCCGAGAGCCACAACAGGAATTCCAATGGCGTTGGCCATGATGAGCTTTCTCATCTTTTCGCCTATCAAAGACACATTGGCTCTTTTCAAAGGCGCAGAAAAAGCGAGAATTCTTTCAAAAAACCTCGGCTTATTCAACATAAAATAAAGAATAAAATACATGGACATGATCACAGTAAGCGTATTAAAGGTTCCGCTAACAGCTTTAGTCGAAACTTGACCTACGGAGCTCTTCAGCTTATCCATATTTTCCTTACTTAATATATCGAAACCGGTTTTCGAAAAAATATAAGTATGTATTTTTTCCAGGAACACATTAAACTTAGTCATATAAGCTTGTGCATTTCCTAATTTTTCAATTAAAAGATCCCCAATAAAATAGATCGGTAAAATAAGGATAATCAAACTCGCAAGCATCAGTATCAGTGATGAAAGCCATGGCTTCCATTTTTTTTCTTCCTGCAGATAGAAGTTATATTTTCTGCAAAGAACATAAAGGGTAATTGCACCCAAAACCGATGGTATAAAAAGGGCAAGGTTAAAACAGATCAATCCCGCCAACACCAAAATGATAGCCAATAATGAAACCTGCTTTATTACTACACTGCTTATTTGTTTATCTTTATTCAATATTTTATTTTTTAAACATGATTTGTCTCGGCTTTCCTAGGTATGCACAATACGTGGAATACATTACGATCATAATGAATGGCGCAGTAATGATAATTCCGATACAACATAATACAAGTCCCGAAATACTGATCAATAATCCTAATAATGCTACTCCCAAAAACAGACCATAGTTTTCTTTTGCAATATTAAAAGTCTTGCTGACAGCATCCATTGCAGTTGCATTTTCAAACAAAAGAATAGGATACCCCAAAAGGAAAAGCGGAAATACAAAAAAGAACGGAATTCCACACATCGCAGCAGCAATTCCAAAAATGATCGTTGTAATTAAACTGTACAACAAAATATTTCCCACATTCTGACGATATCCAATAAAAAGGTCTGAAAATTCTATCGTATTTTTAGTATTAAACTTGTTAGCAATATAAATTAATCCAACATAAATAGGCGAAAGTAAAATTCCCAAAATACTCGAAAAAGAGTAGTATAATGAAAACCCTGGCTTTCTCCAATACTCGTAATTCGCATAATCACCATCAAGATCTCTAAAGTCACTAAAACCACTCCAGGAATTAAATCCTGTAATAGATTGTAGGATAAAATCTCCTATAATATAGATAATCATTGAAACTAATGCATAGAGAAAAATCCCTTTATACATTTCAAAAGCATGAGAAATAATGGATCCTGCTTCCTTGCTGGGAACAGAACCTTGTTGGTCAAACTCGTCAAATTCAGACATGGTTAAATTATTTTATGATTTTACCAAATTTAACTTTATTTTGATAAAAAAATAGTAAACAATTTAAAATTTAACTTTTCTCAGCAAAAATAGTCTTATAAAGAGCATAAATCATCGCATTCCAAAATGGAAATGTAAATAAGCCTCCAACCAAAAACAGACCAAAGCCCAAATACTTAAAGAATGTAGCCACAATAACGCAGACAAATATTTCTATAAAGTACATTTTCAGGGCTTTAAAATTTAATGAAATGGCTTCAAAAATTCTTTTATCCGTAAAAAACATCAGCGGAGCAACGAAAATCGTAATGATAACCCAAGCCACAGCAAGAATTATGGTTTGAACCGTAAAAAGATAAATGAAGAACCAGAAAACAAAATAGCCTATATATTTGAAGAAATTAAGCCCGTTATAGCCTGCAAACAAATCTCCGATTACTATTTTCTCGTTTAAATCAATTTTTCTGTAGATCTGAAAAAATCCAAGATTTAAAGGATACAGAAAAACAATCGTTGCAAAAAAAGCATAACTGAAATAACGCGAATTATCTGTAGCAGACAATTCCGCAATCTTTTGCATATAAGCATCCGTACTTATTTTGAAAGCTTCTATCAAAGCCTGATTTTGCTCCAACATCCCATATTTGGCAGCAAAAAAAGTAATTGATGTAAAAAATACAGCAAAGTATATGATGGAAAACATTAATTGAAAAATCAATGTTTTATTCCAGTAAAAAAAAGCCTGTTTTAGTATAAAGTCAATTCCCGGTTTCTGAGGATATTTGTTCTGCATTAAAAATATTTTGTGCAAAAGTAAACATCAATAAGTACTTTTGTCGAATGTTTTCAGTGAATCATCAAAAATTTATGGAAATGGACGAACTTTCTCTCCGGAAGGTTCCCTATTTTTTCGTCATCGACTTCCTCGTTGACAATGTAGAAATTTACAGAGAAAATGAAATTCAAAAATCAGGCTTATTAATTGATTTTCAAAATTTTAAAAGCTCAAAAAACAAGCATAAACTAACAAAAAAAATCGAATGGAAATCATCCCCCGAAACGTTAGAAAGTTTTAAATCAGGTTTTGATCAAGTTCAGAAAAATATTCGTTTAGGAAATTCTTATCTGGTAAATTATACCAGAAAAACTAAAATTGAGACTAATTTAACACTCGAAGAAATTTTCTATCATTCAAATGCAAAATACAAGGTTTTTTATAAAGATTTTTTTGTATTTTTTTCTCCTGAAACTTTTGTGAAGATCATTGACGGAAAAATTCTCACTTATCCTATGAAAGGTACTATTGATGCGTCTTTAGAAAATGCAGCAGAAATCCTTAAGAACGATAAAAAAGAAAAAGCCGAGCATTATACCGTTGTTGATTTGCTTCGAAATGATCTCAGCATGGTTGCAGACGATGTGAAAGTTGATAAATTTCAACACATTGATTTCATCAAAACTCAGCAAAAAAATTTGTATGCCATGAGTTCAGAGATTTCAGGGAATTTAAAGCCTGAATTTGATGGAAAAATAGGAAGTATCATGAAAAAATTACTTCCTGCAGGATCTATTTTAGGAGCACCAAAGCCAAAAACACTGGAAATTACCCTCGAAGCCGAAGGATATGACAGAGGTTACTACACGGGAGTTTGCGGTTGGTTTGATGGTGAAAATCTCGACAGTTGCGTGATGATCCGGTTTATTGAGAAGGAAGGAGATCAGCTTTATTTTAAAAGCGGCGGCGGAATAACACACATGAGTAAATTAGAAGACGAGTATCAGGAAATGAAAAATAAAATCTATGTCCCAATTCATTGAAAGTATTAAAGTAGAAGATCAGGAAGTTTTCTTGTTAGATCTTCACCAAAAGCGTGTTAATCAAACCTTTGCCCATTTCGGGAAAGAAGGCTCAATTGATTTGGCTAAAATTTTTAAACATCTGGAACATGATGAAGACGGAATGTACAAACTAAGAATCTCTTATGATCTGGACAAAAAGATCCGTACCCAAATGATTCCTTACGCAATTCCTGAAATACAAGATTTTCAATTAGTTGAAAACAACAGTTTCGATTATTCTTTCAAGTTTGAAGACCGAAAAGAGCTGGAAAAAATGAAAATGAAATCCAAAGCTGAGGAAATCATTATTGTAAAAAATAATCATATCACAGATACCTCATTTTCTAATCTTTTATTTCAAAAAGGGAAAGATTGGTTCACTCCCACAACTTATCTTTTGAATGGCGTTCAAAGACAAAATCTTTTGAAGCAGAAAAAAATTAAGGAAACTGAGATTACTTTACAAAACATAAAGCAGTTCTCACATTTTCAATTGATTAACGCAATGAATGATTTTGATGATATGTTCATTTACCCAATAGACCGAATTATCAATCTACCGGGTAATGAAGAATATTTGGATCTTTAATTTTCTTTCATGAAATTAAAATAAGCCTTTAAAACATCAGCACTATTTTTACCGTGAGTATTCACTTCCAGTATTTTAGGTTGTGCGTCCGGCTTGAAGAAATTATCTAAAACTCTGTCAAGCGTCGGCTCATCTTCTACTCTTGTGTAAGAAAACCCGAAATGCCTGGCAAGATGTTCAGCGTTTTTCTTGTGCTTTGTAGCGATAAATTCGTCTAAAGTATTCGGGTTGGCATTTCCAGGCCCGGGAATAATTTTAAAGATATTTCCCTCTCCGTTATTGAAGATCATAATTCTTACAAAAGGCGGAATATATTGATTCCAAAGCCCGTTGATGTCATAGAAGAAACTTAAATCTCCCGTAATCAATAAGGTTGGATTGGCATTTTTAATGGCAAATCCCATCGCTGTAGAAGTAGAACCGTCGATTCCGCTTGTTCCTCTGTTGCAATAGATTTTTCTCTTTCCAAAGTCAAAAAGCTGAGCATATCTGATTGCCGAACTGTTGCTGACATGAATATTATAATTCTCAGGAACTGTTTGGGAAGCTTTATTAAAGAAATAAAAATCAGAGAACTCCACCATATTTAGAAATTTATCGTGTTTTGCATCTTTTTTATCTCTTAAAACATCCCAAAGATTAAAGTACGGTTTAGGTTCCAGATTAATGAATTTCAATAATTTAGAAAAGAAAATTTCGGGTTTAGTTTCTATTTTTTCAGTCAAAGAAAAATAGGTATCCGGCTGCCAAACTTCATCCAGATGCCAATGCTGTTTTGGGCGGGCACTTCTTAAAAACTGTTTTACTTTTTTGGAAACAACATTCTGCCCGATCGTTATTAACAGATCCGGAGCATACGTTTTGTAATCTTCTTCTGTAAAATTAAAAATATATCGATCAATATGTTTGAAAAATTTTTCGTGATGCAAATTAGAATTCACTTCACTTAAAACCACAACAGAATGATTTTTAACCAATTGAGAAAGTTGATTTTCCAATTCAGGGCTATAATCTCTTGTTCCCACCAAAAGAAGAATTCTTTGTGAAGTATTCCAATCTGCCACTAAGTTGGAAGGAATTTCGTATTCTTTCTGCTTAATTGTTTTTTCAACCGTAGGAAAAGTCGGAAGCTCAGAAACCAATTCATACAAAGGCTCTTCCAACGGAATATTAATGTGAACCGGACCTTGTTTTTCAAAACAAAGCTCGATTGCTTTTTTAATAATGTCAAAATTAATTTCTTCGGCATCATCCTTACTATCTTCTAAGAGTTGGAAATCGCCGTAAGAATGCTGATGAAAAATATTATTCTGCCTAATCGTCTGTCCGTCAAAAATATCAACATAATCCGTTGGTCTGTCTGCGCTTAAAATCAAAAGAGGAACATTCTGATAAAACGCTTCTGTAACGGCAGGATAATAATTAGCCACCGCAGAACCGCTTGTACAAGTAATGGCAACAGGTCTTTTTTCGCTTTTCGCCATCCCAATTCCTACAAAAGCCGCACTTCTTTCATCCACAATACTGAAACAATTAAAGCCATCCACTTCCGAAAAATGAATCGCTAACGGAGCATTTCTGGATCCCGGTGAAATAACAATATCTAAAATTCCGTACTGCTGAAGAAGATGCGCAAGTATTTGGATACTTCTCTTAGAAGAATATTTTTTCATATTACAAATTTAACTTATAAATCCTTAATTCTAAAAAAATTTAATTCAAAAAAGATGTAATTTTGCACCACGTTAAATTTCTAAAAATGGATAAAATACCTAGTGTAGACCTGCGTGATTTCCTTTCGGGTAACCCGGAACGCAAACAGAAATTTGTAAATGAAATCGGAAAAGCTTACGAAGAAATTGGTTTTGTAGCCCTAAAAGGACACTTCCTTAATGACCAATTAGTAGAGGATCTGTACGGAGAAGTAAAAAACTTTTTTGAACTTCCCACAGAAACGAAGCAAAAGTATGAAATTCCAGGAATCGGTGGCCAGAGAGGCTATGTCGGATTCGGTAAAGAAACTGCAAAAGGTTTCAAAAAAGGAGACTTGAAAGAGTTTTGGCATTTCGGACAATACGTGTCTGATGATTCAAAATACAAAAAAGAGTACCCTGACAATGTGATCGTTGACGAACTTCCAAAATTCAATGAAGTAGGTAAAGAAACTTACCAAATGCTTGAGAAAACTGGTAAATCTGTTTTGCAGGCATTGGCATTGTATCTTGATCTTGATGAGTTTTATTTTGACGACAAGATCGCAGAAGGAAATTCTATTTTAAGACCAATTCACTATCCGCCAATCACTCAGGAGCCTGATGATGCGGTAAGAGCAGCTGCTCACGGAGACATCAACCTGATTACTCTTTTGATGGGATCTCAAGGAAAAGGACTTCAAGTTCAAAACCACAACGGTGATTGGATCGATGCGATTGCTGAACCGGATGAATTAGTAATCAACGTTGGAGATATGTTATCAAGACATACCAACAACAAGTTGAAATCTACGATTCACAGGGTGGTCAACCCGCCAAGAGAATTGTGGGGAACTTCAAGATATTCAATCCCTTTCTTTATGCATCCCGTAAGCGGAATGTCATTGAATGCTCTTGAAAACTGTGTTGACGAAAACCATCCTAAGTTATATGAAGATACAACAGCAGGAGAATTTTTACATGAAAGATTAATTGAATTAGGTTTAATAAAAAAATAATTTAAAACCCAATTTGATATATATTTTTTTAATTATCTTTACTTTACTATCAAATTTTTAATTAAAACAATATGAAAAATTTAAAAAAACTAAGTAAAGGCCAATTAAAAAGTATTTCCGGAGCAGGAGGAATTAAACTTCCGGAACCTGAATTTTGTATGTATTACTGCAATGGAGTTGTCATTTGCGCAACGTGTAGTGATAAATTTACATGTCCGGATGATTCGATGTAATTGAAATTCAAAAACATTTATAAGAAAACCGTTCCTTTTGGAGCGGTTTTCTGTTTCTCAAATAAGAATTTATAAATTTTAAACGCAAAGTCTTATTTCCTAATATACATATTTAAGGAGCAAAGATGAATCAACAAGTTGATTTGAAGAAGCTATCATTCAAGCTTCGCGAAGCAAATTTTATTTGCCTTTGCCTTTCTAAACTGAAAATTGATTAATTAAATATTTTCGTTAAAAAAAACAACCATTTATATGATCTGTGGGATAAAAAAATCAGTCAAACAATCTCAATTGCTGATCTTTTGCTCCTGTGAAATTAGCGGTTGTCAATTTTGGAAATTCTTTGCCATCAAAAAACTTCTTTCTTCCTATTTTAAAAGTATTATGAATCATTTCAGCAATATTTCCATCACCTCTTTGTCGGTCGAAATATCTTTTTTCGCCTAATTTCCCGCCTCGCATGGAACGAATTAAGTTTAAAACTTTCTGCGCTCTGTCCGGAAACTGAGTTTCGATCCATTTCACAAAAACAGGTTCAACCGTATCATTCAATCTCACCAAAGTATACCCGAAACTTTGAGCGCCTGCTTCTGAAATTGATTTTAAAATATTCAAAGGTTCATCACTGTTCAGTCCCGGAATGATTGGCGCAACCATCACATGCACAGGAATTTTATTTTCAGATAAAACTTCAATAGCTTTTAATTTATTTTTGGAAGAACTCGTTCTCGGCTCCATCTTTCTTCGCAAATCTTCATTAATTGTAGGAATACTTAAAGAAACGGAAACCAAATTCTGCTCCGCAAGCGGTTTCAGAATATCCAAATCTCTCAGAACCATCGCATTTTTTGTCAGAATATTGACAGGATGTCTGTAATCAAGACAAACTTGCAGTAGCTTTCTCGTGATCTCAAATTGTCGTTCTGCAGGCTGATAACAATCTGTATTTCCTGAAAGTAAAATTGGAGCAGCTTGATAGCCTCTTTTCTGGAAGAATTTCTCCAATAATTCCGGTGCATTTTTCTTGACCATGATTTTTCTTTCAAAATCAATTCCGGCACTGTATCCCCAATATTCATGAGTTGGTCTGGCGAAACAATAGGAACATCCATGCTCACAGCCTTGGTAAGGATTCATTGAATATTCCATCGGTAAATCTTCGCTTTTTACCTGATTTACAATTGTTTTCGGGAAAATTTCCGTAAACGTTGTTTTTACAGATTCAAAATCTTCATCATCAGGTTCATAGGTGTATCGGTCGAAACGGTTGATAACATTTCGCTGAGCACCCTGACCTTTTATGATATTTTCGTTCTGCATTTCTGATGTAAATGTAAAATGGAATGGCTTTAAAAAAATTAGTTTTAACACTAAAGTTTTCCACAAAAAAAACCAACACTTAAAAAAGCGTTGGATATCAAAAACATAATTTATATATTTTTACTACTTCAATGCGTAAAATTCTACTCCGTGATACTCATCCTCATGATCTTTAGCATCAAAGTGTCTGTGATGGTCTGAGTAAGAATCACTGTATTTTTTATTTTTTTTATCTAATACTTTTTTTATCCCTATAAAACTTAATACTGCCAAAAGCCCAACACCTCCTGCTAGTAAAACTCCGACTTCTTTTTTCATATTTTGTCCGATTTATTAATGACGATATTGCAAAAAGTGTACCTATTTTATTTTTTTCAATTATAAATTTTGTTAACATTACACTTCTTTTTTAAGCAAAATATAATTCCTCAGTCTTCCTCTTTTCGTAAATTAATGGTTTAATTATTGTACTAACAAAGAAAAATAGTATTATGGAAAACGCAGACAACATGGATCAAATGACGACTTTAAGCCAAGTGATGACAAAGCTTTCTGAGAGAGGCATACACCGTGAATTCAGGATGAATGACAGTTGTGAAATGAAGCTTGATAATTCTGAACAAAACTATCAACCTGCCGATTTAACCATCTTAAAGACATACCGTTTTGAGGGCGACAGCAATCCTGACGACAATGCCGTTTTATACGTTTTAAAAGACGCTGCCGGAAACCGAGGAATGATTATAGATTCTTACGGAGCAGACAGCAATTATACCGGAGAGAAGTTTGATGAATTTTTGAGAGATATTCCGGTTCAGGAAAGCGAGGAATTTAATTTTTAAATATATACAACCCGAAATTATTCTGTTTCGGGTTTTTCTTTTTTCTTAAAGACATTCTTTAGAAATCCTTTCTTTTCCTTCTTCTCTTCAGCGGGTTTTGACTCTTCTTTTTTAGTTCCGGAGCCTTTTATTTCCTGTTTTAATTCTTTGACAGATTTTTTCATTTCCTTTACAGAAGCGACTGCATTTTTCACTTTCTTTTCTGTTTTATCAACGTTTATTCCTATCAAAGTTTTCTTCAAACCCTGTTCAATCCCTTTCCAGAAGAGATTAAAGAACGATTTTGTAGGATCTCTTTCAACATCTTTCACATCTACAGACTGAGGAAGATTTCCGGAATCTGAACGCACAACAAGATTGGCAATTGCTGTTAAAATTCCTTTTTTCTGCTGGTTATCTTTATTTAAAACCGCGATTTTCAAGTCTTTATGTTTCAAATTAAAAGTTCCGTTCAACCCTTTCGGATTTCCTTTAAAATTAAAAAGCATTTCCTGAATTGTTCCTTGAGTCGCCATCACATGAAGATACGGTTTGATAAACGGATTAATTCCATTAGCAGGAAGATTGGCAGCTCTGCCCGAAATCGTGAAAACATCGCTCTGATTAGCAACATCAAACCCCCAATTGACAGACAGCGGAGCAAGATTCATAAACGAGCAGTTGATTTTAATATCAACTTTGGTGGGTTTTCCTTTTGTTTTGGCTGAGTTTAAATTTTTAACATTCATATTAAAATTAGCGAATGTTAATTTTCCTGGCCCGGCACTTTCCGGGGTATCTTCTTCATATACTAAAATGGAATTTTTCAGATCTAAATTATTAACGTAAAGCGGAATCTTAATAGAACGCAACAGTCTGGAATACAAAGGTTTTTCTTTCGGATCATCATTCGGGATTTTACTTCTGAAAATATTGGCATCCGCAGATTGAATCACAACATTTGAAGCATTAATGAATTTATTTTGTGAAAATAAGTCCCAATTTCCTTCGGCTGTTATTTGGTTTGCCTTCAAATCATACAAATCTCTTTCAACAGGTATCATTTTGATAAACTGAGCTCTCGAAATGAGAGGCTTCATCGCGAAATTACTGATCTGGACTTTGTTTTTATTTAATTTTAAAAGTCCTACACTCATGTTGTAGAACCTTGTTTTGTAGGCAAAATTCTTGGTCGTCAGAAAATAATCTTTTGCTTTAAAAGTATGCCCTTGATTATTGGGTTTAGACTTAATTTCAATATCGTTGATCGTTGCATTCAGGTCATTAAAAATAAGTGGCTCATTTCCTTTGTCGTAAGTGATATTAGAATTTTTAAAGGAAAATTTCCGGATAAGAATTGAGTTTACTTTATTCTCTTTCGGCGCTTTTTTCATATTATTTTCTCCAGCGCTGATAATTCCGTTTACATTATCAACCAGAACGTCTTTTATATCAAGATTTAATTTTTTATTTATAAATTCTAACTTATTGATATTAAACGCGGCAAGATTTGCTTTTAAAGTCATCGATCGCCTCCCCGGATCTGATGTATTTGGAGTGACGGTAATATTTCTTAACTCCCCGCTTTTAGGATTCAAGGCAATACTTCCGACAACATAATTCTGATGATTTGAGTATAAAATATCCTTTCCGGAGAACTGAAAACTCTTGTAACCGACAGGAATTACCTCTTCTCTTGTATCCTTGTTAAACTTTAATTGACTGACATTTAAATTAAGGTTTTTTGCAGATAAAAGATTGCTTCCATCAGGTTTTACAACATTTACGGTCGCATTATTTAATTTTAAACCTTCAAGATTAAGCTCAAAATTAAGAGGTTTCACGGCTTTAACAGGAGCTGCATTGGTCGTATAAACTAAAAGTTTAGGATCCTGAAAATCAGCATTCGCAAGAGAAACAACATTGCTTTTTAAAACAATATCCTTGAAATTCATTTTTTGAATATCAAACTGAAAAAGTTTCGCTTTTTTTGGATAAAATCTTTTAAGCTGATTAATCGTCAACAACGGAATCAGTCTAAATCTTTCAATAGAAACCTGCCCATTCGTTGTAGTTATTTTACTGATTTTTAAAGCATAAACATTATCCGGACGGAAGAAAAAATTCTCTCCCTTGATTTGATATTTGTCAAAAACAACAGGTAATTTATTTTCTACAGATTCTTCTGTCATCTGTAAATTTTCAACAAACAGATCAAGCTTTTGAACAGATAAAAATTTTTGCTTTGTATCTCTGAAAACATTAATAGTCCCGTTATTAATCCTGATATTTTCAAACAATACCGGATTCTTTTTTTTGCCGCCTTTTTTACTTGCCGGTTTTGCGAGAATTATATTCAAATTAGGGCTTCCTAACAACAAATCGGATGAACTTATTTGCTTATTAAAAATGGCATCGTAAATTCCAAAACGATTGATCTTTAACGTATCAATTGTCCCCTGAAGACCTATAACATTGGTATTTTGAGGGTTTTTACTGTTTACTGTAATTCCGGTTGAAAGGATATTTCCTGTACCGAGATCTACATCTAAAGTTTTATAGGAAACTTTATAATCAGTATTCTTTTTAATAAAATTAGGAAGTTGGGTTTTAAGCCAGAAATTTAAGCCGAAGTTTCCCAGCAAGAAAATCACCATCAAAACCCCGAAGCCAATTAGTAACTTTTTAACCCATTTTTTCATATTTACGATTTAATTTAACCCTATCTAAATATATGCCTAATTTTTAACATCCAATTCTATAACATACCCTTCATGCCCTCTTACATTAATAAAATCTCCGCCTTCGAAGCTTAAATACTGTCCTTTAATTCCAAGTAATTTCCCTGTAAACTCAGGCTTTTTGTCTAAAGTGAATGACGTTACTTTTTCAGGTTTTTCAAAAGGATAATCAAATTTCCACACATTTTCACCTTCGCTGTAGAATTTTTGGAAATCTTCAGGAAAACATTCCTTTATTTTTTGTTGAAAATCAGCCAGATCTATTTCTCCTTCAAAATCATCCTGAAGCATTTTTCTCCAATTTGTTTTATCCGGCAAATGATCTTTTAAAGCAACTTCTATCATTCCAGCCTCGTAACGATTTTCTGTTCTGGCAATCGGCAAAGCAAAAGTTGCTCCCTGATCGATCCATCTTGTAGGAATTTGCGAACTCCTTGTAACCCCCACTTTTACATCTCCAGTGTACGCCAAATATACCGTGTGCGGTTGAAGCTGAATTTGCTTTTCCACTTCCAAATCACGTTCTCCAACGCCAAGATGTGCCGTAGAAAGCTCCGGACGAATGATTGTATCACTGGCATAAGGGCTTTCAAAAAAACAGCTTTTGCAAAATCCCATTCTGTAAACAGGCTTATTTTTTCCACAATTCACACATTGGAACCCTGTATGCTTTATCGTCAATTCTTTTCCAAACAATTCGTTCATGTGAATAAGATCACCCGAAAGGTTAAGATAATACTGAATTGGCTGAGCATCGTAACTCGTCATCTTTAAAATTTGCCCTTGAAACTGCATATTAATTTTATATTACTATTTTAAGTAAATTTAATGATTATATTTTTCCCAAAGGAAATTTATATTTTTGTACTCATAAAAAAACATTGATGATATATCTTGTAACAGGAGGAAGCGGATTTATTGGTTCTCATTTGGTTGAAAAATTATTGAAAGAAGGACATTCTGTCATAAACATTGACAATTTTGATAATTTCTACAATTATCAGATAAAAATTAAAAATACTTTAGAATCAATTAATAAAAATTCTGAATTTACCTTTTCTGATAAAGAAACTGATATTAAAAATTTAATTTCTCTTTCAAAATCAAATAATTACATTTTATATTATCAGGACATTCGGGATAAAAACAGTCTTGAAGAAATATTTAAAAATCATAAGATTGATCTGATCATTCATCTGGCCGCACTTGCCGGAGTTCGCCCTTCTATTGAAAGACCTTTGGAATATGAAGAAGTGAATGTTCGTGGCACAATGAATCTTTGGGAACTGTGTAAAGAATTCAATATTAAAAAATTCGTTTGTGCCTCTTCATCAAGCGTTTATGGTAATAATGAAAAAATTCCATTTGCAGAGACAGACAATGTAGACAATCCTATTTCACCATATGCTGCAACAAAAAAATGCGGAGAAATTTTAGGTCATGTTTATCATCAATTATATCATATTGACATGATCCAGTTAAGGTTCTTTACGGTTTACGGCCCCAGACAAAGACCCGATCTTGCCATACATAAATTCACAAAGTTGATTTCTGAAGACCAGGAAATCCCTTTCTACGGCGATGGAAATACAGCAAGAGATTACACTTACGTTGATGATATTATTGACGGAATTACTAAATCCATCGGCTATTTAGAAACTCATTCAAAAGTATACGAGATCATCAATCTTGGGGAAAGTCAGGTAATTAATCTTACTGAAATGCTTTCCACAATTGAACGGGCTCTCGGAAAAACTGCCATCAAAAAAATTCTGCCAATGCAGCCCGGAGATGTACAAAAAACCAATGCTGATATAGGAAAAGCGAAGACATTAATCGATTATAAACCAACCACAGACTTCCAAAATGGCATAAAAAAATTTGTGGAATGGTTTTTGAGAAAATGACATCGAACAAGTTGCTGACATAGCTGTAATACAGTCTGTGACGTGCAATGAGTAAAAAATTAATAAAAAGAATTGAAAATCAAGTATAAAAAAGCGTATAATATAAGCTAATTTTATACTTTTGCAAAAAAAATAGAATATTATGTACTGGACATTAGAATTAGCCTCATATCTAAGTGACGCACCTTGGCCAATGACAAAGGCTGAGCTTATTGATTATGCAATCAGAACTGGTGCACCAATGGAAGTAACGGAAAACCTTCAGGCTATTGAAGACGAAGGAGAAATGTATGAAGCCATCGACGAGATCTGGCCGGACTATCCTACGGACGAAGATTATCTTTGGAACGAAGACGAATATTAAATAAGGCATGAGCTTTAGGCAATAGGCTTAAAGCTTATTTCCCTTTTTATAATATCAATTTTTGCGCAGTAAGCGTATTTAGTAAAACGCTTAAAGCATATCGCTTTAGGCATAAAGTAAAAATTTATGAGTTTTTTAAACAAAGTTCTTAAAGGGTTTTTGGGAGACAAGAAAGCGCAGGACCTAAAGGAAGTAAAAAAAGTTGTAACAAAAATCAAAGCTGTTGAACCAAATATTCAGCAATTGTCTGATGATGGCTTAAGAGAGAAAACTGCTGAATTTAAAAATAAAATAAAAACAGCAACAAGTAACATCACAGCGCAGATAGAACAGATTAAAGAGCAGATAAAAAATTCGACCAATGTTGATGAAAAAGAAGCTCTTTTCTCACAAATTGAGTCTCTCAAAAAAGATTCATACGAAATCGAGGAGAAAGTTCTTAGCCAGATTCTTCCTGAAGCTTTTGCATTAGTAAAAGAAACAGCAAGAAGATGGGCAGAAAACGGAGAGATCCGTGTAGCTGCCACTCAAATGGACAGAGAACTTGCTGCAACTAAAGATTTCGTTGAAATCCAGGGAGATCAAGCCGTTTGGAAAAGCTCATGGGATGCAGCCGGAACTCCTGTAGTCTGGGATATGGTCCACTATGATGTTCAGTTTATCGGAGGGGTTATTCTTCACAGCGGTAAAATTGCCGAAATGGCAACCGGTGAGGGTAAAACTTTGGTAGGAACATTACCTATTTACTTAAATGCACTTCCTGAAAGAGGGGTTCACGTTGTAACGGTGAATGATTATCTTGCAAAAAGAGACTCCGCCTGGATGGGGCCATTATATCAGTTCCACGGAATGAGCATCGATTGTATCGATAATCATCAGCCGAACTCAGACGGAAGAAGAAAAGCATACAATTCAGACATTACTTATGGAACAAATAACGAATTCGGTTTCGATTATTTGAGAGATAACATGGTAACTTCACCTTCAGAATTGGTACAAAGAGAATTAAACTTTGCTATCGTGGATGAGGTTGACTCTGTTTTGGTAGATGACGCAAGAACGCCATTGATCATTTCTGGTCCGGTTCCTCAGGGAGACAGACAGGAATTTGATGTTCTTAAACCTTCTATCGACAGAATCGTTGAAGTTCAAAAGAAAACCGTTTCTGCAATTTTTAATGAAGCTAAAAAATTAATCGCTGCAGGAAATACTAAGGAGGGAGGATTTAAATTACTTCAGTCTTACAGAGGTTTGCCTAAAAACAGACAGCTAATCAAGTTCTTATCTGAAAGCGGAAACAGAGCATTGCTTCAAAAAGTAGAAGCTCAGTACATGCAGGATAACAACCGTGATATGCCGATCGTGGATAAAGATCTTTATTTCGTGATCGAGGAGAAAAACAATCAGGTTGACCTTACAGACAAAGGTGTTGAATACATGTCTCAAGGAAATTCCGATCAAAACTTCTTCGTTCTTCCGGATATCGGAACTGAAATTGCTGAAGTTGAAGCTAAAAATTTAACGAAAGAAGAAGAATTCGAAGCTAAAGAAAAACTATTCTCTGATTTTGCTGAAAAATCTGAGCGTGTACACACAATGAGTCAGTTATTGAAAGCATATACATTATTCGAAAAAGATGATGAGTATGTAGTAATTGACGGTGAAGTAAAAATCGTTGACGAGCAAACAGGTCGTATCATGGAAGGACGTCGTTATTCAGACGGTCTGCACCAGGCGATTGAAGCTAAAGAAAACGTAAAAATTGAAGCTGCAACGCAAACTTTTGCAACTGTAACGCTTCAAAACTACTTCCGTATGTACAACAAACTTACGGGAATGACGGGTACTGCTGAAACTGAAGCAGGAGAACTTTGGGAAATCTACAAATTAGATGTTGTGGTAATTCCTACAAACCGTTCTATTTTAAGAGACGACAAACAGGATTTAGTTTTCAAAACTAACAGAGAAAAATATAACGCGGTAATTGAAGAGATTGAAAAATTAACAGCAGCAAGAAGACCTGTATTGGTTGGTACAACGTCTGTTGAAATTTCTCAGTTGCTTTCAAAAGCCCTTCAGTTAAGAAAAATCCCGCACCAGGTATTGAACGCGAAACTTCATAAGAAGGAAGCAGAAATCGTTGCAGGAGCAGGACAGCCTGGAGTTGTAACGATTGCAACCAACATGGCAGGTCGTGGTACGGATATCAAACTTACGAAAGAAGTAAAAGAAGCCGGAGGTTTAGCCATTATCGGTACTGAAAGACACGATTCTAGACGTGTTGACAGACAGTTAAGAGGTAGAGCGGGACGTCAGGGAGATCCGGGAAGTTCTCAGTTCTATGTATCTCTTGAAGATAACTTAATGCGTCTGTTCGGTTCTGAAAGAATTGCTAAAATGATGGACAGAATGGGTCATAAAGATGGTGAAGTTATTCAGCATTCAATGATCAGTAAATCTATCGAAAGAGCGCAGAAAAAAGTAGAAGAAAATAACTTCGGAACAAGAAAGAGACTTCTTGAGTATGATGACGTAATGAACAAACAACGTGACGTAATCTACAAAAGAAGAAAGAACGCTTTATTCGGGGATCACTTGAAATACGATATCACCAACATGATTTTCGATGTTGCTAATTCTATCGTGACGAAAGGAAAAGCAAACGGAAGTTATAAAGATTTTGAATTTGAAGTAATCAAACATTTCACAATGGCTTCTCCTGTTTCTGAAAGTGATTTTGGCAACAAACAAGTTCCTGAATTAACGAATATCTTATTCAAAGCTGCTCAGGAAGATTACAATATGAAACTGAACTTATTGAAAGAGAAATCATTCCCTATTATTGAGAATGTGTATCAAAATCAGGGTTCAATGTTTAAAATGATCCAGGTTCCTTTCACAGACGGACACAAAACAATGACTATCGTAGCTGATCTTAAAGAAGCTCATGATACTCAATGTGAAAGTCTGATCAACGATTTTGAAAAGAATATCACTTTATCAATTATCGATGAAAACTGGAAGCTTCACCTTCGTGAGATGGATGATCTAAGAAAATCTTCTCAGGGAGCTGTTTATGAGCAAAAAGATCCGCTTGTAATTTACAAACAAGAATCTTTCCACTTATTCAGCGAAATGATTGATAAATTAAATAAAGAAATTATTTCATTCTTATACAAAGGAGAAATTCCTGCTTAAGAAATAATTAATTATAGAATAAAAACCGCTCCAGCACTGCTTGGAGCGGTTTTTTGTTATTTAGTGGATAATATAGGTATGATAAATATCAATCTTATAATTTATTTAGAATAATTAAAAACAATATATTTGCAGAAAATTAGACTTTCATGAAAAATGTACTGATCTGTGCCTCATTGTTGAGTTCAATGCTGACTTATGCGCAGGAAAAGGATTCTACAAAATCGAAAGATATTGAAGAAGTTGTAGTCAACGGAAAATACTATCAAAAATATAAACTGAATGAAGTTTCAGGTTCTTTAAGATTACAGACTCCAATTATGGAGCTTCCACAGAACGTACAATCAATCAGTTCGCAAGTATTAGCAGATCAGATTACATTAAATATGTCTGAAGGAATTGTAAGAAACGTAAGTGGAGCCAGAAAAGTAGAACACTGGGATAACGTATATTCTAACGTATTCATGAGAGGAGCAAGTATTGCAACTTATATGAACGGGATGAACGTTTCTTCAACTTGGGGTCCGATCAATCCTGATGCTTCAATTATCGACAGAATAGAATTTGTAAAAGGTCCGGCAGGTTTTATGGGTTCAATGGGAGATCCGGCTGGTTTCTATAACATTGTAACTAAAAAACCTACAGGGAAATTTCAGAATTCTGTAAGATTTACAACAGGAAGTTATAATCTTTTCAGAGGTGAAGCAGATCTAGACGGCGTCATTGTAAAAAATGGAGTGCTGGATTACCGTTTAAACTTAATGGGTAGCACAAATGGGTCTTGGGTAGAAAATGACAAAACAAAAAAGATAATTGTTGCTCCATCCTTAACTTTCAGACCAACAAAAACTACGACATTAACGGCTCAATATAATTATCAGTTCTTAAACTTTTCTCAGCCAGGAGCCTATTTAATGTCTAAGGACGGATATGCATCATTAAATGTTCATACCAACTTTAATGACAAAAACTTCAAGGAAACTGAAGTGAAAGATCAAAGTTTATTCCTGACATTAGATCAAAAATTATTCAAAGACTGGACTTGGAGTACCCAATATGCCTACATGGATATGAACTACGACGGTGGTTCTTGGTGGGGAAGTTTTGATACAAATAACAGCAACATATTCAACAGAACATTAAGCAACTGGCAGGCTGTTGGGAAAAATCACATTTTCCAAACGTATGTAAGAGGTAGCTTAAAAACAGGAAATATTGTTCACAAAGTAATTGCCGGTTTTGATTACGGAGACAGAAAATACAACGCAGATTTTTCAGGATATTCAAAAATTGCAGACGGAGTAGAGACTGCAATTTATCCAATTAATATTCACAATCCTCAATATGGCGTAGATCCGTCTACTCTTCCTGCTGATAGTTTCTACACATTAAGCACTGCAGCGCCTTTCTATAATGACCAGGGAGTAAAATACACTTCTTATTACGCTCAGGATCAAATAGAAATGTTCGATAATAAACTGCGTCTTACATTAGCCGGAAGATATACAAGTGGTAAAACATATGCAGGCTATCCTAATCTAGGTGAAGTTAAACCTGATACTGCTGGAGAATTTACACCTAGAGTTGGGGTAAGTTATTCTTTCAATGAAAATTTCTCGGCATACGGAGTTTTTGATAAAACATTTGTTCCACAATCTGCAATACAATATTCTGATACTAATCCTAAAGGAGAACCTCTTACTACTCCTTTCAAAGGTCAGAACTTAGAGGTTGGGATTAAAAAAGATTGGTTTGGCGGTAAATGGAATTCAACTTTTGCTATTTATGAGATCACAAGACAAAATATCTTTACAGCTGACCCAGTACATTCAACTTCAGGATTTTCTGTAGCAACCGGAGAACAAAGAGCAAGAGGTTTTGAAGCTGATATTAAAGGAGAGATTGTAAAAGGATTAAATGTTGTCATCAACTATGCTTATACAGACGCAAAAACGGTAAAAGACAATGATGCTGCAAGAATCGGTCAACAATCTCCGGGAAATGCTAAAAATGTGCAAAATACATGGTTAAGCTACAGATTTGAAAATGGTATGTTAAATGGATTTGGAATTTCTGCAGGATATCAATATCAGGGAGGAAGACAATCTTGGTTTGGAACTTCAGCAAAGCAGGATCAGACTCTTGAAGATTACTTTGATACGAACTTTGGAATTTCTTATACCGCTAAAAAATTCGATGTCAATCTAATTTTAAACAATGTTCTAAACAGAAAATTATATAGTGGATACAGAAACGATGACGGTTCATACGCCTGGATCTACAACGCTCCTAGAAACTGGAGACTTTCAATAGGATACAAATTTTAAATAAACAAAAATTAGCCCCTCAAAAGGTTAACTTTTTGATATGAAGAAAAAACATCATCATAAGAAGAAGGTTTCTTCAACAAAGAAATGGTCTGCCAAACTGCATTTGTGGTTTGGTTTGTCCGTTGGGCTTATTGTGTTCATTGTTTCTTTGACGGGAACGATGTATATTTTTAAAGAAGAAATTCAGAGTCAGCTTAGAAAAGATGACATTTTTGTAAAAGCTGAGACAATTTCTCAACAACCTTTGTCAATTGAGGTTCTTCGTGAAAAAGTTGCTTTGGAGATCAATGAAAAATATCCGATCAGTTCGGTTGAAATTCCTTTAGATAAAAACAAATCTTATGAATTTCTTTATTACGAAAAGGATAAAAAGGCATGGAATTATTTTGATGAAGTAAAAGTCAACAAATTAATCTACGTAAACCAATACACAGGTCAGATTCTTGGGATTTATAATGAAAAGTATGACCTCTTCCCTATTTTAAAGGCCATCCATTGGAGCTTACTGTTAAATTCAGATTGGGGGAAATATGTAATCGGAATTCCCGTCGTTTTATTCATCATCATGCTGATCACAGGAATTATTCTTTGGTGGCCGCAGAACAAAAAAACGAGAAAAAGACGTTTCTCTTTCGATTGGAAAAACGTAAAAACCTGGAAACGTAAGAACTATGACCTTCACAATATCTTAGGGTTTTATGCTTCGTTTATTGCTTTAATACTAAGTTTATCAGGAATTTACTTTGCCTATCCTTGGATAAAAAACACATTCAATTTTGCATTATCCGGCTCCATTGAGCTTCCAAAAGAGAAAGAAATAAAATCTCCCGACTCGCTTTTAGCAAAAAACAATGCAGTTTTCGATCTTACTGCAGAGGAAACAAGAAAATTATACTCAACCTCATCAAGTTTCAGAATTCCATTAAACGGAAAAAATAAAAAAGGAAAAGAATTAAAAAACATTCCGGTTTCCGTGTATGGTGAAGACGGAAAATTTGCCATCAGAAATCAATTGGTTTTTGATAAATATTCAGGGAAATTATTAGCCAATAAACCTCATCAAAACTTAAGCAACGCAGAAAAATACGCCAACGCCAACTATGACATTCACACAGGATCATACTTTGGACTGTTTGGGAAAATTATCTGGTTTATCGCAGGACTTATCTGCACATCATTGCCTGTTACAGGGTTTTTAGTATGGCTTGGAAAACAAAAGAAAAAAGGAATTAAGACACTATAATGAGAAAATTAACGCTATCTGTAGCTTGTTTAGCTACCATTTCAGCATTTGGACAGGTAAAAGACAGCATCAATACAAAAGATATGGATGAGGTTGTTTTAACGGCATCCAGAAAAAGAGAAAACATTAAAGAAATACCGAGCTCAATAACTATCGTTGGAGAGAAACAGGTTCAGTCACAATTGACTGTTAATTCAGATATTACAAGCATTTTACAATATACCGTTCCGAGTTTGGCAACAAGCTCAGGACAAACCTCCAATACAGGGCAAACCCTTCGTGGGCGTCAGGTTTTGGTTTTAATTGACGGTATTCCACAGTCTACTCCGCTTCGAAACGGTGCAAGAGATTTAAGATCTATTGATCCTTCTGTGATTGAAAGAATTGAGGTGATCAAAGGAGCTTCATCCATCTACGGAAATGGCGCCGACGGAGGAATTATCAATTATATCACAAGAAGAAGCAAATCCGACAAGAAAATCTCGGGAATTTCACAGTTTGGAATTACCGGTCAGCAATATGGAGGAACATTAGGCTACAGAGCAAGTCAGCTTTTATCAGGAAAGATCAGTAAGTTTGATTATGTAGTTTCATTGGCTTATGAAAAAACAGGGTATATGAAAGACGCAGATGGCGTAAATCTGAGCCCGACCTACAGCACAGCCAAAATGAACAATTACAACGGAATGTTGAAATTAGGTTATTCCATCAATGATAATCAAAGAATTGAAGCTTCCTACATCGGTTATGCTTCAAAATCTGACTTAAATTTAGGTTTAAAAACAGGAAAATACGGAGTTATCCCAACCATCGGAGAAGGAGAAGGAAAAAATCTGGAAACAACTCCGCAGGGAACACCAAGAAACCACAATTTCAAAGTAAGCTATGACAATAAAAACCTGTGGAAAGGAACTTCATTAAACGTAAACCTTTACTTACAGGATTTCAGAACCGTTTACGGATACAGCGATACTTTCCTGAATGGCGGACAATCGAATGTTATTTCAAAAAAAACAGGAGCAAGAGCCAATTTCGACACCCAATTATGGAATGCTAAAAATTCTCAGGGTGAAATGATCTATGGTTTAGATGTGTTGAATGATCAAACCGTTCAAAAACTGGAAGACGGCCGCTACTGGACTCCTGACATGAACATGACCAACATCGCGCCTTTCCTTTTGGTTAAAGTTGATTTAATGAAAAAATTAACGATAAAAGGAGGTTTGCGATATGAAAACATTGCCGTAAAAGTTGGTGACTTCAACACACTTTCTACCGTTAAAAGTGACGGAACTTTCACCAAAAGCATTTTTGTAACAGGCGGAGATCTAAAATACAATGCCTTAGTTGGAAACGTCGGAGTCCGTTACAATATCGAAAATTATATCAATTTATTCGGAAGCTTTTCTCAGGCCTACTCGATCAACGAATTGGGAAGAATTTTAAGAACCTCAACAGAGGGAACGATCCAAAATCTTGAAACAAAGCCAATCATTGTCAACAACTATGAATTTGGGGCTACAGGACAGATCTCAAAATGGATCAATTATGAAATCACTTCTTATGTGAGTACTTCAAAACTGGGCGCTACATTTATTCAAAGTCCGGACAGAGCGTTAACGATTCAAAGATCACCCGAAGTGGTGTATGGTGTGGAAGGATTTTTACATTTCACACCTACCAAATGGATTAATTTTGGAGGAAGCTACAGTTGGATGGAAGGAATTACCTCTATAAAAGATGACGGAGATTATTCAGCTAAAATCAACAACAGCAGAATTTCTGCACCAAAAGTTTTAGCCTATGTTCAGGTAAGACCAATACAATCTTTATCTGTTGGCCTTGATATGTTACATGCTTTTGCACAGAACAGATTCGAGCCTAATGCCAAAGGTTTATATGCCTACGGAGAAGGAAAGGTTCCTGATTACACTGTTTTCAACCTAAAATCAAGCTATGAAGTGAACCAAAACTGGAAAGTTTCTTTAGGTATCGAAAACCTTTTCAACAAAAACTATCAGCCTGCAATTGCATGGTGGGGAGCAAGAGATGCTGATTTCACCAACTCGTTAGGAATGAGAGGGATGTTCATGGTTGAGTATAAATTTTAATTAAGTTTAAAACTTAAACATTAAGAAAATTTCCATTAAAAGCCCACTAATTATAAGTATTCTAAATAAAAATAAAGTCTTGTCTTTGCCGAACTTTAAGAAATTATGAAGAAGAAACACCACAAAAAGAAGCCAAATATATTTAAAAAATGGACAGGAAAACTGCATTTGTGGTTGGGTTTAGGTATTGGGTTTTTGATCTTCATTATCTCCATTACCGGTGCATTATATGTTTTTAAAGATGAAGTTGAGAATATTACCAGAAAAGATGTCATCTATCACAACGAAAAAAATATCGATCAAAAGCAGATTCTTCCGATCCGTGTATTAGAAAAATCGGTGGATGCTCAGGTTAAAGAAAAATATCCAATTCACTGGGTAAATATTCCTATCGACAAAAAGATGTCCTATCAATTCTATTGGTACGAGCATAATACCGATGCGTGGAATTATTTTGATGAATTTCCTATCTATAAAGTTGCTTACGTCAATCCTTATGACGGAAAAGTTCTAAGAACTTACGACGAAAAAAACGGATTCTTCCAGATTGTAAAAATGATCCACTGGAGTTATTTGTTAAAGCAGGATTGGGGAACATATGTCGTGGGAATCCCTGTTATCATCTTCGTCATCATGCTTATATCAGGAATCGTTTTATGGTGGCCTAAAAACAAAGCTGCCAGAAAGCAACGTTTTTCATTTAAATGGAAGAATATCAAAAGCTGGAAAAGAAAGAACTATGACCTTCATAATATCTTAGGGTTTTATGCATCAATTTTTGCTTTAATCTTCTCAATTACAGGATTATTTTACGCATTTTTTGTCGTTCAGGCAGCTATCTATGTGATTTTCTCAGGAGGAGAAACAAAATATCCGGATTTCTCCCATATCAAAACAAAAGCTCCGATAGAGTTGAGAACAGAAACCACATTAGACAAGATCAGTAATGCCGTTAAAGCCAAATATCCTGATTCTTATGGTTTTGCACTTGACCTTGGGCATCCGCACATGGATGATCACGAACACCCTAATTTCGAGGTTTATGTAAAACATTTATCTTACTCTTATCATAAAAGCAGCAGTCTTATTTTTGATGAAAATTCAGGTGAACTGCTTCATACTCACGACATGAAAGACAAAAATTTTGGAGAAAAAACGGTTGGAGCCAATTATGACATTCACGTTGGATCTATTTTAGGGTTACCTACAAAGATCATTGCCTTCGTTGTAAGTTTGATATGTGCCTCATTACCAGTTACTGGCTTCCTTGTTTGGTGGGGAAGAAGAAAAAAGAAAACGGTAAAAACTGCTTAAAAAAAAATTGCAATAAATGTTGAGTTAATAATTCATTAATACAATCTTTTTTATATTTTTAACCCTTTAGAATTTATAAGAATAGAAATGTCATTAATAGATTTATCAAAACACGTTGCCCTAGGAATTGATATTGGAGGTACAACTACCAAATTCGGTGTTGTAAACCACAGAGGTGAAGTTCTTGAAAAAGGCAATCTAAGCACTGATGCATACGCGACAGTTGAAGAATTCATAGACGCATTGTACGAAAAAGTGCATCCGCTGATTGATAGCTACGGAAAAGAAAAAAACTTTGACGGAATTGGTGTAGGCGCTCCCAACGGAAATTACTATACCGGAACAATAGAGCAGGCTCCCAATTTACCATGGAAAGGCGTGATCCCGTTTGGTAAATTAATGACTGAAAAGTTCGGTTTACCTACTACAATAACTAATGATGCTAATGCAGCCGCTTTTGGCGAAATGCTTTTCGGAGCAGCTCGCGGAATGAAAGATTTCATTATGATCACATTGGGAACAGGCGTAGGAAGCGGAATTGTTTCAAGTGGTAAATTGATCTACGGACATGATGGATTCGCAGGTGAACTTGGACACACGATTGTAAAACCAGGTGGAAGAAAACACTGGAGTACAGGATCTGAAGGAAGTCTGGAAGCATACGCCTCTGCAACAGGAATCGCAATTACAGCAAAAAAGATGAGAGCCGAATTCCCGGAATCTATGTTGAGTCAGTTTCCTGAAGAATCAATCAACTCAAAAACGGTACACGAATGTGCTTTGAAAGGAGATCCCATTTCTATTGAGGTTTTCAGATATACAGGTCAGAAGTTAGGGGAAGCATTGGCAAATTTTGTGATGTTCTCTTCCCCGGAAGCTATTCTTTTATTTGGAGGAGTAATTAAAGCCGGAGATTTTATTCTGAAACCCGCTAAGCTTCATATGGAAAGAAACCTTCTTCCGATTTTTAGAAATAAAGTAAAATTGGTTTTCAGTGAACTGGACGAAGCAGATGCAGCTATTTTAGGAGCAAGTGCTTTGGTTTGGGAAAAATAATTGAAAAACATATTAAATATAATTGAGCATCCTTTTTGAGGGTGCTTTTTTTGTTTCGTTTTTCCCGCAGATCTCATAGATTTGCACAGATGTTTGCGTTTTATTTGGTTTGTGTTTGTTTGTGAAAAGCATTTGCGTAACTAGTGTTTAAAGTTTAAACGTAAAGATTTAATTATTTAAACTTTTAATTCTAGAAAGGAAAGGCAAATAAATTTGCTGCGCGAAGCTTGGACCTGTGCTTAATCCAATCAACTTGTTGATTCTTCTTTGCTCCCTAAAGTAAAAACATTGTAAAGATTAAGCTTTGCGTTTAAAAACCTACCTCTGATTTTCCAAATTACGTGAATGTTTATGTTATATTTTTCTCGTGATTATTTGTGAAATCTATTAGTGCAATTTGTGTTTAAAACCCTCTTTTCAATATAAAATGAAAAACTTTTTCTTACTTTTGATTAGTTTTTTTAATACAATAATCAACCTAAAATGGATAACAATAATTTAGAAACAATTACTTTCGGAGGCGGATGTTTCTGGTGCGTGGAAAGCTGTTTCAATATGCTGAAAGGAGTTGAATCTGCAATCTCAGGATATTCCGGAGGTCATAAAGATAATCCGACGTATGAAGAAGTCTGCACAGGAGAAACCGGTCATGCAGAAGTTGTACAGATCACTTATGATCCGAAAATAATCTCTTATGAGCAATTAATGGATGTATTTTTCTTCCTTCACGATCCTACTCAATTAAACAGACAGGGAAATGATATCGGAACGCAATACCGCTCTGTAATTTATTATAAAGATGATACTGAAAAAGTAAAAGCCGAAGAAGCTATCAAAACTTCTGAAGCGTCAGGAAGATGGTCAGGAACCTATGTTACAGAAGTCACAAAATTCGAGAAATTCTGGTCAGCAGAACAGTATCACCAAGGATATTATAATGAAAATCCTACTCAGCCTTACTGTAGCGCAGTTGTAGGTCCTAAAATTCAGAAATTCAAAAAACATTTCGGAGAACTGGGAATGTTGAATGCAGAATAAAAATTAATTAAAATTTATTTTTAACCACAAGAGTTTACAATGCTTTTGTGGTTTTTTTATGTCCAAAATTTATCATTCTACTTCTATGGAATCTGATTGCTGAAAAGCATATTTTTGCAACATAAGAGCGGTTGATTTTCTCAGTTCCCTCCCCGTGTCGGGATCTGTTCCGTCTTTCGTAAAAAACTCTACTTCACCGTTATACTTCGAATACCATGTCTTTCCAACTGCATTTTTATAGGTCAATGTATCTTTTCGCAAAATTCTTTTAAAAAACTGTAAATTATCTTCATCCATAGGAATTTTCTTATCAAATTTAGGATTCTTATCATTGCAATCTACCAGTTTATATTCGCTTCCATCCCAATACATACATTCCATTGATGGTGACATTCCGGCAAAACCATACGTTTTATTCTTTGGATGCGAAAAAACAACACTTCCGGTGACAAGACAGATCACCAAAGCCATTTCCATAATTCCCATCCCGTTTTTCTTCATGAATTCGGGCATTGTAAGAATTGGTTTATTAATAATAGTTATTACAATTTTAGAAATTGCTTGTTGAATTGAGTATTCTACAGTTCTCCATTCAGAACAATAATCTTTGAATGTATCATATCCTAAATATCTACTCAGATTATCTAAAATAGAAGTTTTAATATTGTAATCTTCATCATTTTCTACCAAAGCTTTATAATAATTCTCAAAAGACTTATAGCTCAAACCTTCAAACTCATCATTTAAAACCTGTTCAAGATGCAATATAATCCCATTAAAGGATGTTTCTGTGGTTTGGCTTGATGCTTTTTCATATACATCTTCTATTAACTTCTTTTTTTCAGATAAAAATTTTGACATAATCATGGATATTATTGCGAAAATTAATGAGTTTTGAGCTAAATCTATTACGGTTTCCCGTACACCTCACCGAAAAAAACTTTCCAAAAACTTTCCAAAAACTTTCTAACACTCGCCTTACCATTCGTCGTTAATTTGCCATAGAAATCAGTGAGAAACAAAACATTACAAAAAACAAATGTACAAAACTGATTTCAAAATCACCAGATAAAACGGAGGAAAACTCCGGGTTGGGAAGCAGATGTTTCTCCTCCGTTTTTGAAGGTTCACTTCCCAAAAAATTTAAGAAGCGCTTCGAAATTTTAAACGTGTAAAACTATCTGCGATCTGTTTCGCAGGGAAGAACACGAATGCTTTAACAACAAATTTTTTGAAAACATGATCCAGTTTATATTAATGCTATTAGGTTTAGCATTCTCACATACCAACGCAAATACGACAACGTGTAACGATAACAACGGAAATCCCGTAACTGTGCAAAGTTCTAATCCGGGAAGTAGTTTAGATCCTGGATGTTTAGAAGGTGACACGGGAGGAGATACAATACAAATCCCACCTAAAAAATAGTTAAATAAAAGGAGGAAGCAATTTCTCCTTTTTATATCTTTGTTCTAAATTATAATAAGAACATGATTAACTTTATTTTAATGCTATTAGGTTTAGCGTTCTCCAACAATAGTGCAAATACGACAACGTGTAACGATAACAACGGAAATCCCGTAACTGTGCAAAACGGAACGACTGATCCGATTACAGGAACCGGAGAAGACGGAGGGCCAGTAGGAGGAAATACAGGACAATTACCTCCTCCTTTTACTAATCCTTAAAAAATGAAAAGGGCAGATTATATTAATCTGCTCTTTTTTATTATTTTGCACTCGAAAACTAATACCATGAAAAAGTTATTCTCCATATTTCTATTAATTAATCTGTTCAATTGCAATAAAAAAATTGATAGTGATACTAATATTTTCTACGATAAAGCTTTTGAGTTTTTAGAGAAAAAAAACAAGGATAGTGCTTATGTTTACTTTGACAAGGCAAAAGATATTTTTGTAGAAAAAAATAATAATGCAAAAGCAGGAAAATGTCTTGTTAATATGGCTATAATATCAACCGATAAAGGAGATTATTATGGAGGGCAATCAATTTCAATTGAAGCATCTAAATTTTTTGACGAAAATGACAAACAACAATTTGCTGATATATGTTCAAATTATAACAATTTAGGAATAGCTAGTAACAATCTGAAAGATTATAAAAATGCAATAAGATTCTATTATGAGGCAATCAAGTTTACAGATGATACACCTTATAAATTAATTGCCCTTAATAATATTGGTAACGCATACAAAGAACAAAAAAAATATAATCCGGCAATAAAAATTTATGAAGAAATATTAAAAGAAGCTAAAAATCCGAAGACTTATTCAACAGTAATAACAAATCTTGCGACGACTAAATGGCAATCAAATCCATTTTATAACCCCGAAAAAGAGCTTTTAAAAGCATTACAGATAAGAGAATCTCAAAATGATCTATGGGGACAAAACTCAAGTCATTCTCATCTTGCAGATTTCTTCATGAATAAAAATTCCGAAAAAGCATTATTTCATTCTAAGAAAATGCTTGAACTGTCTAAACTTAATAAAAGTGCCGATGATCAGGCAGAAGCTTTAAAAAAGTTAATTAATTTAGATGCTGATAAACGCTTATACTATTTTAAAGTATATCAATCACTTAGTGACAGCTTACAAACAGCTCGGAATAATTCAAAAAACCAATTTGCTCTTATCAGGTTTGATTCAGAAAAACTTAAAACCGAAAATGCTCAAAATCAAAATCAAATATTAAAACAATATTTTCTCGTAGCGTTACTAGCTTTAGCATTAATAATCATTATAGTTTGGTATCGAAGAAGGCAAAAAAGATTAAAACAAGAAAACGAATTAAAAATAAAAAACAACCAACTCAAACTCTCAAAAAAAGTACACGATGTGGTTGCCAATGGTATTTATCAGGTAATAACCAAAATTGAAAATCAGGAAAATATTGATAAAAATGAAATGCTGGATGAGCTGGAATTCGTTTATGAAAAATCAAGAGACATTTCTTATGAAAAAATAGATTTAAAAGAAGATGAGGAAGATTTCGGCAAGAAAATATCTAAGCTTATCGCCACCTTTAAAAATGAAACAGTAAATACCTATGTTGCCGGAAATGATGAGACCATTTGGAAAGATCTGAAATCATCTGGTCAGGAAGAAGTTTATCAGATCATTAGAGAGCTTTTGGTTAATATGAAAAAACACAGTCAGGCAGACAGAGTTGTATTAAAGTTTGAAAGAATAAATAATTTTATCACAATTCATTACACAGACAATGGTGTAGGCATCTCTGGAGAATTAATTTATAAAAATGGGCTCACGAGTACGGTTTCCCGTATTGAGAATGTCCGCGGAGAAATTATTTTTGATACCGAAATCGAAAAAGGACTGAAGATCACCATTTCATTTCCTATTTAAAAAAAGAAAACAATGTTCAAAAAAATTTTAATATCCGAAGACCACGAAAGCATCAGTATTTCTGTACAAAAAACGCTTGAAGAACTGAATGTTCCGACTGTTGATTACGTCTCGTATTGTGATGATGCTTTAGCCAAAGTTCAAAAATCTGTCCGCGAAAATGACACTTATGATCTGCTCATCACCGACCTTTATTATGAGGAAGATCATCGTCAGCAAAACATTAAAGACGGAATAGAACTGGTACAGCAGCTGCGCGAAATTCAGCCTTCGTTAAAAGTGATCGTTTTTTCCGCCGAACACAGATCGGGAATTATTGATTCTCTTTTCACAGAATCTAAAATCAACGGCTATGTCCGTAAGGCTAGAAATGATTCAAAAGAATTAAAAAAGGCTATTGCTTCCGTTTACGTTAATGAAAATTACTTGTCATTAGACCTTAAACAAGAGGTAAAAAAACTGAATAATTATGAGTTTTCTGCTTATGACATTACTCTAGTCTCTCTTCTTTCTCAAGGCGTTTTACAAAAAAACATCCCTGTGTATCTTCAAAACAACGACATCAAACCGAATAGTTTAAGCAGTGTTGAAAAAAGATTAAACAGCCTAAAAGAAGCCCTCGAAGTTACCAGCAATGAGCAATTGGTTGCTTTTTGTAAGGACTTAGGGATTATTTAACGAGATTTCTAAAACATATTTCATCAAACCTTTCAATTTTTTTGGAAGGTTTTTTTGCGTTTTACGGGAAGCCGTAATGCTCGTTTTTATTAGTGACCTACTTTTGGAGTGTTAAACAAAAACAATTATGGAATATAAAGTAATCCCGTTTGTTGCAACTGCAAACCAGCAAAATATGAGTTCGAGCAATATTGCTCAACAATTAGAAAATTTAATAAAAGTTCAGACCGATCAAGGCTGGAATTATGTAAGATTAGAAAGTGTTTCTACTTATGTTCAACCCATTAAAGGTTGTTTTGGTACTGAAACCCAAAAAGGTTATATGACATCATATCAAATGGCTGTCTTTACAAAAGAAGAAAATGAAACATATACTGATTCTATTAATTAGAACTTATTGGATCATTATTCCTGCACAAAAAAGGAGGAAATGTATTTTCAGAATAAGTTGCTCTAAATATGTTTACGAAAAAACAATAAATGAAGGTTTTATTCCAGGATTAAAAGCATTCAAATATAGATTTCAAAATTGCAGATCCGGAGCCCATCTTATTGAAAATCCAATAACAAGAAAGTATCAAATCATTTTACCTGGAAATCAAATTCTTAATGAAGAAGAAATTTCAAAACATTTAATTAATCGGGAAAAAAAAATTAATCATGGGGAAATTTGTTATCACAAAAAGAAAAAACAGCGAGTATCAATTTAATCTTAAAGCCGGAAATGGCGAAATTATTTTAACCAGCGAAGGTTATGTTCAAAAAGCATCGTGTCAAAAGGGAATAGAATCTGTAAAAATTAATTCACAAGATGATGCAAGATATGACCGAAGAGTTGCGGTGAATGATAAAGATTACTTTGTCTTAAAGGCAAGAAACGGAGAAATTATTGGTAAAAGCCAATATTACAGTTCAAAATCGTCTATGGAAAGCGGAATTGCTTCTCTTAAAAACAATGCTCCAACCTCCGAAACCATTGATGAAACTCTTTAAAAACCAACACTATGGATCTTAAAATTAAACTTGAACAATTACATCAGAAAGTAGTCGGCTTAAAAGATCAGATAAGCACCGAGGAAGCTACGAAAAATGCATTCGTCATGCCTTTTATACAGATTCTAGGTTATGATATTTTCAATCCAACCGAAGTTATTCCGGAGCATATTTGTGATATCGGGACGAAAAAGGGAGAGAAAGTAGACTACGTGATTAAGCATAATGACAACCCGATTTTCATAATTGAATGCAAACACTGGAAAGAAAGTGCCGATGCACATAATTCACAGCTTCACCGTTATTATCATGTTTCAAAAACAAGGTTTGGTGTACTTACGAACGGTATTGTTTACAACTTTTATACTGATTTGGAAAAGCCAAATATTATGGATGAAAAGCCTTTTTTCTCTATTAATATTGAAGATCTGAAAGACAGTTCGATTAAAATTCTTGAAAGTTTTACTAAAAAAGACTACAATCTTGAAAGTATTTTAGATTCTGCAGAGGCATTAAAATATATCAAAGCCATCAGAAAAGAATTTGAAAAAGAAATTGAAACACCATCTGACGAATTGGTAAAACTTTTAGTAAGCAGGTTTTTTGAGAAGCCAATGACCGCCAACAGAATGGTTTCTTTTAAAGAATATACGAAGAAAGCCCTAACCACATCTATCAATGAATCAATCAGTTTCAGACTTAAATCGGCTTTAAGCATTAACGAACAAATTGAAAAACAAGATGATACTGCAAAAAGCTCTCAGCCTATTGACGAAAACAATGATTCCAAGATCGTTACAACTGAAGAGGAATTGGAAGCTTTCCAAATTGTAAAAGCTATTTTAAGAGAGAAAATACCTTCTGAAAGGATTGCGCATAGAGATACCCTGTCTTATTTCGGCGTTTTATTGGACGACAATAATAGAAAACCTCTATGTAGATTCCATTTTAATACCGCAAATAAATATCTGGAAACATTTCACAATGGCAAAGAAGCAGGAGAAAAAGTTTTACTCAATAACCTTGATGAAATTTACAATTACAAATCAGAGCTTCATAAAACATTAGAAAATTATTCTTAAAACTAAAAACCATGAAAACTTTCATTTCTATAGTAATAATCTGCATCGGCGCATTTGTTTCTGATTCTTTCTCATTCTCAAAAACTCCAGATGCAGACCATGGCGGAAGATGCACAGGTTCTGCCTATTGCACAGCTTGCTCAAACTGTTCTCGTTGCGGACATTGCAGTGGTGGCGGAACCTGCGGAGTCTGTGGAGGTGGATCTTCCGAAAATAAATCATCTTCACATCGATCATCCCCGAAGAAAAGTAAAGCTAAAAAATCAAGAGAATCAGATTCTTACATTTCAAAAAAAGGAAGATCAAACAAAGCTCCGTCAGTTTTTGTTAATGAAATAAATATCAATTCTGGCAGATATATCGCAGGAATTTCAGTCACCAATGTATATGAAAAACCTTCTCTTACCTCTAAAATAATAGAGAAAGTTTCCAAAAATTCAAAATTAATTCAGCTTTCAACGCAAGCACCCTGGTATAAAATAAAGATCCAGAAATCCGGAAAAACAGGATATGTTTATTATAAAGATGTGAAATAATGATTCGAAACTTAAGAATAATTATTTTATTTCTTCCAGTAATATTGGGTGGATTTATTTATATTATTTTCAGACCTGAAAGTCTTATAATGTTCCGTTGGTTTAAATATTTAAGTATTTCTAATGAAATTAATATCATACAGAATTTAAGAAATATTTATTCTTTTCCACCTTGGCTTGTTTATAGTCTTCCAGATGGACTTTGGATATTTTCTTACACCACACTCTCATTAGAGATTTGGAGATATTCCATTAGCCGCAATTTTATCAGAATTTTTCCAACTTTTTAAAATTATTCCGGGAACTTTTGATGTCATTGATGTTGGTTTTTATTTAATTGGGATAATTCCCTCTCTTTATATAACAAAAAAAAATTTAAACATTAAAAACTATGAAAAACTTTAAACACATAATTTCAGCCGGTTTATTTTTATTTTTCATCCTCATTGCTTTCGGCAGTATGGATGATAAAAAAAATAAAACTCCATCTTATACAGGTATAGAAGCTCAGGAAGCTTCTGATATTCATCCTCAAGAAATAGAAGTAAAAACAGATCCTAAAAAAGATGCTGTAATTGCTAAACTAAAAGAAAAAGCTAAAAAAGATTGGCCAAATGATTATTCCACTCAAGAGTATTGGATTAATGAAGAAATTGAGGCATATGATTATATGGAAACAATAGATGACAATTCAATAAAAAAACAAGCTCAAAGAGATTGGCCATTGGATTTCAGCACACAGAAATATTGGTACGAAGAACAGATCAAAGCTAAAGAAAGAATACAGTGAAACCCTTCCTTATATTCTGTGCTATAAGTTGTTTCGTTGGTATTTTCAGACTTCCTATAGAATATTATACTTTTCTCAGAGTGTTGGTTTCCGTTGGAGCACTCATTATTATTTATAATTTTTTAAGCAATAAACAATATAACTGGAGTACAATATTCATCATCATACTTATCATTTTCAACCCCATTTTTCCCGTTTATCTATACAGAAAAAGCTTATGGATCCCTGTCGACACCATTACAGGAATTTTGTTTTTACTGATTGCCTTTGCCCAAAAACCGGAAGAAAAAAAGGAGGAAGAAGAAAATACAGAAGAAACTTCAACACACTTCAAACAACCGAGAGCATACCCTCGAGACATCATTATTAATCCTAAAAAACCAAAAGAAGACTAAGCCAACCATGGAAAATATTCAAATTACGGAAAATCTTAAAGCTCATTTTCTACGACTTTATCAAATGGCGATTTGTGATGATGATTTCAGCGCCTTAGAACTGAAGATGCTTTATAAATGTGCAGAAGAAAGAGGTATTTCATCTAAAAATCTGGACGAAATACTATTAAATCCCATCAATATTAAGTCTCTCGTTCCTCAAACTATTGAAGAAAAAGTAGATTATCTGTACGATCTCACGGTGATGATCTGGGCAGACGGCATTGTTTCTCCAAATGAATATTCTGCAATGGAAAAATATGTTATAATGTTCGGTTTTTTAGATGAAAACGTAAAAGCGATCGTCGATTATCTCATCGAAGCTGTAAAAATCGGCAAGAACAAAACAGATATTTTATATGAATTAAAAAACTAACACACTATGGATACCACAAGTATAAAAAACTTATTTAAATTAAAGTCAATTCCGATTGAAACTCCGAAAGAAGAATCTCCTAAAGCGGAGATCGACTCCAACGAAGAATCTCCCGAAGAAAGTAGAAAACGCACCTACCATGAAGGAGGTTACAGAGACAGCTCCAGAAATAACGGAAATCATACCACATTATCTATTTGTCTTGATGCCGTTTATTCAAAATTCCAGAATGAGGAAAAAGAAATGGTTGAAAAACAGCAGAAACTCAAAGAATCCTACGTCAACGAGCAAAAAAACAGGGAAACTGAGATCAAAGCCCTGACTGTTTCATTGGAGACCAAGGAAGAACAATTAAAAAACAAAAACACAGACATTGAAAATCATCAAAATACGATTGAAATGTTAAAAGCTGAAATTCTTGATCTCCCGAGGAATCCGGAAAAACATAATGTAAAAGCAACGAAGGGAGCTTCTACCAAGTTTTGGATCGGCGCAATTCTTTTAGTTCCTATAACATTGTATCTGCTTACATTTTATATTTCGACTTCTTACTCAGCTTTTTTTAAAAGTTTTGATGCCAAAATTACTGTTATACAAAGTGTTTTGGATGCGCAAGCTCTTAATAAAGCATGGAATGAAGGTTTAATTGAAGGCGCATTTGTTACACTCATCCCATTTGTATTCTTAGGATTAGGATTTCTGATCCATATGTTTAGTGAAAATAAAAGCTGGGTAAATTATGTCAAACTAGGAGTATTATTTGTTGTAACATTTATTTTTGATGCCATTTTAGCCTATGAAATCGAATCTAAATTATATGAGCTAAACAAAACTTTTGAATCTCCCCCATTCGACCTTAAAATTGCCTTTACTAAAAACCAGTTTTGGGGAATTATTTTCGCAGGATTCATCGTTTATATTATTTGGGGATTGGTGTTCGACTTTGTAATGAAGGAACACAGAGAAAAAGATAAGATCAAAAACGAACAGGAAATCAGGCAGAAAAACGTTCTTTTTCTTTTAGAAAAAATCAATGTTCTTAAAAAAGAAATTGAAGAGATCCTCGCAAACATCGGAAGCACAAAAGAACTTGTTATAAAAACACGAGGAAGAATTGAAGAACTTCAAAATATCATTGACGGAGTGATCATTCCAACAAAAGATTACAAATTGTATGCTTCCGAATATGTTCAGGGCTGGGTGACATTTATTGGCGAAAAAATAGCAGTTTCAAGAACCGAGAAACAAACCATGATCGACAGCTGTATTGAAACCTATACTACCAATCTGGAAAACGTTGGGGCCAATTCGGACAATCAAAATCTTGTTTATTTATCTGCACTATAAATCTCTTCTAATGAAAAAAATATTTTATTTATTATTGATCATATCTTTGGTTTCTTGTTGTAAAAAAGAACCTGAAAAAATAGATCCCATTAAAGCAGATTCAATTACTCCTGATCCGAACAACATCAATGTCAGCATTTTAATTGATTTATCAGACAGGATTGATCCTCAAACTCATCCTAATCCTACAATGGAATATTTCCAAAGAGATACGGAATACATTAAAGCCATAGAAAAAGGTTTTTTGAATCATATTAAAACAAAAAGAATCATCACATTTAATGATCAGATGCAGGTTTTCTTTAATCCGGAACCCTCTGATCCTAAAATGAATGAATTTACAAGAGAACTTAAAATCTCTTTTGATAAAAATACTGGTAAAGATTATTTCAGCTCTGTTGAAAAAAAATATTCTGAATTGCCCTCAAATATCTATCAATCTGCTATTAAAGATGGGAAATATGTTGGCTCGGATATTTGGGAATTTTTCAAAAATAAAGTTAAAGACTATTGCATCAAAGATGATCACAGAAATATTCTTTTTATTTTGACTGACGGATATATGTATCACCAAAACACTAAGTTTGAAGAGGAAAAAAAGACATCCTATTTAACTTCAAAATTGATAAAATCAAACAATCTTACAACTTCTGATTTTAAAAATACGATTGAAAAAAATAAGCTGGGTTTTGTGAAAGCTAATGATAATTTGAGTAATCTAGAAGTCGTTGTCTTAGGAATCAATCCCGAAAAAGGGAATCCTTTTGAAGAGGGTGTCATCAAAGAATACTGGGAAAGCTGGTTCAAAGAAATGAAGATTAAAAACTATCAGATAAAATCAGCAGATCTGCCGTCTAATCTTGAACCTATTATTTTAAAAGCCATTTCAGGAAAATAAAAAAACACTCCATATATTTAATTATCAAAAAAAGCGAAGAGTAATTTCTTCGCTTTTCTTTATTTTCTGATCATTTCCGTGTGCGGAATGTCATCTTCCAAATATTTTTTCCCGGTATCTACAAAACCAAATTCTCCGTAGAACTTCAATAGATAATCCTGTGCAGAAATTCTGATCTCAGAAGTATGAAAACGGTTTTCTATCGTTTCAACAGCATATTTTATCAACAGTTTTCCTAAGCTTTTTCCTCTTGCTTTTTCTGTTGTTAAAACTCTGCCTAAAGAAGTTTCATCATATTTAATTCCTTTATCGAAAACGCGACAATACGCCAATACATCACCATCTTCCTCTGCCCAAATATGAATTGCTTTTTGATCGTAATTATCCAGATCAGGATAAGGACAATTTTGCTCGATCACAAAAACATCGATACGAGCTTTCAAAACTGCATATAACTCAGGAACTGTAAACTCTTCAAATGTTTTAATTTTCCAGATAATATTACTCATCGAAATTAACGTTATTATTATTTAAAAAGTCGTTGGTTGTTTGTATGAAGTCCAGGATTTCATCGCATCCTTCTTTCTTCTCAGCAGAAGTTACATATAACTCGGGAAGATCTTCCCATGTCTTATAAAGCTCAGCCTTATAGTCTTCTACATTTTTTATGGCGATATTGGGTTTCAGCTTATCAACTTTAGTGAAAACAATTGAAAACGGAACACCGCTTTCCCCGCACCATTCAATAAACTCAAGATCTATTTTTTGAGGGCTGTGTCTTGAATCAATCAAAACAAAAAGATTCACAAGATTTTTTCTGTTCAGAATATAATTGTTGATCAGTTTCTCAAAATCCCTTCTCAAAACCTTTGAGACCTTTGCATAACCATACCCCGGTAAATCGGTAAGATACCAGTTTTCATTGACGATAAAATGATTAATAAGCTGAGTTTTCCCTGGAGTTCCGGAAGTTTTAGCCAAATCTTTCCTGTTCATCATCGCATTGATCAATGAAGATTTCCCAACATTTGATCTTCCTATAAAAGCATATTCTGGGATCGTCGGTTCCGGACATTCCTGCCATTTTCCGCTACTCTTTACAAACTCTGCTGTTTTAATAACCATTTCTCGAATATTTTTTAGAAAATTAAACCATTAAGAAAAGCTCTTAATGGTTTAATCTATTTTTTTAAACTTTATCTTTTAACCAACTGTAGAGAATCTCATTGAACTCATCCGGTTTTTCCATCATTGCTGCGTGGCCGCATTTATCAATCCAGAAAAGATCCGAATTCGGAATAAATTTATTCATGTCGATCGCAACCTCAGGAGGTGTTACATTGTCCTGTTTCCCCCAGATCAAACAAGTCGGGGTTAAAATCTTAGGAAGATCATGCAACATATTGTGTTTGATGGCGCTTCTTGCAAGCATTACGGTTTTTATTCCCTTCATTCTGTCATTCACCACCCCAAAAACCTCGTCTACAAGATCTTCAGTTGCCACAGCAGGGTCATAAAAAACCTCTTCAGTTTTCTTCCTTATATAGGATTTGTCATTTTTTCTTGGAAAACTGTCTCCGAATGTTCTTTCATATAATCCTGAACTCCCGGTTAAAACCAGATTATTGACCAGATCCGGTCTTGCCAAAGTTAGTATAAGCCCAATGTGACCTCCCATTGAGTTTCCAACAATGGTTACAGGTTCTTCAATATGACTCTCTATAAACTTTATAATATATTTTGCTAATGTGGTAAGATTAGTATTAAGCACCGGCAAATCGTAGATAGGCAATTGAGGTACATAGACCTTAAATCCTCTCTCTGAAAAAAAATTCACCATCTTATCGAAATTGCTCAAACCACCCATTAAACCGTGCAATAGCACTAATGGATGTCCTTCTCCCGCCTCTACAAAGGTATATTTCTTTTCTTTTTTTGTACTAAATATCATAAAACGCCTTAATAAAGCCTTGCAAAAATACAAATTAAACCTCAAAAATATTTTGATATGCCTAATTTAAAATAAAAATAATATAATAAAGCTCTTTTTAACTCTTTTTTTGAAAATCTCTTTATTATGGCCTGAATAATACAATTCACAAGGCTCAACATATCAATAACTTAAACCTACATTATTAAATCTTTAATAAAACTTATTAACATTAAGTCAAAAAGTGGGAAAAAGTGGGAAATATTGGAAATTATTATATAAATTTGTCCCAAATGAAAAGTTTCATTGGAACATATGAGTGTAAAATTGACGACAAAGGCCGTTTAAAAGTACCTTCTTCTCTGATCAAACAGATGGAAGACTTTGATGACAAGGCATTTGTAGTCAAAAGATCCGTGTTCCAAACTTGCCTCGAAGTTTACCCGATGAATGCATGGGATAAATTGATGGGCAAGATTAATAAATTAAACAGATTCATTAAAAAGAATGCTGATTTCATTAGAATGTTTACGGCAGGAGTAAAAACTGTAGAATTGGATAATGCCGGTAGATTACAGATTTCAAAAGACCTGACGCATTTCGCAAATCTTCAGAAAGATATTGTGATTACAAGCGCCGGAGAATTATTTGAAATTTGGGACAAAGACGCTTACGAAAAAGTGATCTCTACCAACGAAGAAGATTTTGCCAGCCTCGCCGAAGACGTAATGGGCTCTTTAGATGAAGAATAACCGCTAAATTAAAAAAGCGACAAAAAACACAATTAAACATGTATCATAACCCCGTTTTGTTGAAGCAAAGTGTTGATGATTTGGTGACGAATCCAGACGGAACATACGTGGACTGTACTTTTGGCGGCGGTGGCCACTCAAAAGAAATACTGAGCAGACTTTCTGATAAAGGGAAGCTGTACGGTTTTGACCAAGATTTAGACGCTCTTAAAAATACAATTGATGATCCGAGATTTACTCTGATCAATCAGAATTTCAGATTCTTAGAAAACTCCTTATTAATGTATGGAGTTTCTCAGGTTGATGGAGTTCTTGCCGACCTTGGAGTATCTTCTCATCAGTTTGATGAAGCAGAAAGAGGATTTTCCACAAGAAGCAATGCTCCTTTGGATATGAGAATGAATGTAATGCAGGGTCTTGATGCTAAAAGAGTGATCAACGACTATGAAGAAGAGCAGTTGGCGAATATTTTTTATTACTATGGCGAATTAAGAGAATCCAGAAAATTAGCTAGAGACATCGTTCACCACAGAAAAATTAAAACCATCAATACAACGGAAGACTTGAAAAAGCTTTTCAATTTTCTTCCGCCGCATAAGATCAATAAATTTTATGCACAGCTTTTTCAGGCGATAAGAATTGAAGTAAACCAGGAATTGGAAGTTTTAAAAGAAATGCTTGTTCAGGCATACAATGTTTTAAGACCCGATGGAAGACTGGTCGTAATTTCTTATCACTCTCTGGAAGACCGTTTGGTAAAAAGGTTTTTGAAAAACGGAATGTTTGAAGGGGAACCTCAAAGAGACATCTACGGAAATTATAAAAAAGCATTTGAATTGGTAAAGAGCAAAGCAATTATTCCCGATGAAAAGGAAATTGAAGAAAACTCAAGAGCCAGAAGTGCTAAAATGAGAACAGGAATTAAAGTGTAAAAGTGAATGAGTGAATTGTCAATAGTGAATTTTTAAAATTGACAATTGACGAACAAAGTGAATTCACTGCAAAGCAAATTGATTATAAAGTGACAAAAAGAACAACAACAAATCGTCCTCAGAAGAGATTAACTTTTATAGATATTATAAAAGGGAATTTCCTGAACCGTGATGAGATCAAAGTACATTACAAGTATTTTCTGTTGTTGTTTATCTTAATGATGGCAATGATTTACAGTAATCATCTCGTCAATAAGAAAATTAAAATTGTCAACGCATTAAAAGAAGAAACAGAAGAATATAAATCTCGAAACGCTTACGCACAAAGTAAGCTGATTAAAGTAAAAATGGAATCTCAATTGGGAAAAGAAGTTGCCCGGGATTCTTTGATGACACTGGAAAACCATCCTCACAAGTTATTAATAAAATTGGATAGTACAGATGCAAAAGCAAAATGAATACGACAACAAACGTAAAAAAACCTTAAGGTGGGGCTACCTCTTCGCAGTGGTAGCTTTGTGCGTGTTTGTAATGTTTTTGACAAGGATCGTTATTCTTCAAAACACTAATGTTCAGGAAATTAAAGACGATTACATTAACAAAAATTACCGCGAAGCAACTCTAAAAGCTGCGCGTGGAAATTTATTTGCTTCCGACGGTTCTATTCTTGCAACAACCGTGATGCGTTATGATATCTATCTGGATTTCAAAACGATGAAAGACACGATCTACAGCAACAACATCGGAGCTTTAACAGATTCTTTAAGCAAAATGTTTGGAAAATCGAGAGGTGATTTCAGACAAAAATTCGACGAACAGAAGAAAAAGAAAAATCAATATTACGCTTTAGTTAAAGGTCTTGATTTTGACGAATACGACAGAATAAGAAATTTCCCAATCTTCAAAAAAGGAAAAAACAAAGGAGGTTTCATCGTTGACAGAAATTATAAAAGAGAATTAGCAACCTCAGAAATTGGTGCCGGAACTATCGGGATTGATAATGGCGAGCTTAAAGCAGGTCTGGAAGGTGCTTTTTCAAAATATCTGACAGGAAGCGACGGAAAAAGATTAGAACAGAGAATCAATTCTTCTCAATGGAAACCAATCGACTTCTGGAAAGTTCAGGAACCTGTTGACGGAGAAGATGTTTATACGACTTTAGATCTTAGAATTCAGGATATTGCACACTCCGCTTTGGAGAAGCAGCTTGTAAATTTTGAAGCAAAACACGGAACCGTAATTGTGATGGAAGTTGAAACAGGCAAAGTTCGTGCAATGGTTAATTTGAGAAGAACTGAAGAAGGTGATTATGAAGATTCTTACAATTATGCCTTAAAAGATAACATCGAACCGGGTTCTACATTCAAAACCATTTCACTGTTGGCGGCAATGGACGACGGTTTTATCGATGAAAATACAACTGTAAATGTAGGAAACGGAGTTTGGGTATACGCAAAACAAAGAATTTCAGACGGTCACGGTGGCGGAACTTATGATATCAGTGATGTGTTAGCAAAATCAAGCAACGTTGGAACAGCGAAGCTTATCACAAAATATTACGCACAGAAGCCTCAAATTTTTCTTGACCACTTAAAACGTTGGAAATTATTTGATAAAATGGACATCGAGCTTCCGGGGATCGCAAAACCAAAGATTGTAACTCCTGATAATAAAAGATGGAATGCGGCAACATTGGCTTCAATTGCTTACGGATACTCATCAAACATCAATTTATTACAATTAACAACCTTCTATAACGGAGTTGCGAACGGTGGTAAAATGCTAAAACCCCTATTCATCGACAAGATCATGAAAGACGGAAAGATAATGTACAATGCAAAACCTGAGGTTATCGTCAATAAAATGGCTTCTGAAAAAGCGATTAAAATGATGACCAGCGCATTGACAAAAGCCGTAGAAAAAGGAACAGGGAAAAGTATTTTCACACCAAATTTAAAAATGGCAGGAAAAACAGGAACAGCAAGGTTTGAATATTGGCTGCCTGGCCCAATGAAATACCGTGCATCATTTGCAGGCTTCTATCCGGCTGATAATCCGAAATATACGTGCTATGTGATGATCAGTGAGCCGAACACGGCAAAAGGGTTTTACGGAGCAACGGTTTCAGCGCCAGTGTTTAAAGAAATTGCAGGGAAAACTTTCTTAAAAACACCTCAAAACGTTGAAAAAGAAATGCTTGTTAACAAAAAGGTCGACCTTAATAAAATGGTTGAACCGAATGTTAAAATAGCAGTTAACAATAAACAAATGCCAAGTGTAGTCGGATTGATCGGTAAAAATATCATCCCACAATTGGAAAATTTAGGATATCGTGTCGATTATAAAGGAGTTGGGCGAATTAAAGAACAATTCCCGTTAGAAGGCACAACAATTAGTAAAAACCAGAGAATTTATTTGTCTCTGCAGAATTAAAATATAAAGCATCAAAAAATGCAATTAATTGAATTATTAAATAGAATACCAACTTTAGAAATTCACGGTGAAAACACCCGTGAGGTTTCAGAATTGGTTTTCGACAGCAGAAAGGTTACGGAAAACTCGTTGTACATTGCAATGAGAGGAACAGTTGCGGATGGGCATTCATTTATTGCATCTTCAATTGAAAAGGGAGCAAAAACAATCGTTTGTGAAGAGTTCCCTGAAAATTTAGATGAAAATATCACTTACGTTAAAGTAAAAGATTCTTCTAAAGCTTTAGGTCATTTGGCTTCTAATTTCTATGGAAATCCTTCTGAAAAATTAAAATTAATCGGCGTTACAGGGACCAACGGAAAAACTTCTGTTTCTACTCTACTTTTTGATGTATTTAAAAATTTAGGGTATGATTCCGCTTTACTTTCAACGGTTGAAGTCAGAATTGGAGAAAAAATAATTCCGGCAACGCATACAACTCCAGATGTTATTACCATTAATAAAATATTAGCTCAGGCAGTTGAAGAAGGTTGCGAATTTGCTTTCATGGAAGTAAGTTCTCATGGAATTTCTCAAAACAGAATTGAAGGTCTGCATTTTAAAGTGGCAGGATTTACGAATCTTACCCACGATCATTTAGATTATCATAAAACTTTTGATGAGTATTTAAAAACGAAGAAAAGATTTTTTGATGAACTTCAGGATACTGCCGTTGCCATCACCAACATTGATGATAAAAACGGAATGGTGATGCTTCAAAATACAAAGGCTGCGAAAAAGTCTTATGCTTTGAAGACGATGGCAGATTTCCATGGAAAATCATTGGAAATTGATTTCAACGGAATGCTGTTGAATTTTAACGGAAAAGAATTCTGGACAACATTGACGGGAAGGTTTAATGTTTACAATTTATTATTGGTTTTCGGAATTGCTTCTGAACTTGGTTTTGAACAAGACGAAATTCTTCAGGCCATCAGTAAATTAAAAAGAGTTTCCGGAAGATTTGAAACCTTCAAATCAGATGGCGGAATCTTCTTCATCGTAGATTATGCACACACTCCGGATGCCTTAGAAAACATTTTGGACAGCATTAACAACATCAGAACAAAAAACGAAAGACTGATCACGGTTTTCGGTTGCGGAGGCGACAGAGATCACTCCAAAAGACCTGAAATGGGAAATATTGCCAGCAAAAAATCAACGTTGGCGATCATCACTTCAGACAACCCGAGAACAGAAGATCCGACAGCAATTATAAAGGAAATTGAAGCAGGCGTTGAACCTCAATACTTCAGCAAATACACTTCAATTCCGGATAGAAGAGAAGCCATAAAGATGGCCATAAAGTTTGCAGAACCTAAAGATATTGTTTTGGTAGCCGGAAAAGGTCACGAAACATATCAGGAGATAAATGGTGTAAAGCATCATTTTGATGACAAAGAAGTAATTATTGAGCTTTGGAAGTTAATGAGTAAGTAATTTATAATCGATAATTAATAAATGATAATTGATTTTATCATTCATCGATCATCATTTATCATTTATAAAAAATAGAAACATGTTATACTATCTATACGAATATCTTACCAACCATGGAATTCACATCCCGGGACTCGGAATGTTAAAATACATTTCGTTCCGTGCCGGAATGGCCGTTTTATTGTCTTTGACGATAGCTCTTGTTTATGGTAAAAGAATTATCAATTATCTGAGAGCGAAACAGATGGGCGAATTGGTTCGTGATTTGGGATTGGACGGACAAAAACAAAAAGAAGGAACTCCTACAATGGGAGGTCTTATCATCATTTTGGCGACATTGATTCCTGTATTACTATTCACGAGAATTACTAATGTCTATATCGTCCTTTTGATTGTTTCTGTTATTTGGATGGGTGCAATTGGTTTCTTAGATGATTATCTAAAAAAGGTTAAGAAAAATAAAGATGGTTTAAGTGGAAAATTCAAGATTGTAGGACAAGTCGGATTAGGGCTAATTGTCGGAGTTACAATGTATTTTCATCCTGACATTACCGTTAAAAGAAAATATGCAGATGCGAAAGTGGTGAACAGAAATAATGTAGAGCAAAACTTTATGCCTACAGAAAAAATCACCGTTTCTACCGTTCCTTTTGCTAAAAATAACGAGTTCGACTACAGCGGAATTCTATTTTGGATGAATGACAAAGACGCTCACGAATGGGCATGGATCGTTTTCATCCCGATCGTAATTTTTATTGTAACAGCCGTTTCAAACGGAGCCAATATCACCGATGGAATTGATGGTCTCGCAGCAGGTACAAGTACAGTCATACTGCTCGCATTGGCATTTTTCACCTACGTTTCCGGGAACATTATTTTTGCTGATTATCTCAACATCATGTTCCTCCCCAACATGGGTGAAACCACCATTTTTGTGGTCGCCATGGTAGGAGCCGTGATCGGATTTTTCTGGTACAATACCTATCCTGCTCAGGTTTTTATGGGAGATACAGGAAGTTTGATGCTGGGAGGAGTCATTGCAGTTTTAGCTATTATTTTAAGAAAAGAATTAATGATTCCCGTTTTATGCGGAGTTTTCTTAATTGAATTACTTTCTGTTATACTTCAGGTTTGGGTTTTCAAATTTAGAAAAAGAAAATACGGGTTGGAATATGCCCAAAACAATAGATTATTTAAGATGTCACCATTACATCACCATTATCAGAAAGAAGGGTTTCACGAAAGTAAAATCGTTAACAGAATGGTAATCATCGGAGTTATGTTGGCAATTGTATGTCTTATCACATTGAAAATGAGATAAGTTAATTTAAAATTGAAAAGATTCAAGTATTGAAGTTTTTTCAAGCATTAAATCAAAATTAATATGAAAATAGTTGTTTTAGGAGGAGGAGAAAGCGGATGTGGAGCTGCTTATTTGGCCAAAAAGAAAGGTTTGGAAGTATTTCTTTCAGACAAAGGAGTCATTAAGGACAGCTACAAGCAGTTTCTGACAGAAAATGAAATTGAGTTTGAAGAAGGAAAGCATGACGAAGAAAGGATTTTAAATGCAGACTGGATCGTAAAAAGCCCGGGAATTCCGAAAAAAGCAGAGATCATCAATAAAATTCATTTGAAAGGAATCAGACTTTCTTCTGAAATCGAATTTGCTTCGGAATTTACCAATGCTAAGATCATCGCGATCACAGGAAGCAATGGAAAAACAACAACAACTTCATTAATCTACTACATCCTGAAAAATGACGGATTAAATGTAGGTTTAGGAGGAAACATCGGGTACAGCTTTGCAAAGCAGGTTGCCGATGAAAATCATGAATATTATGTATTGGAGGTTAGTTCTTTCCAATTGGATGATATTCAGAATTTTAGACCTTATATTTCTTTATTGTTGAATTTATCTAAAGATCATTTGGATCAATACAACTACAACTATGAAGAATATGCATTGGCGAAATTCAGAATAGCTGAAAATCAGGAGAATGATAATTTTTTCATCTACAATAAAGATGACGAAATGAGCAAAAACATTCTTGAAAAATTAGAAATAAAAGCAAAAATGATCCCTTTTTCAACAAAAGAAAGCCTGTCTGAGGGAGGTTTTGTGGACAATGATCAAATCAAAGTAAAATTGAAGGATAATTTCTCAATGAAACTTGATGAATTGTCTTTGTTGGGAAACCATAATGTTGCCAACAGCTTAGCCGCTTCAATCGCTGGTAAAATATTGGAAATCAATAATGAAAGTATTAGAAATTCATTAATGACCTTCCAGGCAGTTGAACACAGATTAGAGTTGGTGACTGAAATCGATGGCGTAAAATTCATCAACGATAGCAAAGCAACTAACGTCAACGCAACATATTACGCGTTAGAAAGCATGAAAACGCCAACCGTTTGGATCGTTGGTGGACAAGATAAAGGAAATGATTACTCAGAAATTGAGGAACTAGTTAAAAGAAAAGTAAAAGCAATTGTCTGCTTAGGAATTGATAATCAAAAAATTATAGATTTCTTTAAAGACAAGAAAGAATATATTTATGACACCTCAAGTATGGAAGATGCTGTGAAAATTTCAAAATCTTTAGCTAAAAATGGCGATACGGTTTTACTGTCTCCATGTTGCGCAAGTTTTGATTTATTCAAAAGCTATGAAGACAGAGGTCGTCAGTTTAAAGAGCAGGTTTTAAAAGTAAACAGCTAATAGCCAACAGCTAAAAGCAATCATTATGAACGAACAAGACACAGATAGCAGATTTGAATTCCTAAAGGGCGATAAAGTACTTTGGATGGTCATTCTTGTGATCTCCATTTTCTCTATTTTCCCTGTATATTCTGCAAGTTCGAATCTGGAATATATCGTTAATAACGGAACCACAACCGGTCACGTTATGAAACATATGTTCTTCGTGCTTCTTGGTCTGGCAATTATGAGAGTTGTAGGAACGATTAAATATGAATACATCGGAAAGCTAAGCAGTATTTTGCTCGGTTTAATGATTATCTTATTGGTTGTTACGATGTTTACCGGACAAACAATCGACGGAGCGAGTGCTTCCAGATGGTTAAAAATTCCGGGAACACCGATTTCATTTCAGCCGTCTTCTTTTGCTTTTTTAATGTTGATTATTTATCTGTGTAGATATTTAACCAAGAAAATTACAAGAGAAAGGCTTCCGATTGAGAACATTATGTACATCTTTGGGCCCATTTTGCTTGTGTTTGTGCTGGTTGCGAAAGATAACGGTTCTACGGCATTAATGATCTTAATGGTTTCCGTAGTTGTTTTGGTTATAGGACAACTGCACTGGAAATACATTGCAGGATTCATTTTCTCATCATTTGTAGCTATTGTTTTCTTTTTACTCATTGCTTTAAATACAAATTTAATTGGCGGAAACCGTGTTCACACATGGATGAGCCGTATTGAAACATTTACATCAAGCAAAGCGAAATCAGCTGATGTAGACGATGAAAGCTTAAAGGCGAAAAATTATCAGGTAATGCAGGCGAAAGCAGCCATCGTTCACGGTGGAATTACCGGAATGGGACCAGGAAAAAGCGCCTTAAAGCAAATGCTTCCACAGTCTGCATCGGATTTTATTTTTGCTGTAATCGTTGAAGAATATGGCGTTATCGGAGCTGCTTTTCTGATTTGTCTGTATTTAATTATGATGATCCGTATCGTGATGATAGCCAGTAAGATGCCTGCCTTTTTCGGCTCCTTACTCGTCCTCAGTCTCGGGGTAATGATTTTCATACAACTCTCTGTAAATATTGCAGTTGCAATTAATCTGATTCCGGTAACGGGACAGCCTTTGCCATTAATTAGTTACGGAGGAACATCAATGTTGGTAACCTATTTGCAGTTAGGAATTATTTTAAATATAAGCTCAAGAATCCAGATATACGATGAAGAAGGAATGGGCAAAAAACAAAGTATAGCAGAAATAAACGATATCGCGTAATGTCATTGCGAGGAGCGAAAGCGACAAAGCAATCTCAAAATTTATATAGATGAACAAAAAGTTAAAAATATTATTATCAGGCGGCGGAACAGGAGGACATATCTTCCCTGCAATCGCTATTGCAGACGAGATCAAAAAAAGATTTCCTGATGCAGAATTTTTGTTCATCGGAGCCAACGGAAAAATGGAAATGGAAAAAGTTCCGCAAGCTGGCTATAAAATCGAAGGAATTGATATCGCAGGAATCGACAGAGGAAATATGCTATCCAATTTAGGTCTGCCTTTCAAGATTTTGAAAAGTTTATCTAAATCGAAAAGAATCATTAAAAACTTCGCTCCCGATTTTGCAGTGGGAACAGGTGGTTTTGCAAGCGGACCGGCTTTGTATGAAGCAAGTAAATTGGGAATTCCAATCTTCATCCAAGAACAAAATGCCCATGCAGGAGTAACGAATAAGATTTTAAGTAAAAAAGCAAGAGCCGTTTTTACAGCCTATCCAAAAGTAGAAGGTTTTCCGAGTGAGAAAATAAAATTCTTAGGGAATCCAATTCGTGAGAATATTATTTCAGGAATGCAGGAAACAGCTCAGGCAAAAGAAAAAATGGGATTAGACAAAGATAAACTGACAATACTTTCTGTTGGTGGTTCTTTAGGTTCAAGAACATTAAATAATGGTTGGAAAGAGAATCTTGAAAGCCTTAAAGAAAAAGGATATCAATTGATCTGGCAAACAGGAAAGTTGGATTATAAAGAGATTGTTGATAGTTGTCGGTTAACAGTTGATGGAAATAACCAACAACCAGCAACAAACAACCAAATACAAATAAAAGAATTCATCAAAGACATGGAAACAGCTTATTCCGCTGCAGATGTCATTGTTTCAAGAGCAGGAGCAATTGCCATTTCAGAGTTGGCCGTAGCACAGAAACCTGTTTTGTTGGTTCCATTCCCTTTTGCGGCAGAGGATCATCAAACAAAAAATGCACTGAATTTGGTTGAAAAAAACGCAGCCAAAATGGTAAAAGATTCTGAAATGCAGGAAAAATTCTGGAAGACATTATCAGAGATCTGCGAAAATGAAAATGTGAGAAAAGAAATGTCTGAAAATCTGAAATATTTTGCCAAGCCAAATGCTGCAAAAGAGATTGTAGACGAAATCTTTAAAGTGATAAAATAGATAAGATTAAAAAATTTAGAAATTCAGAGATTAAGACATTTCGAATTTCTAAATACCTTAATTTTTTAATCTTTTAATTTTTAATATAAAATGAAAAATTTAGAAACATATCAAAATTTTTACTTCGTTGGAATCGGGGGTATCGGGATGAGTGCTTTGGCACGCTATTTCCATGCTTCGGGCAAAAAAGTTTTGGGCTATGATAAAACCAACACCAAACTCACTCAAAATCTGATGAATGAGGGAATTGATATTGTTTTTGAAGATCTTATTGACGAAAGAATAACCTCTCTTGAAAAAGAAAATACATTAGTAATCTACACTCCGGCAATCAAAACGTTGGGGATCTTAGATTATTTTAATGAAAATCAATTTGAAGTTTTAAAACGCGCGAAAGTTTTAGGTTTAATCACAGAAAATACAGATTGTATTGCCGTTGCAGGAACGCACGGGAAAACAACAACTTCTACGCTTGTAGCTCACTTGTGTAAAGAAGCTGATTTGCCTTTTTCTTGCTTTTTGGGCGGAATTGCAGAGAATTTTAAATCAAATTTTCTGTTCAACGGTAATCAATATTCTGTAGTTGAAGCAGATGAATATGACAGAAGTTTCCTTAACCTATCTCCGGACTGGGCAGTAATAACTTCCACAGATGCAGATCATTTGGATATTTATGGTGATAAAAACACAATTGAAGAAGGTTTCAAACAATTTGCAGCCTTAGTTCCGAATGACAAACAGCTTTTTGTAAGAAAAGGAATTGAAATCGGAAGACCTCATCTTACGTACGCAGTAAACGAATTTGCTGATTACTACTCTGATAACCTGCGAATGGATCATGATAAAATCTCTTTTGATTTTCATACTCCGACAGAAACAATAAAAGATTTTGTTTGGGAAATTCCGGGGATTCACAATGTAGAAAATGCGACGGTTGCGTTGGCTATCTTAAATAATTTAGGCGTTGACTTCGAAATTTTAAAGAAAGCAATCGCTAATTTTAAAGGAATTAAAAGAAGATATACTAAGCATATTTATAAAAACGGTAAAATTTACATCGACGATTATGCCCATCATCCAACAGAAATTAATGCTGTGGTGGGATCGATCAGAACTTTTTACCCTGAGAAAAAATTATTGGTTGTTTTCCAACCGCATTTATTCAGCAGAACGAGAGATTTTGCAGACGGTTTTGCAGAAAGTTTAAGTAACTCTGAAGAATTGATCTTACTTGATATCTATCCGGCAAGAGAGCTTCAGGAAAATTTTGAAGGAATAACTTCAGACTGGTTATTAGAAAAAGTGACTTTAGATAAAAAAGAAGTGTCAAATTTATCCGATGCTTTCAATAAAATAAAAGAAAAAGATTTTGACATTCTTCTCACAGTAGGCGCAGGAAATATTGATACGTTGTACGACCCTATTTGTGAATGGATGAACAAAAATTGATTTTAAAAACAAATGAAAAATAAATACAGAATATTAAAAATTGCTATCACAGTGATCCTTCTAGGTTTCCTGCTGAGTTTCTCATTGAAGAAATTCGGGGGTCAGAAGATTACGGATAATAAGATTTCTGTAAAAATGAATGAGAAAACTCCGGTGTATTTCATTGATGAAAAAGATATTAGAGCAATTGTAAACAAGGAAAATCCGTCAGGAAAAGTAGGAGACCTTAATATTCCGGCTTTGGAAAAAAAGATCAACTCACTTCCTGCAGTCGACAGTGCCAATGTCTACTTAAACCTCAATGGAAAGCTTAATTTAGACATTAAACAAAGAGTCCCGATTTTCAGGTTAAATAAAGACGGAAAAGACTTTTATGTAGACGAAAGAGGAATTGAATTTCCTATTTCCAAAACCTATTCACATCCTTGTATGCTGGTGACAGGAAATGTGAAAAAAGATGAATACGAAAAATTAGCTGAATTGGTTGCAAAGATTGACAAAGATGATTTCAGCAAAAAATATTTCATCGGAATCGCAAAAGACAATAACGGAGACTACAATCTTCTGACAAGTGAAGGAAATTATAAAGTAGAAATAGGAGATTTAGATAATATAGACCTAAAAGTAAAAGGTTTCAAAGCTTTTGTAGAGAAATATCTCGTTTATCAGGATCCTCAAAAGTACAATATGATTTCTATTAAGTATCAGAATCAGATTGTTACCACATTGAATCCTTATTTTAAAGGTAATGACAGTATTCTAAAAGTTGGCCAATTAGAACTTGCAAAAGTTCCGGCGACTACAGCGGGAAAAAAAACAGAAGCTAAACTTAAAATAGCAGAAGTAAAAAAAGAGACAAAAAAACCAAGCTCAACTTCAAAAAAACCGAAGGAAAGCACAAAGCCAAAGGCAGTAACCAAACCCAAGGCAAAAGAAACAAAAAAAACAGAGAAGAAAACTACGGCAACAAAGCCGAAAGCAAAGGCAAAGGTTAAAATAGAATAAAAAAAATCAAATCGATATAAAACAATGGAAAATCAAGAGTATTCAGTAGGTCTGGACATCGGGACAACAAAGATAGTCGCGATTGTCGGAAGGAGGAATGCACACGGGAAAATCGAAGTTCTCGGTGTTGGTAAGGCCAAAAGTCTTGGGGTTCATAAAGGTATTGTGAATAATATTTCGCAAACCATCAACTCAATCAAGGCTGCTGTGGCAGAAGCACAATCCAGCGCAGGAGTTCCTATCCGTAAAGTGACGGTAGGTATTGCAGGAAAGCACATACGCTCTCTTCAGCACTCCGATTATATTATGCGTGAGCATCCCGACAAATTTATTACAGATGACGACATAGAAGCGTTAAAAGATCAGGTCAAGAAACTGGTCATGCTTCCCGGAGAAGAAATTATCCATGTTCTTCCCCAAGAATATAAAGTAGATTCAGAAGGTGAAATTCAGGAACCTGTCGGGATGCACGGAAAGCGTCTTGAAGCCAATTTCCACGTTGTTGTGGGACAAATGGGCAGTATCCGAAACATTGCAAGATGCGTAAGAGAAGCAGGTCTGGAAATGGAAGCTCTCACATTAGAGCCTTTAGCATCTTCAGAAGCTGTACTTACAAAAGAAGAGAAAGAAGCAGGTGTTGCCATCGTTGATATTGGTGGCGGTACTACAGATATCGCAATATTTAAAGATAATATCATCCGTCATACATGCGTCATTCCTTACGGTGGCGGGATCATTACGGAAGATATTAAAGAAGGCTGTTCAATCATCGAGAAACACGCAGAACAACTGAAAGTAAAATTCGGTTCTGCTGTTCCCGAATTAGAGAAAGACAGCACATTTGTTACTATTCCAGGACTTCACGGAAGACCCGATAAAGAAATTTCCCTGAAAACTTTAGCTCAGATTATCAATGCGAGAGTGGAAGAAATTCTTGAAATGGTAAATACAGAATTAAAGGCTTACGGAGCTTTTGAACAGAAGAAAAAACTGATTGCAGGGATTGTTCTTACGGGTGGTGGATCAAATTTGAAGCATCTTCGTCAATTAGCTAATTATACAACAGGTTTTGATAGTAGAATTGGTTTTGCAAATGAGTATATTGCTAATGATAAAAATCAATATCTAAAAGGTCCTGAATTTGCAACTTCTATTGGATTATTAATGGAAAGTTTAAAAATCAGGGATAAAAAACCTGTCATAATAGAAGAAGAACTCGTTCAGGAAAAGCCCAAGCAGGAAACTGCAACAACAGTAGCTGAAAATAATGCAGTTACGCAGCAGACGGCTCCGGTTCAGGAACAGGAAGTTCTGACTCAACAACAGGAAAATAAAAGAGCGGCAAGATTAACTTTCGGGCAGTCGCTTATGGAAAAAGTAAAAAAATTCTTTGAAGAAGTAGAATAGTAAATACAGATATTATGGAAAATATAGGTACACAAGGATTTTCATTTGATTTGCCAAAAGGAAATTCATCGATCATAAAAGTAATTGGTGTTGGTGGCGGTGGAAACAATGCGCTGAAACACATGTACGAAAAAGGAATTCACGGGGTAGATTTCGTGATTTGTAATACAGATGCTCAGACTTTAGATAATAACCCGGTTTCAAACAAAGTACAGTTGGGAACTACCATCACAGAAGGGCTTGGCGCTGGTGCCGATCCTGAAGTTGGTGAAAAATCAGCGATTGAAAGTATTGAAGAGATCAAAGCAGCCATGGGACAAAACACCAAAATGGTCTTCATCACTGCCGGAATGGGCGGTGGAACAGGAACCGGTGCGGCTCCTGTTATTGCTAAGGTTGCTAAAGATATGGGAATCTTAACGGTAGGTATCGTTACCGTTCCTTTCAGTTTTGAAGGTAAAAGAAGACTGGAGCAGGCTGAATTAGGTCTTGATAAATTAAGAAATAACGTTGATTCATTAATTGTAATCAATAACGATAAACTAAGACAACAGTTTGGTAACCTTGGATTCAAACAGGGATTCTCAAAAGCCGATGAAGTTTTAACCAACGCTGCAAAAGGTATGGCAGAGGTTATTACGGGTTACTTTGATGTAAACATTGACTTTAGAGATGCTAAATCTGTCCTTCAAAACTCCGGTACGGCTTTGATGTCTACAGGTACAGCTTCAGGTGAAAATAAAGCGGATGAAGCGGTAAGAAAAGCATTGGATTCACCATTATTGAATGACAATAAAATTACAGGTGCTAAAAATGTACTATTGTTGATCAGAAGCGGTAAAGAAGAGGTTACAATGGACGAAATCGGTATCATCATGGATCATATCCAGAAAGAAGCGGGACATACCGCCGATATCATTTTCGGGGTGGGTGCTGATGAGGAATTAGGAGATGCAGTAAGCGTTCTTGTTATCGCTACAGGTTTCTCTAATGATGATAAAAAATTCGCTGGACCAACAGAAAAAATCAGAATCAGTCTAAATGATAAATTAGATTCAAATAAAACTTCTCCTTTCAAAACAAGAGAAGAAAGAGAGGTTGCTCCTGAGCATGGATATGATTTTGGGGGAAAAAATCTTTTCAGATTGGATGATGAAGACCATGACACGCCACAGTTCAAGTCTGTCTCTACTGAAAAAAAAATGATTATCGAGGATGAAGAGGTTAAAACTGAAATAAAATTCTCTGATAGAGAGGAAGATACATTAGACAGCCCGATCCAGACTTGGAGAAATGATGATGAAGAGCAGGATGGCTACAGTCTGTTCGCTTTTGATGAAGATAATGATCCTAATGACCTGGAGATTCAATCTTTCTCATTCGAAACAGAAGAAAAGAAACAAGAACCTAAAACAAATATTTCTACGAATTCTTATTCTGAAGAAAAACCTGTTGAGTTCAGTTTCTTCGTAAACGAGCCTGTCAATGAGCCTAAAACTGATTTCGGACAGCCAAAAGCAGAGTTTAGCACTCCAACGAATACAGTATCTCAAGTCATAGAAGAAGCTCCAAAGGTGGAAAGTTTCTACCAGCCAAAGGAAGAAATAAAAACTGAAGAAAGACCTTCTTATGAAAATAGAACAGAGATTGAAACTCCAAAATCTGCTGAAAGTGAATTCACCTTCGTGAACAAAACTGCAGATCAGGAAAGAGTTGTAGAAAGAAGAAATAAATTAAAAGAATTCAATTCCCGTTACCAAAGCTTTGATAGCGCAAGTGAATTCGAATCTGTTCCTGCTTTCAAGAGAAAAAATATTTCTATTGACGGAACCAATGCTTCAGATCAAAATATCAACACGTATTTGTCTGAAAACAACGGTTCTATGCAAGTAAGAGAAAACAGATTTTTAAATAAAGATGTAGATTAAGATAATATAACAATGTAGAAATGTACCAATGTAACAATACCAATCGTCACGTTAGCTTGTCAAAGCATTCAAAATTGGTAAACTGTTACATTGATACATTGTTAAATTTAAAACTATGAGTTTAGAAATTATAATTAGCGAAGCAATAAAAACAGCAATGAGAGCAAAAGACAGAGTAGCTCTGGATTCTCTTCGTGCTGTGAAATCTCAGATCCTACTTCTAAAAACAGAAGCTAGAGGTGCAGAAGTTTCAGAAGACCAGGAAATTGCTATTTTACAGAGAATGATCAAACAACGTAAGGATTCTTACGAACAGTTTTCTGCACAGGGCAGAAATGACTTGGCTGAAGTAGAAGATGCTCAGATGAAAGTTATTGAGAAATTCTTACCTCAACAGCTTTCTGCGGAAGAACTGGAAGCTGAAATGAAGAAAATTATTTCAGAAGCCGGAGCCGAATCTATAAAAGATTTAGGAAAGGTAATGGGAGTTGCCTCAAAAACATTTGCCGGAAGATCTGATGGAAAGAGTATTTCCGAGATGGCAAAAAAACTCCTTTCGTAGCTGTCGGTTGATTGTTTGTTGAAATTTTTAACCATCAACCAAAAACCATCAACACATTTTATAAGGATATCCAACCTTTGCATATCGATTTGATTAAGAAGCCCGAAACTTTTCCAGTTTCGGGCTTCATTTTTATCCTGAGATATTCAATATTTTTATGATTCTAAAAGAAAATTGAATATTTCATTAAATTGAGGGAAAAATGTAAATGTTTTTTTCATGGCTATCGTTTTCAGAATCATTTCAAATTTAACATTTATTTCTGATTATTCATACTTTTATTTCATTAATTTAACAATATTATTAAATTATTAATATATCGTTAATTTTCTTTTACTAACAGCTTGATAGTTATTATATATTGAAGAAAAGTAAAGAATTGTTTAACTTTGCATAGATTAAAAAACAAAAATATGTATCCAACAGATTTAGTAATGCCTATGAAGGCAGAACTTACAGATAAAGGTTTCCAAGACTTAGCAACACCTACACAGGTTGAAGAAGCATTAAAACAATCAGGAACTACTCTATTGGTGATCAATTCTGTTTGCGGATGTGCAGCAGGAGCAGCAAGACCAGGAGTTGTATATTCTTTAACAGGAGAGAAAAAGCCTGATCATTTAACGACTGTTTTTGCAGGTTTTGATACAGAAGCTGTAGCTGAAGCTAGAAAGCATTTGGCACCATTCCCTCCAAGCTCACCATGCGTGGCTCTTTTCAAGGACGGAGAATTGGTTCACATGCTGGAAAGACACCACATTGAAGGAAACCCTGCAGGAGCAATTGCAGCAAACCTTCAGGCTGCTTATGACGAGTATTGCTAAGAAACAATAAATCCAAATACTAAACCGTTACAAAATTTGTAGCGGTTTTTTTATTTATCGCAATAAAATATTCTTAGAAAAGTCAAATATCATTATATTTGGGAATGGCAACGAAAGCACTATTCAATACTGTGGTCAACTGGTTCATCCGCCAAAGGATAGATCAGATACAGAATTTTATGGATCATCCTATTGAAACACAAAAAGGGATCTTATTCTCTCAATTGTTTCATTCTGAGGACACTGAGTACGGTAGAAAGTATGGTTTTAACTCCATTTCAAGTTATCAGGACTTTAAAAATAAGGTTCCTATCGTTACGTATGAAGATTTTGAACCTTATATTGAAAGAGCCAGACAAGGTCATAAAGACGTAAGCTGGCCCGGCTACATCAAACATTTTGCGAAATCTTCGGGAACAACCAATGCAAAAAGTAAATTTATTCCCATTTCTGCCGAAAGTTTAGAATACTGCCACATGAAAGCAGGAAAAGATATGGTTTCAATTTACGCCAACAATCATCCTGAAAATCAACTGTTTACCAATAAAAATTTACGTTTAGGCGGAAGTTCAGAGCTATATGCCGATTTTAACACAAAATTTGGCGATTTATCTGCTATTTTAATCGACAATCTCCCTTTTTGGGTAGAAATTACCACGACTCCAAGTAAAAAGGTTTCGTTGATGGGTGAATGGGAAAGTAAACTTAAAGCCATTACTTCTGAGGTTAAAAATGAAGATGTAGGAAGTATTTTAGGTGTTCCAAGTTGGATGATGGTTCTTTTGCAGAGAGTTTTAAATGAAACTGAGGTTAAGAATATTTCAGAATTATGGCCGAATCTGGAAGTGTTTTTTCACGGCGGAATTAGCTTTAAACCTTACAAAGAGCAGTTTCAGCAGATCATTGGAAAGAAAATCAATTATTACGAGATTTACAACGCCTCTGAAGGCTTCTTTGGAATCCAGGACAGACCGGATAGTGACGAAATGCTGTTAATGTTGGATTATGGTATTTTCTACGAATTTATCCCGATGGATGAGTTCCATTTTTCAAATCCAAAAGTCGTAAGCCTGGAAGATGTTGAAGCCGGAAAGAACTACGCCATGGTGATTACTACCAATGGTGGTTTATGGAGATATTTAATTGGCGATACGGTTGTATTTACCTCAATAAATCCTTTCAGAATTAAAATTACGGGAAGAACGAAACATTATATTAATGCTTTCGGAGAAGAACTGATGATTACCAATGTAGAATCGGCTATTTCTAAAGCCTGCCAAACGACAGGAGCCAGTATCACCGACTTCACAGGAGCCCCGGTTTTCATGAAAGAAAATGAAGGCGGCGCTCACGAGTGGATCTTTGAGTTCAGTGAAAAACCAAGCAATTTAGAGCATTTCATCGACTGTTTTGATCAGCATTTGAAGACCGTCAATTCAGATTATGAAGCCAAAAGGTATAATAATATAACGCTGAAAAGACCGATTGTACATATCGCCAGGCCAAACCTATTTTATTGCTGGCTGGAATCCAAAGGAAAATTGGGCGGCCAAAATAAAGTCCCAAGATTAAGCAACGACAGAGAATACATCGATCCTTTATTGGAATTGAATAAATAAAAAAACCGCAGATTCTTCTGCGGTTTTAATGTATTACTTATTTAAGTCTTCTTTTAATTTCTTAGCGGCATCTTCCACTTTCGAAGCGCCTTTTGCAGCGGCTTCTTTTGCATCCCTGCCTACTTTATTTGCCTCAGTTTTGATATCCTGGCCTGCTTTGTGAAGATCTTGTTTTGTCTTATCAGCAGTTGCATCAATTTTATCTTTCGCTTTCTGAGCAGCATCATCAATCTTGTTTCCGGCTTCGTCAACTTTTGCTTTAACGTCTTCTTTAGCTTTATTGATTTTTGCAGTATCAACAACGTCAACTCCATTTTGGCTTACCGTAGTTGTAGTTGTTGTTACAGAACCATCAGGATTTTCAGTTGTTTCTGATTTTGTAGTTGATTTTGTGCATGATACAACAAGTGCTGAAATCATTAATGCTGCTAAAATTTGTTTTTTCATTGCTTTATATTTTTTAATGAGTTTTAAAATTTAACTGTTTTTATTCTGTTTTTGTTGTAGTTGAAGGAGTTTCTGCAGCATTTTTTTTCTTCTCTTCATCGGTTTTCTTCTTTTCCTCGTCCTGTTTCTTTTTATTTTCTTTGTCTAATTCTTCCTTAATTCTCTTTTCTTCAGCCTGAAGTTTTATAGCTTCTTTCACAGAATCCTGATACTTTTGAGAAGACATTCTTATCTGCCGTACAATATCCACAGAAGTTGCTCCCGCAGAAAAGGAATCAACAGCAACCGTATCATAATGCACTTTTACTTCCTGATTTGTGTCAAAATTAGCCGGTTCCTGCTTAGAACAGGCACTTAATAAAACAAGAAAAGCAAGGATTGCAAAAACTAAATTTTTCATGGAACTAATTTAGCAGAAATTCCGCAATTACAGGATAGTGATCCGATAATTTCACAGAATTATCGACTTTATAGCTTAAAGGAATAATTGATTTTGAACTGAAAATATAGTCAATTCTCAAAGGCACTTTATAATCATAAAAGCTCGAAGAGCTTCCGCTTCCGGCAGATAAAAAGGCATCCTGAAGGTCTTTGCCCAAATTATAATATTCATAAGAATTGGGAACAGAGTTAAAATCTCCCGCTAAAATCACAGGATAAGGCGATAAATCTACCGCTTTTCTGATTCTTCTGATTTGATCTTCGTGTGCTTTAAAAGTAGGAATCATGTGCGAAAGAAGTGTACTTATTTTTCCTCCTTCCTTACCAAATCCATCAAATGAAAGCATCGACTTATGAAGCCTGAAAGGTTCCAAATAAACATTTACAACTCTGATAATCTTTCCGTTGATGTCAATATCTGCATAGAATGAATTTCCACGGTCTTTTTCTTCAACAAGATTTTCCTGTCTTACGATTTTATGCTTGGTTTTTAAAATTACCGAAGGATACTTGATCAAATCATCTCTCAACGCTGTCTTCGTATCTCTTTCCTGAACCAGAATAATATCTGCATCCTGATCTGAAATATATTTTTTCACTTTGTCCCACCCAAAATCACCATATTTAACATTGAAAGTTAACACCTTAATATCTCTAATTGATTTTGAATTTTCGTTTTTAGGGGTAAAATTTACCCATCTTCTGATTGGATTGTAAAAAATAAATGTACTTAAAACAAAAGCAACAGCTATTTTTTTTCTTTTGATAACCCAAACGAGCGTTAATAAAACATGTATAAAAATAAGGTAGGGAAACCCAAGAGAAAGCAGATTAAGATTTCCAAACAAGTTAGGCGGAATCCATGCATTTCCTAGTGTGGCTAGCAATAAAACAATGATGATAATATGGAAAAACAACAGGATCTGGCTCGGCTTCATGAAATAACGGTCTTGGGTACACTTTTTTTAAGCAAAAACCCTACCACGTTAACTTTTTTAACTTATTTTATGAATACGCTAGTCTAATTTGAATGTTGCCACTACGGGATAATGGTCTGAAATTTTTACAGAACGGTCAACTTTATAAGTGATCGGCTGTACCGATTTTGAGGTGAAAATATAATCAATTCTTAGTGGGAATTTATAATCGTGAAAGCTTGTTCCGCTTCCTTTTCCAACTTCCAGAAAAGCGTCTTGCAATCCTTCTGAAAGGTGATAATATTCGTAAGAATTGGGAACAGAATTAAGATCTCCCAATAGAATTACAGGATAGGGCGAATTCTCAATTCCTTTTTTAATATCAGAAACCTGATCTTGGTGCATTTTAAAAGTTGGAATTAATCTTTTAACAACATTTTTCAGCTTTTCTTCATCTTCATCACTGTTTCCATTAAGTTTTACCATCGCTTTTTCAAACTTAAATGGTTGAAGATAAACATTGATAAACCGATATATTTTTCCTTTTATTTCTATATCGGTCTGTGTTGCGTAAGCGTTGTTGGTAAAATAATCGCTATTGATAAGTTCTTTTTGATCAATAACTTTATACTTTGTAAACACGGAAACAATATAATTTCCGCTTATATTCTTCAAACCATTAAAATGATATTCTTTACCTCCTTTTTCCTGCAGAAAAACAAGATCTGCGTTAGAAGAATTTACATAATCATCAATGTTTTTTATTCCTTTTAAACCTCCTTTTGCATTGAAAGTGAGTATTTTGAGATTGGCAATTTCTTTTTTATCGGAAGAAAAATTCACCCATCTTTTTACCGGATTTGTGAAAATCAATCCTAACAACATAAAAACGAAAGCTCTTTTTTTCCAACTAAAGATCCAGAAAAAGATCAATACAACATAAGCAACCATTAAAATAGGAAATCCTAATGATAACAAATTAAACCAAGGAAATATCTTTGGCGGAACATACGCATTAAGCAACATCCCCAATAAAAGAAGGAATATCCCGACGTGCAGTACTAAAAATATGAGACGAAGAATTTTCACAAGAGAAATTTAGTTGAATCTGTATAAATGTTTTTTCCAGATCCATGCTAACAAAAATCCTACCAAAGCTCCACCGACGTGTGCGAGATGGGCAACACCTCCTCCACTTCCTGAAACACCCAGCCAGATAGAAACAATAATTACGACTGGCATTAAATATTTAACTTTAATTGGAATTGGAATAAACATCATGGCAATTTTTGAATCTGGATATAGTGTTGCAAAAGCAGTAACAACACCAAAAATTGCTCCAGAAGCACCTATCATTGGTGTTCTTAATAATGTATAGTATTGGCTTGATAACGCCTGTCCTTCGGTAGTTGTAGCACTTATATTTAGATTTCCCACATAGTCAATTGCTGCTTTAGGATAAATCTCAGAAGCACTTAGTCCTAAACTTTCCAAACCTGAAATAATTTGCTGAGCTTCAACAAAATTCCATAGATTAAACAGAAAAAATGCTCCTAATCCGCTTACGAAATAAAGAATTAAATATTTTTTATCTCCCAGAGATTGTTCCAAAATAGGTCCGAAACTCCATAAAGTAAACATATTGAATAAAATATGCATGAATCCTCCCGTTTCTTTCATAGGCGCGTGCATAAACATATGTGTAATAATTTGCCACGATTTAAAGTTTGGAGAAAAAGGATAAAACCCTGAAAGCGTGTTATATAAATTTTGAAACACAAAATTAGTTATCACATAAAAAATAATATTTATAATGATAATATTTCGTGTAATTGGAGGTATATTATTAAACATGTTCTTTAAAATTTATTCTTAAAATCATTGAACGGAATCTCATAAAAACATCGTTTCCCGTTGGGTAAAAACTCAGGAAAACCTAATGCTGTGAAGTCTTTTATCAATTGTTCCGCATCTTTTTTATATATAAAATCAAATCTTGATTTAGACTGCATTTTACTCCATTGATTATTATAGAAATGCAAAAACTCATCTTCCGTTTTATACTCTAAAACATCGAACAGATCTTCAAGGAATTTCATTACCTGTGTTTCTTTCAATCCTTCAGGAACAGCATCAATTCTCAGTACATTTTCGTGAGCAACCTTCGTATCAAAACCAAGTTCGGGAAGGAATTTTTTAATTGATTTATACTTATTCTTCTCAATCTCGTTCATGTGATATTCCAGAGAAAAAAGAAGAGCATGGCTGTTTGTTGTCCCTTTTCTTACAGGCTTATTACCCTCAGAAACCATTAACCTGTGCATTCTTCCAAGATCCAGCATCAATGTTCTGTCCCCTTTGTTGAATAACCAATATCCATTCGGAAGCCTCATCAGATCTTCATCGAAATCTTCATCTTCAAACAAATTAATTTTTGAAGGTTCTGCAGCAATATTTTGGTGATACATATCCGCCAAATTCTGGATGTCAGCCTGTTTCACCACTCTTTCCTCCAAAAACGGATTATAATCTTTATCTACAATAATTTCCGGCATTTTAACATTTATGCTGTTTGCCTTGCTTGGAAACGCTTTCTGCATCATTTGATCCAATTGCGGATCTTTTTCAAAATCCAGACTTGGAGCAACATTATAAATTCCTAAAGATCTTTTAATGGTTGATCGAAGCAAAGCAAAAATAAGATGCTCATCTTCAAACTTAACCTCTGTTTTCTGCGGGTGAATATTAACGTCAATTTTTTCAGGATCAAGATCTAAGAAAAGAAAAAATGTAGGAATATATCCCGGCAAAAGCAATCCTTCAAACGCTTCCTGAACCGCTTTATTGAAATATGGACTTTTAAAGTATCTTCCGTTCACAAAAAGAAACTGCTCCCCTCTTGTTTTTTTGGCTCCTTCGGGTTTGGCAACAAATCCGTGAAGCTTACACCAAGTAATATCTTCCTTGATCGGAATAAGCTGCGGCTGTAATTTTCGTCCGAAAATATCAACAATACGCTGCATCTGGCTTCCTTTTCTTAATCTAAAAACAGGATCATCATCATGAAACAGAGAAAACTCTAAATTTTCATGAGCTAAAGCCACACGCTGGAATTCGTCGATCACATGACGGAATTCTATATTATTATTTTTAAGGAATTTTCTTCTTGCGGGAACATTATAGAAAAGGTTTTTAACTAAAAAATTAGAACCTTCCGCCGTTTGTGCAGGATCCTGAAACTGAAAAACTCCGCCTTCAATGTAAATATTAGTTCCGATGCCCGCTTCTCTCTGTTTAGTCTTTAACTCAACCTGAGAAACCGCTGCGATAGAAGCCAGCGCTTCACCACGAAACCCTTTTGTAGCAATTTTAAATATATCTTCGGTTCCTTTGATCTTGGAGGTAGCGTGTCTTTCGAAGGCCATTCTTGCATCAGTCTCAGACATTCCTTTTCCATCGTCTACAACCTGTATCAGATTTTTTCCGGCATCTCTGATGATGAGCTCAATTTTACTAGCATCTGCATCTATAGCATTCTCCAAAAGTTCTTTCACTATGGACGCAGGTCTCTGCACCACTTCCCCTGCCGCAATTTGGTTGGCTACATGATCCGGTAAAAGCTGAATAATATCTGACATAAACGTTAAATCGACTTACAAAAATAGTCAATGAAAACGGTAATAAAAACATTAAAACCGTGAATTACAATTTAATTATCAACAAATCAACAATCTTGCCGTAAATCATCCAGATCAACATCCGTGATTAATAAAGGTTTTCTTAAAATACAATCCTCTAATTGCATTACACAAATAGAGGATTGATTCACAGCTAGTTTACACAAAATTAATATTGATATACTTGATATTTTATTGAACTTAATCTTCAAATACCAATTTTCTTTTTTCCTGTCTTTTTTCTTTTATTTCCGGAATACCGTGGATCTTGTCATATAAATATGCCACAAGGTTCGGTTTTCTATAGATTTTACTATATCGATACTGCGTTTTAAAGTGTCTGATATGAATTTTATACATATCATATCCAATGACCACCAAAAGACACAGACTGATCACATAAAACACTCTGAATTCCAGATAGTAATACGTTAATCCAGAGAAAACAGCTCCCAAAACATAAGCAAACATAATACTCGTTAGCAGTTTTGCTCTTGCGATCAATTCTCCGTTTTTTCTAAACTTTTTCTGCGTAAACATCGAGAAAAGGATCCCCAAGTCGGTTGTTGTTCCGGTAAGGTGGGTTGTTTTTACTGAGAAGTTGGATATACTAGCCGTTAAACCATTCTGCAAACCTGTTGCAAAAAGCATTAACGATACCAAAAACTCCGTTTCTTCTAATGTTCTTCGATAAAAAAACTGTCCGTAAACTCCCACAAACAATAAACAAAGTATTTCTAATACGATCGGCATTGAGTGCGCAAAATATTTACTTTTTTTATTGAAATTAATGACAATAAAATTGGATACAAAACCTCCGAAGAAGAACAGGAAGATCCAGCCTCCCACGACTGCCACCTGCGCCCAGTTTCCTTTGCTTATTTCTGCTGCCAAAATGGCGTAATGTCCTGTTACATTTGAGGTAAAAGAGAGAAATATTAATAGAGATGCTATATTTATAGTCCCCGCCGTGAAGGCAGTCAGTGTCCCCAACCTGATGTTGTCTCCCAATGTCCTGCTGTTACTATAATTTCTTAACATGTTTTAAATTTTAGAATGTTGTATTTTATTTTAGACCTCAACAAAGATCTCGGCAAGCCTTCCTCTTTCCGGAAGTCTTTCAGCAGTCTCAATTCTTATTTCCTGAGTTTGCAGATCTTTGCATTTTTTGATGTAAGGAGCGATGTCGAATTTCCCTTTTCCTTTGCTTTTTATCGCCGGAGAATAATAAGCTTCCTCAATATTTTCTGCATTCACATAATTATTGAAAGCTCTTTGAAAGCTTCCCGTAAAAATGTCGCAGACGATTTTATTAATCAGGCGAGGATATTTATTTTTGATGATTCCGTAAGCATCAACAAACTCCTGAGGCCTTATTTTATTGAAGACTGTACTTTTGGTCATAAACAAAAGATCTCTGATAGAATCTCCCATCTCATAACCTGACACCAACAAAATGTTGTATTGAATCTCCTCTGCTCTTGCATCCTTCTCTTTCAGTACTTTTTTCAATATATTCAAAGACTCAAGAGAGTAATCTGTGGCAATTAAAATTGTTTTGGTCATATCTTTAAGATTTAGTTTTGTTTTTATCTTTTTTGATACTACAAAACTATACTCACCAAATTAGAAGCTCTTTGGAATAGAATTAAAATGTGATTAAAGAGATTAGAATGAGATTAGAAAATTGTTAAGAGAAATTAATATTGGAGGAATTTCTGATTGACTTTTAATAAAAAGTTAGCTCAAAGCTTCTATTACTAAAGCTTTTGCAGAATTTTATTAAGATGCTTCGACTTCGCTCCGCATGACATTTCTAATACTAGCAGCCTATTGTAACAGTCATTTTTTAGCGAAGTCATGCTGAGCGAAGTCGAAGCATCTCTAAATTTTATACTAATTTTTCCTCCTGCTGAGTACTATAGAAATTTGGAAAACGAAGCTGAACGGTCGTCCCCTGGTTTTCGTGAGAACTGACAATCAATTCGCCGTTATGCATTCTGACAATGTTTCGGGCCAAAGGAAGTCCAATCCCGTAACCTTCGTAGTTTTTTGTATTTGAAGCTCTGAAAAACGGATCATAAATCTTGTTCATTTCCTCTTGAGGAATTCCGATTCCGTTATCTTTTATGATAATATAAACATCGGTATCTGTGGCTCCTAGCGAAACTTTCACCTGTTGGAAATTAGAATATTTACACCCGTTTTGAATAATATTGGTAACCGCAAGATGCAATAACTGTTCGTTACCCTGAACTTTTAATTTTTTAGGATTATCAGGCAACATGCTTATATCCAGATAGATATTATTTCGAACATCAATTTTTCTCAATGTTTCAATAACATCCCAAAGCAATTGATCGATGCGGACTTTATCCATTTTCTGGATCTTCCCGTCAAATCCGGTTTGAGCAATCATTAATAAAGCCTTAATTTTTTTATCTAATTTTTCAGCTTCATCTAAAATAATTTCTAATGTTTCCTTGTATTCATCGCCGGTTCTGCTGATTGAAAGTGCAACATCAGCTTCTCCCATAATCGAAGTTAAAGGCGTACGCAATTCATGGGAAACATTTCCAATTAAATGATTTTGAGTTTCAAATGAGGTTTCGATACGATTCAACATATCATTAAAGGTTTCCACCAACTCATTCAACTCTTTATTATCAGGCTGAGATTCCAATCTTAAATGTAGATTTTCAGAACTGATGTCCTTTACCTTTCCTGTGATCTTTAAAATAGGTTTGAATAAAGTTTTAGATAAATAAAAAGAGAAAATCATACTAAAGAACAGCGAAAGAACAATACAAGTTATCAAAGTTCGCTTCAAAAAGCCTAAATAATAAACCACATAATGGTTTTTCGCAGAAGCTATCGCTATATATTCTTTATCATCAGACTTAAAAGACTGCCCGATATAATAAAACTCTTTATCATTGTAGTTTGCCTCTCCTTTTTTGACAATATTCTTGAAAAAATAATCTGGAATATGTACTTCCTGGGAGATTTTCTTAAAATTAGAATCTTCTGGAACAGCAAATACATAATCTCTTTCCATCGGAAGCTCTTCATCATTAGAGCTATTCAGGACATAATTTTCAGGAAGGTCAAGATGATCTTTGCTTTTCTCGATCTGAACAATGGTCGTTGTACGGATCTTCAGCAATTCATAAAACCTCTGATGCGAAAAGTTGACAATCGAAAAATACACCAACCCACTAAAAAGCAAAATAATGGCGGTAAAAACCAACATTAAAAGCACCATCGTTTTGGTCTGATTTGTAACAACTTTATTAAACATTCATTAAGGCTTTTTCAACACATACCCCATTCCTATAACGGTATGTATCAGCTTATTATCTTCCTGATGATCTAATTTTTTTCTTAAATAATTCACATAAACATCTACAACATTGGTTCCCAATTCATAGTTTACACCCCAAACCGCATCCAGAATTTCTGCTCTGGAAATCACTTTTTCTGGGTTATTGAGAAAATACAGCAACAATTTATATTCTGTGGAAGTCAGTGAAATGTCTTCGCCTGATCTGGTAACTTTTTTAGTGTAATCGTTAACGATCAAATCTGAAAACTGAAAAATATGTTCGTTATCAACCTCCGGTTCAACAATTTCCTGAGCCGGACTGTTATTACTTCTTCTTAATAAAGATTTTACACGTGCAACCAATTCAATAAACTTGAAAGGCTTTACCAGATAATCATCTCCTCCGCTTTCCAACCCCAAAACGATGTTTTCTGAGGTTCCCAATGCTGTTAAAAATAAAATAGGAACATTTTTATTTGTTTTTCTTATCTCTTTACAGACGTCTAAACCGTTCATTTCCGGCAACATAATATCCAAAACCACCAAATCGAAATCATTCGACTGCACCAACTGCACTCCGGTACGGCCATCGAAAGCCACCGAAACTTCATACCCATTTTCCTGCAATCCTTTTTTTATAAAAGATACAACGCTGGTTTCGTCTTCGATAAGAACAATTCTTTTCATTGAAATAAGGAATTTTACAAAAATATAAAAAAAGGATCAGAAAACTCTGATCCTTCTATTTCATATCAATTAAAAAATTTTTTAAAAAATTTGATAAACAGGAACTCCTGAAAAATAACTTGAAAAGATAATTATTAGGATAATTTCAACTAAAAGATAATCTTTTACAAAAGTTACATAAGCCAATTGGAATAAAAACAGAAATAAAAGTTTAAATATTATAAATAAACTTATTTCTAAAGAAGTATAATCCAATACAGGACTTACAACTACGACATATACCAAAAACAGTAAAAATTTAGATAAAATAAACATCAAAGATGAATATCCTGAAATTTTCTCAGCGTAAAAGGTATTGTTTGTATATTTTCCGGCAAGATAGTTTTGATTAAGAGGAAGTAGTGTTATAAATACTGCCGCAATGATTAATGTTTTTATTTCTCCATGCGCGAAAAAAGCCAAAATCCATAAAACCAACGCGATTAATTTCAAATTTTTACTGATAGAATTGCTCAAAAGGAAAAATTCTGCCTTTAATAAAGAGATGAAATTAAATGTCGAGACAGAAGCTATCGGGTGATATGTTCTTTCTTTTACGGCCGACATATCTGCTTCTTTCTTAGCCGTTGCCGAGTTTTGATCTGTTTTTTTAACCACAGAATATCTTCTAAATAAGAAAGATCCCAACAGCACAATTATAAGCGAAATCGGAAATAAGTAAAATTTACTCAACCAGCTTTTAGGTGTGATAAAATTTTCAAAATTAACATATTGCACATCTTTGTACTTTATCTTTCCTAAGATGAATGAATCTTTATGCTTAACTTCCACATGAGAAAAATTATTCATCAATTCCTGAATTCCGGTGATATCTAAAATATGTCTAATGTTATTGTTATAAATGAAAATCATAAATACAAAGTACAGGATGTATTTTAAAAATTTCAGGTCAACCAAGTAATCGATCAATACACAAACAGACGCCAAAAAAAACAGATAAGGAACAGTAAAATACAAGAACGGAATCAGATATAAAGCTAAATTATAACTTTGATAATTGATAACAAGAATTATAATTTCAAGGATAAAGGCCAATATTGTAAGGTAAAAAAACAATGAAACAGCCTTATACATCAACAATTGAAAGTTCGATTTTACTGATAATCGAAAATTAACATAGGTATTATTATTAAATTCTCTCTTTTTAAGGTTTTGACTAATAAAAATCGCCAATAACGAGAATATCGCATTAATATATACCGGCGTCAGATTACTTATCCAGACTAAATTTAACCCACCCGTATAGTTTCCAACAGTGAATGTAACATAATCTGATTTAGGATTTGGTATAATAAAAAATCCCAAAATCATAATAATGACTAAAATGTATTTAAAATAAGTATGTTTAAAAAATAATTTAAGGTTATAGAGAGATATCAGTGGTAATGCTTTCATAAAAAATCTTATTTCGCGAAATATTCAAATGCTTTTTCCAGATTCAAAGCGTTTTCCGACACTGAATTTCCAAGCCCGGAAACAGCTTCTGGAATTAATTGATCAACTGTATCAGAAAAACTTACTTGTCCGTTTCGAAGAACGATAATATTGTCTACATATTTTTCAATCTCATAAATATTATGAGATGAAACAATCACAATTGAATTATCTGATATTTTTTTGATAAGCTCATAGAAATTTATTCTTTCGATTGGGTCCAGAGCGCTTGTAGGCTCATCAAGAATCAAAACCTTTGGATCATTTACTAAAGCCAATGACAAAGCGACTCTTTGCTGAGTTCCTCCTGAAAGATTTTTCACATTTGTATCTTTTGTATGCTGAATATTGAAAAATTCGAGAACATTCGGAATATTTTCCTTTAATGTTTTTGAACTTACTCCTTTCAGCATTCCGAAATACATTATATTCTGGGTTACCGTCAGATCCGGAATTAATCCAAAATTCTGAGGCATATAACTTAAATCTTTTCTGAGAATTAACGGATTTTTCACAATATCCGTATTATTATAGCTTAAGCTTCCGTTCTGCGGTTTTGTAAGAGTGGATATCACATTCAATAAAGTCGTTTTTCCCGCACCATTTAGCCCCAGAATACCATACACTCCTTGTTTCAGCGATAAATTGATGTTTTGTAGTATGGTCTTATTGTTAATTTTATAATTAACATTATTCAGCGATATACTCATTTCTTTTAAAATATTTTAATTCTAATATTAGTTTTGGTTGAAAAGCTATTACATTAAGAATAATCATCACAACCCCAAAAGTATAGAGATTAATAACTAGGATAATTATTACGTGTGTTATAATAATGTAAAGCAAGGCTACATTTTTTGTTATTTTGTTATAGATAAGAACAGGATAAAACAGCTCAAAAATGACAACACTGAGCGAAATTATTTGAAATAAGAAAGGAATCGTTGTTGCAATAAATGCTGTAAGAATATTTACGTTTGTGTACGTGGAGACCAAATACCAGATCGCGTCTCCCGTATACCAATTGTTTCCCATGGCTTTTCCAAGTCCGGAAAAGAAGTAAATAACACAAAGCTGCAATTGTAAAAGCCTTATTGCAAAAGAATAGATGATCTTATTATATTTTGAATCAATACACAATAAGACATTAATGAAAAGCGAAAAGCTGATCATATAATCTGCTCCGTAAGAAAACGAGTAACTGCTCGCCACTAAAGCACTATGTATAATGAGAACGATTACAGCAAATATCAGTCTATAATAATTCATCAAAATGAATAAAAACGAACAAATATAAATTGCAATTACTATTGCTAATGAATATTCATATTGTAAACCAATCTTCTCAAGTGCGGCAGTGATAAATGTTAATCTGAACTGATCATTTCTGATTAAAAAATCATTAATACCATGATTAATTACTCCATTCTTACTATAGATATTATAAATATCCGGTAAAATCAATAAGATATTTAATAGTCCGAAGATAGAAATGGCGATGATGAATATGTTTTTCTTTTCTATATTCTTATTATATCCGAAAAAAAATGTGTTAATTTTATCTAGAACTGTATTCATATCAATTTTTATTAATGTTGTAAACAGTACTTTCTTCTATTCTGATAGGTTTCCCCTTTTGTATTTCACCTAAAGAAGGAAATTCTTTTTTCACAATGGAAACATCCATATGATTAATATTGGGATTAAGAGTGAATAACCTCACAGACATAGACTGAATGACTCTATTTCTAAATCCTTCATTTTCCAGCTGTCCTCCTAATATGGTAAATACACTATTTATTTTAAATTTTGATTCGAATGTTTTTCCGGGTAAATCAACAGGAATATTGTTATTCCTAAAGATTATTTTAGTTTGTTTATTTGATGCATTTGGTGAATAATATTCATATCCTCTTTCTATACCTGTATAGTATGCGTAATTTCTCATACTAGACTGTATAAATTCAGGAGTATTAAAATATTCTAAATAATCAATAATTTTTTTCCCATACGTATTTAAAGATGAATACGTAGAGGTTTTCCATGTTTTAATAATCTGAATATTTATTATAAATGATGAGAAAACATGAAAAAGTAACACTGCTATTAAAAAGATTTTTAATGTTTTCATAGGATTATAAAAAAAGAGGCTAATAAATTATTAGCCTCATAGATTGAATAATTTTGAAACAATTACTTTGCTACAGTAGTTGTTGTTCCTGTATAAACATATTCCGAAGAAACAAATGTCCATTCTTTTTCTTTACCTTTTACAACAGTTGCTGCAGTATTAGCCGCTTGAACTGAAACTTTTTCAGAAGAAATGTTCTGAGGATTAGCACTTGCTAATGTAAATGTACCTGCTGAGAATGCAACGATTAATGCTGCTGCTACTAAATGCTTTTTCATTTTAATAAATTTTTAATGGTTATTTTTCTAGTTTGTTTTTTCGGGTAGCCCCTTATGTTTTGTTTTTAGAGTCACAAAATATCAAAATCTCTCATAAAAGCGCTTTTATATTTTCTTATTGAACCAATTCTATGGATTCATTATTGGCACCAATCATTTTTTTTATTATTTCTTCCTGATCTCTTAATTTCTGTCCTAAAGTTTTACCTCCTTCATCCACTTCACTTAACTGTTCTGATGTGTATTTGGTTCTAACCTGAGCTAACGGACTGGTCTTAAAATCTGTAAACATTTGAGTAAATTTCTGTTTGTTTACAACGAGATCTTTTTTGTTCTTTAATCTTTCATTCAGGCTTAATTCATTGTATTTTTCTATGTTTTTGATACCTGCTAACTCCCATGAAAAGTTTTTATCTTCATCTTCAATTTTCACGATTAAACCAGGTAATCCGTAAAACTTATAGGGCCCGTCCTGAATTGGGATATCCGGAGTAAACCAAGCCACCCATTTTCTTCCCCAAGCCGTTGCTGTCGCCTTCTGAATCTTATATTTTTCGAATGTACTTACTCCTTTTTCATTTGAAATTTTCCATTTTATTTTGTCTGTTTCAGGGTAAGTAATGTAGTCACTCAATATTAAGTCTGTATATTTTGTTTCATAAGTTGGATAAATCTTTTGAACCTTATACATGAACTTCGGATTTTTAAAAAACTTCGACAAATCAATTTGTACACCCGTTTTTTTCATTTTTTCAATATTACTTTCAATTATTGAATCTTGAGATACAGAAAAATAATCTCTATAAATAGATTTTTGTTTTGTAACATCCAGAATTGTTAATTCTTTTTCCACCCTTGAAGAATCTTTATTGGGTTTAAAAGAAAACTCATAAAAGAATCTGCGCGCTTGCGCATTAGTAAATACATAAAGAATTATTAAAAGTATTGAAAGGTTCTTCTTCATTTTCAGGTTGTAATTAGTTTTTCTTTGATTCAGCCAAATTATATGATAATATTCACATATGCAAGAGATAAAATGATTTTTTTTAATATTTTTTTCAAATTTATAATTTTTTATTATTATTTTATATCACAATAAAATGAATTAAATAAAAATAGAAAAGAAACTAAATGCCTATTTAAAAGCACATAACAATGATTAAGCATTTCGAAATAATTTTTAAATATCAAATAATTGTGATAAATATTAACTTTTAAAATAATTTTTATTTACTTTATAAATTATTTAATCAAACAATAGTGATTTTAATTCATTGAAACCAGTCTTGTTTAAAGTTAAAAAAAGTCGGAAATGCCGAAACAGCGACTAAAAAAAACTGAAGGTAGGCAGAATCAAAAATCTTAATACCATGAAAAAAATTGCAATCTTATCTTCAGTAGCCCTAGCCATGATTATTGGCTACTCATTTACAAGCGGAAATTCAAACAAACTGCAAAAGCTGGATACAAGCTCTGCAGACAAAACAACTTCGGTCGGCAATAAGCAAATAGACGGAGCCGTGATCATAATATTTATAGTAGACGGAACCTCTGCTACTGCATTTCCGGGAACGATCAACAGTCATTATACCCCTACACTTGGAACCGGCACACAATCTCCTAAAACAAAGCTTGAAAACTTAGTAAAAAACTACTAAATCTAAAAAGCCCATATTTTGTGTATGGGCTACTTTTATCATGAAAAAGGAATTATACTTTACAATTAGTTTAGTATTGGTCTTCATTGTGTTATTATCTTCTGTAAAAACAACACAGGACAGCTACTACAAATATTATAAAAAAACCGAAGAAAACATTTTAAAATCATCTCTCGATAACACTTACAATTACAGACCTTTAAGAATTTTCAACACCTATACCGGATTTGAAACCGGATATGGCTTCTTTGGAACTAATGTTTCAAGTGAGTTTGTAATCTCTTACGATCTATTCGATAACAATCAAAAACAGGTAGATCATCAAATTTTCAAGCTAAATTCAAACGAAGGAAGCATAAGGTTTATGTCCTTAAACAGGGTCTTTTTAGACAGATTGACAAAACCAGAAGATGAATTGTTTGTCAAATATGTGAAAATAATAATGCAGGAAATATCTAAATTCATTTATAATAAATATGATAAAAAATATTCCGTAAATCTTAAAGTATATCTGTATAATTTTCCGAGCCTTGAAGAATATGGGAAAGGAAAAACCAATGTTGAATTATATCTACTTGATGAAATGAGCTATAAAAGATGAAAAAACTATTTACTATTTTTAACGAAGCACAAAACAACCTATTTTGGTTAAAATTTTTCAGAATTTCTATAGCAATACTTATACTGCTGCATTTTGTTTCGATATTACCTGATTTTAACAATCTCTTTTCGGTAAACGAAGGAGTTATACCATACAAAATCGTGGATGTCTTTATTCCTGATTATGTAATAAATTTACCTAAAATAATTACTTACTTAGAAGGTTTTAATATTGCTCCCTCAGACACAATTCTCTGCTTTAAAATAATTTATATCGGCTTAGTGCTATTGCTATTATCCGGATACTTCCAGAATCTTTCTGCATTTTTACTATTATTCATGCAGATAATTCTATCAAAAAGTAACTTTTACTTTTCGTACGGAATAGATTTCTTTACAAGTATGTCATTATTTTACTTGGCTATAATTCCTCCAACTTTAAAATCCGTTGCATTACCTCCTTTCAAAAGGCTATTTCAGATTCATGTATGCATTGTTTATTTTTTTGCAGGATTTGATAAATTGATAGGAATTAATTGGTGGAATGGCGAAAGCATCTGGAAAGCTATTAATTTACCGTTTGCAACAAGTATTTATGATATTACTTTTTTAGGAAATTATCCTATTGTACTGACCTTAGTAGGCCTTGGATCTGCTCTTCTAGAATTATTATATCCTTTCTTCGTCTGGAATAGAAAAACTTCTAATTTTTGGATTTACGCAATAATCGTAATGCATATTGGCATTGCTTTTATTCTTAATCTGTACTTTTTCAGTGCAATAATGATTATCTGGAATCTAACACTCAAATTTTCATTTAATAATGAGAAGTCTTATAGTTTAGCAACTACATAGAAGTATCGGTACTAAAAATAAAAAACCCTCCGTAATAAAATTACAGAGGGTTTTAGTACCCCGGGCGGGACTTGAACCCGCACGTTCTTACGAACACAGGATTTTAAGTCCTGCGTGTCTACCAGTTCCACCACCAGGGCATGGAGTGGAGCGAAAAACGGGATTCGAACCCGCGACCCCAACCTTGGCAAGGTTGTGCTCTACCAGCTGAGCTATTTTCGCAAAACTATGTGCGGATGAAGGGACTCGAACCCCCACGCCTCACGGCACCAGATCCTAAGTCTGGCGTGGCTACCAATTACACCACATCCGCATTGTTTTGTTAAGTTATATTTTTTAAAGAGCTTGTTTCGTTTTTGTGAGTGCAAATATAGGACATTTTCCTTTACTTCCAAACTTTTCAGAAAAAAAAATTAAAATTTTTACATTTTTTTTCTCTCGTAGCACTTATTACGATTGATTTTATTACTTTTACATCGTTAATATTTACAATATGGAATTACAAGGAACGGTAAAGAAACTTTTTGATGCTCAGACGTTTGCGAGCGGTTTTCAGAAAAGAGAAATGGTTATTTTGACGCAAGAGCAGTATCCACAGCCGATAAACATAGAATTTTTATCTGATAAGATAAATTTACTAGACAATCTTAAGGAAGGAGAAAATGTAAAGGTGGGAATCAACATTAGAGGAAGAGAATGGACTTCTCCTCAAGGGGAAACTAAATATTTCAACTCTATTACAGGTTGGAAAATTGAAAAAGTTATGGATAATGGTTCTGAACCTACTCAGGCTTCGCCATCACAATCTGCATCTCCGGTTTCTAATGAGAATCCGTTTGCCGGAGACGAAGACGATGATTTACCTTTTTAATTAAGAGATAACGATCAAATATAAATCCTGCTTTATCAAGTGGGATTTTTTTCACAAAAATGGTCCGATTAGACGAAAACGAAATTTCATTCCCCGATCCTGAGCTATATCATGGCCGTGACGGAATTATTGCTTTTGGTGGCGACTTATCTATAGAACGTATTTGGTTTGCCTACCAATTGGGAATTTTTCCGTGGTATAATCCTGATGAGGAAATCCTTTGGTGGTGTCCGGATCCGAGATTTGTATTGTTTCCTGATGAGTTGAAAGTCTCAAAATCTATGAGAAAAATACTGGATCGAAATACTTTCACCTTCACGGAAAATCAGAGTTTTACAGAAGTTATTAAAAGCTGTCAGGAAATAAGCAGAAAAGGACAATCTGGAACGTGGCTTTCGGATGAACTAATGGAATCTTTTATTCAGCTTCACGCATACGGATTGGCAAAAAGCATCGAAGTTTGGCAGGACGGAGAATTAGTCGGCGGATTTTACGGACTGCAAATTGGCAACGTCTTTTGCGGAGAAAGTATGTTTGCGAAAGTAAGCAATGCTTCGAAAGCAGGGTTTATCCATTTCGTTGAAAGCAATAAAAACAGCCTAGATTTAATTGATTGTCAATCTCATACAGACCACTTGGAAAGTTTAGGTGCCAAAATGATTTCTAAAAAAGAATTTTTAAAAATTTTACACAAAAACAATGAACGCAGATAAAGAAAAATGGATTCTTTTAGCCATACTCAGTCTTATCTGGGGCTCATCTTTTATTTTAATTAAAAAATCTTTAGAACATTTCAATCCTTTTGAAGTGGGAGCATTGAGGGTTTTGATTGCCGGAATTATCTTAATGCCGATCGCAATTTCTAAATATAAATTATTTCCTAAAAAACATTTAAAGTGGCTAATTTTAGCCGCATTTACAGGTAATTTTATCCCGATGTTCCTATTTCCCATCGCGGAAACAGAAGTCAGCAGTAGCATTGCGGGAATCATCAATTCAATGATGCCTATTTTTGTCATTATTGTCGGGGCGCTGGTTTGGAAGTTCGAAACCACAAAACAGCAGATAATTGGAGTGTTTATTAGCTTTACAGGAGTTTGTTTATTAGCTTTTGGTGGTGGTGACGGGGCAACTTTTAAGCTTATTCCGATTCTGCTACTTTTACTGGCCACTTTATGCTATGCAGTAAGTACAACAACGGTAAAATCTAAGCTTATGGAAGTTTCTTCCACTATATTATCAGCTTTTGTATTCTCTTTTGTATTATTTTTTCCTTCATTAATTGCTTTAAGCTTTACAGGGTTCTTTTCTGAATTCAGTTTTTCTAAAGACAATTTAACCGGATTGATGTTTGTAAGCTTATTATCCATCTTCGGTACAGGCTTGGCAATGATGATGAATTACCGATTGCTGAAAGTATCCACCCCTCTTTTTGCATCAACAGTAACTTTGTTAATGCCTATTGTTGCTATAATCTGGGGTGTTTTAGATGGTGAAAAACTAACTGTTTTACAATTTGTAGGCGCTAGTATCATTATTACCGGATTGATCTTTTTAAGGGCAAAACCTGCTTTAAAAAAATAAATCCCGCATTGCTGCAGGATTTTTATTTCAATCTTAATATTTTAAACCATTAAGATGTATTTTAAGAATTAAGTTTAGTCAAGAAAATTTTGCTGATTTTTAGCTCAAGTTCAGAACTTACTTCTTCGATCATCAGGCGTCCTTCTTTTCTAATTTTTCTTTCTCACTTTAGCTTTAGCCTTTTTCACCTCATCTTTAATGTAAGGATATTTTTTCTGCATATCCGGAGCAAGAGTAGGATCTAGACTTAATGCCAGCTGAAGAGATTCAATTCCTTTTTCCTGGTTTTTAAGGATAAAATAACAGTTGCTTAACTGATAATATAATTCTGCCCTGTTGTGCAATATTACAGCATCACTCAAAAGCGTAACCGTTTCATCATACTCTCCCAGAAGCATCAATACTTCAGAATAAGCATACCAGTTATAAAATCTTGAAGGCTCTGCTTCAACCAGTTTTTTCAGACAAACAAGACTTTCTTCAAATTTCCCTGAATCAATTAATAAAAAGGCTAATCTTTTTTGATAATCAAGACTATTTTCATTCAAATGAGTTGCTTCTGTTGCAAAGTGCAACGCTTCTGACATTCCCCCCATTTCTTCGTATAAATACGACTGCTCCATCATAGAAAGGTAAAACTGAGGATCTTCTCTCAGTGATCTCTGGAATGAATTCAATGCCATAACCGGCTGTTTCAATGCTTTATAACACAAACCAATTTTATAAAACGTGAACGCTTTCGTATATTCCAACTCGAGCATTTCCTCGTAAATTTCAATTGATTTTTTGTATTGTCCTAAAGCTTCATAACAAGCTGCTTTATTGGCATATACCCCAACAGCAGTTGAATTGATTGCCAACAGATAATCAAACCCTTTTATGGCTTCGTCGTAATTCTTTCTGTTGAAGTAGAACTGTCCATATTCAAACCAAGCGGTTTCAGAATAGGCAAAATCATCTAAATATTCATTCAGAAAGGCAATTGCCTCCTCACTCTTGTTTAGTTCACTAAAGCAGATCATGGCGTTTTCCAATGGATATTCGTCCGTTGGATCTTCTTTCAATGCTTTTTTGTAATGTTTAAGAGCGTTAAAAGGATCTCCTAAGTTCACATATTCATCCGCAATAAAATTGTGAAGAAAATTCTCTTCTTCTTTTAATTCTAATGCTTTTTTACAGATTTCAATGGATCTTTTAGGGTTTCCTAAATTCGAATAATACTTTGCATAGCAAACCAAAAAGTCTGTATTCTCCATAGATGAAGCCTTCAACTCATCGATAAGCTCTTTCGCAGCATTATACTCTTCCCATTCTAAAAGAACTTCAAGTTTTTTAATCTTGATGTCCAAAGAATTAGGATGAAGCTTAAGACCATAATTCACTGCATTATCAGCATAATTAAAGTCGCCCAACTCCAGATAATAAACAATAATATCCTCCAACTCTTCTGTATCAAAGTAGAATTCATCATTATTTTCCATCATTTCTTCGAACTTTTTCACAAGTTCATTTCCAAAGTATTCTTCCAATAGCGTGTCTTATCGTCGGCCCAACGTCTGAATTTACTTGCAGACATCGACAAACTTCTTAAATTAATATTACTTCTGAAATTTACTGTTTCAAAATGTATGCAAAGTTGCGAATTTTTTTCGACATACATTTTCGTTAATTTCTATATTAAAGATAGTGAAAAGAATACGAAGATGAAAGAATTGTGGATAAATAAATAGAAGTTATTACAAAATTAACATTCCCAATCTATTTCTGCTATTGGCTTTGTTTCATTTAATAATTAAACATTAACCTGTTAATATAAAAAAGAACGGAACCAAAAGCCCCGTTCTTATTATTATTTTAAATCAAACTTTTAATTTTAGCGATGATGTCATCTCCTAGTTTGTCAGCTTCTTCTTGAGATTTAGCTTCAGTATAAATTCTGATAATCGGCTCTGTATTCGATTTACGAAGGTGAACCCAATTGTTTTCAAAGTCTATTTTTACTCCGTCAATCGTAGAAACGTTTTCGTTTTGATATTCTTTTTCCATTTTAGATAAAATACCATCAACATTGATCTCCGGTGTTAATTCGATTTTCTTTTTACCCATGAAATAGCTTGGATATCCAGCTCTTAACTCAGAAACAGTCTTGTTTTCTTTAGCTAAATGAGTCAAGAATAAAGCAACACCCACCAAAGAATCTCTTCCGTAATGTAGTTCAGGATAGATAATTCCCCCGTTTCCTTCACCTCCGATCACTGCATTTTTCTCCTTCATCAAAGTAACAACATTCACTTCTCCGACAGCACTTGCAAAATATTCTGAATTATGGCTCTGCGCAACATCTCTCAATGCACGGCTTGAAGAAAGGTTGGAAATTGCCACGCCATTTTTATTTTTCAATAAATAATCTGCAACGGCAACCAGCGTGTATTCTTCACCAAACATTTCGCCTTTTTCATCAATCAAAGCCAATCTGTCAACATCAGGGTCTACAACCACTCCAACATCGGCACCTTCTTTTTTAATCAATTCACAAATGTCTCCCAAATGCTCTTTCAGCGGTTCAGGATTGTGTGGAAACTGTCCGTTGGGTTCGCAATATAATTTTACGGTTTCACAGCCTAACTTATCTAAAAGCATCGGAATCGCAATACCTCCCGTAGAATTCACTGCATCTAAAACCACTTTGAAGTTTTTAGCTTTAATTGCTTCTACATCTACCATCGGTAAATCTAAAATCTGCTGAATATGAATATCAAAAGCATCATCTCTTGTTTCATATTTTCCTAAATCATCAACTTCTGCATAATTGAAATCTTCACTTTCAGCCAAAGCCAGCACTTCCGCTCCGTTTTCTCCGGTGATGAATTCTCCTTTTTCGTTTAATAATTTAAGTGCATTCCACTGTTTTGGGTTGTGAGAAGCGGTAAGGATAATTCCTCCGTCTGCTTTCAGCTCAGGAACCATAATCTCAACGGTTGGTGTTGTAGAAAGTCCAAGGTCAATTACGTTGATCCCCAATCCCTGTAACGTTGCCGTAACCAATGAATTAACCATTGATCCTGATATTCTTGCATCACGGCCAATGATTAAAGTTAAGTCTTTTTTGTTTTTATTATTCTGAAGCCAGGTTCCGAAAGCAGAAGCAAATTTAACCACGTCAAGCGGTGTTAAATTATCATTTACTTTTCCGCCAATTGTACCTCTAATCCCTGAAATAGATTTGATTAATGACATCCTATCTTTATGTTTTTAATTAATGTTTATTTGAATTTCGCAGCAAAGATACTTATAAAATCGGAACCTTTTTTTGGATTTTATCGTAACTGTTTTTCACTACTTTCGGGGGTGCAAAACGATATCCTACATATATTAATCCGTAGGTATTATTGTTTTGAACCCGAGAATCCGCATCCTGCTTGTAATTATATGACATTAAATTCAGCTTCCCTCCAAACAAAAATCGGTCCGAGTTGTAACCAATATGAATTCCGCCACCGAATTTTTTTGTGAAATATTTATTCTTTTCTTTTTCAGATTTTGACCCGTTTTCCAGATCTTCCTGATAACTTGACCATTTACCCCCAACGCCGGCAAATGCAAAAGGGGAAATATTTACATTTTTAGTAACAACCCAATTGTAATAATAGGCAAGATTGGCTCCGAGATTAAACTGAGTTTCTACACTTTTTAGATTATCAATATCTTTATTTTTAAAAAAAGTAAGGTCATATTCTAACGCAGGAACAAAACTTCCGTTACTTTCTTTCTGCCATTCTCTCTGGTAATAGATACTTTTTAATGAAAAATCTTTATTAAAAGAATAAGCAGTAATTCCCCCAAAGCTTTGAATCCTCAAATCAGGAAGTTGTAAGTAAGGATCTTTTCCTTCCTGCCAGTCTGGATCGAAATCCTTCGTATTATTCAGATAAAATCCTTTCAGGTTTCTATAATAAACAGTCTGGATAAAGCTTTTAGGAAAAAATCTGAATCTAATATCGGAATAAGAACTTTTACCCTTCAAATTATTGTCATTATTTCCGGGAATAAAATTTGGAGCAAATGAAAAAGAGGCACTTATGATTTTATAATCGAGAGAAAAAGAGGTATTGATATTATTATTAATAGAAAATTTGGTTCTGAGAAATGCCTCATCTTTATAAACCGCAACATAATCCTCAATATTCGTATCAAAGTTTACCTTAACCATCACCTGATCTTCATAGGAAATGATTTTGGTGCTGTCCGGCTTTTGAGCATTTACAAAAAATCCTAAAAGACAACATAGCAGAAAGTGTGTTGTTTTTTTCAAATCAGAAATGTTTTATTACAATTGAAAATTACAACAATTTCTTTAATTATTGCTGAAATAAAATCTAAGAACAGCCACAATCTTTATCGCAACCTGTTCTTTTTGAACTGAATTTCTTCGGCGCAAAATTCTTTCTCAAAATCTTAAATAAAGAGTAGCACGCGAACGCAACTATAAGAAAGACAATTACATATTGAAAAATTAATGAAGAATCCATTATTTTAATATTTGATAAGCTATCATTGACACAAAGTATGCCAAACCTGTCATCATTACCACCTGAAAGCCAGTCCATTTCCAGCTTTTGGTTTCCCTGTAAACTACTGCAAGTGTAGAAACACACTGCATTGCAAATGCGTAAAATAAAAGCACAGAAACACCTGTCGCAAAATTGAATACTTTTTCGCCGTTGGGTTTTACATCGTGTCTCATTTTATCAATCACCTTTCCTTCCGGAGCATCATCATCTAAGCTGTACAATGTTGACATTGTTCCAACAAAAACCTCTCTTGCTACGAAACTTGTGATAATTCCGACCCCCATTTTCCAGTCGTAACCCAGTGGAGCGATGGCGGGCTCGATTGCTTTTCCCATTTTTGCCAAATAAGAATGATCTAGCTTAACATTTGTTGCAACCACTTCGTTAGGACTCTGTTTTGGGCCGAAATAACTTAAAAACCAGATAATGATACTTACAATAAAGATGATCTTTCCGGCGCCGGTTATGAATTCCCAAACTTTACCTAACATCATTTTCAAATCATATGCAAAAAGTGGTTTTTTGTAAGTCGGTAAATCCATTACCAGGTAAGTTTTTCCTTTATCTTTAATGAAACCCTTAAGAATTGCAGCCGAAAGCAGCGCAACCATAAATCCTAAGAGATACATTCCCAACAAAACCAGTGCTTTATATTGAATTCCGAAGAAAGTACCGTCTGAAATAATTAAACCAATAATAATACTGTAAACCGGAAGTCTCGCAGAACACGTCATGAAAGGCGTTACCAAAATGGTTAATAATCTTTCTTTTACATTCTCAATATTTCTTGTTGAAATTACAGCAGGGATCGCACAAGCCGTTCCGGAAACTAATGGAACGATACTTTTTCCGTTTAATCCAAAGGGTCGTAAAAATCTGTCCATCAAGAAAATAACTCTCGCCATGTATCCTGAATCTTCCAATAAATAGAGGAAATATAATAAAATCCCGATTTGTGGAGCGAAAACCATGATTCCGCCCAGGCCTGGAATAATTCCGTTTGAAATTAATGAATTTAAAGGTCCTTCCGGAAGATGTTCTCCGGTGAAAGCCGATAACCAAGCGAAGAAATCATCGATCCAGCTCATCGGATATTCCGCCAAAAAGAAAACACTTTGGAAAATAATCAATAGAATCAATAAGAAAACAACATATCCCCAGAATTTATGAACGAGAACTTTATCTAATTTTTCAGTAAGCAATTCTTTAAACTGAGGTTTTTTAGTAATTACATTGGCCAAAACCTTATCAATATTCTGATATCTTCTTATGGTTTCCTTAACCTGTAATCTTTTAGGAACTAAGCTTTTAACGTCAGAATCGTTCAATGCGTCTTTCATTGATTCGATCTTACTCAAATCAACTCCTGAGGAAACTGATATCCAAGCTTTATACTCGCTGTCGAAGCTTTTATGTGAAACTAATTTTCGGATAAAATTTGTATGCTCATTGGGTACTTCAAAAGAAACTTTATCTGTCTTAAAAAAATCATTGTTTAAAACAGCTTCTTTTATTTCCTCAATTCCAATTTGCTCTTTTGCGTTGGTTTGGATGATCTTAATTCCTAATGCATCAGAAAATTTCTGAATATCAATAGTAATTCCTCTTCTTTCTGCCTGATCGATCTGGTTAACAACCAAAATCATCGGAACTCCCAGATCCTGAATCTGCTGAAAAAGCAAAAGGCCTCTTTTTAAACTTAACGCTTCAAGAATATAAATAACTCCAGCATAATTTTCCTGCTCATCAATAAGAAATTTAGAAAAAATTGCTTCGTCCTCGGAACTTGGGTAAATACTGTATGAGCCCGGTAAGTCTATCACCTCAACCTCTTCATTCTTATGGACATAATTCCCTGAATGGCTTGCCACGGTAACACCAGCATAATTCCCGGTTTTCTGTTTTTTATTGCAAAGCGTATTGAAAACCGTTGACTTTCCTACATTAGGATTTCCGACTAAAAGTACCTGTTTTTTTTGAGTATCCTGCATCAATTCAATTCTTCAACAATGATAAAACTGCCTTCTTCCTCCCGAAGGGCAATTCGGCTTTTTTCTTCTCCAAACTCCACATACATAGGACCATTAAAAGGAGCCTGATACAATATCCTGAAGGCTGTTTCCGGCAATAAACCCATTTCTATGATCTTACTCGGCATCTTCATTTGATCATCATCATACCCCAGAATCTTTCCCATTTTATTTTTAGGAAATCCGCTCAATTTATGTAAACCCATCTCTTTCAAAGCCTCATGTTTTGTAAATGCAAATATACGCTATTTAAATTTAATCTAAATAACGCTTTTTTGAAAAAAAATAAACCCAAACGTATTGCTACACTTGGGTTTATCAGATATAATTTAGTTGATATGAATACTATTTTGAATCTTTCTCTTTTCCTACTTTTTCTAAATTCCCGACATTTAATTTTCCATAATCCGGTTCAATAGGATTATCGTTTGCGTTATAAAAATCTTTATACTGCTTTTCCTGTTTCTTCATCATGTCTCCGATTGTTCCGTCCATTCCCGGGATAGATTTAGACATCATTTCCTGCGTCATCATTGGTCTCACCGTTGCAAAAGGATCTTTCTTGAAATCATTGAATGTTTTCTCGAACTTTTCTCTTGACAGAACGTTTACTTTACCGCCTTTAGCCTGCATTAGGTTTTCAATGTAAGAGTATTCTGTATAATCTTTTACTTTTTTGTTGCCTTGTAATACCCAAGAATAATTTTTTCCTGCATCTTCAATTTTCACAATCAAACCAGGAAGTCCGTAAAATTTATACGGCCCGTCCTGAAAAGGTAAGTCCGCACTAAACCAAGCCGTCCATTGTTTTCCACCGAATTCAGTAGTCGCTTTTTGCGTATTATAAGCTCCTATTTTTTGTTTTTCGTTTTCAATTTTCCAGTTAAGTTTCAAATTTTCATCATAACCGATATTGGCAGGCGTAAATCCGTTTGCGATTTTGTCTACATACTGAATTTTCATACTTGGATAAATTTTATAAATCCTTGCAGAAATTTTCGGAGTTTTAATGGTTTTAGATAAATCTTTCATGATCCCGGCTTTTTGCATTGCTTCAATTTCTATTTTCATGATAGAATCCTGAGCAATTACCGTATAATCCTGATAAATAGATCTGTTTTTATCTGTAATATCCAAAATGGTAATTACCTTATCTGTTTTAGTAGAATCTTTTTTAGGCTTAAATATTAATTCATAAAAGAAACGGTTGGCCGTTTCCTTAGAATCTTTTTCCTGAGCACTCGCAAAAGTAACAAGAGCGATAAAAAATACTGAAAAGAACTTTTTCATTTTAAAATGTTTATTAATTAGTTAGCACTTGTACATTTTTGTTACACCTTTTATTTGAATTTATTTCATCAACTCATTTATACAATTGATTTAAAATAGATTATAAGCTCTATTTTAAAATTTATGATTTCATTACAACATTAAAATCACTAAAAATCTTACCTTTAAATTACCTAAAAAACAAAATTATATGGACACATTAGCACAATTAAAATCTGAATTAGAAACCGAGTATCAAACGACAAAAAAGTTTATTGATCTCTTTCCTGAAGAAAAAAATGAATATGCTCCCCACGAAAAAAGCATGAAAATGATGCCTTTGGCCACTCATTTGGTGGAAGTCTTCGAATGGCCAAACACCATCTTGGCAACTTCTGAGCTGGATTTTGCAAAAGGAGCTTATCAACCCGCAAAACTTTCTACGAAAGAAGAACTTCTTGAAAAATTGGAAGACAATTTTCAGGCTGGTAAACAAGCGTTGGAAAAAGCGAAAGAAGATGATCTAAATCCGAGCTGGACTATAAAAAATGACGGTCACGAATTGGCCAGCTGGAGTAAATACGCCGCTATTCGACATGGCTTAAATCAAATTACACATCATAGAGCGCAATTGGGCGTTTATTACAGACTGAATGACATTCCTCTTCCGGGAAGTTATGGACCTTCTGCTGATAATCCGAACTTTTAAAGTTCCCGAATCAACACTAGATTTTCTTATAAAATAAAAAACCAACCTCATTGAGATTGGTTTTTCGTTTTTATTTAAAGTTGAATTTTACAGTGAACATGACCTGGCTTGGTCGTAGCTGATATCTTGTGTAAGTAATATTTGTAGTATTAATATCATATGTTTCGAATACTTTTTTGTTAGCAATGTTCATCCATTTAAGCTCAAAATCAATTTTCTTTTTAGCCCAAGTAAATTGGTATGAAACATCATAGAATCCGTTATGATATTTTTGATCGGCAGCATTTGTATTTACCTGATCCCAATTGAATCCAACTGTATGGTTTTCGATAGGATAGAAGAAAAGACCTAAATTATGGGTGAATCCTGTTCTGGTAGCATTAGAATTTAATTCTCCAACACTGGTCTGTTTTGTTTTAGAAAGACTTGCATTATAATCAATACTCATCCAGCTGAAATACGTGTTATTAAACTTAATACCAAATGATTGACCATTGTTTTTATTCGTAAAAGCATCATTATTTAAGAATGCATCAGACTTCGTTGTATTGTTGCTATAGCTAAGGGAAGCATTTGTTTTAAACTTTGGAAAATATTTTCCTACTTCTACACTATACCCATTATTTAATACATGATTGTCCTGCACTTTGTAGTTCATTATAGTATATCCAGCTCCATTAATTACCGGATTTGAAATTAAGTTTCTTTTTGCGTCAGAAAATCTATAATTAATATTGAAGAATAAATTATTCAATGGGTTTCTATATTCTATTCTTGTTCCGGCAGATTTATTATTATTCTGAGGAATTGGATTGTCTTTATCCATAGTATTGATCCCACTTGGTGATGTCATTAGAAACCCTGAATAAGCAGTGTTTATTTCTCCAAAATTGTTATTAATATTAGCATTTACCGAAGCTTTCCAGAAAGAGGCAAAAGTATATTGAGCAAAAATACTCGGCTCAAAAGTGACTTTATTTACTTCTTTTGAAACCTTTCTTAATGGATCTTCAGCTTTAATATTATTAGAATTTACCGGAAAATTAGCATATAGCATCCAAGAATCATTCTTATAATTTACTCCTACGCTTCCGTAAGGTGTAGCTGTTGTGTATTTTAAATCATTATTATATAATTCAGGATCAGTTCCAGCAGCTATGGTTTCAATATTCATCAAATCTGAAACTAAATCTGTACTTTTAAAATTAAATCCAACTTCCGGAGTAAACGTCCATCCTTTTGTAGAAAAACCAATATTGGCAGAATGATTGGCTTCAAAAGTTTTAAGTCTTAAACTTTGTCTGGCAAATTCTGTATTGGCTGTAGGCTTAAATCCCGGAATATCTAAATAAGATGATGGAGAAACTTCCAAAGTCTGCCTGTCTGTTTGGTAACTTACATAAGATAAAAGATTTACCATTTTCTCCTTCCAGGGAACGATGGTGCTTAATGAGTTCTGGAATGATGTTGTAGGAGATTCAACTGCTTCATCTGCATGCGTGAGTTTACCCGTTTTAGCATCTGTCCTGTCTACAATTCCTCTGTCTGCATTCCAATATTGAGAGAAACTTGTGGTGTTTTTAAAGAATCCTTTTTTGGCATTCTTTGTAAATATCAATTCTCCTTTTGCTTTATCTGTATAAAAATTATTAAAAATATTTGTAATATTAGAGCTTCCTCCAAAATAATCCCTTTGGCTGTAAGCTTCTCTTTCTACCGCATTATTAGTATAATTAGCATTTGCTTTAAGTTCCCATTCTTTTTTCTTATCAATATTGGTGAGATAATTAGCTGATAAATAATGAACATTATTCATCAAATATCTTTTTACAGGAAGATTCGGAGTATCTGCATTTTCAACATTCAGCCAGTCATTTTGAGATGCGTTGATTCGCTTACCTTCAAACCTGCTTCCGAATGCCAGAATATTTCCTTCATTTTCCACCTGCTCACCCATGTTGTTGGTTTTGTAATTAACTACCCATTGGCTTTTCTGTCCGAAAAACATTGGCGTCAATTTCACGTTCCAAAGCCACGGATCTCCAAATCCTGTTCCTACTTCACCTCTCCCCGTCATGGTAACCGAATTCTTTAGTTTAATATTGATTGCTGCTGCATCGGAAGGCACCTTGTCCTGAAGAATCTTTACAGGCTGGTGATTTTCAAGAACTTCAACTTTCTGTACTGCATCTTTTGGAAGCGAGTTGTTGATGGTTCCGTAACCGCCTTCCATTAAATCTTTTCCGTTGACATAGAATTTATTGATCGCATTTCCCTGATAAAGAATCGTTCCGTCTGTATTCACTTCAATTCCTGGGATTTTTCTCATTACATCGGCCAAAGTTCTGTCACTTTTACTGTCGAATGCTTTAAGATCATAAGCGATGGTATCGCCTCTTGATGTAATCATTTTTGTTTTAAGCTGTACTTCCTTTATCTCTGTGGCTTCAGACTGCATTTTAAAGGTTAAGGTCTGGTCACTGTTTGCAATCTGTTTTGTTAATGGCTTTTGATTAAAAGCTTTCACTTTAAGATCCACATTAGCCTCAGCTGAAGTGAAAGTCACCTTATATTCTCCCTTAGAATTGGTAATGCCGTAGGCTAAAATAGCATCTTTTCCGGGCTCTTCTACCGTTACACTTGCACTCGGGATTGCAATGCCGTCTTCATCCGTTATTTTCCCCGAAACTGTTTTCTGGGCAAACATAAGCACCGAGAAAAAAAGCATCAGAAATAAGGAAACATTCTTTTTCATAATTTATTATTTGACTAATTAGTTAATGGTTACCGTTTTTTGTTACACTTCTATAAAGATGTATTTTTATAGGAAAAGTTAAAAACAGAATATCACTACAAACATAGTGATATTTTTTTTGAAAAAATTTTTAAATAAAAAAACTTTCAACAAAATTCTTTTATGATAATTGTATTTGAATTAATAATAATTTTTTGCGATAATTATTAATCCATAATTCTATAGATTAGTTCTTAATATTCACTTTTACCCGATTTTTCATATAAAAAAGATGTTATATATTCGTAGCGAATGAATTTTTATTCAATCAATTTGTGTTTTTGCCCTGTAATTCTTTTTACAGGGTATTTCTTTTTACTATCCCATGAATACAGCTTTTTTGAGCAATATTTTTTTTATTTATTCTAAGTATTAAAAAAAATGATTTGAATCATAGATTAAAAAAAACTTAAACTCAGCTTGATACGGTTTAATTTAATAATTTTGTAATATAAAATTTATAGAAATGGGAATTATTTTAAAGCCTATAGATGTTGTAGATGATATTTCTAAAGAAGATTTCTACGAAAAATATCTAAAACCAAGGAGGCCCGTTGTCATAAAAAACATGGCGAAAAAATGGCCAGCCTATCAAAAATGGACGATGGATTATGTAAAGGAAGTGGTTGGAGATGTTGAAGTACCACTTTATGACTCAAAAAAGGCCGATCCCGCAGCTCCCATTAATACTCCTACTACCAAAATGAAATTTGCAGATTATATTGACCTCATCCAAAGAGAGCCTACTGATCTTAGAATTTTCTTTTTCGACCCTATAAAACACGCTCCCAGATTGCTTGAAGAATATATTTCTCCAAAAGAGCTGATGGGCGGTTTCTTAGATAAGTATCCCAGTATGTTTTTCGGAGGTCAGAGTTCTGTGACTTTCCTGCATTTTGACATCGATTTAGCACATATTTTCCATACTCATTTTAACGGAAGAAAGCACGTTATGCTGTTCGAAAATAAATGGAAAGAAAGACTGTATCAACTTCCATATGCTACTTATGCACTGGAAGATTACGACATTGAACATCCTGATTTTGAGAAATTCCCGGCATTGGACGGCGTAGAAGGTATCGACTGCTATCTTGAGCACGGCGACACCTTGTTTATGCCAACAGGCTGGTGGCACTGGATGAAATATCTGGATGGCAGTTTTTCTCTTTCTCTAAGGGCTTGGGATAAATCATGGGCGGTAAAAGCGCAATCTTTATGGAATCTTACTGTTCAGCGTAAATTTGATGACATCATGAAATCCAATTTCAAAAAGAAATACATGGACTGGAAAGAAAAAGTAGCCATCAAACGAGCTGAATTAGCTTTAAAAAGAGGCTTACCAAAATAAAAAACAAAAGACGTTTCGATTTGAAACGTCTTTTTTAGTCCCATTATAAAATTCTGTAAATCGGATATTGCCTGAAAGTTTTCTCTTCGAAATAAGGTGAGTTTTTGTAAACCCAATCCAATTGAGCTTCTCCGTCATCAGCAAATTTCTTATCGGAAGCTTTTTTGGCCTCAAATTTTTGTTTTAAATCTTTATCTTTTCTCAATAATTCTGCAGATGTATCTTCAAAAATATAAGCTGAATAATATTCTTTTTGAGCTAAAATTCCATCAAAGAAATTCCAGTTAAAGAAAGAATCCAACGCTTCGGGTTCTAGTGTTTCGATAATATATTTTACACCATCCTGATGGGTTGGAACAATGTAATCTCCTGCTGAAAAACTAAGATTTTTATGGGATTTATCAACCGTAGTTTCAAAGTGAACATAATGACCTTCGTAAGGGTTTTTTACGGTTTTAAAATCATTAATTTTATAAGATTCCACCACCATTGCACTGTCTTTCTGAAGCAACCTCATCTGAATCTGATTTCTTTTAAACTCTTCAATCACTTTGTACTGCGATTGTGGAATCACATAATATTTCGGAATCGTGATATAACCCGTCGGAACTGCAGTTGTAAACAGTTTTATTTTCTTCGTGAAAGGTTTATTTCTGTCATAAAACAATCTCGGCTTCCCGGAAATATCGCTTGGCTTATATTTTCCTTCATATCCTTTAAAATCCATCGTAGAATATTTCGCAGAATCTATTTTCCAACGGATTCCGTACTGCTTTCCGGATTGATACTGCTTTAAATTTTCAACTCGGAGCTGTTTTATCTTTTTATAATCTTTATCTAAATTCTCAAGGTTGACAAGCATATATTTGTATGTTGCATCCACCCTTTTGTCATAAGGTTTTAACATATGTGTTTCTGGAACGGTTCCTAAAGAATTAAACAAGGTGGTGTAGCCCGTAGAATATCTCGGTGAATCTTCAAATGATGCAAAACCAACCTCCGGAATATCACCATGAATATTGACGTAAGGTGTACTTTCGTAACCCAATTTCTTTAAATCTTCAAGATTTTTAGCCTGATAATTATTGTAAAAATATTCTCCCAATACATTTCCCAAGCGTTCTTTGAAAGTAGAAATATAAGTGAAAGTGTATTGATAATCTGCTCCGTTGCTCACATGGTTATCAATAAAAACATCAGGTTTCAGCCATTGATAAATTTCCTGAAAACTTCTGGCATTTTTAGAATCTGCTTTGATGAAATCTCTATTTAAATCATAATTTCGGGCATTTCCGCGAAAACCATATTGTTCAGGACCGTTTTGATTAGCTCTGGAAAAAGACCCTCTGTTCAGCATTCCACTCACATTGTACGCTGAAATGGCAGCAATAACAAAATTTTGAGGAGTTTTGATTTTCTTTGTCGCCAAGTCTCGCATCAACATCATCGTTGCATCAATTCCGTCCGGTTCGCCAGGATGAATTCCGTTGTTGACGAATAATACCGCTTTTCCTTTTCTTAGTTTATTTAAATCTTTTTCAGGAAAAGGGTTATAAACGGCAACGTAAATTGGTTTTCCGTTGTCATCTTCTCCTTTTTTAAGATATTGAATGTCATTAAAATTTTTAGCTAAATTTTGATAGTAGGAATTCATTTCGTCATAAGTAACGGTTTGATTTCCATCCGCTTTTTCAAAAGGAGTCTGAAAAGTATTTTGAGCTAAAAGTAATGTTGAATTTAGAAAAAATAAGAGATATTTCAGTTTCATGGAAGTGATATTTCGAGTTCCAAAATTACTTAAAGTTTGTGAAACTGATTGTTTGTTTTTAACGCAATGGTCGCTAAGGTTTTATTTAAATGATTGTGAATATTTTTTCGTTTGCAAAGGCGTTTCATTCAGCAAAAAAATTTATACGAAAAGTTTGTCATTCTGACGAAGGAAGAATCTCACGCAATGATTTTAGAGATTCTTCACTACACTTTGTTCCTTTCAGAATGACAAAAAGCTGCTTAGTCTCAGTTTCGTCCTTTTTCATTTGGATACAAGGATGGAAGCGGATCGCTTTGCCAGAATTCTTTGGTATCTACATCCATGATCGATAGGGCTCCGGTGAAAGCAGCACCCGTATCGAGATTCCAGATATTGGCTTTGTGGACGGGAGTTCTCATTCCTAAATCTAAAGTTGGTGTATGTCCTATAAATATTTCATCGTACAGAAGAAATCTTTTAGGATATAAATTGGATTTTTTCGACAACTTTTTATCCATGGCTACAGCGGTTTCCCACAAGGTTCTGTCCCAGCGGTAATTGCTGGAATGGACTTCCCTTTCAGGCCCGTGCATAGAAGAATAACCGGCATGAATAAACAGGCGGTTTTCTTCGTCAACATAATAATTTTTCATTCTCCGGAAAAATTCTAAATGCTTGTCCAGATCTTCCAAAGAGTAATCGGCATAACTTTCAACCGTCCTTTTTCCTCCGTTAGATAGCCAAACATCCGGCGCATTATCTAAAGAAATCCAGTCTTCAGTCCATGCATCATGATTTCCTTTGATGAAAATACATTCCTGTTTTTGGGAAAGTTCTATTAAAAACTGGATGATTTGGGAAGATTCGCTCCAACCGTCGACATAATCTCCGAGGAAAATTAATTTATCATTTTGAGTAACATCGGCTCTTTCAAAAACCTGTTGTAAAGCTTTGAATCCGCCATGAATGTCACCGATTGCTAATGTTCTTTTCATTTCTTTTCTTATTTGGTTGAGACAAGCCACTTTCCATTGTTATCACTTGGCATACCAATTTTCATGAGAAGCAATTCCCCGCAGTTTGGGCATACCTTTTTATAATGATACACTCTATACGTTTTTCCTTCGTGAGTGATAGTCAACTTAATGTGTATATCATTTCTGGAAAACTCAAATGAATTTTTACAATTAGGACAATTATCAATATTCGTCATCTTGAAAGATATTTTGCATCTACAAAATCCGTCAGCCAAACTTCATTATCCGAAAGATAAAATTCGATTCCTCTTTCAAACATTTCTCCTGTTCTAATGGTTAGAATAATGGGTTTTCCGTGACGCATTCCGACTTTGGTTGCTGTTTCTTTGTCTTGACTTAAATGGACATATTGTCGACTTCTTTTTTCAATCCCTTTTTCTAAAATCGATTCGATATTACTTTGAGCCGTTCCGTGATAGAGAAATTCCGGCGGTTGTTGCGGCTTCAATGCCAAATCAATACCAATCGAATGCCCTTGATTTGCTCTGATTCTGGTTTTATCTTCATTAAAAATAAAACGTTTTTTATCATTGGTCTGCACAATTTCATCAAGCTCTTCAAAGGTAAAACCCTGAGAATCGTTTGCCGATTTTGTGATTAATTCGTCAACATTTGCCCATCCGTTTTCATCTAAATTCAAATTGATGAGTTCGGGATGATGCCTGAGAACGTAGCTCAGGAATTTGCTTGTTTTTTTCTTTTGTTGTTCGTTCATGGTTTGTGTTTTAATTTCATTAATTGAGTTTCTAATTTACTACATAAGTTTTCAATATCCTCTTTCCTCACCAACTCAGAAACCCATTCTTCGGGAATGTTTTCAAAACCATAATAGATTCCTGCAATTCCACCTGTGATGGCTCCGGTTGTGTCTGTATCTTCTCCTAAATTGACTGCTTTCAACACAGCTTCGGAATAACTTTCTGAGTTTAGAAAGCACCATAATGAAGCTTCTAAACTGTGAAGAACGTAGCCTGAAGAACTTATTTCTTCTTCCTGCAAAGTATGTAAAGGAGCCAAATCATATTCGCCGACTTTTAATTCTAAAATTCGGTGGAATCTATCCATTTCATCTTGAGAACAAACAGGATTATAATCCAAAAAGTTTCTGACTGTTTCCTGCATGGCTTCATAGGCTTCCCATTTATTTTTTCCTTTCAGAATTTCTAAAGCCAATTCTAAATAAATGAAACAAGCCAAAGCAGACCGAATATGTCCATGTGTAATAGAAGAAACATCTTTGGTAATATCAAAACGTTTTTCAATTGAAAAATCTTTAATATAAAATAATAACGGTAAAATTCTCATTAAAGAACCGTTTCCGTTATCAAATTCACTTGTACCGCCACATAAAGTTGGAGAAACTCCCTTACCAATTCTATGAATGGCTTGCGAAGTTGCTATTCCAATATCGAAAACTCTTCCATGAGGTGTCCAAATTTCGGCATTATACCATTGTAAAAACTTCAAAGCTATATCTTCTAAAATATATCCTTGACAAAGGCTTTCTGCCAGACATAAAGCTAAAGAACTATCGTCACTCCATGTTCCTAAAGGTTGACGATGCGTTCCTAAAGCTCTCATTTTTGTAACAGGAGAACGTTTCAATTGTTCACGGCTTCTAAATTCCACCGGAACGCCCAAAGCATCGCCAATACAAACTCCGAAAATTCCGGCTTTAACAATATTTTCCATTAGGCTAAATTTACAAGCTTATCAAATAACAATTTCATTCCCTTTGTTGCGGTTTCTTTCATAACAACGGCTCTTTGTCCGTATCCGAAGCCTGTTTCATTGGGATTTATGACAATTAACAGACAATCATCTTTGATGTCGTGAAGCAATCCTGCCGCAGGATACACCTGTAAAGAGGTTCCAATTACTAAGAAAATATCTGCTTCTTTTGCTTTTTTCGTCGCTTCTTTCATCAAAGGAACATCTTCCCCGAACCAAACTATGAAAGGTCGTAATTGTGCTCCGTCTTCTGCTTTATCTCCGATCTTGATATCTTCTTTTTGTTCGTAAATCAAACTTTTATTATTGCATGAGCAAGACTTTAATAATTCTCCGTGAATATGAAGAATATTTGTTGATCCCGCTCTTTCGTGAAGATCGTCGATATTTTGAGTGATGATTTGAACTTCGAAATGTTTTTCTAATTCTGCAATGAGTTTGTGTGCGTCATTCGGTTCAACTTCATGGATCTGGCGACGTCTCTGGTTGTAGAATTCCAGAACTAATTCTCTGTCTTTTCTCCATCCTTCCGGACTTGCTACATCTGTTATACTATGATTTTCCCAAAGACCATCTCCGTCTCTGAATGTTTTTATTCCGCTTTCGGCGCTGATTCCGGCGCCGCTTAATATGGTTAGTTTTTTCATTTGTTTTTCTGTTTTTATTTTTAAACGCAAAGTTGCAAAGATTTTATTTAAAATCATTCTGCATATTTTCGCAAAAGCGTTTCACTCAGCAAATGAGCATTAATTTATTCTTTTAATAATTTTTTATAGATTTCTTCATTTTCATCTCCAAAACAGACGAAAATTATTTTTTCAATATTGTCTGACTGAAATTTTTTCACCTCATCAACAGCAATTTTCGCTGCCAATTCTTTTGGAAAGCCATAAACTCCTGTGCTGATTCCCGGAAAAGAAATCGTTTTCACATCTAAACTTTCAGCCAGTTTTAAAGAATTTTTATAACAATTCGCCAACAATTCTGAGCTTTCTTTTTCATTATCATTCCAAACCGGACCTACTGTGTGAATAACATATTTTGCGGGAAGATTTCCGGCCGTCGTTACAACCGCTTCTCCCGTTTTACATTTTCCTTGTCTATTTCTTATCTTTCTGCATTCTTCCAAAATCGCATCTCCACCTGCACGGTGAATTGCTCCGTCAACTCCACCTCCACCCAATAAAGATGAGTTGGCTGCGTTGACGATGCCATCTACTTTGATTCTTGTGATGTCACCTAATGTTACTTCAATTTTCATGGTATTTAGTTTTTAATGGTTTAATATTTCTTTAAACGGCTTTATCATTTCTTCTTTCTTGGTCAAAACTGCAAAAACCACCCTTTTAAATTTATTTTTATACTTTCCTTGAAGGTATTTTTTAAATAAATCTGCAATTTCTTTCGGATCATTTCTAAAAACTCCACATCCCCAAGCTCCTAAAATCAATGTTTCGTTTCCTTGATGTAAAGCTAAGGCCAGCATTTTATCCATTCTCACATCCATTGCTCCGAAAATTTCATCCGCTCTTCCAGGTTCCTGTCGCTTTACAACACCTGCGTTTACAGCGGGAGAAGTAATAAAATTACACAAAACAGGTTTTGGTAATAATTCTCCTTTATCTTTTCTGAAAACCGGAACTTTCGGACTATAAATCATCATATCTGTGTAAAAACACGATTCCATTGCACGGTGAACCGTGTAATAATCCCAAGCCTGAAGCTGAGTTTCATACAATGCAGAAGTTCGTGCCAGGCTTTCTTCCTGAGCTTCTGCTCCGTTGATAAAACCTCCTCCCGGATTTTTTGCAGAGGCAAAATTCAGGCACATGATTTTCTGCTGATCTTCTTCTTCCGCTAATTGTAAAATTGCTTTTAAAGAACTGCAGTTCCAAGCTTCAAATGTTGTTTCAAAATCAGTTTTCAAAAATTCACTTTTTGTGAGTTCTGAAAGTTCTTCTGATGAAAACAAAATGGTTCCTTTTGTAGAAATTTCCAGTTCGTTTTCTATATTTATTTTTTCGTTGTGTTCGTTTATATAATATTTCTTGGCCAAGATGTCTAGTGTATCTTTTGCCATTCCTTTATTTGTCATGCTTATTTTTTTTTAATATTTAAAATTTCAGCATTTGTAGAATCTTTAAAATCATTTCCTACAAACACTTTTATTACTTGAATATTTCCAACAATCGCCTGATTAAAGATTTCTAATTCTTCCGACGGAACCCACAATTCATTATGATTTCTGGCTCCGACATTTTGTGCAGGATATTTATTTACAACTTTTTCCAACACTTCAAATTTTGTTACAAAACCGAGATAGTTTCCTGCTTCATCCCTCGTATTCCATTTTTCTGCAATTTCTGATGCATAATCTTCATCTAAAACAGGATAGAAAATCGGCTGCCAATCTAATCTTGGAGGAAATCTTTTGAAATTGCTTTCTAGAATTAAAATCATTTCCTTTTCTCCGACTGGTCTGTAAAGTGTTGTTGTTTTCATTATTCAAGTTTTATTCAAAATCGTAAACATATACTTCCACATCATTTTCCAACAATGTTCTTTCAATAATCGGTTCAATTTCTTCCCAATTTCCTCCTGCTAAACCGCAACCAATTCTTGGCATATGTATACTTGCATTTAATTTTAAGGCTTGATCAATTAGTTTACTTAAACATTTTTCTACAGCTTCATATCTAATTGGAGGAATTCCTTTTGAATTGGTAATTGTTTTATGTTGACCAATCATATTGCAAACCAAAATATCTTTTTCAACTTGAACTATTTGAATTTCACCAAGATTAAAATTTTCTCCACTTTGAAACCATTTTCTATATTCATTCTCTGGGTTCTTCCATTTTTTAGAAATTGCCATTACAAAACCTTTTCCCCAACCTCCAATATCATTGCAGATATGTGTGATGATTTTATTTTCTTTTGTCTGAGGGCTTGTAGCATCTCCCTTTAAATAATTGATAGTTTTCATGGTTACTAATGTGTTTTTTTTTTATGATCTTCTTCTTTTACATTTTGGCTAAAGCCGTTGAAATTTATTCATTATAAAAATGGGCTAAAGCCCATTCCTATTGATTTAATGATATGTAAATTTATTTCCTTTTAAAATTAATCAATATTTTTCATCAATTAATTCTTTTAAAACCCTTTGAATACGGAGAATAAGATCCGTAAACAGCATCAAATTTCACATTGAGATTTTCAATTTTAAATTCCTCATCAATTTGATCCAGACAAGTCACAACCAGATTTCTCTTGTTGGCAAAAACATAAGCTTCGTCCAATTTTAAGGCATAATTTAATAAGTTATCATCTAAATTACCAAAGCGAAGATCCTTTTGATATTCATTGAAAATGCAGGTTTCCTCTTCATTATTTTTTAATGTTAACTCCTTTTCATTGCTCATCCAGCCGCTTCCGTGACGTGTTGAATAACATCTTGTTACATAAAACATTTCTATATTTTCAATCTTCAACAATTTACAAACTTCATACGCATTTTTTGAAGTGGTATTGGCAAATGTTACGTTGGGGAAAACGCCATGATCCATATCTAATAAAATTCCCTGACTACCTTCAAAAATAAGATTGTTAAATGAATTCAGATAAGAATAGCCTTCAATTTTCCAATCAATTCTATCGATAGCTTCTAAAAAATCCTGTAAAGCATTTTGGATTTCCTCTCCTTCTTCAAAACCATAATAATTGGCAATTCCTTTTAATTTTTCAATCAACATTGATCTTGGAGCAATCAAATCAACGGCAAATAACTTAAACGGAGTTTCATTCCTCTTCATGGTCGCTCCAACACCTTTTCCGCAGGTTCCGTGTTCTAAGTTTTTGATATTTTTTCTGTTACTCAAAACGTCAAAAGGTGTTGTTATTTTTGCCAACGGGTGAATATGCAAGTCAAGATTCCCATTTTTCTTTTTTAATTCTTCGCTTTCATTGAATAAAAAAGTCGGATGAATCGTACAATGTTCGGTAAAATATGACGGCAAACCACGCAACGCTCCACTGGCAAAACTTGAATGAATATGCTTTTTATCATCAATCATCACGGTGTGCGCCGCCTGTTGTCCGCCGGAAAACCTAATAACCACAGACTCAGGATTCTGCTGAGCAAGAAAATCTGTAGTGATTCCTTTTCCTTCATCACCAAAACCTAAGCCTATAATTATTTGTGCCGTTTTCATTTTTTAAAACATTTGAATATTATTAAATCCTCCTAAATCTACAAATCCTGAAGTCTCTTTTTTAAACTTATTGCAGACAATTTCTTTGATCACGCTCGGAACATCTCTGTAATCTTCTATGGAAACACAATTCTGTCCTAATAAATCTTTCCAGCCTTTATCCGCTCTCATCGCTCCATCTGAATGCAAAACGCTGATGTGAAAAACTTCATATTTTTTTTGAGCTTCTTTCAGCAATTCGGTATGAGTAAAGGTCTGCTGACCCGTTCCCATAATTTCTCTGATCGCAGAAGCCGGAAGTGTTTTCAGGCAAGGTTCGTCGCCTACTGTGAACAATAATCCTTTTTGATTTCTCTTTTCAAAAGCATCCGTTCTGGTGTGAAAAGCGGCAAAATACCAAGCTAATAAATAACTTTCTCCGGCATTTCCTCCACCTCCTGATTCAATATAAGTTCGTGTCAGCCACATATCCAATTCTTCATCTCCGGATTCAAACTGACCGACCTGCAAAGGATAACCATCACATTCATGATCTCCGATTCCTAAGAATAAAAGTGCGGGATCGGGAACTCCGCCCTGAATAATTCCTCCCATTAATTTTGGAAGACCTTCTTTAATTAATTCATGTGGAATATGTCCCATACTTCCCGTTACGTCCAGTCCTAAAATAATAGGAACAGAATTCGGATGAACCGCAGAATCTCTTGATTCTCTGAAAGAAATACCTTTAGGATTCATTGATTCGTGCGCCATTCTTTTTGCATTCTGAGTGAAAATCTCACCTACAGATTTTGATGCATACCCTTCTTTTCTTGCTCTGTCATAACGAGCATCCATGTCGTATCTTGTACTTCCCATAACTAAAATTTTTTACCAAATAAATATTCAAATCTTTTAGTTGAAACTTCCAGTTGAATATTTAAATTTCTGATTGTTAATGATAATTCTATATCTTTCTGAACGAATGCTTCCGGCTGAAAATCAGCAAATGTCAAACTGTTTTTGTCTAACGGACTGATGTCTATAAGACCTTCCTGTTCGCGTTCCAGTCTTTTGATTTTCAGTTCAATATCTTCTACTCTGCGTCTGTATATCAACTCTGAATCTTCTCCGATTGTTCGGGCTCGATCTTCTCTTATCTGGTCATTATTTCTTTGTAATGATTCGATAAATCTGGGTTTTAAGTCTTCTTCCATGTTCTTAAATCTTTTATTTGTGTTAATAATACACTAATTAAAAACTGCATAGTTTTGCCTTAATTCTTTGCGAATTATTTTATGGAGTACATCACATCCGTTCTCAAAACATACTTTAAGCCATTGATTAAAGTTTTCCCTTCATGTCTTAAAGGATGATGAAAAATCAAGGCAGAACCTTTCTTTGGAGCAACTGTGAATAAATTTTCGAATTCTGTTTCCCCACCTTCAAAATCATCATTCAAATAGATCATAAATGTGTAAAAACTTTTCTCATATTCATTTCTGATATAACTTCCGTCACGATGCATTTTGAATCTCTGCCCCGGAGAATATTTATAAATTCTGAGCATTTCATTAAAATTCAAAACTTTATAGTTTTCATACTCTTGTGGAAGAAATTCAACCGCTTTCCTGAAAAGATTTTCAGCCAAATCATTATCAAAAATCATCAGTCTGTCATTATTTCTGACTCCTTTATTCATTAGCTGACGACCATGCATATTGATTTTCGCTTCTTCAAAAATTTTATCTTGTGTCAATTCAATGTAATAATCACATTCTTCATTTGTAAGAAAATTTTCAATCAAAAAAATCTGTGGATGTAATTCTGTCTTTTTCATATTATTATTTTGTGTTTAGCTATTGTGTTTCTACCCTCTTAATTCGTCTCTTACTTCCATTAAAGCAAATCCTAACAAATTTTCACCATTCCATTGAAGTGGATTTTGTGCTTTTGGATCTGTTTCCAACATTCCGATTCCCCAAATTGTATCATATGGACTTGCTTCCACCAAAATTTTATCATTTGTCGATAATAGAAAATCTTTGAACTTTTGATTTTGTGAAAATTTTAAAAAATTTCCTCGTTTTACGATATCATATTTTTGTTCGTCCCAAAGTTTCGGATCAAAGTTTTTGACTTTTCTACCTAAACTTTTTGCAAGATTTGGAGAATCTGATTTTAAAATTTCTTCTAATGTTTCATCATCATTAAATAATTTCGCTTTCCCAGCCATCATATAATGCTCCGCTGTTTGATATTCAATTCCGTTTTCTTCAAATTGAAAAGGAAACCATTGACTGAAACAAGCTTTTGTAATTTCCTCTTTTACTGTATGTCCCCAGAAAAATAAGAATTCTATGTTCTCTTTTTTCTGAAATTTCTCTATTGTATTTTGTAATGTGTATTTCATGATTGCGTTATTGTTACACAAATGTAAAACAATATGATTTTATTAACCAAATTTATTTGTGTTTATTTTACGCTAATTAAAATAAGTAATTGATTTTCAGTGATAAAAATTTAATTTATTAAAATATAAATTATATAAATGTTTTACACGAATGACACGATTGATGATTGTTCATTTAAGTTTTCGCTAAAGCCAAAGGATTCGTTGTTCATTAAAAAACGGGCTAAAGCCCGTTCCTATTGATGTATATAATTTGAATTTTCCTGGAATTTTACATTAAAAATATTAGTGGAAATTAGTGTAAAACATTTGTGTCATTTGTGTTTAGAACTTATTTAATTTCAAAATAAAATCCTTGTTCTTCAAGCTCTTTATATTTCTCCTGATTGAAAGTAAACAATTTTCCGGGTCTTCCGCTGCCTTCTTTTTTAACGTTATTGGTTTCATTCAAAAGCCCGTAGCTCATTATTTTCTTTCGGAAATTCCGGCGGTCAATTTCCTGTCCGATAATGGTTTTGTAAAGATTTTCAAGGTCTGAAAAAGGGAATTCTTCATTAAGAAGATTAAAGCCAATCGGCTGAAATTGAATTTTTGTACGAAGCCTTTTTAATGCAACATCTATAATTTTATCATGATCAAAAGCGAGTTTGGGAAGTTTATTGACACTGAACCATTGCGCGTCTTCGGCATCAGAATCTGCAAACAATTCATGATAAGAAGGGTTCACGAGCCCCAGATAAGCGATAGAAACCACTCTGTTTCTAGGGTCGCGGCCAACATTACCAAAACTATAAAGTTGCTCCAGAAAATCGGGTTTTATGCCTGCTTCTTCGTGCAACTCTCTTTTTACCGCGTCATCCAAATTTTCATCATCCAAAACAAGACCTCCGGGAAGCGCCCAACCCCCTTTGAAAGGTTCAATATTTCTTTTAATTAAAAGAATTTGAAGATCTTTTTTGTCGAAATATCCGAAAATGACGGCATCAACAGCCACTTTAATATCCTGTAGTTTTTTTGGAGACTCCATAAATTAATTTGCGTTACGAATACACAAAATTACAATTTAGAATCTTCAATTTCAACATAAAAATAATAATTCTTTACACAATAATTTTCATCAAATCCATAAACAGCTTTAAATTAAACAATTATGAAAAATTTATTATTCGAAGCTTGTGATAAAATAAAAGTTGATGTAAAAGATTCCGGCAATACCAATTCTACAGGGGAAAAAATGAAATAAAATTTCTCGGTAAATAATAAATAACCATTTCAAATGAGGTGGTTATTATTGAAATATGGTAAAATCACTATAAACAAATAGTGATTTTACTTATTGATTTCCTGATAGTTATAATCAACTTTGGTTTATAAAAAGGAAGAAGCCGAAAACCTTAAAGAGTAGGCACAAAAACTAATCCACGTAAACCATGAGTCACACTATCAAAGGAAATCTTGCAGCTTATTTATGCGGCAGAGATTGTTCAGAATACCTTAGTCAGGTTAAAGTACGCATTTACCTTCCTCTAGCGGATGTCAATATACCAGCTGTATCATCTGCTGAGATTAAAGACACTTTTAGAGAAGTTAAAGAAGAAGAAATTAAGTCTAAACAGGACAGACTTCTTGCAGAAGCAGAAACAGATATGGAAGGGAATTTTTCCATTAAAATTGATGAAAGATATTCCCGTTCCGCACTAGAAATAGACTTTTATTGCGGATCAGTTCCACGACCTCCTTTACCACCTAAAAAAGGAAAAGAAAGACAGTTTCATATCACAACATTCGTTCCTCAATGGAAAACCTCAGAAAATCAGGAAAACTGGATCGCTAATTTTGCTTACATCATTCCGGATAAATGGTGGTGTTTGATTAAAGGGCGCTATTTTGATGTTTGGACAATTTGCGGAGTATTAACAGACTGCAAAACAGGAAAACCTCTTGAAGGCGTTTCTGTAATCGCAATGGATGCCGATTTTATCACTGATGATGAATTGGGAAGAAATACTACAGACAGCAACGGACATTTTAAAATTTATTATACTTCTGTTGAGTTTAAGAAAACTTTTCTTTCTCCGATCATTAATATAGAAACAGATGTTGCGCTTCCGTTTGCGAGTGGTCCTGATGTCTATTTTCAATTGGAATACGGCGGACAAAGGTTTGCATTAGAAACAAAAGCCAATCGACGCAATAATGTAGGCTATTGCTTATGTGTAAAACTTTGCTCGAAAGAACTTATTCCTGTAGATTCTTCTGTTCCCCCTTCATTTACTCATTTTGGCCTTACTCAACACATTCCGATTCAGGCTGGTATTAATTCTGCAACAGGAAAAACTTTAGGAAATTATGCTTTTTTCTCTTCAGTAAATCTTGTGGGTACAATCAGTAAGAAGATCAATACCCAGCCGATGGAATATCTTTTTGAATATCAGGAAGTAGCAAATCCTGCGGATGCCTTAAATCCTGCAGGATGGAATCCTATCGTTCCCAATATGATTGATAAAACGGTGATCGGTTATTTATGGACATTTACAGGTGATCCTTCCAACCCGATTGCTTATGAACCTTATTTCATTAATGGAACCGGTACAGAAAAAACCGTCACTTTCAACGGAAACTGGATACAGGTGCCACAAGATTCTAATTTTGCGCCTCACGTAGATGCAGAAATCTTGAAACTGAATACTGAAAAACTTACAGGAGTAACTTCAATAGATATGGCAATGCCAACCTCAGGAATAGGAAATGCAACGGTATCTGCGGCAAGACCTCATACCTCAAACAGATATTTTGCCATTCGTATGAGACAAAGACAAATAAGTAATTCAGCTACAGAAATTGTGGCAGGAACGTCTAAGCCTATTGCTGTTTATAATGTTTTATATCAAAATGTCAATAAATACGGAAGTTGGGCTCATACAACAGTTGATAATCAATATATAGCATTATCAGTGGATCTTGAAGAAATTATTTCCGGCAGCAGCGGATGTAGTAAAATAACAACAGATCTGCACATAAAATATGGAGCAAGAAATGAGAATCTCGGCAATGTAAGCCTTTCTATCGTAGGCCCCCACAAACCCGGACAAAGTTTTGGATTTAATGCTGTCGCTCTTATGCCAGCACCGGAAACATTTGGGTCTACTCAATTGGTATTTACACCTCCTACAGATACAGTAGCTGATTTATTAGCCTGTGCTTATACCGTTTCTATTTCAGCTACGGCATTGCTGACTACCGGAGACAGTAATCTTGGTTCATACTATGATTTTGTATCCTTCTGTAAAGTTTAAAAAATAGTAATGATGGGTATTTTATCCTCTTATATTCTGTAAAACCGAACATAGGATTGTGATTTACCCATCTCTTGCTTATAAAATAGTTTCAAAATAAAACAATAGGTAAAGCTGAAAACCTTAAAAAGTAGGCATAAAAAGCTAATTTATACCATCATGAAAACATTATTAAAAGTCATTATAGTAATCATCATTATTATTGGCGGAGTTTTGATCATCATTGTCGGGAAAAAACCTATCCCGGAGCCGGAATGCATCGTTTGCGGTCCAAATCTTGTGAGAATTCTAGGAATTGCTGAAGTGATCCTCGGACTCGGTGCTTTAGTCATCCAGGGAAACTTGGTAGAGAAGCAAAGAAATTTTTGAAAATAAAAAGACCGATATAATGTATCGGTCTTTTTATATTAATCGTTTAGTTTTAAAACTGCCATGAACGCAGATTGCGGTACTTCTACTCTACCAATCTGCTTCATTTTCTTTTTACCTTCTTTCTGTTTCTCAAGGAGTTTTCTCTTTCTGGAAATATCTCCTCCGTAACATTTTGCGGTAACGTCTTTTCTTAATGCTTTAATGGTTTCTCTTGCGATAACTTTGGCTCCCAATGCTGCCTGAACTGCAATATCAAACTGCTGTCTAGGAATCAGTTCACGAAGCTTTTCACACATTCTCTTACCGATGTAATACGCATTACTGTCGTGAATCAATGATGATAAAGCATCAACCATATCTCCATTGATCAGGATATCCATTTTTACCAATTTAGAAGCACGCATTCCGATTGGTGAGTAATCGAAAGATGCATAACCTTTAGAAATTGATTTTAAACGGTCATAAAAGTCAAAAACAACCTCAGCCAAAGGCATATTGAATGTTAATTCAACTCTGTCTGCCGTTAAATAACTTTGATTTACAATTTCACCTCTTTTTTCAATACAAAGTGTCATTACAGAACCTACAAAATCAGATTTTGTAATGATAGAAGCTTTAATATAAGGCTCTTCAACTCTGTCTAAAAGATTGGGGTCAATCATTTCAGAAGGGTTATTGATTAATATTGCTGTATCAGGATCTTTTTTCGAATATCCGTGGTATGAAACGTTGGGAACCGTCGTGATAACATCCATGTTAAACTCTCTGTCTAAACGTTCCTGAACGATTTCCATGTGAAGCATTCCTAAGAATCCGCAACGGAAACCAAAACCAAGCGCTGCTGAACTTTCCGGTTCGAAAACCAAAGAAGCATCATTTAGTCTTAATTTTTCCAGTGAAAATCTTAATTCTTCAAAATCTTCAGATTCGATAGGATAAATACCCGCAAAAACCATAGGCTTTACTTCCTCAAATCCATCAATCGCTGCTGCTGCAGGATTTACAAAAGAGGTAATGGTATCCCCTACTTTTACTTCTCTGGCATCTTTAATTCCGGAAATAATGTAACCTACATCACCACAATGAATTGTTTTTTTAGGAACCTGCTTTAATTTTAAAGTACCAACTTCATCCGCACCATATTCTTTTCCAGTTGCGAAAAATTTAATCTTTTCGTTTTTAGAAATACTTCCGTTTACTATTTTGAAATAGGCTTCAATTCCTCTGAATGGATTGTAAACAGAGTCAAAAATCAACGCCTGAAGCGGTGCATCCGGATCTCCAACCGGAGCCGGAATTTTGTTCACAATATGCTCAAGCAAATCATGAACTCCTTCTCCCGTTTTTCCTGAAACTCTAAGAACGTCTTCATATTTACATCCTAAAAGTCCCATAATCTCGTCGGTAACTTCTTCCGGATTTGCAGATGGAAGATCTATTTTATTAAGAATCGGAATAATTTCCAAGTCATTTTCCAGCGCTAAATAAAGGTTACTAATCGTTTGTGCCTGAATACTTTGCGCAGCATCAACAATAAGAAGCGCACCTTCACAGGCTGCAATAGAACGGGAAACCTCGTAAGAGAAATCTACGTGTCCCGGTGTATCAATTAGATTTAAAATATATTTTTCTCCTTTATATTCATAATCCATTTGGATGGCGTGAGACTTTATCGTGATCCCACGTTCTTTCTCCAAATCCATATCATCCAGTGTCTGAGACTGCAACTCTCTCTGAGTAACAGTATTGGTATATTCCAATAGCCTATCCGCCAAAGTACTTTTACCGTGGTCAATATGAGCGATTATGCAAAAATTTCGTATGTTTTTCATTTAAGAACCTTGTAATTTGCAAAGATAAAAAAAAGAGAGACAATTCCTCTCTCTTAAATTTTTAGTGTGTAATTAATTTTAATTATTCATTCGAAAAATCATATTCTCCGGTTAAAGGATCAATTTCAATTTTCGAAAGACCCGCTTTTTCTATGTTCTTTTTGTTTGAAGAAGCATCTATTACTGCTCCTATTACACCTCCAATGATGCCTCCAATAAGTGCTCCGGTAATAGCCGCTCCGGCGTTATTTGTAGGAAACAATTCTTCCTTTGAAGATAAAATATAAAATTTATTATCTTCTTTTACCATTTCTATCAACCTAAAGGGAGTTGAACGATAAGCCATACCATTGTCTACGATCGCAAAAACATCATTCGTGAACGTATCATAGCCGTTTTTATTTGAAACCCCGGTTACTACACCTTTGCTGTTTTTCTTTACTGAATAATCACTATTTGGCTCTTGCTTAGAAAAAGACCTGTAATCTGTGTAAACTCCATCTGTAAGCTTTTCAGAATTAAATAATTTGAATTTTCCTGAGATTACTTTCTCATAATCATTCAGCTCTCCTTCAGAAATTGGAAAATTTGTTATGGGCTCAGAGTAGGAATCTTTAATCAATGAACTTATCTCTAGTGAGATTTTGTATGCAATTGCTCTTGTAATATAGGCATGATCTTTAGGTTCATAATCTTTCATAATATTAGCTCGTTTAACGAAATAATATTTGTCATTTCTTTTAATAAATGTTGCCATTTTAAGCTTGAGCTTTCCTATGATTGATTTTCCTTTTTGTTCATCACCAGCTTTCAATTCTTCCAATATCAGCAAAAATTCTGTATTTCCGGGCGTTTTATTATCCTCCAAAAACCACTTTTGAAAAAGATTTTCCAAATTTTCATCTTCAAACTTTAGCTCATAAGGCTCTTTTCTGTGAGAAACCGTTCCGATAGTTTTATCATCCCTCCTATCAATTAAGGTAAGTGATTTTGCAATTTTGTTTTTATCCTTTATACTTTGTGTAAGTTGTATGAATTGGGTTTTCTGGGCAAATACTGTCCCTGAAAATAAAAGGAACAATAGAATGTGTTTCATCATATATATTTTCCGCAAAAGTAAGAATTAGTTTAAAATAAAAGACTCTCACAAAACGTAAGAGTCATTATTTTATTCATTCGAAAAATCATATTCTCCGGTTAAAGGATCAATATAAATCTCAAACATCTCTCCTTTTCTCTCCTTATTTTGCCTTAAACCTCGCTCAAAAATACCAACAAGCCCAATTGCAACACCGCCGTACATTCCTCCGCCAGCGCCACCACCAACACTCACAAAAACGGCAGAATTTCGGACAGGTAAAATATATCCTCTGTTACTGACGATGTAAAATCCTTTTTCATTTTTATTTAATTCTAAAAATCCTGAGTATGTTTTCTTGTAAGCTTTTCCGTTTTCTACATAAGCAAACATTTCACTCGCTGAGATCTTATCTTTTTTACCGTTCTCTTCTTTTACAGCTCTTAAAACATTTCCTTTATCATTTTTCTCAAGAACATAATTTCCAATTTCCGGAGTTTGATTTAAAAATGCAGTATTGCTTAGATAAACTCCATCTTTTAACTGTCCGTTTTTATACGCTTCAGAATTGTTCTTTACATACGATTCGTAATCTGCAAGGTCATTCATTATAACAGTATTTTCCGCAGGTTTCATTGTATATGTTTTCTTCATAAACATTGCAATAATAACCGGAATATTCTTTACAACAACATCAGATATATTTTTATTCTTAAAACTATAAACCGTATCTTTCTTATACAAAAATCTGTAATTATCTCCTTCTTTAAGGAAAGTTTGTGCCGAAAAATCAATATCAGCTTCTGTTTCTTTGCCTACAGTTTCTCCAAGTGCCGTTTTTAATCTTTTTAAAATTAAAACCATCTCATGCTTTCCTCCTTTATGATTACTATCTGTATACCATTGACTTAGAAAATTATTAATGGTAGCAGGAAAAACAATCTCTTTCATTTCTTTAGCGTCACCAAAAGGCATCTCTCCTATCTTTTTATCTTCTCTCTGATCAATTACTTCAAGAGATTTGTAAATATTTCCTTTTGGATTTGATAGATTTCCTCTTTCCTTAATAATTTCCTGAGCCTGCGAAAACCCGAGAATAGAAATGAAAACAAGTGTGAACTGTAAGATTTTTTTCATGTGATAAAAGATTTACTCAAAAATATGAATTAGTTTAAAAATTAAACGACTCTCACAAAAAAAGATTTGTAAGAGTCGTCCAACATTAAAAAAATAAACTATTATGGTGATTGCCTTTGGCCTCCAGCATTATTGTTTCCGTGAGGTCTTCTTTCATTCATTTTATCTCTCATCATACCTTCAGATTGAAACAGCTTCAAGACTTTCTGGCAAGGAATAACTTCCTGCATTTTATCTGCGTATCTTTTTCTATTATCTAATAATTTTTGTCCCACTTCAAAACTCTGCTGCAACTTTGCTTTTGCTTCATCATCAGATAAAGTTTCCGGGTTAAAATTAGAATTAAACTGGCTTTTTATTTGTTTCTGGTTATCAAGATATTCGTTGTAAAGCTGTGTAAATTCTGCTTTATCACTTGCTTCAATATCAAGATTATCCATCACCATATTATTCCTAAACTTGGCAAGAAGAGCTTTTCTTTCTTCTGGAGAAAGATTATTTATTACCTCTTTTCTTTGTTTAGGGTCCATTTTTTTCCAGTCATAATCCGTTTTTTGGGCATTTAAGCCAAAACCATAAATAATAAAAAGTGTAAATAATATCTTTTTCATCTTTCTTTAATTATATAAATCCAAATAAACATCCTGAGTCGAATTGCTTGCTAATTCTGAAATTTCAGAATTAGAAAACGAATCTAAATATTCATTCATTTGAGTTTCCGTTTTCTTAGAAGCCGGCTTCACTGTTTTTGGTGTAGCCGTTCCCTTTTTTGTTTCTATATCTTGTGAAACTAAGTTCCTACTGTTTTGATTTACAATTGTTTGATTGTTTTTTTCAACAGAAGTTAAATCCGATTTTAAAGTTTCATAAGCGATCTCGCTTTCTGATTTTGGCGCCTGAGTATCCGCAACATACTTTGCTCCGGAATTTCCTGCATCTTTTGCCGAATCATCATTTTGATTAAAAACAAAAGTAGCTCCAAAGATCAATGCTAACGATGCAGCTGCCGCATAAGCCCAATTCAGTTTAAAGATAGGTGCTTTTTTGGTATTTTTTACATCATTTATTACTTTTTCCTGAATATTTTCAAACAAATTATCAGGAACCTTGTAAATGTTTTTACGTTCTAATTTTTCTATATCGAACTCTTTCATGTCTTTTGCGTCTCAAAAATTATTTCTCGTAATTTTCTTTTATATACTCTTCTATTTTCTGCTTGGCATAGTGATAATTTGTTTTCAAAGTACCTACCGACATATCTACAATTTTAGATATCTCTTCGTAAGGTAAATCATCATAATACCGCATCATAAATACCAGTTTCTGCTTTTCGGGCAGGCTTTGTATAGCATTCTGTAGCAATATTTGTATCTCTTCTGCATCACTTGATACATTGTCTGCAACAAGATTCTGCATATAATATTCCGGATCTTCATCAGTCTTCTGCATTTTCTTTAACTTGTTTACCTGCTGTAATGCTTCGTTGGTCGCGATCCTGTACAGCCAGGTGTACAACTGACTATCATTTTTGAACTGATGAAAATTCTGATATGCTTTAATGAATGTTTCCTGCAACGTATCCTGCGCAAGGTCACCATCCACAATGATTCTTCTTATATGCCAATACAATCTACTTTGATAAGCATCCATCAACGCGCGAACTCCTTTCTCCTGAGTTCGTGGGTTTTGCATCAGCGTAATAATTTCCGCGTCCTTAATCTTCATAAGATGCTTTCATTGTTTTGGATTACAAAAATAATGGAAAGTTAAATTACCTATTCAATTTTAAGTCCAAAAAATAGATTCATTTGAATATTTTAAACGCAAAGGTCGCTAGGGTTTACTTTTACGAGCATATTTTTTCGTTTGCAAAGGCATTTCATTCAGCCATGATCGCTCGTTTTATCCTCTGCTGAGTGTGAACGCTTTTGCGAGCGAAAAATATTTAATTAATTGATTTAAAAAACTTCTAATTTCCCAAAACCAACTCCCTTTTTAAACTCATCTTAAAATATTATCTTTGTTTTATGCAAATTGTAATTATCGGTTCCGGAAATGTAGCCTATCATCTGGCAAAAGCTTTTGTTCTGAATAACATTCCATTAGCTCAGGTTTTTGGAAGAAACGAAAAAGATTTAAATAAAATTTCTGAAGAATTAAAAGTTCCTTATTCCACAGAAAAACTGGAAGATGCAGATCTGTATATTATTTGTGTAAGTGACGGTTCTGTAGAAAATGTTTCTAAATTAATCACTAAAAAAGATTGCTTGGTAGTGCATACTTCAGGATCATTACCCAAAGAAATCTTAGCAGGAGAGTACAGAAAATCAAGCTTTTATCCTTTACAGACTTTTTCTAAATCTAAAGAATTGAATTATGAAAAAATTCCTTTTTTCATAGAAACTGAAAATGAAGAGGACAAGAAAATTCTTTTTGAAATCGCTTCAAAAATTTCAAAAAACGTAATGGAAAGTACTCATGAAAAGAGAAAATATATTCATTTGACGGCCGTTTTTGCCTGCAATTTTGTGAATCATCTTTTTTCAAGAGCCAAAGAAATTTCAGATTCTCAGGAGATTCCATTTGATTATTTTTTACCGCTGATTGATGAAACCGTTCAAAAAATCCATGAAATAGAACCTAAATCAGCCCAAACCGGACCCGCCGTAAGAAATGATGCCCGTATTTTGCAATTGCATGAACAATTATTGAAAGACGAAAGTCTGGAGATCTATAAAACAATGAATCATTCTATTAAAAAAATGTATGAGCTATAAAGAGAAATTAAAAGATATAAAAGCATTTGTATTTGATGTAGACGGCGTATTCACAGATGGAAGCGTTTATCTGATGCCCGGAGGAAATATGTCGAGAGTTATGAATGTCTTAGATGGTTATGCAGTTGTTAAAGCCTTAAAAAACAATTATTTAATTGGAGTAATTACTGGTGGAAATGATGAAATGGTAAAACACAGAATCAATTATCTTGGAATTCAGGATTACTATCCAAAATCTCACGATAAAATGGTTGATTTTGAGGAATTTAAATCAAAATATAATCTTAAAAACGAAGAAATTCTGACAATGGGAGACGATCTTCCTGATATTCATATGATGGAAACGTCGGCTATTGCAACCTGTCCAGAAAATGCGGTTCCTGAAGTAAAAGGAATTTCCGATTATATTTCACCAAAACAGGGTGGAAGCGGAGCAGTACGCGATGTCATTGAGCAGGTAATGAAAGTTCAGGGAAATTGGCATGAAGACAACACTCAATCTATATAATTAACTGAAAATGAAGTTACTATTAGCATCACAATCTCCAAGGAGAAAAGAACTTTTAACCAATTTAGGATTCGATTTTGAGGTTGTAAAAATAGATTGTGAAGAGATTTTATCAGAAAGTATTGAAATAGGAGAGGCGGCGGCTTATTTGTCTGAATTAAAAGCAAATGCATTCAGAAATCTTGTGGACGATGAAGTTTTATTGACATCTGATACCGTTGTAGCCATTGATAACCAAATTCTTGGAAAGCCAAAAGATGAAGCTGAAGCAAAAAAAATGCTGCAGCAATTATCTGGAAAAACACATCAGGTTTATACGGGAATTACGATTAAAACAATCAATAAAACCATTACAGAGACTGATGTTGCAGATGTAGAACTTGATGAAATTTCGGATGATGAAATAGATTTTTACATTAAAAATTATAAACCTTTCGATAAAGCAGGAAGCTACGGCATCCAGGAATGGCTTGGAATGGCAAAAATTAAAAATCTGTCCGGCAGTTTTTATACCATTATGGGGCTTCCTACTCATTTGGTTTACAAAATTTTGAAAGAAATATAAATATTTTCAATATAAAATTTTATTATTTTTACAAAATCATCAATCTTTTGATAATAAAAAGTAAATTGGCTAGTTATATTGAATAATGAAAAAGAACATTTTATTCCTTTTAGTGGCTTGCATCGTTCTCTCTTGCGGATCAAAACCCAAGAGACCCGAGCAGCGATCGAAGTTCATGAAAGGGTTTTCCACATATTACAATACACTATTTAATGCAAAAGATGCGTTAAACAGTGAATTTACGAGTAGAGACAAAGCACATAAAGATAATTTTTATGCGCCTTATATTCCTATTCTTACCTACGAAGATCAACCTTTGGGAAGTGATCTCGGACAGTCTTCTGCTTTCGCTGAAAATACTATGAAAATTGCGGAAGTAAATAATTCTCCCAGCAGAAATGCTGCAGGAAGAGCGCCGGGAGCTCCTCCAGGTGCACCTCCGGGTATGCCGGGCGGACTTAATGGTGGCAATCCAAACAGTCAGCAGGAACAAAATGGTCAACCGGAAAATAAAGGAGCCTCTGTTTTGGAAATTGCCGAAGCCAAAGCTTTAAAAGCGATCAACAAATATTCTGTGATCAAAAACGGAGAAGAAAAAAATAAGAAAATATTTGATGCCTACATCATTCTTGCGCAATCAAGAATTTATCAGAACAAATCTGTGGAAGCTCTGGATGCCCTGAACTACGTTTTCACTCACATGAAGAACGATAAAAGGATTCCTTTGGCTAAAGTTTATCAAGCAGCGGCGTACGCTCAGATAAAAGATTATCATAAAGCTCAGGAAATTTTCGCTCAATTGAAAACTGAAGATATTAGTAAAGAATATAAAAAAATATCAAGTATTTACTCTGCAGAAAGTCTTCTGGATGCCGGAAAAAAAGAAGAAGCTGCAAAAGAACTTGATAATGCTTTCGAAGTGAATACCAACCGAAAACTGAAAAGTAGAATTGCTTTCTTAAGAGGTCAGGTGTTGGAAGGTTTAAATCAAAATGAAAAAGCTAGAGAAAGCTTCATGGCTGCCTACAAATACGCCAATGATTTTGAATTTGAGGTTAAATCCCAGATTGAAATTGCCAAAACTTTTAACGGCAAAGGTGATTATGAGGGAGCAAGAAAATATTTAGAAGATATCAGTAAAAAAGGAACTTACGGTTCCAGAAAGAACGAATTTTATTATGCATTGGGTTTAATGGCCAACAAAGCAGGTAAAAAGCAGGAAGCTCAGGATCTTTTCAAGAAATCTTTAAAAGAAAAAGTTTCAGATCAGCAGGTTCGTGGTTTAGCTTACTATGAAATAGGGAAGGATTATCTTGATAAGAATGATTATATCGGAGCCGGAAGTTATTATGATTCTGCGCTTGTTGCGATGACTTATGAGCCTTCAAAAGTGCTGTTGCAGGAACAGTCTATCAACATCAAGAAAATATCAAAAAACTATTATCTGATCAAGAAAAATGACAGTATTCTTTCTTTAGCCAAGATGTCTGAAGCCCAAAAAACAGATTTTTTCTCTAAACATATTGCTAAATTAAAATTAAAAGAAGAAAAGGAAGAGCTGGAAAGAAGACGTGCAGAAAGAGCAAAAGGCTTTGATACAGGAGATTACAGTGCTAATTCTATATTCGCCAACAGTTCCAATTCTTTCGAAGATTTCGGTACTAGTTCAAAAGGTTTTTATTTCAGCAATACCGGAACTGTCTCTAAAGGATCTTCAACATTTAAACAAGTTTGGGGAGACAGAGCGCTTGTCGACAACTGGCGTTATTCTAAGAAAATGGCAACGATCGATGATATGAAAAACGAGGCGTTGGGCGTTACTTCAGCACCTAATCCCAGACGTTTTGAGCCATCTTTCTATATTGAACAGATTCCGACTGATGTAGCTAAACTAGATCAGCTTAAAAAGGACAGGGACACCGCTTCATTAGGTTTGGGTATCATGTATCAGAATTATTTTACCAATACACCATTGGCTACAAAAACATTATATGATCTGGTAGATGTAAAACCTGAAGAAAAAGTAATGTTACAGGCTTTATATGAGATCTTTAACATGAATTATGAGAAAAATCCTCAGATTGCAGAAAGAGCGAAGTCAATTTTATTAAAAGATTATCCTTATACTTCGTATGCAGAGTTTGCCAGAAATCCTAAGAACAGTACTTTTGTAAAATCTTCCGAAGATGTTCAGAATGAATATAAAAAAGCCTATGCCTTATTTGAAACCGAGAAGTTTGCGGAAAGTAAAGCAGTCATAGAAGCAGCTATTCAGAAATATCCGAAAGATGCTCTAGTGCCTAAATTCTCTTTATTAAATGCATTTAATACCGGAAAATCCAGTGGAAAAGAGGTAATGATCCTTCAATTGGAACAAATTGCTTTAAATTATGGCAAAACTCCAGAGGGAATCAAGGCTAAGGAAATGCTTAATTATCTGAAAAGCGACCTTTCTTTCCAGGAAACTGATAATAAAGGAAATACACTTCAAAAGCCGGGATCTGTACCAATGCAGCCAAACTCTCAAACGATTAATAACAATCCCGGATCAGTAAATAATCAGAACAATGTGCAAGCTCAAAAAGCTACACCAATACAACCTTCACCAGCCGCAAATTCTGCCGCCATGCTTTTAGATGAAACTACTCCGCCGCCAACTCAACCTGGCAATACGCCGGGTCAGAAACCAACAACTCAGGCTCCGGCAAAACCAAAATAAAATAAAAAAGCGAAGATTATTCTTCGCTTTTTTATTTTCTGATTTTTTTATTATGAATCTGAAGGTTTCTTTTTCTTCACTCCATGAAAATCTTTCAAATAAAACGGCTCGAAATAGGCAATATCCTCAAACTCTTTATTCTCAATTTTTTCTAAGGTCTTCTTTATTAAATATTGTGCAGAAGGGTAGATGCTATCATTAAAATCAGCATTCGGAAGCTGTAAAATTTCCTGTGCTTTCTTTGCTCCGTCTCCTACAAACAATACTTTTTTATCTTTAAATTCTTCAAAAGAAGTTTCATCTAAGATTTTTGCTTCGGTCTGAGATAGTTCTTCTCCTGTTTTACCTTCATAAACGGCTGTATAAACCTCCATTCTTCTTGCATCGATCAAGGGAATGATATAATCATAGTTTTGGTCTAAAAAAGGCTCTATCATCGTCTCAAGAGAATTAACTGCAACCAACGGAATCTTTAATCCATAACAAAAACCTTTTGCTGAAGAAGCGCCAATTCTTAATCCGGTGTAAGAACCAGGACCTTTTCCTAAAGACACTGCCTGAATATCTTTCATGGAAATTCCTGCTCCCTCCAAAGCCCATTCTACAAAAGTGTGCAGACTTTCGGACTGCTTATAATTATCTGAAACTTCTTCGCAAACGCACAATAACTTATCATCGTCTGAAATCGCTACAGAACAGTTTTTGGAAGAGGTTTCTAGGTATAAAATTTTCATTTTTAATAATTAAATCTATCCGTTATTTTATCGATCTAGTAAGGAACAATTTAGATTCCTAGCAAGCGTAAATGTTCGGAATTATTTTTATTCTGCAAATTTATGGCTTTATTTCGATACTCTGGCGGCTCCAGAGTTTCCAGACAGAATTCTTTTTCATCCAAATTTCCAATAAAGCCAGTTTCATCTCAAAACTTTGATCTTTGTATAAACCTGATACTTGGATTTTTCTTCTGATACTCGTGAAATTCTTGTATTTCTTTATCTCAGAAATTTCAATCTGACTGATTTCTTTATAAATTACTTTTTTACTTGAAAAATCTTTTTTAAAATCTTCAAAATTCTGAGTCCAGCCGTTTGAATGACCGAAAGAAACATCGGAACATAAGACATCGATTATTCTCTGATCATTATTCTGCATGTATTGATCTAAAAGCGAAATCCTTTCAAATAATTTTGCATCTTTTTGACTTGTTTTAAAACTCTGACAACTCCAAAAAGTGAATGAAAAAAGTAGGAGACAGAATGCTAATTTTCTCACCTTATTTTCTGTAAATCGTTCTCGGCTCTGCCTGAGCGGTTGGATAAATTGTCATATCAGAAACACTCACATGCTTTGGAGCGTTGACACAATAAGCGATCGCGTCGGCAATATCTTCAGCTTTTAGGGCTTCATATCCAGCATACACCGTGGAAGCTTTTTCACTGTCTCCTTTAAATCTAACTAAAGAAAAGTCAGTTTCTACTGCTCCCGGTTGAATATTCGTAACCTTAATTCCAAATTCAGTTAATTCTATTCTCATTCCTTCGGAAATTACATCAACTGCTTTTTTGGTAGCGCAATACACAACTCCGTTGGCATACGTTTGCCTAGCTGCAACAGAACTTATATTTACGATATGTCCGGAATTTCTTTCTTTCATTGTCGGAATGATCATTTTAGAAACATACAAAAGACCTTTTACATTTCCATCGATCATAGAATCCCAATCGCTTGTATTGCCTGCCGAAAGAGGTTCAAGACCATGAGCGTTTCCTGCATTATTGATGAGAACATCGATATTCTTCCATTCTTCCGGAAGAGAGTTGATAGCGTTCTCAACTTCTTCAAGATTTCTTACATCAAATTTCAAACTAAATATTTCGGTATATTGAGAAAGCTCAGTTTTTAGAGATTCTAAGACCTCTGTTCTCCTTCCACAAATGATGACTCTGTTTCCTTGTTTTGCAAAAAGTTCTGCTGTAGATTTTCCTATTCCGGAGGTTGCCCCTGTGATGAGTATTGTTTTCATAAAATTTTCAATTTTAAATGTAACAGTCTAAAAATTTATCAATGTAACAATCATTGGTAAACTACTAGATTGATACATAGTTATACTAATTAGCATCAAATGCTTCAAAAGCATCAATTATATGCTCTATAACAAGCTTTCCCTTTTCATCGGGAAGAACTGAAATGATATCAAATCTTACTTCCTGATTCTTATTAAATTCTTCCAGATAATAATTGGCCGCAGAAACAATTAATGATATCTTTCTTTTATTAACGGCTTCTTGCGGGAGATTAAAAGCATCTGTTGAACGAGCTTTCACTTCTACAATAATTATTAAACTATCTTTTTCGGTGATAATATCAATCTCTGCTTTTTGGTAACGAAAGTTTCTTATTAGAATTTTGTAACCGTTCTTTTGTAGAAATTCTACAGCTAAGTCTTCTGCCTTTTTTCCGAGATCGTTGTGGTTTGCCATGCCTTCGTTTGAGGATTTGAGAGTTGTAGAATTACTAGTTTTTAAAACTCAACCATTATTTTATCATCAACCTTTAACTTAACTTCACTACCAATAATCAAAGGTCTGTTATCTTTAATATGACCGTTCGGGAAACCGAAAGCAATAGGAAATTTATATTTTGAAAGTCTTTCTGAGATTAATTTATAGGCGAATTCATCGAAGCTATTTTCATATTGTGCATTCTCCTTTTCATCTCCCATGTTGGTCATTCCTCCAACAATCATCCCTGAAATTTTAGTAAAAACTCCGGCCAATTCTAAACTCATGATCATTCGGTCAAGAGCATAAAAATTTTCGCCGATATCTTCAATGAATAAAATTTTATCCTTAAATTCAAATGAATATTTAGTTCCTAGAAGGGCATAAATAAGGGCTAAATTCCCTCCAACCAATTCTCCCTTAGTATTTCCTTTTTTATTAAATTGATTCGGTTTTATGATATATTTTGGAGCTTTTCCTTTTAAAACATCAAAAATCAGATCATAACTTTCATCTGTAACTCCGAAACTTGAAGTCTTCATAGTCTGTCCATGAATGGAAGCAAAGCCTTTCTTCAATAAATAACTTTGGATCACGGTATTGTCAGAATAACCGATATACCATTTCGGATTTTCTATAAATTTGTTAAGCTTAAGATGCTGAATAAGATGCTGACAACCGTATCCGCCTCTGGAAGCCCAGACTGCGGAAGTCTCTTTGTCATTTAAAGCCCAATTGATATCTTTTATTCTTTCCTTTTCTGTTCCGGCATAATTGTATCCGTTTGAGAATTTAGTATAAAGATGTTCGCCTAAAACAGGTACAAAACCTTTATTTTTAATCATTTTAATTCCCTTTTCGAGTTGAGATACATCTACAGCTCCGGCAGGGGAAATAACAGCTATTTTATCGCCTTTTTTAAGGGATTTTGGAAAGATTATTTTTTTCATTTGCTTTTTTTATATTTCACTTCAGTTTTTTCTGCTTCTTCTAATCGCTTATCAAATTGGTTGAATTTTTTAAAGCTCTGCAAAAAGATAAAGAAACTGAAAAGTATAAGGATTCCGCCAACGATTCTTCTGATCTGATTGGCTAATTTTTGTGTTAACTTATCATGGAATTGCTTTGCCAAAAAGATTTTAGCAAGATCAATACATAAATAGGTTCCGATCACCAAACCAATATAAAGAATGAAATTACCCGTATCAGGATATTCTTTTCTCACCGAAATTACGGTAACCAGCCAGAAAAGGATAACTCCAACATTTAAAAGATTAAAGAAAAAACCATTCATAAAGGTTTTAAAATAATTCTGGCTGATGATCTTTTCTTCACCCGGCATGTGCATTTTGGTTTTTGTGACCATCATGACGATTCCGTATACGAAGATAAGGATGGAGGTGATTCTATAAAATCCCGGATGCTTGTCTATTAAACTCACGAGGTCTGCGCTCGCATAATACGCCGCAATAATGCACAACAAATCTGCTGTAATTACTCCTACATCTAAGGCCAAGGCATGTTTAGGCCCTCTAGAGAAGCTGGTTTCTATTAACAAGAAAAATATTGGTCCTATAAAAACAAGACTCAACATGAATCCCAGAATAACAGCAGAAAGTACTAATTCAAACATTTAAAAATTGTTTCTCTTCCAAATTTAAAAATTATATTTCTATTTGTCGATAAAATCCAATTCTTTTAGGGTTTGAAACTCAATTTAGAAGCTTTTACGAAACAAAAAAGACTACAAAATTTGTAGCCTTTTATAATATGTTTTGATATTTGTTTAATCAATTTTCTTCGTCCGAACAATTTTCGTTGTAAATAAATTGATAATCTTTTCTAATTTTTAATCCAAAAATTCCTCTCTCAAAAGTATAGATAATTTGGTTTTTAAATAACATTCTTTTATAATCAATAAAAAAACTTCTTGTCATGTAAGAATATTCATAAGCATTGTTATTTAGATAGATATAGGTAGTTTTACCTCTTTCATGGCTATTTCTTCCACCAACTTCTGCAATCATATTTCTATAACAGTATGTTTCCTTTGTAGGATTCATTCCTGTCAAATAATTAATAAGAAAAAATACATTAATTATCATTGGAATAGTAACTCCAAAAAAATAATTTCTACCTAAAGTTCCTACTTTTATGATATTTTTCTTAATTAAGATATGGCTTATTACGTACAGTAAAATAATAGTTGTTACAAACCAATAAAAATTAAGAACAGTTTCAAATATAATTGTAATAAGTAAGATAAAATTAAGAATACTAAAAACTATACATTTATCTATTTTAGTCATTACTAATCAACAATCTTAAAGTCCAATTGTTTTTGAATCAAATTAGCTTTAACCACTTTTATTTGAACTTGATCTCCCAGCTGATATCTTTTCCCTGTTCTTGATCCGTAAACAGCGTGGGTAGCTTTATCATATGTATAAGAATCATCCATAAGATCTCTTAATTTGATCAATCCTTCAGCACCGTTTTCAGGAATTTCTACCCAGAAACCAAATTCTGCAACACCGGAAATTACACCATTGAAAGTTTCTCCCAAGTGTTTTTCCATAAATTTCACCTGCATGAATTTGATAGAATCTCTTTCAGCATCTGCGGCCAATCTTTCTCTTGAACTGCAATATTTTGCTTTCTCTTCAACTTCTTCTCTATTGGTAGATTTTCCACCATCCAAATAGTGCTGAAGAAGACGGTGAGCAATCAAATCCGGGTAACGACGGATAGGAGAAGTGAAGTGAGAATAATAGTCAAAGCCCAAACCATAGTGGCCGATAGGATCTGTAGAATAAACTGCTTTACTCATACTTCGCATCGCTAATGTTTCCACCATATTTTCTTCGCCTTTTCCTTTTACATCACTTAGTAATTGGTTTAAAGATTCAGCAACTTTTTTGGTATTAGCCAAATCCATTTTATATCCGAAAGTAGAAACAAAATCTCTTAAAGCTTCTAATTTTGCAGGATCCGGGTCATCGTGAATCCTGTAAATAAATGTATTATTGGTAGGCGATCCTTTTTTAGTTAATGAAACGAATTCTGAAACTTTTTTATTTGCTAAAAGCATGAATTCTTCAATCAAATGATTAGAGTCTTTACTTACTTTAAAGTAAACTCCGATCGGCTGATTATTTTCATCAAGATTGAATCTTACTTCGCTTCTGTCAAACGTGATTGCACCTTGTCTGATACGTTCTGCACGCATGATTTTTGCTAAATTATCAAGAACTAAAATCTCTTCTGTATAATCTCCTTCTTTATTTTCAATTCTTTCCTGAGCTTCCTCGTACGTAAACCTTCTGTCGGAATGAATTACTGTTCTACCAAACCATTGTTTCTGGATTTCTGCGCCGTCATTTAATTCAAAAACTGCAGAGAACGTAAATTTATCTTCGTTTGGTCTAAGTGAACAAACATCGTTACTTAAAACTTCCGGTAACATCGGAACAACTCGGTCAACTAAATATACCGATGTAGCTCTTTGATAGGCTTCATCATCCAAAATAGTTCCCGGAGTTACGTAATGAGAAACGTCTGCAATGTGCACCCCGATTTCCCAGTTTCCGTTATCTAATTTTCTGATAGACAAGGCATCATCAAAATCTTTTGCATCTTTCGGGTCAATGGTAAAGGTTGTAATACCTCTCATATCCCAACGTTTAGCAACTTCTTCTTCTGTAATTCGTCTGTCTATTTTATCGGCATCTTTTTCCACTTCTTCAGGGAATTCGTAAGGTAAGCCGTATTCTGCAAGAATAGAGTGGATCTCAGTTTCATGTTCTCCAGGAGCTCCTAAAACTTGGATAATTTCACCTTCAGGATTTTTATCTCCAGGTCTCCATTCTGTCATTTTTACAACAACTTTATCACCATCCTGAGCACCTCCGAATTTTCCTTTTGGAATAAAAATATCGGTATTGATCGATTTTTTATCACAAACAACAAATCCGAAATCTTTATGCGTAACAACCTGTAAAGTTCCTACAAATTCTGTTCTGTTTCTTTCCAAAACCTCTAAAACAGAACCTTCCAGTTTCTTTCCTTTATAAGTATAGGTGACGATTAAAACTTTATCGCCCTGTAGCGCATCTTTCACGTTTTTCGAGTGAATGAAGACGTCATCTTCCAGGCCTTCAACCTTTACATAAGCATTTCCTGATTGGTTAAAATCAATAGTTCCGGTTAAAGTTCCTGCAATATTCAGGTTTAATACGTATTTTCCTTTTTCAGTTTCCTTAATTCTTTCAGAAGCCTGAAGTTTATGTAAAGCCTGAATCACAAGCTCTCTCTGTCTTGGATTTTTATGATCAATCCCGTCTGATATCTGTTTATAATTATAGATCTTCGTAGAATTTTCTGTCATGAAGCGTACTATCAATCTTCCGATCTCCATAAGCTTATGATCATTTTTTTGACTTATATATTTTTTCTTTTTTGGCATTTTTTAATTTTCTTTATTAATTACTTTTGGTTTTAAAATTCATTATTAAAACCACTTTTTACTTTAAAATCATCTAAAAACTTATTATATAAGATGATTTTGTTTTTTTTGTTTAGTTTAAACAACTACATCAATTTTCCTTCCTTTTTTATAGTTGGATTTTTGTTTTGTATAAATTTAATACAAATATGGAGAAGAGGGGAGAAAAACCTTCTATTAAATATCTGTTAAATATTATATAGGTTTTGAGAAGTAAGTATGGAATGTGTTCTCTATTTAACACGCAAATATACAAAATAAAAAATAAATAAGGCTTGCAATTTGATTTACAAGCCTTTATATGTTTAGCAAAATGCTATTTTGTCAACTCTGCCTTGGTGTCTGCCACCTTCAAAATCTGTAGAAAGAAATTTATTTACTATTTCTATAGCTACTTCTTTTGATATAAATCTTGCAGGAATTGAAATCATATTCGCATCATTATGCTGTCTTGCCAAACTTGCAATTTCGGGCATCCAACAAAGAGCGCAACGAATTTTCTGATGTTTGTTCGCCGTGATCTGAACACCGTTTCCGCTTCCGCATAGAAGAATACCCAGCTCGTTTTCTCCATTTTCAACAGAGGTCGCTGCAGGGTGTACAAAGTCAGGATAATCCACACTGTCTGTGGAAAACGTTCCAAAATCCTGAACATCAAAGTTTTCTGATAAATAGTTCTTAACAATCTCCTTATACTCGAAGCCAGCGTGGTCTGCAGCAATAGCAATTTTTCTTTTCATAATTTTTGAATTAAACTTTTTTAGACATATTTCCACACAAATGTAAGTATAATGTGGATAACTCTTGAATTTTTGGGGATTAATTGTGAAAAGGCTTGTGGGTAAGTGTTGAAAAAACATCTGAAGTAAATGTTTCGTAACATTAAAAAAAGTCGTAATGAAAATTGGCTCCAAAAATTTTAACACTTTTTTTCAAAAAGTTTACTCAGAGATTTCTTCAACTTTTCCATAAATCAGTTATTAATAATCGGAATTGGGGAAAAGTTATCCATATTTGTTAGTAACGAATCGAAAAATCAGATTTACAATAGATTATAATGTAAATAAAATGTTAGTAGCGTAAAAATTAAGTGTTATAAAGTATTTCAAAAAAACTTATCCCCTAAACTAACAACACTCAACAACAACTATCATTCTTTTTTTTATAAAGAAGAAAATATTGTTGATAGGTGAGTGATGGTTCTGCGAATAACTTTTCTGAAAACTTTTGTCCGGTTGGAGCTTTTCAAAAATTTTAAAATCTTACATTTGTGAAACGAAAATTCAAAAGAAATTTATGAAAACAATCAACGATTTCAATTTTAAAGATAAGAAGGCTCTGGTAAGGGTAGATTTTAATGTTCCGCAGGATGATCAGCTTAAAGTTACAGACAATACGAGGATCGTAGCTGTAAAACCTACAGTTGAGAAAATTCTTAGCGACGGAGGTTCTGTAATTTTGATGACACACCTCGGAAGACCCAAAGGTGAAGTTAAAGATGAGTTTTCTCTAAAACATATTCTTAACGAAGTCTCTACTGTACTTGGCAGAGAAGTAAAATTTGTGGAAGAGTCTATTGGAGAGAAAGCTAAGCAGGCTGCTGCAGATCTTAAACCGGGGGAAATCTTATTGTTGGAGAATCTACGTTTTCATAATGAAGAAGAAAAAGGTGATGAAGGTTTTGCAGAGCAACTTTCTAAGTTGGGAGATGCGTATGTGAATGATGCTTTTGGTACTGCGCACAGAGCTCATGCTTCTACAGCTGTCATAGCAAACTATTTTTCTTCAACTAAATTCTTCGGTTTATTAATGGCTAATGAACTAAAAGCTATAGATAAAGTTTTAAAAAGTGGTGAAAAGCCTGTTACAGCTATACTTGGTGGATCAAAGGTTTCAACTAAAATTACCATTATAGAAAATATTCTTCCCGCAATTGATAATTTGATCATTGGAGGAGGAATGGCATTTACTTTTATTAAGGCTCTTGGAGGTAAAATCGGAACTTCTTTGGTTGAGGAAGATAAATTACCTCTTGCTCTAGAAATTTTAGGAAAAGCTAAAGAGCATAATGTAAAAGTATATCTTCCGTCTGATACGATCATTGCTGAAAGTTTCAGTAACGATGCAGAAAGAAAAGAAGTTGATATTTACGAAATTCCTGAAGGATGGATGGGATTGGATGCAGGACCAAAATCCAGAGATCAGTTCAATGATGTTCTTTTAAACTCAAGAACAATTTTATGGAATGGCCCGATCGGAGTTTTTGAAATGTCAAACTTCTCTGCAGGAACTGTAGCTCTTGGAGATAGTATTGCTGAAGCTACAAAACTTGGAGCTTTCTCCTTAGTTGGAGGAGGAGACAGTGTTGCTTTTGTAAAACAATTCGGTTATGCAGATAAAGTAAGCTATGTTTCTACCGGAGGTGGAGCAATGCTTGAAAGTTTGGAAGGCTTGGAACTTCCTGGTGTTGCTACGATAAATAATTAAAAATTAAAAAAAATATATTTTAAAGTCTGCTGAATGTATCGGCAGACTTTTTTGTTTTCTCGAAATTCTTAAAAATTGGAGTTTTATAAAAATGACAAAAAATTGGCTTTCAGAATTATAGTTTAAATTTACAAACTAGAATCTTTAAGGTATTTGGACATTATTTTAAATTAAGTCTTAAAAACATATGTTTTTGAAAGAATTTACTTTTTTGAAACTTACTTTTTCTCTTTCCAAGTGGATTTCTGTCCAAGTTGTTCTTCCCTAGAAATTATAATTTAAATTTTATTTTCCTAGATGTAATTCTTACGGAAGAGTAGAGTGGAGTGTGATTGAGAATTATTGGATAAAATATTTTGACTGCACTCTAAATTTGAATGCTCAAACTAAGGGTGTAGGCTAAATTTTTACAGAATTCTATTTTAAGGTACTATGAAATTTTATTTTTTAATTGTCTAATTCTTTAAAATTTAAATTCATTTATAGGGTTACTAATATTTTACCAACAATTTTAATTGAAATAATTGGAATTTTCCAAGATTTTCTCTTTTCAAAAAAATTTCAGAGAAAAATTTCAGAGTAGGAGAGGAGCTGTAAAAATAAAAACTCAGGAAAATATCCTGAGTTTTGCTTTTTTTAATCGAAATTGATGAAAATTGACCTCTATAAACACCTTAAAAATCGATTTTCTACTTTTTTTCGATAATGTATATCAAACTTGAAAATTCGTTAGAAAAAAGTGCTTTTACGTTGGAAATCGTTCCGTAGATGGTTGCTTTTAGCCAAAAAAGAGGTGATTTCTTATATTTTTCGCTCAACATAGAGATGTAATAAGAATCTAAAACCAAAGGTTTTATTTTTCTCATTTTCCAGTTGGGTTTCTTTGAAATTAAATTTTCCATTCCGGTTTTTGAAAAATGATAGATGTGTCTCGGTACATCATACGCTGCCCAATATTCTTTATAATGTTTCGCATCGTAAGAAGTAGGGTTGGGAACTGCGATAATTAATAATCCTTTTTCTTTTAATTTTTTATTAAAGATCTCCAGCATTTCATCCTGATTTTCCACGTGCTCGAATACATGCCATAAAGTAATTGCATCTAAACTTCCATCTTCAATAAGATTAATATTATCTAAAATTTTAGCCTTTGAAATTTTACTTTGAGCAGCTTTTCTGGCATCTGCATCCGGTTCAAAACCTAGAGTTTCAAAATCATTTTCTATATATTTTACAAATTCTCCTGCGCCGCATCCATAGTCTAATACTTTAGAACCTTTATTAATTCTATCAATAAGGATCGTTTTTTTATATTGCAGATTGAAAGATTGTAGAAATTTATATAGCTTTTCTTTTAAAGTTCCGGAATCCTGATGGTGAGAAATATAGTCTTCACTTTCATAATATTTTGAAATATTAGATGGAATAGGGGAGGTCTTGAAGACTCCTTTTGTTTCTGTTTCTTTAATTTCAAATACTTCCTGAGAAAGAAAATGATCTTTAATTTTCATTTAAATAACTTCTTTTAAATTAAAAATTAAGATATTTTAAAGCTAAAATGAGCTCATCAATATCTTAATTTTTGCTTGTATTTTATAAATGTTTCACGTGAAACATTTCTTGATTATCGTCCTAAATAGACCATTAAAACATTGACATCAGCAGGTGATACTCCGCTAATTCTTCCTGCCTGAGCAAGAGTTTTTGGTCTTACCTTGGTCATTTTTTGTTTTGCTTCTGCAGAAAGGCTTGATATTTTTATGTAATCAAAGTCTTCAGGAATCTTTACATTTTCCAAACGATTGAGCTTGGCAACGTTCTCTTTTTCCTTTTCTATATAGCCTTTATACTTGATATTTACCTCTGCCTGCTCTCTTACTTCATCATCAAATTGAGACGTAAATTCTTTAATAACATCAATATTATCCAGTTTTTCTAATGTAATATTAGGTCTTGTAAGGAATTGAGCAGCTCTGTAAGCTTGGTCTACAGGGTTGCTTTCTATGCTTTCTAGGATAGGATTTATAATGCCAGGCTTTAAAGAAGTTTCTCGTAAAAAGGCTTCAAGTTGCTCACTTTTAGCTATTTTCTCATTAACTCTTATTAATCTGTCTTCTTTCGCAAGACCTAGTTTATATGCCTTTTCAGTTAGTCTGATATCTGCATTATCCTGTCTTAAAAGAAGTCTGTATTCAGCTCTTGAAGTGAACATTCTGTAAGGTTCTTCTGTCCCTTTTGTGATCAAATCATCGATTAAAACACCGATATAAGCCTCATCTCTGTTAAGAATGAAGTCTTCCTTATCATGTACTTTGTTGTGAGCATTTATGCCTGCAATTAAGCCTTGACCGGCGGCTTCTTCATAGCCTGTAGTACCGTTGATCTGACCTGCAAAGTATAAATTTTCTACCAGTTTTGTTTCTAAAGTATGCTTTAATTGAGTAGGAGGGAAGTAATCATATTCAATAGCATAGCCCGGACGGAATACTTTTACATTCTCAAATCCCGGAATATGTTTCATTGCTTTGATCTGTACATCTTCGGGAAGAGAAGAACTAAATCCGTTTACATAGATCTCAACCGTTCTCCAACCTTCAGGTTCTACGAATAGCTGATGTCTTGTTCTCTCTGCAAAACGGTTGATCTTATCTTCAATACTTGGACAATATCTTGGTCCTAAACTCTGAATTGTACCATTGAACATTGGGCTTCTGTCGAAACCTTCACGTAAAATTTCATGTACCTTTTCGTTGGTATAAACGATATGACAACTTAATTGTTTGGTTAACTTAGGGGTATCTAAATAGCTGAATTTTTGTGGATTTTCATCTCCTTTTTGTTCTTCCATTTTGGAATAATCTAAGCTTCTTCCGTCTACGCGGGGTGGGGTACCGGTCTTCATCCTTCCGGCTTCGAAACCTAAAGAAACCAATTGTTCTGTGATTCCAAAAGCTCTTGGTTCACCCATTCTTCCTCCGCCTAATTGCTTATCTCCAACATGGATTAATCCGTTAAGAAATGTACCGTTTGTTAGAACGACTGATTTGGATTTTATCTCAATTCCTAATGAAGTTACAACTCCAACAGCTCTGCCATTTTCAATAATTAAGCTCTTAACCATATCCTGAAAGAAATCAAGATTAGGTGTATTTTCTAATGCTAAACGCCATTCTTCTGCGAAAAGCATTCTGTCATTCTGTGTTCTGGGGGACCACATTGCAGGACCTTTTGACAGGTTAAGCATTTTGAACTGGATAGCAGATTTGTCTGCTATAATTCCTGAATAACCTCCCATTGCATCGATCTCTCTTACGATCTGTCCTTTTGCAATACCTCCCATTGCAGGGTTGCAACTCATTTGTCCTATCGTCTGCATGTTCATTGTAACAAGCAGAGTTTTGGAACCTAAGTTGGCTGCTGCAGCTGCTGCTTCACATCCTGCGTGACCGGCACCAACTACGATTACATCGTATATTTCTGATATCATTTTATATTGCTTGTTTTAAGCCTTAAATTTTAATCTTTTTTATAAATGTTCCACGTGAAACATAGTTTCAGGATAAGGTCTAAAAGAGCCTTTATCTTGTGTTATATAGCCCCGATTGCAGCATTTGTTTGAGCTCTTTTTTCTTTGAAAAAGAAAAAAAGCGAGTGCGGAAAGCGGGAATAAGCTTCTAAAAAATTAAGATATTGAGAGATTGTGAAATTAAGTAATTCCTGAATCTCTTGATTTCTAAATCTGTTAAGAATACTTTGCTAAATAAAAATCTTCTTTACTTCGCATTAACTGTTCTTCTTCCTCAGTTTTGTCTTTATATCCTGAAAGGTGAAGAATGCCGTGAGCCAAAACTCTTCGAAGCTCTTCTTCGTATTCTTTGGATAGAGTGGAAGCGTTGTCTGAAATGCGCTGCAAAGATACGAAAATCTCTCCGCTTATTGTTTTGCCTTTCACGTAATCGAAAGTGATGATATCTGTATAGTAATCATGCAGTAAATAATCCTGATTTACTTTTAATAAATACTCGTCATCACAGAAGATATAATTAATATCGCCAAGCTTTTTTCCTTCTGAAAGAATAATATCTTCCAGCCATTTTGTGTAGTCTGTACTTACAGATTCTTGTAAGTTTTCGTAAAAGAATTGTATCATTGTTTTAAAACCAGTGTCCTAAAATAACACTGAATATACCTTTTTGATTATTTTTAAGTGAGTGGCTGAAATTAAGCCTTATTTGTCCGAATGGAGATTTATATCCTGCGGAAACTCCCAGAGAACTGTAATTAAGTTTTACGGCATCTTCAAAAGTTATATCGTCGGAAAGATTTGCGAAAGAAAAATTACCGCTGAAAAAATAGTTCTTGTTGAATTTAAACTGAAGATCATTTGAAACCAGCACAACATTATTAGAATTAAGCTGTGCGAAGTAGAAGCCTCCAAAGCTTTTGAAGTTAACCATATTTTGTTCGAAAATTCCTCCCAATCTGTATTGATAGAACTGAGGAAGATTTTCTCCAAGAGTAACTCCACCATAAAGATTCAAACGATAAGAGAATTGTTTTGTAAGAGGAATATTAATTCTGATATCAGCTTTTATCTGAACCAGTCTTTTCTCTACTTCTGATTTCATTAAATCAATTACCTTTCCTTCTGCAGAAATATAGATTCCTTTTGTTGGAAAATCTTTGTCGTTTTGAGTATCGCTTTTTAAAAACACGTAAGGGTTTAAAAAACGGCTTATTCTTTTATTTGTACCATTGGCTTCAGCGTCGAAATAATCATGGCTAATACCGCCTCCAATAGCAAATTTGTCTCTCCATACAGATTGTATGTAGGCTTCATTTCTTAACCATTCCCATTTGTCTATATTGTAATTATCTACGTTTTTCAGATCAAAACTCATTCCTGAAGAATAAAGTCCGAATCCCGGAATATATCCGTTATCTATAAAGTAGTTTAAATAGTATCTTGGTTTGTCTCCTACCACAACATCTAAAGAAAGATTTGAATTTTTAAAGAGGAGACGTTTGGCAGAATAATTTAAGAGCAATCCTGTTTTGAAAATTTCATCATAATGAAGACCGAATTTTACAAAGTGTCTTGCATCATCTTCTGTTACATAAAGTTTGAGATAGCTTGCATCGTTTTCCGAAATGATATCGTAATTAATAAATTTGTAATTGTTTGTGGCTACAAGTTTATCTATTTTTTTATTAATGCTTCCATAGGTTTGGAGAGAGGGGAGGCGTAGCCCCATTTTTCCTAAAACATAATTTTTTCCGAAAATTCTTCCTCCGTCTATGGCAATACTATCGATTTTGTAGACGTTCGAGTAAATAGGATTTACGCGTTGTCTCAGTCTGTCGAAGGACCGCTTGGGAAGCTTATCTAATATTTCTGTATATTTTAAACCTTCCACATAACCGCTATCGAGAATTTTTTTCTTTTCGTCGTAGCTTGTGGCAGTCATGCCTTTTAGATTGGGTTTAATATTGATATCTGTGTATTTGTATTGACGTTTGGTATCTTTATGGATATTCATGTCAATTACCTGATTTAGGATCGCTATAATGCTGTTTAAATCCTCCCTTGTGGATAGATCCTGGTTAAGGTCCACACCGATGACGATATCGATTCCTTTGTCCTTTAACGGCTTTGAAGGATAGTTTACCGTCATGGCTCCGTCAATGTAAATACTATCACCAATTTTTACGGGATCCATTAAAGATGGAAACGCAGAACTCGCCATGATTGACTGTACCAAATCTCCTTTCTCGAAGATCTGCATATTTCCGCTTTCAAGGTTTGTGGCAACGCACATGAAAGGAATCGGAAGTTTTGAAAAATCATCAATCGTAGAAACATTTTTGAAAAGCTCTTTCAGTAAATAAACATTTTTCTGTCCTGAGCTTATGGAAGAGGGAAGTGTAATTTTTCCGTTTTTTAAAGGAATTGATAAAAGATATTTATCTACCGATTTATTGAAGAAGGTGCTTTCCTGTCTGGATTTCGGATCCATGATTAAAGAATAGAAATCTGTATCCATTACAATTTTCTCAATTTCCTTTCCGGAATATCCTGAAGCGTACAAACCTCCTACGATTGCACCCATACTGGTTCCGGCAATATAATCGACTTTTACTCCTAAAGAATCCAATACTTTAAGTACCCCGACATGAGAAAAACCTTTGGCACCTCCACCGGCAAGGGAAAGTCCTATTCTTGGGTTTTTAGGAATCACTAAATTCTTTTTTACCTGAGATTGTATCAAAAGTAATTGGAATACAAATAAGAGAATCAGGAGTTTTCTCATAATTAATCTTTTATATAAATCCGTTTCACCCGGGGCGAAATAGAGGTTAATACTTCGTATGTGATGGTTTTGCAGTATTCTGCAAATTCTTTTAAACTTGGTTTTGAATTGAAGACCGTTACAGTGTCGCCTTCCTTTACATTGGGAATATTGTCTACATTCAGCATCATCATATCCATGCATATACTTCCTACAATTGGGGCTAATGTTTTATTGATCCCTACTTTTCCTATTTCATTTCCTATCAATCTCGGAATCCCGTCTGCATATCCTACAGGAATTGTGGCTATTTTAGTTAAGTGATCTGTTTTATATTTTCGGCTGTAACCTACTGATTCTCCCTTTTCTACCATAGAAATTTGAGAGATAACAGTTTTAAAACTCACAACAGACTGTAATTGTTTCTGTATTTCACTACTTGGTGATTCTCCTAACATTCCTATTCCAATCCGCACCATATCATATTGGTGATTGGTATAACTCGTTATTCCAGAAGAATTTAAAATATGTCTGAGCGGTGAGTACCCTAATTTTTCAATAAAATAACTTGAATTTTTTTCAAATATATCTAATTGTTTTAAGGTAAACTCTTTCTCTTCCGGTACATCTGAAGACGATAAATGACTGAAAATACTTTGAACTTTTAAGTTTCTTTCATTTAAAGTTTCGCTTAATTGATCCAGTTCAAAATCTTTAAAGCCAAGACGATGCATTCCTGTTTCCAATTTAATATGAATAGGGAATTTTTTATCATAACCCGATTTCTGAACTGCTTCATAAAACAGATCCAAAACCCTGAAACTATAAATTTCCGGCTCTAAATTGTATTCAATAATCGCATCATAACTGTGTTGCTCAGGATTCATCACAACGATAGGGGTGGTGATTCCTTTTTTACGAAGCTCAACACCTTCATCAGCATAGGCCACACCAAGATAATCGATATGATGATGTTGTAAAAATTCTGAAATTTCATAACTTCCTAATCCATAAGAATTTGCTTTTACCATTGCCATCATTTTGGTTTCTGGTTTTAGCAAAGATTTATGGTAATTAATGTTATGAAGAATTGCATTTAGATTTACTTCTAAAACAGTATCATGTTTTCTGAGTTCAACAAGATCTTTCAGTTTTTCGATCTCAAATTTTCTTGCCCCTTTTAATAAAATGATCTGATTTTCAAGTTCTGTAAGATATTTACTGTCAATTAATTCCTGAGTATTAATGAAAGTAGAAGTTTTAGATTTAAATAAATCACTAAACTTTGAAATTTCATCTCCGATCAGGAAAACGGAGTCAAATTTTTGTTCGTTCACAAGTTCAGAAACTTCTTCATACAATTCCTGAGAATTAGAATTTACACCTACTATATCCGTTAAAACTAAAGATTTTTTAGTTTTATTGTATTCATTTAAAAATTGCAAAGCGGTTTTCAGAGAATCGAGATCTAGGTTGAAAGAATCATTGATAACAATATTGTTCTTAATTCCTTCAATCGCTTCAAGTCGCATTTCAACAGCCTTCAAAGCGTTGATTTTTTCGACGATCTTTTGATTTTCGATGTGTAACTCTTTTAGAACTGTAATCAGCGCCAAAGCATTCGTTAAAGTCGCTTCATCTCTTTGGTTGGCCGGAAAACTTATTTCCTCACCAAAATATTCCACAACAATATTTTCGTCTTTAGAAATATTATTTTTAATGAAAACCTTGTTATGATCTTTGAAACCGTAGGATATTAATTTTTTACTTGAATATAGTTCTTTTATTTTTTTGCCTACCAATTCATTATCGCCATTGTAAATAACAGTTTCGGAATCTTTGAAAAGCTTAATTTTTTCATCAATTAATTCTTCCTCAGATTCAAAATTGGCAGCGTGGGCAGTTCCGATATGGGTAAGCAAACCGATTTGCGGATGGAAAATATTTTCCAGTTTCTGCATCTCGTTGGGCTTAGAAATTCCTACTTCAAAAATTCCCAATTTGTGAGACTCGTTGATTTGAAGCAAAGAAAGTGGAAGCCCAATCTGAGAATTAAAACTTTTTGGACTTTTCACTGTCGGAAATTCATTCCAAAGACATTGATACAACCATTCTTTTAAAATAGTTTTTCCATTACTTCCCGTAATTCCTATGGATTGCAAATTGGAATTTTCAAAATGATATTTTGCTAATTTTTGAAGAAAATCAATAGCATTTTCAACAATAATCCAAGTTACATTTTCAAACTGCGGAAATTGATGTTCAGAAATTATAATAGTAATTCCTCTGTCAATTGCCGCTTCAATAAACTTTTCTCCTGAATTTTTTTGGGTATTAATTGCAATAAAGGCGGCATTTTTTGTTGAATAAATGATCCTGCTGTCAAAAGCTATCGTTTTGACAATTAAATTTTTATCTCCAATAATCTGTGAATTGGTGATTTCTGCAATTTGTTGTACTGTATAATTCATTGGTGCCCCCTTCTGCTTTGTATTTCGTGTTGACTGTTTTGTTGATTAATTGGATGACTGGATAAAATTTTCCAGTATTTCATTTAACCAAAATATTTTTTATTAAATCTAGAATTAATTTAGACTTAAATTTAATCTTATTTTTTCTTAGAAAGTACTTCTTCAATAAAGACACGACGGCTTACTGCTTCATAACTTTCTGTTTCACCGAGCTCCACAAGATTATTTCCCTGAGAAATTCTCATGGAATAATTGGCAAGGTTACCCGTTCTCTTGCAAATAGCATGCACTTTCGTTACGTATTCTGCAGTGGCCATCAAATTAGGCATCGGCCCGAAAGGACGTCCTAAAAAGTCCATATCCAAGCCTGCGATTACCACTCGTATTCCGCTATTTGCCAGTTGATTAGCTATTTCTACGATGCTTTCATCAAAAAACTGTGCTTCATCAATTCCTACAACATCACAATTTGATCCCAATAAGAGAATCTCACTAGGACTTTCCACTGCGGTGCTGCGGATTTTATTCTGATTATGAGAAACAACGTCTTCATCAGAATATCTGGTATCCGTTTTTGGTTTAAAAATCTCCACATTTTGCCCCGCCATTTCAGCTCTTCTGAGTCTCCGGATCAACTCTTCGGTTTTTCCGGAAAACATTGAGCCACAAATAACTTCCATCCAACCACTTTGTTTGGAATGATTAATTGTATTTTCTAAAAACATTTGTTAAATTAGCCGTATATTTTTAACATCAAAAGTAAGCAATTTTAACAAGATTCTCATATGCAGAACATCCAAGATTTAAAGGAAAAGATTTTTTTTGAATCCAAGAATATCATTGATATTTTGGAGAAAATCAACAATGTGGACGAACTACTTTCCAAGCAAGATCTTGTAGATGAGCTTGCGAACAGGATATCGTTCTTACGATTGGTAGAAAAGAATATCGAGTATTTTATTACCGATAATTCTGTTCAAAATTCAGAAAATCAGCAGAATATTTCTTTCATTAACCAAAATTTTGAGTCTCAGGAATCAAATAATGAGGTTACAGAAGAAGAAGCTATTTTCAATAATGAATTTAATGAAATTGACGAAAATGATAATGAATCTTCATACAGCCAAAACGCTGCAGGTCTTGTTGATACAGAAAATATTCAACCAGAAGAGACTGAAGAAGAAGCAATTTTCAATAATCAGCTGAACGAAATCGCTGAAAATGAATATCATGAAAATATTGTAAATCTTGTTGAAGAAAATACTGAACCGAAGAATGAAGAAAATTGTATTGACGCAGATTTAACGAAAGAGGAGGTTATTTTTAATCATCAGCTTAATGAAATTGATGAAGAACAACCTTCAGATTATCAGGGTAATATTTTAAGCTTCATTGATGAAGAAAGAATTCTTGCGGATGCAGAACCTGAAACGGATGAAGATATTAGTGAAGAAATATTCAGTCAGCCCATTACGGAAGCGGAAGTGATTTTTAATAATCAATTAAATGAAATTGATGAATTTGAAAATGAAATTTCCGACAATCGAGGAAATGAATTGAATAATTTTGATGAAGAAGAGAAAATCCAGGATAGTTTTGAATCTAAAAAAGAGGAAAAAGTTGAAGTTATTCCAAATATTTTCGGAAGTGAAGACTTAGAAGACGAGGAAATACTGATTGAAGAAAATGAAGAACAATTCATTACGTCAAATGTAACGATCGAACAAGGTGAAATGGTAAACGAAACGTCTAATGTTGAAAATATTCTCAGCGAAATAAAAAATGACGCTCAGAATGAAGAAAAGCATGAGCAAGAAGTAACTGCGGAGGACATAGACAGAAGAAAGATCGTAAATATAGACAAGCCACTTCCCGAATTCGAAAAAGAAAAACTGGCTTCTGATGAAAGTTTTGAAAACTTAGAGGCTTATAATCAGGAGAAAAAGATAAGATTGGCCAATATTAAAGGGTTAAAGGCAGTTCAGTCTTTATTTGATGATGACCATTTGCAGACAGAAAATCCTCTGGAAAAAAAGGTTCCGGTTGTGAAAGAAGATACAGGAAGTATTCTGAAAACGAATATTCCGACCAACTTAATGGAGGCGGAAAAGGCAAAACCTGAGTTTAAATTAGATCTAAACGACAGAATTGCTTTCACAAAAACATTATTTGGAGGAAGCCAGTCTGAACTGAACGAGGTAATTGGAGTACTCAACAGATTCAGAACATTAGAAGAAGCAAAAGAATATCTGAGCGATCTTTATTACGACAGAAAATGGAGCAAGGTAGATGAATATGCACAAAGACTGTGGATATTGGTAGAAAATAAATTTTTATAAACTAAATTTTGAGCGGAATCCTTTATTTTGTTCCCACACCCGTCGGGAACTTAGAAGACATGACTTTCAGAGCGGTAAAAGTACTGAAAGAGGTAGATTATATTTTATGTGAAGACACGAGAACTTCCGGAATACTTTTAAAGCATTACGAGATCTCTAAACCTTTAAAATCCTATCACTTACATAATGAGCATCAGGCAACGGAAAAGGTAATTAATGACCTTAAAAGCGGTCAGAATATCGCCATTATTACCGATGCAGGAACTCCCGGAATCTCGGATCCGGGTTATTTATTAAGCAAAGCCGGATCAGACAATAACATTGAGATGATCTGTCTGCCCGGAGCAACAGCTTTTGTTCCGGCTTTGGTGGTTTCAGGACTTCCGAATAATGAGTTTTTATTTGCAGGTTTTCTCCCTCAAAAAAAAGGAAGACAGACCAAGCTTAAACAACTTGCAGAGGAGAAAAAAACGATCGTTTTATACGAAAGTCCGCACAAAATAAATACAACACTTGAACAGATAAAAGAGTTCTTTGGAGAAAACACGAAAGCAAGTTTAAGCCGTGAAATTTCCAAAAAATTCGAAGAAACTAAACGTGGGACAATTAATGAGTTAATTGAATTCTCCAAAAGCAAAACTTTAAAAGGAGAGATCGTTCTTATTGTCAATAATTCTATTTAATTGAAAAAGCTAACTTTAATATTGTTTTCATCGGTTTGTATGGCACAGCAGACCGATCAGTACAAGCAGATCTTGTTGTCAAAAGAACTAGGAAAAGAGGTCCGCTTTTACACAAAAGGCTACGGAATAATTTCCGATCCGCATACCGGAAAATCCGGGATTGTAGATTCGTCGGGCTCTATTTCTTTTGATTATCCTTTTAAGAGTGAAATTTCACGTTTGTCTAAAAATAGATTCATTTTAAAGACCAAAGATGCCATTTCTAAAGGAAAAACAGCTTTAATTGATGCAAAAGGCGATCAGTTGATTGCTCTTGATAATTTCAAGTTCAGGACGTGGGAAAATAAAGACAGAATGATCTATTCTAAAGACGGAAAAGACTGTGTTTATGATTACAACGGAAAACAGATCATTCCTTTTTATGATGAGATACAATTCGCCAGCGAAAACAGATTCTTTGTAAAAAAAGACAATGGCTGGTTTATCTATGATTTTGAAGGTCAGCAGGTTTCGGATAGAGAGTTTAAGGAAAATCTCCGTTTTTATAAAGGTAAGGTATATCTTACGACAGGTGCTAAAAGTGGTGAAGTCCTTGATAATAACGGAAAAACAGTAAGTACTTTTTCTGATCATTATATTGAAGATATCAACGGCTTTCCTTTCTTAATTACAAAAGATGTCATCAAAAATAAATACGGAATCGTAGATGAGAATGAAAACGTCCTGGCAGATGAAATCTATGAGCAGGCTTTTGTTGGCAGAGAATATATTTATCTGATTCACGATAATAACGTAAGCATTTTTTCTAAAGCAGAAAAGAAGGTTTATCCTACTGATTTTCATTATGTAAACCATTTGTTTAATGGGATGTTTAAGACCTTAAAAGACGACAGAAATCCTAAAATAGCTGTTCTTAAAACCAACGGAGAAATCATTTTTCCTAAAGAATATGATGTTGTTGAAGCTTTCAAAATTAAAGATGAAAATTATCTTTATGTAAGTAAAGACGGGGAAGAGAAACTTTTAGATAAAAACTTAAACAGTATTTTAGATGATGGTTATCAGATAGAAAAGGTCTTTTTTGATAATTTAATTGTAAAAAAAGAAGATACTTTTTATAAATTTTTACCAAAAGATAAATCTTATACCGAGCTTAAAAATATAACTTCTATAAAACGATTTCAGTTTTATCCGGCGATTATCTGCAAGAACAAAGAAAACCTTTACGGAATGCTTGATGAAGCAGGAAATGAGATCATACCATTCGTATATGACGATATTTTCACGTTTTTTTCCGGAGATGAAGTTGTTGTACAAAAAGGAAATAAATTCGGGGTTACTAATCTTAAAAATGAACCTTTAAAAGAGGTTGTTTACGATAAATATTCGGTAGACAGAAAGAAAATTAAGCTTACAAGAGGAAAAGAATCAGAATTTATAGATTTTACATCTTCAGAAAACAAAGTCTTATTTTAATAATATTTTTACATGACAAAAAACATTCATAATTTTTTATTAAAATAATGGTTTAAAATGCATTAAATAACAAATTATAATATCTTTGCGCACCATTTAATTTCGATAAAATTAAATATATTAAATTAGCCAAAACACAATGAGCTAATTCATTAAAGGATAAATAATTGTCAGAAAATATGAAACTATTAGAAGGAAAAGTAGCACTTATTACCGGAGCTACAAGAGGAATCGGAAGAGGAATTGCAGAAATGTTTGCTCAACAGGGGGCAAAAGTAGCATTCACTTACGCCGGTTCTGTAGATAAAGCTAAGGAATTAGAAGCGACTTTAAGTTCTGTAACTCAAATTAAAGGTTACCAATCTGATGCATCAGACTACGATGCGGCTCAAAAATTAGTAGATGAAGTAATGGCTGAGTTTGGTCAAATCGATATTTTGATCAACAACGCAGGAATCACAAGAGATAATCTTTTAATGAGAATGTCTAAAGACGACTGGGACACAATTATCAAGGTAAATTTAGATTCAGTATTCAACCTTACAAAGGCTGTTATTAAGCCGATGATGAAGGCAAAATCAGGATCTATCATCAATATGACTTCTGTAGTGGGTGTAAAAGGAAATGCTGGGCAGGCAAATTACGCAGCATCTAAGGCAGGAGTTATCGGATTTACAAAATCTGTTGCCCTTGAATTAGGCTCAAGAAATATCCGTTGCAACGCTGTTGCTCCTGGTTTCATTGAAACTGAAATGACAGGTGCTTTGGATATAAAAGTAGTAGAGGCCTGGAGAGAAGGAATTCCTTTGAAGAGAGGAGGACAGCCTGAAGATATTGCAAACGCTTGTGTATTCTTCGGAAGCGAGATGTCTGCATATGTTACAGGTCAGGTTCTGAATGTTGACGGCGGAATGTTGACTTAATAAAATAGAAATACAATATAATGAAGCCGTTCAATTTGAACGGCTTTTATTTTTCAGTTAATCTTTAAAAATCTGATTTTCCTGCTCCTGAACTCTAATAAAAGTTGTTCTTTTTGATAATTCCTTCAATTTAGAAGCTCCAACATAAGTACATGTAGAACGTACACCTCCCAAAATATCTTTCACCGTCTCCGAAACCGGACCTTTGTAAGCAACTTTCACCGTTTTTCCTTCAGAAGCTCTGTATTCAGCAACGCCACCTGAATGTTTGTCCATTGCTGTTTTTGAGCTCATTCCGTAGAATGTGCGGTATTTTTTACCGTTTTCTTCAATGATCTCGCCACCACTTTCGTCATGACCGGCAAACATTCCGCCAAGCATTACAAAATCTGCACCGCCGCCAAAAGCTTTAGCCACATCTCCCGGAACTTTACAGCCACCGTCAGCAATAATGTGACCTCCAAGACCGTGAGCAGCATCAGAACATTCAATAATTGCGGAAAGTTGAGGATAACCGACTCCGGTTTTTACACGGGTAGTACAAACAGAACCCGGGCCGATTCCGACCTTGATGATATCTGCACCAACCAGAAGAAGTTCTTCAACCATTTCGCCCGTTACTACATTTCCGGCAATGATAATTTTATCAGGGAAATTGGCTCTTGCTTTCTTTACAAAGCCCACAAAATGCTCGGAATAGCCATTGGCAACATCAATGCAGAGAAACTCTATTTTTGGATGCTTTTCGAGGATTTGTCTCAGCTTTTCTTCGTCAGCTTTTCCGGTTCCTGTGCTTAATGCAATATATTGATGAATATTTTCGGGCTGACTATTTAAAAAAACACTCCATTCTTCAACAGAATAATGTTTATGAATAGCCGTAATGATCTTATCTTTTGCCAATTCTACCGCCATTTCAAAAGTTCCCACCGTGTCCATATTGGCAGCGATGATAGGAGTTCCCAGCCATTTCTTTTTGGTGTGTTTGAAAGTAAATTCTCTTTCTAAGCTAACTTCCGAACGGGATTTTAATGTAGAACGTTTCGGGCGAAACATGACGTCCTTAAAACCCAGTTTTATATCGTATTCTATTCTCATAATTTGGATACATTAATAAGAATAAATGTAGGAAAAAGATTTAATGAAACAGTGGATTTAAAGGATTTTATAAATTCTTTAAGAATAAACTTCATTAAAAATTATCTCGCTGATTTAGCAAATCTAGCGGATTTTAATATTGAATTTGAAAACTGAGATTTAATTGACATAGGAAACTGGCGCGTTAAGAAAATTAAGATTTAATTCGTTAAAAAATTCCCACTGTTTGAAGCGCGAGACCTATTTTGAATCGAAGAACAAATAATAAATTCGCGCAAGTTTTGGGGATTTTAGGATTAAATTTTAATTTTTAGCAGAAGTTTCCAAGTCTTGAACTTTTCGTTCTTTTGTTTCAAGACAAAAGAACATTTATAAAAAAGGGTGTAAAAACTACTTTTTCACACCCCATAAATTTATTTTTCCTCTCAAATCAAAACTGAGTTTTTCATACAATTTTTTTGCTCCGAGATTATTTTCAGCAACATGCAGAAAAGGTGTTTTGCCATCTTCAAATATGATATTCGAAACAAATGCTACCAATTGTTTGGCAAGACCTTTTCCGAGATAATCTGTGTCTGTGATCACGGCGCTTACTTCTGTCATGTCATGCATCTGCATTCTCTGGCCTGTTACTGCAACGAGTTTATCATCTTTAAAAATTCCAAAATATCGACCTAATTCGGGTGTCCTGTTTTTGAAATAATGAGGATAAAACTTCTTGACAAATGCCAATAATTCATCATGATTTTCATTTTTAAGTTCGATAATTTCTTCAGTAAAATCAAGCTCAATTGTATTTTCTAAAACATATTGATCGCAGACAAGCCGGGACATTTCTGTTTTAAAATCTCCCAAATCAGGTTTTAGGCCGAAAACGAGAAAATCATCACAGATTTTTGCATATTCTGTGATGTCTTTTTCTTTTGCAATATGTAATGAACCTCCAAAAGCGGCGACTTCAGGATTATAAAATTTAGAATCTCCAAAGTTTAAGCAAAACTTTTCATGATATTCATTAAGTGAATGATATACAGGATTGTCTAATTTCTCGTACATTAATCAAACTTCATTACTTCTTCCAACGTTTTGATGTATTCATAAGCCGTCATATCAAATTTTACAGGTACAATTGAGATGTAGCCGGCAGCCAGTGCAGTTTCGTCGGCATCTTCAGATTCATCCATATTATTGAAATATCCTGTCAGCCAGTAGTATTTTTTTCCGTGCGGATTTACTCTTTCGTCAAAGCTTTCTTCCCATTTTGCATTGGCCTGTTTGCAGACTTTGATCCCTTTAATTTCTTCTTTAGGAAGTTTCGGAATGTTTACGTTTAATACAATTCCTTTTGGCATTGGGTTCTCCAACGTTCTTCTAACGATATTTTGAATAAATTCTTTAGCCTGACTAAAATCTGCTTCCCAACTGAAATCCTGTAATGAAAATCCTATCGCAGGGATTCCTTCAACTCCAGCCTCAACTGCTGCAGACATTGTCCCGGAATAGATTACATTAATTGAAGAGTTTGCTCCGTGATTGATTCCTGAAACTACGATATCCGGTCTTCTTGTTAAGATTTTATCAAGAGCCATTTTCACGCAGTCAACGGGAGTTCCGCTACAAGAAAAGTCTGTTTGTGGACCGTCAAGCGTTACTTCTTCGAAGCTTAAAGTTGAGTTAATGGTAATTGCGTGGCCTTTTCCGCTTTGAGGAGAATTGGGTGCTACAACAACAACTTCTCCGATTTCGTTCATAAAACTGATAAGATTTCTGATACCAGGTGCTGTGATTCCGTCATCATTAGTAACCAGAATAAGTGGTCTTTCCATAAAATATTTTAATTTTAACAAAAATACTTAAAACTATCTGATATTTATAAATAAGGTATTAAATTTGATAGTTTGTAACAGGAATTTAAAAATTACTACTAATTAAAATACTTTTTTAAAAATTAATAAAAATACATTACAGATTTATGTGGAAAAATTTCAAGCTAAATAAATTTTTACTCCTAATTCCATTAACAAGTCTAATGTTTTGTTTCAACTCACCTAAAAATGACGATGAAAAGATGCAGACGATAATGGTGAGCGTAAAGAACACTCTTTCTTATCTACATTACAGCCCGAAAGCTATTAATGATGCTTATTCTAAGGATGTTTACAAACAATATTTTGAGATGATAGATCCGGGGAAAAGATATTTCCTGCAATCTGATATGGATGAATTCAGCAAGCACGAAACAAAGCTTGATGATTATCTGAATATCGGGGATCTTACGTTCTATAAATTGACTACGGACAGACTTTTCCAAAGGGTTGATGAGATTGATAAATTAACTCAGGATATTTTCAGTAAGCCGATCAATTTGGAAGAAGATGAAACATTGGTTTTAGAAAATAAGCTTAAAAAAGCACCGGTTTCTAAACAGGATCAATATAATGAATGGAAAAAATTCATTAAATACAATATTCTTCAGGAAATTGAATCTTTAAACAGCAAAGAACAAGCTCAAAAAGAGAAAAAAGATTCTGTACAGAAATACAAATTACAGGATACGATTAAACTTCAGATCCTTACTCCTGAGCAGAAAAAAGTAAAAGCTACAGACGAGGTAAAAGATCTTGTAAAAGACACATTCACAAGGTTTAAGAAGAGAAATAAAATGAACTGGTTCACAGTGTACATGAATGCTTACACTGAGGTTTTTGACCCACACACCAATTATTACTCTCCAAAGGATAAGGAAGAATTTGATATGACTTTCACAGGAAAAGTGATCGGAATCGGAGCTATTATTCAGGAGAAAAAAGGATATTTATATCTTGGAGCCCTTACAATCGGTGCGCCGGCTTGGAAGTCTAAACAGCTTACAGAAGGTGATAAGATCCTAAAAGTAAAATCTAAACCGAAAGACGATGCCGTAAATGTTGTAGGAATGCTTTCTGAGGAAGCGGTAAGATACATCAGAGGTGAAAAAGGAACTCCGGTTACTTTGACGGTTCAGAAAAAAGACGGAACGATAAAAGAGGTTACAATGATCCGTGAAGAGGTTGCTATTGAAGATACTTTTGCAAGAAGTATTGTAGTGAACTCTCCAAACGGTAAGAAATATGGTTTCATTAATTTACCGAGTTTTAATGCTGATTTTGAAGATGCTAAAGGAAGAAATGCTTCTGATGATATTAAAAATGAGATCATTAAACTAAAAGCTCAAAACATTGACGGAATTGTTCTTGATCTAAGAAACAACGGCGGTGGATCTTTAACAGAAGTGGGTGATATTATGGGACTTTTCATGAATGCAGGACCTTATGTTCAGGTAAAAGACGGAAACGGGAAAATTCAGACATTAAAAAACAAACAGGAAGCTCCGATATGGACAGGCCCTCTTGTTATCATGCAAAACGAACTTTCAGCTTCGGCTTCTGAGATTTTGGCTGGTGCAATGCAGGATTATGGCAGAGCGATGATCATCGGTTCTCCGCAGTCTTTCGGAAAAGGAACGGTACAGACTTTTGTTGATCTGAACAGATTCTTAAATACAGAAGATGATTTTGGTTCTTTAAAATTAACGATCCAGAAGTTCTACAGAATTACAGGAGAGTCTACGCAGAGAAAAGGTATTGTTTCTGATATTCAGATGAAAGACTTCTTCACTTATGCTGAAATAGGAGAGAGATATGATGATTATGCATTGGCATGGGATAAAATTCCAAGTACTACTTTCCAGAAGCTAAACTATTTCGATGTGAAAGCGTTAGAAAAAGCTAGCAACGATAGAATGTCTAAAAACACCAACTATCAGTTATTGTTAGAGTCTGCTCAATGGAGAGAGAAATTAGACAAAGAAGAAACAATTACGCTTAATATCAATAAGTTTAATGAATTGATGAAGCAAAGAAAAGCTCAGATCGAAAAATTCAAAGCATTGACGAAATTTGAAAACGGTCTTCAGTTCACACTTTACCCAAGCGAACTTGAAAGAGAGAAAAAAGATGAAGCATTCAAGAAAAAATCTGATATGTGGATCAAAAATCTTAAGAAAGATCCTTACCTTCAGGAAGCAATGAATATCATTGGTGATATGAATGTAAAACAATAAAACAAAAAGCCCGCTAACTAAAATTAGCGGGCTTTTTTATGCAATAGGGTGATTATTTAATTTCTACACATCCAACTCTTCCGCCTGCATTTCCTGTAGGCTGAGTATGGAAATCATCTGCTGCAGCATGAATGATCATCCCTTTTCCGATGATGTTTTTAGATTCATCAGCGCAGCCAAGGCACCATTTATCAGTTTTGAAAGTCAGCGTAGCAACTCCCTCTTTATTAGCTGCTAAATTCCCGATATCTCCCATGTGGAAATGCTCTGCTCCCCATTTTCCATGATCGTCTTTTCCTGGGTTCCAGTGACCGCCTGTAGAAGTTCCGTCCGCTGCAGAACAATCTCCTTTTTCATGAATATGTACCGCGTGAATTCCCGGAGTAAGATTCGTGACATCAAGTTTCATTACAACTTCATTTCCTTTTTGAGTAAACTTTGCAGTTCCTCCTGTTTGTGTTCCGCTTTTAGCGTTTACAGAGTACATCTTTGTAGTTCCGCAAGAAACAGCAAATAATGCACAGCCCGCCAATAATGCTAATGTTTGTACCTTCATTTTAAGTGATTTTTAAATGATTTATAATCTTATAAATTTAGGAACATTTTTTAGAACGCTTTATAATCTTGTTCTTTTTTATGTTAAGTAGACTGTTTTTACAATTCAGTATGTAAATTTTACCATTCAGGGAAAAAAAATTAGCATATTTAAATTTTCAGATTAATTTTGGGATCAAATTAAGACTAATGAAAAGTCAGGGGCAAAAATTATTATTTCTCATCACCCTTTTATCTTTTATCTTCGGTTATTCTCAGATAAAGATTTCAGGAAAAGTTACCTTTAGAAATAAAGGAGTAAGCGATGTAAATGTCACGCTGAAAAACACTTACGATGGAGCAACCACAGATACAAACGGTAATTTTACATTTGAAACTTCCGAAAAAGGAAGCCAAATATTAAGCTTTACCCATTCAAAATATAATGATATTGAAAAATCAATTGTTATTGATAATCAGGATGTTTCTGTAAATGCAGAATTAAAGGAACAGATCAACGAGATCGATGCTGTGGTGGTTTCTGCGGGTTCAATTGAGGCTAGCGATAAGAAAAGAGCCACCGCTTTATTATCACCAATTGATATTTACACAACAGCTGGAGCAGACGGGCAGATTTCTTCAGCTTTAAATTATCTTCCGGGCGTTCAGAAAGTAGGTGAAACAGAAGGTTTGTTCATCCGAGGAGGTACAGGAACAGAATCTAAAATTTTCATGGATGGAAGCTTAATTAATAACTATTTCTCCAGCTCAGTTCCGGGAATTGCAGGAAGAGATCGTTTTAACACGTCTCTTTTTAAAGGAAATGTATTTTCGAGCGGTGGATATTCTGCGTTGTACGGGCAGGCTCTTTCCGGTGCTTTAATGTTGGAAAGTGTTGATCTTCCGGATCAGAGTTCTTATGACTTTGGGATCTCTCCGATCTTTTTAAGCGCAGGATTTCAAAAGTTGGGTGAAGATAAAAATCATTCCTACGGAGCAACTTTGGGATATTCAAATTTAAATCTGATGCAGGAAGTTCTTAATTTTAATACAGATTTTATCGATGCTCCTCAGGGAGTAAATGCGGATGCTAATTTCAGAATTAAAACAAAATCAGGTGGATTTTTGAAGTATTACGGAATGTACGATACGAATAGTATGGGCGTGAAAACACAAAGCTTAGAAAATGATAATCAGTTTTCTTTAATTAAATTGAAAGGGAAAAACACCTATCACAATTTATCTTTTAAACAAAAATTCGGGAAATATCTTTTAAATGCAGGAACTTCTTATTCATTCAACAGAACGGATCTTAATTTTTCAACAGAATCAAATGAAGTTGAAGCCGATAAAATGAGGTTGCTCACAGACGGAAATTATATTAACCTTAAAGCGGTTTTAGAAAGAAAAATAAACAAAATCAGTGCCTTACGAGGAGGGTTTGAATTAAACAGCACCGACGAAAAACTAACATTTGAAGAAATAAATAAACATTACAAAGATCTTATCTCATCCGTTTTTGTGGAAACAGATTTGGGTTTCAGCAATCAATTATCTGCAAAAATAGGAGTGAGGGCAGAAAATTCTTCTTTCCTTGGCAAAACGAATTTTGCACCGCGTATCGCACTGGCGTATCGTTTGGCTAAAGACTGGACAACCTCTTTCGCGTACGGACTTTTCTATCAAAACCCTGAAAGTAAATATATTAACGGCCCGGCAGATCTTGATTTTCAAAAATCTCAACATTACATTTTGCAGGTTCAGAGAACGACAGATGGCAGAAGCTTACGTTTTGAGGCTTTTTATAAAAAATACGATCAATTGATTAAAGTTTCAAACCTTGGTTTTAATGATAATCAAAATCAACCCGTTCAAAAAGCAGATAACAACAACGGATTCGGTTATGCAAAAGGTCTTGAACTGTTTTGGAGGGATAAAAAAACATTTGAGAATATTGATTACTGGATCAGTTATTCGTTCCTCGATTCAAAAAGAGATTTTATGAATTATCCGGTAAGCTTAAAACCGAATTTTGCGTCTGAACATACACTTTCTGCCGTTGCGAAAAGATTTATTCCAAAATGGAAATTAGGAGTTAATCTTTCTTATACCTACGCAAAAGGACGACCTTATTATGATTTTGCAACGAAAGATGTGAACGGCGAAACGATTAATTATACAAGAAACGAAGGAAGATTGAAGGATTATAATGCACTTAATGTAAGCTTTAATTACCTTCCGAATCTTGGGAAAAAAGACGCCAAAGCATTCACCGTTTTTGTATTGAGTGTTTCAAATGTTTTAGGATCGAAAAATGTCTACGGATATAATTTTTCATCAGACGGATCAAGAAGTTCGGCAGTAGTTCCTCCGGTGAATACTTTTATCTTTATCGGGGCGTTTATTAGCTTTGGAGTTGATAAAACACAGGATGCGATTAATAATAATTTGTAAAAATCTAAACAATCTGTATTTTTAATGATTTAATTATATTGATTAAATACATATCTTTGAATAAAATATAAACTAACCTCAAAAATTAGAAATAATGAAGAAATATCTATTAAGTTTTGCTTTAGCTTTTATGGGCTTAACGGCATTTGGTCAGACAGCTTACGAAAAATCAATGACTGAAAAAATTGCCAAGCTGGAAACAGTGAAATCGGCGGAAGATTTTCAGACATTGGCCAATGATTTCGAAAGAATATCAAGAATAGACCAAAACCAATGGCTGCCGGTTTACTACATTGCTTATTCTTATATCCAGAAAGGGAGAGCGCAGATGAATGCAGGCAAAAAGGATGAATTGTTAACGTATTCAGGAGCTGCTGAAAAATATTTGATGCAAGCCGAAAGCCTTGGTGGAAAAGACAACTCTGAGATCCATTTATTGAAAAAAATGGCATATTCTTTAAGAATGATGGAAAATCCTCAACAAAGATATATGACAGACGGTGTGAAGGCTGCAGAAGAGCTTAAAATAGCTGAACAGTTAGACCCAACCAATCCAAGAATTGCTTTGATTAAGGCTGAGGATATGTATTTCACTCCTGAGCAATACGGAGGAAGCAAAACAAAAGGTATTGAGCTTTTCAAACAGGCTTTAGAAAAATTTAATGCTTTCAAACCAAAATCTGCATTAGATCCAAACTGGGGAAAAGGAGAGGCTCAGTATTTCATAAGCCAGGGTACTAAGAAATAAAAAAACTTAAAAATATTATAAACCTTCCAGATCTTGGAAGGTTTTTTTGTGCAGTTCAGTTATTGAAAATGACCGTTCGGTGAGAAAAAATTTTTAATACCTTTAATTAAAACTAATTTTGAGCCAAGAAACCCACTCATGAAACGCAAAAATTTTATCACCTTAATATGGATATCGCTGGCAACATCGTTATTTTTTTTCATTGCTTTTACTGATGAAAAAACGATTGAAAACTTTTTACTGACCGTATTGATATCCTTCATGTATTCGTTCGTCTTAGGTGCAGGAAACGGCTTAATTAATGACTTTCTTAATAAAAAATTCCCTTGGTCTGAGGCTACGACAAAAAGAGCGGTCATAAGTATTGTTTCGATTCTTATTGCGAATATTATTTTAGTCTATTTTTGTAATTATGTGAATTTTGTACTGATTCAAAAAGCGGTTAATACGGCAGAATATTTTTCAGGAAGATATAATTTCATCAATTGGTTTACGATAAATGTTGCCTTGTTGATTTCTGCTTTTCTTCATGCGCGAGGTTTCATGGAAGAACTCAAGAAAACTTCCAAAAAAGAAGTTGTAGAGCAGAAGCTAATCGCAAAATCTGCCAATGCACAATTTGAGAGTTTAAAAAACCAGTTAGATCCGCATTTTCTTTTCAATTCACTGAATGTTTTAAGTTCATTAATTGATGAAAATCCGAGACAGGCTCAGAAGTTTACTGCTTCAATGTCAAAGATTTACAGGTACGTTTTAGAACAGAAAGATAAAGAATTGGTTACGGTAGAAGATGAAATAGAATTTGCAAAAACCTATTGTGATCTCTTAAAAACCAGATTTGAAGACAGCGTAGATTTTGTTTTCGATGTAAATAAGGAAGATTACAGAAGATATGTGGTTCCGCTTTCGCTGCAATTATTGTTGGAAAACTGTATCAAGCATAATTTTGCGACCTCTTCAAAACCACTAATTATCAAAGTTTTTTCTGAAAATGATACACTTTGTATTGAAAACAATCTTCAGGTGCGAGAGCAGATGAAAGAGAGCGCAGGAATCGGTTTGTCTAATATTGTTCAGCGTTATTCTCTGCTTACAAAAAAGAATGTTTTTATCGAAAAATCTGAAGATTATTTTAAAGTAAAACTTCCGATATTATTAGCTAAACCAAACGAAGCGAGCATAAAAGTTGACGATAGCGACAAAGCTTACGAAAGAGCTAAAAAAAGAGTAAAAGAGATCAAAAGCTTTTACGGAAACTTGATTTCATACTGCATTATCATTCCGTTTTTGATCATTGTAAACCTTATAACTAACCCGAAACACATTTGGTTTTATTTTCCGATGCTGGGCTGGGGTATTGGCCTTGCAGCTCACGGAATGAGCGTGTTTGCAATCGGGAAAGGCTGGGAAGAAAAAAAGATCAGAGAAATTTTAGAAAAACAAGATAAAAGATAAAAACTAAGATTATGGAAAATATGGATCAAAACGACCTTCGTTACAAAGAAGCTGAAAGAAGAGTAAAAAAAATAAAGAATTTTTATGTTTTCACTTTCATTTATTTTGCTGTGAATATTTTTATTTTATTCCTGAATTACAGAGAATTGGAGCCCGGACAAACCATTTGGAGTCTGAAATATTTTTCTCTCCCGATATTCTGGGGAATCGGAGTTATCGGCTACGGAATGAGAGTCTTTATACCCGGATTTTTACTCGGAAGTAATTGGGAAGAGAAAAAAATAAAAGAACTCATGGACAAAGAGAAACATTAAGCTCAAAATTTTACATTTCAGTATTCATTTTCTACCATTCAGTAAGATAAAGTTGATTCGAGGCTCTTTATTGACCTAAATTTGAATCAACAAAAAAACAAACACTTAAAAATAACATCATATGGAAACCTTCGAAAACAAAGAAAACTTATCTTACAGAAAAGCAGAAAGAAGAGTAAAAGAATTAAAAGGATTCTACGGAAATCTTACTTCTTATTGCCTTGTGATTCCTTTTTTACTGGTTCTTAATCTTTTAACTTCTCCGGATCATTTATGGTTCTACTGGCCGATGTTAGGTTGGGGAATGGGGCTTGCGGCACACGGAATCAACGTCTTCGGAATCGGAAAAAACTGGGAAGAAAAGAAGATCAAAGAATTGATGGATGAAGACAGAAAAAACGTAAAAACACTTTAATTAAACAATAATAACTTTTTAAAAATCAATATCATGAATTATAATCAGGCAGAACAAAGAGTAAAAGAACTAAAAAAATTCTATAAAGGTATATTTTGGTTCGCAATCATTACGGGATTCGTTTTTTTAGACGATATTTTTGAAAAAGGAACGTTTGATTTCTCACTTTTCGACGGCTCAATTATTTTAGGAATCTGGGGAATTATTTTAACGGTAAAAGCGGTAAAACTATTTATTTTTGATTCTGAATGGGAAAATGAAGTGATGGAAAAAGAGATGAGAAAATCAAAAGAACCAATAAACTTTTAATACCTGAGAACTTTTATTTAATTTTAAAAACTAAAAATCAATGATCAAAACTGTCATTATTGAAGATGAAAAACCTGCAGCAAGAAAGATAGAAAGAATGTTGAGCCTGTTTCCTGAATTACAGGTTGTTGCGAGTCTTGAATCTGTGGAAGACGGAGTGAAATGGTTCTCAGAAAATGAGCATCCGCAGCTTATCTTTTCAGACATCGTTTTGGGTGACGGTTTATCATTTGATATTTTTGAAAAAGTTCCGACAAAAGGATTTATCATTTACACGACAGCATTTGATCAGTATACATTGAAAGCTTTTAAACTGAATAGCATCGATTATCTTTTAAAGCCAATTTTAGAAGAGGATCTTGCCGGAGCTATTGAAAAATTTAAATCATTTCTTCCTTCTGGTAATTCCGTTACTTCTCAGGAAATTAAGCAGTTAATTAAGAAAGATAAGACAACACTTTCCAGGGTTTTGGTTAAGATTGGATATAATCTGAAGATCGTTCAGACAAGTGAGATCAGTTGTTTTTTCAGTGAAAATAAGATCGTTTATCTGCAGACAGAAGACCGTACCTATCCTTCAGATTTCACATTGGATGAGTTGGAAGATGTCTTGGATGAAAAGAAATTTTTCCGTGCCAACAGGCAGTTTATTATTAGCTCAGATTACATTAAAAATATTCACACTTCGCCAAACTACAAAGTGGAATTAGACTTTCAGCCAAAGGAAGAAATTACGGTAAGCCGCGACCGCGTGAAAGATTTTAAAGACTGGCTGGTTGGTTAATTTTTTGGCCAAACACCAAACACTAGGAGCCAAACACCAAAATACCAATCACCTGTAATCAATCCTGTTAGCCTCTGTATCTTCAAGCTGTTGTACAATAGATTTTGGGATTTCATCGCTGTCAATCGGAAAGCTGATTGAATCGGGGAAAAACGTTTTCCGGTCTGCTTTCTGAAAAATTTCGAAGAGGGCAATCAGCTCTTGGTTAAAACTAATACACGTACTTATAAAATGCGACTCATGGAGCTTATTATATTTCAGTTTTCTTTTTAAAATCACTTAATGAAACGATTTCTAAAACTACATTTTACTTTATGTTTTCGATTTTCGATTTTCGTTTTGGGAATTGTAAAATTAATCAGAGGAATTTTTTTAGGAAAGGCAGTCGGATTTTTAATTGTGATTTTAATTTTAGAAGGTATTGTTATCTTTTGCTTTAATTTACCTGAATTAAAGCAAAAGATTAGATAATTATTCTTGAATTATTTCAAAAAATAAACCCGAAACAAATGGCTTCGGGCTTCTTATAATTTATCCGGGAATTTACTTTTCTTCCGTCTCTTTGGCTGTTTTATAGCCATAGTATTTACACATATAGCAAGTAATTCCTAGTAGAACAATGCTTATTATCAGATGTGATTTTTCGGGATGCACGATCGCCTGATAAAGATTATATCCAAGAACGGCAGATACAATTCCGATTAATGCTTGATTTGCCTGAGCATACTGATTTTTTAATGAAGTTTTCATGATTAATATTTTTAATTGTTATTTATCAAGTAAGTATAACAACTCAAAATATGTTACAGAAAAAGTTAAAATTTTCTTTTTTATGCAATCACTCCGCTTCCGATAAGTTCGTCATCTAGATACCATGAGGCAAATTGTCCTTCTGCAATGGCAGATTGTGGTTCCTCAAATTCCATATAAAAAGCATCTTCAAACTGGAAAATCGTTGCTTTCTGCAAAGCCTGCCTGTAACGGAATCTTGCCAATACTTCCATAGATACTCCATTTTTCAGTCTTAGATCTTCGCGAACCCAGTGTAGTTCAGAATTATCAACTTTCAAGGCTTTTTTATGCAAACCAGGGAAACTGTGACCTTCTCCAACGAAAATAATGTTGTTTTCCATATCTCTGGATACGATAAAGCAGCTTTCTTTGTGTCCGCCAATTCCTAATCCTTTGCTTTGACCGATCGTGAAAAATTGGGCACCTTGATGCTTTCCTATTACTTTTCCGTCAGCTTTTTTATAATTGATTTTTCGACTTAAAAATTCTAATTCTTCTTCTTTTGAAGAAAATTCAGGTATTTCCTGAGAAAACAAAGGCGAATCTTTGAAAATTTCTATAATTTCTCCTTCTTTTGGAACCAACTGTTGCTGTAAAAATTGAGGAAGACTTACTTTTCCGATAAAACATAATCCCTGCGAATCTTTTTTATCAGCCGTAACCAATCCGATTTCTTTTGCAATTTCTCTTACTTCAGGTTTTGTTAATTCTCCGATAGGAAATAATGCTTTAGACAATTGATCCTGATTCAATTGACATAAAAAATAGGATTGGTCTTTGTTGTTGTCTTTTCCTGCTAAAAGATGAAAAATCTCTTTTCCGTTCTCATCAACCGTAGAATCAACTCTTGCATAATGCCCCGTCGCTACTTTATCAGCGCCTAAAGACATCGCTGTTTTCATAAAAACATCAAATTTCACCTCTCTGTTACACAAAACATCAGGGTTTGGAGTTCTTCCTTTCTGATATTCGTCAAACATATAATCAACGATTCTTTCCTTGTAAAGATCGCTCATATCAATCACCTGAAACGGAATCCCCAACTTCTGGGCAACCATCAGCGCATCATTACTGTCCTCTATCCAAGGGCATTCATCTTCTAACGTCACCGAAGCGTCGTTCCAGTTTCTCATAAACAAAGCCACCACTTCATGACCTTGCTGCTGCAGCAAATATGCTGTAACACTGGAGTCTACGCCTCCAGATAATCCTACTACTATTTTCATTTTATTTCAATTTTACGAAACTCTTAACGGGAGCTCTTAGTTTGATGCCGCAAAAATACAACTAAAAAAATTCGTAAAAAAACCATAATTTTAAACATTGATAAAAACAATTTATATGAAAAAGTTTATTATTCCTTTAGTTTTGATGCTTTCAGGATCTGTATTTTCTCAAGTTTCGGTAGGTACAACGGAACAAAATAATAACAAGTGGACTTTCGGAGGCGGAATAGGCTTTGGTTTTGGCAGTAACAATTACTTTAATCTTTCAGCGGCTCCAAGAGTTGGTTACAGACTTACGGACGATCTTGAAGGTGGAGTTCTGGGAAGTATTTCGTGGCAGAAATCAAATGCTTACAGTTCTACAATGTTCGGAGTTGGGCCATTTTTGAATTATTATATTGCCAGAACTTTTTATTTAAGTGCTAATTATCAGCATTACTTTATCAATTATAAAGATAAATATTACGATTATAAAATGAATGAACAGGAAGATGCTTTGTATCTGGGAGGAGGTTATATGCAAAGAATCGGAAATAATTCTTTCATGCAGATTGGATTAATGTATAATGTTCTGTGGAAAGAAAATTCAAGTATATTTTCAAGTGGTTTAGTGCCAAATATTGGATTTGTAGTTGGATTGTAAGATAAAAATTCATTTAAATATTATAATAAAAACAATCCCGAAATATAATTTTTCGGGATTGTTTTTAAAACTAAAGCTTCTTAAATTGAGACGATTAATTATTTTAAATTTAATATAATATCATCCAATTAGCTCCTCCGAATGAGAAGAAACTTCCTGCAATAACGGCATTTGGGTTGTATGATAAATCAGGAATGATAGGGCCTCCACATTCTTGTCCTAAAGAATAATATCCCCCAATATTTACTCCGTTTATATCTTGCACCCCGAATTTTACCCCATGATAAGTCGTTGCATTACTGAATGTAGTAAGGATAGGAGCTGGGGCAGTATAAGTATTGATACCATTCAAAATCCAGGCTCCGATTATGGGTGTTGTAGGAAAGGCCGGATTGGCAGAAAATGTAGTATTTACATTAAATTGATGTAAGGCATCTGTAGATGAATATCCCGGATTGGTAGAATAGGATAATTTCATCAATCCGCCTGTGGCAGCTCTTGGTTCTAATGTGGGAGCACAACCGCCTGCTGTATTGGATAAATTTGATCTCCATATAAAATATTCAATATAATGAGGGGTATAATTTTGAATATATAAATCTCCAGGACTGGTTTGTGCAGATAAACCATAAGATATGAACATAACAGCTAGTAAAAGTAACTTTTTCATAATGTTAATTTTCAGATTTATAGTTTTTATTGGTTTGCTTGTTGTATTCTCCGTAAACCTGTACAGCCCAGGTAAGAATTTTTTCCCTGTCTCCGCGTGTTTGTCTTTCTATTTC
>NZ_FPKW01000008.1 GCF_900114875.1 Chryseobacterium limigenitum
CGAGCTGAAATCTTATTCTCGCAATATCCTGATTTAGAAAAAGCGTACAATTTATCTGATGGCCTGAGGAAAATTTACAATCAAAACATTCAAAAATCCGTTGCACTGTTGAAATTGGCACATTGGTTTAAAGAGGTGGAAGAATCAGGATTTAAAGCTTTCTCAGTGCTCAGAAAAACCATAATGAATCATTACAATGAGATTCTCAATTATTTTGAAAGAAGAAGCACGAATGCTTCCGCCGAGTCTTTCAATGCTAAAATAAAAAACTTCAGAGTACAATTAAGAGGCGTGCGGGATAAAGCATTTTTCCTCTTCAGGTTGTCTAAACTTTTTGCCTAGTCCCCAAGTTTTGGAAACCCCTGTAAATACTGAATAAAATGATATAACAAAAAAATCTCCCTTTAAAAAGAGAGATTTTGTGGGCCCTGAGGGATTCGAACCCCCGACCCTCTGGGTGTAAACCAGATGCTCTGAACCAACTGAGCTAAGAGCCCTAATTTTTTAAAGGTGTAGGAACCTTTGTGGGCGATGAGGGATTCGAACCCCCGACCCTCTGGGTGTAAACCAGATGCTCTGAACCAACTGAGCTAATCGCCCTCTGTAACGTTATTACCGTTTAGAGTGGTGCAAATATACGACTTATTCGGAAAACTCCAAATTTTTTTCTAAAAATTCTCCAACAACAAAGTTACTTCCGCCAATAAAAATCATTTCTTCATTTGTAGATTGTTGTTTTGCAGATAAATACGCCTCTTGTACAGAATCGAAAATTTTATAAAAAATTTTTGCATTTATCAGCAGATCTTCATAATCTTTCGGATGTCTGCCCCTGTGGATAGACGGTTTTGCAAAATAAAACTCAGAGTTTTCAGGTAATAAACTCATCACTTCATCGATCTTTTTATCAACAACAAAACCTAAAATAACGTGTTTATGTTTGTCGATTGAATTCAGCTGAGCAAAAACCTGCTCCAATCCTGCCTGATTATGTCCGGTATCACAAATTGTCAATGGTTTTTGAGAGAATTCAAACCAACGACCGATGAATCCGGTGTTTTTATGGACGTTTAATAATCCGTTTTCAATATTTTGATCGGAGATATTCACGTTGAGTTTTCTTAATTCTTCAATTAATGCTAGAACAACCTTTATATTTTTTTCCTGATAATTTCCCCTTAAGTCGGATTTTAAATCAGTTTTTAATAGCGTAGCATCAACAAATAAAGCATTTTCTTTAATTGATTTTTCTTTAATAATATTTTTTACGACCTCATTTTCGTCACCAAAAATAATTGGAGTGTTGTTTTTAATGATTCCTGCCTTTTCAAATGCAATTTGTTCAATCGTATCACCTAAAATATTTTGATGGTCTAGTTGTACATTTGTAATAGCAGAAACCAAAGGTTTAATAATATTGGTAGAATCTAATCTTCCGCCCAAACCAACTTCAATAATGGCAAAATCTACCTGCTGCTGATAAAAATATTCAAAAGCCATAATCGTAGTAAATTCAAAAAAAGAAGGGAGGATATCTTCAGGAAGACCTTTCAGTTTTTGGATGAAATTGAATACAAACCCTTTGTCACAGTTCCTTCCATTCACTTTTATACGTTCCGTAAAATCAATAAGATGAGGTGAGTTGTATAAGCCCACTTGATAACCTGCATCCTGAAGAACTGAAGCCAGCATATTGCTGGAAGAACCTTTTCCGTTGGTTCCGCCGATATGGATGCATTTTATTTTTTTCTGAGGGTTGTCAAAAAATTCACAAAGTTTAGTGATATTATCTAGACCGGGCTTGTAAGCTTTTTCTCCATCGATCTGATAATTAGGTGCTTGTATGAAAAGCCAGTCAACGGCTTCTTGATATTGTTCAGTTGTCATGATGCAAAATTCTCAAAAGTTTGATAAAAATAAAACATTAATTTTTTTTATCTGTAACTTTTTTAAATTTGATTCGTCTAATATGATAAAATCAGAATATGAAAAAAGTTTGGATTATTGTTTTGGGATTAACAAGCATGGGCTTAAGCGCTCAGAAAAGATGGTCCTTAAGAGAATGCGTAGACTATGCCGTAGAGCATAATCTTCAGGTGATCCAAAATGAATATTCAAAGCAAATTCAGGATTCTAATTTAAAAATAGCTAAAAAGAACTATTTGCCGTCTGTTTCTGCGAGCGTGGGAAATACGGTGAGTTTTGGTCAGGCTTCGTTGGGGACGGGAAGTATCAGGAACGACAGATTTAGTAATAATGCTAATCTTAGTGCCGATATTTTGGTTTACAACAACGGAAGATTAGAAAAAACGGTTCGTAAGACGGAATTTGATGTTGAAGCAAGCCAGTATGACATTGAAACCATCAAAAATGATATTTCTCTGCAAATCGCTCAGCAGTATTTAACGACTTTGTTGAACAAAGAAATCGTGAAAATTTCACAGGCAGCGGTAGAAAATGCTCAAAAACAAGCCGACAGAGCAAAAATCACAACTCAGGTTGGAACGACGGCTCAAACGATATTGGCGGAAGCTGATGCTGGCTTGGCAAGAGAAAAGCAAAACCTTAAAACTGCTGAAATTAATGTTGGAAGAAGTTTATTTGCACTGGCTCAGCTTTTACAGTTAAATGAGTATAAAGATTTTGATGTGGAAGATGTAAGTGTTTCAGATCAGCTGTCTCCGCAATTGAAATCTGTAGATGAGGTTTTGACGACAGCTTATGAAAATCAGCCTCAGGTGAAAGCCGCGGAAAGCCGAATTAAATCCGCCGTAGCTCAGACAGAAGTAACTAAGACAGCATTTTGGCCGACAATAACGGCGAGCGCAGGGATTGGAAGTTTTTACAATAATCTCTTAAATGCACAGGATGAAAGAGTTTTCTTCCCGCAGTATAAAGACAATTTTGGGCAAAATGCAGGAATTTCTATCAATATTCCGATTTTTAATAAAGGAATTACTAAACTTCAGGTTGAGCAGTCAAAAATTAATGAAAGCATTGCTAAAACGACCTTAGAACAGCAAAAACAGACCGTAAGACAAAATGTTCAGAAGGCGCAATTTGATGTTGATGCCAACTATGAAATATATTTAGCTTCTGTAGAAGCCGAGAAAAGTACAAAATTAGCTTTAGATTTCGCAGACAAGAGTTATGTTGCAGGAAGAACAACGATCTACGATGTGAATGTTGCAAGAAATAATTATGCAAACGCGCAAGGTTCTGTGGCTCAGGCTAAATTTAACTATCTTTTCAGTCTTAAATTATTGAATTTCTATGCAGGAATTCCACTAAGTTTGTAAAATGTCTATTCAATCATTAGAAAAATATTTACCGCCAAATACGCTTCAATATTTAAAACATTGGTTTTTAGATTATTATATTCATATTAAAATTACACGAAACAGGAATTCTAAACTGGGAGATTACAGAAAGCTTCCGGACAATTCTCATGAAATTACGATAAATTCTACGCTTCCTCCACAGCTTTTTTTCTTTGTTCTGACTCATGAATTGGCTCATTTAATAGCATTTGAAAAATATGGAAGAAGAATCTCTCCACACGGAAATGAGTGGAAAGAAACATTTCGATTAATGCTTCTTGAAAGTATCGAGGTGTATGAGGAAGAATTAAGACCAATTATCACAAAATTTTCGAGGTCTCCAAAGGCAAATTTCATGGCTAGTCCCGATTTGGTTAAATATTTTCACATTGAAAAACAAGATGATACCCTTCAATTTATTGAAGAGCTTCAAAAAGGAGACTATTTCATCTATCGAAATGAAAAGTATTTTTTAGAAGGTCTGATTAAAAAAAACTATCTTTGTAAGAACCTGGCTACTGGGAGGAAGTATTCTTTCAAGCCTTTGGCGAGGGTAGAAAAATGTAGTTAAACATGTCAAATTCAGATAAATACTGTGTGATAATGGCTGGAGGAATCGGTAGCCGATTCTGGCCGCTGAGCACTCAGAAATTTCCAAAACAATTTCAGGATATTTTAGGAACCGGGCGTACGATGATTCAGCAGACGTACGACAGGATTAAAAAAATGATCCCCAATGAGAATATATTTGTCATTACGAATAAAGAGTACGTGGCTCTCTCTCATCAGCAATTACCGGAAGTTCCGGAAGAAAACATTGTAGGTGAGCCTTTGATAAAAAATACGGCAGCATGTAATCTTTACATGGCTAATAAAATTTCTGAGATCAATCCTAATGCTACAATGATCGTCTTACCGGCAGATCATTTGATTCTGAAAGAAGATATTTTCCTTGAAAAAGTGGAGGTAGCTTTTGATCTTGCTTCTAAGCACGACTATCTTGTGACGTTGGGAATTACACCTACCAGACCTGATACAGGTTACGGCTACATACAATTTGTAGATAAAAAAGAATCAGAATATTTCAAAGTAAAAACATTTACGGAAAAGCCTATTTTAGAACTTGCACAAAGCTTTATGGAAAGTGGAGATTTCCTTTGGAATGCAGGGATTTTTATCTGGAATGTAAAAACTATTCATCACGCTTTTGAAATGTACCTTCCTGAGATGACACAGCATTTTATGGCTTGTGAATACAATGCAGACAGTGAAAAAAGCTGTATTGAAATTATTTATCCGAAAGTTCAGAAAATTTCTATTGATAACGGAATTTTAGAAAAAGCCAAAAATGTTTATGTAATTCCTTCTGACCTTGGTTGGAGCGATTTGGGAACATGGACATCCGTTTATGAAAATGCTGAAAAAGACGAGAATGAAAACGCAGTAAAGCAAAGACATATTCTGACCTACAACACAGAAGGAAACATCATTCACGTAAAAAACAGCAATAAAGCAGTTGTTATTGACGGATTGAAAGACTTTATCGTTGTAGATACAGAGAAAGTTTTACTGATTTGCCCAAGAGATCATGATCAGCTGATAAAAGATTACGTTCTTGATCTTAAAAATTTGAAGAAAGGAGAAAAATTCATTTAAAAAATGGCATAATTTCTGCCACGTTTTGAATTATGATAAAAAATACATCCAGATTTATTTTGTTGATTTTCTTTCTTTTAGGTGCGCTTGCGTATGCTCAGGAAAAGAAAAAATTTAGCAGTATTCCTAATATTTTAAAAGGGATGATACCAAACGGGAAAATAGATTTTTGGGTGTTGGTTTATAATACCTATGCAAAAGATCAGGAGATCAGTATTGCCGGCTCTAAGCAGGATTATACGCCTCAATTTTCAGGATTTGATCTTTTCCCTGATGAGGACAGCTTTTATTATATTGCCTATTCTTCTGGTGGAAAGATGAATTATGTTACTGATCTTAATGGCTTAAAATCATTTATAGGAACAGTTGATAATATTCAGGAAGCTGCCATTGCAGCAACGATTGAAGGGTATATTGTAGATGAAGAATTCAAAGATGTAGCAGGGAATTATTATGAAGATGGTTCTAACTACTATTTGGATCTCGGAAAATTGACTTCACAAGAATGTCCCTACCAGAAAAAACATTATACATTAACGATAAATAAGTCTACAGGAGCCATTACCAATGTAAAAGACAACGGAGCTTATATTGAACTTTACAATAAGAAATGTGCGAATAATCCAAGGCTTATGAAAATCGAAAAGAAAGAAGAACCCAAAGATGAGCCTAAAAAACCAGCCAAGCGAAAATAACGTCTACGAAACAGAAAGACTCATTATTCGTCCAATGTCAGTGGATGACAGAGAGTTTATTTTTGAATTGTACAACACACCAAAATTCATAAAATATATCGGAGACCGCCATATTAAGACAGTTGAGGATGCTGAAAACTACATCAAAAACAGATTTCTTCCGCAAATTGAAAAACTAGGTTTCGGAAATTATTTGGTTGTAACTAAAGATAAAAATGAGAAGATCGGTGGAGTAGGAATTTTCGAAAGAGAAGGCCTGGACATCGTAGATATCGGATTTTCTCTGTTAGAAGAATTTGAAGGCAAAGGGTATGCATATGAAGCAGCTCAAAAAGTAAAATCCATCGGAATGGATGATTTTGGTTTAAAAAAGATCTCTGCCATAACCTCAAAAGACAATTTTTCTTCCCAAAAATTAATCGAAAAATTAGGATTAAAATTCAAAAATCATGTCACTCTTCCCCATGAAGATGAAGAGTTGATGTATTACGAAACGGAATAATTTCCCATTATGTTTGTCATTCTGACGAAGGAAGAATCTAAACTTAATGTTCTTAACCTATAAAATAATTTTGATGGTTAAGGGTTTGATTTTCAATGAAATTCAGGCTGTGTTTCTTCGTTAGAATGACAAGCTAATGTATATTTACCCTTCCAAGATCTGCTCAGCCGCCGTTTTAGAAGTCACTTTTTCAATTACTCTTTCACAAACACCTTTTTCGTCAAAAATAAATGTCGTTCTTACAATTCCCATGTAGGTTTTTCCGAACGTTTTCTTTTCCTGCCAAACTCCGAATTTTTCAATGATATCACGATTTTCATCCGCTATCAGATCATAAGGAAAGGCAAATTTGTTATGAAAGTTCTTCTGTTTTTTCACAGAATCTCCACTTATTCCCAATAACTGAAATCCAGCTTTTTCTAATTGAGAATAATTATCACTCAGATTACAAGCTTCTACCGTACAGGTTGGAGTATTAGCTTGAGGATAAAAGAAGATTACTAATTTTTTTCCAATTAATTTTGATGAGGTTACCATTTCTCCATCTTGATTTGTTCCTTCAAATTCTGGTAATTTGTCTCCAACTTTCAGCATAATGATTTAATTTTGTTCAAATTTAATGGTTAAATGACAAAAAAGCAAAGAGCCGAGCTTGTGCAACTCGAATTAGAGAAATTATATCCTGAAGTTCCTATTCCGTTGGATCACAAAGATCCGTATACATTGATGGTTGCGGTGGCACTTTCTGCGCAGACGACCGACAAAAAAGTAAATCAGGTGACGCCTCAGTTATTTGCAGTTGCAGATACGCCTGAAAAGATGGCAAAATTGGAGGTTTCTGAAATTAAAGAATTGATCAAAGAAATAGGATTATCCAATACCAAAGCTAAAAACCTAAAGAAAATGGCAGAAGTATTGGTGGAAAAACATAACAGTATTGTTCCGCAAACTTATCAGGAGTTAGAAGAGTTGGCTGGAGTTGGTCACAAAACTGCTTCCGTAGTAATGAGCCAAGGCTTTGGATTTCCCGCTTTTCCTGTCGATACACACATTCACAGACTGATGACGCAATGGAAGCTGACTTCCGGGAAAAACGTCGTAGAAACGGAACGAGACGCAAAAAATATTTGGAAGGAAGAAGTTTGGAATAAACTCCATCTTCAAATCATTTTCTACGGAAGAGAATATTCTCCTGCAAGAGGTAAAGGCGAGAAGGATTTTATTACGAAGATGATGTTCGATAAATAAAAAAACAACCTCAAAAAAGGTTGTTTTTACTATTGAAAATATGTTTTTAATTATCCAGTAATCTTCTGTGATAATTGATCTGCCCCAAATGATAACTCAAATGCCCAAACAAATGGATCAGAAAATATTCGGTTGTCATTTTATATCCTAAAGCTTCAGTAGGATATTCTTTTTCCAGATCATTTACACTAAGCTGATCGAGTGTTTTGATGACAATATCTAATGTTCCTTCAACTTTTTCGAGTAACTCGGTACGTGGAATATCTTTTAACGAAAACTCAAGTTCCCTGTTTCTCACATAACCGGAATTTCCTAGTATTGCTCCAACAAAATGATTAAGATTTCCAACCAAGTGAAGACAAAGATTTCCAGCCGAATTGGCAATGTTTTCATCTGTTTTCCACATTGAAGCTTCGTTTTGATAAGCTTCAATTTCTGTTTTTAATTTATTGAGATCTCTTGTGTAAAGAGATTTTAGACTTTCTGTGATCATTTTGATGATATTTAATTGAGTGGATTTTCTGTTAAAAAAAGGCGCAGCAATTAAAGGCTCCGCCTAAATTATAATTCTTTACTTCTGCTTCTTCGCCCAAAGCTCCATTTTTCTGTTCAAAACATCCAAAGGAAGGCAACCCTGGCTCAACACTTCATCATGGAATTTTGCCAGACTAAATTTATTTCCAAGCTGTTTTTGATATTGATCTCTCAATTCGCGGATTCTTAACGAACCTATTTTATATCCTAAAGCCTGTCCAGGCATTGCCATGTATCTCTCAACTTCGGCAGCTGCGCCTGCTTCATCATAAGAAATATTGCTTAGGAAATATTTGATAGCTTCTTCTCTAGACATTTTTCCGGTGTGAATTCCGGTGTCAACAACCAATCTTACGGCTCTCAACATTTGGTCGCTTAAATAACCCATTTTCTGATAAGGATCCGTATACAATCCGAATTCCGGACCTAGAGTTTCGCAATAATGCGCCCAGCCTTCACCGTAAGCTCCAAACCATCCGAACCTCATGAACTTTGGTAATTTCGTGTTTTCCTGTTGCAGAGAAACCTGATAATGGTGTCCAGGAATAGCTTCATGTAAGAAAAGCGATTCCATTCCAGATGTTACATTGAACTTGGAAGGATCAGGAAGCGGAACATAAAAAATTCCCGGTCTTTTTCCATCTGGCGTTCCCTGGATATATTCTGCGCTTGCACTAGCTTCTCTGAATTTTTCAGTCTGTCTGATCTCAAATTTTGTTTTCGGGGTTACACTGAACATGGTTTTCAGTTTTGGAGTAATTTTAGCTAAAATCCCGTTAAATCCGGCTAAAACTTCCTTAGAAGTCTTGTAAGGCATCGCTTTTGGATCAGTTTTTACAAAATTGATGAATTCTTCTAACGTTCCTGAAAAGCCAACCTGTTGTTTTACTTTTTCCATTTCGGCACGAAGCATGGCAACTTGTTGAAGTCCTATTTTATTAATTTCTTCCGGAGATTTATTGGTTGTCGTCCAGCTTTTTACATAATAAGCATAGATGTCGCTTCCTTTCGGCAGGCTGTTGTAACCGTCTGTGTCTCTTCCTTTTGGCAGGTATTCTGTTTCTAAGAATTTGGCCATTTTAGTGTAAGCAGGAATTATTTTTTTAGAAATAGCTTCCTGATATAATTTTGTCAATTTATCCTTTTGAGCCTGAGTGAAATCTTTCGGAAATTTTTCAATAGGTCCGTAGAAAATATTCTTTTCAAAATCAGGAGTGACGATTTCTTCAGCTTTCATCTGAGGAATCATCTTTACGATTAGTTTTTTAGGCAAAACCACTTTATTATTGATTCCTTCTTTGAAATTTTCAATCGCGGCATCCATCCATAAAGGGAATTTTTCCATTCTTTTTAACCAGTCTTCGTAATCTTTTTCGGTTTTAAAGGGCTGACTTCCTTCTCCGCTTCCGTACAAAGGAAAATTTAATGGCAATCCTCCAAATTGGGTAAAAGGAATATATTCAGGATGATAAGCATAGGCTTCAATTTTATCTTTTAAAGTATAATCCAAAACGTCATACACCACTTTATCGTCATCAGAAAGACTCTTGTAATCTACCTGATCCAATTGTTTCTGAACAGAATTGTAAAAAGCTACTTCCCCGGAAATGAAGTCTTTATCGATGTTTATCGGAAGCTGATCATTATATCTGAGATCTCCCTGCGATGTAGCATCCAACGGATACAACTTTAGATATTGCTCGTAATAATTTGAAGCAATGGAATCTATGTTTGTCGGAGTCACTTTCGTTAAAGGAGAATCGGATTTTTTACATGAAATTAAGCTTACTGCTAAGCCTAAACCTAAAATGCTTTTCGATAAAATGTTTTTCATTTTCAGAATCTTTATGAAAACAAAAGTAAGTATTATTGAAATAAACCGATTATTAATAAACGGGATTTTTAGAAAAATAATTTTCAAAAAATTTTCCGCTTTCAATCTATTTTTTATCTTTGCTGAAAACGTTTAACAATCATATTTATTACAGCTCTTTTTTAAGAAATAATGAAAGGGATTTTAAAAATTTACCATCCGGAGGAAACGCTAACATACAATATTAGAAATACTTATTGCAAGGCGGTTTACAGTAACCAAGAACATTTTCTTGAGGTTGAAATAATCACGGATGACAGCTTAGATCATGTAGACGATGATTCTTTACACTACAATTTTCCACAGCTTTCGCTGAATATTTTCGATTTTCCTATCGAGACAGCGGAAATAGAAGGAAAAACCATTCAAATCAATGATTCTGAAGAGGAAACCTATACAGAAGTAGATCTTTTTGACGATGAAGATGCTTTTATCTATGATAATGAGCTTCAATTCGAAAAAAACGAAGAAGACGTGCTTCAGGTGATTTGGAAAGGAAATATTGATGATTTCTACACAGGATCCGGCAAACCGATTCCTTTTAGGCTCAAATGCGAATTTAAACAAGATGAGATTGTGGTAGACGAAGATTAATTTAATCTTCTCTTCAATAGTTTTATAATCGAATTTCTTTTCAAATGCTTTTTGGAGAGAAATTTGCTGTTGATAAAAAATAACAAAATTTAAGGTGTTTTTAAGCATTTTTTAAGACATCAATTCATAATATTCAACTACTTTTGTCGTTAAAACCTTTATAAATACTAATATTAATGCTGCTAACGGAACTTACTCAGATTTTATTTGCACAAATAACTGCACCTGCAGTTGCAACAGACGATTTAGAATTTTCATTTTGGAAGATCATGTTCCATGGTGGAGCTTTCGCCAAAATAGTAATGTTTACCGTGTTGGCACTTGGCGTGTTTTCGGTATATCTGTTTTTTGAACGTTTTTTCTTTATTAAAAGGCTGACTTCAAAAACGGATGCCAATTTCATGGATAACATTGAAGATTTTATTAAAGAAGGCAAAATAGAATCTGCTGCAGATTACTGTAAAAGACAAAACTCTCCTGAAGGAAGGATTCTAGAAAAGGGAATCTCAAGATTGGGACGTCCGGTTTCCGACATTGTAAGCGCAATGGAATCTCAGGCGCAGGTAGAAGTAGCGAATATGGAGAAAAACCTTAACCTTTTGGCGGTTGTACCGAGTATTGCACCGATGTTAGGGCTTTTGGGAACGGTTATCGGGATGATCATTGCTTTCTTTAATCTATCGCATGCATCAGGATCTTTCTCTCCGAAAACTTTGTCTGAAGGTATTTACACGGCGTTGGGACAGACTGCGGTTGGTCTTGCGGTGGCAATTCCGGCTAACTTTTTCTACAATATTCTTTTAACAAGAATTGATAAATTTGTATTGAAAGCACAGAATATGTCCGGCGAATTTTTAGATCTTATCAATAAACCTTTATAAATCTTTCCAGATGAAAATTCAGAGAAGAAATAAAGCGAATCCCGAATTCAGTTTGGCAGCGATGACCGATGTTATCTTGCTGATGTTGATATTCTTTATGATTACTTCATCGGCAGCCAATCAAAGCGCTATTGAGGTGAATCTGCCGAAAGCGGGAGCAGTAGAAGATAATATTCCGAATCCTTTGGTGGTAAGTATTAAACCGGACGGAACTTATTTTGTGGATGATAGTCCTGTAACGAAAGATCAATTGGAATCAGTGATTGTCAGTAAATTAACTGATCAAGCCAATAAATCTTTTACCATTCGTGCAGACGAAAATACAATGCATAAAGATGTTGTTTTTGTAATGGAAATTGCTGAAAAGAATAAATTCAATATTGCCATTGCGACGGTTAAAGATAAATAATAACTCCGAAAATATCGGGAAGGATCATTTTAAGATGAGAAGTTATACAGTGAACAAAGACAAGCAAAACAGAGATAGGATAAAGAGTGCGATACTTTCTATCCTTATTTGGTCTGCAATCCTGCTTTTTGTTTTTCTATATAAATTAAAGCCAGAGCTGGATAAAAAGCCAGATGAAGTTGTTACCACAATGCTCGTCAACTTTGGAGACAACAGAAACGGGAAAGGCATTGAGGAACCTGCTGAACAGGAGGGAAGTTTAGCCGCTGCGACAGAAGAAGTTACTCCGGAACCTGTTGAGGCTGCTGTTCCTGAAACCAAAACTATAGTGAAGTCAGAGCCTGCACCAGAACCTAAGAAAGTTGAAGTGAAGGAAAAGGTTATTACAGGAAAAAATTCAAAAATGACTGTTCCTCCTAAAGAAAAGGAAGAATCAAAAAAGACAGATAAAAAAACGGCTACCAGCACTTCTGCTTCTAAAAATACTAAAAAAGCAGGCGCCACAACAGCCAACTCCAAAACTGGAAATGGCGACGGAAAAGGAAATGCCGCCATCGGAAATTTAATTAAAGGAAGAGGGACTAAAGCCGGAAACCAGGGAACTGGGGAAGGAATCGGAAACGCAGGAGATCCTTTAGGCGGTGACGGAAATGGCGACAGTAAAGTCGGAATCGACAGAAAATTAATCGGATACATTCCAGGAACAATGGGAAGAGGCGGTGCACAACCTAGTAATAGCTGTACGGCAAGTGGAACAATCACAATTGCTTATACTGTAGATAAAGCCGGAAATGTAGTCTCTGCAAGACGTTCAGGCGGAACGTCAGATTCTTGTATTTCTTCTACAGCGGTGTCTTGGGTTAAGAAATATGTAAAAGCCGAAAAAGCAAGTACATCCTCTACCGGAACATATAAAATTACATTCTAAAAATACAAAAGCACTTTATTCAAGTGCTTTTTTTATTTCGCTGATTCTGTTGATAACGGGAAGGGCAAAAATTCCGCTGGTTTGAAGATATAATTCGTAGAATGTTTTTGCTTTGTCTAAAAAGTCATTGTTTTTTTGTCCTCTGCCTGTAAAATAGAAAAGATTCCCCAGCATTTCGTAATAATCTTTATGATCTCTTTCCTGTCTTTCGTTAACGATTTCTATGATTTCTTCTTTTGATTTTGCAGAAAGTGTTGTAAAATCAAACTTGAAAATATCTCTCATTAAAGTCTCGAAATCTAATTCTTTCTGCATTAAGCTTTCCTCAGGTTTATCTAAAATCAGTTTTTCTAATGCTTGAGTTAACTGACGTATTAGTCGTAAGGTGAATTCTTTATCTGTGATCATTTCTTTTTATTTAAATTGTTTATGTGTGCAAATTTAATAGAATCATAATATTTTGAATGTTCAATAGGATTATTAAACATCCTTAAATTAATAGAATTAAAAAAGTCGAGATAATTTTTTATGTGTGCACGTGGAGGTTTACTGCTTTTAATATTATTGCATTCAAAACAAACAGAAATATAATTAATGACTTTTTTATCTTTAAGGAAAATAATATTATGTCTGGGGTAGAAGCAATCAGTAAAAATAACAGATGTGAAAGGATTTTTATTTTCCCTTCCGCTTAAAATATCATTAAGATGTTTTATTTGAGAAAGGTTTAATGTTTTGCTGATTGTATCTTTAAACTTTTTTACATTTAATTCTTTATCAAAATCTCCATCATAATAATCCATAGGATTTACACTGGCAAAAGCAATAACTTCATCATATTTGAAATTAATATAATCTTTTAAATTTTTATTTTGAACGAAATTACTTTTTACAGATTTACTTACATTGTCCTGTTTACAACTGACAATGAATAAACAAAAAAGTGTAATGTAAAATATTCTAACCATTTACGCAAAAAACAAATAAGCCAACGCAATCGCAGTAATAACACCTACTAAATCGGCCAAAAGCATAGCAATTACCGTGTATCTCGTATTCTTCACGGCTACTGCTCCAAAATAAACAGCAATCACATAAAAGGTCGTATCTGAGCTTCCTTGAAGAACCGCCGCCAATTTCCCTTGGAAACTATCGGCTCCGAAAGTTGACATGGTATCAACCATCATTCCACGGGCTCCCGAACCGGATAAAGGTTTGATTAATGCAGTTGGAAGTCCGTCAACAAAACGAGGATCGAAATTAGCAGTGTACGCCACCCACTTCATTCCGTCAATGATTACATCAAAAACTCCTGAAGTTCTCAGAAGAGAAATTGCGATTAACATTCCAACTAAATAAGGAATGATTTTCACACAGGTCGTAAAACCTTCTTTTGCGCCTTCAATAAAAGCATCAAAAACATTGATTTTTTTATAAAGAGCACCAAGAACGATTCCCAAGAAAATAAAGAGAATCAATCCGTTGCTTAATACTTTACTAAAGGTATCTAATTCATCTTTGCTTAATTGAACCAGGTATACAACCAAAAGTCCAATAATCGCGGAAATTCCGCCTACATAAGCGATAACTACGGGACGAAGAAGATTGATTTTTTGATATAAAGAAACAATGATCATGGCCGCTAACGTCGCTGCAAATGTGGCAATCATACACGGAAGAAAAATATCCGTTGGAGTTTTAGACCCCATCGAAGCTCTGATAGCGATGATAGAAACCGGAATTAAGGTCATTCCTCCTGCATGAAGGCACAAAAACATAATCTGAGAATTGCTCGCGGTATCTTTATTTGGATTTAAAGTTTGCAGACTTTCCATTGCTTTTAAACCAAATGGTGTTGCAGCATTATCCAACCCTAAAAGATTAGCACTGAAATTCATCAGCATATGTCCAAAAGCAGGATGGTTTTTCGGTATTTCTGGGAATAATTTTGAAAAGAAAGGTTGAATTAATCGACTTAAAAGATTGATTCCGCCTGCTTTTTCTGCGATACTCATGAATCCCATAAATAAGGTCATAATTCCTATCAGACCGATGCAGATCTTCACCGCGGTTTCAGAAGTTCCGATAACGCCATCTGATTCCTGAACACGATATACTTTTACATCTTGTTTAAGAGAATCTGTCTTGTAATGGATTCTGCTGTCGGCAAAATCAGTTTTTTTCATCAAACTGTCTCGTACGGTAGGAGAGAGCGTATTCATTTTCTGAGTTGCTATCTGCACCGTATCACCACCTTTTCCAACAACCATATCATTGAAAATGGTTTTGTAATGACTTGATGACATATACTTTATGCTTGCAATAGCAATGGCAACGATAATAAAAGCCGACCAAATTCTGCTGAGAACCATTTGATTAAATTAAAATTTGAGAAAAGATAATAAATTTAATGTAAAGTCAAAAAATATTCTTTGTAAGCTCAATTGATTTTTTAGGAATATGTATTGAGATGCTTCGACTCCGCTCAGCATGACATATCTAATACTAACCGCTTTTTCAGCAGTAATTTTGTAGCGATGTCATGCTGAGCGGAGTCGAAGCATCTGTAATTTTATTCATTTAAATAAACTAAGTGTCCCGCAAAATCATCATCCAGGTTTTTCAGAACTTTTGCATCTTTCATTTTATCAATTAAAGCATCAGTGAAAAATCCTTTTTCAAAAAACTGACGGTGAATTCCGGGCAACAATTCCATGAAGTAATCCATTCCAATCTTGTTGTTGTGAAGATCCATTTTGGTTTCCAAAGGTTTGTTTGGAAATAATTCTTCGTGCATATCGGTTATTCTTTTACAGAAATCCAATGCTTTTTCTGGTGAAGAAATCTTACTGCAGTACATCAGAATGAAAGCGCTCCAAAGGGCGTGTCTGAAAGCATTACCTATCCCATTGTTGGATGCTGTTTCGGGAAAGCGTTTCTGAGCGATAGTGAAAGCCTGTATGGTGGCATAAAAGCTGAATAAAGAAAAAAGAGGATGGGGGAGAACAAGCGATAAAAGACGACAAATCTTTTTAAAGCTCATGGCTCGGATGGTATTGAAAAATATGTTAAAAGTCCTCATAAATAAAAATCTCTCCCCAATTAGAGAGAGATTGTATTGTATTTGTTACAAATTTTAAGCATGTACGGCTAATAAATTTACTGTTTTAGCTACAGCTTCCTTAATTTCAGTTCTTTTTACGATGAAATCAACGAATCCTTTTTCCTGCAAGAATTCAGAAGTCTGGAAACCTTCCGGTAAATCTCTACCGATGGTCTCACGGATAACTCTTGGTCCTGCAAAGCCGATCAAAGCTTTAGGTTCAGCCATAATGATGTCTGCAGTCATTGCGAAAGAAGCTGTAATTCCTCCAAAAGTAGGATCGCAAAGGTATGCGATGTATAAAAGTCCTGCTTCTGAAAGCTGAGCCAATTTAGCCTGTACTTTAGCCAACTGCATCAATGAATAAGTTGCTTCCTGCATTCTCGCTCCTCCTGACTGACAAATGATCATGTAAGGAAGTTTGTTGACGATACAGTAATCAATTGCTCTTCTGATCTTTTCACCCATTACAGAACCTAATGATCCTCCGATAAAAGCAAAATCCATACAAGAAACTACCATTTTAGTTCCGTTTACAGTTCCTACACCATTTCTGATGGAATCTGTAAGCTTTGTTTTAGCTTTTACCTCTTTTAAGCGGTCTGCGTAAGGCTTTGTATCTTTGAAGTTCAGGATGTCAATACTTTCAACATTAGCATCTAGTTCAGTGAATTTACCTTCGTCAAAAAGTATTTCAAAAAATTCTGCACTTCCTATTCTTACATGAAATCCGTCTTCAGGAGAAACATAATTGTTTTTCTTCAGTTCATCATGTTCTACTACTTTTCCTGACGGAGTTTGGTGCCAAAGACCTTTGGGAACATCCTTTTTTTCATCAGTAGAGGTCGTAATGTTTTTTGCTTTTCTTTTAAACCAGTCGAATGCCATATCTATATAATTGATGTATGATAAAAGATAAAAGATGATGAAAGCGGTTTAAAAATCACTTATCATTCATCTTTTATCTTTTATTTATAATTTATTTAAGCGTATTTACGTTATTTAAGTCTTCAAACGCTTTAACCAGTCTTGTAGAGAAAGTTTCTTCACCTTTTCTTACCCAAGCTCTTGGGTCATAGAATTTTTTGTTAGGTTTTTCTTCTCCTTCAGGGTTTCCGATTTGAGCTCTCAGATAATCGATATTGTTAACCATATAATCTCTGATTCCTTCTGTGTAAGCGAATTGAAGATCTGTATCGATGTTCATCTTGATCACACCGTAATCGATAGCTTCTCTGATCTCTTCTAAAGTAGATCCAGAACCTCCGTGGAATACAAAATTCACAGGTTTTTTACCCGTTCCGAACTTCTCTTCAACGAATTTCTGAGAGTTGTCAAGGATTTTTGGTGTAAGAACCACGTTTCCTGGTTTGTAAACTCCGTGCACGTTACCGAATGCTGCTGCAATCGTAAAGTTATCAGAAACAGCTTTTAATTTTTCGTAAGTATAAGCGATATCCTCAGGCTGAGTATATAATTTAGAATTGTCTACATCAGAATTGTCTACACCATCTTCTTCACCTCCTGTAACTCCGATTTCAACTTCTAAAGTCATCTGCATTTTAGCCATTCTTTCGAAATACTTAACAGAGATCTCTAAGTTTTCTTCTAAAGATTCTTCAGAAAGATCCAGCATATGAGAAGAGTAAAGAGATTTTCCTGTTTGCTTGTAAAATTCTTCACTAGCATCCAATAATCCGTCGATCCAAGGCAATAATTTCTTTGCACAGTGGTCTGTATGTAAAATTACAGTTGCTCCGTAAGCTTCTGCAAGCGTGTGAATATGTCTCGCTCCGGCAATAGATCCTAAAATAGCAGCCTTCTGACCGTCATTGCTTAATCCTTTTCCTGCGTTAAAAGCAGCTCCACCGTTAGAAAACTGAATAATAACAGGAGAGTTTAATTTTGCTGCAGTTTCCATAACAGCATTTACATTACTAGAACCAATTACGTTTACTGCTGGTAATGCATATTTGTTTTCTTTAGCATGCTGAAAAATATCAGTAACTAATTGACCTGTGGCAACTCCTGCCGGGAAAATTCTGCTCATGTTTTACTTTTTATATAAATTATTAGGTGTTTCTAAAATTCCTGTAAAGGTAAGAATTTTTGATAAATTGTTAATTTCTTTTGTCGCGCCCCCAAAGTAGTTTCTGGCGGATGGTTTCATAGAAGCTCAGATCATTCGGCTGTACCAGAAGTATCTGGAAACTTGCCTTTTTAATAATGATTTCTTTATCTGTTTCTATATGGATTAATCTTGAATCTAAAGAAAGTGAATATTGAGGTACTCGGCTTTCTACTCTGAATTTGATTTCAACCCTGTCATTTACAACTAAAGGTCTCACATTCAGATTGTGAGGAGCGATAGGAGTGATGACAAAGTTTTCGTTATTGGGAGAAATGATCGGTCCGCCACAGCTTAAAGAATAGGCGGTAGAACCTGTCGGGGTAGAAACAATGACACCGTCTCCCCAAAATACATTTAAAAATTCATCATTAATATATGAATCAACCGTAATCATGGATGTTGTTTCTTTTCTGGAAACAGTAACATCATTTAAAGCATACGGAAAAAAATCATCTGATCTTGGTGAAACGACCTCGATTACTGCACGGCGGCTTGTTTTTACATCACCTTTCAAGATAGCATCCAATTCTTTGAAGGCTTCTTCTTTGGTAAAACTTGCCAAAAATCCTAATCTTCCGGTGTTTACACCTACAATAGGGATTTCAAGATCTTCAATAAAAGTTAAAGAGTTTACGATCGTACCATCTCCACCGAAAGTGAAGAAAAGATCAACTTCTTTATCGATAAGATCCTGTTTATTATTAAAGGTCTCAAAAATTTTTGAAAACTGAAGCGCTTCCGCCATTTCCTCGTACAAAACAGACTTTACGCCTCTGCTTTCAAGTTCTGAAACAAATTTGCTTAAATATAAAAAAGTATCAAGATCTTTTTTCTGAGAATATATGGCTGCCTTCATGTTTAAATTTCTATGAATTTTTGTAAAAACCCGAATCTGTCTTTAAACAGATCTGATTTTTCGTCAGAATAGAATTTTTCTACAATTCTATAGTCGTAACGGTCAAAAGTTGCGTCTATCGAGCTCAGATTTTCATTGCTGATCTTTATGGTCACATGAATCACTTCATCGGACATAAAACTGATGAATCCACCATAAAATTTAGAGTTGTTGCTCTCAATAATATTGGCAATTTCTGTCATTGAATATTTTCTGGCAGGGGTTTCAATCGTAAGGATAGCTCCGAGTTCCGAAAACAGCGGGTATTTAGACAAATCCTGGAAAATGTCTTCACAGCTGATATATCCCAAATACTTTTCACTTTTATTGATAACCGGAATGATGTTGGCATTGAAAGTATAAAACAGACGAATGCTGTCCATAATATTATTATCCTCAAGAATGGCAAAACGCTCAATCTGATGTTCCAGATCTTTCAGGGTTCCTTCTTCTTCATAAAGGAAATCCTGAGCAATTGCTCCGTAAAAGTGATGGGATTTTTTAACGAAAACATGGGAATATCCAAAGTCCTCTAACATGTCTCTTGCTGATTCTATTGAGTCAGTCAGGCTAAAACACGGGAAATCTTTTGAGATATAGTCCTTGATAAACATTGTGCTAATTTATAAAAAATTAAACGAAACTTTTTCTGAAAACCTATATTTTTTTTAGGAAAAATAAAAAAACTAATTTTAAAATTTGTTCGCGACGAAAAAAAAAGTATCTTTGTCGCCTTTCATTTTTACTTTTTATTAGATTTATTTCAAACTGCACTGTCTTTTAGACACATGCAGTTTTTTTATTTTAGGGCTTTTGTGAACTCCCACATGACGATTCCGCCACATACGCTTACATTTAAAGAATGCTTGGTTCCCAACTGGGGAATTTCTAAAAATGTATCAATATTTTCTAATGCTTCATCGCTTATGCCTTCCACTTCATTTCCTAGAATTAAAGCATATTTCTTCGTTTTATCAATCGTAAAATCTGTAATCATCTGGCTGTTTGAGGTTTGCTCGATGCCGATAATTTCAAATCCTTTGCTCTTAAGATCGCTAATTGCATTGTTAATATCACTTTCATAGCTCCAGTCAACGCTTTCCGTTGCACCCAATGCTGCTTTGTGAATTTCACGGTGGGGCGGTTGTGGAGTGATCCCGCACAGAATAATTTTTTCAATTAAAAAAGCATCTGCCGTTCTGAAGGTAGCACCCACGTTGTGCATACTTCTGATATTATCTAAAATAATGATCAAAGGAATCTTCTCAACTTTCTTGAATGTTTCTACATCTATTCTGTTAAGTTCTTCCAGTTTTAATTTGTGTACCAATGTATTATTTTGTTGAAATTAATTTTCTGTCTTTATAAATTTTCTTCTTCTCGATAATAAACTCGTATCTGTTTCTATTATCATCTACGAACTTCATTTCTCTTTGGATTTTGCTTACCAGATAAGGTGGTTTCCAATGACTATCTTGGTGATAATTGAGTTCTTATCTTTAGTAAGAAGTTTACTTTAGTCCTCTAATTTATCAAATTTATCATTAAAAAAGGTATTTATAGCTTCAGAATGTGAATTAAAGGCTAATCTAAACTCACTATAATTAAAGATTACTCTCCTTGAAGCTCGTTTTTTATTTTTTCAAGCCCATGATTTGATGAACATTTTTTTCAATATTCTGGGCTAAAGTTTCCATCGGAATATCATTTTCATCATTATTAAAAGGATCTTCAATTTCTTCTGCAATCATTTCCAGACTCATCAAAACATAATAAACAAAAACGGTCAACGGAACCATGAAAAGCCCAATATTAATGACATAAGCAATCGGCAGGGCAAAGACATAAAGAATAATAAATTTCTTGATAAACGATGAATAAGAATAAGGAATTGGAGTGTTTTTAATTCTTTCGCAACCTCCGCAAACATCAAGAAAGCCGGAAAGTTGTGTGTCTAAATACAGCATTTCAACGTCTGATATTTTTCCTTCTTTTTTTAACTGACCTAATTTATGCGTTAAAAGAATGACAATTTCACTTGGCCCGTGATGTTTCAAAGATTTTTCGATTTCAGAATAATCTTCATCCAAAGCTAATCTCGTGGATTCCTTAGAAAGATGCTTGGCTAAAAAGTGAGGATAGAACTTTAAATATCTGGCAATTTGTTCAGCGTCTTTTCTGTCATCAATTAATATGTTATTGATTTTTACTGCGAAATTTCGGGTATCATTTACCAATTTCCCCCAAAGCTTTCTTCCTTCCCACCATCTGTCGTACGCTGTATTTGTCCTGAAAACCAATAATAAAGAAAGTACAAAGCCTAATAAAGAATGAATCATTCCCACATTACTGACTCCCGATTTTGAAGTAAGGTGAAAATATTCCACTTCTAAATATTGAATTCCCCACGAGTATAGCCCTACCAAAATCATACTAGGAAAAAGGATTTTCAATGTATCCCTTTTATGTAAACTGAAAAGGATTTTAAGGAAATGTTTGGTGTTGTAGGCTCTCATAAATTAGGTTAGTCTTACAAAGATAAAATTTTCGCTTCATTATCCTTTTACGGGAAACTTAAAATTAATTTAAAAAAAATGAGAATTTAATCTCTTACAGAATACGCAGGTTTCCATGGGTTTTAAAAGTGTTTTCAAACATTTGTGCAAATTTGTGCAATCTGCGGGAGAAATATAAATTTCAAAAAAACACTATTTTTATTTCGCATTAAATCAAGAAACAAAATGATTCTCAAACACGTAGATGTTGTCAACGATATCAGTAAGGAAGATTTTCAGAAAAATTATTTCAAAAAGCATAAACCTCTCTTAATTAAAAATTTTGCGAGCCGTTGGGATGCTTTCGACAAATGGAATTTCGATTTTATCCGCGAAAAAGCAGGTGAACAGGATGTTCCGCTGTATGATAATAAACCGGCAGATGCTTCCAAAAGTACAGACGCTCCCGTCACACACATGAAAATGAAGGATTATATCGATACCATAAAAAGTAAACCTTCAGATCTGCGTATTTTCTTCTACATTATCACCGACAGACTTCCTGAATTGTTGAAAAACTTCACGTATCCGGATTTGGGAATAAAGTTTTTTAAAAGACTTCCGACTTTATTTTTTGGTGGGAGTGATGCTCATGTTTTGATGCATTATGATGTAGACCTTGGTGATTTTCTTCATATTCATTTCGAAGGAAAGAAGAGAATCTTATTATTTGATCAAAAGCAATCTCCTTTTTTATATAAAGTTCCGCTATCGGTTCATACAATCTATGATGTAGATTATGAAAACCCAGATTATGAAAAATTTCCGGCTTTGAAATATGCAAAAGGCTTTGAAATCTTCATGGAACATGGCGATGCACTTTTTATTCCGGGAGCATTTTGGCATTTCAACAGATATTTGGAACCCGGATTTTCAATGTCGCTTCGGGCGCTTCCTAATAAACCGAAAGTTTTTGCGAATATGCTGTATCATGTTTTCATTATGAGATATACGGATAAGATTTTGCGAAAGCTTTTTAAAGAAAAATGGGTGAATTATAAGCAGAAATGGGCGTATGAAAAAAGTACGGAAGCGTTGGCTAAAAATTTAAATAAATAGATTTTTTAACGCAAAGATTTATGTAAATAAAGTTATAACTTTGAGTGAGCAAAGATGAAATCAACAAAAAAGTTGATTTTTATGAAGCTAAAACTCCAGCTTCGCGAAACAAATTTATTTGTCTTTGCCTTCTTAAATGAAATGTGCTCAAATAGACCTTTGCGTTTAAATCTCAAATAACAAAACCCTCATCTAGTTTTTTAAAAACTTTAATCCTTCTATTTTATTTCATACTTTTACCATCCTAATTTTTTAAGAAAGATTTTAATGGCAAAGGCGACGAAAGAAAAGAAAGAAACCCCGTTAATGACTCAGTATAACACCATCAAGGCGAAATATCCTGATGCGCTTTTATTATTCAGAGTGGGGGATTTCTATGAAACTTTCGGGCAGGATGCCATTAGAACTTCCCAGATTTTAGGGATTGTTTTAACCAAAAGAGCAAATGGAGACGGGCATATAGAATTGGCCGGATTTCCACATCATTCTGTAGATTCTTATCTTCCAAAATTGGTGAGAGCCGGACTCCGTGTTGCGATTTGTGACCAATTGGAAGATCCTAAAACCGTAAAAGGAATTGTAAAAAGAGGGGTTACAGAATTAGTGACGCCTGGGGTTACGTTCAATGATCAGGTTTTAAACTCGAAAAAGAATAATTTCCTGCTTTCTATTCATAAAGAAAAAGAAAAGTACGGAATTGCTTTGGTTGATGTTTCTACAGGGGAATTTTTGGTAAGTGAAGGAAATCTTGAAAAATTGCTTCACATTGTCAGTACTTTTGATCCGAGTGAGATCATTTATCAGAGAAGTGTGCAGCTTCCTGAGCAGCTTAAAAATAAAAGTGCCTTCAAACTTGAAGATTGGGCGTATCAATATAATTTTGGCTACGAAAAGCTGACAAATCATTTTAAAACCAATTCTTTAAAAGGTTTTGGCGTTGAAAATTCTCAGTTGGCTATTACGGCTGCAGGAGCTATTTTTGCTTATCTGGTTGAAGATACGCATCATAATTTATTGGCTCACATTACAAAGATTCAGGTTATTCCGCAGGATGATTTCTTAATGATGGATAATTTCACGCTGAGAAATCTGGAAATTGTTTATCCAAGCAATCCGCAAGGGAAATCATTGTTAGATATTATCGACAAAACTTCAACGCCGATGGGAGGAAGATTGTTGAGAAGAAGAATTATTCTTCCTTTAAAATCGGTCTATGAAATTGGCAGAAGGCTTTCTTTAATTGATTTTTTAAATGAAGACGACCATCTGAAATACGAAATTGCACAACTGTTGAAGTCGATTTCCGATTTAGACAGATTAATGGGAAAACTGGCGGCCGAAAAGATCTCGCCCAGAGAACTAGGACATTTGCGTCAGAGTTTAATTAATATTCATAAAATTAAGGCTTTGCTTCATCCTCATGCCGATGTTTTGGCTTGGCTTGAGCCGTTGTGTGATCTTGATGAATTGATCAAAGCTCTGCAAAATCATTTGAATGAAGAACTTCCGGTAAGTCTTGCGAAAGGAAATGTCATTAAAGAAGGTATTTCTGAAGAGCTGGATATGTTGAGAGGTCTTCAAAGCAAAGGTCGAGGTTTCCTTGATGATATGTGCCAGCGAGAAATTGAAAGAACAGGAATTACCAGCCTTAAAATTGATTTTAATAATGTTTTCGGATATTATATTGAAGTTCGAAATACGCATAAAGATAAAGTTCCGAGTGATTGGCTGAGAAAGCAAACATTGGTGAATGCAGAACGTTATATCACAGAAGAATTAAAAGAATACGAAAGTCAGATTCTTGGTGCAGAGGACAAAATCGGTGTTTTAGAGAATCAATTATATAGAAATGTTTGTTCTGAAACGATGGTTTATATGGATCAGATTCAGGAGAATTCGAATATTATTGCACAATTGGATGTTGCGGTTGGTTTGTCGGAATTAGCTGTTTCTGAGAGTTATACAAAACCTGTTTTAACGGATAGTTTTTCAATTGATTTAAAAGAAGCAAGGCACCCGATCATTGAAAATGCGCTTCCTTTAGGCGAAAAATATATTCCGAATGATATTTACTTAGATAAAGATTCTCAGCAGATTATCATGGTTACAGGCCCCAATATGGCGGGTAAATCTGCGATCCTTCGTCAGACTGCAATTGTTTGTCTTTTAGCACAGATCGGAAGTTTTGTACCTGCAAAACATGCTGAAATTGGAGTTTTAGATAAAATTTTTACGAGAGTAGGAGCAACGGACAATATCTCTGCAGGTGAATCAACTTTCATGGTTGAAATGAACGAAGCTGCCAATATTTTGAATAATATTTCAGACCGAAGCTTGATTTTATTAGACGAAATCGGTCGTGGAACCTCCACTTATGACGGGGTTTCCATCGCGTGGGCGATTGCGGAATATCTTCATCAGCACCCAACTCAGGCTAAAACGTTATTCGCGACGCATTATCATGAATTGAATGAAATGACCGTTAATTTCGAACGTGTAAAGAACTTTCACGTTTCTATTCAGGAGAATAAAGGAAGTATTATTTTCTTGCGAAAGCTGGTTCCAGGTGGAAGCGAACACAGTTTTGGTATTCATGTGGCAAAACTGGCGGGGATGCCTTCAAAAGTGGTCAACAGAGCCAATGAAATTTTGAAAACATTGGAAGCAAGTCGCGGGCAGGGAACGGGCGCGTCTGAAACCATTAAAAGAGTGACAGAAGAAAATATGCAGCTTTCTTTCTTCCAGTTGGATGATCCTGTGTTGGAAAATATTCGTGAAGAGCTGACGAAAATTGATATTAATACGTTGACACCTATTGAAGCTTTAATGAAGCTGAATTCTATTAAAAAGATGATTGGGAAATAGCTTCCATTTATTTTTGTGGCGTAACCGTAATGTGTAATGGAATTTTTATTCTGTAACGTACTTTCTGACCGTTAATTTCTGCAGGAATCCATTTTTCTTTAATTTTTGAAGCTGATCTAATCACTTCTTCATTAAAGCTTTGGTTGTTTCCTGTTGCTTTTATGTCAGTTATAGAACCTGTCTTATCAATTATAAAAACAAGCTCACAACTCATATTTTCGTCTCCAATTATTTTTCTAGTCCTAAAGTTATTTGCAAGCATTTGTCTAAATACATTGATGCCTTTTGGAAATTCTGCTGATTTTTCAACATCGGGGAATTTTGTTTCGGGAGATTTTTTAATAATGAGTAGTTCATTAAGCTCCTCTGTACCTTTTACTGATTCTTGTCCAAAAGCAAAACAACCTAATGCCATGCTAAAGCTTAATATTATTTTTTTCATGATTAAAATTTCCACAAAAATAAGCTTTAATATTTCTTCAATGACAAAGGAAAAGTATAAAGATAGCGAACAGGCTCATTATTTATAGTCGCGGGTTTCCATTTTACAAACATTCTTCTGATGGCTGTTTCCGCGGCAGCTGAATGTTTTTTATCGTCTCCGGTTGCGGTAACGTACCGAATATAGCCGTTTTTTTCAACGATAAAATACACTCTTGTGTTGATTTTATTGGTTTTTACATCAATAATATCCATGTTTTCTGCAAATTTTCTGTGAAAAGCTTCCATTCCTCCCGGAAATTCAGGAGCCTTGTCTGCTTTTGTTACGACATCATCCATTTTCATTTTTGATTTTAAAAATGTATAATCTGTAATAGTTGGGGAATCTGTTTTTTGCCCAAATACTGTAATGCTTAAAAGTGCTATTAAAAAGAAGAATAATTTTTTCATAGCGAAAGAATTTTGTTAAAATTTTTAATGTTTTTAACCAAAGCAAAAAGAGAGCCTAAATGCTCTCTTTGTATTATAAATGATTGTATTCGTAAGTTGTGATCTCGGTATCGGTTATTGAAGTCCCCGTTTTTTCATAAAAATCTCGGGTATCTTTCTTAGGATATCCGTTCGTATGATACTCGTAGGTTGAGTGGTAGACCGTCCATTCATCTCCCGGAATATTAGTATACTGGATGCGGTTGTTATAATCTATAACATTACGGGTTGATCCGTTCATGTCCTCACTGTCCATAAGTCTGGTGTATCCGGTGATATTTTTAAATGGAAAACTTCCTCCGTCATAAGCAACGTTCTTAAGAATTCCGGTTCCGTTTTGAGTTGTTCCCGGCTGTACGTCTGCAACGGTTTCTGTCCAGTTTTTTAAAGATCCGTCAGTGTTTAAATAAACATCTTTTACGTAAGTTTTAGTTGAGTTGGTATGAGCAATAACATCCGTTATTCTTACGCGATCTGCTCCAATATAGGCATAATCTGTAGTGTAAGTTACCCCTTGGTAAGTAGATGATTTTTTTGTGATCTTGTTTGAACTGTTATACGTTACATTTGTGGTCTGTGTTGATCCATCAGCGTAAGTGTCAAGATATTTAGTGATCAAATCACCGGAATAGGTATAAGTTCTTTTGAAATTATCCGTTGTATTGGTCATGGTAACAATCTTGGCTCCGTTATAACTGAATGTAAAATTATCACCATCCTGCACCATTTTGGTCACTAAAATTGGATTGTCTTCTGCAGAAGTGTCTTCGTCAACCGTTGCACAAGATGTGAAAAGTAAAATAGGGAGTAAGAAGTAAATTTTTTTCATATAAATTGATTAAATAGGTTATACGATTCAAAAATAAGAGAAATATTTAATTATTGAAGTAAATTATAAGTTAAAATACAATATGACTGATCTATTTTTAACATAAAACATTTAATTTTAATAAAATTAATACCAAACAAATGAGTGAAAGAGCAAAACAAAAAGGTTTTACCTTCCCTTATTTGGTGGATGAAGGTCAGAAGATTTTCCCTCAATACGGAGCTACAAAAACGCCGCATGTATTTGTTTTACAGAAAGAAAACGGTAAAAATATCGTAAAATATATCGGAGCGATCGACAATAATTACGAAAATTTAAACGATGTTTCGGAATATTATGCTCAGGACGCTGTAAATGCTTTGATAAAATGCGAGCCCGTAGAAATGACAAAAACTGTTGCCATCTGATGCACAGTGAAAGTAAAGAAATAATATCTTTGTCAAAATATATCAATAGGAAAGGGCTTTAACCAAAACAGACATATGAAATTCAGATTCAGTTTAAAATATTTCGTTTTAACGATATTAATTTTCTTAGTTGAGGTTTTAATTGCGACTAAATTAAAAAACATTTTCTTCGTCAGAGCCTATCTTGGAGACGTTATTGTGGTGATTCTTCTGTATACTTTCGTTAAAAGTTTTTTCATCATCAATAATCAAAAATTAATTTTGGGAATTTTGGCTTTTTCTTGCCTGATTGAGTTTGCTCAATACTTCAATATTGCAGAAAAACTAGGCTTCCGAGAAGGAAGCCTGATGTATATTGTGATCGGAAATTCTTTTTCCTGGATTGATATTTTGTGTTATGTTGCGGGTTGTTTGTTACTTTTCCTTTTTGTGAAATTTATTAATTCAAAAGAAGAAATAGGTGTAAATTAATTATCTTCCGAAACTATCATATTTATCTTCTGCATATTTTACGAAACGGTTCAACAGTGCAACGTTCTCTTTTTCCATTGGAGAAAGGTCATTGTCTACGTTATTAGAAACCGGAATATACCAATCTGTCTGCTCAAAGAAGTTTCTGTAGGTCTGTTTTTTGAAAGCATAACCATGTCTTGCAAAAACCGAATTTTTAATGATTTCAAGATCCAGTTTTCTTAAGTTTTTAAGGTCTTTTTCTGTCAGCTTTTGTTTTGAAGCATTTAATTTAAACACAGCATCCGAAGCAACTCTGTTTTTTTGAGTTGTATATTTCTCTGTTTTCCCGGTTTCTTCGTCCGTATATTTTTCAACAAAATCTTTCGGATTTTCCCAATCTACCAGATTTGAATCTTCATCCAACATAAAATTCGGATTGTAAACAAACTGCTTTTTGGTTAGTTTTAGTGTTTTTAATGGAGATTTTACAGCTTTTTTATTAAATACAGACCATTTTCCGGTTAAACTGTCACCAGTTAATTTTACTTCAAATCTGCCATCAGTCTTATCATTTCCGGGTTCGTCCAGCGTAAATGATTTGGAGCTTTCATTAAAAATTCCTCGGAACGGACGCTGATTTCCATTCACAATACTTTGCCCGTAAACACTGTCTTTTGTGATTCTGTTGATCTTTAAAGCAAGCTTTTTATAAACCTCGCCTTCATATTCCTCACCATCTTCAGAAGTAATCATTTCTTTTCCTGCAAAATCGCCCATGTAAATTCCGTACAGTTCTTGATGAACTTCAGGAACGACAACAGAATCTTTCTTCGCAACAAGAGAGTCTTTTGATGATTCGGTTTGTTTTCCATCCTTTTTGCAGGCGACTAAACTTACTGTAAATAAGGAAATTAATGTTAATTTTAAAATTTTCATATGTAGTTTTTTTGATTTTTAAATGGTCATATGTAATCGCAGAATAGTTTTTCTATTTGTGATTAAGGTAAAGCGATCTCATATATGTTTTTTTGCAATTAAATATTCAATTAAAAGGATATTCGGAACCCAGCCGATCCATGCAATAATCTCATAAACATCCATCGGATTGGGATGGAATAAATATACAATAATAACCTTCCACATTCTTAAAGTGACGGCAGATAACGTTAATGCAAAACTGCGCCACATCCAATGTTTATGCTGTTTAAATTTTTTCTGTCGGGCAAATTGATAAGCCCTAAATGTTGTAAACCACCACAAACTTCCCAAAATAACAAAGGAGATTTTTGAATAAATATTTCCGTTAGCGAAAAATCCCATGTAAATTCCTGATGGCGCCGATAGTATCAAAATTAAAAAAATATAGACCTTTCCTGCGTTTCGATGAAAATTTTTCAATCCAAGATCTTTCCTGAGAATCGCTAAAAACCCCGAAAGTAAAACAAAAATGCTCGTGTAAACATGTGTGTAGAAAAACCACAAATATTCCGGTCGGTCAGTAACTTCAGTTTGCTTTATCATTAAAAAACTTACTTCAGTTTTTAACGGAATATATTCTAATGTGATTTTCAGCATCAGCCAAAAGAAATACCCAAACCCTATGATTAAAAGGGTTTTTAAGATGTTTGGGATATTTTTTTTGATTAAAAGCATTTAAGAATTATTTACCTTCAAAAAAATCAATTACTAAAGAATTAAAAAGCTCTGGTTTTTCAACGACGACAGAATGTGTTGAATTCGGAATAATTGCTAGTTGACCTTTGGGAATAGATTCTGCAATTTTTACAGTATGTTCTGTTTTTATGACATCTTTATCTCCTGCCATTATCAAAGATGGACATTGGATTGCTTTTAAATCTTCATATTTCAAATTTGGATATTTTAAATCTAAATTATATAAATCAATGTAAACATCATTTTTACCATCTTTATTTTCTTTGATAAGTTGAGCTAAAGTTTCTCTCATGTCTTTAAGTTCGTCATCTTTCTGACCTTCAGGAAATATGTTAGCACCAGAACATGCAATTTTATCTATCAGGTCCGGATATTTTAAAGCCATTAAAATTGCAAGAATCCCACCATCACTCCAGCCAAGAATTTTTACTTTTTTGATGTTTTGTTGATCCAAAAACTGTTTCAAATCTTCAACCTGAATATCAAAAGTGAGTTCCTTTGTTTTGTCATAAGTAGATTTCCCCCTTTCTCTGCAATCAACAATGATTACTTTGTATTTTTTTGAAAATACGTAGACCTGATTCATGAAGGCATTAATAGACTGCCCATTTCCATGAAGCATAAGAAGAGGTTCGCCTTCGCCATATGTTTCATAATACATCTTTATGCCGTTTACATCTGCAAATTTTCCGTGAGGCATATTTCCGATAATATTCTGACCTTTAATCAACAAAGATTTATTTCCATTAAAGGGCTTGTAGTCAGAAGTTGTGATGGTGAAATTTTTAACATGAGTTATTTTATTTCTTCCGATACCTTCCGACCAGTCTTTTCCGGAAATCAAATTCTCTTCGAAACTTGCATTTTTTAATGGAATATTTATCCATTTGACAGATTTAGGATCCAGAACTTCCAGTTTAAAGTCATCAAAATAAAAATCTCCGTTATCTGTTGCATAAGCTCCAATATTTAAAGTTTTTCCTTCAGGATTAACTGTTCCTTTTATTTCAAAAGTATTCCATTCTGTAGTGACTTTGATATTCGAATAAGCCTGATTTTCAAAGAATCCAGTTTTGTTATCTATATCATCAACTCTTGCCCAGATGGCACATTTAGCATTACTGTCGTTTTCTTTTCTGACTTTTGCCGAGACCCGGAATTTCCAGTTCTGCATGTTTTCCACGTTTACCGATTGAACAAATGAAGTCCAATTAGAGACTATAGTTTTGTTTTGAGAAAAAACAAAAGAACAAAATAAAATTAGAGGTAGTATAATAATCTTTTTCATAAATGTATTTTTTTAAATGTTATTCAAATCCTGTGCAATCAGCCATGCCTCGCTCCAGCAAGCCTGAAAATTAAAACCTCCCGTCACCGCATCAATATTCAAAACTTCTCCGGCAACATAAAAATTAGGCAAAATTTTCGAGGACATATTTTTAAAATTAATTTCTTTCAAATCTACCCCTCCTGCAGTTACAAATTCATCCTTAAAAGTTGATTTTCCTGTTACCTGCAATTTCTTTTTGCATAAATTTTCAAGAATGGTTTGCATTTCTTTTCCCGAAATCTGTGCAACCTGCTTGTTGAGATCAATGTTTGAAACTTCTAATATTTTCTGCCAGAATCTATTCGTAATATCAAATATTTTCGCCAGTCCAATCGTCTTTTTCGGATTGGATTGTTTGAAGTTTTGAAACAATTCTTCTGCTTCATCAATATCTTTTGAAATAAAATTAACTTCAATTTCAAAATTATATTTAACCTTAGCCAAGCTCAATGCCTCCCAAGCTGAAATTTTCAAAATAGCAGGTCCCGAAAGTCCCCAATGGGTAATTAATAATGGTCCGCTTTCTTCTGTTTTTAATTTCGGAATGGAGATTTCTGCATTTTCAAAGCTTGTTCCGGGCAATTCTTTTAATAAATCATTTTTAATATTGAATGTAAAAAGCGATGGAACTAAATCAATGATCTTATGTCCTAAATTTTCAATAATTTTCAATGACTTCGGCGAACTTCCGGTTGTGTAAACCACAAAATCGGCTTCGAAATCACCTAGACTTGTTTTAACAACATATCTTTCATCAAGTTTTTCAACTTCCTTTACGGAACATTTTGTCTTTACTTCAACATTTTTTTGCTGAATTTCATTCAGTAATGTATTGATAATGGTCTGTGAAGAGTTACTTTCAGGAAAAACTCTGTTGTCATTTTCTATTTTCAACGGAACTTTTCGTTGATCAAACCAATCCATCGTGTCCCCCGGCTGAAATTTGGTGAACACGCTCAATAATTCCTTATTTCCACGAGGGTAAAACTGAACCAATTCTTTTGGATCAAAGCATGCATGGGTTACATTACATCTTCCTCCTCCGGAAATTTTAACTTTCTGAAGTACATCTGAGTTTTGCTCGAGAATCGTAATGTTATATTTTGTTTCGTCAAGATTCGATGCACAGAAAAAACCGGCTGCACCGCCTCCAATAATGATAATTTGCTTCATAATTCCTTTAATCTTATGCTGAAGATTATTTTTACAAAACTACAATTTTTATAAACCATCTTATTTGAGTAATTTTGAAGATTATAATTTTTTGAACTTTAAAGTGAAAATATTCAACCACAAAAGGAACAAAAGATTGTAAACACTTTAGAACAAATAAGTTTAATATTAAACAGTTTAATAGTTCACATAAGATGAAAATCAAGGCTTTTCTAAAGCTAATGTGTTCTTCTGTTTATTGTTGAAAGATAGCTTGAAAGACTTATGTGTTGCAAAAGCTTTTGTTTCTTTTGTGGTTAAAAAGTTGGAGTTCATTATTAAAAAATAAAATTTAAATGATATTTTACCATAAATTCGAAGTTCGTTGGAGCGATCTTGATGCCAACAAACATTTAGCAAACTCATCTTATGTGCAATTTTGCGCGCAAACCAGAATGGCTTTTATGAAGCAGGAAAAAATGGGGGTTACGCAGATGAGCCGATGGGGGATTGGTCCTGTGATTATGCATGAAAGATTCTCTTTTTTTAAGGAGATATTTGCCGATCAGGTGGTTATTGTAAGTCTGGAAATCGATGGATGTGCAGAAGATTCTTCTATTTATCGTTTCGTACACAAATTTTATCTTCCGGACGGATCGCACTGTGCAACCGCAGAAGCTACAGGAGTCTGGATTGATACCATGTTGAGAAAAATGACAACCCCACCGGATGATGTAATGGAAGCAATGAACAAATATAAGACACCGGATACGGTAATTTTAACGAGAGAGGATTTTAAGAAATTACCTTTCCGTCCGGAAAATATTGATCCGTCGGAACTTAACTAATAAATGATAATAGATAAATGATGGTTGATAGAGTAAAATTCTTCAAAATCATTTATCATTTATTAATCATCACTTATAAATTAAAATATGTTTGAAGATAAAGAACCAGAATTAACACCCATCTCTAAATTAGGAGAATTTGGGTTGATTAAGCATTTAACAGAACATTTTCCTTTATCCAACGAGTCTTCGGAGCTTGGAGTGGGAGATGATGCGGCAGTTATTAATCCTGGAAATAAAAAAGTTGTTCTTACAACGGATGTTTTGGCAGAAGGAGTGCATTTCAATTTGGGATATGTTCCGTTAAAACATTTAGGATATAAAGCGGTTGTTGTGAATCTGAGCGATGTTGCAGCAATGAACGCTACTCCGACACAGATTTTGGTTTCCTTAGCGGTTTCAAACCGTTTTCCGGTGGAAGCTTTGGAGGAAATTTATTCTGGAATTCAGGCGGCTTGTACTCGATATAAAGTAGATTTGATCGGTGGAGATACAACAAGCTCAAATGCAGGTTTGGTAATGAGTATTACTGCTGTCGGAATTGAAGATGAGGAGAATCTTGTAAAAAGAAGCACTGCAAAACCAAATGACCTTCTTGTTGTAAGTGGTGATTTGGGTGGCGCTTATATGGGACTTCAGATCTTGGAAAGAGAACATGCTGTGTTCTTGGCTGATCCGAATATGCAGCCTGAAATGGAAGGATTTGACTATATTCTGGAAAGACAATTGAAACCTGAAGCAAGAACAGACGTTAAAGGTATTTTAGAAGGACTGGATATCAAACCAACTTCTATGATTGATATTTCTGACGGTCTGGCTTCTGAGATCTTACATCTTTCAGACCAGTCAAAAGTGGGTTTCAGACTATACGAAGAGAAAATTCCGATGGATAATCTGACGATCACTACGGCAGATGAGTTTAATTTAAACCCTGTAATGGCAGCTTTAAGTGGCGGTGAAGATTATGAATTATTGTTCACCATTTCACCAAACGATTTTGAAAAAATGAAAAATCACCCGGATTTTACGATCATCGGGCATGCGGTTGATAAAGAGGAAGGCAATTTTATGGTCGCTAGAGGTTCTAATCAATTGGTTTCTCTTACTGCACAAGGTTGGGATGCTTTTTTAGGGAATAATCAAAACGATTAAATTTTATTTAATTTTGAAATATTGTGAAACCACTGCTTTTGTAGTGGTTTTTTTGTTTAATTTAATTAGGTCTCTAATTTGCAGAGAAAAGAAAAACATAAAATGAAGTGATGAAAAATAAAAGAAACCCTTTAAGTACCCTATTTGTAATAGGAATGTTGATTCTTGGTTTTATCTCTTTAAAAGTATTTCAAAAATATAGTTTTAATAAAGAATATGAAAGTAAATATCATGGTCTGGTAATAGGGCAAGAACCTGACTCTAGAGGATTTACTGATTTATATCTTTCGAATAAAAGCTGTGTACATTTAACATTTTATTCAAATTGGGAGCGCAAAGAAGTTTTTGTAGGAGACTCTATTAGTAAAGACGGAAACTCAAGAGAAATAAGGATTTATAAAAAAGATAATAATAGTGGCAATTATAAATATTTTAAGTCTATGGATATGATAATTGACTAATTTCTTCGTTACTAAAAGTCTATTAATTTAAGCAATAGTAATAAACCGCTGCGCAAAGTCTGTGACTTTTAGCCAGATTAATTAAAAAAACAGGTACAATTTAGTAGCGGTTTTTTACATAAAAAAGAAAATTAATTTTACATTTATAATATAAAAACAAAAAGATGAAAGAAGGTTATACTATAAGAGATCAGGAGAGGCCGCATTTCATAACCTGTACAGTTGTGGATTGGGTTGATGTTTTCACAAGAAAAGTTTATAGAGATGTAATAATTGAGTCTTTAGAATATTGTAAAAAACATAAAGGTCTTGTACTGTACGGCTACGTCATAATGAGTAATCATATTCATTTAATTATACAATCGAAAAAAGTAAACTATCAGATTTAGTCAGGGATTTTAAAAAGTTTACATCAAAGAATATTTTAGAGAAAATACAAACAGAACCAGAAAGTAGGCGAGAATGGATGCTGGAAAGATTTTCCAAAGCAACAGAAAGTCATAGTAGAAACAAAGCCTATCAATTCTGGCAGTATGGTAATCATGCAGAGGAAGTCTATACTTTGCACTTTTTATGGGATAAGCTTAATTATATTCATTTAAATCCTGTAAGGGCGGGTCTGGTAGATAAGGCACATTATTATATATATTCATCAGCAAGTAATTATGTTCTGGGAAATGGATTATTGGATGTAGAACTGGCAGATAATCCTGTAATTGATGTAACTAAGAAAAATGAGTTTTGGAAGTATAATAATTATAATGATTAGCTCAAAGTCACAGACTTTGTGCAGCGGAGGAATATTACTTGCAAAAATTAGAAGGAGAAGCAACAAGAAGAGCAAATTTAAAAAAATAGAGTTATATTATGATTATTGAAGAGTTTTTGAAAATAGAAAATCATACTGACAAGGATGAAATAGGTATGCTTATGAATGATCTATATAATGAATTTAGAGGGGGGCGTGACAGAAATGATATTTTAATATTATTAAATTCGGATATAGATTATATGAGATATTATGGGTGTAGCATTTTGAATGAAATATGTATAAATGACATTAAATATATCAAAAAAATAATGGACAAACTATATGATATTCTCATAAATGATATTTCTGTTAATAATAATATAAGGGCTTATCACGCATTATATGGTATATATCTAGATAATAAGGATATTAATGGTCTTTTATTATTGTGTGAAGAAATGAAAAATAATACAGAGCCAATGATTAAGCAAGGTTCAATTGAATTCCTTGAAAAGTATAAAACGGCACCTGAAAACTATACTTTTGATGAGTTTACAAAGCATCTGTTTAGCAGATAAAATTACACCCGCTGCGCAAAGTCTGTGACTTTGATCCAAAACAACAAAAAAACCACTACAATCCGTAGTGGTTTTTATCATTAAAAAGGTTGTTCTGTACAACGATCATCTCCGGGAGGGCAATACGTTCCGCCACCACCGCCAGATCCGCCGCCGCCTACAGCAATGCATTGTCCGGGATTTCCGTCGTCATTCATTTCGCATGCTTTTCCGAAGGTACATTCGCAGTCGGTCCAGCAATAGGCAGAATCTCCGTTGCTATGACAGCCACCTCCGCCTCCGCCAAGAATGTTGGATAAATCTTTTCTTGCAAGTTTTTTGATGTTTTTCATAATTAAAGTTTGTAATTTGGTTAAAATGTAAAATAATTTACATTATTTAAAGATAAAAAATTAAAATTAATCATTTCTCAAATTTGTAATAAAAAGTAAGCCGGAATGATCTTCATTATTGGACAGATAATTTTTAAAATAGAAGTTTAATCTAATAAATTGAATCTGTCATAAATTTTGGAGTGAATAACTGTAGTAAAAAAAATATCTGTAAAAAGATAATACGAGGAAGCGCAGTTATAGTATTTGCGATGTCAATGATAATATTCGAAGTGGCATTTTAAATATTAGCAATGGTGGTTACATTATAAGCGTTGGCGATTTTAATATTTGCGTTGGCGGTTGTAGTTTTAGCATTGGCGGATGTATTTGTTCTAATGTCAAATACAATATTGCTAATAGCGTATATAATATTCGCGATGGCGATTATAATATTAGTGATGGCGAAAGGATTAATATCCACCTTTTCTTGTTTAAGATCTCCGTCAAATAAAAAACCACCGCAAGAAGCAGTGGTTTTTCTATAGTAACTTAAATATTAAGCTTTTACAATATTGATAATAACCTCCATTGCCTTCTCCATGCTCTCCAATGCAACGTATTCGTAAGGTCCGTGGAAGTTCATTCCCCCTGCAAAGATATTCGGACAAGGAAGCCCCATGTATGACAGTTGAGCGCCATCTGTTCCACCTCTTATAGCCTTGATTTTAGGCTCAATATTCGATTCCTTCATTGCTTTTGCCGCAAGATCGATGATGTGCATTTTGCCTTCAAACTGCTGCTTCATGTTACGGTATTGCTCTTTGATCTCAACTTCGGCCGTTCCTTCACCATGTTTTTGGTTGAATTCTACAACTTTTTCCTGCATGAATTTCTTTCTCGCTTCATACTTTTCTTCGTCATGATCACGGATGATATATTGAAGTTTAGCCTCAGAAATATCAGCAGTAATATCCATTAAATGATAAAAACCGTCAAAACCTTTAGTCGTTGCCGGAGTTTCATTTGCCGGAAGTAATTGAATAAACTCTGCTGCCAAAAGACCGGCATTCACCATTTTTCCGAAAGCATAACCTGGGTGTACGCTCAGTCCGTGGATTTTCACCACAGCTCCTGCGGCGTTGAAGTTTTCATATTCCAGTTCTCCAACTTCACTTCCATCCATTGTATAAGCGAATTCTGCCCCGAATTTTGCAACATCAAATTTATGTGCACCTCTTCCGATTTCTTCATCAGGCGTAAATCCTACAGCAATTCTTCCGTGCTTGATTTCAGGATGCGCGATCAAATATTCTGCAGCAGTTACGATTTCTGCACAACCAGCTTTATCATCGGCTCCCAAAAGAGTATTTCCGTCAGTTGTAATTAATGTCTGACCGATATATTGTTTTAAGCTTTCAAATTTTGAAGAAGATAAAGTAAATCCTGTTGTCTGATTTAAAACCAAATCACTTCCGTCATAATTCTCCCAAACCTGAGGTTTTACATTCTCACCACTGAAATCGGGTGAAGTATCATAATGTGAAATAAATCCAATCGTTGGCCTGTCATCATTTTCAAGGTTAGAAGGAACATAGCCCATAATATAACCGTTGTCATCAATCGAAACGTTTTCCAGACCGATTGTTTTAAGCTCTTCAACAATGTATTTTGCGATGTCCCATTGCCTTTCTGTTGAAGGAGTCGTTTCGCTTTCCGCATCGCTCGTTGAATAGATTTTTACGTAATTAATAAAACGGTTCAGTAATTTTTCTTTCCACAATTGGTTGAATTCTATTGTACTCATTAGATATCATAAATTTCAACAAAGTTAGCAAATTTGATGCTCAGAATACCTTATTTGGACTTGAATATAAGGGATTGAAATTATTAATCACATATAAAAGCTTGAAAATCAAAATAATGTTAGCTTTGCTTTAATCTTATATAAACTTGTTTAGTTTTATTATATTTGAGAAAATCAAAAAGTACCAATGTTTCTAACTGAATGTCCGAGAGATGCAATGCAGGGCTGGGGAGAATTTATCCCAACCGATAAAAAAATAGATTATATCAACTCCTTGATGGAAGTTGGGTATGATATATTGGATTGTCTGAGCTTTGTTTCTCCAAAAGCAATTCCTCAGCTCGCTGATTCTGATGAGGTTGCCGAAAATATAGATAAATCTTTATCTAACACAAAAGTTTCTGCGATCATCGGAAACTACAGAGGTGCCGAGAAAGCATTGAAGCATCAATCTGTTGATATTCTGGGTTTTCCTTTTTCTATTTCTGAAACTTTCCAGCATAGAAATACCAATAAAAGTCAGGAAGAAGCTTTTAATGAGATCATCAAAATGCTTGAACTGACAAAAAGTGAAAATAGAGAATTAAACATCTATTTCTCAATGGCTTTCGGAAATCCGTACGGCGAAATGTGGAAATGGGAAGATGTAGATTTCTGGGCTCAAAGGTTTTCAGAAATTGGAATTAAAAACATCTTACTTTCTGATACAACGGGAGTTGCAACACCGGAAACGATTGCTCTTTTATTTGAAAAAATACCTTCAAAATATCCTGAGATCAATTTCGGAGGACATTTTCATAACCGATATGAAGATTCTTATTCTAAATTAAAAGCTGCTTACGATAAAGGCTGCAGAAGATTCGACAGTGCGATCAAAGGAATCGGCGGGTGTCCGATGGCAAAAGACGACTTGGTAGGAAATATGCCTACAGAACAGGTGATCAACTTCATGAGCGTTGAAAAAGTAGATCATAAATTAAATCTGTTAAACTTTGAAAGTTCTTATAACAGAGCGAAAGATATTTTTCATTTTTAAAGAATGAATATTCGTTTAGTATTAGCGATATCATCCTGAGATTGTCTAAGGATCTGAATAATATCAATAGGAGCGGGTTTTAACCCGCTCTCCTAGATTAAAAATTCAATTGGCTTTAGCCAAAACTTAAAAATTAACTCCAAAATCAACAAAAATGTCACCAATAATCTCACCAGCCGAATTAAAAAACCTCCCAACATCAAATCTCATCATTCTTGATGCAAGAGTCGGAAAAGATGTTTATCAAAACTACCTTGAAAAGCACGTCAAAGGAGCAAGATTCATTGATTTAGATAAAGATTTAGCTGAAATTGGAGAAGATGCAACATTTGGTGGAAGACATCCGCTTCCGGATATTGAAAAGTTTGCACAAACGCTTTCAAATCTTGGAATTTCAGAAGATTCTCATGTCGTTATTTATGACGATAAAAATGGAGCCAATGCGTCGGCAAGAGCTTGGTGGATGTTAAGATCTTTTGGATTAAAAAATGTTCAGGTTTTAGACGGCGGTTTTCAAGGTGCTGAAAAGGAAGGATTAGAGTTTTCATCAGATGAAGAGACATTTGAAAGGTCAGATATAATTAAAAAAGGAAATTGGCTTCTTCCAATTGTGAACCTGGAAGATGTTGAAAATGAATTAGTAAACAATTCTTCAACTGTAATCGATGTACGAGATGCTTACCGATATAATGGTGATTCTGAACCTATTGATTTGGTGGCGGGACATATTCCCGGCGCAATCAATATTCCTTTTTCTGAAAATCTTGACGGAAATGGAAACTTCTTAAAACCAGAAATTTTAAAGGAAAAGTATTTAAAATTGTTAGAAAATAAACCTCAAAATCTGATTATTCATTGTGGTTCAGGAGTTACGGCGTGTCATACGATTTTAGCTTTGGAATGCGCTGGATTCCAGATGTCTAACTTGTATGTGGGCTCATGGAGCGAGTGGAGCAGGAGAGAAGGAAAAGAAATTGCAAGAGAGATTTAATATAAATATTTGCAGCTCTGTTTGTCATTCTGACGAAGGAAGAATCTCAGCGTTAGTTTAGAGAGATTCTTCAATCCACTTTGTTGCGTTCAGAATGACAGTCGGATTATAAGGACAAAATAAAAGGCTGTCATTTTTGACAGCCTAATTTATTGTAATTCAGGAATTAAAGCATTCCTAATTCAAATTTCGCTTCTTCACTCATCATATCCTTATTCCAGCTAGGTTCAAAGGTAAGCTCTAAATCTACGCTTTTTACGTTTTCTGCTTCCGCAACCTTGTCTTTAACTTCCTGTGGAAGCGTTTCTGCAACCGGACAGTTAGGAGTAGTAAGTGTCATAATAATTTTCACATCGCCATCTTCAGAGATCTGAACATCATAAATAAGACCCAATTCGTAAATATCCACCGGAATTTCCGGGTCATAAACGGTTTTTAGTATTCCAATGATTTCTTCTCCAATATCGGCAATTTGATCGTCTGTAAATTTCATTTTTTAATCTAGATTGATATTCCTTTTCAACAAATCTTCCTGACGCATTCGTCGGAAAACATTCGCCAAAGTTAAGACATCTTTTTCACAATAGTCGACTATTCTTTGCAAGTCTTTTTCTATGTAGTAGATTGATGAAACCATTGAGCCGTCGATATCATCTTTTGGGGTGGGAATTCCGAAAACATGAGCCAGTAATTCTAAAGAAATGAAGCTTTTATAGTCTCCGAACTTCCATAATTCCATCGTGTCGATATGTGGAATTTCCCAAGGTTTTTTACCGAACATCTGGAAAGGAATGGGCGGTTGCATTCCGTTAATCAGAAATCGTCTTGCAATCCACGGAAAGTCGAATTCTTTACCGTTATGGGCACAAAGAATCACGTCACGAAGCCTTGGACTGTTGAAAATTTCGCCAAATTCTATCAGCAATTTTTTTTCATCATCGTTTGCAAAACTTTTAATCTTTAGAGTATCATTTTTCTCAAGCATTCCGATGGTGATGCAGATAATCTTTCCGAATTCGGCCATAATTCCGGCTCTTTCAGGATAAAATTCTTCTGCTGTAGCTTCATCTTTCCTCTGAAATCTTGTTTTTTTATCCCAAAGTTTTTGTTCTGTTTCGGGAAGCTCTTCCCAAGAACCTGTTCCCGGAACGGTCTCAATATCAAGGAATAAAACTCTTTCTAATGGAATGTGTTGTATCATGTGTTTTTATTATTTTAACCAACCTGTAATCCGTTTTTTGTCGGAAGAGAAGGAGATAGAAGTGTAACGTCTTTTGAGTTCTCACCATAAACTCCCAAAACCAGACATTCACTGAAAAAGTTGGCAATTTGCTTCTTTGGAAAATTAACGACAGCTAAAATTTGCTGTCCGATTAAATTTTCTTTCTGGTAAAGAGATGTTATTTGGGCTGCGGATTTTTTTATACCTAAATCTCCAAAGTCAATTTCTAATTGATAAGATGGATTTCTGGCTTTTTCAAAATCATTTACTGAAATGATGGTTCCGCATCTGATATCTAATTTTTCAAAATCTTCCCAAGAAATTTCCGGTTTTACGATCATGATAATGAATTGATTAAGTTTTCCACTTCTGTTTTCTGTTCTGCATATTTCTGTTGAAGTTCAGAGCTTTCGCCCATTCTTCTGTAATATTCCAGTGCTTTATTTCCGAAAAATTTCCGGTGAAAATCGGAGACTTCAGGGATTTGAGGGAAAACTTTGTGAAAAAGCATTTCGTAATATGCCTGAAATTCTCTTTCATTTTTATCTTCAACTACGTTTCCCGGAGCTTTTTGTCTTACATGAAGCATTTCGTGGGCGATCATATTGAGAACGAGATTCAAATCAAAATCAAATATATTTTTAGGGATCATAACCATTTGTGGATGCCCCAATTCTCCTTCAGCCGTTAAAAGCATTGAATTCGGTGAAAGTTCCTGTCTGAAACCAAATCCTGCAAAATTTTCATGTTCTAAATTAAAAGAGCTGATTAAATATTTCGCGGCATCTAAAATTTGATCATGCTCTTTATAAGCGTCGAGATGTAGATTGATTTGTTCGAAATTCATTCAAATATATGTTTTAACAAATGTATTAAAATATTAAAAACTTAAACAAAACTTTTTTGAAACATATTTTTTTCTTTTAAGAATCAGTCAGTTATAATTTTTTTTCATATTTTTTTTATAATTCGTGCAAGATTTTTGAAAATAGGGATTTATATAAATGAGTACTCAAAGTAAATAATGTATAATGAAAATAATTAAAGTAATGAAGAAATTAACAGTACTTAAGGCTTTTATGACCGTTTTGGTTGCTTTTGCAGCGTTGTCTTTAACATCTTGTAATGATGACAAGTATGAACCCATTCCGGTAAAACTTGAAGATGTGAATGGCAATTATAAAGCAAAACTTTTTATACAGCAGGGAAATAAAGGAAATCTTATTGAGAAAATTATAAGTTTTTCGGCGCAGGATACAATAATTACTTTTAAAGATTTCCCTATCAGAGAAATTGTAGAATCAGTAATAAAAGATCCTGTAAAAACAGATTCGGCTGTGGCGAAAATAGGGAAAGTTGAATATAAACTTAATTATACTTCAAAAATGAGTGCAGAGCAAAATATTGTTGAGTTGACTTTTGCTCCTAAGAAGTTAAGTATCCAAATTCCTGTAGACGGAGTGACTAAAGATGCTGTAATAACAGTGGCGGCTAAACAAAAAGGCTTTTTTGTAGGACAAGATTGGTCGCTGAGATTCGGTCTGGTCGCAGAAAAAATAATAGTTGATGGTGTAGAATTGGCCCACTTTGAAACCATTAAATATAATTTTCCGTATTCTATAAAAAATTAAGAGACGGATATCATGCAAGATAGGTTGTGCTTTTTAAAAAAGGCGGCCTATTTTTGCATTATAATTAAATTAATCATAAAATCAGGATGTTATTGTAAAAATACATGGAAGAAAGTAAGGAGCAGATGTTGATAAAACGCCTTCATTTGAAGGAGGAAACTGCCTGGAAAGAGCTTTTTGAAGCTTATTCCGGAAACCTTACCTATGTATGCTCGCGATACATTATCGGGCAGGACGATGTGCATGATGTTTTGCAGAACAGTTTTATAAAGATGTTCCGCTCGATTGACTCATTTGAATATAGGGGAAATGGTTCTTTAAGAGCCTGGATCAGCAGAATTGTGGTGACGGAATCATTAAAATATCTTAAGCAAAATTCTGATTTTAAACTCGTTGAAGATGAATTTGAAATCCCGGATCTCCCGGAAGAAGAGCCCGATCTTCAGGAAATATCCCAAACAACGATCATGAAAATGATACGGACTCTTCCCGACGGTTACAGAACTGTTTTTAACCTTTTTGTGTTTGAAGAAAAGAGCCATAAAGAAATTGCAGGGATTTTGGGAATTGCTGAAAACTCTTCAGCATCACAGTTTCATAGAGCTAAAGCGATGCTTGGTCATAAAATAAAAGAATATAAAATATCAAAAACAGCGCAATATGAGTAATCAGTGGTTGAATGAGATGCGCAGAAAGATGGAAGATCATACAGATGATGTTCCGGAAGGATTGTGGGACAATATTAAGGATGATTTGTTCTCCGAAGACGACAATGATAAAAATAAATCACTTCCTATCATTGGAAATGATTTACAAGCAAAGGACAAAAATGCATCTACGTTTACGTCTAAAAAATTAATATACCGTATCAGTGCTGTTGCTGCTGTGGTTGCAATGTTTTTTATTGGTGGAAAAATATTTGATTTTTATAATAATGAAGAAGGAAATTCGCCAAAAATTACGAGTTCTAAGAAAGAGGATAAAGTAGAATCAGCGAGTCATTCTTCTGAAAATAAAAACTTTCCGAAAAGAGGTAATTATTTGATTGATAGTGATTTGTTTATGGGGGATATAAGCTCAAATAATATCACATCAAATACTATTTTAGCAAAAAATAATCTTAATAAAATTCTGAACGGCCATAATGAGGGTTTTAAAAATGGAATTAATAGTTCAGGAAATCAAAATCAAAATACGACAACAGATTTGATTAATCATAATAATCAAATTGTAAAACAGGAAGATTTAATTATTGATAATAATCAGTCAGTCAATGGTATACAAGAGCCTTTATCGCAGGAAGAAAAAGAGTTTAAAGATAAATTTGAATCAATTCAAAAACAGAAAATCGCAAAAAAACAGGCCAAAAAACCTTGGATGTTGAATTTGCTCACAGGAAATACTTCAGGAAGTTCATCAGAACAATTTCCGGGATATGCTACCTTAAGCGGAAGCCCGATGAATGTTGATGATCTGTTTTATGCAACCTCAGAAGGAAATTCTTTAGTGCAGGTGCTTTTAGCGAATCAAAATAAGGAAGTGGAAGCAAGAATAAAGCATAAAGTTCCTGTTACTTTGGGTGTTTCAATGTATTATAGTCTAGGGAAAAAATGGGGAATCGGAACGGGAATTAATTATACGAAATTATCGTCAGAACTTCGTGCAGGAAGTGACGCTAATTTAATAAAAAGTGATCAGTCGGTTCATTATATTGGTGTTCCTGTGCAGGTAAATTATAATGTGATCAAAAAAGGAGCGTTTACAGGATATGTCACAGCCGGAGCTATTGTTGAAAAGGCGGTTGCCGGTGGTGTCACCACCAAATATATTGTAAATAATGAAGTAAAAGAGGAAAAGAAAGAAGGATTGGAAACAAAACCGGTTCAGTTTTCGGTTAACAGTGGGGTAGGATTACAATTAAAAATTGTCAATAAAATAGGTATTTATGCAGAGCCGGGCATCGACTACCATTTCAAGGACGACAGTTCACTCAATACAATATATAAAGAGAAGCCATTAAATTTTAATGTAAAATTCGGGATTAGATTGTTGATCGACTGATAATTAGTTCACACATCAAAAACAATATCTAAAAATAAATCAGGCTTATTAATCAATAAGCTCTATGGTTTTGATATGCCCGATTCTTAACCAAATTTAAAACGGATAAAGTATTTAAAATCAATTCACTAAATAAATATTAATATGAAAACAAAACTAATTTTTTTAACATTTTGGCTATTCCTGAGCATTGTAAAAATACAGGCTCAGTGTACACCCACAATCACAAGCCCGAGACTTGGGACGATGTTCCAGAACAGCGTAGTTTTTTGTAATACAGAAACAGAAACGCTTTCTACGACGCAGGCTTATGGCAGTTATCAATGGTACAGACAGCAGTGGAACTGGCAATCTCCCAATCCGAATCCTTGGGTTCCGGTTTCGGGGGCTACATCACAGACCTTAACGATTAATGGAAACGATGATATGCTGTATAATTTTAAGGTCGAGGTCACAGACGGTGATTGTACGGCAGAAAGTCCTGCTATTCTTGCCGACGGATATGCTTATGGGCTTCCGTTTATGATGGTAGATCTTACGCCCGGAACTTATGAAGAGGTACAACCCGGAGAATACAATGTTTGTCAGGGGGCAACGGTACAGCTTAACAACGGATTCCCGGCAGTGTACGGAAATCATACTTGGTTTAAATGTCTTCCGGGTAATAATCCTCCTTCGCCAACAGATCCTTGTATCATCGCAGGAGCAATGGGAGATTCCTATGTTGCAAGTGCATCGGGAGAATATGGATTTTATGCCTGTACAGAATATTGCCCCAGCCAATGTGAAATGTTGAGCGATATTGCTTTTATTAAGCTTAATTTCGGAAATTTTGGCTTTTGTACTTTAGGAACTGGCGAGACGAAACCAAAGGAAAACGTTTTAACATTATACCCAAATCCGACAACACAATTCTTATACATCGGAAAAGAGTCTGATAAAGCATACAGTTCTGTTTCTGTCATCGATATGTCCGGAAAGCTTGTTTTACAGAGAAATAACCATCAGTATAATGTTGCCATAGACGTCAGTACTCTTGTTCCCGGAACGTACATGATTGTTTCTAAAACTTTAGACGGTAAGGTTTATAAAAACAAATTTATAAAGAAGTAATAGTTAGTTTTTAATAATTTATGTTTAGGTCGGTGCAGAATTTACTTCTGTGCCGATTTATTTTTTTAAGATAATAATGGTTAAAGCTAAATGTTATGAATTAAACGATCCATTTTCTAAAATAAAATATTAATTATTTTTGCCGTAAAACACAATCATGCTGATCAAAATTTACGGAAGTGCAATTCATGGTGTCGCGGCGCAGACTATTACTATTGAAGTGAATGTAGATACGGGTGGGGTGGGCTATCATCTGGTAGGACTTGCCGACAATGCCATCAAAGAAAGCAGTTACAGAATTTCCGCTGCTTTGAAAAACGTGGGCTATAAGATTCCCGGAAAGAAAATCACAATTAATATGGCTCCCGCAGATCTTCGGAAAGAAGGTGCAGCTTATGATTTGAGTATTGCTATTGGAATTTTAACAGCTTCAGATCAGATTTTAGCTGAAAATATTCAGGATTATATTATTATGGGCGAACTTTCGTTGGATGGAAGCTTGCAGCCAATCCGAGGGGTTCTTCCGATTGCCATTCAGGCGCGGGAAGAAGGTTTTAAAGGAATTATTTTACCTAAACAAAATACCCGTGAAGCTGCTATTGTTAATAATCTTGATGTATATGGGGTTGAAAATATCAAAGAAGTTATTGATTTTTTTAATGAAGGAAAACCTCTTGAAAAAGTAGTTTTAGATACCCGAAAAGAATTTCAGGATAAAATTAATCTGTTTCCTTTTGATTTTTCTGAAGTTAAAGGTCAGGAAACCGCAAAACGTGCCATGGAAGTTGCCGCAGCAGGCGGTCATAATATTATTCTGATCGGACCTCCCGGAAGCGGAAAAACAATGTTGGCTAAAAGGGTTCCGAGTATTTTACCTCCTTTAACATTGAAAGAGGCTTTAGAAACAACAAAGATCCATTCTGTAGCCGGAAAAATGGGAACAGAAACGTCTTTAATGACGGTTCGGCCTTTCCGTTCACCGCATCATACGATCTCAGATGTTGCATTAGTCGGCGGTGGAAGTTATCCTCAACCCGGAGAAATTTCTCTCGCTCATAACGGCGTTTTATTTTTAGATGAAATGCCGGAATTTAAAAGAACCGTTCTTGAAGTCATGAGGCAGCCTTTGGAAGATCGCGAAGTTACCATTTCAAGAGCACGATTTACGGTGAATTACCCTGCAAGCTTTATGTTGGTAGCCTCCATGAACCCAAGTCCGAGCGGATTTTTTCCTGATGATCCCAACAATACCTCATCTGTCTACGAAATGCAGCGGTATATGAATAAGCTTTCCGGACCGCTTTTGGATCGAATTGATATTCATATTGAAGTTCAGAAAGTTGAATTTGAACAGCTCGCAGAAAAAAGAAAAGGCGAAAAAAGCGAAGACATCAGAAAACGGGTTTTAATTGCCCGTGAGATTCAGGGTGAACGATATAAAGACTTGGAAATTAGCTACAATGCTCAAATTGGGCCAAAAGAAATTGAAAAGTTTTGTGAGCTTGACTCATCCTCATTTAATCTCATCAAATTAGCCATGGAAAAACTCAATCTTTCCGCAAGAGCCTACGACAGAATTCTAAAAGTAGCCAGAACGATTGCCGATCTGGAAGAGTCGCAGAATATTTTGTCTCATCATATTTCTGAAGCTATACAGTATAGAAGTTTAGACCGAGAGTTTTGGAATATTTAGTTGAAGAATCTTTATTCTCGATTTCAAAAAAGGAAAATACCATCTCGCTTTTTTATTATTGCGAGACGGTTTTTATTATTGATTTTGAATGTTTTTTTAGATTAATTAATAGTCACTTTCAAAACATTCTGAACACTAGGATTCGGAAACTGATTTCCAACTTTAGAAATAACTTTACTTTCAGCTTGTGGAGTTCCTCCAAATAAAGCCTGGTGATTTCCTGCTCCCGGATATTGATCGATACCTGTTCCTGAATCAAACAATGCTGTTTTTGAAGTTAAATCTCCTTTTGTATTGGCATCAATACTTTGTTCATTGGCATAAAACCAGTCATTAGAAAAACCGAACATCGTTACATAAGCAATTTTATCTCCCGGACTTGATTGAAATTTAGTCATAACTTTGCTGCCAGGTGCTACCGGTGTATTACCTGCAATATAGACTCCTTTTATATTAGGTAAGGATTTTAAACTATTTTGAAGTTGGGTTACATTGCCCATTTGAGCGATTTCTTTTAATCCTTTACCCGCATCTGATTGGCCTAATTCATAAATTGGATTTTTATCTCCATTATAAACAACAACCAAAGCGGGTGAAAGTCCGGTCATAATTCCGGTATTGGCATTTAGTTTTGTTGTCATTTTGGAGATATTTCCCATTTGTGCAATATCTGTAATTTCAGGATTTGACATAGCATTTGGGGTGAAAAAAGGTGCAGAATTTAACAATTGTGAACCGTTGTAATTGGAAACTGCCCAAACTCCGGGTGAGAAGGGTGTTGCATTTGCTGTACCTCCTGAGGTGTTTGTGATTGTTAAGGTGAATTCTGATGATACATCGTCAAAAGCAAGATTCAATTTCATGAGTTGAGAAGCATTTACACCAGGAACTTGTGCAATAGGCTTGCTTTCTACCTGTCCTGAAGTATTGTCTTTTGTACCATTATCCCACAAAAGAACTTGTGAAGATACATCTCCTGTAATAGCATTTCCATTATTATCGAATAACTTGATTCCGGGTTGTTGGGAGGCAAAAAACCAATCTTGTGAAGCTCCATACATAGTGGCAAACATGAGTGACTGTGCTTTTCCGGCACTAAATTTAATAGAAACAGATTGTCCCGGCGTGATAATAGGAGCTCCTGTCCCTTGAAAACTTCCGCTTTGTACAAAATCTTTTGGCGTTACCACATTCTCAAAAGTGATGGTTTTTTCTGTTGAAGGCATTTCCATCGTATCATTATTATCACAAGATGTAAGTGCGAATGTTGTCATAATAGCTGTTGCTAATAAAGCAATTCTAAAGATGTTCTTTTTCATAATATTTTTTTTATAATTATATTCTTACAACTATAGACGGCATCTTTTTAAAAACCTGACAAAAAAATTATATTATTTTCTTTTTTATTTATTTAATTGATTCAACTTTAAATATTTAACAATAAAAAAAACCGCGAAATAAAATTTCACGGTTTTCAAAAATATATTCAATGAAGATTATTTTTTGCTTTTACCTGACGTTTTTGCGTGTTCAGGTTTTGCTGCTTTAGTTTTTGTGTCAGCAGGAGTGTTTTCGTCTCTTACTAATTTTAGCTCGTCGATCAGTCTTCTTGCACCAGCGTACTTGTCGATTGTCCAAAGAACGAAACGAACGTCAACGTTGATCGTTTTTTGCCACTCTTGTTCGAAAACAATGTCACCGCTTAAAGCTTCACTGTTTCCGTCGAATGCGATACCGATAAGGTTTCCGTCTCCGTCAATTACAGGAGAACCAGAGTTACCACCGGTAATATCGTTGTTTGACAAGAAGTTTACAGGCATGTAACCTTTAGCATCAGCATACTGACCGAAGTCGCTCATGTTGTAAAGGTCAATTACTCTTTGCGGGAGGTCAAATTCTTCGTCACCTTTCTTGTATTTACCCACAAGACCAGCCATATCTGTATAATAGTTATCAGTAACACCGAAATAGTTTCTGTCTGTTCTGATTGGCAATTTATCTACCGTTCCGTACGTTAATCTCATTGTAGAGTTAGCATCCGGATAGAATTTTTTCTCAGGCATAGCTTTCATTAAACCAGCTAAGAATAAACGGTTGTTTTTAGCAAAATTGTCATCAATTTTAGAGAATCTCTCTCCAGACAATCTTTGGTCTGTTGCTACACCGTTAGCGATCTTAAGAAGCGGATCTGCATCTAATTTTAAAGCATCCGGGTGCAAAACAAAGTTTGTAGCAGAAGTTTTGTTAGCAAAGATAGATGAATAAGCAACGTTTGATAAGTTCTTGGCATCTAATCCCATAATTGTAGCAGAAGCAACATCTTTATCTACTTTTGTCTGGTAAAGGTTAACCATAGAGTTCAACATTTCACCTTCAAGGTTGGTGTTGATATTTTCATAAGCAGCTTTTACAGCGGCATCTACTTTTGGCTTCATAGCCAGTCTTCCCTGCATATCTTGAGCAGTGTAAGCTTTAAGTACAGCACCTAGCTGGTAGGCAAGGCTGATGTATTTTGAGTTTCTTGAAAGCTGAGACATATAATTTCTCTCAACATTTCTTGTAGAAACCTGCTTGTAATAAATACCGATATCATCTAAAACGGTTTCATACTCTGCTACGTTTGCAGGCTGTACTGCCCATGTTTTGAATGTTTCTTCTACTTTTTGCTTGTCTGTAATTGTTCCGTTTTTGATAACAGCATCAATTGTTCCTTGTCTGTTTTTCCAGTAGTTCGCTACAGAAGCGTACTGAGAAGCATAGTTCAATTGAGTTCCTTTATCTTTATCCATGTACTTCTTCATGATGTCCATAGCTAATTTAGAAGCCTCAACCCAAGCCGGATAATCTTTACCAACCATTTGCTGAATTCCGTAAGAAGTCAAATAACGGTTTGTTCTTCCCGGGTAACCTAGGATCATTGAGAAATCACCTGGCTTAACTCCTTTAAGAGAAACAGGTAAGAAATGTTTAGGCTTTAAAGGAACGTTTGTTGGAGCAAATTCCGCAGGATTTCCTGCAGCATCAGCATACACCCTGAAAACAGTAAAGTCTGCTGTATGTCTTGGCCACTCCCAGTTATCTGTATCACCTCCGAATTTCCCTAAAGAAGATGGCGGTGCGCCTACTAATCTGATGTCTTTATAATCTTGGTAAACAAAATAATAAAATTCGTTTCCGTTGAAGAAATCTTTTACAACTACGGTATATTTCCCGTTTTCAGAGTTTTCAGTCTGGATTGCTTTAGTTTCAGCATCAATCACAGCTTTTCTCTCTTCTCCGGTCATTTTATTGTTTAATTTAGAATTGATTCTCTGCGTAGCATCATCCATTCTAACTAAAAATCTTACATAAAGATCTTTTGCATTAAACTCATCTTTCTGCTTCATTGCCCAGAAACCATTCTTCAAATAGTCTTTTTCCGGAGTTGAAGCTGCTGCAACAGCGCCGTAACCACAGTGGTGGTTTGTGAAAATAAGTCCTTTGTCAGAAACGATCTCACCAGTACAGAAACCACCGAAACTTACGATAGCGTCTTTCATGCTTGAGTTGTTTACTGAATAAATCTCTTCAGGGGTTAAATGCAAACCTTCTTTTTGCATGTCAACACCATTTAATCTTTTGATGAGCATTAACAGCCACATCCCCTCATCCGCCCTCATCTGAGCGAAGCCCAACAAGAAAGTGAATAGTAGAAATAGTCTTTTCATTTTATATAATAATTTTTGTGTCGCTAATTTACTAATTTTTATGGGATTCTGCCTCTGAATGGTATGAAAATGGGATTCTGGAATGTATGAAAAAAATATTGCTCTCAGTTTTTACTGTTTTGTTTTTAGGTTTAATATTTAATTGCTCTACAGTACAGGTTAAAGATCCGCATATTCAAAGAGAATGGATGCTGATTTCTTTTGGTGATTTCACTAAAAATGAATTAATTAAGAATAAAGCGGAGATTAATTTAACTGCTAATCAGGAAAACGGTAAAATCCGTGGAAGAGCTTTTATGGGGTGCAACAATATGTCTTTCTCTTCTGAATTTAAAAACAATGGGAAAGTGAAGATTTCCGGAGTCGGAAGTACGATGAAAGCATGTCAGAATATGGACTTGGAAACCAAATTTTTAAAAAGTTTTCAAAATATGACGAAATATTCGGTTGAAGGGCATTTTCTTACCTTGTCCAATAATGAAGGGAATTCAATGAAATTTGTAGCTGCGGATTGGGATTAATTATGAATATTTTAATTTAAACAGCTTTAACATTAAAATCTTTTGATATATGAAAAATGATTTTGTTTTTTCTTCTGAAAATGGTAACTTGTAAATCTCACAAACATAGACAGAATTTAATGCTAGACAAGAAAGAACATAATTACGAAAAAGCTATTTTGGTGGGTGTTATTACTCAAAACCAGGACGAAGATAAGCTTACGGAATATATGGATGAATTGGAGTTTTTGGCTTTCACAGCTGGAGCTACCGTACAAAAAAGGTTTACTCAAAAATTAACTCAGCCTGATTCCAAAACCTTCATCGGTAGTGGGAAAGCTCAGGAAATAAAAGAATACGTAAAGGAAAATGAGATCGGAACCATCATTTTTGATGATGAATTGTCTCCGTCTCAGCTTAAAAATCTTGAAAAAGAAATAGAAGTAAAAATCCTGGACAGAACCAATCTTATCCTTGATATTTTTGCCCAAAGAGCGCAGACTTCTTATGCAAGAACTCAGGTTGAATTGGCGCAATATCAATATCTTTTACCTCGACTGACAAGAATGTGGACTCACTTGGAGCGTCAGAAAGGGGGAATCGGGATGAGAGGTCCCGGGGAAACTGAGATTGAAACCGACCGTCGTATCATCCGTGACAGAATTTCCTTGTTGAAGGATAAACTGAAAACAATAGATAAGCAGATGGCTACCCAGCGTAACAATCGTGGGAAGGTCGTTCGTGCTGCTTTGGTAGGGTACACCAATGTTGGAAAATCTACATTGATGAATGCTTTGTCGAAATCTGATGTTTTTGCTGAAAATAAATTATTTGCAACACTGGATACTACGGTAAGAAAAGTAGTGATAGGAAATTTACCGTTCTTATTGACAGATACGGTAGGATTTATCAGAAAATTACCAACTCAGCTTGTTGAATCTTTTAAATCAACTCTTGATGAGGTTCGTGAAGCAGATTTACTGATTCACGTTGTAGATATTTCTCATGAAAGTTTTGAAGATCATATAGAATCTGTAAATCATACGTTAATGGAAATCAATGCGCATCAAAAACCGATGATCATGGTTTTCAATAAAATTGATGATTTCAGTTATGATAAAAAAGATGATGACGATTTAACGCCATCTACAAAAAGAAATGTTTCATTAGAGGAATGGCAGAAAACATGGATGGGAAAATCTAAGCATCCAACTGTTTTCATCTCGGCTTTAACGAAGGAAAACTTCCCGGAAATGAAAAAGATGATCTACGATGAGGTGATGAAAATTCATATTGCGAGATTTCCTTACAATGATTTTCTTTTCGAATATTTCGAAAATGATGAGGAAGAAGAAACCAACGAGTAATGAAATATCACTTTTTCCTTTTACTTCTTTTTGTGTCGGTTTTTGGTTTTAGTCAAAAATCAAAGATCGATTTCAAAAGTATCGAAAAAAGCCTTACGAATACTCAGTCTCCGTATAACTACGAAAAACTGATCTTTAAATATAAGGGATATCCCAAATCTTTAGACAGTATAGAAGCACAATATCTTTACTATGGAAGAAATTTCAGGAAAGATAAAATTTCTACTTCAGATGATGATTTTAAGAAGCTTGCAGAAGCTTTCAAGGATAAAAATTTTGAGGATTGCATAAAATTAGGTAAGGTTCTTTATGATAAAGATCCGACCAATCTGGATGTTCTTCTTATTTTGCTGCGCGCGTACGATTCTCTGAAAGATGGGAGTAACTTCACCCATCATTTGGGACAGTTCCGTTTGCTTGCAGACGCAATGAAGGCTTCCGGAGACGGCAAATCTGAGAAAACGGCTTATGCTGTAAACAGCGTGGGAGATGAGTATATTCTTCGGAATATGCTGAATATAGGACAGGAGTACACGAGAGGTTCTAAAGCTTTAAAAGACGGAATGATGGATATTTGGAAAAAAGAAGACAGTAAAATTTATATCAAAGTACTTTATTTAGACTTTTAATTTAAAAACAACTTAGTGGAGTTATACTATTCATTTTCAGCTTTAATCGTTTTAGCATCAATATTCGCATATCTTAATTACAGGTTTTTGAAACTTCCGAGCACGATCGGGATTATGGTGATTGCCATAGTGGTTTCTATTATTTTGGTTTCTTTTGGAGAAACTTTTTTACCAAGAACGTTCTGGCATCTTTATGATCTGATGAATGGGATCGATTTTACAGAAGTTCTGATGGGAGCCATGCTTAATTTCCTTCTCTTTGCGGGAGGAATTCATATTAATATAGACGATCTCAAGGAGCAGTTCCGGCCAGTGGTTATCTTTTCAACTGCAGGAGTGCTTATTTCTACTTTTGTAGTCGGGTTTGGGATGTTTTATATTCTGCCTTTTCTAGGAATCAATTTGCCGTTTATATATTGTCTTCTCTTTGGAGCTTTGATTTCACCGACTGATCCGGTTGCTGTTCTAAGTATTTTAAAACAGGCCAAGGTTTCAAAATCATTGGAAACTAAAGTTGCCGGAGAATCTCTTTTTAATGACGGTATGGCGGTTGTGATATTCTCAGTAGTATTACAGTTGGCAATCGGAAAAGAAGTTGATTTGGGGATCGAAAGCATAGGTTTATTATTATTAAAAGAAGCCGGAGGAGGTTTGTTCTTAGGAATCGTGTTGGGTTGGGTAACTTCCAGATTAATGCGTGAGGTGGATGACTATATTATTTCCGTTTTGGTAACGCTTTCTGTGGTAATGGGCGGTTATCTTATTGCAAGACAAATGCATATTTCGGGGCCTTTGACGATGGTTGCGGCGGGATTATTTATGGGTAATTTTAATGTAAGATTTAAAATGAAATCCATCACTCAGGATTATCTGATCAAATTCTGGGAATTAATTGATGAGATCCTGAATGCCGTTTTATTCCTATTCATCGGTTTTGAATTGTTGATGATCAAGGATTTAAGACATTTTATTGTTCCCGGACTGGCAGCAATTGTAATTGTTTTATTGGCAAGAGTAATTTCCATTTGGGGGCCTACCAAATTGATGAAAACCACTTTTAGTCCACAAACCGTGAAAGTGTTGGTTTGGGGAGGAATCCGAGGCGGTGTTTCCATTGCTTTGGCGATGTCTATCCCAAAAAGTGAATACAGCGAAATTATTTTAAGTATCACTTACTGTGTAGTTGTGTTTTCAATTATCGTTCAGGGACTTACTATTGCAAAAGTGGCTAATCCTAATAAGATTGCAAAAGAAGAACGAGAGTTGGGAAATATTACTTCAGATGAAAGTCATTAATTATTTAAATATCAATGAGTAAGATTGTTAAAGAAATACAGGAAGCACTAGCCGTTTTATCCATTCCTGAAAAAGCAGCATTTTTCCCAAAATTCTTCAAAACTGGCAAAGGAGAATATGGAGAAGGTGATTTGTTTTTAGGCGTAAAAGTTCCTGATCAAAGAAGTGTTGCCAAAGAGTATTATCCTAAAATTTCCTTAGATGAACTCAGCGAATTGCTTTCTTCGAAATACCACGAACATAGATTAACAGCATTATTTATTTTAATTTCTAAGTTTGAAAAAACAAAAGATCCAAAAGTGAAGGAAGAGATCGTTGAATTCTATCTGAATCATTTACAATACGTCAATAATTGGGATCTGGTTGATTCGAGCTGTTATAAGATCTTAGGGCGGTATGCTTTTGAAAATCAGCGAGAAGAATTGTTAAAGACGCTTTCTGTTTCCGATGAAATGTGGCATAAAAGAATTGCCGTTGTCGGAACAATGCATTACGTGAAAAAGGGTGAATTTCATTTAACTAAAGAATTTGTAACCAATAATTTAAAGCATCCTCATGATCTCATGCATAAAGCAAACGGCTGGCTGTTAAGAGAAATGGGCGAGAAAAATGAAACAGAACTCATCAATTATTTAAATAAATACTATAAAGAAATGCCAAGAACCTGCCTGCGATATTCAATCGAAAAGTTGGATGAAGAAGTGCGACAGGATTATCTTAAAGGCAGAATATAAAATTTAACTACTTAATACATTAGAATTAAGTAGTTTTGCTTTTTAAAAACTAAGTCATGAAAATTATTCTCAGGCGGTTGATGCTTTTTCTTCCATTATTATTGTTAACAAGCTGTTTCGATATCATCGATAAAGTTAATGTAAAAACTGATGGAACAGGAGAGTATACCGTTATCCTCAACGCAAGTAAAAGCAAAACCAGACTTGCTTCTATCTCTAAAATGGAAACAATAAACGGCAAAAAAGTTCCAAAAAAGCCTAAAATTGAAAGTAAAATCAATGAAGCTTCAAGGATTTTTAAAGCTACTCCGGGAATCAGCAATGTAAAAACAAGTGTTGATTTTGATAATTATATCATTAAACTAAGCTGTAATTTCAAGAAAATTGAAAATATCAACGCCGGATTAGAACAATTAAAGGCTAAAAATATTCTTGGGAAAATGATTCCTACACAGATTTACAGTCAAAATTTGGGGAAATCATTTACGAGAAACAAGATCAATACATTTAAAACAGATTACGACAAGATGAGTACGGCAGATAAAGAGGTCTTTAATAATGCCAAATATACGTCTGTCTTGCAGTTCGAAAACGCAATAAAATCTCAAACCAATTCTTCTTATTTGCTTTCGTCCAATAAAAAGGCGTTGAAACTTGAAGCCAATGTTTTAGATTTTATTCTTCAAAAGAAACAAATACAAAATACGATCCTTTTCCAATAATTTCAAATTTAAACCATGAAATCTATTTTAAAAAAAACACAACAAATTACGCTCTTACTTTTCGGTTTCGTACTGGCTTTTGCACAACAAAAGATGAAAATTCCCAATGATGCCGCATTTTACATGGAAATCAACGGAAAACAGCTTAATAAGAAAATAAACTGGGACAAATTCAACCCTTTTTTAAAGGAAATTACCCAGAAAAAGAATAAAAAAGACAAAGACAATAAAGATAAACCGTCTTGGAACGATTTCTCTAAAACAGGGATTAAATACGACGCAACGCAATATCATTACGGAACTTTCAATGATTCCGTGCAATCATATACTGCTCATTTTATCTTGGATAATAAAGAGAAGTTTCTTGAATTCATTAATTCAACCAAGAAAAAAGGATTGGAAATTTCTAAGAAAAACAAATATTCTTACGTAGATATCGATGATGATATTTTCGTTGCGTGGAATGGCGATCGTGCTGTTTTAAGCGTTATCAATTACAATAAACCTCACAAAGATGATTGGGCCGATGAAGTTGTTGTAGACAGCGCAATGGCGGTGGTTGACAGTGCTGCGGCCGTTGTAGACAGCGCATACGCAGAAGAACCCGAAAAGCCTTTTGATTATAAGGAAGAAATTCAATATTTGAAGGAGGATATTCAGTCTTTAAAAGAAAATATAAAGGAGAATAATACGGAAATTGCGAAAATTCAGAAAGACATCAAGTATCTTGAAAAACATCATGAATATCCAAAAGAAAAGAAAGGTGCAACGGACACACAATATTCTGAAAATGAAGCTGAAGTAGCTAGCCCTCCGGAAAATGAAGAGGATATGGAAAATGAAGAATATGCAGTAGATTCCGACTATCAAAAAGAGATGGATTCTATACGAATTGAGAAATTCAAAGTGGTGAAAAAGCTTGCGGAAGATTCATTTGATAAGTATTTTAATTCAAATTTAGAACTTGAAGTTCCTTCGCAAATGCTGGCTTTCCGTGATGCAAATTCTGATGTTTTTGTGTACACAGACTACGGAAAGATCGTTAATGAAGGGATTTACGGGAGAACGATGAAGCGTTTGGAGTTTACTCAGTTTCTTCAGAAAGCTTACAATTCAAACTCTTCATACAATCTGTATTTTGACAAAGACAAAGTAAAACTGGTCAACAATTATCAGCATAAAGACGCCAACGTTCAGAAAAGTGTTGCTGATGTTTACAAAGGCAAAAAGAATAAGAAACTGACCGCGTTAATTAATGATAAAAGTATTGGTTATTACGCTGTTAACATCAATGGAGCTAAGAGTTTTGATATGATTTACAGTCTGTTCAAAGATCTTGGAGACGCAGAATATCAGAAAGAAGTTGAGCTGATGATGGAAACCATGAAAATTGTTCTGGATGAAGAAGCCATTGCCAAAATAGCACCAGGAAACGGAATTTTTGTTTTAAATGAACTGAAATCTAAAAAAGTAGACTACACAGATTACGATTACGACGAAGATTACAACGAAAAAGAAGTAAAGAAAACAAAAGATATTATGGTTCCTAATTTCGTTTTTGCCTTTGCAACAGAAAATGAAGGCTATTGGAATCGCGTCTTTAATTTATTAATAACGAATAAAAATACAGCGAAAAACTTCACGAAAAACGGAGAGTTTTATAGTTTTAAAGACAAAAAAGACAGCGGATATCTTGATCAATTGTTCTTTACCGTAAAAGACGGAATTGTATATCTTACCACCTCAACGGATAATATTATCCCGAAAGATCAGTCTGAAATATCTAAAAAATGGGCAAAAGAATCTGCTAAATATCCTTTATCAGGAAGACTGAATATCCAGAAACTTTTGGTAGGAATGGAAAAAGAATTCAAAAGTACTTCCGAGAAAAAAACGCTGGATTTATTAAGAAAAAATATTGGCGAAGTATATTATAAAACTGAAGTGAAGGGCGAAAGCATAGAAACCGAAATGGATTATAATATTAAAGATTTGTCTGAAAACAGTTTGATGTATTTCTTCGATTTGTTCGATGATATTTATAAAATCATGGAAGAGCCTGAAAAAACATTGAAAACATTATAATCAATGAATAAGAAGAAGTTTATTGTTCCGTTAGTTCTTTTGCTCGGTATTGCTGTTTATTTTGTGTTTTATCATAAAGACAAAACATTGAAATTTGTCCCAAAAAATGCCGATGCCATCGTTTTAATTGATGTAAAAAAACTGACGAGACAATATATTTCCAACTTTATAGTAAATCCTTCAGAATGGTTTGGGGGCAGAAATAAAAGTGAAACCAAAATTTCATTACAAGATTCGGGGATGAAAATCCCCGATTTTTTGCAAATTTTCCACATCAAAAGTTCCAAATTCTCGGATTGGTATTCTGTGATTGAGCTTAAAGATCCGCAGAAATTTTTAAAATTTCTAAAACAGGAGAGTTTTATAAACAACGGGGGAAATATCTTTCAAAAAGGTCAGATTTATATTAAGATTGAAGGGGACAAATGTATTTTTGGAACTTCTAATTTAGCTTTTGGAAATATAGATCAGCAACTTTCTCAATCTTCAGAAAAAGATAATTTTAATTCGGATAGCTTTATTCATGATACTTTAGGAAGTATTTCCTTTATTTCCGGTGATAGAACCCGGAATTTTTCGATTGAATTGAATGCTGATGATATTGAAATTAAAAATGAATCAAATTCGGAAGAATTTACATCAATTATCTCTAAACTAGAGCAAAAAACTTCCTTTTTAGACATGGAATTGGATGCTCAAAATATTAAAAAATACGCTCAATTCTTCAATAAAAGCATTGCCGATTCTTCGCAAATTAATTATGTAAAATCAACTGCAGAACTCGAGCAGGTGAATGATACTATTGTAAGTTACGGCTATGATGATGACTTTAATGAAGTTGAAAAAAAGAGCTTCCAGAAAATTATTCAGCCTAATTACGTGATTGCTCTTCAAAGTTTGGCTCCGGAAAAAGCTTGGCAATATTTTCAAGATAAAAAATGGGTCAATGCGCAAAATCAATTCACGATTATCCCTTTTCAGCCTAATTCGATTGTGAAGAATAAAACCGGATTTGAAATAAAATCAACCAGAAAACCACTGCAATCATCTTCAAATTTAAAAGAAAACTATATTTTTGTCAAAAATAATCCTTTACTTTTATCATCTTTCAATCCTTTAAATTCAACAGAGAAAAAGATAATTTCTAATTTAGACTATATTTTTTACGGGAATAAAGGTCAGGATTATTATATAAAACTTAAAATTAAGAAAGGCGATTTACCTTTGATTTTAAGATAATAAATATGATTTCCTCGATCCTAAAATGATTAATTATTAATGAGTTCTTCTGAAATTTTTTTATTAAAAACATGTACGCATTACTTTTTACATCTGATTTTTCCGGTGTTCATTGCGTTAATTTTTTTTCGTAAAAACTGGAAAAAGGGTTATTTTATTCTATTGGCTACCATGCTTGTTGATCTGGATCATTTATTCGCCAATCCGATTTTTGATCCCAACAGGGGAAGTGTAGGTTTTCATTTTTTACATTCTTATTATGCTGTTTCGGTGTATTTTTTGATGCTTTTTTTTAAAGGAAATATCAGGATTATTGGCATCGGACTTTTGCTTCATATGTTGACGGATCTTCAGGACTTCTACCTCTGGCCTCATTAAAATAAGATTAATATTTTCTTTTGATATTTGAATTTCAATAGATTTTTTGTATTTTGTAGACACTTATGAAATTAAAAGAATTTTTACATTATACGTATATTTTTCCTGTTCTGGCGGTCATTTATTACTTTTCCGGATTAATGGGAGGCGGAGTTATTTATGATGTAATTGCCGGCCTTTTGCTTACCGGGAGCGTTTTATCGGCAGTACATCATGCAGAAGTGGTTGCTCATAAAGTAGGGGAGCCCTTCGGAACCATTATTCTGGCACTTTGTATCACCATTATTGAGGTTGCATTGATTATTTCGCTGATGGTGGCAGGCGGAGATGATGCGATGACACTGGCCAGAGATACCGTTTTTGCTGCGGTAATGATTATTTTGAACGGTATTTTAGGAATCTGTATTTTAATAGGAGGAGTGAAATATTATGAACAGTATTTTGCAAGAACTTCTGCGACAACTTACTTGGTAAGTATCGTTTCTATTTTGATATTAACCTTGGTACTTCCTAATTTTACATCAAGCGTCAACGGACCGTTCTATAATAAAGCTCAATTAATCTTCGTTTCTATTGCCTGTTTGGTTATTTATGGAGTCTTTCTAATGGTTCAGACCGTAAGACATAGAAACTATTTTATTATTACGGATGAAGATTCTGACTCGCATTATATTCCAACGAAAATGGCTACAACCATCAGTTTTGCTTTCCTTGTTGTCTGTCTTGTGATTGTTGTCTTAATGGCAAAAGGGCTTTCAGGAACCATTGAAGATATGGTGCGAAGCGTGGGAGCTCCAAAGTCTTTGGTTGGAGTTATTATTGCGGCTGTGGTTTTGCTTCCGGAAGGTGTTGCAGCGATAAGAGCTGCGAGAAGTAACCAGATACAGTCGAGCTTGAATTTGGCGTTAGGATCTGCTTTAGCAAGTATTGGATTAACGATCCCGGCAGTGTCTGTGGTCTGTATTATGTATGATATTCCTTTCGTATTGGGATTGGATAAAAAGGATATTATTTTGCTGTCTTTATCGGTGTTTATTGTAATGCTTTCTTTAAGCCGAGGAAAAACAAATATTCTTTACGGAACGGTGTTGCTGGTGAATTTAGCCGCTTATATTTTTACGGTAATTGTTCCTTAGTAATTAAAGCTTTCTGGCCATTTCCATCTTGTAGGCCATTAATTTGGCGATGTTTTCAGACTTATAAATAGCCATATCAGCATTTTCACCAACGAAATTTTCTTCAATGGTCTGTTTCCATAATTCAAGCCATTGGTCGAAATGCTTCCTTTCCATTGCTTCCATTTCATTGATGGGGAAGTGTACGGCCATAGGATTGCCTTTATAAGTCATTTGCCCGAAAAGGATAGTTTCCCAAAACGAATACATCTTCGGTAAGTGTTTATCCCAGTCTACTTTGGCAACATCATTAAAGAAAAAGCTAATCGTTTCATCTTTAACGACTTTAGCATAGAATGAATTTACAAGATGCTCAATGTCTTCTCTTGATTCCAGTTTTTTCATACTTCAAATTTAGTTTAAAATCAATTTAAAAATTCAATCGCAGGATTGATAAATTTCATGAAAACAATATTTTATCTTTGCGTATTGGTTTGATTTTTTAAATTAAATAAAAATAACGCTGTGATGCTAAGCGGAGTTGAAGCATCTAGGATCAAACCAATTAAAAAACAAAAATGATTTAAAAAAATGGCAAGAGGATTTAGACAAAAAATTCGACAGAAAAACACTGAAAATAGTGGTTTTGGGAGCAGCGCTTCCGGAAGATTCATTAATAAGGACGGGCTTCCGAATGTTCAGAAAAAAGGAGTGAATGTCTTCAATAAATTAAGCTGGTATCATACGATGCTCAATTTATCGACATTTCGGTTTCTGACATATCTTATTGTTGCGTATATTTTGATCAATATCATTTTTGCGATGATCTATTTTTTGATTGGAGTAGAGCATCTTACCGGAATTGATAAAAGCGATCCATTAAATGAATTTATTGATGTGTTTTTCTTCAGTTCACAGACTTTTACTACTGTTGGATATGGAAGAATTGCTCCGGTTGGTTTTACAGCGAGTCTTGTAGCGACTTTTGAAGCTTTTTTGGGATTGCTTACCTTTGCCATTGCAACAGGTTTATTTTACGGTAGATTTTCGAGACCGAGAGCTTATTTGAGATTTTCTGACATCACGGTAATTGCTCCCTTTCAGGATAAGACTGCTTTGATGTTTAGATTGGCGCCGTATAAAAATAATGCATTAACGGATGCCGAAGTTATTTTGTCAACGGCAATTGAAGTGATTGAGGATGGTGTGGCGAAGAATAATTTTTACAGATTAGATACTCAATTAGGTAAGATCAATACCTTGGCGCTCAATTGGACGGTTGTGCATAAAATAGACGAAAACTCACCATTTTATGGTTTCTCTGAAGATGATTTTAAAAATATTAATATTGAAATTATCGTTCATGTGCGTGCATTTGATGAAGTGTTTTCAAATACGGTGGTTCAGCGATCTTCGTATGTTTCGAGAGAAATTGTTTATGGAGCGAAATTTACCACAATGTATTATCCAAGCAAAGAAAATCTGACGACCGTTTTAGATTTGGATAAAATTAATGAATATCAAAAAGTAGATCTTCCCATTTTAGAGGAAGAGCAATTATAAATGAACTTAGAATTTTACAAGAAACAGGCTTTACTGAAACAGAAAGAGCATAAAAAATTTCTGGACGGATTAAAGAAAAAACCGCCCAAGAATCTCGATTATGTTGTTCAGGAAACCCATGAAGAAGTTTTTGAAAAGATAGATTGTCTGCAATGTGCTAACTGCTGCAAAACTACAGGACCTTTATACACGGAAAAAGATATTGAAAGAATTTCAAAACATCTTCGTATGAAATCTGCTGATTTCGAAGCTAAATTCCTGCGTGTAGATGAAGATGATGATAAAGTTTTACAAAATCTGCCATGTTTTTTTCTGAATGGTGATAATACATGTTCAATTTATGATGTTCGACCTAAAGCCTGTAGAGAATATCCCCACACAGATCGTAAAAAGATTTATCAGATCAATGATTTAATGATGAAAAATACCGTAATCTGTCCCGCTGCCTTTGAGTTTGTGGAAAGAATTATGAAAAATTTAGAGAAATAATTTATAATCCCAATTCGTCTTAAAGAGTTATAAAGTACGTTAAATAAAGGTTTTAGATATAATATTAATGAAAAGTGGGTCGTTTTAAAAATATTAAACAACCATTTAAAATTTATATTATGAAAAAGTTAATTTTAACAGCAGCGTTCACATTAGTCGGAGTAATCGCTGTATCGGCTCAAACGGTAACTCAAAAGCCGGCGGAGACTAATAATCAAACGTCAGCTCAGGCTCAAGGATCTTGGAACTCAGGTGCTGCTGCACAAGGAGCGACAGCAACGACACCAAGCACAACAACAGCAACGACAACAATAGATGGTGCCGCAACTACGGCAACTACAGCAGATGCGACAGCAACGGTAACAGCTGATACAAGCATAGAGGCTACGAAGTCGGCAGACGCAACAAAAGAAGAGAAAAAATCTAAAAAGAAAAAGGCAAAGTAGAGAATAGTCTCTTGTAATCAATGAAAATCCTGGAATGTTATGTTTCAGGATTTTTTTGTAATTATGTGTAAATAATTAATAACTAAATAATAGCCATTTTCTTATTGCATGAAAAAACTAAACCCGTCGATTAAGCATCATTTACTAATAGGAATCTTCCTCAGTATCTGGCTTTTTATCTTTGCTTTTTTTATAAGGCCATTTGACGATGGAACGCTAAGTTTTAAAGTATGGATTCTTATCAGTGTTGGATTTAGCTTCATTGCATTTCTATGTTATGGCGTACTTGCTTTGCTTCAAAAAAAGCTTTATCATAAACGCTCAAAATGGAATGTTGGACTTGAGATTACAAGCCTTATTTTCTTTCAATTCCTTTTTTGTGTGTTTACTTTTTGTTTCTACAAAAGTCCGGTATTACATGGAGGATATGCTTTTTTTACATTTTTTAAGATGATAATTCTTAAATCGGCTTTGATATCTACACCTATAATAATTTTGGCAAGAATATATGCTGTTACATTAATTCCTGCAAAAGATGATAATATTATTATTAGAGGAGATAATAAGTTGGATATTTTAAAAATAAGAAAAGATGATTTGATCTGTGTTTCAAATTCGCAAAATTATGTTGAGATCTTCTTTATAGATGGTAGCGAGCTAAAAACGAAACTCATCCGAAGTACGCTTAAAAAAATTCAGAATGATTTTGATTTTTTAATCCAAATTCATCGTTCACACTTAATAAATCCATCACATTTTAAGGCCTGGAAAAATCAAGATACCATTTCTCTTACTCAAATTGAACTTCCTGTCTCTAAAAATTATAGAGAGCATTTATTGACTTTGTAATTTTTCTGTACCTAAAACGGCGTATTTCGTACCTAATCCCCATTTTTACATAGTTTTAGTGAGTTTTTGTATTTATTTTGTTTTTCAAATTAAACGAGATAATTTATGAAAAAACGATGGATCAAGAGAATTTTGTATTCAGTTATGGCATTATTAAGTATTCTTATCTGTACTTTTATTTGGGCTGATCATGAATTAAATAAAGTCATGGGAAAGTCTACTAAGAATATTGATATTTCTTCAATTATTAAACCATCTAAAATACTTCAGATAAGAAATGTAAACGTTCTGTCAGAAGATTGCAGTCATTTTATTAAAAATCAAAATGTACTGATTAAAGATGGCGTGATTATTCAATTAAGTGAAAATCTAACTATAAATAAAGATGCTGCTATTATTGACGGCAAAGATCAATATCTGATTCCGGGTTTGGTAGACAGCCATGTCCATTTAAAAGAAAGTAAAAATGATCTGTTTTTATATTTGGCGAATGGCGTTACTTATATCAGAGAAATGGCGGGACAACCTGTTGTTTTAGAATGGCGAAAATCAATTCAAAGAAATGGTCTAGGTCCGCGAATGTTTATTGCTTCTCCACCAATATATAGTGAGAGCGGATTGATGGGTTATTATTATGGCTGGACAAGAAAATCTATCAACTATTCAAATAAAAAAGATGCTAAAATAGCAATTAAAAAAATTCACAAACAAGGCTATGACGCTATTAAAATGTATGGTTTTGTGAATCCGGAAATGGTTAAAACAACCAATGAGATTGCTAAAGAAAATAATATTCCGGTGATTGGCCATATACCTTTAGTTAATTTAGAAACCTTTTATAGTTCAGGCCAAAAAGAAATAGCTCATATCGAAGAGCTCACCGTTAAAATTATTGATGAGTTTGGAAAGCCAATTTCTAAAAATTCCAAAGAATATCTTGCATTTTTAAAAATACGTTCAGTTCAGATTGCTAAAAAATTAAAAGAGAATAATATAAGTGTTACTTCAACGGTTGGGTTGTGTGAAAGTTTTGTAGGGCAAAGATTTAATTTAAAATCTAAACTTAAAGAAGTAGAATTAAAATATGTCAATCCCAAAATTATTGAAGGAACTCCGCTTTATAAGATGGGTTGGTTGCCCGGTAAAAACGGATATGAATATGATGGAAAAGATGAACTCGGAGCAAGAAGATCGTCGTTAATTTTTTGGAAAACCTATGTAGAAGCCATACATATCATGACAAAGGTTTTGGTAGACCATAAAGTTCCCATTATGGCTGGAACAGATGCTAATGTACCCGTTTCCGTCCCCGGGTTTTCTCTTCATAATGAGTTGGAATCTTTATCTAAATCCGGAATGAGCAACTCACAAGCTATATATTCTGCAACGGTTGCGCCGGGCAATTGGATGAAAAGTAAGACAGGAAAAATAAAAGTGGGGTACTATTCAGATTTAGTATTACTTAGAAAGAATCCGTTAGAAGATATTAAGAATACAAAGACTATTGAATATGTATTTTTTAATAAATATGCCATAAACAAAAACCAAATCAAAACTATTTTGAAAGCTATAGAAGATGCTAATAAAGAAAACAGAAGCATTAAAATTGATGAATACTTACAATGAAAAAATATATTTGTCAATCAGATAAAAATAAAAAAAGCGTTGAAATAAATCAACGCTTTCTCCTTTCACTTTTTACTTTTTTCCCATTTATAACCCCGAGAACAGGCTGTATCAAAAAAGGTCGGGAAATTTTCCCGACCTTTATATTTTTATACTACTCCTTGAGCCAACATTGCTTCTGCAACTTTCACGAAGCCGGCGATATTTGCGCCTTTTACGTAGTTTACATAGCCGTCTTCCTCTTTTCCGTAGTCTCTACAAGCTTTATGAATTCCGATCATAATTTCTTTCAGTCTAGCGTCAACTTCCTCAGAAGTCCAGTTTAGACGGATAGAGTTTTGAGTCATTTCTAATCCTGAAGTAGCTACACCACCCGCGTTAGACGCTTTGCCAGGAGAGAATAATACTTTATTGTCTAAGAAATAGTTGATCGCATCTAGTGTAGAAGGCATGTTTGCAGCTTCAGTTACACAAAGACATCCGTTTTCAACCAATAATTTAGCATCTTCTAAGTCTAACTCGTTTTGAGTTGCAGAAGGGATGGCAACATCACACTTCACTTCCCAAGGACGTTTTCCGGCAAAGAACTGTGCAGAAGGATATTTTTTAGCATAATCCTCAGCTCTGTTGTTTCCTGAATTTCTAAGCTCTAATAGATAATCGATTTTTTCTCCATCGATTCCGTCTTTATCATAAATGTAGCCATCTGGTCCGGAAATAGTTACTACTTTTCCTCCTAGTTCAGATATTTTTTTGATAACTCCCCAAGCCACGTTTCCGAAACCTGAAACACTTACCGTTTTATCTTTGAAAGTTTGACCGATCGTTTTAAGCATCTGCTCAGCGAAGTATACAACACCGTAACCTGTAGCTTCAGGACGGATCAATGAACCACCGTAAGCAAGCCCCTTACCTGTAAGAACTCCCGTAAACTCGTTTCTGATTTTTTTGTACTGTCCGAATAAATATCCGATCTCTCTTGCTCCAACTCCGATATCTCCTGCAGGAACGTCAGTTTCAGGACCGATATGTTTACATAATTCTGTCATGAAAGCCTGGCAAAAACGCATAACTTCCATATCAGATTTTCCTTGTGGATCGAAGTCTGAACCTCCTTTACCACCTCCCATCGGAAGAGTAGTTAATGAGTTTTTGAATACTTGTTCGAAAGCTAAGAATTTAAGAACTGACAAGTTTACCGTAGGATGGAAACGGATTCCTCCTTTGTATGGCCCGATCGCAGAGTTCATCTGAATTCTGAAACCTCTGTTTACCTGGATTTCTCCTTTATCGTCAACCCATGGAACTCTGAAAATAATGATTCTTTCAGCTTCCGCCATTCTTTCTAGAAGTTTCATTCCCGTATATTCCTTCTTGGTCATAATAAACGGAATTACAGTCACAGCAACTTCTTTTACAGCTTGTAAAAATTCTGGCTCGTTAGGGTTTTTTGCCTCTATTTTTGCAATAAACTCCTGAATTTTCTGGTCAATATTATATTGTTCCATATAGTAAGGTTGAATATTATTGTCAACAAATTTAATTTTTTTTTCGAAATTCACAATACCTTATTTGATAATTGCTGAAAATTTAATAATAACGGGGTGAAATATTATTAAATCCATAATTTAGGTTTAAATATTGTTGAAAATTAAATGTTATGTATGAAATAATGCAATATTAAGAAATAGTTAAATCTCAAATTGCTGCAAATTGTCTCCCGGAATACGATTTCACTTTCCCCAAAAGCTCTAATTCTAAAATTACAGGCAAAATTTTATGTGAAGGCAACGATATTTTCTGAGCAAGATCATCCAAACTTATTTGTGGATTTTTAATAATAGAATTATAGATTAGTGTTTGATTTTCAGTTAATTGAATGTTTTCTTCACTGCGTGGAAATAATTCCTCGTTTTTATAAAACGACTTATTAAAATCTAATGAATTAATAAGATCTTTAATCGTTGAAATAGCACTCGCTTTGTGCTGAAAAATCAGATGATTGCATCCCTGACTGTATTTGTCGGTGATTTTCCCGGGAAGGGCAAAAACTTCTCGGTTGTAATTATTGGCAAATGTTGCGGTGCTTATTGATCCTCCTCCAAAAGCAGTTTCTACAACTATTGTTGCTGGAGAAATTCCGGCAACGACTCTGTTTCTTTGGATGAAATTTTCTCTGTCCGGTTTTCTTGAAGAATTGAATTCTGTAAATAAAGCGCCATTATTTTCAATAATTTTTTCAGATAGTTTTCTGTTTTTAGCAGGATACAAAAGATGAAATCCATGCGCCAAAACCGCAACTGTAGCTATTTGATTTTGAATAGATTGCTCATGAACTTCTTTGTCGACTCCCAACGCCAAGCCACTCACGGAAATGTAATTGTTCGATCTTGTTTCTTCAAAAAAATCCTGTATAAATTGTTTGCCGTAAAGCGACATGTTTCTTGTTCCTACAACACTCACTGTTTCTAAGGAATCATCAAAGTTTCCTTTTTGATAAAGAATAGCCGGAGCATCATCACATTCATTCAATAATCGTGGGAGTTGATTGAGATGTCTTAATCTTATCTTAATTTTATTGTTTTCGCAAAATTTCAGTTCATTTTCTGCAAATTCCAAATAAGCAGGGTTTCCAATTTCTGAAACTGTTTTTCTGCCAATGCCGTCTACTTTATTATATTCTTTTTTTGCATTTTCCCAAACGTTTTTCGCGGTTCCAAATGCCCGGACGAGCTTGAGAAAATTAATATCACCAATAAGATTACATTCGCGTAAAGCAATGGAGTAGAGTTGTTCTTCAGAATACATTTGTGTTGTTTTATCTCGCAAATGTAAAAAAATAGTTTTATTTTTTTCTTAATTCATCCAAATGATCCCAAATATCACCTCTTTTTTTATAAGGTAATTCTAAGAAATCATCGGGATGGTTTTCTTTGTATTCCTGCCAAAGTTTATCGTCTTTTTCGCTGTAATAATTAGGAAATTCCCAAATGTATTTTTTCTTTTTCTCACCCACTTTTTTAAAAGCAAAAGCAATGATACTTCCTACAACCGCGCCGGAAAGATGTGCCTGCCAAGAAATTTTGCTTGGTTCCTGCAGATTGTAGAACATTTCTTCAGGAAACATTCCCCAGATTAAACTTCCATAATATAAAACGACTAATAAAGAGATTGTCAAAAGTTTCATCTCCCATTTAAAAACACCGCTGAAAAAAAGGAAAAAAGCCAAAACATACACCACACCGCTTGCTCCAATGGTACATGTATAAATATATTCGCCCGTAACGATATCAACCGGAGGCAACAGCCAAACCAATAAACCTGTGGCCAGCCAGCCTAAAATAAAGACTTTATTGGCAACTAAAGGATAGAATTGATATAAAAGAAACATCAGCACTGCCATAGGAATTGAGTTTCCTATGATATGATCCAGGTTTCCGTGTAAAAGGGGAGAGGTGATGATTCCTAATAAACCTTCCGGTAATAAAGGAATGATCGCTCCAAAGCAACTTTCAAAAAAGCCCTGCATCTGTAAAAAGTAGCCGAACCACATTGCTGCAAGCATTAGCAAAGGGGTTACGACAGCTCTTTTGGAAATTACATTTTTAAACATGGGTATTTTATGTCAAATGAAAAGCCAATGATAAATTTCGGAAAATTTGGCGATGATTTTATTGATTCTCAATTATTTTAAGACAAAACGCTATGATTTTAATCAGTTTTAAAATTTAAACATTTTTTTTTGTCACTGAAATTTACAAACTGGCTTAGTTTTAGTATGTTAATGCTGAAAAAATACGGTGTTGAGAAGATTCATGCTGGGACAGGCTTGTTTCAATCATGATTATATTGATATTTTTGTAAATGAAAATCTTAAAGAATGAAGAAGTTTTTATTGATTCTTTCCGGTTCTGTTGGATTATATGCAAAAGCTCAGGAAGAATTAAAGAAAGATACGATTGTAGCAGATACAGTAAAGCACTGGTCTGTTTTAGGTAAAAATTCATTGATGTTTAATCAGGCTGCCTTTTCAAACTGGGTCGGCGGTGGAGCTAACAATGTTGGTTGGCTTGCCGGAACTGATTACAACATTACATATGAAAAAGGCAAAGATCTCTGGGAAAATATTATTGTTTTAAATTACGGACAAAATAATACCCAAGGTATCGGAACTAGAAAGACTCAGGATGTTATTAATGTTTCTACCAATTATGGAAGGCAGTTTTCAAAAAGCTGGTATCTGTCTGGTGGTGCGAGTTTACTTACCCAATTTGCAGCTGGATATGAGGATGGAAATAACCCTGAAGCAAAGAAAATATCCAATTTTATGGCTCCCGGATATCTAAACTTTGGTTTGGGTATAACATATAGGCCAAATGATAATCTTACCGTTACACTGCGTCCTGCCAATGCGAGATGGACTTTGGTCCTGGATAAAGAGCTTCAGCTTGCAGGAAATTATGGTTTGAAACAAGACGGAGATTCCTCTTTATTACAGTTCGGTTTTCTTGGGACAGCTTTGTATAAAGTGAAATTGATGGATAACGTGAGCCTTACAAATACAGCTTCCGTATTCTCAAATTATCTGGATCATCCAGATAGATTAGTTCTTGCTTATGGAGCCGTTCTGAATTTAAAGGTGAATAAATTTTTATCTTCAAATATAACTGTAGACGTTCTGTACGATCATAATCAGATTCAAAAAACGCAATTGAAGCAGACGTTAGGAATTGGTCTTGCTTACACTCTTAATAATGGTGTAAAAAAATCTAGCAGGATAGACAGCCAATGGTGGCTTAAAAAATAAAATACTGGAAATGGTAGATCTAAAGCAATTCAGAAATGGATTGCTTTTTTAATTTTAAATACATTTTATTTTTAAGTAGCTTTAAGTTTGGGCTTTAAGATTTGCATTAAACCAGATTTAACGTTCAGACAAATAAAGTGTTATGTGGTGAATAGTTATGTCAAAAATAAGTGATTTGTTTTTTAACAAAAATTATATTTATACTTTTGTGTTAATAAAATTATTCAACTATGAAAAAAGGTTTATTATTAATTTCCATTTCTCTTGGAATAAGCGCGGTTGCACAAGAAACAAAAGCTGATGCGCCAGTGGTGGATACTACAAAAGCATGGTCTATTCAGGGGCAAAATACTTTAATGCTGAATCAGGCTGCCTTTTCAAATTGGGTAGGCGGAGGAGCCAATAACGTTGGCTGGCTTGCCGGAGTTAATTATAACATGACCTACGAAAAAGGCAAAGATCTTTGGGAAAACATCGTAATTCTTGGCTATGGACAGAATAATACGAAAGGTGTCGGCACAAGAAAAACACAGGACGTTATTAATCTTTCAACAAACTACGGAAGAGAATTTAGAAAGAACTGGTATCTTTCCGGAGGTGCGAGCTTACAGACTCAGTTTGCGGGAGGTTATGAAGATGGAAACAATCCGGATGCTAAGAAAATATCCAATTTTATGGCTCCGGGATATGTGAATATTGGAGCTGGTGTAACGTACCGTCCTAATGATAATTTTACGATGACGCTTCGTCCTGCCAATGCAAGATGGACTTTCGTATTGGATAAAGACTTACAATATGCCGGAAGTTATGGTTTAAAAAATGACGGAGATTCTTCACTTTTCCAGTTCGGATTCTTGGGAACAGCAATTTATAAAGTGAAACTGATGGAAAATATTAATCTTACAAACACAGCTTCGGTATTTTCAAATTATCTGGATCATCCTGAAAGATTAGTTCTTGCTTACGGCGCTGTTCTGAATATGAAAATTAATAAGTTTATCTCATCAAATATTACATTGGATTTAATGTACGATCATAATCAGATTCAAAAAACGCAGCTAAAGCAGACTTTAGGCGTTGGTTTTGCATATAATATTGATAACGGCAGAAAACGTTCTGATAAAAAAGATAATCAATCTTGGATGAAGAAATAAATAGGTGAATGGTAAATTTTGCTTCGCAAGTGAATTGTCCATGTAAAAGCAATAAAATCAGCCACTTTAAATAAAAAAAGCACTTCAAATTGAAGTGCTTTTTTATGATCAATTTATTTTTAGAACTCTATGTCTACGTTTAGTTTCTCTGCCAAAAGCTTTGAAACTTTCTCTTTAAGAGGTTCAATATCGATATTCTGCATCGCATCATTTGCAAACGCATATAACAATAAAGCCTGCGCTTCTTTTTTAGAAATACCTCTTGCTCTTAGATAAAATAATGCATCCTCATTCAATTGTCCAACCGTACAGCCGTGAGAACACTTCACATCGTCTGCGAAAATCTCCAACTGAGGTTTTGTATCAATTGTAGCTCCTTCGTTTAACAAAACATTGTTATTTTGCTGATAAGCATTCGTTTTCTGAGCGATCTTATCAACGAAAACCTTTCCGTTAAATACGCCGTGCGCATTATCTTTGAAAATACCTTTGTAATTCTGGTAACTTTCACAGTTGGGTGTCTTATGATGAACCGCCGTGTGGTGGTCTACCAATTGGTCTTTCCCAATAATTGTGATTCCGTTCATGAATGAATTAATGTTTGATCCATTATGAATAAAATCCAGGTTATTTCTAACCAATTTACCTCCGAAAGTGAACGTGTTAACTGTTGTTAAACTGTCTTTTTCCTGCTTTGCGAAAGTACTGTCAACAAGATAAGACGTATCATTATCGTTTTGAAGTTTGTGCCAATCTGCTTTTGCATTTGGATACGTGAAAATCTCCGTTACAGAATTTGTTAATACAAATGTATCATCAAAATTGTGGTGACTTTCGATAATTTCCACTTTTGCTCCATCTTCTACGATCAACAAATTTCTTGTGTTGTAGAAAGTGTTTTCTTCTTGATTTTGAGAGATATAGAAAACATGGATTGGTTTTTCAATCACTACATTTTTCGGAACTTTCAGAAAGAAACCGTATTTGCAATATGCAAGATTTAAATCTGTAAAAGCCGAATTTCCGTCAGCAATTGTATTAAAATATTTCTCAAAAACTTCTTTGTGGTTCTCGTCATTCAAAGCGTAATTAAATGATAAGAATTCTACATTTTCGATAGAAACTTTAGATAATTCTTTATGAAGTTTACCGTTTACAAAAACGATCCAGTCAAAATTTTCTTCCCCTAAATGCAGTTCGTCGAATTGCTCTTTGGTGATATTGTGACTTTCTTTCGGGAAAAAGTTATAGTTTTTCTCCGTGATCTCTTTGATGTTGGTATATTTATATTCTTCGTCTTTTTTGGTAGGAAAACCAATGCTTTCAAACTTTTGAAGAGCAGATTTTCTATCTTCATCCAGAAATCTGTGACGAAGACCTTCCAAAAATTCACCGTGGTTGTCAATAATTTGATCGTATAAAGCCATTACTGCGATTTCGGCCATCACACCTTTTTTATATATTTGAATATTGTAATAATACTGCGGTTTTTCCGCTTTGTTTTTTAGTTAAAATTGATAAAATCTTAACTGAAAACTTTTTCTTCTTAATTAAGAAGCCAATCGTAACCTTTCTCTTCAAGCTCTAAAGCCAGAGATTTGTCTCCTGTTTTGATGATCTTTCCGTCTGCTAAAACGTGTACAAAATCAGGTTGAATATAGTTAAGCAATCTTTGATAGTGAGTAATCAAAAGAACTGCATTTCCTTCGTTTTTGAATGTATTTACTCCATCTGCAACGATTCTCAACGCATCAATGTCTAATCCTGAATCTGTTTCATCAAGAATAGCCAATTTTGGGTTAAGCATCATCATCTGGAAGATTTCGTTTCTTTTCTTTTCACCTCCTGAAAAACCTTCATTTAATGATCTTGAAAGGAAATCTTTTTTAATTCCCAATTGCTCAGATTTCTCACGAATCATCGCTAACATTTCTTTTGCAGACATGTCTTCCAATCCGTTTGCTTTTCTGGTTTCGTTTAAAGCAGCTTTGATAAAGTTGGTTACAGAAACCCCGGGAATTTCCACAGGATATTGGAAAGAAAGGAAAATACCTTTGTGCGCTCTGTCTTCCGGAGCATCTTCAATGATGTCTTCTCCTTGAAAAAGAATTTCCCCGTCTGTAACTTCATACTCTTCTTTTCCTGCAATTACAGAAGAAAGAGTAGATTTTCCGGCTCCGTTTGGTCCCATGATCGCATGAACTTCACCCGGTTTTATTTCGAGATTGATACCTTTTAAAATTTCTGCGCCATCTGCAATTTTGGCGTGCAAGTTTTTTATATTTAACATACTTTTAAATTTATCGCAAGGCTAGACTAAGATTTTTTTAATCTCCTTTGCTAAACAAAGGCGCTAACGCTTATCAATGAAATACTATTTCTTTATTTTTTGTTTTAAACATTAAGAATTTATCAAATAAAAACTTAATACTTATATATCTATCCTACAGAACCCTCTAATGAAATTTCCAACAGTTTCTGCGCTTCAATAGCAAATTCCATTGGTAATTTATTTAAAACTTCTTTACTGAATCCGTTGACGATCAAAGCAATTGCTCTTTCAGTATCAATACCTCTTTGGTTACAGTAGAAAATCTGATCTTCACCGATTTTTGAAGTCGTTGCCTCGTGCTCTAACTGAGCCGTAGGATCTTTAATTTCAATATAAGGGAAGGTATGTGCACCACATTCGTTACCCATTAGCAAAGAGTCACATTGAGAGAAATTTCTTGCTCCTTTTGCAGAAGGCATTACTTTTACCAAACCTCTGTATGAATTCTGAGATTTTCCTGCAGAGATTCCTTTAGAAATGATCGTTGATCTGGTATTTTTACCAATGTGGATCATTTTTGTTCCTGTATCTGCATATTGGTGATTGTTAGTCACAGCAATAGAGTAGAACTCACCAATTGAGTTATCACCTTTCAAGATACAAGACGGATATTTCCAAGTTACAGCAGAACCGGTTTCAACCTGAGTCCAAGAGATTTTTGCATTTCTTTCGCAAAGTCCTCTTTTCGTTACAAAATTGAAAACACCTCCTTTTCCTTCTTCATTTCCCGGATACCAGTTTTGAACGGTTGAATATTTAATTTCAGCACCATCCATTGCAATAAGTTCTACAACAGCGGCGTGAAGCTGGTTTTCGTCTCTTGATGGTGCTGTACAGCCTTCAAGGTAAGAAACATAACTTCCTTCATCAGCGATAACGATCGTTCTTTCAAACTGACCTGTTCCTGCCTGATTGATACGGAAATAAGTCGAAAGTTCCATAGGACATCTTACGCCTTTTGGAATATAGCAGAAACTTCCGTCAGAAAATACTGCAGAATTTAATGCTGCATAAAAATTATCTCCTCTAGGAACTACTTTACCAAGATATTTCTTAACAAGATCCGGGTGATTTTTGATCGCCTCAGAAATTGAACAGAAAATAATTCCTTTTTCCATTAACGTGTCCTGAAAGGTCGTTTTAACAGAAACTGAATCTATTACGATATCTACAGCAACTCCTGAAAGTCTTTTTTGTTCTTCAATATTGATTCCTAATTTGGCAAAAGTTGCCAATAATTCCGGATCTACTTCATCTAAGCTTTCTAGTTCTGGCTTAGATTTAGGGGCTGCATAATATTTAATCGCCTGAAAATCAGGTTTTGTATATTTAATGTTTGCCCAATCAGGTTCTGTCATTTTCAGCCAGATTCTGAAAGATTCCAAACGCCATTCAGTCATCCATTCCGGCTCTTCTTTTTTAGCAGAGATGGCACGAACGATATCTTCATTTAAACCAATCGGGAAATCTTCATAATCGATCTTTGTTTCCCAACCGAATTCATATTTCTTATTTTCTAAATCGACTCTTAAGTCGTCTTCAGTGTATTTACTCATTTTAATAGATTTTAGATGTTAAAATGCAGATGTTAAAATTTCGCAATATGCTAACTTCTAACCTCTAGTTTCTAACTTCTAATTATAAAGAAAAACTCTCTCCACAACCACACGTTCTGGATGCATTAGGATTGTTGAAAACAAACCCCTTTCCGTTTAATCCTCCTGAATACTCAAGAATTGTTCCTGCTAAATAAAGGATAGCTTTTTTTTCAACAACAATTTTCACATCATTGTCTTCAAAAATTTGATCTGTGTCTGCTTTTTGATTGTCAAATCCCAAAACATACTCTAAACCAGAACATCCTCCACTTTTCACCCCTACTCTTATATAATCTTCAGCAGGGTTGAAGCCATCTTCCGTCATAAGTTGGATAGCTTTTGCCTTTGCTTGGTCTGATACTTTTATCATTGTATTTATTTAGAATGATTTAATCTTGCAAAAATACGAACTAATTTCCGCAATCTCAAATTGAAGATATCTATTTTAATGATTCTAATCTTATTAAGTTCATTATTGATATGATTGTTAATGTTAAAATTGTATAAATTTTCTATCCCCAATCGGGAAACTCTGTTTTTGATTTAACTTTGAATAGGATTTTTTATCTATAAAAGAAATAATAATGAAAAAGAAACTTTTTGTTTTTTTAGTGTTGTTTTTAGTAACAATGTCTTACGCACAGACTACAAGATACATTTATGAAACTTCGGTGAATCCGGATTCGATTAATCTGGTGAGTTTAAAGAACGAGAAAACATTTTTAGATATTAAAGGAAATCATTCTTTGTTTATCAGTGAAAATAAATTAATTAAAGATTCTTTATTCTCAACATTTAAACTTGACGAAAAACAAGATATTAAAAAAGGAGAAAAAGATTTTTCGAAGCTTGGTATAAAAAAACATCTTGAGCCTACTTTTTTTGAATATTACATTACTAAAGATATTCCCGGGCAAAAGGTTTATTATTATGATAGAGTAGTCGGGAAGCAAATTTATTATCAGGAAGACAGACCTTTAAAATGGGAGATAACTGATGTCACAGAGAAACAGAACGGATATCTGTCCCAAAAAGCAGTAGCCAATTTTGGAGGTAGAATCTGGACGGCATGGTTTACAAAAGACATTGCTATTTCTGACGGCCCCTACAAACTTTCGGGATTACCGGGACTGATTGTGAAGCTAGAAGATGATAAAGGCGATTATAAATTTGATCTTATTAAGAAAATTATCGTTAAAAATGCTTTTGAAGAACCCATTAGTTCTGATGCTAAGCTAAGCACAAGGGTAAACTTTAATGGAGATAAAGCCGCATTGGAGCTGGAATTTGTAAAAAACAAAAGGCTGGGTGGTAATGGAGAGGGGATGCAAGGTTTTAACGGCGGCGGAGGAAGACATGGCGCCGGAATGGGCGGTATGAGAGGCGGCAATCATTTAGGTGGTGGTGAAGGAATGTCTCACAGAGGAGGAATGGAGGGCAATAATCCATCGATGTCAAGCGCTAATACAGAAAATACTTCTTTTAAAAGCAGTATGAACCAAAACCCAATTGAATTAAAATAAAATTTAAAATGAAAAAAATAGGAATCATTGCTTTAGCACTGTTCATGCAGAACATCTATGCACAAGCCAACAGATTTGTGTATCAGGTGACCATGAAGCCAGATGCAGCAAATAAAAACGATATAAAGACCGAAAATGCATATCTGGATATCTCAGCAGAAAAATCTATGTTTTATTCTGAAAACAGACTGAAAAGAGATTCTATCATGCAGCAAAACTTTCAAAGCGGTGGTGCGAGAGGTTTTAACAGAGATCAAATGGAAGGGTTGCGTTCAAATATTAATTATTCAATAGAAAAAGATAAAATCAATCAAAAGACTTTTTTTAAAGACAGAATAGGCCGGGATAATTATTCTTACGAAGAAGATCGCCCCTTAACCTGGAAGATCCTTCCTGAAACCACAAAAATCGGAGAGTATAAAGTTCAAAAAGCTGAAACAGATTTCGGCGGCAGAAAATGGACGGCTTGGTTTACAACGGATCTGCCTTATCAGGATGGGCCGTACAAATTTACGGGACTTCCAGGGTTGATCGTAAAAGTGGAAGATGCTCAGGGAGAGTATTCTTTTGATTTAATGAAAAACTATAAAATTGCCGATTTCCCGACAATGAATCAGTTTGGGAATACCATTAAAGTAAAAAGAGCAGATTATTTAAAACAACAGGAAAAATACAGAACTGATCCAATGTCATTCATGAGCCAACAAGGCGGAGGGTTTTCTCAGACCAGAATTGGAGGTAGTGGTATTGCTTCACCAAGATCAGGTGGAGGCGGTGGAGGCCGTGGCGGAAATCAAAATCCTGCCGAAATGAGAAAGAGAATGGAAGACAGAATAAAAGAGGAAGCTAAAAACAACAGCAATCCGATAGAGTTGAAATAAAACAAAACCCTGAAGAGCTTCTTCAGGGTTTTTAATTTTTATAAGGATCAATTTATTTTAAAAGTTGATTGAAAGTATCACCTTGTCTGATATCTCCGGTAGTATAACCTTTCATAAACCATTCTTTACGCTGTGCAGATGAGCCGTGCGTAAAGCTTTCCTGATTCACATATCCCTGAGATCGTTTCTGAATGTTATCGTCTCCAACGGCCTGTGCAGCTTCAATGGCAGACTCAATATCGCCGGGTTCTAAAATATGCTCTCTAGAATCTGTTTTCTTAGCCCAAACTCCGGCATAGAAATCAGCCTGTAATTCGGTTGCAACAGAAACTCTGTTCATTTCGGTTTCAGAATATCTTCCGCTTCTTCTTAAGGCATCAACTTTTTGGGTGGTTCCTAAAAGCGTTTGCACGTGGTGACCAACTTCGTGTGCCAAAACGTAGGCAATTGTGAATTCGGTAACTTGGGCGCCAAATCTTTGCTGTAGTTCGTTAAAGAAACTCATATCCATGTAAACAGACTGATCTGCAGGACAATAAAAAGGTCCCATTGCAGATTGTGCAGTTCCGCATCCGGATTGAGTAGTTTCTGTAAAAAGAATGATCTTTGGAGGGGTATAAGTCATGCCATTTTCCTTGAAAACCTGATCCCATGTCAGGATATTCCATTTTCCCATCATATCTACCATTTCTCCAATTTTCTTGTCATTGGCACTTAATTCTCGTTGCTCGGTCTGAGTTTGTGGGGAAGACATGCTGCCAGAGCTTAATATACTTGAAGGATCTCCTCCCAGAAAGAAGATGATAGCGGCAATAATTAAAGTTCCAAGTCCGCCGCCTACAATTGCACCGCCACTTCCACCGCCTCCGCGACGGTCTTCAACGTTGCCACCTCTATCGTCTGTCCATTTCATAATGTGTTTAATTTTGTTCGTAAAGTTAAAAATATAAAATTAATATTAACATTAAATATTTACATGAAAAATTATCAATAAAAATATTTTCTGTAAGCAAAATTAACGATTCAACTGATTGTTTTTTAACCAATAAGAAGTAGACTGATACGCGGAAATTGTTTCATCAACAAGCTTTTGATTATGATCTTTTAAAATATTCTCGTCATAATAAATATTGAATTGAGGAGATAATTTACCAGGTTTCTGTTTCAAAGAATATTGTCTGATAATTCTTACAGGCGAAATTATCGTTAAATGATCATCTTTCACAAATCCCAGATCCTGATATGTCGCAATATAAGCTTTAGGCTGAAATTCACTTTTTAAGACATCCTGACCTAAGAATTTAGATTGATAATTAAAATTCAATAGCCCAAAAACAGTCGGCATTACATCGATCTGAGACATCAGTTTATCAAATTTTTGAGGCTGAATAAATCCTTCAGAATAAACCATTGCCGGAATTTTATATTTATCCATAGGCAATTCCGTATCTCCTGCGCTGGAAGCACAATGATCGGCGATAATAACGAAGACTGTATTTTTATACCAATCTTGTTTTTTAGCCATTTCGAAGAACTTTCTGAGCGAATAGTCGGTATATTTTACTCCGCCTTCACGGGATTTTGCATTTCCCGGAATATCAATTCTTCCTTCAGGATAAGTAAACGGTCTGTGATTGGAAACCGTCATCCAGTGATTAAAAAACGGCTTTCCTGATTTTGATTCGGCATTCATCACCTGAATTGCTTTTTTAGCCATATCTTCATCGGCAACCCCCCAAACATTGGCAAAAGAAATTTCTTCGGGTTTAAAATTATCTCTGTCAACAATTCCATAACCATTTCCGGCAAAGAAATCCTGCATATTGTCGAAATAACTGTATCCGCCGTATAAAAACTTCACATCATACCCTTTAGATTTGAAAACACTTCCGGTCGTGAATTTATTCTTATTATTTTCTCTTTTAATGATACTTTCTCCGGCGGTTGGAGGAATACAAAGCGTCAATGCTTCCAAACCACGGACGGTTCTGTTTCCTGTAGCATAAAGATTGGTAAACATCATCGATTTATCAGCCAGACTATCCAAAAATGGAGTCAGTTTTTTTGTGTTTCCGTAATGTTCCATAAAATCAGCAGAAAGACTTTCAATGGAAATTAAGACAACGTTTTTCTTTAATTCAGGTTGTTCAGAGGTAATATTTCTTGTTAAAGCCGGAGTAGAAAATTCACTTAAGAAATTCTTTTCGGCTAATTTTTGATCTATTTTAGGATAAAACTGGAAATAATCAAGTTCATTATGAGTAAATGCCCAATAGAACTTAGGTAATCCATTAGCTTCAATTTCTTCTGCGAAGACATTTGGAGAGGTAATTTTCGTTGTAAAACTTAATCCGAATAAGCTTACTGCAACCAATAGAATGAAAGATCCTAATAAAATGAATTTCTGTTTCAAGTTCGGAAGATCCAGAAGCTCCTTTCTTGTTTTTTTATAAATGAAGAATGTGATTGCAAGCCCAACAGCAAATATAGATAGGAATAAAGGAACAACAGGGTAACTTTCCATGATGTTTCCGATAACTTCGTTGGTATAAATTAGGTAATCTACAGCGATGAAATTGTATCTCAAGCCAAATTCATTATAAAAGAAATATTCGCTTACCGCGTTGAAAATGATAATTACCGAATACAAAAACAATATGATGAAGTAAAGAACATTTCTGATCTGAATCCTTTTGCCCGGTAAGAAAAGCATTAATCCAAAGAAAAGTATTTTTAGACCAATAAAAGCAAGGGCAATCTCTGCAATTGAGCCTCCGTATTGTTTGAAAATATTGTTTGGAATTACGAGTATGTAAAGGAAAATAAGCACGAGTATTCCTAATATGATATGTCCGTATGGCTTGTCATACTTTGAATTGGACAGAAATAAAAAGTACAGTGCTAAGAAGACACTCGCAATGGTGAATACAAAGATGTCATTAATAATTCCGATCGATAGTACTTTAATTATCTCAAAAAATCCAAAACTTGCGGTTGTGATGGGATGAAATAAGAAGACGAGTCTTATAACTAATGAAACGATAAGGTAAAAAATACCTAAATATAAAAAAGGTTTAATTTTTTGGGTAATCATCTGGCTGAATTATAAGTTGATTTTTCGCAAAGATACTTTTTGTTCACAATCAATTAGTAAAAAATCCGTAAACATCTTAATTATTAGGAGTTTTTTATCATTAAAAAATAAATATCTGAAGATAAAATCCGTTTGGATGCGGAAAACAAACGAGTTACCAATAAAAAAAGGACTATTACTTATAGCCCTTTTTGTTTTATGAATTTATAACGAATGTTAAAATTATGAGTGTCCGAAACCTATATTTCCGGTTTTTTCAGATAAATTCTTTTTAAAATCTACCATTCTTAGTGCTGTAACCGCTGCTTCCACCCCTTTATTTCCAAGATCGCCGCCGCTTCTTGCGATAGACTGCTCTTTTGTGTCGTCTGTTAATACACAGAAAATAGTAGGAGTATCTGTTAAGATATTACAGTCTTTAATTCCCTGAGCTACTGCTGAGCAAACAAAATCAAAATGAGGAGTTTCTCCACGGATCACGCAACCAATTGCAATTACCGCGTCGTATTTTCTTTCCTTGCAAAGCTGCATGCTTGCATAGTTAAGCTCAAATGCTCCCGGAACCGGGAAAAGTTTAATGTTTTCAGCTTTTACGCCTTCTTTTTCAAGGATTTCCAAAGCTGCATCACGAAGATTGTATGTTACAAAATCATTCCACTCAGAAAAAACAATGCCGATAGAAAAATCTTCGGCATTAGCTATATGAAGTGGCTTGTAATCGGATAGATTAACTGTTGCCATTTTTTAGTAATATTTAGTCATTTCAATATAAGAATCAGACATTCCGTTGTCGTAGTCCTGATATTTTTCGTCAATTGCAGAGAAATATTTTTTAGCATCTGCATTTTTCTTTAATCCTAATGCCAAAATACCTGCCTTTCTTGTGAAATAGTAAGTCGTGTAAGGATCATCAGATGCAGAAGATGCTTTGTCTAATAATGATAAAGCTTCATCATTTTTGTTAAGACCAGATTTTGCATCTGCCATTGCGCCATATTTCATCGCCATCAATGTTTTGTTATCAGATGAAAATTGATCTAAAAGATCATAAGCTTCCTGGAATTTTCCTTCTTTGAATTTTAATAAACCAGCGTTGTATCCGGCAAGTTTACCAATATTTGTAGAAGAATAATCGTTATAAGTACCTACAAAACCCGGGTTTGCAGCAGATTTTCCTCCTAAAGCTTCTTTATCTTTACCTTCCATAAGATTTTTCTGAGCAGAAAGGAAAGTTTTCATAGCTTCAACATTTTTAGGAGCTACAATAAATTGCTGATAAGCGAAAAACCCTAGAACACCTAAAACAAGTGCGCCAAAAACAATACCTAGAGGCTTTGAATATTTTTCAAGAAACCTTTCTGTGTTTAAAGCCTCTCTGTCAAGGTCTTTAAAAAACTCTACTGTTTCTTTACCTTCTTGCTCGTGCTGAGCATTCTTTGTAAGTTTTGCCATAAATTCTTAAAAATTGAACTGCAAATTTAATTGTTTCTGAATGATTTACAAAATACTTTGAGGGTATTATTAAACTAATTATTAATTCTTTACTCCAAATGTATTTTTATAATGCTTTTTACTATAATCAAAGATGCTTCGACTCCGCTCAGCATGACATCTCTAATACGAACTGCTTTATTGTAACGGTCATTTTTTAGCGATGTCATGCTGAGCGGAGTCGAAGCATTTTTGTATCATTAATTAATATTCCAAAATATGATAGATCTCGGAGTTGAATTTTTTTAATTTTTCATCACCATTCAAACCCGTAAGACCGATCAGGAAGCTGAATTGAGTTACTGTTGCTCCTTGTTTTTCAACTAATTTAGCAGCAGCCTCCGTAGTTCCGCCTGTTGCCAAGAGATCGTCATGAATTAAAATTCTTTGTCCTTTTTTGATCTGTCCTTCGCGGGTTTCGATGACTGCACTTCCATATTCCAGATCATATTTTTCTGAAATGATAGGTGGAGGAAGTTTTCCTGCTTTTCTGATTAAAATAAACGGAACTTCTAATGCTACTGCAATGGCAATTCCGAATAAATAGCCTCGGCTTTCAATTCCGCAGACTGCATCTACTTTTCCTTTACTGAAAGCTACCAGATCTTTAATAACATCTTCGTAAAGTTTTGGATCTAAGAAAATAGGAGAGATATCTTTAAACTGAATCCCGGGAATCGGAAAATCAGGAATATTCTCAATCGTATCTTCTAGTTTTTTGATGAGTTCTTTTGAAGCCATTTATGGGTTTATTTTATAGCTGGAAATTTTCCAGTCTCCGTTTACATTTTTAAGTCCGAAAGTTACCTTTAAAGAAGTTGTTTTTCCGTTTTTGTCGGTAACGTCGTAAGTTGCATTTACGCTTGCATTATTAGGGTTTGTAGCATTTGAACTGATGTTTTTAACGCTTACATTTTTCACAGATCCAAAACCTGAAGTGGGGTTAGAGAAAGACTCGTAACTTCCCCAGTTTGGATTGTTTGAAGCATCAAATGCAGCTTTAAGGTTTTGAGAACTTACGTTATTTAAAAACTTCGTTACTGTATTTTTAGGATCTGCAACCGGCTGTTTTGGTGCTGCAGGAGTTGTCGTTGCTGCAGGATCTGTTGTTCCTGTTGGTGGAACTGTAGTCGTAGGATTATTAGGATCAATAACTGCAGGATCTTGATTTACCGCTGTAGAATCTACTTTTGGCGGTGCAGGAACTTTTAAAGCAGATGGATTAACATCCAGTCCGATTTTAGACATTTTGAAAGTCTTTGCAGTTGTTTTTACAGAAACCGTGATGTCAATTTTATTGTCAACCACTTTTGAAGCAAGAAGTGATGAGAATTTCAGGTTAAATCCTTTGAAATTATTATCCTGCATCAGGTTTTTAGCGGTAGAAAGTCTTACTCCATTACTGAAAACTTCCAAAGTTGCTTCTAGACCGGCTCCGGTAAATGCAACAGGATTTCCTGCATTATCTACCAGTCTTGGAATGATCTGGATAGCAGTTGCGCCATTTCCATCGTCTGCAGAAGGTCTCGTGATGATGCTTAAAGAGCTTGCTTTAACATCGTTTGAATCGCTTTCTTTTGCTTTTTCATCACCGAAGATATTCATTTCACCTAATGAAGGCGGGGCAGTACTTGCCCATTCGATACCATTTTTTTGAGCAACCTGATCGGCCATTGTCAAAATTTCGGGAACTTTTTTTCCGTTAATAAGCTTTCCAAGAGCTTTCAATTCGTTTACATCGCCATCAGCTTCTACTCCAAATGTTTTAAGAATATAAAGAGCTTCATTAAATTTTATCTGTTTAATGGTTGGAAGGCTAGAAGTCATATCATTGATACTAGACTGCAAAGTTTGTGTACTTGTAGCATCTACATGATCTTTCTTACATGCCGTGAAAAGCAATAAGCTGAAAATTAGTAGAAAAGAAAACTTTTTCATGTTTTTTTGGTTTGCTACAAATTTAATAAAACCTTTACGAATAGACATTTTTTATTTTTTATTTTGTTGCTCTTTTAAATCATCTTTAAAAAACGAGCTAAAAACGTTCTGCATATTCGGAAAAGATGGTGATTCCCAGAATTTTGACTGATAATTGCTGTTATCTGTTCTGAATTTCACTTTTTCAATATCATTCTCGTTGCTGAAGTTTAATTCTGTAGGATAGAAATTGGTGTAAAGAATTAATTGATTGTAATCCGGTTCACTTTTATGCTTTAGCTTTAAAAAATTAATTTCATTGAATTCTAATAAATCACGCAATGTTTTTTTGCTTCCTTTTTCATAGGATAGATTTAAGATGCTTTTAATGTCAAAAAATCTGTACCCGAACAACGCAAATTCTTTTTTCTGTAAAGCTTCGCCTGTAATTTCGATTTGATCTTTCTGGTCGCCTTTCAATTCTTTAATGGTTGATCTTTTACTTTTATAATCTAAAATATTTCCCGCTTCTTTTAAGTCCGGAACTTCAAGTGTTGAATCGTAATCCCACATTGCAGTCTGCTTTTTTTCAAACTTTACATCTTCCAGTTTGTAGATTCTGTATTGCTCAACATTTGTACTTTTCAGTTTCTTGGTTTTATTATCAAAAATGTAAGTGACGATTCCGTCTGTGTAGCAATTTAATTTGTTGTTGATGGTTACATACGAGTTGAAATTTCCTTTTACAAAAATATATTTTGCAGGCTTATTATTTTTGATAACTACTGCTTCGATATCTTTTACTCTGTCATTGATCTTTATGACGTCTTGAGCAAAATCCGAATAGGAGAGAGTCGCAACCGAAAAATTGTCATAGATAATCTGGAATTTTTCCTGAGAAGGGTCTATAGACTTTCTATCTATTTTTCCATCAATATCAGAAAAAGCAAGAATGCTTCCGTCTTTTCCAAAAACTGAAACTTTGGGAAGTGGCTTATTAGTTTTTTCAGAAACAAAAGTAACAGACTGCGCATTGATCAAGTGAAATGCAAAAACGAATAGAATATAAAACAGATAACTTTTTTTCATAATAATTTTTTAATAGTTATATAACCAATCTAATAATAAGACGAAACAATTTTAAAAAAGTTGCCCGAAATGATGAATTCATTCCATAAAAAAAGACTGATTAATTAATAATCAGTCTTTTAAAGTTTTATTTTGTTACAAGTCCTTAGAAAGGATACTCATAAATTTCAGATTCATGTAAGAATGGGTTACCTGTAGGAATCAATTTAAGTTTAGCTAATGCAGAAAGCACTGTAAACATAAACAATCCAACTACAAATAATACAGCTCCTACTATTAGTAATAATACTTCCGGAGTGTTCCAGAAAGGTCCTACCGTTCCCGGCATTACCATATTAAAGTAATCTAATAAGTGACCTAAAATAACCACGATCGCCATTACTGTAACTACTTTGTAGTTTCTCTTGATGCTGCTACTTACTAATACCAATAGTGGTAATAAGAAGTTGATGATCAACATTGGTAAGAAAGTAACACCATAGTGTTGGAATCTTCCGAAGAAGTAGTTTACCTCTTCCGGTACGTTTGCATACCAATAAAGCATAAACTGTGCGAACCATGTGTATGTCCAAAGCATACTTGTAGCGAAAAGGAATACTCCTAAATCATGCAAGTGATTGTCATTGAACTGTGGTAAGAAACCATTTTTCTTAAGATAAACACTTAATAAAATGATAACAGCAATACCACTTGAAAGGCAGCTAACCATTGAATACCAGATATACATTGTAGAATACCAGTGAGGGTCAATAGACATCAACCAGTCCCAAGCCCAAGCTGCAGAAGCAAACCCGAAGAATGCGATATATCCAACAGCCCATCTGTAAAGGAATTGATACTCAACTAAAGATTTTGTATCATCTACTTTTTTAGACTGTGCTTTCAATTTCCATGCGAAGAATGATGCTCCGATTACGTAGATCAATGTTCTGATAGCATAGAAAGGAATATTTAAGAATCTTTTCTTTTCAAATAAGATCACATCAAAATGTGCAGAGTTTGGATCTGTTAAATCCGGATCCATCCAGTGGAATAGGTGACCTTGGTGGAAGATATTCAATAACATTAAAATTACCAAGATTGCACCACCGTAAGGGATGTAAGAAGCGATAGCTTCCATTACTCTTGTAATGATGATCGGCCATCCTGCGTGAGCAGCGTGCTGAATACAATAGAAAAATAATACCGCGCAGCTAACTCCAAAGAAAAATACAGCCACAAAGTGTATTGCCGCTAAAGGCTGATTGTGAATCTGTAGTTCTGCATGTTCCAAGTGAGCAGCGTGATCCTGAGGACCAATCATTTCACTTGAATGTGTAGGAGCAGTATGACCGGAAGCATGAACAGCTTCCATCATTTGTTCTATTCTTTCTGTGCTAATTCCTTTATTCAAGAAAAAACCAATACCAAACAGAACTAAACCTACAACAAGAAGTATTAGAGAAGTTGATTTTAATTTTGGTGAAAAACTATACATTTCTTTTCTTATTTTTTAGTTTCGGTAGTAGTCTCTGTTGCAGCTGCAGCTGGTGTAGCTGCTGCGGGTGCTGCCGCTCCTTTTTTGAAGGCGCTCATCACATACATTGCAACTCTCCATCTGTCTCCAGCGTTAAGTTGTCCCGCATAAGATCCCATCGCATTTCTACCGTTTGTTAGTACATAATGAACAGACCCTACAGTAATTTCTCTATCAGCATAGTTTGGTACACCAGAGAAAGCACCGCTTTGTACAATTGGTCCTTGTCCATCACCTCCTGTTCCGTGACATGCAGCACAAGTATGATCAAAAAGCATTTTTCCTCTTTCGATATCCTTAGCAGCATTTGCCGGATTTAAAGGAGAAGCGTTTAGCTTTTTAGATGCATCATAACCTGCGTTATATTCGTCTACATTTTTTGGAAGTAAGCCTTCTTCAAAAACGCCATCTTTATTTTGAGCAACCGATCCTTCTACTGGAGCAAGACCTGTTGCAAAACTATTTTTAACAAATGCCGGAATTTCATTTTCATGATCTGAATACGCATCCTGAGCCTTCATCAATGGATCATAAGCTACAGGAAAGTACATATCCGGGAAATATACCAACGGAGTGTTTTCTTTCGGTCCGCAAGAATTAAGTAAAACTGTAGTTAAACCTAAAATTGCTGTAATTTTTAATACATTCTTTTTCATTTTAAGCGTCTTTAACAGTTATTTCTTCAACTCCGGTTTCAATAAGCAACTGCTTTACAGATTCTACATCTTCAGTTACAAACTCCATAAGGAATTTATCATCTGTAGTTCTAGGATCCGGGTTTTGTGCAGGAGCTCCGGGATACATTTTGTTTCTTACTAAGAAAGTTAATGACATCATGTGAGCAGCGCAGAAAACCATCAATTCAAACATTGGAACTACGAATGCAGGCATGTTGTGCGCCCAGTCAAAAGCAGGTTTACCACCAATATTTTGAGGCCAGTCATGGTTCATTACGTACCAGGTAACTGTTGCACCAATAGTAACACCATAAAGTGCGTAGAAGAATGCAGCATCAGAGATTCTAGTTTTCTTTAAACCTAAAGCTTTATCTAGTCCGTGAACCGGGAATGGAGTATAAACTTCGTTTATCGCAATCCCTTTATCGTTGAATGCTTTAACGCCGTTCATTAAATCGTCGTCATCAGCATAAAGTCCGTATACAATTTTAGTGGTGCTCATCTCCTTCTTTTGCTTTATAAGTTTCACCTGAGATTTTCAGAATTGATTTCAATTCGGCCTGTGCAATTACAGGGAATGTTCTTGCGTATAATAAGAATAATACAGAGAAGAATCCGATTGTTCCTAAGTATACACCCACATCAATGATCGTTGGCTTAAACATTGTCCAAGATCCAGGTAAGTAGTCTCTAGAAAGGTTGATAACGATGATATCAAAACGCTCGAACCACATACCGATGTTGATGATTAATGCAATAATAAATGTTGCAATGATATTTGTTCTTATTCTCTTGAACCAGAATAGTGCAGGAATAATTAAGTTACAGCTAATCAATGCCCAGAACGCCCACCAGTAAGGACCGGTTGCTGCACCTGGAGAAAGATAAGTAAAGTCTTCAAATCTTGATCCTGAGTACCATCCGATGAAATATTCAGTTGCATATGCTACAGTTACCATACCACCTGTTAAGATGATTACGATGTTCATAATTTCGATATGATACATTGTAATATAGTCTTCTAAGTGACAAACTTTTCTAGCGATCAACAATAGTGTTTGTACCATTGCAAATCCTGAGAAGATTGCTCCAGCAACGAAGTAAGGAGGATAGATCGTAGAGTGCCATCCTTTAATAACCGAAGTTGCGAAGTCAAAAGATACGGTAGTGTGTACTGAGAATACAAGCGGAGTTGCCAAACCTGCAAGAACCAAAGAAAGTTCTTCGAATCTCTGCCAGTGTTTTGCTTTACCACCCCAACCGAATGCTAGGAATGTATAAATTTTCTTTGTCCAAGGAGTTTTTGCTCTATCTCTGATCATCGCAAAGTCAGGGATCAATCCCATGAACCAGAATACAGTTGATACTGAGAAATACGTAGAGATCGCAAATACGTCCCAAAGTAGAGGAGAGTTGAAGTTCCCCCAAAGAGAACCAAACTGGTTAGGTAAAGGGAAAACCCAATATCCTACCCAAACTCTACCCATGTGGATAACAGGGAAGATTGCCGCCTGAACAACCGCGAAGATAGTCATCGCCTCAGCTGAACGGTTTACAGACATTCTCCAACGCTGTCTAAATAATAATAATACTGCGGAGATAAGTGTTCCGGCGTGACCGATACCTACCCACCATACGAAGTTGGTAATATCCCAACCCCAGTTAATAGTTCTGTTAAGCCCCCATGCTCCAATACCTGTCCCGATAGTATAAGCGATACAGCCGAATCCGTAGATGAAAAGAACTAAGGCTGCATATAGTGATACCCACCATAATTTTCCTGCTCTTTCTTCGATAGGTCGTGCAATATCTTCTGTGATATCGTGATAAGTTTTGTGACCAATAATTAGAGGTTCCCTTATCGGAGCTTCGTAATGTCCTGACATTTTTTACCTATTTATTATTTAAACTTTATTTTTCTACTCTGTTTCTTACTTTAGTGTGATAGAACACGTTTGGTTTGGTTCCGATCTCTTCTAGTAAATAATATCTTCTGTTGCTAGAATATAATTTTCTAATTTCAGATTCTTTGTCATTCATGTCTCCAAACTTCATGGATCCTGTAGAACAAGCTGCTGCACAAGCAACCGATTCTTGGAATTCATTGTCTGTAACTCTTCTTCCCTCTTTTTTAGCCGTTAGAATAGTTGCCTGAGTCTTTTGGATACACATTGAACATTTCTCCATAACCCCTCTTGTTCTTACAACAACATCCGGGTTAAGAACCATTCTTCCTAAATCGTTATTTTGATTGAAGTCGAATTTATCATTCAGGTTATATGTAAACCAGTTGAAACGTCTTACTTTGTACGGACAGTTGTTTGCACAATATCTAGTACCGATACATCTGTTGTAAGCCATGTGGTTTTGACCTTGCTTACTGTGAGAAGTAGCCGCTACCGGGCATACAGTTTCACATGGAGCGTGGTTACAGTGCTGACACATTACCGGTTGGAAAATCACATCAGGACTTTCGTTTGGCTCGATTAAGATGTTGTATAAGTTAGGAACGTTAAGTCCTCTTTCAATACCTTCTTTAGTTTCGATCTTTTCTTTAGCAGAGTAGTAACGGTCAATTCTTAACCAATACATATCTCTGGACATTCTGATCTCTTCTTTACCTACAACAGGAACGTTGTTTTCTGCCTGACAAGCAATAATACATGCTCCACAACCAGTACAAGAGTTCAAGTCAACAGATAAGTTGAAGTGAGGGCCATCTGTATCATCGAATGCATCCCAAAGGTCAATTTTACCTGCTGGTAATGCTCCGCTGATCGTGTGGTACTCCAAAGGCTTGTTCCATCCTTTGTGCTCGTCATCGAATGCTACGTTGATATATTCAGCTAAAGGAACTTCTTTAGCAATCTCGTAACGTCCCATTAGAGTATTCTGAAGCTGAATACCTGCAAACTCATGATCTTCACCTGTTTTTTCGATCTTAGCGTTTGATACAACTAAGTTAGAACCATCAAATAAAGGATAAGCGTTTACACCCGTATCAGCAGTTGCCCCTGAGTTTTTCTTACCATATCCAAGCGCAAGACCAACTGATCCGTCTGCTTGTCCCGGTTGAATGAATACAGGAACGTCTTTTATTGTTACTCCGTTTACAGTAAGGTTTACAATTGAACCGTCTAACTGCATTCTAGCATTAAGATCGTTTTCAATACCTAATCTTTCTGCATCTTTAGGAGAAATTGTCAAGTAGTTATCCCAAGACATTCTAGTGATTGGATCCGGTAATTCCTGCAACCAAGGGTTGTTTGCCTGAGTACCGTCTCCCATTGAAGTCTTAGTATATAATACCAATTCCAGATCAGAAGCTTTGAAGTTTCCTAATTCAGCAATAGCCTGAGCAGCATTTCCACCTGCATAAGACAAAGTCGTTGCATTATTAGAAGGAACAATACCGTTATATAAAGCTTTGTTGAAAGAAGTCGCTCCTAAGATTGAAGCAGAACTAGCTTTTAAATAATCGTAGTAGTTATTAGCAGCGTTGTTTTTTCCGTTTTTCCAAACCAATAAAGATTCTTCGATCTGTCTTGATTTGTAGATTTTTTGGATTGTAGGCTGCATTAATGTATAAACTCCGGTCTGAGGTTCCATATCACCCCAAGATTCTAGCCAGTTAGCTACAGGAATTACAGCTTTCGCTGCTTTGTACATTTCATTTTTCTTATCTGCAACAGCAACTACATAAGGAACCTTAGTTAAAGATTTCTTGAAATCTTCTCCTTTTGGATGAGAATAGATAGGATCTACGTTGTTTGTAATTAATACTCCAACTTGTCCTGCATTTACCCATGTTAAGAATTCGTTATATCTTGCTTTGTCAAATTCTCTTAAGAAGTTTGCTTTACCAGTGAAAGCTACTGAACCTAATTTTTGGTTGATTAAGTGTGCAAGAACCTGAGCTCCTTTAGAACCGTCAGCCAATACAACAGCTTTGCTGCCTTTAGCCTGTAATTCTTTTACGATCTCAGAAGCAATCTTGTCAGAAGCAGCGCCTCCTCCTACGATTGCATTGTAAACTTCAACTAAAGTTTTGTTTACAGCACTTGGCTTTAATCTATATCTTGAGTCAGCATTAGCACCAGTTAAAGACATGTTTGATTCCACTTGGATGTGTCTCAACATGTTTGCTCCCGGTTTTCTTGCTTCTGCAAAAGAAGTTTCTAAGCTTCCCGCGTTGTAATCTCCTAAGAAATCTGCCTGGAAAGAAACTACTAATTCAGAACCTTTAAGATCGTAAACCGGTAATGCTCTTTGTCCGAATACCTCCTGAGCAGCATCTAATCCTGCAGAGTAAGGGAAAGCATCAAAAGTTACCAATTCAGCTGTAGGATATTTTGCTTTAAAATCAGCGAATAGCTTTTTGAAAGTTGGTGAAGCAAAAGATTGAGATAAAAGAACGATTTTCTTTCCTGCCGCTTTAGCTTCTTCTAATCCTTTAAGAACGAAATCATCTACTTTGTCGAAAGTTTCGTCTTTACCGTCTAGCTTAGGTTGCTTTACTTTATCATTATCATAAAGAGAAAGTACAGCTGCCTGAGCTCTAGCGTTAGTTTTACCTAAATCACCAGCTGCCGGGTTTGGATCAATTTTGATTGGTCTACCTTCACGAGTTTTTACTAAAACACTAGCGAAATCGAACCCATCAAAATATGTTGAAGCGTAGTAATTTGGAACCCCCGGAATAATATCGTGAGGTTTTACCACGTAAGGAATCGTTTTAATTACCGGAGCTTCACAAGCAGCAAGCGTTACCGCCGCTGTAGAGAATCCTAGTAACTTTAAGAAATCTCTTCTTGAAGTACTTGATCCGTTTTGTTCAGCATCTCCAAGGAAATCTTCTACCGGAATTTCTTCCTGAAACTCTTTCTGAGCCAGCTTATTATTTAAAGCCGGGTCTTTAAGTTCATGAATACTTCTAAATTGTATTTTGTTTGAAGCCATTTATACTTCTAATTTTTAGTTATTAATAATGACATTTACCACACTCAAGACCTCCAATTGCGTCTACAGTAATTTTACCTCCGTCTTTAGGGTATTGCTTTTTAAGCTTTTCGTGTAGATTTTTGAAGTATTCTTTATTATAACCGTTGTTCATGTCCACTTCAGTAGTTCTGTGACATTCAATACACCATCCCATTGTGAAGTCATTAGCCATTTGAACAACATTCATTGTATCAATTTTTCCGTGACAAGCTTTACAAACAACATCAATTTTGTTTGTTGGATTCTTTTTGTTGAAAGAATTAATGATTGCTTGTTCACCTGCTACTACGTGCTGAGAGTGATTAAAGTACACGAAATCCGGCATGTTGTGGATTCTCGTCCATTCAACTGGCTGAGTTTTACCTGTATACTGTTGTTTTGCAGGATCCCAACCTGTCGCAGCATAAATTTTCTGAATTTCTCCGTCGTAGAATGCTTTGTCTTTTCCAGGTTCCATGTAATGCTTAGCGTTGTATTCGGAAATCGTTCTGTGACAGTTCATACAAACGTTCATAGAAGGGATTTCAGATACCTTACCGTATTTAGCACTAGAGTGACATAACTGACAGTCAATTTTCTGTTCTCCAGCGTGGATTTTGTGAGAGAAATAGATAGGCTGTTCTGGCTTGTATCCTTTGTAAACTCCGATCCACATGATCCAGTTCCAAATTCCATAAGTTGCCAAAATAGCCAGGATCGTTAATAATCCTTTACCTACATAATGGTATTTTTCATAGATTTCGCTGAAAGATTTAACTCTAGTTTCGTTAAGTCCAGCCAAGTCTTCAGATTGACCTAGTTTTACTAATTGTCTTAGTTTAATTAAGATCCAAACTAATAATGCCGCAATTGCAAGAAGTGAAATAATGACAACGCTAGTAGTCGTTTTGTCTGCAGGAGCCGCTGCTGCAGCGTCTGTGCCAGTAGCTGTTGTAGCAGCTGGTTCCGGTTCTGGAGCCGGAGGATTAGTTGTAAAAGCTAAAATATCATCAATATCCTTATCTGTAAGATTCGGAAACTGCAACATTTCAGTTTTATTGAATTTTTCGAAAATCTCATTCGCGTATTTATCCCCAGAAGCTCTAAGAGCTTTATTGTCTTTGATCCACTTGTGAAGCCAATCTTTGTCTACACCGCCTTCTGTCTTCACTCGTTCTACAACCCCTTTCAAAGGAGGTCCTATTACTTGTTTGTCCAGCGCGTGACATGCAGTACAATTCGCTTTGAAAAGTTTCTCTCCGTTTTTAGGATCGCCGTCTTGCCCGTAAATTGAAGCACTGGTTGATAGCAATAAGCCTATTGCGATCAACGTTTGTTTATAATGCTTTCTCCAACTAATCATTTAAATTATCTTATGTTAGTAAAATATTGAACCAATCAATCCCGCAAAAATAATATTTTTAACAGGAATTTAACGCCATAACGAGAGGGGAAAATATCATTTGTGGTTAATTTGTATTAATTCTAAATAACTCAGTTTGGTATAATTTTTTAATTTGTATAAATTTGCCGAAACAAGTTTAAATGAAAAATTTAATCAAAATATTTTCAGTATTATCATTATTAGGGTTTTATAATATTGGAGCACAGCAGGTTGTGAAGAAAGATACTTTATCCGGAACAGAGTTAATCATGTCTATGGATCCGAAAGTGAGTGATGCTTTGGGGAGTTTGGAGGACAAATGTTCCAGAGTAGCAACAAATAATTCGTCAAGAGATAATGATGATGACACTTCTTATACGAAGCCAACAAAGATTTATGTTCCCAACAGAGAGCTTACAAATGCAGAAATTTGCAGAAAAAATCCTCGAATTTTAGGATATAAACTTCAAATTACGACTGTGAAGAGCAATGAAGAGGCTAATGAAGTGAAGTCTTATTTCAGAAGAAGATTCCCTAATTTGAAAGTTGAAACAGATGCTTCTTTAAGACCAAATTATAAAATCTTGGCAGGAAGTTACTTTACAAAACAAAGTGCGGCATCGGATCTTTCTAAGGTTAGAGAGTATTTTAAATCAGCAATTCCTGTGCAATACAGGATTTTCTGTGCAGAAGCAAAATAATTTTTTTAAAATATAAAATATCAAAGCTGAGAATTTTCTCAGCTTTTTTTATTGATAATATTGATTTATAAACCAGAAAAATTCTGTCATTCTTAAATAATTATTGAAGGCTAAATAAGTAAATAAAACGCCTAAAATAACCGTTAGAAATGATAAAATTTTGGGTGATGATTTGTAAGAATAAAACAGCCATCCTAAGAGTAGCGGATAAACAAAAACGAAGTGACCGCCGTAGATGTAGGAGGTATGAAGTCCAAATCTCATAATGCAATGGATGATGATGTCAATGAAAAAAGAGATCATTAATATCTGAACAAATTTATTTTTGAAATTCCTAAAATAACTCCACAAAATCAATATCAAAAGTAAAGAAATAAATACATAAGGAATCCATGAAGTATAAACATCCATAAACAGACCTTTGAAATCGAAGCCTTTCATGTTGTGTTTATTACGGATGATAAAACTTGGAAATAAAATGTTGCCTCCAAAAAAATAAGATGAAATCATGTCCCAAGCCGGAGTTGATTTTACATTGGAAAATTTTTCATATTGGCTATTGGTTTTCGAAAATATCGTTTTGTACTTAAAATCAATTCTGTTTAAGTATAATAATATGAAGCAGATGCTTGTTAATCCTACTCTTAAAACAGCATTTCCGAGTTTTTTCCAATTTTTGAAAAGTCCTTTTTCAAATGCTACTGGAATAAAAACTTTTACAATGTTTGTAACGGTAAGTCCGCCGATTGAAATTCCTGCTAAAATTAGTGGTATCGCCGGGATTTTTTCTTCTTTCTTAATTTTTACAGCTGCGTAATAATTAAATGAAGTCAGTAAAAATAAGGTGTACGTAAAGTTCTCCGGGGTAAAAGAAAGAATAATATTTGTTGAAAATATTCCAAAAAAGAGAGTTATTAATAGGCTAAAGAATAAGGGAAGGGTAATGATGTTTTTGAGGTATTTAAAAATCTGAACGATACTTAAACTGATAACTAAATTGCTGAACCAGGCTAGGGTAAGCCTGAATGTGTCGTTTGTTTTTCCATCTGAAATAAGTAAAGCCAATTCTCTTATCCAATTAAAAAAATAATAAGCTAAAGGATGTCTTTCGAAACTTCCACCTGTCATTATGATTGAGCGGTTATCAAAGCTAAAATAAGCATCCCAGGGAATTCTGTCGTCAAAAATTATTCTGTAATTAAGCGCAATGTATGAACCCAAAATTCCATAGCATATCAAGAAAAATGCAAAAATGCCCAATTCGATAAAGCTTGATGGAAATATTAATTTTAAAATATTAATTAATTTAGATTTGAAAGCCACTTGTTATCAATTTTTTGCAAATGTAAAAATAAAAAGCTCACCAAATCGGTGAGCTTTAAAAAAGATTATATGGTGAATAATTATTCTTTAATTACTTTTTCTGAAGTAGTTGTTCCGTCAGAGAATTCAACTTGTAATAAGTATCCTCCTTTTGGAAGAGAAGAGATGTCAACTCTGTCAGATGTTGATTTCAATACTGATTTTCCTGAAAAATCTAATATTGTTGAAGATTTTATCTTTTTATCAGTTTTGATGTTGATCTCTCCTTTTGTTGGGTTAGGGTAAATGTTTGTTGCTTTTAACTTTTTCCCTGCTTCATTAGTAGAAAGCGTAGTTGCCGTTACTGTTACATCATCTATTGAAACGCCATCTGCGTCATTTCCTGTATATTGGAATCTGATTTGAACGTTTGCTTGCCCAATGTATGGTGTTAAACTTATTTGTTTCGAGACAATGTTTTGGTTGTAAAGATCTGTATTGTCATTCCCATCTCCATCGTCCATAAAGCCTGCTTCACCATCTTCAGTCCATAGAGTGGTCCATGTTGTTCCTCCATTAGTTGAAATTTGTGCCAGTAAATTTCCAGCATCAAGCGCTATCATATATGAATATCCTACCACTGCTTTAAAGTTTAATGAGGGAGATGCTGCTCCAACTAAACTAAAAGAAGGGCTTACTAAATTAGCAGTATTTGCCTGAGCAATATAATTAATACCAGCTGATTTAGTTCCAGCAATTACAAAAGAAGATGCTCCAGTACCAAAAACGACAGGAGTAAAATCCCAAGGTCTTGATGTAACTGTGCTTGATCTAGTCCATCCTGTTGGAGGAAATGTAGTCCCTTCAAAATTTTCTGATAATAATGTCTGGGCCTCTAAAGAAGCTCCAATAAACAATAAACTTAGAGATAGTAGAAGTTTTTTCATGATATTTTTTATTTTATGTAAATATAACAAAAAAAGATTAATGATGAAAAAAACTCATTCTAAATACTATATTAATGGATTGTTGATAAATTTAAGAACTGCACGAAAGCATCGAGCATCCGGAAATACCATCGTATTCTGATGGTCTTTTTATTGAAAATTCGGAATAAATTTCTTCATAAGAATTTTTTAATGCTGTTATTAATTTATTAAGCATTTCAGGTTTTTCTAAATTAATTTCTTCGATACATTGATATAATAGAAAATTTCTTAAAATGAATTTAGGGTTTGTTTTTCTCATTAAGCTATTGGATTCTTCTTTTGAAATTAAATTTCTGCTAATTCTGGCTTTATAAGTAATTATGAAATCCTCAATTTTTAAGAGTTTTTCAGAGTCTAAAAAAATGTACGAAATACTTTCAAATGCATGTTTAATATCATTTTTATCATCAATTTTCTCTAATTGATTAAAAAACAGAGTGTAGTCCAGCTTTAATTCCTGCATGAGTCCCTGCCAGTTTGTGAAAAACTCTTCATCACCATCAAGTAATTGATCAAATCCGAATTTCTTACAAAGCATATTATCGTGGGATTTCCAGAAATAGTCTCCAAACTCATTTAATGTTTTTTCCAGAAACTGTTCATCTTTTATGATTGGATGCAGCGCATTGGCCAATTGCCAGAGGTTCCATTGTGAAATTTGGCCTTGTTTTCCGAAAGCATATCTTCTTCCGGGTAGATCTGTTGTGTTGGGAGTGAAATTTAGATCATATTCATCCATCATAGAATAAGGTCCATAATCTATGGTCAATCCTAAAATTGACATATTATCCGTATTCATTACCCCATGAACGAAACCAACTCTGAACCATTCGACCATAAGGTTAGCTGTCTTTTTACAAATACTTTCAAAAAAGTCTTTGTATTTTTGGATTCCTTCGGATTTGATTTCGGGAAAGTATTCATCAATGGAAAAATTAACAAGCTTTTCCAGAGTATCATATTCCTCTTGAGCAGACATCAATTCAAAATGCCCGAATCGAAGAAAACTTTCGGCTGTTCTTACAACAACTGCTCCTTTTTCTTTTTGAGGATTTCCGCTATACATCATGTCTCTTACCACGTCTTCTCCTGTAAAAGATAAACTTAATGCTCTTGTGGTAGGAACTCCTAAATGATACATCGCTTCACTCATTAAATATTCGCGAACAGAAGACCTCAACACGGCTCTTCCATCTGCATGTCTGGAATAAGGTGTTGCGCCAGCTCCTTTCCATTGGATTTCTGTCTTTTTACCGGAGGTATTTGTGATTTCACCGGCTAAAATTGCTCTTCCGTCACCTAATTGCCCTGCCCAGTTTCCAAACTGATGCCCTGCGTAAGCTGTTGCATAAGTTTGAATATTTTCAGGAAGATTATTTCCGACAAGAAAATCCAGATCTTTTTCTTCAAAATGGCCTAATCCTATTTCTTCCGAAAGCTTTTCATTAAAAATAATCAATTCAGGATTTTCAAAACCAACAGGATTTATAGTTGAAAATAAAACTTTAGGCGTATTTCTCTGAATGGTATTACCCGAAAAATCTCCAGGAAAAATTTTTATAAAAGGTTGTTTGATGTTTTCGATATTCATGAATCAAAGTTATTAATAATAAAAGAAAAGACCTTCCAAATAATTGAAAGGTCTTGTGTATTTCTAAAAGAGAATTTATTTATTAAAATCTACCTCATCTGAAGAATGTAGGTTTTCATTAACATTTTCATCTTTCTTTTGTGAATTGTTTTTAGGAGTATGATCTACAGGTTTCGGGTTTTTGATCTCGTCAATTGTTTGAAGACCCCCGTCATCACCATAACCTCCGCCAATACCTTTTAAGCCGGAACATCCGTCTTTCCAATCGGAAGGTTTTGTGAATTTATCGTCAGGTGATATTCCTAATGTTTTATCAGCCCAGACTTTCTTCATAAAGATTGCCCAGATTGGTAAAGCCATTTTTGCTCCCTGACCTTCTCCTGTTCCTAAGAAGTGGGTTGCTCTGTCTTCCCATCCAACCCAGGCTCCTGTTGCCAGTTTTGGAGTAATTCCCATAAACCAACCATCGGAGTTATTCTGTGTTGTACCTGTTTTAGCAGCAATTTCAACAGCTTTTGAGATTCCTCTTCTTCCTAGTTCGCCTGAAGCGGTTCCGTATTGGGCAACACCTTTCATTAATTCAATCATGGTGTAAGCATATAAAGGATTCATTACTTCTTTTGGCTCTACATTTACTTCTTTAATCACTCTACCGTTGGCATCTTCAATTCTCCAGATCATTTCCGGTTTGTTGTGATTTCCGTAGTTGGCGAAAGTACTGTAAGCTCCAAGCATTTCATAGATTGTAATATCTGATGAACCTAAAGCGATCGTATTGTTTCTTGGAATTTCTTCCGTTACCCCCAGATCTCTTGCTGTTTGAATTACGGCATCAACACCTGTCATTTCAATAAGTCTTGCAGCTACAGGGTTTTGAGAGTTGGCTAGTGCATCTTTAAGAGTAAGCATTCCTCCTCTTCCCGGTACATGCCATCCTTTATGATCGTAAGTTCCGTTGGATACCGTTGAGCAAGGTGTCATTCCCAATTTCATAATAGCAGTTGCATATACGAAAGGCTTGAATGTTGAACCAACCTGTCTTTTTCCTTGTTTGATGTGATCATACTGGAAATGTTGCCAGTCGATACCTCCAACCCAAGCTTTAATTTCACCTGTTCCCGGAACCATAGACATCAAACCTGCCTGAGCAATTTGTTTGTGATATCTGATAGAATCCCAAGGAGACATTTCAACTTCTTCTTCTCCGGCCCAAGTGAAACGTGAAGTTTTGATTGGTTTGTGGAATTCCATCATGATTGAATCTTCAGGAACTCCGGCTGCCTTCAATTGTTTGTAACGTCCGGTTCTTTTCATCGCCTGAAGCATTACACTGTTGACCTGAGTATTTGTTAAGTAATAGAAAGGTCTGTTTTTTCTGCCTCTTTGCTCAGCATCAAATCTTTTTTGAAGATCTGTTAAGTGTTCTCTGATTGCATCTTCTGCATACTTTTGCATCTTAGAATCAAGAGTAACATATATTTTTAAACCATCTTTATAAAGGTTTAGTTTTTTACCTGTCTGCTTTTCGTAATCTTTAAGATAATTATCAATTTCTTTTTTCAAATAAAATTTATAGTAAGCAGAATAATCGTCACTAATATTTTTAATTGGATGATAATCTAATGTAATCGGCGTACTAACAGCTTTATCATAAGTTGCCTGATCGATATAACCTGTTTTCTGCATTTGCTCCAACACAACGTCTCTTCTCGTTTTAGCCCTGTCGATATTTCTCATAGGGTTATTCTTTACCGGATTTTCCAGCATTGCTACGAACATTGCTGCTTCCGGAAGGGTAAGTTGAGATGTTTTTTTATTGAAATAGATTCTTGAAGCCATTTCAACGCCGTTTGCATTGTATAAAAAGTCGAATTTGTTGAAATATAAAGTAACAATCTCTTCTTTGGTATATCTTTTTTCAAGACTTACCGCAACAACCCATTCTTTTAATTTCTGGAATGCTCTTTCAATTTTATTTTGAGATGCTCCATTGGTGAAAAGTAATTTTGCAAGCTGTTGAGTAATCGTAGAACCTCCGCCTCGTCCACCTCCGTAAACAACGGCTCTGGCAACTGACTGTAAATCAATTCCTGAGTGTTCTTTAAAACGCTCATCTTCTTTAGCCTGTAAAGCATAAACAAGATAAGGAGGAAGATCTTTATAGGTAATAGGCTGAGTTTTTTCTTTTTCAAACTTACCTAATAGCAAACCGTCAGCTGAATAAATTTCAGATGCAACGTAAATATCCGGATTTTCAAGCTCTTTTACATCGGGCATTTCTCCAAGAAAGCCTTGAGAAACGGCAAAGAAAAGTCCTGAAATTCCTAAAACGACTGCAATGAGTCCAATCCAAATAAAGCTCACCCATTTTTTCCAACCGGTTTTTTTGCCATTTTTTTTGGGAGGAAGGGGGAATGTTTTTCCTTTGCTTCCTGCGTTTTGTTTGTTTACTTCCATTTATGATTACGGTTTAGCCGTTTCTATTTTTACTCCAATATCTTCAATTCCGGGAAGAGCATCGTTTCTCATGGCTTGCACCACGCCGATCTCATACTTGCCTTTCACAGGAAATTTGTAATTCAATTTATATTGAAAAAGCGTCTCCTTTGTGTCGCCAAAACCTGTACCAAGCCATTCTCCGTTTGGTTTTGCCAATACATAATTCAATGTGTCGGTTTCCTTTTTTTTATTCTGAAGATTGGTGAAATTTACAATAAATCTTATATTACTGTAAGGATAATCATTGTTATTTCTTACAACAAATATAATATTTTTAGGATTTTGCAGATCTGAAATTTCTAGATTAAATTTTTGTTCACTTTTCTTATTCCATTTATTATCAACAGAATTCATGGTAACGTCCCCCTCGGCAGAAGAGTTACAGCTAAAGAAAAGGATAAGAGTTAATAATCCTAAAATTTTATGCATTATTATCTTTTTTTGGAGGAAATTTCTTCTTGAATTTTTTCTTATTCGGGTTAGTTTGAGGCTTTTTTTCAGGATCCGCGCTTCCCTCTGCCTTTACTTTTTCTAACTGTGCTTTTGGCTGCTGAGGCGGCCTTTGCTGCTTTGGGTTGTTAGAATTGTTGGCATTCGGGTTCGGATTTTCTGTTCTTGCCGGTCTTTCAGATCTTTCCGGACGGTCAGATTTATCAGCATTTTGAGGTCTGTCTGATCTTTCTGGCCTTGGTTTCCTTGGGCCTTGATTTTGGCTGTTTTGATTCTGATTTTGAGGTCTGTTTTTGTTAAAACTTTTGTTTTTCTTCTCAAATCTGTCAACACTGTTCTCCTGAATAAGGTCAATCGTGTGCAAAGGTGCATCGGGTTGCTTAAGATCTTCAAGAGGAGGAGTTCTTTCTCCTTTTTTATTTTGTGCGATCAGCTTTTTAACCAAATCAATATCAAAATCATACCAAGCCATTGAGCTGTCTACATACGCAAACCACATTTTCTTTTTGAAAACGTCGATTTTGATACAAAAAGCTCTTCCTTTTTCTGTATCTAACACGGTAGAAGAAGAAGGGAAGTTGCTTAAAGCATCAAGATAACTGTCTAATTCATAATTAAGACAACATTTAAGCTTACCGCATTGTCCGGCCAGTTTTTGAGGATTGATACTCAATTGCTGATATCTTGCAACGTTGGTGTTTACCGATCTGAAATCCGTTAACCAGGTTGAACAACATAGTTCTCTTCCACACGATCCGATTCCTCCGACTTTTGCAGCTTCCTGTCTGAAACCGATCTGTTTCATATCGATTTTAGTTCTGAAAGTTGAGGCGTAATCTTTAATTAACTGTCTGAAATCTATTCGATTATCAGCAGTGTAATAAAATGTAACCTTAGAGGCATCTCCTTGATATTCAACATCCGTAACCTTCATTTCAAGGCCTAGTCTGTGAGCTATCTTTCGGGCTTCTATTTTTACGCTGTCTTCTTTTTTTCTAACTTCCTGCCAGACTTCAATGTCTTTTTGGTTCGCTAATCTATATATTTTAAGTGCCGATTCTTCAGAAGTTCTTTTCTTCTTCATCTGAATTTTCACTAATTCTCCGGTGAGACTTACCACACCTACATCATGTCCGGGACTTGATTCTACTGTTACTACGCTACCTATATGTAAAGGAACATTATTTACATTTTTATAAAATAATTTTCTGTCATTTTTAAATCTAACTTCAACATAATCACACCTGTTAGATGCAGGATTATTGATGTTAGACAGCCAGTCGAAAACACTTAATTTATAACTATTACCACAGGTATTTACACTTTCACAGCCATTCGCGGTTTTCTTGGGTCCGCAAGAATGTGCAGAATCGCCGGATGTTTTACATCCACAACTCATATAACTTTTATTTGTTCTTGCAAATTTATATATTTTTATCTTTATGTAATTCTAAAAAATTCAAATATTCGTCAACATCATTGTTTAATATTAAACGAAAAACTTGATTGGTCGGTAAAATGTTATTAAATGCTTAATAGTTATGTGTTTAAGGTCTATTTTCGTTAAAGTGTTATTTTAAACATAATTTTCTTTTGGCATAATGTTTAAAATTTTAAGATTTATTAACAGGTGTAACTAAAATAATTTTATATTTGGGTTATATAATAATAGTCTATGAAAAAAATATTAGTATCAACTGCTTTATTGGCGGGTGTTTTATCTTACGCCGGAGGCTTCAGAGTGTCTCTGCAAGGGGTAAAGCAATTGGCAATGGCACATACTAGTGCGCATGCTGAGGATGCAAGTGTGGCATTCTTTAACCCGGCAGGTATGTCGTTCATTCCTTCAAGACTGAGTATCTCAGTGGGAGCTTTTGCTGCAGGTAATAAAGTTACCTTCCAGAATACGAATACTCTGCAAAGCACAGAAACAGATAATCCTATCGGAACTCCTCTTTATGCAGCAATTGCTTATAGGCCGATCGATAAACTATCCGTTGGTTTCAGTTTTTCTACCCCTTTCGGAAGTACGATTAAGTATCCAAGTGATTGGGAAGGAAAAGAGATGGTTCAGAAACTTGAGCTGAAGGCGTTCTATTTTCAGCCAATGATTTCATATAAATTTAATGATTGGTTTGCTTTTGGTGCAAGTTATATCTATGCAAGAGGAGATGTAAAATGGGATAAGGCTATTACACAATTTGGAGGAGAGCTTAATCTTGACAGTAAGGCAAGCGGACATGGATACGGTTTTGGTTTCTATTTCAGACCAGATCCAAAGCTTGATGTAAGTGTTGCTTACCGTTCGCCGGTTGATATGAAAGCTAAGGAGGGAAAGGCTACTTTCAGCTTCCCGACAGCTTCTATCTATCCGTTATTAGGTCTTGATGTATCAGGGAAGGATAGCTTCTCTGCAACATTGCCTTTGGTGGAAGAGTATACTATTGGTTTGACGTATAAGATTACTCCAAAATGGTTGGTTTCAGCAGATTTCAACTACCATGGATGGGAAAGATACAGTAAGTTGACGTTGGATTTTGGCAGTGCTCCTGTTGGAAATCAGCCATCAGATCCTACGGTTTCTGTTTCTCCTAAGAACTTTCACAACACGAAAACATTTAGGTTAGGAACTCAATATGCATTTACAGATAAGATCTTTGGTCGTCTTGGTGCTTATTATGATGAATCTCCATATACTGACGAAAACTTTATCCCTGAAACACCTTCATACAATACGTATGTTGTAACGGGTGGGGTTGGATTTAAACTAAAACAATTCGGAGTTGATGTTTCCGGAGGATATGCAATGCCTCAGGCAAGAGACGTGAAAAATAGTTTACTTGGCTTCTATGGACAATCTACTGCAACTGCATTTTATGTAGGTTTAGGTTTATCTTATAATCCTTTTTAATTGAAAGACTATGAAAAAAATTATAATTTCTACAATCGCTATTTCCGCGTTACTTTTTACAACGAGTTGCGAACATGAATTTGATACAGACGTAAAGGATGTTCAGGTTTCTAAAGGTGATGCCGATTTTACTAAGTATGTTTCTTTAGGAAACTCATTAACCTCTGGTTATAGAGACGGGGCTCTTTATATTGATGGGCAAAATGAATCTTACCCTTCAATGATAGCTCAGCAAATGAAGCTTGCGGGGGGAGGAGATTTCAAACAGCCTTTAATGGCAGATAACAACGGAGGTCTTCTTCTGAATGTTGGTGCAAATGTACAGATTGCTAGTACAAAACTTTATATTGATAGCTTTATTGCAGGGGCTCCGGACATTAAAAATGCTAATAATAACGTTGCAACAACTGTAACAAATACTGTTTTGGCAGGTCCTTTCAATAATATGGGAGTTCCGGGAGCAAAAGTTGCTCATTTGTTAGCTCCTGGCTACGGAAACGTTTCGGGGGTTTTGCTAAAAACGGCTAATCCTTATTTTGTAAGATTTGCATCAAGTCCAACAACTTCGGTTATTGCTGACTTTAAAGCTCAAAATCCTACATTCTTTTCTTTATGGATTGGTAATAATGATGCTTTACTATACGCTTTGGCGGGTGCTGATAGTTCAGTAGAAACTTTAACGCCTCCGGCTCAGTTTGCCACGTATTATAATGCATTGATCGCCGAGATTGCTACTACAAATGCTAAAGGGGTTGTTGCAAATATTCCTAGTGTAACATCTATTCCTTCGTTAACAACGATTCCTACAAATCCTCTTACATCTGCTGTTTTAGGAAACGGAAATGTTGCTGCAGGTGAAGCGAATATTGATAATTTAAATACAAATCTTTACGGACCATTAAATCAGATGCTAACGGCATTTGGAGCTGGAGATAGAATTAAACCTCTTTCTAAGACTGCTGCAAACCCGCTGCTTATCAAAGATGAGACTTTAGCTCCGTTAAATGCTCAGATCACTGCGGCAGCTACTGCTTCAGGAAATCCAACTTTAGTTGCTTTGGCTGCTTATCTTGGTGCAACATACGGACAGGCAAGACAGGCAAAAGCCGGAGATTTAGTGCCTTTAACTACAAAAGCCGAAATTGGTAAAACTGAACCAAGTGTTCCTGCTTCTTTATCGGCTAGAGGTATTGCTTTTCCTTTTGCGGATAAATATATTTTGATTCCATCTGAAATTACAGAAATCAATACAGCTATTGATGCTTACAACGTAACAATTAAAGCTGCGGCAGCTTCAAAAGGTTATGCCTTTGTTGATGCTAATAAGAAAATGATTGAGCTTGGATCTCAGTCAGGAGTTTCTTGGGATGGTGTGAAGTATACTGCTAAATTTGTTACGGGAGGTGCTTTCTCTTTAGACGGAGTACATCTTACGGGTAGAGGGTATGCAATTATCGCTAATGAATTTATTAAGTCAATAAATGCTACTTATAAATCTACACTGCCATGGGTAGATCCTAATAAATATTCGGGCGTGAAATTCCCTTAATGAAAAGGAAAATAAAAACATATGAACCACAAGGAGTAATTCTTGTGGTTTTTTTATAAATTTGCAAAATCTTTTAAAAAGTAAAAATGGCCGATCAGTTAAGTTATCTATTTTCTACAAGAACGAGTAAGGTCTTGGCAGAAAAAATTTCCCAGTATTATGGGAAGGAATTAGGGAAAATCAACTTTCAGGAGTTTAGCGACGGAGAGTTTGAGCCTGTTTTAGACGAATCTGTAAGAGGTGGAAGAGTTTTCCTAATCGGATCTACGTTCCCTCCAGCAGACAATCTTTTAGAACTTCTTCTAATGATTGATGCTGCAAAAAGAGCTTCTGCGAAAAGTATCACCGTTGTACTTCCGTATTTCGGACTTGCAAGACAAGACAGAAAAGACAAGCCAAGAGCGCCGATAGGTGCAAAATTGGTGGCTAATCTTTTAACTGCTGCGGGAGCAACAAGAATTATGACAATGGATCTGCATGCAGACCAAATTCAGGGGTTCTTTGAAATTCCTGTGGATCATTTGTATGCTTCCACTATTTTCGTAGACTATATAAGAGATCTGAACTTAGATAATCTTACGATTGCTTCTCCGGATATGGGAGGTGCAAAAAGAGCTAAAAACTACGCAGGCCACCTTGGTGCAGAAGTGGTAATTGCTTATAAGGAAAGAAAAAAAGCGAATGTAATTGAAGAAATGTTCCTTATCGGAGATGTAGAGGGCAAAAACGTTATCCTTATTGATGATATGATCGATACTGCAGGAACGCTTTGTAAAGCCGCGGATATCTTAATGGAAAAGGGAGCAAAATCTGTAAGAGCAATGGCAACTCACGGAGTACTTTCAGGCAAGGCTTACGATAATATTGAGAACTCAAAATTATTGGAAGTTATTGTAACTGACTCAATTCCTGTGAAAAATAATTTGACAACTAAAATAAAAGTGCTATCTTGCGCCCCTCTATTTGCGGACGTTATGAAGATGGTTCACGAGCATCAATCAATTAGCAGTAAGTTTGTTATTTAATTGATAATTAGTTGTTTGCAAATTAAATTTTAAACAAATTTTTAAATTTTTATAAATGAAATCAATTACAATTCAAGGTACAAAAAGAGAAAGCGTGGGCAAAAAGTCGACAAAAGCTTTACGTGATGCTGAATTAGTTCCTTGTGTTGTTTACGGAGGTGGCGAGCCATTGAACTTCTCTGCAGCAGAGAAAGCGTTCAAAGGTTTGGTATATACTCCTGAAGCACACACGGTATCTATTGAAGTTGACGGACAGGTAATTCCTGCTGTTCTTCAAGATATTCAGTTCCACCCAATTACGGACAGAATTATTCATGCAGACTTTTACAGATTATCTGACGATAAGCCAGTTGTTATGGAAGTTCCTGTAAGAATCACTGGTCGTTCTAAAGGTGTTGTAGCTGGTGGTGTTTTACGTCAGTCTTTCAGAAAATTGAAAGTAAAAGCTATTCCTGCAAACTTGCCAGACGAGATCGTAGTAGATATTACTTCTCTTAAAATTGGTAACAAACTTTATGTTGGAACTATCAAAACTGAAGGTTATTCTTTCGTACACCCGGACAATGCAGTTGTAGTGGCTGTTAAGATGTCTAGAAATGCAGCGAAAGGTGGTGCAGTGGCAGATGATGACGATGAAGAAGAAGTTGTGGCTGAAGTTGAAGGAGGTGCTCCTGCAACCGAAGAAGCAGCGGCTGAATAAGAAATTTCTTAATCACAATATAAGACCTGTCAATGTATTTTGGCAGGTTTTTTATTTTTAGATTAAATCTATAATCATGTTTATTCAATTTTCTTTCGAAAAAAAAGCCGTAAATTTGAAGTGTTCTAAATAAGAGCATTTTAATTTAAAATTTTAATAAATGTTTGACATTCAAGAAATAAGAAGTCAGTTTACTATATTAAACCAGCAGGTGAACGGTAAGCCATTAGTTTACTTAGATAATGCAGCAACGTCGCAAAAACCGAATTCAGTTTTAGAAGTTTGGACTCAATATTACACCGAGCTTAATGCCAATGTACATAGAGGAATTCATACATTAAGTCAGTTAGCAACAGAAGAAATGGAGCTTTCAAGAAGAAAAGTTCAGAAATTTATCAATGCTAAACATGATTTTGAAGTAATTTTTACAAAAGGGACAACAGAAGGATTAAACCTCATCGCGTATATTTTAACGCAGAAGCTTAAAAAGGATGATGAAATTATCATTTCTTATCTTGAGCATCACTCAAATATCGTTCCTTGGCAGTTGCTTTGCGAGAGAACGGGCGCAAAACTTCGTGTGATACCAATTGACGAAAATGGTATTCTTCAACTTGATTATTTGGATCAATATTTAAGCGAAAAAACAAAAGTTGTTTCTGTAAATCAGGTTTCCAATGCACTAGGAATTGTAAATCCGATTGAAGAAATTATTGCTAAAACAAGAAAAAATTCTGATGCCTATATTGTAATTGATGGCGCTCAGTCGGCTCCGCATTTTACAATCGATGTTCAGAAAATGGATTGTGATTTCTTCGTCTTTTCAGGTCATAAAATGTACGCTCCGATGGGAACAGGTATTTTATACGGAAAACAGGAGGTTTTAGAAGATTTACCGCCATTTCATGGAGGAGGAGAGATGATCGCAACATGTTCTTTTGACGGAACTACTTACGCAGGTCTGCCTTTTAAGTATGAAGCCGGAACACCAAATGTAGGAGGAAATATTGCTCTTGGAGCTGCAATAGATTTTATTGGAAAAATAGGTCAGGCAACCATCCAAAATCATGAAAATGCTTTGTTAGAATATGCTCAAAGACAGTTATTGGAGATCGATAGTCTAAAAGTTTATGGTGAAAAAGCCAACAGAACAGGGGTTGTTTCCTTTAATCTGGAAGGAACGGGGATTTCTTCTGATGTAGGGATGATTCTTGATAAAATGGGCATTGCTGTGAGAACGGGGCACCACTGTACACAGCCTATCATGGATTTCTTTAATATTGCAGGGACTGTGAGAGCGAGTTTCGCGATTTACAATACTTTCCAGGAGATTGATTCTTTGGTGGAAGGGGTTAAAAAAGCACAGAGAATGCTTTCTTAAAAGGCTTTAAATTATTTTAATTAAAATACGATCGCCCCTTATTTTTGAGGGGTGATTTTTTGTTTCGTAAATGTGAATTATCTTATTTACAGTTAGTTATTGTTGATTTTGTTCTGATTATGCTTTATTTTAATTAATTATTTTATAAATTTATCATAACCATACAAAATTAATAATCATGAGAAAAATATTACTTCCATTAGTCTTGGCTTGCGGGATGGCCAATGCTCAATTGTTTTCAGAGAACTTTAATACTGGAACTTTACCTGCAGGATGGACGGTGAATAACCCCGACACGACCTATAATTGGGGAGTGGGAACTCAAACCGGATTTGCGTCATTTCCAACCGGAGCTGCTTTTTTTGATGATGACGATGTGGGGCCATCTGGTATAAACACCAATGCGAGATTGATTTCACCGGTTATTAACCTTTCGGCAGCTTCCAGCCCGAAATTGTCTTTTAAATATGCTAACCAGATTTATGACCTTGATTCAACCTTGAAAGTTGAGGCGTTTAACGGAACCTCTTGGGTTCAGGTATTTACTTTTTCAGGTGAAGCAGGGGTTTGGGATATTGATTTTAACACATTTGCCTATGTGCTTACTACTTATGCGGATGCTGCGAATATAGATTTAACGCCTTATGCCAATGCTAATTTCCAGCTTAGATTTGTATATGATGATGTGGGAGATTATTCGTATGGAGTAGTGGTAGATGATATTGTTATTTCGGCAACAACTATATTGGGAACTTCGGAAATTTCAGCTTCTGATAATATCAAAGTATATCCAAATCCGGTAAAAGATGATCTTTTCATTAAGGCTGATGATTTAAAAAATGCTAAAATAAGCGTGATCGATATGTCAGGAAAAAAAGTGAAAACTTTCGAGGGAAAATCTGAAAAATACAACCTTTCTGATCTGCCAAACGGAGCTTATATGATCTTAATTGATAATGGAAAAGAAATCATAACAAAGAAAATTCTTAAAAAATAACAATGTAAAGCCTTCAATTTGGGGGCTTTTTTTATACAATTAAATTCATTCTAAATAATAGATTTTAACAATACGTCAAATTTGATTTTTCGAGTCTGAGTTTATACTAATTCCAACTAATTTTGTTGCGTAAAATTTATTTAATGGAATTAATAGAAAAATTAAACTGGAGATTTGCCACCAAAGCAATGAACGGTCAAAAAGTACCTCAGGAAAAGGTAGATAAAATATTGGAAGCAGCAAGATTAGCTCCAACTTCCAGCGGATTGCAGCCTTTCGAGATCATTGTAATTACCAATCAGGAAGTGAAGGAACAGATCAAGCCACATGCTTGGAACCAACCACAGATCACGGATTGTTCGCATCTTTTAGTTTTCGCAGCTTGGGATAATTATACGGAAGAAAGAATTAATCGTATGTTTGATCTTACCAATGAAATCAGAGGTTTCAAAAATGAAGGTTGGGAAAATTACAGACAAATGTTGTTGAGTACTTACCCTCAGAGATCTGCTGAAGAAAACTTCACTCATGCAGCAAAACAAGCCTATATTTCTTTCGGAGCGGCAATTATTGCGGCAGCCTTTGAAGAAGTAGATTCAACGCCGATGGAAGGTTTTTCTCCGGAAGCTGTTGATGAGGTTTTAAACTTAAAAGAGAAAGGACTAAAAAGTGTTTTATTGTTGCCAATCGGTTACAGAGAAGCATCCAACGACTGGTTGGTGAATCTTGCGAAAGTAAGAAAGTCTAAAGAAGATTTTATTACAGAGATTAACTAATTATTATATATTTTATTCATAGAAAAATCCCTTTCAATTATTTTGAAAGGGATTTTGTTTTATGGGAATTAAACCTTGAAGGTTTCAATAATGTAAAGTTTAATTATTCGGTTTCCAATCTACAACAGCTCTAATAAAAGCTTCTGCATTTTCTACCGGGATATTAGGTAAAATTCCGTGACCAAGATTCGCAATATATCTGTCTTTTCCGAAACGGTTGATCATTTCAGTCACCATTTTCTTGATCGTTTCAGGGGTAGAATGTAATCTCGCCGGATCAAAATTCCCTTGAAGGGTCATTGTGTGGTTCGTCAATGTTCTTGCAAGTTCAGGCTTGATCGTCCAGTCAACACCTAAAGCCGAAACTTTAGACATCGTCATATCTTCCAAAGCGAACCAACATCCTTTTCCAAATACCACAACATGAGAAAGCGGACTTAACGCTTCAACAATCTGATTAATATATTGCCAGGAGAATTCTTGATAATCATCCGGAGAAAGCATTCCGCCCCAAGAATCAAAGATCTGTACGGCAGAAACTCCTTTTTCTACTTTTCTTTTAAGATAAGCAATGGTAGTATCTGTGATCTTTTGAAGCAGTAAATGAGCTGCTTCCGGCTGTTGAAAACAGAAAGACTTTGCAATATCAAAAGCTTTGCTTCCTTTTCCTTCCACACAGTAGCAAAGGATTGTCCAAGGAGAACCTGCAAAACCGATCAGTGGAATTTCATTGTCTAATTTTATCAAAGTTAATTCAATGGCATCAAAAACGTATCCTAACGTATCATTCACATCGGGAACTACCACATTTTGTACCTGTTCCATTGTTCTGATCGGGTTGTCTAGCCATGGGCCAACATTTTCCTTCATTTTAAAATCAATTCCCATTGCTTGAGGAACTACCAAAATATCAGAAAACAAAATAGCAGCATCCAAAGGAAATCTGCGGATTGGTTGTACTGTAATTTCAGAAGCTAATTCGGGAGTCTGACATCTCGTGAAGAAGTCATATTTATCACGAAGAGCAATAAATTCCGGCAAATATCTTCCGGCCTGTCTCATCATCCAGACTGGCGGTCTTTCTACGGTTTCTCCGCGAAGTGCTTTTAAATATAGGTCGTTTTTAATCATAATTTATTAGACTATTACTGCCGTTCGTTACCTTCAGGCAATCACATTTCAAAGATTGATTTTAACGGTCTTTCGTATCAATTCAAAGATAGATACGAGACTGTTTCCCGCAGAAGTATAAATCTTCTCCTGGGTGTGTTTTCTTAGTTCGCGGGAAGTGGTTTCGCCGATCGAAAAAAGCGTCATTCCTTCCAAAGAATTCTGATTTGCAAAACTACGAACTCCACTTGGACTAAAAAAAACTATAGCATGATATTTTTCAGGTACCAAAGGATTGATTTCTTCGGTATTATAAACAGTGACTTTATTGTATTTGATATTTTGCAACGGAAGTTCTTTATCGAGAACATCAATAGCTAAATTTCCGCAGAAATGAACAAATTGCTCGTGCTGACAATGAGTGATGATGAATTTTGAAAGTGTTTCGGCATTTTTTAATACTTTAAAAGTTCCAAAACCGTTTTTTCTTAGTTCTCTTTTTGTTTTTTCGCCAACACAATATATTTTATTGTAGTTTTTGGCTGTAAAATCTTCGTTGGGCTTAAATTGATTTTTAAAAAAGGAAATTACACCGTTCACACTTGTGAAAATAAGAGAAGAATTTTTTAAATCGAAAGAATTGACCCGAATAGAGTTGGTCTTAATAACCTCAACACAATCCACCAGAATATCCTCTCCTAGTTGCTGGGATAAAATTGATTGGTCTATGTTTTTGGTAAATAAAATTTTCATTAAGGTCTGTCTTTTAAATGTAAATCGGTAACTAACAGTCTTACTTTTTTCATGAAATCTTTCCCCGGATCGTCTTTTATTGTAAAATAATTCGGGTCAGTTTCTTTCCAAAGTTTAGAATTTCTAAAGATACCATATTCTGAATGCCCTATTAAATATTCTATATCGTATTTTTTTGTTAAAAATCTAATTAACTGAGCGTTCGACGCAATTTGTTTTTCGGTGAGAGGTTGCTGTTTGCTTCCGATATTTTCAATGCCTATTGCACAATAATTAAGACCAATCGTGTGTCTTGCAAACATATTGGGCTCCATAAGTTGGTAAATGGTGCCGTCTCTGTCTACGATAAACTGGGAAGCAACATTTAATGTACTTTGTTTTTTTAAAACATTTCGGGCAGATTCCAAATGGGTTTTATTGAAATACTTATAATTTGTTTCAACGGTTCCGCCTGCAGTATAGTGCAATACGATTATTTTAGGCGAAATAGTTGGAGTCTTTTGAACAATCTGATAATGATCCTTAAGATACTCCAAGCTTAGGCGGGCTCTTTCTGTGGAATAATCAATAGGCTTATTAATTATTTTAAATTCACTGGTTTGTGCCTTCGTAGAGCATGTTATCAATACGAATAAAGCGTAAAAAAGGTTTTTCATAAAAAGTAGCTTATTTAGGGTATTGATAATGTCCTGTAATGGTGTATTTAAATAGTACATCTTCCACAACCTGTCCGCTTCCTATATTATGTACGATCAAAAACCTTTTTCCGTCGGCAGATTTTTTATTCACGACAATTCCAATATGGGTTAGGTTGCCGGGTAAAACCCAAGTAACAATGTCACCCGGAATATAGAGGGAAGGATTGGTTTCAATTGATTTTACTTTTCCGAATTTAGAAAAGAAGACCATCAAATTAGGAACCCTTCTGTGATCAATATTGGTGTCGGGCTTTTTTAACTTCCAAGTCTTTGGGTATTTTGAGAAGTTTTTCTTCATATCCTCGTGCACTTCTTTTTGCAGATCAATACCTACTTTTCTGTAAGCTCTGATAACAACATCTGTGCATACACCTTTGTCCGAAGGAACGTCTCCATTGGGATAGGGAAGGATAAAATAAGTAGGGTCGTAGGTGATTGTCTTATCTATAATCCCCAAAGCGGCGTTAGATAATTGAAGCGCAAATTTATTCTGTGCATTTGCAGTAAACACACAGAATACGAGAAGCAATAAAAGCAGAGGCTTTTTCATTTTTTTGTACTTAAAAATAGGAAGGTACAAATATGCTTAAAAGTTCTTAATAAGAAGCTTTAATTTCGGCCATCAATTCTTTTCCTCCGTTTTCGAGAACGATTTTTGCGAATTTTTCTCCAAAATTTTCAGACTCGTTATATTCGAAGTTTTCGTCTGTAGCAATACAGTTTTTACCGTCTAATGAACAAAGTGCTGCTTTGAAACGAATCTGATCGCCAAAAAATTCAGCAAAAGCTCCGATTGGTGCTGTACAGCCTCCTTCCAGAGTGCTTAGGAAATTTCTTTCGATCTCAACACAGATTTGCGTTGGTTTATGATTGATTGTACGTAGAATTTCGTTGATTTCTTTCTTGTCAGAATGTCCTGCAACAGCAATTACACCTTGTGACGCGGCGGGGATCATTAATGGAAGCATTTCATAATCAATGTCCATTTTCATTCTTTTGATTCCTGCTAACGACAAAATGGTAGCGTCAAAATCCTGATCTTCCAGTTTTTGAAGACGAGTTTGGATATTTCCACGAATATCTGAAAATTCAGCGTGAGGATAGTTTCTTAACCAAAAAGCTCTTCTTCTCAAGCTGCTTGTTGCCAATTTCAACTCGTGAAACTCTTTAGTTTTAGATTCCTCCTTTCTTATTAATACATCCTGAGGGAAATCTCTTTCCAGATAAGCAATAAGCTCAACGTTTTCCGGGAGCAGTGTCGGTACATCTTTTAAAGAGTGAACCGCAATGTCGATCTCATCATTTAATAATGCAACATCCAGATCTCTGGTAAAAACACCAGTAATTCCTAAAGAATAAAGGGGCTGATTGAGATTTTTATCGCCAGAAGAAACGATAGGTACGATGTCGGTTAAATAATTATTGTTTTGTAGGTGCCTGGCAACCTCTCTTGCCTGCCAAAGTGCAAGTGCGGAATTTCTGGTTCCGATTCTAATGCTTTTCATTGAATTCGTTGTTTGGTTGTTCAACTAATATTTCGTGCATTAATTTACTAATTTCTTCGGCTTTCCAAGGATTATCGATGATATATTTTGCAAAACGATTGGTGATTTTCTGGATCATTTTCTCAGAAAGCTCCATATCTGTGATGTTTATATATTTATTTTTTCTGTAAAAATTATGCATCTCGTTGCGTTCCATATTCTTAAGAACGGCTTTGAAATGGTGAATGTTTGGTGCTAGTTTTCTCTTTTTTTCCCACTCAAGAAACTCTTTTGCCATTTCTTTGATAATAGATTTGGCTTTAGGAATCTCTTTTTCTCTCTGCTGAATAGTTTCCTGAATCTGTTTTGAAAGTTCATCAACATCAATTAAGGTTACATTTTCATTCGTCATAACATTTTTATCTACGTTATGAGGAATGGAAAGGTCGATAATTAAAGTTTCTTTTCCGTTCGGGAAATGGGAAGCATTGATAATAGGTTTCCTGGCTCCGGTAGCAACGATAAGAATGTCTGTATTTTTCAACTCGTTGTCAAAATCGGCATAGTCAACATGCGGGATATTGTATTTTTCAGATATCTTTTCAGCTTTCTCCTGAGTTCTGTTTGCAATTTTTATTTTGGGCTGATAAACATGTTTTACAAGATTTTCAACCGTGTTTTGCCCGATTTCTCCAACTCCTAAAAGAAGAATATTTTTCTCCGTAATTCTTTTTTGACTGTTTAAAATATAGTGAACAGCAGCATAAGAAACGGAAGCTGCTCCATTGGAGATTCCTGTTTCATTTTTAATTCTTTTTGAAATCTGAATGGCAGAGTTGATAGCTCTTTCCAGATAAGGATTAGAATTTTGTCTTTCTTTTTTAAAACGGTTGTACGCTTTTTTGATCTGTCCGATGATCTCGAAATCACCGATGATCTGACTTTCCAAACCTGCAGCAACTCTGAACAAATGCGTCAAAGCCTCTTCTTTGGTCAGAATATTAGCAAACTGAAGAAAATCTGTGATGTTTACCCCAATCGTTTTACAGTATTCTTCGGCTACCAAAAGGTAATTCGGAGAAGTAGTGTAAATTTCGGTTCTGTTACAAGTGGAAACCACAAAAGCATCGCCTAAATTTTCATCATGAATTCGGGAGACAAAATTTTTAATATTTTCATCAAAAAATGCAAATTTCCCCCGAGTTTCTCCATCAGCCTTTTCGTAGCTTATAGAAAGAACCGCAAAATTTGAAGTTTGATTGATATTGGAGTATTGTAACATAAGCGTTGCAAATTTAACGCTTTTTTTATTAATCACTTTCTGATAATGTATATGATAATTATCGTAAAAAACTATTTTGGGATACTTCTAAATAAACTTCGAATTAATGTGAAAAATTAAAAATCCGGATTTTATGCTAAAATAATTTCAGAGTTTAAATTGATGGTTTTTTAATAAGCTAATTTGCCTTTTCGTTATCAAAAAGCCTGCTGTTTTCATCTTCCTGCTTGTATTCAAAAGTATCTTAAACCTTATTTCACTTAAAGACTGTAATTGATTAATGCAAAAGTTAATAGAATATTAAAAAATTTAATAAAATTTTAACCAAATTATATGCTCGTGGAATTTCGTTAGTGATGTTAAATTTATATCTTTGTATTCTTAAAATCAGAAGAAAAATATGAGTTTATTCGATATGTTTACGCAAGAAATTGCGATAGACCTAGGAACTGCCAACACGCTTATCATCCATAATAATAAAATTGTTATAGATCAGCCATCAATTGTTGCAATTGAGCGTTCTACCGGTAAACCGATCGCGGTGGGTGAACAGGCAAAGCATATGCAGGGAAAAACTCATGAAGATATTAAGACGATCCGTCCCTTGAAAGACGGTGTAATTGCAGATTTTCATGCTTCTGAGCACATGATCAAGGAGTTTATCAAAAAAAATCCCGGGATCAAAGGACGATTTATTCAGCCGGCTTTAAGAATCGTTATCTGTATTCCGTCAGGAATTACTGAGGTTGAAAAAAGAGCGGTAAGAGATTCTGCGCAAAAAGTAAATGCAAAAGAAGTAAGGTTGATTTACGAACCAATGGCAGCTGCAATAGGAGTTGGGATTGATGTTCAGAAACCTGAAGGAAATATGATCATCGACATAGGTGGCGGTACTACAGAGATTGCTGTGGTAGCTTTAGGAGGCATTGTTTGTGACAAATCTGTGAAAATTGCAGGCGACGTATTTACAAATGACATTGCTTATTTCCTGAGAACACACCATAACCTTTACATCGGAGAAAGAACAGCTGAAAGAGTGAAAATTGAAGTTGGTTCTGCTGTTGAGGATCTTGATGTTGATATTGAAGATATCCCGGTACAAGGTAGAGACCTTATCACGGGTAAGCCAAAAGAAATTATGGTTGGCTATAAAGAAATTGCTCGTGCGCTGGATAAATCGATCATAAGAATTGAAGATTCTGTAATGGAAACTCTTTCTTTAACACCTCCGGAATTGGCAGCCGATATCTATAAAACAGGTATTTATCTTGCTGGTGGTGGTGCTTTATTGAGAGGTTTGGCAGACAGACTGCACAAAAAGACAGGTCTTCCTGTTTTCGTGGCAGAAGATCCGTTAAGAGCTGTAGTTCGCGGAACGGGTATTGCGCTTAAGAATATGGATAAATTCAATTTCTTAATTAAATAATTTTAACTTTTACGACACTTTATCTGAATGGGATTTTTGCTGAGATTATTTTCGAAGAACTCTCTTTTTGTCTTCTTTATTTTCTTGCAAATCATTGCTCTGGTTCTGATATTCTCTAAGAATGCCATGCAGAGATCCTGGGTTGCAGGCCAGTCGGCTGCGTTAAACTCTAGGGTTTCCGGATATATTGATGAGGGAGTTACTTATCTTAAGCTAAAACAGGTCAACGAAGATCTTGTAGCTCAAAATAAGGCTCTGATGGTGGAACTCTATGGAAAAGAGGGCGCCAAGAACCCGGTATTCAGAAAGGTTCATGATACTTTAGGAGGAGGACAGATTTATACATTTGTAGACGGAGAGATCGTTTTCAACAGTATTAATAGAAGAAACAACTATTTTACCATCAACCGTGGTAGAAGAGACGGCGTTTATCCTCAAATGGGAGTTATGGCTCCGAGAGGTATTGCGGGAATCGTTATTAATTCTACAGATAATTACGCATTGGTTCAGTCTGTTTTAAGTGTAAATACAATCAGAATTAATGCAGCTCTTAAAAACTCAGGATATTTTGGAACTTTAACATGGAATGGAGATAATTCCCGTGTGATGCATTTGGCAGACGTTCCTAAATATGTGGCTTTGAAAATTGGAGACAGCGTTGTAACAGACGGCAAGTCGGCAATTTTTCCTAAAGGAGTTATGATTGGTACAATTGCGGGTTATTCCGTTGATAATAAAACAGGTTTTTGGGATATTTCGGTTGAGCTTAGTGAAAAAATGGGGGCTCTGAATAAGATCTTCGTTGTTAAAAACCTTAAGAAAGCTGAAGTACAAAAGATTCAGGATACAATGCAAGCTGTAATAAAAAAGGAAAATGATTAGCAGGACTTTATTTACGGACATATTAATCATGATATTTCTTGTTGCATTACAGATCTTTGTATTGAACAGGATCGTTATTTTCGGAAAATATACTCCGGTGTTATACCCTGTGTTTGTTATGTTTTATCCTTTTTTCAGAAATAAATATCAATTTTTAGCTTTAAGTTTCTTAATTGGGCTTTCTGTTGATGCATTTTTGTCCACATGGGGGATCAATGCATTTGCAACCACTTTGATCGCTTATTATAGAACCTTGATTTTCAGAACATCTACAGATACTTCTACAGACTTTTTCTCTTTTCAGTCCCTTCAATGGGCGCAGTTTTTAGTGTTTCTGTTTTCAAGTATATTCTTGCATCAACTTTTCGTACAATATATTGAATTCTTTAAGTTTAGCAGAATTTTTGAAATATTGCTTAATGTATTGGTAACAAGCATAATTTCATTTATATTTATCGTTATTTACGCATTAATATTTAAAATCAAACAAAAAGTTTGAACACACGTTATTTAAAAATCTTTTCCGCCCTTGCTATAATCGCTCTAATATTTGTGGCGAGACTTGCTTATTTGCAGTTGTTTACCGACCGCTATGCACTTAATGCGGCCAATACTTCCATTAAAACGGAGTACGTTATTCCTCAACGAGGCGTAATTTTCGACAGAAACGGTAAAATTATGGTGGGTAACCAGCCGGCTTATGAGATTTCGTTTACTCAGGCCTTAATGAAACCTGATTTTGATACTTTGGCTTTCTGTAGCTTAATGAAAATCAGCAAAAATGATTTCATTAAGAGGATTAATATCATTAAAAAAGAAAAATATTATTCTAAGCTGACTCCGATGACTTTTTTGAAGGACCTCAGCAGAGAAGATATTGCCAGAGTACAGGAAATTATATTTAAATATCCTGCATTCAGTATTGTTTCAAGACCTCAGCGTCAGTACGAAGTTTCTACTTCCGGAAATCTTTTGGGATACACAAGTGAGGTGAATGAAAGAGATATTAAAAAAGATTCTACGTACTATTTACCTGGAGATTTTGCAGGAAAATCCGGAGTTGAAAAATCGTATGAAAAAGAACTTCGTGGAATAAAGGGAATTAAATATATTCAGAAGGATATCAGACTTAGAAATATTGGTCCTTATAAAAATGGAACTTTAGATAAAGATGTGGTAACAGGTAAAGACATTACACTTACCATTGATTATGACCTTCAAAGAATGGCCGAAGAAATGCTTGTGAATAAACACGGAGCCATCGTTGCCATAGATCCAAATAACGGTGAAATTTTAACCTTAGCAACCGGCCCGGATATCGATCCGAATGTTTTCACAGGACCCAATAAGTCTAGAAATTTATACGCTTTATCGAAAGATACGCTTTACGAAAATAAACCAACTTTTGACAGATCTCTTCAGGCAGCTTATCCACCGGGGTCGACATTCAAATTATTGACGGCTCTTTCGGCAATGCAGATGGGAGTAATGGATGAAAATACAGTATTTCCTTGTGGAGGAGGGTTTAATTACAGAGGTTTAAGAATTAAAGGGCACGGAGGAGCAGATCCTTTGATACCGGCAATACAGATTTCAAGTAACTGTTATTTTTCATATGCTTATTTGGCTATTATGAATAAATATCCGGGAAACCCATCAAAAGGAGTTGATGAATGGAAAAAAATCCTAAACAGCTTTGGAGTAGGAGAATTCTTAAACAATGACTTAGCTGTTGGTGCAAAAGGCAGAATCCCTTCCGGTGAGTTTTATGAAAAAAGAATGCAGTCCATCTATAAAGCAAGCGGTGCTAAGAAAGATCCTAAAAACTGGGATGCTTTGGCGACCGGGGCAGTTTTCAACGGAATGGGGCAGGGAGATGTTTTAGTAACACCTTTACAATTGGCCAATTATGTGGGAGCTATTGCTAATAAAGGTTGGTATTACACGCCTCATATCGTAAAAGCAATTGATGGAAAACCAAATCCTGACAAAAGATTTAAAACTAAACATAAAACACTTGTTGATCCAAAACACTTTGAGCCCGTTCTGAAAGGAATGGAAGCCGTAGTTTTAAGAGGTACAGCAAGAGGATTAAAATCAAATGATTTTACACAATTAGCAAAAACAGGTACCGCACAGGTTCCTCAGGGAAAAGATAACTCGATTTTCGTGTTGATCGCTCCGGCTGATAAACCTAAAATAGTTGTTGTTGCTGTAATGGAACACGCTGGCTTTGGAGCAACTTGGGCCGGTCCTGCCTGTACGGTAATTGCTGAAAAATATATTACAGGAGATGTAAAGAGAGAAAATCTTTACAAAAAGATGATCACTTCAAGCTTTATGCCTGAATATAAAAGACAGTGGGTAGCAGATTTGAAACGTAAAGGATTGTATGTAGATCCAAAACCGGATTCTGTAAAATTGAAAAAAATTCAGGACAGCCTTAATTTTATTAAAGAACAGAAAGCAAAACTGCAGAAAAAGATAGACGAAGAAACCAAAAACATCAAAGCCACGAAGCAATGAAATGGACAGAGGGAATAGATAAATTGGGTCTTGGTTTATACTTCATGCTTTGCATTTTTGCTATTGCGAATATTTACAGTGTTGACCAGAAATTAGGCGAAAAACAATTGGTTTTCTTCGGCATTTCTGTATTTGTAGGGCTTATTATCTTTGTCGGAAGAAGTAAGTTTTTCGAAAACATGGCAGGCATTTTTTATATCGGCGGAGTCTTATTGCTTATTGGTCTTTTTCCTTTTGGGAAAGAAATTTTAGGACAGAAAAACTGGTATAAATTCGGAAGTTTTACCATGCAGCCTGTAGAGTTTGCAAAAATTGGGACGACGCTTATGGTGGCCAATTATGTTTCCGGACCGGATTTTAATTTAAGTAACAGAAGGTCTCTTTTAACAATATTAGGTATTATAGCGATTCCTGCGGTTGTTGTATTGGCAATTCCTGATGTGGGTTCATTATTGGTTTTTACAGCATTTTTCATTGCTTTATACAGAGAGGGATTAAGCGGTTTGCTTTTCGGTATCGGATTTCTTTTTGCAGGAGTTTTCTTGGTGTCTTTAGCTATAAACCCTATTTACGTTGTTGTCGCTATTTTAGTAATTGCAGCAGGGTGGATTGCAATGAATTACTATAAAATGTCTTGGAATGTAATTTCCATTGCGAGTATTATTGGATCTATTGTTTTATTATGCGGATTAGCTTTTGGATCACCATACATCTTAGAGAAACTTCCAAAACACCAGCGAGAAAGGATTGAAGTTCTTTTTAAAGGTGAAAAAGCATTTAGAGACACTTCCGGTTACAACTTGTTATATTCTAAAACAGCGATCGGCTCAGGGGGAATCTTAGGTAAAGGGTATCGTGAAGGTTCTGTTACCCAAGGAAAATTTGTTCCAGAACAGGAAACGGATTATATTTTCTGTACGGTGGGTGAGGAATGGGGCTTTGTAGGCAGTGCAGTTCTTGTGCTTTGCTATATGGTTTACATTGGAAGGATCTATTATCTTGCTGAACAACAAAAATCTGTATTTAACCGCGTTTTCGGGTATTGTTTTGCTTCGATTCTGTTGATGCACTTTACGATCAATTTAGGCATGGTTATGGGGCTTTTTCCGACTGTTGGGATTCCGTTGCCTTACTTTAGCTATGGAGGAAGTTCATTGTTGGCCTTTTCTATCATGACTTTTATTTTCTTTAAATTAAATTATGCCGATAAAAACAGCTTGGTTTAAGCGGGAAGTTTGAAGTTGGGTGCCGGAAGTTTACAAATATTCCGTTAATTTTTAAGTTTAAAATCTACATAATCCGTGAAATCCGCGGAACATTAAATCATTAATAAAACCCACACGCTTTATGAAAGAAGCATACATTCTTGACCAGAATTTCGAAAATACAGATTTTGGGAAATCTCCATTGGAAAAAGGTGAATATGAAAACTGTACTTTCCTCAATTGTAATTTTGAATATACAAATCTCTCTGATTTTAAATTTACAGACTGTGAGTTCATCGGATGTAACTTAAGCATGGCAAAGCTTTCTAATACTGCTTTTCGCGACGTAATTTTCAAAGGATGTAAAATGTTCGGACTTCAGTTTAGTGATTGCAATGAATTTGGATTGTCATTTAAATTTGACGAATGTTCTCTTAATAACTCAACCTTTTATAAAACGACAATCAAAAAGACGCTTTTCAAAAATTCAAAATTAATTGAGGTTGATTTTGAAGAATGTGATCTTTCAAACTCAGTATTTACAAGCTGTGATCTTGCAGGAGCTGTATTTGTGAATGCGAACCTTGAAAAAGCAGACTTCAGGACTTCTATCAACTATTCCATAGATCCGAATACTAATAAGCTTAAAAAGGCAAAATTCTCACTTTCTGAAGTGCATGGTCTCTTGTATAAGCTCGATATACAAATAGAGAGAAACAGCTAGTTTTAGAAGTTAGATACTAGAAAATAGAAGTTAGTATTAGAGATACTAAAATTTCTCTTCTCTGAAAAGAATGGATTTCAAATCAACGAAAACCTCATCGACAATAAAAAAGCCATCAAAATTTTTGATGGCTTCATTATTTAAATCAATTATTTAAAATTAAAAACTTGTTGCGGTTGTCGCTGTTGTTGCAGCTAGGTTGTTGTAAGCTTCTCCGTTTTCGTTGATTATTCTTTTTGCGAATCTGAACTTAGGTCCCCAATAAGAATCATTAAGAGAAGAGATCATAACACCTTTTGAAGTGGCTGCATGGATGAATTTGATTTCACCTTCTTCAGAAACACTTTCTACAATACCTACGTGAGAAATTCTTCTGCCGTGAGAAAAGAAAATCAAATCTCCTTTCTGAAGGTTTTCTTTCTCGATTTTTTCTCCTTCCTGAGCCTGAGAAGCCGCTACTCTTGGTAAGCTAAGTCCTGCTGCTGCCCCGAATACAGAAAGCACAAAAGCTGAACAATCTATACCGTTTCTTGTCATTCCTCCATATCTGTAAGGAGTTCCCAGGTATGTTTCAGCTTCCGTTAGGATATTGTCTATTGTTTTATTGTATTTAACGACTTTAGCAATGCCTGCATTTTTGATAGAATTTTTTGCATTTGCTATAGATGCCGCTTTTTCTGCCAGAAAAGAATTGATAAGTCTTTGCTTATCCTGCTCCATTTTGTTGGTATCCAGTGAAGCTAGTTTGGCATCTGTTTTGTATTCTTTAGAGTAAGTTGCTGGTTTTGAAACTACATAATTTGTAACGCAAGATTGTAGTGAGACTGTAGAAACTAAAGCTACTAAATAAGACAAAACTCTTTTCTTCATATACATATTTATTACCGTTTTAAAGGGATATTTATTTCAAAAGCCTTACAAAAGTAGAGATTCCAAACAAAAGGAGCCCGATATGATTATTATCAGGTTCTGCATTTAACATATTTTAACATATTGTTTAGGTATGTTAAAGAAAAACAATCTGCTATGTCCCATTTTTGGTGGATGTGCGGTTTTTTTTATTAAGATTCTTTAACATAATAATTGATATTTCCTTTATTAATCATAGGTGAGTTTTTAAAACTCCAATTTTCAGACTGTTAACAAAACAAAAAAAACTCCCCGGAAAAAACCGGAGAGTTTAACTAATATGGAACTTTACAGATGTTATCTTGTAAATAACATTTCTCTATATTTCGTCATTGGCCAAAGCTCATCATCAACCATCATTTCTAGATCATCAGAAGCTTCTCTGATCGGATCAAATAATGGAATTACGTTTTTGCAGTAAGTTTCTGCTTGCTTTTGGCTGTCAGATGTCGCTTTTGCAGCTTCTCTTGCTTTCATAAGATCCTCAACACCTAATTTAATTTTAGAGATGTTTTCAGAAATTTGAGTAATTAAACTCATTTGTTCTTTCGCTAATTTCTTGAATTCTTTATCTTCAAAAATTTCCTTAAGACCTTTTACGTTCTCAATTAATCTGTTTTGATAATTTAGAGCAGAAGGAATAATGTGGTTTCTTGCGATATCGCTTAAAACTCTTGCTTCAATATCAATAACGGTAGAATATTTTTCTAATTTGATCTCGTTTCTAGCTTCAACTTCTCTGTGAGTGAAAATTCCCATTTCCTCATAAAGATCAACAAACTTCTGATCCATTTCCTGCTTAAGAGCTTCCGGAGTAGTTTTTAAGTTGTTCAATCCTCTTTTTTCAGCTTCTTTTGCCCAGTCGTCAGAATATCCGTCACCTTCAAACATAATGTTTTTAGACTGCTTGATGTATTCTCTTAGTACATTGAAAATAGCTTCGTCTTTCTTCAATCCTGTTTCAATTAAAGCATCAACTTCTTTTTTGAAGTCGTTTAATTGTTTTGCAGCAATTGTATTCATTACCGTCATAGATTCTGCGCAGTTTGCAGAAGAACCTACTGCTCTGATTTCAAATTTATTTCCTGTAAATGCAAATGGAGACGTTCTGTTTCTGTCAGTGTTATCTAATAGAATTTCAGGAATTTTTCCAACTACATTTAATTTTAGATCTGTTTTTTCGTCCGGAGAAAGTTTTCCTTCAGTTACTTTTTCCAATTCTTCCAATACTCTGAACAACTGACTTCCGATAAATACAGAAATAATTGCCGGCGGAGCTTCATTAGCCCCTAATCTGTGATCGTTGCTGGCAGAAGCAATACTTGCTCTTAAAAGATCAGCATATTCATGAACTGCTTTAATCGCATTAACGAAGAATGTTAAGAACTGTAAGTTTTTCTTAGGATTTTTTCCCGGGCTTAATAAGTTTTCACCTGTATCAGTAGCTAAAGACCAGTTGTTGTGCTTTCCGCTTCCGTTTACCCCTGCGAATGGTTTTTCGTGGAATAAAATATGGAAATGGTGTCTGTGAGCAATTCTTGCCATAACATCCATCAACAAAGAGTTGTGGTCTACTGCAACGTTTACTTCTTCAAACATTGGAGCCAGCTCAAATTGGTTTGGCGCAACCTCATTGTGTCTTGTTGTTACAGGAATACCCAACTTCATACATTCGATCTCCAATTCTTTCATGAAGTTCATTACTCTTGTAGGAATTGATCCGAAATAATGGTCATCCAACTGCTGTCCTTTTGCAGGAGAATGTCCTAGCAAAGTTTTTCCTGTTAATACAAGATCCGGGCGAGATTGGTATAATGCAGAGTCAACCAAGAAATATTCTTGCTCCCAACCTAAAGTAGGAGTTACTTTTGTTACGTTTTTGTCGAAATACTGCATTACGTTTGTTGCAGCTTCATCTACAGCATTCAAAGCTCTTAAAAGAGGTGCTTTATAATCTAAAGTTTCTCCCGTGTAAGAGATGAAGATTGAAGGAATACAAAGAGTAGTTCCCATAATAAAAGCAGGAGATGTAGGATCCCAAGCAGTATATCCTCTAGCTTCGAAAGTATTTCTGATTCCTCCGTTCGGGAAAGAAGATGCATCAGGCTCTTGCTGGATCAACATTCCGCCGCTGAATCTCTCGATTGCTCTACCACCTTCAATTGGTGTGAAGAAAGAATCGTGCTTTTCTGCAGTACTTCCTGTTAAAGGCTGAAACCAGTGTGTGTAGTGTGTTACTCCTTTGCTCATTGCCCAATCTTTCATAGCTACTGCTACCTGATCTGCAATTAATCTCTGGATCTTAGTTCCTTTTTTTATAGCATCCATAATAGATTGGAATGCTTCTTTTGTTAAATATTCTCTCATTGTGTTCTCAGAGAATACATTTTCACAAAATAATTCTGACAATTTCGCAGGAATTTCTACTGAATTATCTTTTCTAAAGTCCTTGAATGGTAATGTTTCTAATGCTTTAAATCTTAAAGTTGACATATTAAGGTTGTATTTTGTGGGGCAAATTTACAAAAAAAATGAATTGAAAACATTTTTACCCTGATTTTTTTAGGGGTGTCTGCAAAATTTATTAAAATTTAAACAATAATTTAAACTTTTAGCCCCATCAAATCCTTATTATGTTAAGTGGTTTGTTAAAAGATACTTAAAATAAGTTGAGGAGAGATTTCGTATATTTGTGTGAAATTTATTTTATGACAAATTCTAGAGCAAGAGAAACAACAGAGGCAATTGAAAGACTATACATCTCTATGAGACATTTATTTTATAGAGGATTTTTCAAGCCTGGTGGTGTTTCTGGAGAAAGTATTAGAAGTTTGTTGAAAACAATCAATCCTGAAATTTATGGTACCATGAATGTTCCAAACAAATTGGAGCTAGATGGTTTGATGTATGTTTTAGACAGACTTCCGGAGGGAATTGAGGAATGTGCTTTTATTCATCTTACATCAGATGAGGGTTTTGATAAAGGAAGTTTCGAACCAATTGTACCCAAAAAGAGAAGAAGAAACTGTTACAGAATAGATGAACACCAGATGAATATTGAAGTTCTTTTGGGACGTTCTGAGATCTATGACATTCTTACTCACTTAACATTCTTATTTATAGAAGCGGACAAGATCCGTAATCTTGCCTTCATTCAGGACGAAAACTGGAAGCCGACACGTGCTTTCAAAATTATCGAAGAAGTAGTAAAAGGCGAAAAACAATTCACAAGAAAAGAAAAGGAGGTTGCTCTTATTCACCTATCTTCTTTAATAGGAAGAACTTTTGATGAAACGTTGAGAGCTTACAACACTTTCGGAGATGATCATAATCCAGACCGTTTGTTTAAGATCATCTATAACTTAGGAAAAGTAAGTTTAGAAGATGCAAAGCAAAGCAGAGAAAGAGAAATTCATTTCAGTGCGATATTAAAGGAAAGAGTAGGTCACCATTATTTTGGTGAAAAATGGGCCAATAAAGTGAAAGAAGTTTTATTTGAAAATGATCTTCACATGCGTCCGCTACATATTATTTCTGCGAATATGCACTCGGTGAAGAATATGCTGTACGGAAATGATGCTCTGAAGAAAAAAGATCACAAAGAAGTAGACTATAAAATGTACGGAGATATTTCCGACAAGAAAGAGCTTCGTGATAAGGTTTCAAAATATGCACTAGACCAGGGTTTAATTTATATTGATGATAAAAGCGGAAGTAATATCGATGTTCAGATCATTGATTTGAGCAAAACAGAACTTAAAAACACACCGTTCGGTCATATTAAATATGGCGGAGATGATGTAATTATGGTTTTCGATTATGCTTTCGGAGAACAGGCTTTTGAGGTGATGGATGAGTTATTAAGACCTTTCGAACAAAAAGGAGAGGTTTATATGATGAAAGTGAAATCTGTCTCTATCATGGGTAAAGCCGGAATTTTAGAAGGTGCAAAAGGAGACATCATGATCCCAACTTCTCATATTTTTGAAGGAACTGCAGACAATTATCCTTTTGAAAACGCTTTGAAACTGGATGATTTTAAAGATGATGAATTAAAAGCTTTTGAAGGAACGATGATCACTGTTTTAGGAACATCACTTCAAAACAGAGATATTTTATCATATTTCATGCATACTTCTTGGAAGGCAATCGGACTGGAAATGGAAGGAGCGCATTACCAGAAAGCAATTCAGGTGGCGTCTAAAATCAGACATCACATTGCACCGGATCTTTTTGTTTGTTATGCTTATTATGCTTCGGATAATCCTTTGGAAACGGGAAGTACATTATCTTCAGGAGGTTTAGGACTTACAGGTGTAAAACCAACGTATCTGATTACATTGAAAATTTTAGAAAAGATCTTAGAAAGCGGTAAAAAATTACCGGCTAAAAAATAATTTTGATTCTACATTAAATATCAACCTCAAGTGTTCTGCATTTGAGGTTTTTTTATATTCTTTAAACACAAATAACACTAATTTTTTCACGAATAGCACGAATTATATTTGTGTTTAGAAAATTGTGCTTTTTCATTTGTGTTTAAGAAAACTTTATCTTTAAAAAAATTAAAAATAATGAGTTCTGTTTTACAATTATCAAAAAGATTCAGAGAAGTTTTGCTTGATGGTTTCTGGATCGCAAATACCAATTTTAAAGATCAGCTTAAAGATGTAACCTGGGAACAGGCAACAACAAAAGTAGGTTCTTTGAATACGATTGCAATGCTTACTTTTCATATTCATTATTATATTGCAGGACTTATCAATGTATTCGAAGGCGGGGATCTTGAGATTAAAGATAAATATAGTTTTGACCTTCCTCCAATTGAATTTCAGGAGCAATGGGTAGAGTTATTAAATCAATTATGGATTGATTCTGAAAAGTTTGCAACATTATTAGAACAAATGGCAGATTCTAAAATGGATGAAATTTTTGTCGATGAAAAATACGGGACCTATCTTAGAAATATTGATGGAATGATCGAGCATTCTTATTATCATTTGGGGCAGATTGCTTTGATTAAAAAGCTGTTGAAAGATAGATGAGTTTTATTTTCAAACACAAATGTCACTATTTTTTTCACTAATATTGATTGTGTTTGAAATTGTGAATTCATTTGTGATATTAGTGTTTAAGTATTTAACAAATCCTATTAAAATCAATCTAAAACCATATCAAACAAAATAAAGCCTCAACATAACTCCATTTTTTAGGTCTTATTTTAATTACTTATCTTTAAAAAAATTAAATTTTAAATGAAAAAATCGGTTGCAATCCTATTTGCATTTATCATTTCTCAATTTCAGGCACAGCAGACGCCTTATTATCAGCAGGCTGCGAAGTACAAGATGGATATTGATGTTAATGCGGAAAAATTTACTTATCAGGGAAATCAAACTTTAGAATATACCAACAACTCTCCGGACGAACTGAACGTGGTGTATTTCCACTTATACTGGAATGCTTTTAAACCTAATTCAATGATGGATCAAAGAGTAGCCAGCCAGGGTAAAAATGGTGACTCAAGATTGCAAAAAGATGGCATTTCAAGATTGGCTTCTATCCCGAAAAGTGAAGAAGGCGCTCAAAATATTCACTGGATCAAACAAAACGGACAAAACCTTAAGTTTGAAATTCAGGAAACGATCATGAAGGTATATTTGGCAGAACCAATTAAGCCAAATTCTACAACCAATTTCACAATGGAATGGGATGCGGTGATACCTCAGCAAATCAGAAGAAGTGGAAGAAACAATAAAGAAGGCGTTGATATGACCATGACGCAATGGTATCCTAAAATTTCGGAATACGATTATGACGGATGGGCTACTTTTGATTATTTGGGAAGAGAATTTCATGCACCGTTCTCAGACTTTGATGTGACAATTAAAATCAATAAAGATTATGTGATCGGAGCAGGCGGAATCCTTGAAAATCCGACAGAAGTAAAAGGTTATGATGCTAATGCAAAGATCAAAACCGAAAAAGATAAAAAAGCAATCTGGAGATGGACGGCTAAAAACATGCTCGATTTTGCTTGGAGTGCAGACAGAGACTATGTTGTAAAAAGCTTTGATGTTCCGGAAGGTCCAAAAGTTTTCTTGGTTTATCAAAACAATGACAAAACAAAGGCTTGGGAAGAAGCTCCGGCTTATCTTACAAAATATTTCCAGATCATGAATGCTCATTTCGGGAAATATGTATATCCAACTTACGCTTTCATCCAGGGTGGGGACGGCGGAATGGAGTACGGGATGTGTACCATGATTTTAGGTGAAGCTAAAAATATTAAAGATCTAATGGGATTAATGGCTCACGAAGGAGCTCACTCGTGGTATCAGCAAATGTTGGCGACTAATGAATCGATGCGTCCGTGGATGGATGAAGGATTTACAAGTTATGCGGAAGAATACACTATGCATCAGTTATTTCCGGAAGAGTTGCCGAATCCTTTTGTTGAAAGGTTAGATGCTTACAGAAAATTCCTTGAAAAGAAGATTGAAGAACCTGCAGTTTGGTTAGGTGATCATCATGATAACGGAACTTCTTATACTTATTCTACTTATGTGAAAGGAGAATTATATTTGGTTGAATTAGGCTACATCATCGGTGAACAGAATCTAGCTGAAACCTTGAAACAATACTACGATCAATGGAGTATGAAGCATCCTACTGACAGAGATTTTCTTCACATTGCACAGAAAGTTTCAGGAATGGATCTGAAATGGTTCCATCACTATTGGATCAAAACCACCAAAACGATTGATTACGGAATTAAGGATGTAAAATACGACGCAAAATCTACAACGATTACTTTGGTTAATAACGGACAGGTTCCGATGCCGATCGATTTCAGTGTAATGACAACGGATAAAAAGATTGTTACGTACCAAATTCCAACGAATCTTACCCACACCTGGAAATCAAAAGATGCTTATGGTGATTTCAAAACCGTAGCGTATTGGCCTTTTACGCAGAAAGAATATACGTTAACAATTCCTTACACAAAGTCTCAATTATCTGTTCTGGGAATAGATTTCAGTCAGAGAATTGCAGATGTGAATATGGAAGATAACTTTTTAGAAGTAAAACCGTAAAAAATGTAATATTATAAAGGAGTGTTGGAAAATACTCCTTTTATTTTTTATAAATTTGAAATTATTTTTAAATAAATGAATTCAATCGTAATCAACGTAGGAAACAGCAATATCAGATTTGGTCTTTTTGATGATGACAACTGTGATATTTCGTGGGTGATCAATACAAAACCTTACAGAACGGCAGACGAGCTTTATGCTCAGATGTTGATGCTGTATCAGACCTATAAAGTGGAGCCAAAAGACATCACTAAAGTCATTATAGGATCGGTTGTTCCTCAGCTTACTAAAGTGATAAGTTCTGCGATAAAAAAGATCCATGGGATCGCTCCTGTGATTGTTGACAGAAGTACTCCTTCAGGCGTTCAGGCAAAATCTAAGCAGATGGGAACGGATATTTATGCCAATCTTGTTGCTGCTCACAATTTGTATCCGGACAGAAAGAAAATCATCATAGACTTCGGTACAGCTCTTACGGCAAGTTGCGTTACGGAAATAGGTGAAACTTTGGGCGTAATTATCGCTCCGGGAATTATTACAGCATTGAATTCTTTAATCAGCCAAACGGCTCAGCTTCCTGAGATCGAATTAAAGAAGCCAAAAACCGTTTTAGGATTGGATACTGTAACCTGTATGCAAAGCGGGATGGTTTACGGGTTTTTAGGAATGGTAGAAGGTTTTATTGACCGAATTAATGATGAGGTGAATGACGATTGTTTTGTGATCGCAACCGGTGGCGTTTCGCACGTTTACAAGCCTTTGACAGATAAAATACATATCACGGACCGACTTCATACCCTGAAAGGATTATACTTTTTAGGAAAAGATTTATAATGAAAGAATTTCCAAGAATAGAAACAGAACGATTGATTCTCTCTCAATTGAAAGAGGAAGATCTTCCTTTGGTGGTTGAATATCTCCAATCGAAAATTTTTTCTGATCTTACCTCAAATATCCCTTCTCCATATACAGTAGATGATGCTAAATTTTGGTTAAAAAATGCTCAACAAGCCTTCGAAAACGGCTCAGGATTTACTTTCGCGATCCGAAATCAAGATGGTAAAATTATTGGAGCAATCGGACTTCACGACAGGGGAGACGATAAAGCAGAATTAGGGTATTGGCTTGGAGCTTCGTTTTGGAATAAAGGCTACGTCACCGAAGCCGCAAAAGCAATTATAGATTTTGGATTTAATGAGTTGAATTTAAATAAGATCTATGCTACCCATTTTCTACACAATCCCGCATCAGGAAAGGTATTGGAAAAAATAGGAATGGAGAAAGAAGCTCTGTTGAAACAGCATTTAAAGAAAAACGGAGAATATTTTGATATTCCACTGTATTCTGTTTTTAGAAATAAAGTTTAACGTTTAGATTTAAAAAATTCTTTAACGATAGAAGAACACTCATTTTCCATAACTCCAACAACCATTTCTGTTTTTGGATGAAGAGAAAGATGTTTATTGATAAATCCTCTTTGTTCATCTCGGGCTCCAATTACAACTTTTGAGATCTGCGACCAGGAAAGGGCTCCCGAACACATTACGCAAGGTTCCAACGTCACATAAAGTGTACAGTTTTTTAAATATTTTCCGCCAAGAAAGTTCGCTGCTGAGGTTATGGCCTGCATTTCGGCATGAGCCGTAACGTCATTCAATGTTTCGGTGAGGTTGTGAGCCCTCGCAATCACACGATTGTTTGAAACTATGACACATCCGATAGGAACCTCATCTTTTTCCAATGCAATCTCAGCTTCCTGAAAAGCCATTTTCATGTAATATTCGTCGGTAAACATTAATTATTCGATATTCAAAGTTAGAGGAAGTTTAAAACGAAACCTTACGGCATCACCATTAATTGTTGCCGGAGAAAATTTAGAAGAAACAGAATATAAGGCGATCTCGGCCTGTCTGTTGAAAGTGAAATTATCACCCTGAGCCTGAACATTGCTAATACTTCCGTCTTTTTCCACAATAAAAGCAACATTGGTTTTGATGATTTTAAAATCCGAATGAACGCCTTCTGAATAAAAAAGATCGACAACTTCCTTTCTTAAAGCATCAACTCCGCCGGGATAAACTGCCGTTTTATCTGTCGTTGCTTTGAGTTCGGAAGGATCTTGAGGATTGGTATTTTTCTTTTGAATTCTGGCGAGATCTTCAATGTTTTTTACTTTTAATAAAGCTCCGATCAGTGCTACATTTTCAATGCTGTCCATCTTTTTCATGAAAAAGCGGAAGTCATTTTTTATGGCAGACTTGTTAAACGTGTTGGTTTCAGCATCGAATTTTTTCTTAAACTCGGTGCCCAGCATGCTTCGGTGATTGTTGTAATAATTCTTCACTATTTTAAAATCCTCCGTCTGTTGCGAAAAACAAAAGGAAGAAATGAGGCAAAACAGGTAAAGAAATAATGCTTTCAAATTGATATATTTATGTAAAAATAATCAAAAAAAGATAAAAAATAATAAATATTTTTAGAGCTCGGAGTATCTGTTTAAAGACTCCTGCAAATGATTGCGGATGTCATCAACTAAGGTTTTAGGTTCCAAAACAGTAACTTCTTTTCCGTAAGACAGGATTTCCTGCATAAAGTCATAGGTTGGGTGTAAGAAAAACTCAAAAAAGGTTTCTTCAAGAGTTGCTTTTGTCTCTTGTTGCGACTGATGAAGTGGAAAACTTTTAATATATTCTCCCTGATGTTTGGTGCATTTAAGAACAATTTTCTGAGGATTTTGTTCCGTTAAATTCATCACTCCGAAAGCATTTTTAAAATGTTCCCTGAAATTATAATTATATTTTTCCCTGAATTTATTTTTATCAACATCAAGATAATTAATTCTATCTAAACCGAAAGATTTCAATGCTTTATCTTTGGTGTCGATCGCAATAAGATACCATCTGTCTTTGGATTCTTTCAACGCCAAAGGATGAACTTTTCGGGAAGTCATCAGTTTGTTTTTGTAGTTGTAATGCTCAAAAGTCACGACTCTTTTATTACGAATGGCGAAGAAAAGATCATAAAAATGTTCTACTCCGGTCGGTTTTCTGGACTCAAAAAAGATGAAATTGGAGAAATCCGGATGAAGATTCAGCGCGTTACTTACCTGAAAAGATTCTAAGAGTTTTTGGTTGTATTCATCCACTTCCATGATCGGTCGGCTCTCGATATAATATCGATTGTCACCCTTCTTTTTGTTATGAATGGAAAGATTAAAAAGATCTGAAATCTCACGAATATCCCTTTGCAAGGTACGGATAGAGTAGCTCTTAATATCCGCATCCTGAAATTCAAAAGAGTTTAAAAGATAGTCCTCCAGCTGCGAATACGTCGCCGGAGAACTTTCTAATCTTTTTATAATTAAGGCATATCTTGTCAGGTAAAAGTCTTTTTTCATGAATGAATTTTATAAGACAAATATATGGGGTTAATGCGACAAAAGATGTCGTGTTTTATTTTTTTGTGGGAAAAATTATAAGTTTATCACTTGCTCATTGTAAGAAAAATGATTGGGAACTAATCTTGATATTTGTTTTGTGAAAGAAAGAAAAGTTCCTTCTTCAGGATCCAAATATCTCATTTGTGTATAAGCATCAAAGGAATTGTTAGTATTTTCCATTGAAATCAGTATTTGCAAATAATATTTTCCATTAAATTCATAATAATCATCAAATCTGGAAAATCGTATTTTGTATTGCTTCAAACACTTCATCAATCACCCTTCTAAAATTGCCAATTTTTCCATAAATATTTTATTGTATAATTATTAAAAAAAAGACTGCCCAAAAGGACAGTCTTGATTTATCTCCCATAATCTTTTATAAAAGAATGTTCCGTAGGGTGATATTCAAAGGTTTTTAAATTTAACCATCTTATTTCTATAAAACCTATTACTCCTTTTTCTTTGCTGAAATCATTATCTGTATCTATATATGTAGCTAGATAATTTTCTCCATCAATTTCTTTTATTTCACCTATTGAATAAATTGGAGAAATCTTGTTCCAATTAATAGGTTTTGGAGGAAGTACGATTTTAATTATTTCTTTCCTGAAATTATATACAACAACATTGTTAGGGAAAGCATGTACTTTTGACTTTTTTGAATAGCAAACTATTATAAATTCTTGGAAAAGAAAAACATTGGAAATAAAATCATCTTCATTGCCAATAATTTCATAATCAGTATCTTCATAGTTCCATTTCACATATAAAGGTCGATCAATATTTCCTTCAAATAGTTGCAAAGGACTATTTTCATTATCCCAAGTTGAGCTATATTTTACATTAAATAATATTTTCATTTTAATATTTTTTCATCTATTTTATCAATTAAATTTACAAAATCACTATCCCAAGCATTAATGAATTCATATTGATGACTACCCCCGGCTCCGCAAAGTCTCTTGACTTTGAGGCTTTTGTGCTTCAATCATAATTGTTGTCACGAATTTTCTTTACAATAGTAGTACTAGTTATAAGGTTTGTTTTTCCACCTTTGATAATATAGTCTTATTTCATTTTTTCAAATATAAAGAAATTGTTTTCCTTGATTAAAATCAGAAGACTATGTAAAGTGGTGATCTATTTATCTTTTCAATAAAGTAACAGAATTAAAAACCGCAAAGTCAGGAGACTTTGCGGAGCGGTGTCGTGTTTTATTTTTGTGGATAAGTTTTGAAGTCTTTAATTATCTTCCAGAATCATAATAATTTTCAAAATATGAAGGATGATATTCGAAATTTTCTAAATTTAGATAATGTATCTCTTCTTGTCCGCTGCGATTATCATTATAATCAGCTTTAAAAATTGAAACAGCAATATGCTCTTTTCCATCAATAATTTTTTTATCTCCTAAAGAGTATATCGAACTACTATTTGACCATTTTTTAGGTTTCGGAGATGGAATAATATGAATTATTTCTTTATTCAAATTATAAACAATCAGATTGTTAGCGAAATGAGGGCTGCTTGAATGATCAGTATAACGAACTAATAAAAAATTATCCGATACGTATGCATTACCAATATAATCCTCAGGCGAAGAAAATAAGCTAAATATTTTATTTTCATAATGCCAACTTATCTCCAAAGGATGTAAAATATTAACATTACAAACTATTTTAGGATAATGTTGATTATAGTATTCATCTCGATATATTACTTTGTATTCCATATATTATAATTATTTAAAATATCTGTTGTTCGTCTATTAATTCAATGAAGTTCTTAAAAGTACTCTCATCCCATCCATCAATAAATTCCCATTGTTTAGGTCCGCCCCGCTCCGCAAAGTCTCCCGACTTTGAGGTTTTTATAGATCCTTCAATGATAGTTGTTATATTTCCCATATATCCTCCTTTGATTTTTTGTTTATCAAAATTATTAAATTAAAAATCGCAAAGTCGGGAGACTTTGCGGAGCGGGGGAAAGAAAAAGCAATAAAATATGGCGTTTTTCCAGTTATAAATCCCAATTTTTTATTTGTGATAATTAAATGTATACATAGAAGTAGCAAAGAATGGAAAAGTAATACTATATAGATAAAAAATAAATTATAGAGAAAATGTCCAAAATCACTTCTATCCGAAGAACTAAGAATAATACTAAGAATAATACTCAATAAAAAGAATAATAATATTAACCAGAATATATTTTTTTTAACCTTTTTATTATAAAACAAAGAATAATATAAACTTGAAGTTCCAAGTAAAATAAATGGAAGTATAATAAATAACATATTTTTTTTCAATTTTTGTGATTTTTTATATACCTAAGCAATTAGAAATAATAAATACAGCAGTTAAAATTACTGCTGTATTTTATTAAAGATTTTATAGGTATTATTTATAATCAAATCTGTCTTCATCAGGATACCAATAACGAGTTAAGGTTGTTCCTAATGTTCCATTTTCATAGTCTTGTATATAGCTTTCTAAGCTACCAAGAGTGCCAAAACGAACTACTCTTCCAGATTTTTTTCTACTAAAAAGGAGCGTGTCCCGTTAGAGATTTGTTAAAGTCTCCGGTTAATATATATTCTTTGGATTGATAATCATAGATGTTACCATACGGCTTTTTGATAGTCTCTTCTGTCAATATTACGACTTCAATATCCGATCCTCCAAATTCTCCTTTCCTTTTTAAATAGCGTTCTGCTATGGCTAGCATTTCTTGGACTGTTAACATAATTTTTTTAATATAAGGTTATCAGAAGATCTCTACACACAGCACAATTTAAATATTAAAACTTCCTTTTTACAAACTCTTTTTTAGTAAAATCAAAATTATGGTGTTTAAAATAATCTTCTCTATCTATGACAATATATTTTCCTGTTAAAGATTTAATGATAGCTTTTGAAGACGAGTTTCCACCATCTCCAGATGCGATGGATAGATTTACAGGCTCTCCCGTATCTAATATATCAATTAAGTGAGAATCATTCATATCCCCATAGCTATGTGTACTATCTACCATAAAAAGCCACCCATCATGTTCATAGTATTCAGAAGAATTATTTGGAAAATAGAGATTTACTTTTCGTTGCTTAACAACAATTGTGTTTTCAAGATATTCGTCTTTATAAATATCCTTCACAATTTTACATCCTATTTCAATGATTTGTTCTTTGGTTGCTTTCATACTAATAATATATTTTTATTTTTTTTAATTCATTCTTAAGATTCCACTCTTTTTCAAGGTATTCTTTTGTTGTAGGGGTATCTAATCCAGATTTTGGTCGATATCTGTCGTTAATTAATTTAATTTCCTCTTGTATTTCAAGGTTATTCATAGCTTTAGATTTGGTTTTCAAAAATCGATGTACAACATATTCTTCTTTGATATGAGTGGGTATTTTATCAATTAATTTTTGATATTTTTCTAGACCTAATTGTTCTATTAATTTTGCATGCATTTCAACATGGAATATTTCATGTTGTAAAGTATGTCCTTTTACAACCATATATCCTTCAGACGTATGTCCTGTAAAAATATATACTTTAGGGCCTTTAACATCAACACTATACCTTGCATAAGTCCCTGATTTTGGAAAAAAAACGCCTTCTATTTGAGGGGATTTTTGCCATTTTGAAAATAATTCGGAATAAACATGATTATCTCTGTCTATAACAAAAATATCAAAATTCTTTAATAGAGTTGTATTTCTAATTTTTTCTGCAATTTTAGGAACTTTAGTTACATCTACAATATCATCAATATCATCACCAATATTTAAGCTTCTAAATTTTTCCTCCGCTAGCAGCTCATCAAGAAGTTCCTCATTCTCCATTTTTGTAAGCTTTCTGGTAGTTCCATTTTCCTCAACTACTGCTTCATTCAGTTGTTTTTCTAGGTTGGAAAGATTTTGATTACCTTCAAATTTAGACATTTCACCAATGTCTTCGACCATTTTCAGAACTTTTTCTTTTGATCCTTTTAGAAGCTTATACTTTCCAAAAACAAGCTGCCATTCTCCGGCTGTTCTTTCTACGCGTAATCCCATTTTGTAAGCTAATAGAACCAACTCATTCTTCGTAGAAAAATTTGCAAGCCAAGCGGATATCTCTCCAATTGCTTCTGGCGCTTTTCCTGCTTTTCCTATTTTAGGAGAGGGCAAAAAGAGAGAAAGTATCATGCTTATCTCGTAACACTGTTGATAAGAAAGCCGATAGATAGAGCCTTTGCTTTTTTCAAAGTCATATTCGCTAAGCATATCTCCAACTTCTTGAGGTGTCATCATAAGAAAATCTACGATAACTCTAAAAAATTGTTTAAATGTGGCTCTGTCTGAAAGTATTTGATACATACTGGGTAAAAGCATTGCAAGCCCATCTGCTGTATCTACTAACGCATTCCAGAAACCACAGAATTCGGCATTTATGGCATATACCCAATCTACTTGTTTTTCTTTTATTTGGTAATATTCCAGATCTTCTTTTGAATAGGTATATTTTTCTATAGGGATTGTAGTTTTTACACCGATAGCTTTAAGTAATGCTCCGTTTAAAATGGGATCAAATCCATTGACATCCGGTAAATAAGATTTTTCAGAAAGTCTGTATTCTTCAATATCTTTAAATTCATTACGAAACTGATCTATAAAGAATTTTAACGGGGCTCCCATTTCATCAAAAAGGAAACCTACAACTTTTTGGTAATTATATTCTGTGAAAATTTCTTTATCAATGGCATTGATTATTTTAGCTTTTGACAAACCATATCGATTAAAATCACCTTTACTGAGATAAATTTCCGAGATGCTATTAGCTAAATCTTGTTTAAAGACATCTAAAACAGGATTTATAATTTCTTTTCCTGCCTTATCTTTTATTACATATCCTCCTGTAGAAATTAAATTTTCGTTGTTAAGTTTTAAGCAATCGAAAATATCGCTTCCAAGATTGCATACTACAAATTCTACTTCTTTTTTATCAGGATTAGAAAATAAATGAAAAGTCATTAAATTAGCACCCTCTCCTTCCAGAAACCAATAGGAATTATTTAGAGTATTTTTAAGCTCATTATAGCTGTAATTTATCAAATTCTGCCAGGAAGTATATGTTGTTTCTATTATTTTTGTTCGTTTGACTCCGCACATTTTATCCATGATTATTGATATTTAATGTTAATTTTATCATAGACTTCAGTAAATTTAATTTTTTCCAGATCTACATCATTAAAGTTTTTTTTGACAGCGATGTATTTGCCCTTTTTTTCTAAAAAACTTCTGAATGATCCCTCTTCTGCTTTATAAAAAAAACTTTCTTTTCCAAAAGGAGACTCTAATGCATATTTGTTTTTATCTGATAATTTAGAGTCTGGGTCATTTCCCTTTAAAACTTTACTAAAAGAATTTCCAAGAAGAGGATTATTTAATATTTCTAAACTCATTGTGTGATTTTTTGGTGTTAGATAAAAGGCAGAGTTTTTAGGCTCTGCCATTTATTAATATGAATTGTTTGTCGGATTAAGACAGCCTGTCGAGTTCATTTTTATTGACTTCAATAAACTCCTGCAGGTATGATTTTAAAAGATCCAAAAAGCTTACTTTATCGTTTTTAAGTAACCAAAGCATATAATGATGGGTGTTTACCTTTACGATTGATGTTTTAGGATTGCCGTCGCTATCTAAAATGGGTTCTTGATTTTCAGTGTCGACGACAGGAACGAGAATTCTTTCGAAATTCTGATCTCTTAAGCTCGACCATTCTTTTTCTCCGATTAACCATTCCGGAGTGGGTAATTGAGAGGGTTCGATCTCGTTCGTTATTTTATCTCTTAAAACTTGTTTGTAAAAAAGATATGTTCTTGGAAGGTCCGTATCTATTACCATTTTATTAATCGTAATAAAACGATTGAAAGAAGGAAGTAACGGATGTTCTGATATCTGAATTTCTGCTAAATTTACTGTTACAGAATTGATTTCATTTAATAGTTGCTGTACCTCTGTAGGTATTACTATTTGTTCATTCATTGTTTTGAATTTTGGTGATTTTAATTAAAGAGAATAACACAGAAATGTTATATAGGTAAATATTTTAAAATTTATAGGCTTCCTCCAATACTGTTTTTACTTTAACGGAAGAGCTGTTAGCATTAAGTCCTTTTAATCCAATAGATAAAGGAATATCTTCTGGAATGATTTTTTGTACAGATTGAAATATTTGGGTGGCATTATTAAAAGCCGTATTATGACTTAAACTCATGCTAACCATATTATCTCTTTTTGAAATGACAAAATCTATACGAATTTGATTAAAGCTAGGAATGCTATAGATCGGTACGGATGATTGCTCATTGATTGATTTTCTAACATCTGCCCAGTTATTACCTTCAATTGTAATTTTCAAAGAAACTAAAGCATCAATAGTTAAACTATTATTATTGTTAGCATTCATCAATCCTATTAATGCTCCTCCATATAGATCTATATTTCCGGTTAAGATCATATAGCCTTTTAAAGAGAAATTATCTGCTCCGGCAAAGATTTGGTTTGATTTTACAGAACCTACAACTGAAAAATCTGTTGCTAAAGGTTTGTTGGCCGCATTTGTTGCAAAATCCAGCGTAGCTCCATTAATCTGCATTACATTGTCTGCCTCTGATTGAGTATGGGCGATTTTGTTCCATGTAAGTGCATTAATATCAATAGAATTAGCATTGCTTGTAATTATTATATTATTAAGTCCGCTAGTTTGGGTGATTGCAACACCATTAAATATTTTAATTCTATATTCGCCATCTGTAAAAGTGTTTGGCTTAAACCAGATAGAAATCAAATTGGCATCACCATAGGTAATTTGCGAGTTGGGAATCACCTTTTCAACTCCTGATACGTTATTCACAAGGCTGATTACGGAAGAACTTGGATTGATGTTAAGATTGGCACCGTTAATTGTTACGAAAACTCCATAATTCACGGATTTTACAATGTTAGGAAATACGTTGGCTACGCTCATCGTGTTCGTAGTCCAACCTCCATTCATGGCTGTTTTCCATGCTGTTCTTTCTGCTTCTGTCATTTGATTGGGGATTCCTACCATCATGTTTCTGCTGTCTATAACTGCATTTACGCCATTTATATTCTGTACCACGACCTTATTGAAATTAGCTGTATCAGAGTTTTTATTAGGCAGTCCGGTCACTGTATATGGATTTCCTAATGTATTGATTGAAAAAGGAGCATGAAGCGTATGGCTTCTTGCAGAACTGTTTGATAAATCTGCATTCATCATATTTTTCCCGAGATCTCCGGCCGGTAATTTGGCAATATTTCCATTGTCATCCAGTCCGATGATTTTTGGATAATCCTGAGCATTTCCTTCCGTTGTAGGAATCTCTAGTTTTTGTTCTAATTTTTCTCTTGTATCGACATTGTATTGAGCCTGACTCGCAATTCCTTCCGCAATAAGCTCCTGATTGGTAATGCTTATATGGCTGTCTGCCAGTTCTAAAGGAATTGTTCCATCAACTACAGCATGGGTTTTTAAATCTCCATTGGCATCAATCGCATAGTCTGTGTAAGTAGCTGCACCTGGTGCAGCTACTTGGTAAATTACATTAGTTTCTCTTGATTCAACAGGAGGTAATGCATTTACCCTTATAATTTTTCCTATATTGGACATTTTTTGTGATTTTTTTAGTTAATAATTGATTTAAAGCCAGTCTCCTGTAATGATTTTTTCTGTTGTATTGTCTTGAATTCCAAGAAGGTTTTCATTCTTCTCGAAATTGAATTTATCTTTAGTAATAACTTCAGAAGGAACTTCAAAATCATCAGGGTTTTCTGTTGTAAATGGTAGTGCGTGAGCCACTTTTAATCCGATACTTTCTGCCTGAAGAATATTTAAAGTAGTTGGAAGTCTTGTTAACCATGCTTTTCCTTGTTTAATACCTTTTGGTTCTTTCATTTCATCAACAATAGATAGATACAGTTCATCACCAATTACAGGAACTTCACCGCCGTTCCAGATTTTACCTGTTGCCAGATAGAATTGTACGACATCTTCAAAGCCCGGGCGAACGGTTGCTACCACTCTTGCCATACCACTTTGTAGAAAAGCTCTGAATAAAGGATCTGTATTTTCAGCTTGATATAGATCTGTCCAGTTTTGTTTATTTCCCCAATAATATGGGTACAGATAATAAGAAAGGTTTTCCCATTCAAACGCCTGTTCCATGAATTTCACAAAAGCGGTGTATTTATCTAATTTAGAAGTTAAGTTCGTTTCATAATCTGTAAACGTACTTCCTTGAGTTAATCCTGTTAAACCATATCCATGAGTAGAACCAACAGCTCTATCTGCCATATAAGAAATACAGTTTTTACGTAATACTGTGTTTTCAATCTGTCTGTAGAAATTAGGGTTTGAATCTTTGATTACTACAGCTTTGTTTTGTTCTTCGGAAAGTTTATTATTGTATTCTACTAATGCTTCTTCATAGGCAGTAATGATTGCGTTGAAGGTTTTTCTTAACCATGCATTTTTATATTCAGGTAATATTGCCAAATAGATGATGACAGCTGAAACCTGACCATGTTGAGCAACACTAAAATACGAAACAGGCACTTCTTGTGTATAATTAGGCATAGGCTTTATAACGCCTAATTCGTTAGCTACTTGTTTATTATTAGCCACTGTAATAGCTTGCCATCCTTGTCCCAAATTATTTTCTGGACCAAATTCAGCTTCATATCCTATATTTATCTGTGAATTTGTAGTGTAGTATCCTTCAGGGATTTGTACTTTTTCTACCGTTGATTTTGTGAATCCACCCTCTTTAGAATTGTTATTTGTAGCAAATGCAACTCCTACTGTTTTGGTTTCTTCCGGCTTATTATCAATTTCGACATTATATTTACTGATCCAGTATTTTAATACAGCTTCATTACTTAAATAAGAATAATCTTTCATTGGCATAGCTGAAGAAGTTCTTGGGTCTTCAGGCTTTACCAAAGAAGTTTGATTGGCACTTTTATCTATAGCCATTCCTAGAAGATGCAATTTAGCAGGCTCAGGAATCATAAATTCAAACATCATTCTTTTACCATAGTTGTAAATCTGATTTTTCATCAATTTATCAACCCATCTGTAAACTCCGACTACATGTTTGTCGCCTTTTCTGTTGTCTAAACCATGAGAGTTTGTTTCTTCAAATTCTTCAATGATTTTCTCAATTCTTTCTTCGTGTACTTTATTGACAATCCTATCCATAGCTCTTGATGTAATATCCTGAGCTTGTGTTGTTGCCTGTCTTGTACTTTCTTCTTTAGATTTATGGTTTGCATAATTTGCCGCGATTCCGGTACTAAAGTTAGCATTTCCGCCCGGAGTTTTCCAAGATGCATCAAAATGACCACTTATGCCAATATCTGTTGCTTCCTGCATCATTTTTGAAATCTCGCTCTGCATTTCAAAACGATTGGCGGTCGTGGTATCATTAATTTGCTCTCTTTCAGTATCAGAAGATGTGGTTGAAGTATTTTCGCTTCTTCTTAATCTTCGTGTAGATTTTTCGCGATACTCTCTGGCCATCACGTTTTCGATGTGAGCTACTTCACCTTCAACATAGGCATGAGTGCTTTGTTCTACTTTTAAATAATCGGCAACACCAATATTTTTGAAGCCAAATCCTGATGGGATGAAATCTTTTTCATCATCAATGATTTCAGGGTTTTCATTTTCGTCAACTTGAAGGGCAAAATCTCCAGATACACAATATCTAGGACTTAATCCTCCTGTGCCAAACTCCGTAACCTGACCATTTGTAAAGGCAACTTTAATTCGAATCGCAGAATCCTGAATAGTACTAAAATCTAAGCCCTGATTATACATATCTTTTAAAAAGATCGTATTGCCTGTTTTGGATTTTACATAATAATCTCCAAAAATCTCTGTATTTGTATTATTTGGTGTTAAAGCATACGAAACGTAGCTAATATCCCAAGATGCATCCGGAACAGTTAATGATAAATCAAGGACATATGATTTGTAGAGCGGTCTCGTACAGATCTGATAAATAAACGGAAAGGTTAGAGTTTTTGCTGTAGGTATAATTATTCCTCCAATACTCGTATAGCTTTCTTCATTAGCTTGTGTGTTTTCAACAATAACATTATTTAGCTTTTCTACATTTTCATTAATTACTGATGTTAATTCTAAAAATGTGTTTTTGCCCTCCAATAGATTGTCTAGATCGCTCGTATCATCTCCGGCAGCGCGTCCTGAAATATTTTGTGGGTCAAATTTATGTCCTAAAACATCGAGAAGAGTTTCAACGTTCTCTGGTTTTAAAGATGTGACAAGGTTTTCTGCGCTTACTTCGTCTCTGAAAGTAAAATCAAATTTAGGAAGTGTAGGGTAGGGAACTGTTTTAGGTTGTTGGCATGGATCTTTTGGATCATACTCTGTTCCTGGAGGTCTTACTCCGCAATATTCCTCCCTGGCGGCTTCAACGGCTTCGTTGTAGGCGGTGATAATCGGAGCAATTTGTCTCTGATATGCTTCATCCTGAGACTGATATTCTGCCTGATATTCTTTATTGTACTTTTTTTCTACAGCAGATAGGTTTTTCTTTAAACCTTCAATTCTGCTCAGTTTCATTTTTGCAGAAGAGATTTCTTGTTGCTGTCTCATTTCCTCACTGGGATAGCTTTCTTTAGGCTCGTTTGAAGCCATTTTTGAAACTGACTGAGAAACGGGAAGTGTTTCTTCATCCAACATTAATTCTTTAGGAAGTACAACTCTTGCATTTAACAGGATTTTTGTTTCATCTTCAGTATTTGAAGGATTTCGAAGCGTATGCAGTGCCAGGATCATTTGCATTATAACTTCTTTAATGTAGAAATCCTTTTGAGTAACAACCTGATAAATAAGGTTGTTCCATAATACAACATCACTTGGAACGGTGTATTGAGTGGCAAGTACTTCGTCTCTTTTGCTTACAAATTCCTGATAGGTGCATGTACTTTTATTTCTGGCAAGCCATGATGCAAAATCATAGATAACTTTATAAGATCTTTTAAATGAATCTAAGTTATTGGTTGGTTTGTCCTTAGAAATACACTCTGCTGTAGGTTCGTAAGCGGTTGCGCGTTCCTGTAAGAGTTTTCTTTTGGTTCCGGTTCCTTCTGTGACGGGTTTGTAGAATTTGGTGTCATCTTTTAGCTCTTCAGGAATAAGTACAAATCTTTTGTCCTGTCCTTTTTCGTCTGAAAGTTGGGGACTTCTTAAGCTCACAAATCGAAATAATGTTTGTGTAGGTGTGTTTTCTACTGGTAATCCAGTAGGGTTTTCGTTATTGGCCATTCTGTAAGTTTGGTTTTAATTAATTTAAAAAAGTTAAGATTCGAAGGCTCTTTTTATTAGAGTTACTTCAGATTGTGCCTAATTTTTTAAGTGGTTTCCGGCGAAATTTCCCACACGGATTTTTAATTTTTCATCTTTATTGTAATTTTTAGTTGATCGGGATTTTTTAAACACAGTTCTGGCTGTTCAGCATTTTGTGAATGGTGAATTCAAAGGTGTTTTGTGAACTTTAAATGATTGTTTGTCTGTGTTTTATTGTTACTTCAAAAGTAGTGTTGTAAAGCGACAGAACTTGACGTGTTTAAAATTTTTATTAATAAATTTCTTCTTCTAAAGTGTCATTTTCGAAATCTTCTCTGAAAAAATTTTCAATATCATCGAGATAGTTTTCATAGTCTATCTCTGCGTTTTCGATGTCGCTCCATTCTACGGTGTAGAGCTCTTCATCAAAGGTTATATCTGGATTGTGATTGGGTGCTTCCATGTCTTGTGTTTTGGTAATTTGGTTAAAATTTGAATAGAGTTCTGGCTGTCCAGCATTTATAAATGTTGAATTCAAAGGCGTTTAAAAGTTTTTAAATGATTATGTTTTGTGTCTTTGTTGATACTTCAAAAGTAGCCCTCAAAAGCGACAAAACTTGACGTGTTTAAAATATTTTAGAAAAATTTATGATTTTCTTTTTAGATATTTTCTGATCAGAATGAAAAAGAGAATTGACGTAAAAAGTGCAATTATCCCTGAATATAAGACATTCCCGATTGGCATATATTTGTGACCGTCTTCTGTAATTGAAGGATTTAAAAAATCAAATAAAAAATATAAAATGACATAACCAAAAATGAAAAATAATGTACTCATAAAAAGAGATGTGAATGTTGCTTTCATTTTGTTATTCATTTTAATTTAAAAATCAAATATAATTTAAAAAGCTTATAATGGTGTGTTATAAGTAAAAAAGCTTATATTTTATTTCTGATTAGTTTCTGAACAATTTGGTTCAGGGTTTCTCGATTATCATCAATATAGCTCAGTCCGGCCTGGATCAGATTTTCGATATTGGATCTTCTTACGTTATCCATTCCGGGAGAAGCATTTTTTAAGGATGGATTTAAACGATAATAATTTTTCTGATTTCTTAAACCTAAAGTTTGAAACATTTGACAAAGCTGATAATCAACAGTTTCTGCATTGGCGGACATTAAAATATCAATAATTGGATTTACCCAGCCTATTTTTCCGGCCTTTTCAAGCTTTTTGAAAGAATAAGTTTTTGCTTCAATTCCTGTTCCGATCGATACAACAATCATATCGTTTACCATCGGATGATTTGCTTTCTGATGATTTTTTAAAACTTCAGCAAACGGAATTTTTCTCGCTTCGGCATAAGCGCAAAGAGCCGGATTATTGGCAAACATTCCGCCATCAATTAAGCTGAAAATCTGCCCATACATCGATTTTATCTGAACCGGACTAAAATAAGTCGGCGCTGCTGAAGTTGCTCTGCAAACATCTTTTACATAAAAATTATCTGTGCTGATTTTGGCTTCCCAGGAATTGAAAAGTTTAGCTCTTCTGTTTTCGATGTCATAACTTGTTATTAAGCAGGGTTTTATTAATTCTTTTAGCTCAAGATGTCCAAAAAAATCGTTCAGGTTTTTTTCAAGCGCTTCCTGAGAGATCTTTTCATTAAGCAAACCGAATGGATTGATCAATTTCTCCCAAAAAGAAACCTGGAATATGTCGCCACCTTTTTCAGCGTATAATTCCAGTCCTTTTTGGATGGAATATTTTGCTTTTCGGTGTTCATCGGGGCATAGAATAATAGACGCAATAAGCCCTCCCGTACTGCTTCCTGCAACAAGGTCAAAATAGTCTCCAAGTTTTGCGCTTGGCTTATCATAATACTGAAGCTGCTCCTCTATGTAGCGTAGAATAATACAGGTGATAATGCCTCTTATTCCGCCTCCGTCCAAAGAAAGAATTGTTGTCTTTTTCATGATGTTTTTGGTTGGTTTTTTACATTTATTAACAATTTTAGATAACGAAACCAACAGTTTTTTATAATTAACTGTTGGTTTTTAGCATTAAAATACCATTGCTTTTAATGTTTTTCTTGTAAAGTAAAGGTAGGAGGAGGTGGCGACAGAACGTGTCGTATTAAAAATTAATTTCAAATAAAAGAGAGTTAAAAGATGATATAATTTGATTTGTCGCGAGGCATTTTAGCAAGTGTTCTCCAGCTCGTTTTTATCATTCCTTTTTTGGTTGGAATATTCTTTTTTTCGAAGTGGGGAAGGTCTTTGAAGGTTTTCCAGTTTCCGCCCCAATCCCAGCCGTATTTGGCGAAAATTTTCACACACTCGTACCAATCGGCAACCTTGTCGTTGTCCCAGTCTTTTACCGTGTCCCAGCTTGCTGTTTTTCCGTCGATCATTAAGCAAATATCAACAGCAAGACCATAATTGTGAATACTTTGTCCGGCTTTGGCGTTGGTTACTTTTTTTCCGCTCGTAATTCTTCCGATGGCGTATAGTTTTTCCTGTTCTTCAAAGCTTCTTAATCCTTGTGTGATTCTTATTTTTGCTCTTCCGGTAAGGGCTTCATCGCAATCTTTAATGATTTGCTTCACTTCCTCCCGAACGGCGGGGTGAAGTTTTTCTATTCTCTGTAAAGTCACTTTATCCATAATATAAATTTTGTGGTTTTGAAAAACAAAAGTAGGCTTGAGGTGCGACAAAACTTGACGTGTTTTTTATAAATATTATTTCATTGAATTGGTTTTAAAAAGAAAAGGCTACTCAATCGAGTAACCTTTTTTTATATAAATTAATGTTAAATATCTTTTACAATGAGGGTCGTTTCATTTGTTGTGGAGTCGTAATACCATTTAGCTTCTGTAACTACACCGTGTATATAATCCTGAGAAGTTGTGTCGCCACAAAAATGTTGGTCTCCCATATTAAAATCAGGATCGCCGGTATCGAGTGAAGTTCCTGCAAATTTGGTTTTAAACCAGTAAAAATGCCAACGTGTAAGATTGCCCATAGTTATTAATAAGCCTGAAGGCACGGGTACATTTATTACGGGAGTAGACGTTCGAAATGCCCATGAATTGATTGGTGGATTAGCTAAGTTACTAAGATTAAATGATTTTATATCCACCAGGGTTCCTGCCGGAACTTTATAAAAAGTAAATACTTCAGGAGTACAGTTCGTAAGAGAATTGGCAAATAATCTACCTTCAATATCATAACTGGAGTAGTTATAAATATGCAAAGGACCTTGCGCAAAACTTGTAAAGCCTAAGAATACTGCGATAAGATATATTAGTTTTTTCATGTAAATAAATTTAATAATTATTGACGTTTTACTTTCTGAATTAATGTAAAACGCTTAATGTGGTTGATAGATTAATTTTCAGATTTATTTTTTTTCTGAATGTCATTATACTTTTCGAAGTATATTTTTTTTGCTAATGAAATTGCTTGTTCTCTGCTGTTGGAAGTTCTTGAAGCGAGTTCCTGTTCAGAAATTCCGTTTGCGGAGATTAATTTTTTTGAAGCTAAATAAAGGATCTCTTTACTTCTGTCATTAAGTTCTGTAGAATTGCCATTTTGGGCTTTCTCCTCTGGAGTAGACAGATTTTCCGGGTTCATAAGGCTTTTCATGGCTTTGTCGAAGTTTCCCATTTCATCAGACTTCATACTTTCTACATTGTTTACTGCCATACTTTCAGTTGAACAAGAAAGCATACAAAATCCGCATAGTACCAGCGATAAAATTTGTTTTTTCATAATTATTTTTGATTTTGTTTAACGAGTCTAAAATTAATATATTTTTCATCAAATGGTGATATTATGTGATTATTTTTTTAATAAGTTTATAATAATATTAAAATTTTGCTTTTTTACAAGGTGAAACTTTATGAAAGCAATTTGGTTTAATTGCATTTTTATACACTTAGAAGTAGTATTTCATAGCTACGTAAAATCAAAACATATTTTTGCTTATATAAATTAATTGATGACCAGTGTTTTATATAAAATTTAACTATATTTTTAAAATTAATGTTGAAAATTTTTTAAAAGCGTCAAGTTTTGACGCTTTCCATATTCATCTTTGCTTCAAGAAAAACACGAGGTCTTATACACAGAAATAGATGAAAACAGACATTAACATAATTCTGAAAATTCCTATTAAAAAATAAACAAAGCACCTCACAAATTACCTACCAACACAATATTAATCTGAATTTTAAAACAAAATGGAAATCATTAATTATGAAAATTCTACCCTCGCTTTAGACAGCATTTATAATGTCTTGAGCTGGTACGACAGGGTATCGTTACATACCTATATGCAAGGGAAAACTTTAGTAACAGAGAAAGCTACAAAACTTTTAAAATTTGTAAAAAAAACCGAATGGTATTCTCCAAAGATGAGGTACAATCAAAATAACAACTTAGAATATTATGATCCTAAAACCGAAAATTGGTTGCTTGCTTCACAATATATTAAAAATCATCCGAGATTAACCACTCAAATACAGGAATACCTGAATCATTAATTCGTATAAACTAAAAACCTAGTTATCAAAAAAAATAAGTATGAAAGGCACAAAACAATCTTTGGGAGCGCAGAGAAATAAATTACTTCGATATCAGCAGGTGATGGATGAATTTAACAAGCATGACTGCAGATATACTCCCATTACCGTTATCTGGAGGGAGTTTATCTATCCGAAGTTTCACATAAGCAGAGACACATTGTATCGTATTCTAAATACTCCAATAGAAGAGGAGCTTGAAAAAACAAACGCTCCTCATTCTTTTTCCTGATTAATTAAACATTAGTCACTTCAAAAGTATAAATTACTTTATACACAATCATTCCATTCGTGCGTTTTAAACGTTTATAATTCTTCCTTTTAAGAACGGAACAATTTTCAGCAGGGGAATAACCGTGTAATAAAGTATGTACTTTTTCCATAAAATCATGCTCTTTCCAGTTTTCAGCGGTCACATCCAGTCTTGGATTTGCGATGTTGAGTTTCAGTCTAAACATTCCGGTCTGCCTGTTTCTAGGTATTTTTGTCTGGTCTCTACCGAGATCATTATAAGATCCTCTTGATAGATTAAATAGGCAGCAAGGCCAAGTCATGGCCACTTCGGGATCTGTATTTAATTGTCCCCAATCTTCTCCGATATAATTGAATTCCGTGATGGTGGAAAGGCGAGTATGAATACTCTCTAAAATTGTCTTCATAATATATATGTATTGTTTTGAATGATGCAAAGCTCTGCTAATTTGATTCGGGATAAAATATTGAATATGAGAATCGTACAGCTACGTAAGACCGTCTTACAGATGTGTCTGCAAATCTGACAACTCTTTCCATATGAAGTTTTAACGTCGCAACTTTGCCTCAGAAAACAAGAGATAATTATCAAAATTTAAATTTTTAAAAATGCTCAAATTTCAAAACGCAACTCAAAATAAGTTGCACAATTCTGTAAAAAATAATTTTAAAAAACTCGTAAAAACAAAGTAAATGAACGGAGTAAAATTTGTAAGAGAAAATGGAGGTCTAAACAGATTATTATCTGGTGAAGATCACATTTCAGGATTAGTAGTTATCGGCGAAGGGGCTCTAGAAAGCCAATTAATACTATCAGTTGAAGAACTGGCCGAAAAAGGAATTACGGTTGAAGAAATGCCGGTTACCTTTTATCAGATCAATGAATTTTTCAGGATCAACCCAGGAGCAAAATTATATGTAAAAGGAGTAGCGACTTCCGATGGAACGTACTCAGAAGTAAAACAGTTACAAAATTTTGCCGAAGGTAAACTGAGAAGAGTTGCTGTATGTGACTTTAAAAGAGCAGCTTCAACACTTTCTGCAGCGGTAGGTACTCTTAATCAGGTTGCAAAAGATCTACGAACGCTGAATATTCCTTTAAGTACTTTCTTGTCTGTGAAAGTTACGGCTCAGGATATGTCAGCATTACCATCTTTACATACACTGAATGCTGAAAATGTAAGTGTAGTATTAGGTCAGGATATGGGAGGATTAGGACGTTTCTTATCAGGGGCAAACCCTTCTTTAAGTGCAATCGGAGCCGTATTGGGAGCTAGCTCAAAAGCAAAAGTACATGAATCTATTGCTTGGGTAGAAAAGCAAAATTTGGTTTCTGCAGCGTACTCAAAATTATTGGCTAATAATAATGAATTGGCAAGAGAGATGGACGTTTTAGGATTCTGTGACGGATCTTTATTAAGCTCTTATACGCCTCAGCAGATTCAGGCAATGAATGATAAAGGGTACATTTTCGGAATCAAATATGCAGGTCAGGCGGGATCTTATTTCAATGACAGCTTTACGGCAACTACAAAAGATGATGATTTTGCCTATATCGAAAACAACACAACTGTTGATAAGGCTATCAGAGAAATCAATAGAGTTTTAACACCAAAAATTTCTTCACCTGTATACATCGATCCGGATACCGGGTTTTTGGAAAACTCATCTGTATCTGCACTAGAAGCATTGTGCGATGATGTTCTTGACCAAATGGTGAGAGACGGAGAAATCAGCGGGTATAAAGTGTACATCAACCCTGCACAACAGATCTTAAGAGATTCAAAACTTGAGGTGGTATTAAAAATTGTTCCCGTAGGAACGCTAAGAGAAATTACTGTAAAAATAGGTTTAACATTAACAACTAACTAAAAATGGCATTAGAATTAGAACCATTAATCAACGGAAGAGAATATGGCTGGAGTGATATCGTGGTAAATATCGGCGGAGTGCCGGTAACGGGTATCAGAGCTGTAAAATATGAAGAGGAACAAGAAAAAGAAAACATTTATGGTGCAGGCAGAAACCCCGTAAGCAGAGGCTACGGAAGGGTAAAAGCTACAGCATCTATCACATTACTTTCGGGGACACTTTTTGCCCTGAAATCTAAAGCTCCCAAAGGACAGCTTCACAGAATTGCACCATTTAGTGTTGTGGTAAGCTATCAGCCGGAATCAGGACCTGTTGTAACTCACTTATTAAAAAATGCAGAGTTCAAAAAAACAGCTTTTGACTGGAAAGAAGGAGACATGAGCAAAGAAGTAGAATTAGAACTTTTAATCTCTCACATCGTAGATAAATCTTTATAAAAAATGAGTACAGAAAAATTAATTTGCGGGCTTACAGAAGCTCAAATTACCGAATTAAAAGCCCAACACGGGCTTTTAATTGAGGGAACAGTGAAACAAGGCGATAACGAATACAAGGCTATTTTCAAAGAGCCGGATTTCAAAACACTGGAAGCAACCGGTGCTATCGCAAAAAATAACGAAATCAAAGGAACAAAAGCTCTTTTCGACAATTGTATTGTTGCTGCAGATGACGCGATCAAACAAAGAGACTTTCTTCAGTTGAAAGCGGTGGAGTGTGTAGCCAATCATATGAATTCTTTTAGTGTTTCAGTAAAAAACTTATAAGCTCGCTAAATGGCGAGCAAAGTGAATACGAACGCTGGAAAGGGGATGCTCTTATACGATCCAATTTTCATATGGATCCCGAGGAGCTGAAACTTTCTCAATGGGCAAAACTTTATGCACAAGCTATGTGGCTGGAAAAATGGAAATTAGAAAATCAGGCTGAGATTTTAAGCAGCCTGTTTGGTAAAGAATAATAAAAGAATTTATGATAAAAAAATGGATACAATATTTAATTTAGAGTTATTACGGAGCGTATATGTTTTTAAGGATTTAAACAGTTCTATTAAAGATGTAAACACTTCTCTTGAAAAAACTACAAGCAGCATTCGGTCTTTATCTGATTCTTTTTCTTCTTTTACCAAATCTTCTGTTGAAAAAGTAAAGGAGTTGTCATCAGAGTTTAAAGAACTTACGAAAAGTATAAGTACCCCTCAGTTTGCTACGATATCTTTTGATACTTCAGGAGCGATGAATGAGTTTTCAAAAATAAGTTCAATGGCTCAGAACTTTTCTGAACTATCATATAAAGAAACTGTTAGTCAGTCTACAAGGATTCTAAAACCTAATTCTGGAGAAGAAGAGGAAAGTCAAGAAAAATCTTTTTTTGAGAAAACGATAGATGTCATTAATAAAGTAGGCGAAGTAGCCGAATCATTAGGGAATATTTTTGATTTTATTGAAAAAATAAGAGGAAAGGGCAATGATTCCGAATCGGGTTCCGGAGCTACTCAGCTTCTTCCTGCACTTGGAGAAAGTATTTCTGGTTTAATACAGAAAGCTTTGCCACGGATAAGAACCGCATTTACTGCAATTAGAGTCGGATTATCTAGTGTCATGGCTTCAGTTACAGAAATCGGAATGGCATTATTAGCTATTCCGGGGATTGGAGAAATTCTTCTGGTTGTCGCAGCTGTTGTTGCTTTGGTAATTGCAATCAAACAGCTTTGGGAACATTCAAAACGTTTCAGAGAAATGATTGGATATATAGAGGGAGCAGGAAGGGCAGTATTCCATAATATTGGGATTTACGCTACAAGACTTTGGCAATTAGCAATAAAGCCTCTTATAGACAACGTAGTTTCAGGCTTCATTGAACTTTTTTCATTTATTGGAGCGGCGGCTAAAGCAACATGGTCAGGTATCGTTACCGCTTTTAATGTTACTGTTTTAGCGCTTAAAGCTGCTTGGGCGGGAATTATTTTAGCGTTTAAAATTGCAGTTTCAACAATCACAACTACAGTGAAGGCAGCCTGGTCTGGAATTGTTCTGGCGTTTAATATTGTTGTTTTATCATTGAAAACAACATGGAACGGATTTGTTACAGGCTTCAAAATAGCTATTTCGACAGTCGTAAATACTGCAAAAGCAGCTTGGTCGGGGATTGTTATGGCTTTTAATGTTGTTGTTTTAACATTCAAAGCTGGATGGAATAAAATTATTTCAGGTTTTACATCGGTATTTTCTTTTATCGGAGGTCTGGCCGAAGCCGTCTGGTCCGGCATAGTCTCAGTCTTTAGCAGTGTCTGGAAATTTATTGTATCTCTTTTTAAGAGTGTCATTATGGTATTCAAAACAATATGGAGTGCAATTATTTCGGTATTTAAAGGAATCTGGAATGTTATTGTCGGCGTCTGGTCCGGCATGACAGAGATTTTCTCAAAATTCAAAGCATGGATCTATGATGCTATCTTGAATCCTATTATCGAGACATTTAGCGGTGTCTGGACTTGGATCACCGGTCTTATAGAACGGATCATCAGTCGTCTGAACAGTTTATTTGAGCCTGTAAAAAAACTGTTGAAAGAAATATTTTCATCAGAAGGGACTATCAATATAAATGAAGAAGGCAAAAAAATATCTAAAGAAAAAGGGGAAGAGTTTGATATTGAGAAGCTACAGCAGAAAAAAGAAAAGGAACAGGAAGAACGTACGAAAAATAGCAAAGCAGGCAACGGCAAACCAAAAAAAGAAGATGTATTTGGAGGAGATATGTTTAATACTAAGCTGGAAAGGCAATTAAATATGAAAAACTTTGGAGCTTCTGCTTTGAGTAACGTTCAGTCTAGAAATTCTGCCTTTGGAGGAAAAGGAAGCATGAGCGGAGGCTCCGGAATGGGCGGACAAAAATCTGTTGGAAACCTTAACATCACAAAACTAATTGAGAACATGAATATCTACAATCAAAACGGTACGATGAGTAAAGATGCTATCATTCAAATGGTAAGAGAAGCTTTATTAACGGCGGTTGCAGATTTTACATTGGCTCAAAAAGATACTTATTAATATGGAAAAGTCAATATCATTTCAGTTTCCACCATTGGAACAAACGGTTAAAAGCGCAGGCGTAAATCTGGCATATAAATTTGGGATGCAGACCTCAAAACCTCTTATCCCAAAAGATAAAATGGAGCCTTATTTCAGTGAAATTCCTGATAATATGGGAGTTCCTACATTATCCAATCTTATTATTACAAATAAAGCAAAAGATACATTTGAGTTTGTAGACTGCATCATTACAATAAATCAGGAAAAAAATATTGTAACGACTCCTTTACAAGGTAGAGACGGAACTATTAAAGAATATATAAGTAAAGGTGATTTTAATATAAGCATCATGCTGGGTATTGTAAATTATGAAGATATATACATTCCTAATATTATTTCCGGGTTAGGTACAGAGGTAACATACGCATCAGCTGAATATCCGCTGGATAGAATAAAAGAATTTCAGAAGATTCTGGAATCAGAGGAAACACTCACTGTTCACTCAGAGTTTTTATCAATTTTTAAAATATACTCTGCTGTTATTAAGTCTTATTCTTTAGAACAGGAAACTTTTGGTAACAGGCAGAGTATCAAGATAGAAATGTTGTCTGATTATCCTTACGAAATACAATTAAAAGAGCAGAAGGATGTTGAAGTTAAGCAGTAAGATTACAATAGAAGGAGAAAGGACCTGGGAATTTTATTCTCTTAATAATTGCTCTATCGTTCAGGATATTACCAGCCTTACAGATACCTGCGAACTTACTTTACCTAAAAAAATAGTTTGGCAGGGATTAGCGAATGATAATTTCAAGACACCTCTTAAAAGAGGGGATAAAGTGACGGTTGAGCTGGGATATGACGGAAAGCTGAAAACCAGATTTACCGGATTTATCAAAACAGTGGATGCCAAAACACCTGTTGTTATAAAATGTGAAGACAGTATGTTTCTTTTAAAACAGAAAAAAGTAATTCCAAAAGCTTTTAAAACAGCTTTGTTGAAGGATGTAATGAAACATATACTGGAAGGAACAGGAATCGATTTTAAATTGGTTGATGATACCCTGAAAGTAGGAAATTACAGAACCTCAAAACCAACCATCGCCGATGAGTTGCAGGAATTGAAGGAGAAATATATGCTTAATTCTTATTTCAGAACGATTGACGGGAAAAATATTTTGTATGTGGGATTAATTTATCCCTTGGATAATCGTGAAAAATACAAATTCGTTTACGGGAAAAATATTATTTCCGAAAACTTTGAATACCAGGATCGTGACGAAATAAAAGCTAAAGTTGAGGCCATAAGTTTCGACGCCAAGCATGTGAAGAAATCTGTAGAACTAGGAGACAAGGACGGAGACGTCATTAAGATAAGAATTGACGGATTAACCGAAGCGGAACTTAAAAAATACGCACAGGAATCGCTGGACAGATATAAACAGGGAGGGCTAAAAGGATCTTTTGAAACCTTCGGCCAGCCTGAAGTCAATACATGTGATATCGTTGAAATATTTCCCAGTGAAGAAAAGAACGGAGTTTATTTAATTAAAAAAAATGAGATCTCATTCGGAATCAATGGCTATCGCCAGAAAATCGAATTGGGACAACCATTATCACCATGAAAGATATAATTCAGGCTTTGGCCGCTACAGGAGATGAGGTATACGCAAAAATTTGCGAAGTACTGATGATTGATGATGATAGTAAAACTGCAGATCTGAGACCTTTAGACGGATCTGCAGATATCCTGGACGCCTACCTGGTAACCGACGACGTAAACGGATCAATGTATCTTGAGCCCGCTAAGGGCTCTTTAGTCTGCGTGGTCTTTATCAGTAAGCAGATTGCATGTGTTGTGAATCCTTCTGAGCTTAAGCAGTTTAGAGTTAAAATCAAAGGGGTTGAATTTCAAATGGATCAGGAAGGGTTTTTACTCAAAAAAGAATCCGAAACATTAAAAGCATTAATGGCAGATCTTATCAAAGAAATCCGAATGATGAAATTTACCACCAATACAGGAAGTACCATACAGCTTGTCAACGACCTTCAGTTTTCGCTCATAGAAGACAGATTTAAAAACTTTTTAAAAGATTAAAAAATGGCTATTTCAGAAGAAAGACTTAAAAAAAGAATAAAAGATACAATGACTGAGTGCCAGAATGAGACAGGTGATCCGAACGGTTCTCTTGATAAAATAGCAAAAGCAATTGCAAACGCTGTTATCGAGGAATTAAAAGCTGCGGTTATTACTGGTACATGTCCTCCCAACGGAGGTCCCTTAACTCTAGGAAAAATAACATAATATGAAGGATTTTATTTTAGAAGACTATGATCTAAACATATCAGGAGGAGATTTTGAGATTGGTGAAAGCGACTCTCAAACCGTAGAATTTGTATTGATGAGCAAGCAGGGCGAATGGAAGCAGTATCCCGAAACGGGATGCGATATCGCAAAAGCTCAGTTCGGAAGCATCAATGTACTATTGGATCGCAATATCAGGGTACAGATGCAGGCAGACGGATTCAATATAGAAAAATTGAAAATAACAGAAACAGGAATAGAAATTAATGGAAAATACAGCTGATTTTAAAGTATACGATCAACAGATCTGGGAAGATATTTCTATTTATCTGTACGGAAAAGCAGATTATGCAATGGACTTGGCAGTATTGAACGGAAGTTCTGTAACTGACGATATTATGCCCGGAAAAACGATCAAAATATTTACAGATAAAGAGCTTAATAGGTTGGTTCTGTATAGTTTGCAGAGTAACAACTCTATTCCGGCCACTGCGGTAGACGTTTCACAGATGGTAGTTGAACCCGAAGGTATCGGATATTGGATAATCAAGAAAAATTTTATAGTAAAATAATGGCACGTAAAATAGAAGAAATACAACAAAGCATCCTTTTTGCCAAAAACACAGAAAAGGAATTGGATGATCTTACAACAAATAGTAAAACGGCTATCTGGCAACTTTGGATCTATATCGTATCTGTTGCTGTCTGGACTCTCGAAACACTTTTTGATAAACATAAAGCTGAGGTTAATGATGCATTGGCTCAATTAAAGCCACACTCTCCAAGATGGTATCGCAACAAAGCATTAGCATTTCAGGATGGGTTTGCTTTGATCCAAGACAGTGACGTTTTCAGGTCGGATTATTATGATATAGCAACAGATAAATGGATCCCGGCAACGGAAGAGGAGATAAGAAATTCCAAAATCATAAAATATTCTGCGGTTACAGAATCTGCGGTTGAAAGTAGATTAATTATCAAGATCGCCACCGAAATAAACAATGAACTAAGCCCGATTTCAAATGACAAGAAAAATAATTTTGAAAAATACATCAATGAAATTAAGGATGCCGGAGTTAGAGTTACCGTTGTGAATTATGAACCGGATATCTTAAAACTTCAATTAAAAATATACCGAAATCCTCTTGTATTAGACGGAAACGGAACTCTTGTACTAACCGGAGCGGGAGTGGGAGGCAATCCTGTAAAAGATGCCATCAGGCAATACATGAAGGATCTTCCTTTTAATGGAGAATTGATTTTAGCTCATTTGGTTGATAAACTACAGAAAATAGAAGGGGTAGAAATTCCTCATATCGAAGGTGCCTCCACGAGATGGATAGATTCATCATCAGGAGTTTATGGGAATTTTACAGGAGTAGATGTCAAGAAAATTCCAAGTTCAGGATATTTCAAAGTAATATTTGCAGATGAACTGAATCCTGATGATCCGGAATATCCACAAAAATTTGAAAACTCAAGTACAATAGAATATGTGGTATAATGTAGATTTTGAGAAATTACCTGTCCGCTTTTTACCAACGTTTTTACGTAAAGCGAGAATGGTAGCTTGGGTAAAGTCATTATGTTATCCGATTGAAGAATTATATATTTTATGGAGTACTAATCGTAACGATAATTTATATAAACTCGGACATAATGGGCAGATCTGTTATTTACGGGGAGCTCTTAATTTAAAGTTTGATACTGATCCAAAACGTATCAGAATTATGGAAGGAAACCAATATAAGTATCAATATATTTATTTGGATAACATCCAGCCTCGATTTTTAGGAACAATGTTTCTCTATCAGGACTCAGATTACGGAGACACAGGAGTAGATTTTATTGTAGAAGTTCCGAATGGATTAATCTACGATGACTACTCGATGAGAACAATGATAAATTTTTATAAACTGGCGTCTAAACGCTATAAAATTCAGGAATACTAATGAATAAATTTGATTTTAATCAGATAGGAGGGTTTCCTCTTTCAACAAATATATTGGATGGCATGCAAACAGCTTACTCGTTGTTTAATGCCTTGGGTGAGATTGCGGGTAATTTTGCCATTATTTCAGGATGTAACATCAATGGAAGCACGGTTTCCGATGGTGTAGTGTACATTAATGGTGAGGTATTGGCTTTTAAAGGAGGGCTTTTAGGCAGTACCGTTATTATTTCGGAAGATCCGGAAAACAGGTTTTTCGAAAGTGGAGAAAGCAAAACGGTCTTACGTAAACGATTTGCTACTTTCGGATCAAGTGTGACAAACTATCCGTGGGCAGATTTCAAAAGAGTTTTCCCTTCCGTACAGATACAAAGCTTTAAAGATAATTTTGAAGCCAGAATTACAGCTCTTGAAAACAGGCCTTCACCAATTCCTGTAGGGATGATCGCTATTTGGAATAAGCCGGCAAATGTGCCAATTCCTACAGGCTGGCAAGAATGTACTGATCTTAAAGGACGTGTTCCGGTAGGCTGCGATGATAGTGATAATGATTTTGAATTTGTAGGGAAAATAGGTGGAGAAAAAAGGCAGACATTAGTCCAAGCTGAACTTCCTAATATCCGATTAAAAACGTTTAGAAACCTGCAGGTTCCTGGTTATGGACCGGGTGGTGGCCCTAATGCTGCTGTACAGGTGGCAAATGGAGGTAAAGAAAACTATTATATTACAGGTACGTGGCAAGAACCTGATGTTTATCAAACATCTCCTTTAGGAAGTGGTGCTTCTCACAACAACCTTCAGCCATACCGTGTCATTCGTTTCATTGAATATGTAGGATAAAAACCATGAGTACAGATAAAACAATATTAAAAAGCTGGTTTGTTACAGGTGAAAAGCCTACACAGGATCAGTTCTGGGCGTGGATGGAAAGCTACTATCATAAAAACGACCAACTTCCCATGAACGCTGTTTATGGACTGGAAAATGCTCTGGCCAATAAAGCAGAAGCTTCATCTTTACAATATTTTGCTATTAAGGACGGAAGTAACATCACAAATATAGAAGATTGGAAGGATAAATTAAATATCAATCAATTAGATGTAAAAAAAGCAAATAAAGATGCTTCCGGGTTATCGCAAGACAACATAAATGCGTGGAAAAGCGTCCTTAATGTAGGAGACTTACCGGAAAATATTGCCACCAATGATGGTGAAGACGATAATGGAGATACTATTTCCGGAACATCTTATACCAAAGAGCAAAGTGACGAAAAATATTATCAGAAAGTAGCTCCTCAGTATTTTAATTCTAATTATGTTCTGCTTGCAGATGGAACTCCAAAAGCAGCAGGAGATTTGGGTAAAAATATTGCCAACTCATCGCTTACTTCAATTGCAGGAGCGGGAATGACCTTGGGTTCTGCTTATACGTGGAATACAGCCGCTCAGAATTTCAATATTACAGGACTTGTTAATAAAGTGAATGACTCTTCTTTTACGAATATGTTAGTTCAAAACAACTCCGGACAGGTAGGATATGCAAATCTTTCTCAATTGTTTATGAAACTTCCTGAATATATGACTGTAACACAGAGAAATGACTGGATTTCCAAAATGAACGTTGATATTGCCAATACTTATTTACAGCTGATTACCGTTATTGATGGAAATTTTATTAACGGAACTCAAAATCATGTTATTACAATTTATGGATTGAATATCAACAAACTGCAAGGGCTCGATCAGGTTACTATGGAATTAATAGGACCAGACGGAAACCCTGTTCCTGATAATATGTTTGATGTAACATCTTATTCTGTAAACAGTAACAGTGAGCTGGCGGTAAGTTTCCATTTTGAGCCTTCTTACACATTTATGACTGGAGAATATACTTTAAAAGTTATTCGAAAGCTTATTGTTCTTGGGGAAGTTGGTATTATAGCTTATAACAATTATAATGACCAGGTTATACCTGAATCTGAATTTACTTTAACAAATAATGGTTTATCACAAGTAACTTATTCTAATGGTACTTTTGATGTATCTGGTGTAACTAACGGAGCGACTGCTATTATGAAGAGTATAAATCCTTTATCCGTAAATTCCGATTATGATATCATGTATTCTATATCGGGAGCGTTTGTGGGACTAAATTGGGGGGCTGCCAATCAAAATACGGCATTAGGTTTCCAGTCAGGATTATCTATCAATGGTACATCCGTACAGGTTGGAGCTGCTGCTGGGGCTTATGAAGGAGGATTAGGTTTTTTAAATTCTGCTGCTTACAGAATAATGTCAGGAGCTACTCAAATTCTGGGCTACACAGAAAATTCAACTTCGGGGCAACAAAAATCTATTTCGTTAAAAGTAGTTCTACAAAAAAGAGGAAATCGTTATAAAGTTATTATTTATAAATTAGAAGATAATTCTTTGCTATATGCAGGAACATTTAATAACACGACGGGAGAGCCCATTTATTTTTACACAAATTTTGTGAAATCAGGCAATAATTCTTATCTATCTACCAATATGACAGGATTAACCCGCAGAACTTATAGCTAATCTATTCCAAATCAAATTTCTGATTTAATTTTTATCATCCGTTGCTTAATCTGAAGTAACGGATGATAAATCTTACATTTTAATAAAAGATAAATCAGAGTATAAACATAAATAAAAAACATGAGTACAGATAAAACAATATTAAAAAGCTGGTTCATCACCGGAGAAAAACCCACACAGGATCAGTTCTGGGCTTGGATGGACAGCTATTACCATAAAAACGAACTTCTTTCCATGAATGCTGTTTATGGATTAGAGAACGCTTTAGCCAATAAAGCAGAAGCTTCATCTTTACAATATTTTGCTATTAAGGACGGAAGTAATATCACGAACATAGAAGATTGGAAGGATAAATTAAATATCAATCAATTAGATTTAAAAAAAGCAAATAAAGATGCTTCAGAATTATCACAAGACAACATAACCGCTTGGAAAAGTGTGCTTAATGTAGGCGAATTGCCGGAAAATGTTGCTACCAATGATGGTGAAGACGATAATGGTGACCCAATTTCGGGAACATCTTACACCAAAGAGCAAAGTGACGAAAAATATTATCAAAAAGTAGCGCCTCAATATTTTAATTCTAATTACGTTTTACTTGCAGATGGAACCACGAAAGCTGCGGGAGATCTGGGGAAAAATGTTGCCAATTCTTCCTTGACTTCCATTGCCGGAGCCGGACTTACTTTGGGTGCCGATTGGGCTATAAATACAGCCGGATTGTCATATTCAATAACGGGATTAAGTGATGTTTCAAATAATACAGCTTTCAACACATTATTGTCTCAAAATGCAGCCGGACGTATCGGGAAAACCAATGGAAAACAACCTTTCCTAAATCTTCCCACGATGCTTTCTGATGCAGAAAAAACGAACTGGAAAACTCAAATGAACGGAGGGTGGACTACCAATACTATGAGTGTAGGTTTGATCTCTCCGCCAATCATTAACAAAGCTCTTAACAGTAATACATGGATTGTTTTAAAAGGGGCAAATCTTAATTTACCGCCAACTTCTTTTGGGCTTGAAATTATGAATGAAGCCGGAAATACCGTTCTGGCTACAGTTCCGAATGCTCAGATACAATTATATCAAAATGGAATTGATCTTACTTTTTATTATAATTTTCACAGTTTAGCTAACGGGAATTATAGGATCAGATTATGGAATGGGGTAGCATATTACGTTACTTCGCTTACCATTCAGGTTACGGATACATTGCGGGCAGTAGATTTAGGTTTATTAAACTGGAATGTAAAAACCTACAACGATGCTACAAGTTCCGTGATTTATGGCGATGGACCTTTGGCGAGAATTACACCGGATGCCGCAGTTAAACCATTAGCGGAAGGTCCGGATATAATTGCCTCTGTAAAATCTAATGTGTTGTTTGGAGCCGGACAAGATTTTTATTTACGTTTTAATATATCTTACAACGATACTAGTACTACTAATGCGGATACCTTTATCGGATTAATGGCGGAAAGTACACCAAACTCTTTAAGCAACAACAACTTTCTTAACTTTCTATTCGATAGTTTTATTGTTCATTATACAGCTGTAAACTTTGCTTTTAATGGCACGCCTGTAGAAAGTACTAATACAGGAAGCTTATCAACAAAAGGTATAACCATAATAAGAAAAGGAATTACCTATTCCGTTATTATTGAAACACAAACACAGGGAACCAAATTCTTCTCTCTTACCAATACTTCAGCGGCTGTTGCTTTATGCATGTTGGGTACCAACTCCCAAAGAGCTTATCAATTCTCTGTAGCTATACAGGAAGCATATTTATTAAATTAATTTTATCAATAAAAAGTCTCAGTAATACTGGGACTTTTATAAATTATATCTAACAAAAAGGGTGCAATAAAAGTGTTTAATACGACAAAACTTGACGCATTTTAAATTTTTAATACTTTGAAAATTAATAAATTATCTCTTGTGTTAAAGTCTTAATTAAACATAATATTCCATTTTAAAAGTTATAATTTTGTGTAATTAAATGCTCAATATTAAGTCATGTATGCTTTAGTAGATTGCAATAATTTTTTTGTTTCATGTTATCACAAGTTAATTATTATCAATAGATGATTTAAATTTCTTGTTTAATCAACTTATTATTAAGCTTGATTGTGATAAGAATGTTTTGATTATAATAACTAAAATGAATCTTCAATATCCATAAATTTTATATTATCCGTATTTATACGGATATTTTTTTTGGTGATTTTTCCTAATTTTCACTATAATTTGCATTTTACAGAAAACGAAAATATAGTACTGAATCCACAAAAGACTGATTTTAAAAATCTGGATACAATACTTTGGAATATAGAAAGGCTAAGATGTGATGATAATTCAATTGTACCAGTCGCTTTAGCTGATAAGCTTATTTCACTATATAGCCATCTGAGTTCAAGTATTTTAGAAAAATTTGTTAAAAAACATACAAAATGATTTACGTAGAAAGAAATATGATTCCTCTGCCAGAAGTTTTTTATTCAAAAGATGGCGAATACGCGGATTTTGATAAAGAGTGGCTTGTGCCTCCCGCTACGCAGCGGCTATTCGAGGGAGGGAAAGTTGAATATTCCTCTATTTTGGATGGAGCCTGCTTTGAAGGCCCCCAATATTTTAGGACAGATAAAGAGCAGCTTCAGGTACATAAGACACTGGATTATTAAAATCTGCATTACCCAAAAGAATAGCAAAAAATATATCAATAAACTTATTATGTATAAAAATAACGGGGCTTCATCTTTAATTTACCTTAACTTTTTTAATAGAATTTGAATGGCAAAAAGTGTACTTCTCGATACAAATATTTTAAGACAATTAATATCTCCAACCGAATTCAATCCATATTTACGACAAATAATTGAATGGCAGAAAGAGGAGCATGTAAGACTCTATTGTCCCCCCACTTTAAAAAGAGAGTGGAAAAAACATAGCGAAATAGAATTTAAAAGAATACGTCAGATTCTCAAAAACCATGAGAGTGCGCTAAAGGCTAGTAACCTGTTTGAAGTTACTCCTGATGTTACCGATGTAAAATTAAATGCTGCGGAAAAAAGATTATGGGCACAAGTTGAAGCACTGGACCAACTAATGGAAAGTGCAGTAACTCCAAGTGAAGAAGAGGCTGTCATTCGTATGTGGGAACATAGGGCAGCTGGTAAGGCTCCTTTTCGCGTAAAGGAAAACAGTGAAAACGATGCAGTTATTCTTTTTTCAACCTTGGAGCAGCTTATTAAGAAGCAGGAAAGTGAACTTTATTTTTTTTCAACTAATCATAAAGATTATGCTGCTCTAGGTAATGAAGAATTTATTCATGCAGATATCAGCGATGCTTTTCCATCAGTAAAGATCATATATTTCAGAGATGTTGTGCAAGGGGTTAATAAACTGGCGGAAGTAGGTCTCCCAACAAACAAGAAAAAGCTAGACACTTCTAAGATGCGAGTGCCAAACTTTTTTCCCGTTGATCAGACTAAAAACGAGTTTGGGCAGCTGTATGAATATTTGGATAAACGTTTCGCAGATATTGATTTTCTTCCCAAGAGCCTATTTACTTATCATTATCCCATAATGATTGGAGCCGATTATCAAGAAAGGAGAGAGGCTTTTACAATCAATACAGATAACCAAATTTTGTTTGAAAGCCTATCCGAAAAATTTGCAGACCTAGTAGAATCTAGAGCTTCGGGTAAAACAGGATCAGAGCATGTAAAAATGGAGGATGAGTTGCTATCATATTTACGAAATAACCTTGTACGTACAATAAGATACAATCATAGAGAGACATTACAACTGCCATTATCAATTGACACCAACTGCACTTGTGCTGTTTGTACATATAACAAAGGAAATTTATATTCTTCTTTTTCCCTCCTTGAACAGGCACGAGATGAACCAGAATCTTTAAAGAAAGCCTATACATTTTACCTGCACGGAATGTGGGGTGAAGCGGTTTCAATTCTCAAAAAGGTTTCTGAATCAGCGGAATCTAATCATAAATGGCTAACACACTATATAGCAAAATATAATCTGCTGCTTTTGGGAAGGCTTTCGAGATTTCGGCCTCTTGATGAGGCAATAGAAAGTAATGTTTTTGCTGAACTTCGCGAGATTGAAATGGATGGTGTTTTAGAAGAGTGTAAAAGTCCATCAAACAACAAAATTCTTGAAATGTTGCATTATGGGAAATTCCTGGATCATGCAAGTGAAGAAATGCAGGCTATAGTTTCAAAGATAAAAAATTCACAAATCGATCAGGACAGTGGGTGGTCAGAAGATGCCAGCAAGATGCTTGATCTTTTTTTTGAAACAATTTATTTTATGGAGCGCAATTACATAATGGTAGATGAGTACTCTGATGTAAATAGATTTACCGAATATTTCTTGGATGGATTTTTTGCCTCTTATCAATGTAATGAAAATCTAAGCGGTAAAGTTGGTCATCTTTCAGATCCTATACTGGCAAAGATTATATCTTACGCAAACGCAGACAAGATTATTAAGTACAAGGAAAGATACGACATTAAAAAAATAAAATATGTTCGAGATAATGTCGGTTCGACCTTTGTAATTAAAATAATCGAGATGCTGAAATCGTATGAATTTTTGATTGATTTGTTCAAAAGTAAAAGGTATGACAGAATCTCAAGCGTTTGGTCTAAATTCCGAAGAATTGTTGTAAATACGCTTACAGTGACATCTTTGGTCGAGATGCAAGCTGATGAAATTGAAGCTATTTCTAGGGAACTTTTACCATTTTTGAAAATCCAGAATCATATTAAGGGACTTGAACTTACTAACTCCCTTTCATATTTTTTGAAAAGCAATGCGGAACTCATGAACAAGGAGATTCTGAGAGAATTTCTGCATTTGGCCTTTATAGGACAAGGATTTGATCGCGATACGATACTTAAGTCAATATCGGGGGTAGCAAAAAAGAAAAAACTTACAGTTTGCCTTAAAGATTTGGAGTGGCAATTATGGAGTTCAGAATATCTGATTGTTGAAAACGCGGAAGAGGTCATTGTGGAAATATGTTATTTATATTTATTTACCACTAATAATTTACATAAAAGCTCGATTATTGATTTTATAGAAAAAAGTTTAGAGGCAAATTTTAATGGAAGAATCTACTACATGACTGTTATGGATGGATTAGTACAACCCACGGAAAAATTTAATGAGAAATACGAAACTGAAATCCTACAGTTTGCACTTGAGGGAAGGCAACCAAGAATATTTGAAACGAAATCATATAATCATCGTTATATCGACGAATTTATAAATCTATCATTTTATCTTGATCGTCCAATATCTACGGCTTTAAAAGCTGCATTGGCTAATTTGGATCAATATTATATGTGGCTAATTGATATTGATGGTTTTAACTATGAAAAATTTGATCCAGATTGGTTGTATAAGCACCTAACAATCTATTACAAGAAATATTTTAGAAACAGTGACAGCTTAAAGAGAAAAATCCGTTCTGAGATTATGAAATCAACAGATTTTAGGCTTGCCCGTTTATATTTGGATCTGTATGAGAAAGAAAGTCAATAAATTTGATACTTGATTACAAAGCTCCTAATAAATTGAATATAGGAGCTTTAGATATCAGGGGCTGTCTTTTAAAATAAAAACAATTATTTGCTGTATTTTTCTCGTAGCTTATCCGCCCAGCGGATTTTATAAAGAAGCACTTCGAAGATATCGGCAGGGAATAAAAACTGCCTCTTGCTTTTTCCATTTCTTTTTTACCAAGACCAGCTGAAAGCTGACAAGACTAGGGATTTCTCCTATATAATGGAAATTTTTCTTGCAAATGAAAATTGGGCATCTGCGAGATCCTAGAGTGCCATGCTCGTTCCCGCGCCTGACGCGCAAATGTTGAATTAGTTTTTATCCGGCATTGTCCGGCAATCGGCGCAGACCATTTTTCGCCAATTGGCGCGCTTATTTTGTTTCTATCCGGCATTATCCGGCAATCTGAACAAAGATTTTCACGCTTAGGCGCGTAAATGGATGTCTATACAGAATATTTCATCTAATCCGGCATTATCCGGCAAAAGCGCAAAATCTTTATGCGCGCCGAAAGTAAGTTTGGCGCGCATTTTAAGATTTTTATTATTCTATCCGGCATTATCCGGCATTTTTTTGCGCGTGCGCGAATAGCTAGTTGTTGGTCCCTTGCCTATCTTGGATAGCCACCCGCCTTCAACCAGTTTCTGTAGATCGCCTCTAGCGGCCCTCTGCTGGATTTCGCCCTCAAAGAAGGTCTCGTATTCATCCCTGCTGAATTTTCCCTCCGATCCAAAATGCTCAAGAAACCTGCGCATGCGCTCATTGAATTCAACAGGTCTGGCGATCCCGTAAAGGGTCAGTGTAGTATATCCGTTTTGTGTTGACCATTCCGGCGTCTGCAAGCCAAGGTCAACAAAACGCTCTTTGATCAGTGATAATCCGCGGCCGAGCTTTTCCATTTTCCCCCTAAGATAGAACATATGAGCAATGGTAGGATTGCGCAATACCGAATGGTGGGCTTCGATCGTGCTTTTTCCAGTAATGATAGCCGATGGTATCTCTCCAGAATTGATGATCTCGATCTTGTCCGGGTAGATATTTATAGTGATATCGCCACCCATATCTCCGTAGTCCCTGTGCACCATCGCATTTACGATGGCTTCGTCCAAGGCATCGGAAGGGAATTTTTCACGGTTGATCCTATCCCAGCTGTCATTTCTGAATTCGCTGACCATAGGCAGCCGCTCCCTGAAATAATTGCTTACCTTTTCGAAAGACGAAAAAAGATCGCTTTCGATTATTGTTGTATCTGCATACCTGTCTCCGGTTTTTCCTTCCGGCATGACCGTTATGCGGATCCTGCACTGTGCAAGAAACTGCGCAGGGGTTTTTCCGAACAGGACAACGGCACCGTTCTTTACCGCAGCATAGTCGATCAGCTGGAAATAGCTTAAAAACTCGCGTCGATCGGTTGGAATGGCATTGCCTTTGCCTATCTTTTGGGCTTCCTTTATGGTGAGTTCGATCTCCATGTTTCTCAGGTCTGATATTTCGGCGTCTATCATCGTCTGTTTTTCCCAGGTAGAAGTATGCTCGTTGGAAGAGCGAAGCAGCAAACTGATATCATCCGAAGCCGCAATCTTGGTCGATCTTGCCGACCTCACATAATACTTCTGATCCAAAGAATAAGGTGGCCTTGCCCCTTTCAGGACGTTGATAAGCCCTACGGTCTTGCCTTCATAGGTGTCACGCTGCACATACACCAAGGGCTGCGGGAATATACGGTCATTGATGTCGCTCCTCAGCTGATCCATCTGAACAGCTGTAAGCTCGGATGCTCCAAGTAATCTCTTTCCGTCATGGCCAATTACGATCCATCCTCCCTCCCCATTTAGAAAAGCGCAAACCGATTGCAGCAACTGATCTGGGTCAAATCCTATATAAAATTCGATTTGGGCGTTTTCCTGTTGCCTTGTCAGCTCGTTAATAAAAGAATTTATGCTCATGCTCCTGGTGCTTTTGATTTATCTATAAGTTTCTGGATCCGCTCGGGATATTTGAATTGGGCGTCGATGTGCAGCTTGATATCATCATAGCTGACATATTGCTGAACCCAATTGCCTTTGCGCATCGCTATCGGATATTCTTTGTCCTTAATGGCTTCTCCATACATCCTGATGCACCTGGTATCCATTACTTTGTTGCCGTCAAACGATATCTGGCCAAAATCTATTTTTTTTGCGGTCTTATCTTCTACCACAAAGCTGTCCTTGAACAGCATGCGGGTAAACGCAACCCTATGGTCTGCGAAGACAAACCTTGGAATTTCACGGCTGTAGGCCATGTGGAATTCCTGATGGGTGATCGAAAGGCCGCCACGGTCTAATACGCCCGATCCGTAGTCTGGGCGGATAAAGCCCAAAAACACATCGCATTCCTTGACCCCGTCAAGACAATTTTCCAGGTTCGACTGCTGGCTGTCCAAAAGGATCGTACCCCGATGGGACATCAGTACGTCATAGCCATATCCGTCCAATAAACTGTATATCTGATTGAGCTGATACTCAAAATCATAAACCGTAGAGGCCACGAAAACTTTGATGTGGTTTCTTTTTACGCTCATTGATTATTTTTTCCTGGTTAGTAGTTTTTAGAAAGGCATATTCGCCTAAACAAATATAAGAAATTATTCATTTGCATACCCGTATGGGCAGTTCCGAAAAGCAGATCACGGACAGGACGGGGGAGCGGGTTGAAAATCGTGATTGGGAAATGAGCAAAACCTCGTGATAAAAGCGTTTTAAGGCGCGCCGGGATTGCTTCCCACAGATCAGATCCCAAGAAAAACAGAAGGTTAAGGCGCAGGATGATATCTTTGAACCGTTATTTTTCTTAAATTGACCATTTAATTAGCCAATAATGAATATCGACAAGGAAGCAGTTGCTTTATACGCCGCCGGACTATCTACCGTTCTGCTGTTCATCAAGATCTATGAAATGTGGACAGCGCGTTTTCGGCTTGACACCTATCTTGCCGTAGAAGGCCCCGACGAAGACAAAAAGGTCGTGATTACAAACCTGTCGGCAAAAGCCGTACACATCACGCATTTTGAAATGTACTGGGCATCGCACCGATGGTCGGAAAAAAAATATGTCTACAAGGAATATGACCTGTATGAAAATGTACAGATAGGAGCTTACGGTGTAAAGAGCCTTCTCTTTAGGGAACAGGATTACTTCAAGCTTGAAAGAGACAAAAAGCTGTTTATCAAACTATACATCGCGGGAAAAAAGTATCCAAAAACGCAGCGGCTGTATTAAAGATATTCAATTCTGGTATTAATGCGCAAATTTTCAAACGTATTCTAGCAACACATTGTTTACCATTTGTGTTTGATGAGCTCATAGGTAGGCAGCAGCAGCGCAAAATTCTCGATCACGGTATCCGCAATGTTATCTGTGGACAGTTTGGGATCATCTGGCCTAAAATTGGTGCCGATAATAAAATAATGCCTGGAATCTGCGCTCAGCAAAAACTCGGTCAATTCCTGTTCCGATCCGAACTCATCGGCATATCTGCTCTCTCCGTTCAATTCTATAAAATAATCACTTGGCAATTGGCTTACGATCTCATAGAACCTCTCCCTGTAACTGTGGTCGGCCTGCAGTTTTTTCTTTAGATAATCCCTGTCATAAGGACTTCCGTTGTCCTTGCCGATCCTGTTCCATATTCCCACATTGTCCTTATGGACTATAACCTGTAGGCGCATAAAGCCTAGCGGCGTTTCTTTGTCGCCATATTCCTTGATCTCTCGTTTGCCACGTCCGTAGTGCAACCAGATAGCTAAAAGCTCGTTGGCAGTGAATAGGCCGTGCACTGCCGACGAAACAATGTCGTCAAACGCATAATGTTCGGCAAGGTTCCATTTTTTTGCCCTGATTTTTGGTAGCAGCAGATCGTGAAGCCTGTATAACTGGCTTCTCACGTTTTGTCTTTCCATATTCGACTTTGCTGACCGGTCTGTTGGCTTTCTGCCTTCAAATGCACGGAAGTGTTCCTTCTTAAAAAACTGGTTCTTGAAATCGATGCTTTCAAGATCGATGCCTTTATCATCGCCGGGGAAAAGCTGCGCCATTTCTTCCTGTTCTTTTTTCATACGCTGCTTGCGCTTATGAAACAACAGTTCATAAGCCTGCAGGAATTCTTCTGTTATAATCTTGCCGTGCTTGTTATTTACACTGAACCACTGGAGCGACTTCTCGCAGAAATTCGCGTCGTCTATTTTTGCGCCCAATTCGATGTTCTTATCTAAGCCGCCGTCGGTACAGTTTCCCGAACCCACAAAGGCATGGTATTTTCCATTGGTATTGATAATATAAAGCTTGGGATGGAATAGTTTACCATCTTTATGGTAAACCTTGCTTTGAAACAGCCCGTTGCCATCTACCTCCATGAGGTGCCTCAGCACTTTTGGGGAAGTTGGCAGGCCTATACCCACCAAATAATTCTGTTTGGCGGATGGATTGATGTTTTTTTGGATGAAGTCAAATCCGGCATCAGAGATCATGGCAACTGCGATCCATATTTCGTCGCAGCCAGCCAACAATAGTTTTAATTCGGGATAAAGCCTTAGCTTGGGTTCCATCATAGTATATTGTCACAATGGAAGATAGGTTGTTTCCAATGATTTAATTTTAAGAATGGAAGTTATCAAAAGTTTTGCTTTATGCAACTAGGTGTTTTTACGGATTTCTAAAATGACCCAGGATTGTTGGCATTTAAAGATACAAAAATGGATTTTTACACTTTTTGAAAAATATATATTAGTAAAGAATAAGTAATCAATTATGCAAATTTGTCACATTTTAGAGCAATTGTTTGATAGTTTAATGATTAATTGGCAGTTTTTTACGAATGGTCTTTTTGTTGATTGACAATCGGTTAACCATCAACACTTTTAGAAGTGACATCAAAATAAATTTGATTCTATGGAGATTGTGGCAATTAACCAAATTAAACATAAGTATTAATGGCGAAAACAGTAAATGCGGCCTTTGATTATTTTTTGAGAGAGAAGGTGCGAATCGATAAAGATCGTTCCGATGTTGCTAAGTCGAGTAAAAGTAATTTGATTGAAGAGATCAAAAAATTTCCTAATGACGGAAAGTTTCCCCAATTACATCCTGACATAAGCATCGATTATGGTTCCTTTTCCAGAAAAACGAAAATCAGGCCGTTGGATGATATTGATTTAATGATAATTCTCGATGGCCAGGGAAGCACATGGGATGAAGTGGGTGATCATCTTGTCATCCGAGTAAATAATAGCGCTTCGAAGCTCTTGGATCTTTGTCATGATTTTTCTAATGAATTGAATTCAATAAAGGTTGTAAATAAGTTTGTGGAATATCTGTCTGGTGTAACAAATTATAAAAAGGCAGATGTCAAAAGGAATATGGAAGCAGCAACCTTAAACCTTATTTCATACGAATGGATCTATGATATAGTTCCCTGTTTTATAACTAAAGAAGATGGTTTAGGTAAACAGTTCTATGTTATTCCTGACGGCAAAGGCAATTGGAAGGCAACAGATCCGAGAATCGATAAGGTAAGAACGCAACAGGTAAATAATGCCCAGAAAGTATCTGTGCTTGATATGATCAGGCTTATGAAATATTGGACTAAGCGCCCAACGATGCCAACAATGAAATCCTACTTTTTGGAAAATCTTATACTCGATTACTATGGAGCGCACAATGATAGCGTCCAGTGGGTTGATCGCGAACTTCCCTCTTTGTTTCAGTACATTTATCATAACGTAATGAAAGTATTGAATGATCCAAAAGGCTATCAGGGTGATATCAATCATTTGAGTTATGAAGAAAGGCAAAAGATAAAAGATAGAGCGTCAACTGATTATGATAAGGCACTCGAGGCTATCCAATTTGAAATTGATAATGATATGAGTCGAGCAATTGGCAAATGGCGAGAGATTTTTGGAGATGAATTCCCAATGTACTATTAGTTATGGAGAATACTATTTTAACGAGACAGAACGAGCAAGCTAATATTGATAGGCTTTGCGCTCAAAAGCAGATTTATATCAATGCCAAGAAACTTTTTATGTTCCAAATTATTATTACGGTTCCAGTAACCGTAATATTGGCACTCCTGAAGTTGATTTTAATGCTTACTTTCAAAATTGATATTAGCAGCTATGTTGTTGTTTATGGTATCGCTATAGCTTTATCTGATCTAGCTTTAATTACGCCTCTGATTGGTGATACAAAAAAGAATGGAGCTAAAGTTCAAGAGCTATTTGACTGTTCGGTATTTGCTTTAGGGTGGAACAGCCTGTTTGTAGGAAAAAAGCCACCACAAGAGATAATCAATAAAAACAGCAGGAAATTTTTGAAATCCAAACCAGATATGGCCAAAATTTACAATTGGTATCCTGTTGAATTGGTTAAGCATGAAGATAATAAAGCAATTTTACTGTGCCAAAAAACAAATTTGAACTACGATAGCTCATTAAGAAACAGCTATCTAAAAAGAGTTGTCATGGTAGGTTTAGGAACGCTTCTTATATTAGTTTTATTCGGTCTTTTGGAAGATTATTCGGTGAAAAATTTCTTTATTCAGCTGGGTGCATCATTTCTGCCAGTTTTTGTGTTGGCATTAAAAATCTTTATCGAACAAAACAAGACAATCAAAAGTTCTGAGGAGCTCGATGGCTCTATTACCAGCCTTCTGGAACAAGAAAATGCTTTAACTCAAATTCAGGTACGAAACATACAAGACCGAATCTATATAAACAGAAAAGATGGAGGCTTGGTACCAGAATTCTTTTACCAACTAAAGCGTAAAAGCCTTGAAGAAGACATGCACGACAATGCGTCGAGGTTTTAGTAAGATACTGCACTAACTAATGTTGTATTTTCTCTTGATCGCGGTCCATTGAGTAGTAAGGTCATTGTTGCACTTATCATAAATTTTAGATGGAATATCGGCTGGAATTCGGCTATGCAGCGTTTCGTAGTTCAACCAATATTTATAAACCAGCGAGGCTTTTGAGGACGGATTATTTTTGAAATCTGGATTGTTGAATAATGTGACCCAATCTTGCTCAATTTGGTTTAATCGATTTAGTAGTATTAAGTGCTTCACTACTGCACCAAGAAGGGTAGTAGAAAAAAGGAGCTGCAATAATGACAAGGCGAATGTCGGTTGTTGCTTGAATCCAAAAAAAGCAAATACAACGATTGTGATCAAAGCTATGGCAGGAACGATTATTTTTTGGACTGTAAGTTTTTTTGTCAAGCTGTGAGTAAAGAAACAGTTTTCGAATAAATTAACAGCGACTTTGTATAATCCCTGGGTCACCTCGTCGTTATCATAATATGCTACAGACTGTTTTAGGGATAGATTCGATCCAATGGAATTGTCCAAAAAATCATCGCGCCTTTTATTATCGCTAATTGGTACCAAAATTAAATCGACGATGCCCTCTGAAAAAAAGAAGCTTATCAAGAAAATAATATTTACTATTTGTCCGATTTCAAATATTTTTGTGGAAAGGAGTTCTGGTTTATCATGTGGCAAAACCAAGTCTAGCAGCGAAAGAACAAAAATTGCCCAAAATAGGAAATTAGAAAAAGCTCTTATTCGATTTATAGTTGTAAATGTTGCGTAATGAGGAGCGAATTGTGCCATTATTGTATTTTTAGGTTTCTAGTTTAAGGATTTCAAGATAAGGATTCCCGGCAAATCCCAAAAGCCTGCAGAATGCCGGTTCGGTTTTGAGTCCAGATTTTTTCAAGGCAATAATTTGAGCCTTAAAGTTTTCGTCTTTATCTAAGAGTATTTTTTGTTCGATTAAAAGATGCCTAAAACCCATTTGCATTTTTGTGGGAATTTCCTGGCCAAAAATCTGGAATGGCACTTTTTCTAATACGAAATCAGCTGTAACAGTAGGATTTCCATAGATCCGAGAAGAGTAAATATTGAAAGATTCCTGCTTGCTAAATTTTTCAGAGAGGTCAGCGATAAAGCCTTCCTTGTTATCGTATTTGCAAATAATATCTAAATCACTTCCAGGCACGTCAATTGCCAAGGGAATACTTCCTACTACTAAAGGGTCATACTCGGCAAGTTTGCCCATAATTTGGTGTTTTATAAGAAGCTTATAAACTTTTTTTTGAACTGAATTTCCTGCACTAAGATAATCGAACGTACTAAGATCTATCATGACTTCAAAGATAAGAACAATATTTTAGGTGGTTGATCAGCGTACTCCAATCTTTTATAGAGTTATTTATAGCAATGGAAAAGAAAAATGAAGAAAGTTATTAATAAACTCAAGGTTTTATAATGTAGTCGCTAATGACTGCAATACTATCTGTAATCGGGCTTGCCTATAAACTGGTAATTCAATAACAGTTAGTCAAGTTCAAACGAGCCTTATTTTGGTCTTCAAATTTTTCATAAATTGGGGGATTGAACAAACTATTGGCTGTTCAATCTAAATTAACCTGAGTTCGGGTTAAGCGAAGTTTAAGAATAATTGACCATCATTTACTTTTTTTAAATTTAATGATGGTTTTTTTGGAAAGAAACAATACGCAGTAAGGCTTCCCAAAATATTTATCATAAAGTTGTTTACACTTCTATGACGAGTGTGCTCCACTTGACAATGATTTTTCAATTCATCGTTTATCGTCTCAATGATCGCTCTTTTGCGAAGTAAAATTTTGTCTTCCATCTTCATAATATGGTTCTTCATATTCTTGCGAAGTTTAGTAAAAAGCTGAATTCCATCC
>NZ_FPKW01000003.1 GCF_900114875.1 Chryseobacterium limigenitum
AAACCTATCTCAAGAGACTTGCAAGTGCAAGAAAGGTTTTGTCTTTGTGACTGTTTTTATCGATTAAAAATAGGTATCAGGAACCAGGTATCAGGATTTAGTGTAATACTAAGCCCTAACTCCTAAACCCTCGAACCTTATATAACGCCTTTAGGGTGGTTTTAGCGGTGGGGCTCACCTGTTCCCATTCCGAACACAGAAGTTAAGCCCACCAGCGCCGATGGTACTGCGAAAGCGGGAGAGTAGGTCGCCGCCAGTTTTTATTAAAAGTCTCATTCATTAATTTGAATGAGACTTTTTTTATGTCTATACAGGAAGAAATCAATCATCAATCATCATTGATAAATGATTAGTATTTTTCATAGAAGCTAGAAGCGAGCATGTGCTGAGCATAGCGAAGTAAAGTAACCATTGGCGTATAATAATTTAAAAGATAATCAAAATTCTCAATCAATAGTTGATTTTATTTAGACCTCAATAAACTTTCCTCTTTGATGTGGGGTAGGCAAATAGCATTTCTGATTAGCAAGTTTCATTCTGTTTCTGGAGATAATATCATAAATACGATCACTTACAGATGCGGGGAATATTTTTCCAATTCCTGTGAGCTTATAAATTCCACCTAGTATGGATGCAATTTGTAAAACGGCTTTTGATTTTATCAAATAGTATTGATTCGGTTTCCAAAGATACATGGTGTTGAAAACTTTAGTTTCAAGTCCTCTTTCAGACAAAAAACTTTGCCCAAAATCTGATTGCAGTGAAGCAAACATAAACTGATCATTTTTATCTCTTTCCAAAATCCATTGTACCCAGAAATTGCAGACTCCGCATTCTCCGTCAAAAAATACAATATGCTTATTTTGCCAATTTTCGTCCATGATTTATTTTTAAAATACCATTGCTCTTTCGGTTTCCTCTTTTACTTTTTTGAAGTATTTAATTAATTCCTTCCTTTGTTCCATAGTTAATTTAGCATCCTGATGACCAAGATAATACGAATCTAAAGGCATTTCTTCTTTTTCAATCATTTCAATGCATTCTTCCAGCTTATGAGCTTGTCTTTTAGGTTCGTATGTAGCAAAGGTAGAAAAATTTAAATGCTTTCTTCCTTCATTAATATGATTTTTCAACAACCATGAAGATGGAGCAATATCAGAATACCAAGGATATTTTGATTCATTGGAATGGCAGTCATAGCAAGAAGTACTTATTAATTTTGCGATTTGGGGCGGTGTTTTTTTTATTCTTAAAAAATCCATTCCTGGAGTAGGTGGCGGGTTTTTCTTATCAATCGGAAAAAACTGAATGATAATAAATGCAACAAGAAGAACTACAATTACTTTTTTCATATGCCGAAATTCAGGTTTCTAAGTAGATAAAGTTATTAAAATTTTAATAATAAAAAATATGAAAAATATTGAAATGTCAACTATAAGTTGAATTATTCTAAATATGAACTTTAATTATTGATTTTTATTTAAGTTAAAGCTAATTTTTATTAACTTAAATGCATTATTACATCTTTTATACATAAGTTGAATGAAAATCCATATTTAATCAATCATTATAGTTTTTAACTATTGTAAAAATATTATTGATAGATTGTGTTTATTGTTTAAGCGTTGTAAGTTTGTATAAATATTAATAAACGAAATATTAAAACTGTATAAATCAACATAAAAAATTAAACTACAATGGAAAAAGATTTAAATGACATCAGCAAATGTCCATTTCACAACGGAACGATGAAAAAAGAAAATGTTGCTGGAGGTGGAACCAATAACAAGGATTGGTGGCCTGATCACCTTAGAGTTGATATTCTGAGACAACATTCGTCTTTGTCAAATCCTATGGACGAAAATTTCGATTATGCTGAAGCTTTTAAAAGTCTCGATCTTGAGAGTGTTAAAAAAGATCTTCACGCATTAATGACAGATTCCCAAGATTGGTGGCCTGCAGACTTCGGACATTACGGGCCATTATTTATCCGTATGGCTTGGCACAGTGCCGGAACATATCGTGTAGGTGACGGAAGAGGAGGAGCAGGAGCTGGACAACAGCGTTTTGCCCCCTTGAACAGTTGGCCGGATAACGTAAGTTTGGATAAAGCAAGAAGATTGCTCTGGCCAATCAAACAAAAATATGGTAAGAAAATTTCTTGGGCAGACCTTTTAATTCTTACAGGAAATATCGCTCTTGAATCAATGGGTTTCAATACATTCGGATTCGCGGGAGGTCGTGAAGACGTTTGGGAACCGGATCAGGATGTGTATTGGGGAACAGAAAAAACATGGCTTGGAGGAGATTTGCGTTATGGTCATGGTTCTCCGGGTGTTGAAGGTCACGGTGTTCTTCCTGCGGAAGATGATTCGGAGGTTAATCACTCCAGAAATCTTGAAAAGCCTTTGGCTGCAGTACAAATGGGACTTATTTATGTAAATCCTGAAGGCCCGGACGGAAATCCTGATCCAGTCGCAGCTGCAAAAGATATTCGCGATACTTTCGGAAGAATGGCCATGAATGATGAAGAGACCGTGGCATTAATTGCAGGTGGACATACTTTCGGGAAGACTCACGGTGCAGGTCCGGCAGACCATGTTGGAAAAGAACCTGAAGCGGCAGGAATAGAATCACAAGGTTTTGGTTGGAACAGTTCTTACAAATCAGGAAAAGGTGCAGATGCGATTTCTAGCGGACTAGAAGTTACATGGACTGAAAAACCGACAGAATGGAGCAACCTTTTCTTTAAAAATCTATTTGAAAACGAATGGGAATTAACAAAAAGCCCGGCAGGAGCTCATCAGTGGGTTGCTAAAAATGGGGCTGAAATCATTCCTGATGCGTTTGATCCTAATAAAAAACACAGAGCAACAATGCTTACAACAGATCTTTCGCTAAGATTTGATCCTGTGTATGAAAAAATATCAAGAAATTTTTTTGAAAATCCTGATGCTTTTGCAGATGCTTTTTCTCGTGCTTGGTTCAAATTGACGCACAGAGATATGGGCCCAAAAGTTCGTTATTTAGGTTCTGATGTTCCGGCTGAAGAATTGATCTGGCAAGATCCCATTCCTGAAGTGAATCACGAATTAGTAAATGATTCTGATATTGAATCTCTGAAAAATAAAGTATTAAATTCAGGATTAAGTGTTTCTGAATTGGTTTCTACTGCTTGGGCTTCTGCATCAACTTTCAGAGGAAGTGATAAACGTGGCGGTGCAAACGGAGCAAGAATTCGTTTGGTTCCACAAAAAGATTGGGAGGTAAATAATCCGGCTCAGTTACAAAGAGTTTTGAGTGTATTAGAAAATATTCAAAGAGAATTTAACGATGCTCAAGCAGGAAATAAAAAGATTTCTTTAGCAGATTTGATTGTTTTGGCAGGAACTGCAGCGGTAGAAAAAGCAGCAAGAGATGCCGGACAAAATAGTACTGTTCCTTTTGCTCCCGGTCGTATGGATGCTTCACAAGAGCAGACTGATGTTGAATCAATGGGATATTTAGAACCTGCGGCAGATGGTTTCAGAAATTATCTGAAGAAAAAATATACTGTTTCTACAGAAGCTTTATTAATTGATAAAGCTCAGCTATTGACGCTTACAGCTCCTGAATTAACTGTTTTAATTGGTGGAATGCGTTCTTTAGATACGAATTTCGATGGTTCCAAGAATGGAATATTCACTCACCGTCCAGGAGTTTTAACCAATGATTTCTTTGTGAATCTTTTAGATATGAGCACACAATGGAAAGCTATTTCAGAAGATAATGAATTGTATATGGGTACTGACCGATCAACGGGTCAACCGAAGTGGACAGCTACCCGTGCAGATTTGGTCTTCGGTTCAAATTCTGAATTGAGAGCATTGGCGGAAGTGTACGGAAGTTCTGATGCTCAGGAGAAATTTGTGAAAGACTTCGTGACAGTATGGACTAAAATAATGAATCTTGATAGATTTGATTTGATCTAAATTTAATACTTAACATAATATTTATGAAGACAGTCGTTTTGGCTGTCTTTTTTTATGGATTATGTATTAATTGATGATTAAAATCAGTTGATTTTTAAAATAAAAGCTATATTTGTTGAAGAAAAAACAAACTTAAATGACTAAAAAATTATTTCCTGCCTTACTTTTGGTAGGTGCATTTACTATTGTTAATGCTCAAGTTGGGGTTAATACCGAAACTCCACATGCAACGCTAGATGTAGTCGGAGATCCTGCAAACAATGCAAAATTAGATGGAATTATCGCCCCAAGAATTTCCGGAGATTTACTAAAAGCTAAAATGTATACTCCTTTACAAACGGGTGCTTTGGTTTATGTCACAACTGCAGATCCTTCTCCAGGCGGGCAGACTTTAGATGTTACCTCTACAGGTTACTATTATTTTAATGGAGATTTAGACAAATGGATTAAGATTACATCCGGAATCCCTTCTGAACCTTGGAAAATTCAGGGAACTAATAGCCAGTCAACATTAAACACGGATAACATTTACCAACAGGGTAAAGTGGCAATCGGGACAAATTCGGCAATTTTAGCAAGTACAAAACAGTTGGATGTTGTAGGAGATTTTAAATCCAAATATACCGATGGTACCAATTATTTTGGGATTGAAACCAATTCAACAGATTTTGGAACACCTATAAATTTAATGTATTATGCCAATGATAATGATCTTTTATCGGCAAGTAATACCAGTGTTCTTTCGTTATATAATGGAGTGAGCAATCTTCAGTCTAATAACGGACAAGGCGGTGGTAGCGTAGCAGCTTTCTCAAATTCTACAGGTGGTAATGCCGGTATGGTTGCCAATAATTCTGATGCTTCTGTTATCTCTTCAATTTGGGGATATAATGATTCTAGCAGAAGTAATGTCTCGTTGTCTCATAGCAAAAACAGTGCAGAATCTTCGACAGTTACAATCAATAAAAATGTTGGAGTTACCTTTGGATTTTCAAATACAGTAGGAACCACAGAAGGAGAATATACTTTTCCAAGAACGAATGGCTCGGCAAATCAGGTTTTGGTGACTGACGGAGCGGGAAATGCTGTATTATCCTGGAAAGATGCTTCATCGCTTAATTCAAAAATCAGAAACGTGTCTTCAGGTGCTATATTGGCTGATGATTATACAGTTTTAATTGCGGGAAATATTTCACTTCCTGCTGCGACTGCTACAAATCTGGGCAAAGTTTATAATTTAATAAATGACACAAACGGACCTGTAACGATAACCGGAACATTTAGAATTAATGGAGGTAATTTCACTAATTATAACTTAAATAACACAGACTTAGGAAGAGGTATTGTAGTTCAGAGTACTGGCTCTGCTTGGGTAGTGATTTCAAGATATTAATATTTAAACCTCTCATTTCGAGAGGTTTTTTATTACTAAATAATAAAGCCTTATCTTTGCAAAAAATTGAGCTCCAAAAGTTGGAGTAACTCATTAATAACTTGTCCTTTATTATGAAGGATTATTAAACATTTTTTATGTCAAATATTGTTGCTATCGTTGGGCGTCCCAATGTAGGAAAATCCACATTATTCAACCGTTTACTGGAAAGAAGAGAAGCTATTGTAGATTCTACGGCTGGTGTTACAAGAGACCGTCACTACGGAAAATCAGACTGGAACGGAGTAGATTTCACCGTTATTGATACAGGTGGGTATGATGTGAACAATGACGATGTTTTCCAGGAGGAAATCTCAAAACAGGTTCAGTTGGCTATTGATGAAGCTACGTCTATCATTTTTATGATGAACGTAGAAGAAGGTCTTACCGATACAGATTACGAAATTCACGAACTTTTAAGAAGAGCAAATAAGCCGGTTTATATTGTAATTAACAAAGTAGATTCAGCTAAAGAAGAGATTGATGCTACAGAATTCTACCAATTAGGAATCGATAAATATTATACTTTATCGTCTGCAACAGGTTCCGGAACAGGAGAGGTTTTAGATGATATTGTTAAAGATTTTCCTACAACAGATTATAAAGATCCATTCGAAGGTTTGCCTAAAATTACCATTGCGGGTCGTCCGAATGTTGGAAAATCTACTTTAACAAATGCTTTATTGGATGCTGATAGAAATATCGTAACAGATGTTGCAGGAACTACAAGAGACAGTATTCAGACGCTTTACAATAAATTCGGACACGAGTTTGTATTGGTTGATACTGCCGGAATGAGAAGGAAATCTAAGGTAAACGAAGATTTGGAATTCTATTCTGTAATGAGATCTATCCGTTCTATTGAATATTCAGATGTTGTGATCATCATGGTAGATGCTACCTTAGGATGGGAATCTCAGGATATGAATATCTTCGGTTTAGCACAGAAAAACAGAAAAGGGATCGTTATTGTTGTCAACAAATGGGATCTTGTTGAAGACAAACATACGAATACAGTACGTGATTTTGAGCAGTCGATTAAAGATAAAATCGGTCAGTTCAGCGATATTCCAATTCTTTTTGTTTCAGCTTTAACGAAACAGAGAATTCTGAAAGCTGTAGAAATGGCAATGTTGGTTTATGAAGACCGTAAGAAGAAGATAAAGACTTCAAAATTAAATGAAATCATGCTTCCCATCTTCGAACGTACTCCACCACCTGCAAACAAAGGGAAATTTATTAAGATTAAATATTGCGTTCAGCTTCCTACGCCGTCACCACAGTTTGTATTCTTCTGTAACTTACCGCAGTACGTAAAAGAACCATATAAGAGATTTGCTGAAAATCAATTGAGAAAAGAATTCGGATTTACCGGAGTTCCAATCGAAGTGTATTTCAGACAGAAATAAAAATATATCCCTTTTAGATTTTTCTAAGAGGGATTTTATTCATATTAAATTTAACATTTTTAAATAAAAGCTTTTTCAGAATAATGAGTACAATTGTGTTGTCAGAACAATTTTCGTTAATTAATTCTTGGATTAATGAACTTCGTAATGTTGATATTCAGCAAGACCGAATGAGATTCCGTAGAAATATGGAGCGCATCGGAGAAATTGCTGCTTTTGAGATCAGTAAAGGGTTGGAAACAAAAGAAATTGAAATTCAGACTCCTTTAGATACAATTAGGGTTAAAGAGATTGCTGTTCAGCCCGTTATTACAACGATTCTGAGAGCAGGTGTTCCTTTGTTTGAGGGGATTTTAAACTATTTCGACAGAGCAGACTGCGGATTTGTTGCTGCCTATAGAAAACACGATGCGAACGATTATTTTTCAATCAAACAGGATTATTTAACGTGTCCAAGCATCGAAGGAAGACCTCTGATTGTTGGAGATCCAATGTTGGCAACTGGCGCATCTTTAATCGAAGCGATCAAAGATTTATTAACTCACGGGAAACCGTCTCAACTTCATATTGTTGCAGCAATTGCTTCAAGACAAGGTGTTGAAACTATCGAAAAAGCATATCCTGACGCAAAAATTTGGGTAGGAGCCATTGATGAAAACTTAACATCAAAAGGTTATATCAGCCCGGGATTAGGAGATGCAGGAGATTTAAGCTACGGAGAAAAGCTTCAGAGATAATCTAAGAGAGTTTCCAGAAATCTTTCATTAGATCAAATAATAATATTGGTTGTACTTTGTCCAGAGGATGTTTTGTATCTGGAAGTACGGCCAATTTTGCGTTTGGGATCTTTTTGTAAACATCAATACTTTCCTCCAGACTCACCATGTTGTCTTTATCGCCGACCATGATCTGAACCGAAGTTTCAATTTTAGTTAAAACTTTATCTTTCAATGGTGGATTTTTACCTAAACAAACCATCATTTTGGCAATATCCGAAAGTAATTGCTTCCATTGAAAGCCATGCTGAATTTCCAATTGTTCCGCATATTTTGGAATTTTCTCAAGAATAAGTTCCGGATTAAATAGTTTACTTTCTTTTAAAGCCTGTTCTTCCGTCCAGTCAAATTTGGTTCCCAATGTGATAATTGAATTTACATTTTTTGGATTTTCAGAAGCATAACAAAGTGCAACATAACCTCCCATACTGTGCCCGAAAATATAAACATCATCTAAATTTTCCGTTTCACAATATTCTGCTATTTCCTGCACATATTTTTCAATAGTTATTCCACCTTCAGGCAAAGATGTATTTCCATGGCCAGAAAATAAAGGCGTATGAATATTAAAATACCTTGAAAGTTCTTCTAAATAAGGGTTAAACATGCTACTGTGCCCCAGAGCTCCATGTAATAAAAGTAAATTTTTCATAATCAATAGTTTACCTGAAAGTATAAAAAACATTTGAGATAATAGAAAAATTTTTCAATAATCCATTAGATCAGACAAGCACAGTAACAATAGTTAACTGTGCTTTGAAAAGATATTTATAAAGATACTTGTGTTTAAAAATTATTGTATAAAGCAACTGCCTGAAAATTTGTTCCGGGCATATTTCCTCCCTGCGTGCATGGTGTATTGTCAAAGCATATACCTTCCAATGTTATAGAATGAGTTCCCGCAGGCAGTTCGATAGAGAAAGAACCGCTATTGTAAAAATACCCGCTAAGATTTGTTCCTGTTGAAGTCGCATTAGAATATGCATTACTTGCTCTAGACACTATATTACCATCTACAAGTAAATGGGTTCTCAAAATACGGGCTCTGCCGTCGGTAGCTGGAGTTGACAGATAAACAGGTACAGAAAAATTGATCATCACCAAAGCAGTCTTAGTTAATGTTATTGATTGTGTAGAAATTGTAGATGCAAGAGTGTTGCTGTTATTCAAAGCAGCAGGCAAGGTTGTAAGGCTAAACAGAGGTACATATTGTTGATTCAGGCTGCTTTTAGGAACATAGTCTATATTTCCGTTGGTATCTGTTGCTAAGACCTGAGTATAACTTGTATCTGCAGATTTATCAGAAATAACTCGCATTCTGGTAGTTCCGTTTATGTCTAAAGTTCTTGTTGGCATATCAATGTTTATCCCTACTTGAGCACTGGTTATTACTCCTAAAAAAATTAAAAGAGTGTAAAGCTTTTTCATTATTTGATTTTAATTTATATTATTACTTATCTATCGCCATTACCAGCACGCTCACTTTGTTATTTCCTGTTTTAAGGATTTCCCATGCTGCAGTGGCGATTGTATTTCCGGTTGTAAAAACATCATCAACTAAAAGGACATGTTTTCCAGAAATATTTTTATTCATCGAGAATAGATTTCCTGTGTTCAGGCGGTGTTTTTTATCCTTCAGAGCCTGTGCTTTCGAATAAGAACTCCTCAAAATCACTTTATGATCAAAAGGAATGTTATAGAATTCAGATAATGTCTCAGCAAACAAATGCAGCTGGTTGTATCCCCGTTCTTTAAGTTTCTTTTTATGAAGAGGAATGCTGACGATCAGATCTGGTTTACTATTTTTGAAATCTATACGTTCCGTGACCCAATTAGCTAAAATTTCTCCTGTTTTTTCTCTGTTTTTATATTTTAATTCATGTATAATTTTCCGGCTTACACTTTCTTTTTCAAACTGTATCAAAGCATAAGCATTTTCTACAGGAAAGAGTGTTTTACATATTTCTTTAAGTATATTTTCTCCAAAATAATCAAAATGCGTGAACTGAATTTTTTCGAAGCACATATTACAGACGATAAGATTACTCTCAATAATTTTACTACAATCTAAGCAACGGTCTGGGAATAATAAATCAAGAAATATATCTTTCAATCAATAATTTTTTTGTAAAATTAATAAAAAACAATTCAATTGAAAGTGAATTTTAGTGTAAAATTTAATTTTATTTGATTAATTGTTGTTTTTTACATTGTAGTGTTATTGTTTTAGTAAAAAATAAATATAAATTTTATTAATTCGATAAAAAATTAATTATATTTTATAATCCATTGTATTTGAATTGATTATATTGGTTTTGGAACGCTTGTTTTAAATTTTGGTTAAAATTAAAAACCTTAAACAAATAATTATAGTTAGAAATAAATGATGCAAACTTTTGGAAATTGTTATAGAAGCTCTTTTCTTATTTTTTCAATAGCATTTTTCATCTCAAGATTGAAATGTTCTTTTTCCAATCTTACGGGTTGAGCTTGTCTAACTTCACAATCTGCGATACTGCAAGATTCACAAGTCACTCCAACATTAACGGTTTTTAAAGTAGGAGATTTGATGAAATTAATTTTCTTAATTGTCTGAGAATTCAATAAAATTCCCAAACAATAACTTCTGTTACTTCCGTCAGAAAATGGGTTTTTTTGCGAGGTAGAAATCACGAGATAACTTACACCCTGATCTTTATAATGTGAAATTTGGGCACCAGTCAATGTTTCATTTTCCTTTAAATGAGCTAAATTTTTCACAGCGATCCATCTTCTGCAATAATGCTCATTCGTAGCGTTTGCGTGTGGAGCCTGTTGATGATTAAGATGTAATTCCTTTAAAATCTGTATTTTATCTGTATTTTTCTTTTTAACCAAACACAAATAAAACAAGTCCTTAATTCCCAATTCCGAAGAAAGAACATTCGTTAATCGATAATAAAAAGTTTCGGGCGAATTGGTGAAATTTTCAATAAGATTTTCAAAATTGGTTGGTTCCCAGTTGTTTTGTAAGAAAAAATTAGAGGTATTTTCAATGATTTGCTCTTTTGAAATCAATAAGGCTCCGGCGAAATAAGAAGCATAAAAGTTATTCAAAATTTCCTCAAAACTTCCGAAATCCAGCCATGAATAAGTGTTTGGTCGATTTTTTAATTCCAAAACATTAAAGCCAATTTCTTTTGCCAAAATAAAAGTCTTCTGATCTTTTTCAAGTTTGATATTCAGCAGCAGTAATTTTTTTTCAGGAATAAAGAGTGAACGAAGATTATCTAAAGCTCCAAATGTTTCAAAATTATCAGATTGAATGGTATAGTTAAATTTTTCAATCAAAATATTTTCTAATACTTCAGTTTTTATATTTTTACTGATTTCTAATTGATTTTCTTCAGCAAAATGCACTACTTTTTCCTCTATTTCAGGGAAATAATTATCATACAACTCTTGGAAAGATCGCAGAACGGCAAAATAAAAACGTTCTTTTCCTAAATTATAATTCTGCGAGATTTCAATCAGTGCATTAATAAAAGCGGTCACTTTTTTAGGTGCATCACTGATAATACTAATTAAATTATTCTTATTAATCCCAAAAAGTTCTAATGGAACTTCTTTAAAAAAATCCGATTGTAGAATTTCATTAAAAGGCGCTAAACTTTTATCCAGTTTCGTCGAAACCAGATCATCAAAAGTACAATTTAAGGATTCTGAAAGTTGAATGATCTTATCGTGTTTCGGATATTTTTTACCATTTTCAATTTCGTTTAGATAAGATTTAGACAAACCTGTTTTTAGGGCAAGATCCTGCAAAGACCAATTTTTCTTTTGTCTTTGCTGTTTCAGTTTTAGTCCGAAAACCGTTTTAATAAAGTCGCTGTCAGAATTCATTATCCAAATATAAATAATAGAAGCGATTATTCGCATAATAATTTTTTAAAATATTTAGCGAACGTTCGCTAAATATTAAATATTTTTATTTATGTTTGTAATGTCAAATCACAAAATCAATAAGTTATGGAAACTAAGACTCAACTAAAAATAAAATCACAAAATCAGTTTGACGAGCTTTTTACTTCGGAATTAGTAGATTTCTTGGTAGAACTTCATCAAAATTTTAATCCTAAACGGTTACAGCTTTTAGAAGAAAGAAAAAAAACTCAGCAGGAATTGGATGAGGGGAATCTTCCAAAATTCTTAAAAGAAACCGAAGAAATCCGAAACGGGAATTGGGTTTGCGCTCAACTTCCGGATGACTTGCTAGACCGGAGAGTTGAAATTACCGGACCTGTTGACCGAAAAATGATTATCAATGCTCTGAATTCGGGAGCGTCAACTTTTATGGCGGATTTTGAAGACAGTAATTCCCCAACCTGGAGTAATTGTATGCAGGGGCAAATCAATCTTTCTGATGCAATCAACAGAGAAATTGATTTTACAACCGAGCAGGGAAAATCTTATCAGCTCAATGAAAAAATTGCAGTTATTTTAGTTAGGCCAAGAGGTTTGCATTTAAATGAAAAGCATATTGAAATTAATGGTGAAGAAGCTTCTGCTTCGTTAATTGATTTTGGAATTTATTTTTTCAGAAATATAAAAAAATTGTTGGAAAATGGAAGCGGAACTTACTTTTATCTTCCAAAATTAGAGCATTACAAAGAAGCTCGTTGGTGGAATGATGTTTTTGTTTTTGCTCAAAATTATCTGGAAATTCCACAAAGAACGATCAAAGCAACGGTTTTAATTGAAACAATTACCGCTTCTTTCCAAATTGACGAAATTTTATTTGAATTAAAAGAGCACAGCTCAGGTTTGAATTGCGGACGTTGGGACTACATTTTTTCTTTCATTAAAAAGTTCAGAAATCTACCCCAATTTATTGTTCCCGACAGAGATCAGGTGACCATGACTTCACCTTTTATGAGTGCTTATTCGAAAAGGGTGATTGAAATTTGTCACAAAAGAAATGTCCATGCGATTGGTGGAATGGCGGCGCAAATTCCGATTAAAGATAATTATGAAGCGAACAGTTTAGCTTTCGAAAAAGTAAGAAATGATAAAAAACGTGAAGTAAAAAACGGTCATGACGGAACTTGGGTAGCGCATCCTGCTTTGGTTTCTGTTGCGAAAAAAATTTTTGATCAGTATATGCCTTCAGAAAATCAGATTGATAAAAAGTTTAATTATCAAATCAATGAAGGTGATTTATTGGAGATCCCAAAAGGTGAAATTACCGAAAAAGGAGTCCGAAAAAACATCAATGTTGGAATTCTCTACATCGAAAGTTGGTTAATGGGAGTCGGGGCTGCCGCGATTTATAATTTAATGGAAGATGCGGCGACGGCAGAAATTTCAAGAACACAAATCTGGCAATGGCTGAAAAATGAAGCGGTTTTAATTGATGACAGAACATTAACCCGAACAATGATTCTTCAGTGGGAACTCGAAGAAATGGAGATTATCGAAAAATATGTAGGTGAAGAACGTTTCAAAAACGGAAAATTCAATCTCGCAAAAGAGCTTTTTAATGAATTGATTTTCTCTGAAAACTTCGAGGAATTTTTAACCTTAAAAGCATACCCTTTTATTTGAGTTTGAGGGTTTTAGAGTAGAGTGTTTTAGAGTTTAAAAATTACTATGAATTTGCACTTTACCTAATCCCTGATTCCTAAACCCTTATATCTAAACCCTAAAAATATTATTATGAAAACAAGACAAGAACAAATCCAGGAAATAGAAAAAGACTGGCTTACAAATCCTCGTTGGAACGGTATAAAAAGACCTTACACCGCTGAAAAAGTACTGAAACTAAGAGGCTCTTACAAACTGGACTATACGATTGCGACAGAAATGTCTAAGAAGTTCTGGGACAAATTAAACAACCAGGATTTCGTTGCCGGACTTGGGGCGTTAACAGGAAATCAAGCCGTTCAGGAAGTTGATGCAGGTTTGGAAGCTATTTATCTTTCAGGCTGGCAGGTTGCTGCGGATGCTAATTTATCTGGCGAAATGTATCCTGATCAGTCTTTGTATCCAGCAAATTCAGTCCCTTCTGTGGTGAAGAAAATTAATAATGCTTTGTTGAGAGCAGATCAAATCCAATCCGTAAATGGAGGAGGAGATAAAGAATATTTAGTTCCGATTATTGCAGATGCGGAAGCCGGTTTCGGAGGAAATCTGAATGCATACGAATTAATGAAGCAAATGATTGAAGCGGGCGCTGCTGCCGTACATTTTGAAGATCAATTGTCTTCTGCTAAAAAATGTGGTCATTTGGGAGGGAAAGTTTTGGTTCCGACTCAGGAAGCGATTAATAAATTGATTGCAGCACGTTTGGCAGCTGATGTTTTGGGTGTCCCAAGCTTAATTATTGCCCGAACAGATGCTGATGCAGCGGATTTATTGACTTCAGATATTGATGACAGGGATAAAAAATTTGTGACAGGAGAAAGAACTTCCGAAGGTTTTTATGTTGTGAAAAATGGAGTAGAGCAGGGAATTGATCGTGGTTTGTCCTACGCTCCTTACGCAGATTTGATCTGGATGGAAACTTCAAACCCTGATTTAGAACAAGCAAGAAAATTCGCAGAAGGAATTCATGCCAAGTTCCCCGGAAAGATGCTGGCGTATAATTGTTCGCCTTCTTTCAACTGGGCAGCGAGACTTTCTGTGGATGAAATGTTGAATTTCAGAGAAGAATTGGCAAAAATGGGCTACAAATTCCAGTTTATTACACTGGCAGGCTTCCATGCTTTGAATACGGCAATGTTTGAATTGGCTTTAGCGTACAAAGAAAAAGGAATGGCCGGATATTCTGAACTGCAGGAACGCGAATTTGCGCTGCAGAAAAAAGGGTTCAGAGCGGTAAAACATCAGTCTTTTGTAGGAACAGGATATTTTGATGAAGTACAGAATGTGGTGACAAGCGGTTCTTCAGCAACAGTTGCCATGAAAGATTCTACGGAAACAGCACAGTTTCACTAGATCATTTTTTCCATATTTAAATAAAATTTTCAGATGTGAACCTTCTCAGTTTTGGGAAGGTTTTTAGCTTGAAACTAAAATTGAAAATTTAAAGTTCTTATATTTGATTATTAATGAAGCTGTAAAAAATAATGAGTTTAATATATCAAAAAGAAATAAAAGTAACCGAAGAACATATTGATCAGAACAACCACGTTAATAATGTTCAGTATGTGCATTGGGTTGAAGAAATTGCAGGCGAACACTGGGATTTTGTAAAGCACAAAACAGTATATCCTGAAGATATCTGGATGCTTTTGGATCATCATATTCAGTACAAAAAGCAGGTATATTTGGGCGATACTATTACAGTGAAAACATATCCCGAAGCTCCTGAAGGAGCAAAACAGCCGAGAAAAGTTGAATTTTACTGTAATGATCAGCTTGTTGTAGATTCGCTTACACTGTGGATTTTGATTGATTTGGAAACACATAAAATTAAACGTTTGGAAGAAGACTGGCTAGATAAGCTGGATTTTTAAATATGTTTTTTTCTAAATTAATTAATCAGTGTATTTGGTTTTACTTCCACCAGACAAAACCAAAACTCAAACCAAATTTCTTATCTTTGCACTATGATACGTATTACAAAGATTTTCACATTCGAAACAGCCCACGTGCTGTATAACTACGATGGGAAATGTAAAAATATGCATGGACATTCCTATAAGCTGTTTGTAACAGTGAAAGGAAAGCCTGTAAATGATTTGGAGAACCCGAAAAACGGGATGGTAGTTGATTTTGGTGATATTAAAAGTATTGTAAAACCTGAAATTGTAGATGTTTGGGATCATGCAGTTTTGATCAACGGATTATCTCCTCACAGAGAATTGGGTGAGAGTCTTGAAAGTCAGGGGCATAAAGTGATTTATTGCAACTTTCAGCCAACATGTGAAAATATGTTGTATGCGATTGCTGCAAAAATAAAGTCAAAACTTCCGGAAGGCATTTCTCTGGCTTACCTTAAACTTCACGAAACAGAAAACTCTTACGGAGAGTGGTTTGCAGAAGATAATCAATAATATATTCAACAAAAAACTCAATCGGTGTTAAAGACTACCATCAATTTAGAACCTGGTAAAAAGGTGTATTTTGCTTCAGATCAACATTTTGGAGCTCCCAATCCTAAGGATAGCAAAATTCGTGAAGAAAAATTTATCCGTTGGATGGATGAGATTAAAGAAGATGCACAGGTTTTATTTTTAATGGGCGACCTTTTTGATTTTTGGCATGAATGGAAACATGTAATTCCTAAAGGGTATGTACGTGTTTTAGGCAAAATTGCAGAATTAAAAGACCGTGGCATTCACATTTATTTTTTTGTCGGAAATCATGATCTTTGGATGAAAGATTACCTGGAAGAAGAAATTGGCTGTACGGTTTTCTATAAAAAACAATATTTTGAGATGGGCGGAAAGCAGTTTCTGCTTGCTCACGGAGACGGTTTGGGACCTGGCGATAAAGGGTACAAAAGAATGAAAAAAGTCTTTACCAATCCTGTTGCGCAGTGGTTTTTCAAATGGCTTCATCCCGATATTGCCATGAAGATTGCTTTGTATATGTCACAAAAGAATAAAATGATATCCGGTGATGAAGACAAAGAGTTTTTGGGCGAAGAAAAAGAGTTTTTAATTATTTATTCAAAAGAAAAACTGAAAACTCAGAAAATAGACTATTTTATTTATGGTCACCGTCACCTTCCGATGGTGCTGGATTTGGAGCAAAAAGCAAAATATATCAATCTTGGAGACTGGATCTCGTATTTTACGTATGGTGTTTTTGAAAAGGATTTCGAATTAAAGTCTTTTGCGGATGGAACAAAAAAAATTACCCCTAAAAGAGGTAATTAACGGACGAAAATAAATTTTCATCCTGTTTTTAATCCATATTCCGGGTAGATAATTGCAAGAATCTGACCAAAAATTAAATTTAAGCTTAAAAAAATATTAAAAAAAATATACTTTGCTTACTATTTTGTTTCAAATTGAGGAAATAAAAGGAAAGTGCAAAATTTTATAAAAGATTGGAAAATATATTCAGCATACAGTCAGAGCAGGATTTTTTGGATGCAGCATTGAAAACGTTTCGTTATCAATATGAAAATATTGAGATCTACAGAAAGTTCGTTGATTATTTGAAAATTAATCCGGATGAGGTGAAAAAACTGACAAAAATTCCGTTTCTGCCAATTGAGATGTTTAAAAATCATCAGATTGTAGACAAAAATATGACAGCTGGCCTGTTTTTTCAAAGTTCAGGAACGACGCAGATGAATTTGTCTAAACATTTCATTGCAGACGAAAATATATATAAGGAAAGTATTTATAAAAGTTTTGAACAGTTTATCGGAAAGCCGGAAGAGTTTATCTTTTTAGGTCTGCTCCCAAGTTATCTGGAAAAGCAAAACTCATCCTTAATATATATGGTAGATTATTTGATGAAGAAATCGGGCAAGCCTGAAAACGGATATTTTCTTTACAATCATTCAGATTTGTTTGAGCTTTTAAACACTTTGAAAGATAAAAAAGTCATTCTTTTCGGAGTTTCTTTTGCGCTTTTAGATTTCTTGGATTTTTGTAACTCCAACACTCCAACACTCCAAAATTTCAACACTCTTACTATAATAGAAACCGGCGGAATGAAAGGACGTAAAGAAGAAATGACCAAAGACGAATTGCTGAAAATTCTTCAGGATGGTTTTAAAACGGATAAAATTTATTCTGAATATTCTATGACGGAGCTTCTTTCTCAGGCGTATTCTTTAGGCGAAAATGTGTATCAATGTCCAAACTGGATGAGAATTTTGGTAAGAAATGCCGAAGATCCTTTTAATTATGAAAAAGAGGGGAGAACCGGAGCAATCAATATTATAGATTTAGCGAATGTGCATTCATGTGCTTTTATTGCAACACAGGATTTAGGAAAAACGCTTCCTGATTCTAAATTTCAGGTTTTGGGAAGAATTGATCATTCTGATATTCGCGGATGCAGTTTGTTGGTGAGCTAGTGAGTTCTTGAGTTGGAGGGTTTGAGAGTGATAGAGTTTTAGAGACATTAAATTGATCATTTATCAATTATTTTTTATCATTTATTTAAAAATTCATGTTAAAGATAGAAGAACTTGTTCATGTGTATATTCATTCTCACTGTGATTTTGAGAAGGAAATTGTGTTGACCAATCATTTTCATTCTGATTGGGAGGCGGACATGCTCATCATTGATGCAGAGGGTTTTAGTCATGAAATCGAGATCAAATTTTCAAAAAGTGATTTTAAAAATGACTTCAAAAAATCATATTTAAATATAAAAACAGGCGAGAAATTTCTGAAACATGATAAAATTTCCTGTGGAGATTATATTTGTAATGCTTTCAGTTTTTTGCTTCCGATGGGAATGATAGAACACAGTGTAATTCCCGAACATTGCGGAATTATTGAATTTTATCACAACGTTGATACTTGGGAAACGGAGTTTTATCTGATCCGAAAACCTAAAAAAGTACATGGAGATTCTTATTGGAATTTAAATGATAAAAATCTTTTCATCCGAAAAATGGCTTTGAATCTGCTCCAGAAAAAAATGGAAATCAAAGGAAAACATGAAGAACTTATTTTTAAAAATCCTTTTGATATTAAAAAAATAAAATAGAAAATCCTGCCACTATGACAGGATTTATTTTTTGTAATATATACGTTTTAATATTTAAGCAATTTCAGCATCTGTGCGCTGTAATAGAAATTTATAAATCAATCCTCCGACTACACCTCCTAAAATTGGTGCTGCCCAGAATAACCAAAGCTGAGACATTGCATTTCCACCTACGAAAACTGCCTGCGAAAGTGATCTTGCAGGGTTTACGGAAGTATTCGTGATTGGAATTGAAATAAGGTGAATTAATGTCAAACCTAAGCCAATCGCAATTCCTGCGAATTTTCCGTTTGCATATTTGTCGGTTGCTCCCATGATGATGATCAGGAAAAATGCTGTCAGTAAGAATTCTGCTAAAAATGCAGCTCCCATTGAGTATCCTTTCCCGAAGTAGACGGCATCACCATAGAAATTGGTGGCAAAAGCCCCCGGTCCGGAAAAATCCGGAGTTTCGGAACCGCTTAAAATGACGTACAGGCATCCCGCAGCCAATAAAGCACCCAAACACTGAGCGGCAATGTAAGGAAGTAAATCTTTGGCCGGAAATCTGCCTCCTGCCATTAAACCAAACGAAACTGCAGGATTAAAATGCCCTCCTGAAATGTGTCCGACAGCGTATGCCATCGTAAGTACAGTAAGTCCGAAAGCCAAGGCAACTCCTACTAAAAGAATTCCCATTTGACCATTGGATGCCGGAGCGATCTGAGAGGCGAAGATTGCACTTCCGCAACCTCCGAAAACAAGCCAAAATGTGCCGAAAAATTCAGCAAATAGTTTTTTTATCATGTTGTTTATTTTAAATGTAAATCAAATTTAAAACTAATATTGTAAACTGAAAAGTAAAATTCTTAAAATATTTTAAAATAATATGAAACTTGATTGCGAAATTAACAATTGTATCTTGGGGTTTATGGTGAAATTAATTTTACAATATTGGTATAATGATTGAATTGTATAACATAAATGTTTATTTTTTCGTTTATAAATTTAAAAATCATTCTTAATGAAAAAGTTTTTGAGTGTGGCTTATGTCTGTGCTATATCTAGCTTCTATTATTCTCAGACCGCAAAAAAGACAATTCCTTGCTATGATCTCACCGAAGTTTTAAAAGTGGAAGCGACTCCTCTTTATAAACCTCATTTGGATGCCTCAAAAAGTTTTGGAGTGAAATTGCTCTGGGATTCCAAAACAATTCAGAAATATATCGGCAACGGAAAATTTCATAAAATAAAAATGAAGGGAAAAGGATATCGTATTCAAAAACTGGATTACAGCAGGGCTTACATGGTTTCTAAGGCCAAGGCAACACTTGAGAAGATGGGAGCAAGATTCAGTAAAGAAACAAAAGGGCATACTTTTACGGTTTCATCTATGACTAGAACCCTGGAAGATCAGTGTAGATTAAGAAAAGTCAACGCTAATGCCTCTGTAGGGATTAGCTCGCATAACTACGGAAATTCTTTCGATATCTCTTACATCCGTTTCAATGATGTTTTAAAATACAATCCTAAAATGGAAATCGCTTTGGAAAAAGTGCTGAATTACTACGCTAATGCAGGCAGAATTTATTATATCAAAGAAAAGCAACAAAGCTGCTATCATATTACCGTAAGGAATTATTAAAGCAAAATGTCAGTAATTATTTTTTTATACTTGGGAATTGTTAATAAATCTTCAATTATTAGTGAGATATTTGTACAGGTAGTTTAATTTATATAATTTTATGCGACTAATTATACCATGCAAATTATGACAACTTTTAACAACGAACAGTACGAAATGGCATTAGCAGACTGGGCAAACTGCTGTGCAAATTATCAAATTATTCAACAATTAATCCCAACTAATTTTGTTTTTGAGCTTACTCCAGATCAAATTGATTGGCTTAAGAATACGAATGACAACAAAAATTTCTGTACAGAAATAGGGGTGTATAGTGCTAAACTTGTATTGATCCTTTGTCCGCTTGACAGTAATGGACAGAAAATTCCTGTAACAGAACATCCGTACAGTTTCCTGGCTGAATTAACGAATGACCTGACGCTTATGGAAAAACAGGAATATACTGTAGTGAAAAATGCGGTATTATCTAAAGAACTTTGCAATATTGATCATAATTCTAATATGTTTTTACCGGTATCAAATGTGCCGACTATGGATCAGGACAAAGCATTAACTGCAATAGAATCTTGGAGAACGGAAGGTATGACTTGGTTCTACATGGAATGCAGCGAGTTCAAAGGATCAAGAATTTTCAAGAGATTTTTGGTGCCTGCAGAGGATCTTACTCCAATAAAAGAAAATTTGTCAAGAATTGTATGTTCATTTGGACTTAAGTTTTCTGATATTTACCAGAGAACGCTTGTAACATTAATCTTTATTTCTCAATATCAGGAGAATTTGGAAAATAATGGAAGTAGTGTTCAAACAATTTCGAATACTTATGACTGGTCACAGCCGTGTCCGCCAATTTGTAATATTTAAAAAAAATCAAGTAAAAAATAAATTAAATGGAGGATGCTTTTAAAGTAATACTTTATTTTAATAACAGTTTTCTTTTTATTAGTGCGCTTATAGGACTTATAAAATTTAAGCGTTTAAAAAACACGGAAAAATGGTATGTTTATTATATCATTTTTCTTTTTTTAATAGAAGCTGCGATTAAAATTTCAATCTATGTTTTTGAATTAAAAAATATAGATTTCCTGTATCCTCTTTACGTATCCGGCGAGCTGTTTCTGCTGGGGAGTTTGTTTATAAGGAAGTCTAACCTGTCCAAGTATTGGTACATTCCGATCGTTGCTTTGGTAGGATGTTTTTTCTTTATAAATAAAGTGGAAACAAACGAATTAAAGAAAGTGATCTCAAATATTGTAGTGATCTGTTTTGCAGGGTATTCGCTCTTAACGGAGATCAGAAAAAGCGAAACCAATAATGACAGATTTATATTGGTAGATGCTTTTATCTTCCTTTATTATGCTGTTTCGGTGTTTATATTTTTCATGCTTCGTCAGCTGAAATCGTTTTCTAATGATGAGGTTTATATGATCTGGGGTATGAATAATATTCTGTGCTGTTTCCTTTATATATCAATTATTTATACCTTTTTAAAATTAAAGAAATAACCTTAAATATCAGCTTTTTTATCACTTTGATTGTCGTTTTGCTGATCATTGTGGTTTTCGTTTTACTGGCGTATAAATTTTTCATTGATAGAATTATTAAAGAAAAAAATGCACAGCATGAAGCTGAAGTTCTTCACCAGAAAAGACTGGTTTTAGAAAACATCAAAGCGCAGGAAGAAGAAAGAAAAAGAATTGCAGTAATGATTCATGATGACATCGGAAACCGTCTGAATATTCTTTCTTTATGGCTGAATAATCTCGACACAAAAGGTGATGAATTAATTAAAAAGAATATTTCCGGTCAGATGTCTTCTTTAATAGATTCTGCCAGAAGTATTTCCCATTCATTATATCCTGTAAACTTAGAGTCTGTTGGATTGGTTTTATACATTGAAGAATTAATTAACAATTTGGCCAATCGAGTTAATATCTCATTAACGGTAAGCTCCAAATTTGAAAAGAAAAATATTTTCATTGAAGTGCAGGTGTACAGGATCATTCAGGAATTTACAACCAATGTTCTGAAACATTCTGAAGCTACGAGAATCTGGATTTATATTAAAGATAATCAGAAAAACCTGAGTGTAATAATTTCTGATAACGGACAGAGTTTTGAGTACGAAGCCGTAAAAAAAGGAATGGGAATTAAAAATATTGAGTCTAGAATAAAATCCATGAATGCTCTCCATAAATGGAAGAACGTTTTAAATAAAGGAAGCCGTTTAATTATTAAAATTCCATGTAACGATGAATCCGCAAATCAAAATAGCGCTAATTGATGACGAACAACTGATCCTTGAAGGGGTGAAAATGCTGTTGTCAACAGAAAAAAATATTTCAGTATCTTTGACCTGTAACAACGGACCTCTTTTTATCGAAAGTTTAGAGACTTTACCAAAAGAAGAATTTCCCGATATTGCATTGGTAGATGTACAAATGCAGCCCATGAACGGATTCGAATTGGTGGAGATTTTAAAAGAAAAATATCCCGATCTCAAAATAATTATCCTTTCCTCTCATTACAAAAGTTCAATTTTAGGATATATGGTTAAGCTTGGAGTTTCCGCTTTCCTTCCTAAAAATTCCGACAGAAAAACCTTTATTGATGCCATCACAATGGTGTATAAAAATGGAGTTTTCTTCACTTCTGAAGATCATCAGATGTTGTTTTCTTATATGAACAGTTCCAGCAAGAAAAAATCATTGTTTGAAATGGATGATGAGCTTTCCGAGCGTGAGAAGGATGTTGTTAAATTGATCTGTCAGGAACACACCAATAACGAGATCGCTGAAAAGCTATTCATCAGCCCAAGGACGGTTGAAAGCCACAGACAAAGGGTTTTAGAAAAAATCGGAGCCAAAAATACAGTCGGCATTGTTATTTATGCCATCATCAACAATATTTATTCACTAGAAAGAATTTGATTCCGTAGAAATACGGAATTTTTTATTTGGTGTTTTCTACTGTAGCATTTTGTTTCATTTCGATGTTATTTTGAAAGTGTTATTCAGAGAGGTTTTTAAGGTGTTTGAAAAGTTTTTTTAGCCTTAAATTTTTCCTCAATAACTCAATTAAAAAAAACAATAAAGATGGAAAATGATATAGTTTCTATCGGAATTTTTTTCGATGGAACCGGAAACAACGGACTTAATGCGACTTCCCCTCAGAAGCCGACAAGCAGGAACGAAAGCTATCATAATAATATAACCAACGTTTATAAATTGTATCAACTTTTTAATGGAAATAAGAAAATTTACGTTGAAGGAGTTGGAACCGTAACGGGTGCTGAGGATAGCGATTTTGCGATGGTAACCTGTAGAAATCCTTATCGATTCACAGGATACTCTTCTGATGACAAATTGGCGAAGGCAAATGTTTTTGTGGATGAGGTGACGTTGGATAAAACGAAAGAATATCATTTCTATGTTTACGGATTTAGCAGAGGATCTATGTTGGCAAGAAATTTTTGCTATGAATTATTAAAGCAAAATCCCAAAATAGCAGGAAATTTTAAAGTTAAATTTTTAGGCGTTTTCGATACGGTAGAATCTACGCCTTTTAATGATTATAACGTAAGTCTTCTTCCGGGTGTTGAAAGAGCTTTGCAGTTATGCGCGGTTAATGAATGCCGATATTTTTTTCCATTGACGGGCTTTTTTAAAGATTCAAAAAGTATGGAAGACACAAAGTCCGAAACCGGAACTTCCGTTTGGAAAGAAGTTTTTGTTCCCGGAGCCCATGCAGACGTAGGGGGTGGATATTTGAAAGGCCCGCAATCTGTATATGTTTCACATGACTTTGTAATTAAAGATGAGGTGGATGATTATGTTTCGAATGTGAAAAATACAGCGACAGATGCAGAAGGTAATAAAATTTGGGAATCACTCTTAGAAAATTATGAAATAGATTCCGGAGACTTTTTTTCGCAGGCTTATGTGAAAAGAGATCTCGTTTATAATGATCTTCCGAAAGTTTACGGAAAATTAATGTTGACAGAAACTAACGCCCGGCAACCTGTTTTTAATACAGATTTTGATGATTCTAATTTTGAGATCGATCCTAAAATCCATCAGTTTTTACTGTCATTTTCAGATGAGCTGGAGAAATATGTTAAGGATCTTTCTCCTAACCTAAAACCGGTCTATAACTATGAGCGATTTGTGAATTATACTCATTTTTCGTCCAATTTCGGTTTGTATGAAAAGGCTTTATTATTGAGAACGGAAGAAGAGATTTTTGTTGAAATGCTCAATGATAGTCTTAACGTTCCCGGCAGTGCCACGATAAAACATGCCAATGCAGGAGAATCAAAACTTCAGAAGGAAATTCATTTTTTAGAACACGATGTTCTTACGGATTATGCCTACGAAGGCAATATTCCGAATAATGATAACTGGAGCCGGTCCATTTTAATTAAATAAAGATTTTATAATAAATGTTAGTACTTTTTCAGTTTTAAATTTAGGTGTGAGCTGTCTGTGGTGGGCAGCTCTTTTTTTTCAAAAAAGAATCATTTCTTAATGATAAATAATAAAGTTCATATAAGTTTTTAGATTAATGCAAGGCTGTTCAATTTGAACGGCTTTTTTTATTTCTGGGCTATTCATTTCTTTTTCCGTATTTTTGCACCCGAAAAATATTCAGTATTAATTCTTAATTATCATTACATGCTTTCGGTTCAAGGTCTAGGATTACATCATTCGGGAAACTATCTGTTTCAAAACGTTAATTTCACCATTAAAAAGGATGATAAAATTGGTTTGGTTGGTAAAAATGGAGCGGGAAAATCCACTTTATTGAAAATGCTTTCCGGAGAAATTACTTTCTACGAAGGGAGTGTAGTGCCGGATGGCAACATCACGATTGGTTTTTTGAAGCAGGATCTTGATTTTGTGAAAGGCAGAACTGTTTGGGATGAAACATTGCAGGCTTTTGAGCAGATCAATGCTTGGAAAAATGAACTTGAAGAAGTTAATCATCAAATGACCATCAGAACTGATTATGAAAGTGATGGTTACACGGATCTGATCAACAAAATGACAGAACTTAATGATATTTTAATGCATCACGATGCCTATAACTTGGAAGGTGATGTAGAAAAAGTATTATTCGGATTAGGTTTTAAAGCGGATGATTTTCAAAAAATAACGGATGAATTTTCCGGAGGTTGGAGAATGAGAATTGAATTGGCAAAACTGCTTCTTCAAAAGAACGATGTCATGCTTCTCGATGAGCCTACCAACCACTTGGATATGGAATCTATCATTTGGCTTGAAAACTTCTTAAAAGATTATCCCGGAGCGATTGTTCTGGTAAGTCACGATAAGCAGTTCATGACAGCGGTTTGTAACAGAACTTTTGACGTTAACAACAAAAAAGTTGACGATTATAAAGCTGATTACACCAAATATCTTGAGCTTAGAAAAGACAGAAAAGAAAAACTGATTCAGGCTAAAAAGAATCAGGATGCAGAAATTAAACATACAGAAGAATTGATCAATAAATTCCGTGCAAGTGCTTCTAAAGCATCTTTTGCGCAGTCTTTGATCAAAAAACTGGAAAAAGTTGAACGTATTGAAGTAGAGAACGATGACGTTTCAAAATTCAACATTCGTTTTGTACAGTCTGTTGTTCCCGGAAAAGTAAACTTTGAAGCTGAAAAGCTAGGAAAGGCTTATGGAAAAAAGCAAATCTTTGATGATGTGAATTTCATCGTACAGCGTGGAGACAGAATTGCCCTTTTAGGTCAGAACGGACAGGGAAAAACAACATTGGCAAAAATTCTTTCAGGCGAAATTACAGATTACACAGGAACCTGGAATTTAGGTCATAACGTAAATATTGGATATTTTGCCCAAAATCAGGAAGAAGTTTTAACGCCAAATAAAACGGTTTTAGAAGAAGCGGAAGACGCTGCAACAGAAGAAACCAGACCTAGAGTAAGAGATTTATTAGGATCTTTCTTATTCCAGGGAGAGGCTGTGACCAAAAAAACTAAAGTACTTTCAGGGGGAGAAAGAAACCGTCTGGCACTTTGTAAATTGTTGTTACGTCCTTTCAACACGTTGATTATGGATGAGCCTACCAATCACTTGGATATTCAGTCTAAGGAGATTATTAAGCTCGCTTTACAGAAATTTGAAGGAACATTGATCGTAATTTCTCACGACAGAGAATTTTTACAGGGACTTTGTGATAAAATCTACGAATTCCGTGATGGAAGAATGAAAGAATTCTTAGGAGATATCAACGAATATCTGGAATTCAGACAAAAAGAAAGCATCAGAGAAATTTCTGCCGAAAAAGCAAAACTTCACGCCGATGATGTGAAAGTTGAGGTAAAAGAAGCTCCAAAACCAAAAGTGGAGGAAAAATCTCAGATCGTAAGCAAAGAACAAAAAAATATTCAGAATAAATTAAAGAAAGTAGAAGAGAAAATTTCTGAGCTTGAAACCAAAGTGGAAGAAATGGAAGCTACCTTCACCAAAGAAAACCCTTCTGAAGAAACCTTAGAAAAATATAATAAAACTAAGGAAGAATTGGATGCAGCTCTTCAGGAATGGGAGTATCTGGGTTCTCAATTGGATTAATTTTTATTTGAATTAATAAAATAAAAGATCCTTCGGCTTCGCTCCGGATGACACGGGCAAATTTTCTGCTTAGATAACGTTTAGTATTAGCGATGTCATCCTGAGCGGAGTCGAAGGAGCTAAAATAATAGTTTTATCATTGCCATTTGTAACAAAAATGCAATCATAACGACATATTTTAGACAGCTTCACAAAGCATATTAATAAAACTTTAATCTAAGTTTTAAATTATTATTCATATTTTTGAAAGATGATTTTTAAAGAAAGCAGAAATCTGAAGAGTTTTATCTCCAAGCTATTGTTTGGGATCTACTTCATTGCGCTGTTTTCTCAAAATTTTCACAATCACAGTTCCGAAGAAGTTTTTAAAAATTTCAGCTTTAAAAAAACGGAACATAAGATTTCAAATAATGTAGTGAAAGAAAAAGCCGGCGACTGTTTGGCCTGTCATTTCTTGGCTACCGGACATACTTTGGTTCCTGATGAGTTTAACTTTACTTTTGAGCATTATACGCATGAAGTAGAATTAATCATTGCTGTTCAGGAAAAAATCTGGTCTCAGACTAAATTCACTTTTCAACTTAGGGGGCCTCCCACAATTTCATAGTCTTTTAGATTCTTTTCAGGCTTTAATGGGTTAAAGTTTAGCTTTAAAATTGATGCTATTTTCCTTTTAAATTTATCTTAATCAGCCACGAAGTGGCGAAATAATAATAGCATCGGGTGAAACCCGGTGAAAGAAAGATAGATGATAATGTAGACCTGAAAGGGAGGAATGATTAGTTATAGGATTTTCTTAAAGATTATCAGATCAATTTTACTTTAACCAAGATTAATCAGCCATAAACTTCACATTTTTTACGAAAATGTACCTTTATTGAGGTACTAAATCTATCTATTTACAATGAAATTGATATATAGTTTAATGTTGATCCTTTGTGGATTTGCATTTTCAAACGCACAAAAAAATTACACGGTAGAAGGTGTTGTTCAGGATTTTCACGATAAAACAATGCTGGAAAATGCAGTGGTGAAAATCGGGGATTTTACAGCCAAAACAGACAAGAAAGGGAAGTTTTCTTTTGATAAGATTCCTGCAGGAAAATATATACTCATTGCTAAACATCCTGATTGTAATGATTATACTGAAAATATAGCAGTTACTCAGGATATGCATGTAGCAATTACTCTTGAACATCATATTCAGGATATTGAAACGGTGACTATCCATGGAAGTCACAAAAAAAACGGTTCTTTAATTATAAAAACTCTTGATAAAACAGATATAGAAAGAAATTCTACAGAAAATCTGGGGAATTTATTATCTAAAATTTCGGGAGTTACCGCATTAAAAACCGGAAATAATATTTCAAAACCGATTATTCACGGGCTTTACGGAAGCAGAATCGCTATTTTGAATAATGGAGTAAAATTGGCCGAGCAAGAATGGGGAGTAGAACACGCACCGAATGTTGATATTAATAATTTTCAACATATTGATGTGATTAAAGGCGCTTCTGCCTTAAAGTACGGAAGCGATGCCATCGGAGGTGTTGTAGTCATGGAACCGGAGATTTTTCCTAAAAAAGATACCATCAAAGGTTCAGTTGGTCTTACCGGAATTTCCAACGGAAGAGGGCTGGGATTGGATGTAGATGTTGCCAAGGTTTGGAAAAACGGATGGGCTGTAAAGTCTGGTGGAAGCATCAAAAAATTGGGTGACCAAAGCGCTCCCGACTATAATCTGAAAAATACGGGAATGGATTTTTCTTCCTTTAATTTTACGGTTCAGAATAACTCTTATGAAAAAGGAATTTCATTTGATTATTATTTAACGAATCAGAATATCGGGATTTTGAGAGATTCACACGTTGCCACTTCGGGTGATTATGACAGAGCGATGAATGCCAATCCGCCTATTTATTCGGGTAAATTCAGCTATGATATTGATAATCCGAGACAGCTTATTGAGCATCATATTGCAAAAGTTTCAGCTTTCAAAAGATTTGAAAATATTGGAAAACTTTCGGCTACCTACAGTTACCAGTATAACCACAGACAGGAATATGACATCAGAAGAGGAGAATTGAGCGACACGCCTTCTCTGGATCTGGAATTGATGACGCATCAGTTTAACCTTAATGATTTATTGGAAAGGGAAAAATGGTCTCTGGAAACTGGGATTGATGCCAGTTTTCAAAACAATTATTCAGATCCTGCGACGAAAGCCAGACGTTTGATTCCTAATTATGATAAATATGCCGCAGGTCTTTATTCTGTTTTTAAATATAAAATTTCTTCTGAATTTAATTTTGAAGCAGGTGCAAGATATGATTTCACACGTTACGATGTTACCAAATGGTACGACAAAAGTGATTGGGAGAAATTGTATGCAGACAGTTTTCCTCAGTTTTATGTGAAAACAGATCAGAACAGAGTTTTGACGCGTCCTCAGCTTAATTATAACAATGTTTCTTTCAATGCAGGTTTGGAATATCGTCCAAGCTCTAATTTTGATTTGAAATTTAATTATGCAAAAGTGGGCAGATCTCCAAACGTTGCAGAATTATTCTCTGACGGATTGCATCATTCTGCAGGAATCATTGAAATCGGAGATATGGCCTTGAAAAACGAACAGGGACATCAGTTTAATTTAACGGTAGATTCAAAATTCAATGTTTTGAGAGGTCTTACTATTTCTGTAAACCCTTATTTTTTCATTACTAAAAATTTTATTAATGAAGTTCCGGTTGGTATCAAAGGAACGATCAGGGGAGTGTTTCCGGAATGGCAATATCAACAGATCGATGCCAAAATGTATGGTGTAGATTTAGATATTAACTGGAAACTTACGGACGATCTTACCTATGTTGGAAAAGGAAGTTATGTTCACGGACAGGACGAAACCAACAACGAACCGTTGATCTTAATGATGCCGCCGAATTTCTCCAATACATTGCAGTTCAAGAAAGAAAAATGGAATAATTTCTATTTTACGGTTGAAAATCAAACCTCTTTAAAACAAACCAGATTCCCGATCAGAAATGCTCCGTTGGAAATTTATGTAGACGGACAGTTGGTGGATAAAGAGATCGATTTCAGTACGCCGCCAAACGGATATTCACTTTGGAACATCCAAACGGGGATCAATATCAGTAAAAATCTTTCTGCGGGACTTATCGTGAATAATCTTTTCAATACTTCGTACAGAGATTATCTGAATCGTCTTAGATTCTTCGCGGATGAGGCAGGAAGAAACTTTATTTTAAATTTTAGATACAGATTCTAAAGTTTTCAAAAATTTATTTAATCAAAATTTTACAATTTTAAAATTCTTAAAAATGAACAAACTATTCAATACTAAAAATATCATCAAATTATTAGCAATTTTATTCATTACGATCACTGTTATTTCTTGTCAGAGAGACGGCTCGGCAGAAGAGGATGATCTTCCTCAGGAAGAACTTACCAATATTGTTTTGTTGGTTACTGAAGAGGGAACAACAAATACATTAACGTATGATTATAGTATCGGAGCAGGAGGAATTCCTACAATTCCTTTGAAGGACGGGAAATCTTATACTGTTGAAGCAAAATTCAGAAACGGGAATGAAGATGCTACAGGTGAGATTATTGATGCTAAAGATGAACATTTCCTAATTTTTGATTTTCCTAAATCTAATATCGCAGTTACCAGATTAGACGGTAACGATCTTAGAAATGACGGGAAAAGAGTAGGTCTGAGAACAAAATGGGATGTAGTGAAAGTCGTAGATTCTCCGTCACCATTGTTAAAATTAACCCTTATCCACGCTCCTGAAAGTGTAAATGATGCCAAATCAGGAACTGCCTGGGGAAGTGTCGTAGGTGGAGAAACAGATGCTGAGGCTACCTATAACCTTACCAACTAAATAATAATTTTCAAAATAAAACCACTGAAACTTTCAGTGGTTTGTTATTTATAAATATTTGATGGATAAGAATTTATCTTTAGTAGGGTATTTTGATAAAAAATTCATATTTTTGCAACCTAAAATTTTAATCAATAATGAAGGTTACCGCACAAAACCATGATGACGTAAGTGCATTACTTACTGTAACATTGGAAAAATCTGACTACAAAGAAAAAGTAGAGAAGCAGTTGATTAATTATGCTAAAAATGCGCAAGTTCCTGGATTCAGAAAAGGAAAAGTGCCTTTAAGTATGGTTAGAAAACAATATGAGGCAGGTATTGCATTCGAGGAAATTAACAAGCAGGTTTCTGATGCTTTAAATAGCTATGTAAACGATAACAAGTTAAGATTAGTTGGCCAGCCTGTTCCTCAGCCTGTAAATGATTTCAATCATAACGCAGAAAAATTGGAAGTTGCTTTTGAAGTAGGGTACGAGCCTGAATTCACAATAGATCTAGCTAAATATGAAGCGCCTCACTACAAAGTAGAAGCTTCTGAAAAAGAAATCAACAAAAGCATTGAAAACATGCAGAAGCGTTTCGCTGAGCAGGTTCCTCAAGATAAAATCACTAAAGATTCTTACATCGCTTTAGAAATTTCTCAAGTTGTTGAAGAAGATGCTGAAGGTGAGCACCACCACCATCCAAAGAACGCTACCATTACCGCTGAAAACAAAGAAGCTTTCAAATTGGTAAAAGGTTTGAAAATGGACGGATCTGTAAAGGTTTCTAAAGAAACTCTTGCTGGTGACGAAGAATTAGCTAAAGAATTAGGATTCAGCAAAGAAGAAGTTGAGCACTTACACCACAACGAAATTGAGGTTAAAGTAAAAGATTTCTATTCTTTAAACTTAGCTGAGCTTAACCAAGAACTTTTTGATAAAGTTTACGGAGCAGAAACTGTTTCTTCTGAAGAAGAGCTTAAAGCAAAAGTGAAGTCTGAATTAGACGAATATTTCCAACAAAATGCTGATGTACACTTTGTAAACAAAGTATTAGAGCAAATTACAGAGAAAGAAGAAGTAAAACTTCCGGAAGCTTTCTTAGTTAAATGGTTATTATTCTCTAACCAGAACATCCAGTCTGAAGAGCAGGCTAAACAAATCCTTGAAACTGAGAAAAAACAATTAAGCTACCAGATCATCGAAGGTAAATTGATGTCTGATAACGAAATTCAGTTGGATTATGCTGATGTTTTGGCACAAGCTGAGCAATTAGTAAGAAACCAGTTGGCTATCTACGGAATTCACCACCTAGGAGATGAGGAGATCCAAAAATATGCTGTTGAAATGTTGAAAGACCAAGAGCAGGTAAGACAAATCTCTTCTGAAGTTGCAATGACTAAATTGAAAGATGTAATTCTTGAAAAAGCATCTAAAAAAGAAACTGCAATCTCTCACGACGAATTTTTGGAAGAACTTAAAAAATAATTTATTTTTTATACATATTTTAAAACCACCAGATTATTTTGGTGGTTTTGTTTTTTTGCCCGAATTACTTTATATCAGACAATATTCATATATTTACGTTTTATAAACTAACTTATATATGAAAAAGATCATCATCCCGTTTTTCTGTGCCGTGCTTTTTTCCACCTCGGTAGCTGCGCAAAAAACAACTGCTGCTTCTGCTAAAACGGAAGCTGTGAAATCAAAATTAACATCTAAAGAAGTTATTGATAATTATCTGAAAGCTTTGGGTGGAAAAGATAAATTAGAAGCTGTAAAAACTACAATTACAGATAATACTCTTTCTGTACAGGGAATGGAAATTTCTATGACAACTAAAAAGATGGGAAATAAGTTCAAGTCCGTACAATCAGTAATGGGACAAACGATGACTCAGCTTTTTGACGGTGAGAAAGGATATTTCGACCAAATGGGGCAAAAAAATGACATTCCTGCAGGTAAAATTGCTGAACTTAAAAAAAGTAAAACAATTGATGCATTAGGGTATGAAGCTTCTAAATTCCCGGCTGTTACCATAGAGAATATAGACGGAAAAGATTATAATGTTTTAACTTCTGAGAAAGGGAAATATTATTTTGATGCCTCAACTTCTTTATTGCATAAATCTACTTCTGATGAAGGTTCGGCTACAATTAAGAGCTATATGACGGTAGATGGCCTCCAATTCCCGGCTGAGATTGAAGCAGAAGGCAAAGGTCAGAAAATCACAATTAAAACAACTAAAATTGTGATTAATTCTGGAGTTACAGATGCAGATTTTAAATAAAAATATTTAATTTTTAACAATAAAAAAACCGCAAATCACTGATTTGCGGTTTTTATTTTTTTAGTTTCCGTATTCTTTTTTCCATTCGTCTGCGGCTTCGCTCAGAACATCGTAGAATTCTTCTCCATATTTTCTTATTAATGGAGTTTTCAGGAATTTATAAACAGGAACCTGAAGTTCTTTTCCTAATGTACAGGCATCGCTGCACACATTCCATTCGTGATAATTCAAAGCGGTAAACGCAGAATATTCTGTAACACGAATTGGGTAGAGGTGACATGAGATCGGTTTCTGCCAATCTATAGCGCCATCTTCATAGGCCTTTTCAATTCCACATTTTGTAATTCCTCTTATATCATAGGTTACATAGGCACACTCACGGTCTTCAACCATTGGGGTTACGTACATCCCGTCTGAAGGATCGGTTGTCCATGTTCCCTGCTCTTCCAGAGCCTGGATACCTTCCGGAGTAAGGTAGGGCTTTATTTTATCAAAAATTGAATCTAAAATTTCCAGCTCATTTTTATCTAACGGAGCTCCTACATCTCCTTCCACACAACATGCACCCTTACATTTGCTAAGGTTGCAAACAAATTCTTCGGAAAATATATCCTCGGAAATCAATTTTTCGTCTATCTGAATCATAATTTTTTTTTAAAATAAATCAAAATAAGTTCCTGCTTTAAAGGTAACTAAACTAATAAGGAGAAGCCATAAGCTTACTTCCTGCATCCAATATTTAGGTAAAAACTTTAGCATCCTGCTTAAAATAATACTTGATGGAAATGCCAATAGTAATAAATATTCATAACTTTTATTCATATAGAGAATAATAGTAACCAGCTGAGCCAAAGAAAATACAAGTAGAAAAGTATATTTATATCTGCTTATCGGACTCTTTTTATTATAGTTTTGAAAATGGTCATATACTGCATATATCAGCATTAAAGCGATCGGAATTAAAGGAAACAGTTCTGTATAATCTGTTACTATTTTCATTTTTCCAAACGGGAAATAATCGATATTCCAGGATGTAAATCCAACAAAAAACATAATGGAAAAATAACTGAATGCGATTAATATAACTCCTAAAATAAACCTGAAAACATTTAAAACAATTCTCTGCGAAGTAGCGATTACGTGAATGATCACAAAAACCGCCATCGGCCATGTTGTCGGCAGAAAAATAAAATTTAATGCAACTATGGAACCTACCAGTACATAAGATTTTTTTCGCGTGTCTTCATCGGTACTTGTTAACAGCAAAAGAAGGAACGAATTGGTAAGAAGCGCAACGGCAATTCCGATATCTAAATTGCCGGGATAAAGTCCAAAAATAAAAAATGTATATAAGAATAAAGGCAAATGAGTCTGATAATTAAGTGCAATGCTATGAAAACAGAAATATGCCAAAGCAATTCCCAGAAAAGTTATTCCGGCTATAATGGTTTCATTTGTATTGAAATTCAGGATGTTAAATACTATTACGATTAAAAGAAGAAAACCAATATAAACAGGAATTGAAAAAATATTGCTTTCTTTTGAAAGTAATTTAAACATTTTTTATAAATTTGTACAAAGTTAATTTAAAAAAGGAAAATAATGACGTCTTTCTTTCTATTCTTAAGCAAAGTTTTCAAATGGTCTTTCGGCTTTTTTGACACTTTCGGAAATGTTTTAAACTGGATCTTATTTACTGTTTGCTGCGTACTGTTCACGTATTGGTGCTATGTATTAGTGGCGACACTAGGTGGTGACAAAGATAAAGACTACTATTCTCCAACTGAGGGTAAAAACCCTTATTATGATCCTACGATCTACAAAAAAGAAGGTTAATTAATTGGTTATATAGTAAAAAACCGATCAAAACATATGTGTTTGGTCGGTTTTTTTATGGATAACGATTAAAATTTAATGTGTTTCATGGATCGGAAGCACCAAAACAGGAATATGAGAATCTTTCGTCAATCCTTTGGTTAAACTTCCTACAAATACATCATAAATTCCACTTCTTCCGTGAGAACCCATTACGATGTAGTTTGCATTTTTTTCTTTAGAATACTCTAAAATAATATCTTTGGCGATCCCTTGCTTCAAAAGATGCTCGCAGTCGATATTCTGAGCAATAATTCTTTGCTCGATCTTATTCAGCTGAACCAACTCTTCTCTTATTTCATTAGCCTCCACTTCAGGAAAATACTGGAACCCCATATCTCCAATGGCAAAACCAATATCTGAAGGTGCAACATGAATTAAAAAAATCTTACCGTTGAGTTCTTTTGCGAATTTTACAGCTCCGTCTACAAGCTGATCTGTTTTATCCCCAAAATCTACGGGCAGTACAATATTTATCATAACCTTTAATTTTGTTTATTAAAGATAGAAAAATTATGCCAATTTTCATGTTAAATTACTTATAATATTCGGATGTCCAGGATTTTTTCATCTTCAAGATAGCCTTCCAGAATATCATTTTCATCAACTTTTCCAACCCCTTTTGGAGTACCTGTGAAAATAAGGTCACCAACTCTTAAAGTGAAATATTGGGAAGCAAACGAAATGATGTCATCGAATGAAAATATCATATCTTTTGTATTCCCGTCCTGCACTTTTTCTTTATTTTTTAATAATGAAAATTGTAAATCTTCAAGATTATAATTCTCTTTTTTAAAGAAATTTCCAACCACTGCGGAACCGTCAAAGCCTTTGGCAAGCTCCCAAGGAAGCCCTTTAGATTTTAATTCGCTTTGAAGATCTCTTGCCGTGAAATCAATTCCCAATCCGATTTCCTCATAATGTTTGTGAGCTGTTTCTTTCTGGATGTATTTTCCACCTTTTGAAATCTTTACGACAACTTCCAATTCATAATGTACATCATTTGAAAACTCGGGAATGTAAAAATCGTTTCCTTTCAAAACTGCCGTATCAGGCTTCATGAAAATAACCGGTTTTTCAGGGATTTCGTTTCCTAATTCTTTTGCGTGTTCACTGTAATTTCTTCCGATGCAGATAATTTTCATACTACTTTTTATTTATGTCATTGCGAGAAGCGAATGCGACGAAGCAATCTCACAATTATTTTTACTTATTTTTTGAAGCTGTTTCCCGCTTTCCGCTATATCTTTTGTTCTGCTGCGCTGCACAAAAGGATGTCGCTGCAATCGGGGCTAGGGTTTTAGTCTTTATCTCAATATATCAACATCAAATTATCATTCCGTTCGTCATCCTGGAAGGATCTAAACTGTTGAAAAGAAAAAATTATCCAATAAATTTGTTGAGATTCTTTCAGAATGACAAAATTGAGTGTTAAAGTATTAATTTCTAATGCGTAAACTCATTCTCGCAATAATAGCAAATGAATTTATGACTCGTTAAAAGCGAAACTCCAAAAAAGCTCGTTGCGCTGTCATCCCTGTAAATATGGTTTGAACCACATTTCGGACACACAAAATCAAACTTAGGATCTGCAATGGTATGTTCTACTTCCAGCGAAACCTTCTCATTTTCTTTATAATCGTTCAGAATTTGAGTGGCTTTCTCCAAGTCTTCTTCAAAAACCTGCAACTGAATTCCCCCAACTGCCTGCGAAAGCAACCAATCGGATTGAATAAGCTGTTCGTTCGCGATGAAACTGTTGATCTCATTTTCAGCCAATATCTGTTTGTCTCTATTGGCTTCAAGAGCAGTTTCGTAAAATTTAAACTTAACTAATTCTGACATATTTTAGAATTTACCTGACAATTGTATTTTAGTGAAAACCTTCTTCGTGTAAAGCGGGAAATCAGCATTCTGAAGCCATCCGAAATATCCAAGATCCTTTTGGAAAACAGCTTTTACGCCCTGACCTTTATATTTTCCGAAATTGAAAACCGGTTCCGTTTTATCATTAAGTCCGATGAAACCTGCAAGATCTGCATTCTTATTGTGGAATGTAAATTCACTTAAAGGAGCAATTTCATTCGGAATATCATCATACTTTCCAATCTGAGCGTCCAAAACTTCGAAAGTTGCCATCACGTCAGCCTCAGCCGAGTGCGCATTTTCAAGAGTTTTCCCACAGTAGAATTGATAAGCTGCGCCTAAATTTCTAGGTTCTTTTTTATGGAAAATAGTCTGTGCATCAACAAGTTTGAATTTACTTAAATCAAAATCAAGTTCTGCTCTCAAAAGTTCTTCTGCCAACAAAGGAACATCAAATCTGTTAGAATTGAATCCTCCCAAATCCGCACCTGAAATCATTTCCATTACTTTTGATGCGATCTCTTTGAAGGTTGGAGCATCTTTTACATCTTCATCATAAATTCCGTGAATCTGGCTGGATTCAAGAGGAATCGGCATTTCAGGATTTACTTTCCACGTTTTGCTTTCTCTTGAAGCATCAGGATTTACTTTTAAGATACAGATTTCAACGATTCTGTCTTTAGCAATGTTCGTTCCTGTTGTTTCAAGGTCAAAAATACAAAGAGGTTTATGCAGTTTTAAATTCATTTTTATTAAGTTATGAGTTATAAAGTATGAATTATGAGTTGATAGCGAGATAGTTGAATGTAACTTATCACTAATAACTTATAATTCATAACTAATTAAGTTGTTTTTGAAATACTAATGATACTAAGATATAATAAATTACAAGCATCGGAATCCCGACGATCTGAAATATCGCTAAAATGGCAATTCCGCCAACGATTAATACGATTTTAGCATAATTGTCCTGAATTTTTTTTGATTTGAATTTCATCGCCATCATTTTTATCGGACTGATCAACAGCCATGAAGTAATGATGGTTAAGAGAATCAATAATAATTCATTTTCGAAAAGGAAACTGAAATAATTGGTTTCTTTGAATGCATAATACAGACCAAAAAGCAAAACAGTATTGGTTGGTGTATTTAATCCTTTAAAATAATAGCGCTGCTCCTCATCCAGATTGAAAATCGCAAGTCTTAAACAAGAAAAAACTGTAACAAGCAATCCGAAGTATTTGATCTCAAAAGGAAGATGAAGTCCTAATAATTCTGTCCCGAAAGGCTCTAATGCTTTATACATTGTCAATCCGGGAATCACCCCAAAACTCACCATATCGGCAAGAGAATCCAGTTGAAGTCCCAAATTTGAGTTTGATTTTAAAGCTCTGGAAACAAATCCGTCAAAAAAATCAAATATCGAAGAAAGAATAAGGCAGATCGCAGTCGTTTGATAATCACCTAAAATAAGATGAATGGCACCCACGCAACCTGCAAATAGATTAGCCAGCGTTAATGCATTGGCAAGATTATTTTTAATGAAATTCATAATCGCAAAATTAAAACAATAAATCAGTTTAACAATGTAACAATTTAACAATGTACTAGTAATTGTTGCAGTGGTAGATTGTTAAATTGTTACATTAATTTGGTAAATTTGCCGGATGAAATTTTTTAAAGAATTTAGAAAACAGGAAGTTCTGGTACTTTTATACCGGATTTTTTTAGCATACTTTTTTTATCAGATTGCAAGATTTTTATTTTGGTATTTCAATAAAGAACTGATAAAAGTTGATTCTGTTTCAGATTATTTCGGTCTGGCATTTCATGGGATTGCGTTTGATACAACGGCGATTCTGTATGTAAATGCGCTGTTTATTCTGTTAAGTTTGGTTCCGATTGTTATCAATACCAAGAAAGTCTATCAAAAAGTGCTTTTCTGGCTGTATTTTATTACCAACGGAATTGCCTATGCCATGAATTTTGGTGATTTTGTTTACTTTAAATTTGCGCAGACAAGATTAACTTCGGCGGCTTTTCAGGTGGCACAGCACGAATCCAATATTTTAAAAGTTTTTACGGCTTCAATCGTTCAAAATCCTTTTATCTTAATATGGTTTGTTGTTTTGATGTGGCTTTGGATTTTCCTTTACAAAAAAGTGAAAATTGAAGAAAGTAAACCTGTAAAATTGATTCCTTACTTTATTTTATCCGTTGTTACGCTTTGTTTAACGGCAGTTTTGTGCGTTGGAGGAATTCGTGGAGATTTCAAACACAGTACAAGACCGATCAATTTGGTGGATGCAAACCGTTTTGTGAAAATTCCGTCACAGGGAAATCTTGTTTTGAACAGTACTTTTTCATTTTTTAGAACATTAAATACGAATAGTTTTAAGGAAGTTCATTTTGTAGATGAAAAATTTATTAATGAAAATATTCAGCCTTATAAAATTTATGATAGGAAAGTTGCTAACAAGCCTAACATTGTCATTTTTATTGTTGAATCTTTTAGCAGAGAATATTCCGGAGCTTTTAATCAAAATACGAAGATAAAAGATTACGTTTCTTACACACCGTTTCTTGATAGTCTGGCAGGTCAAAGTTTGATTTTTCCGAATACTTTTGCGAACGGAAGACAGTCTATTCACGGAATGAGCAGTGTTTTGGCAGGGATTCCGAGTTTGACGGACGCTTTTACGAGCTCACCTTATTCAAATCAGAAAATACAGTCGATTGTTTCAGTTTGTAATGATCTGGGTTACGATACTTCTTTCTATCACGGCGCTCCGAATGGATCAATGGGCTTTTTAGGTTTTGGAAATATTCTTGGGTTTAAACATTATTTTGGAAAAACGGAATACAATCATGATGAAGATTTCGACGGAATGTGGGCGATCTGGGATGAACCATTTTTACAGTATTTTGCTAAAAATGTAGGAAAAAAACAGCCTTTTATGGCGACAGTTTTCACGGCTTCTTCTCATCATCCGTTCAAAATTCCTGAAAAATATAACGGTAAATTTAAAAAAGGTACCAATCAGATGCATGAGCCGATGCAGTACACTGATTATTCAATTAAGAAATATTTTGAAACGGCTAAAAAACAACCTTGGTACAACAATACTATTTTTGTTTTCACAGGAGATCACACCAACGAAATTTATTATCCGGAATATCAAAAAGCAATGAACCGTTTCGCAGTTCCTATTATTTTATATTCTCCAAATCCGGAATATAATTTAAAAGGTGTAAATCTTGAAGAAGCTCAACAGATCGATATTTACCCAACTTTAGCTGATCTTATCGGTTATAATAAAAGAATCAGAAGCTGGGGGAGAAGTTTGGTAAGCGATAGAAAATATCCGGCCATCATTGCAAACTCAGACGGAGGGGTAGAGCAGTTCATTATCGGGAATTATATTTACCGTTTTGATGGCAAAAATGTAGTAGGAATCTTTGATAAATCAGATTTAGGATTAGAAAAAAATCTTATGGATCAATTAAAAAGTAATCCGGAAGTACAAAAAGGGCAGGAGATCGCCAAAGCTTGGTATCAGGATTATATGGATAGAGTCATTAACAGAAAACTGTATTAGGCGTTTAACCCGTGTTTAATTCTGAAAATTGGTACATCTATTGTTATATATGCCAAGGATAATAAAAGTTTTTGTTTGTTTAAAATTAATTTATATTTTTAGCAATAAATAGATAACAGAAATATTTTATTTGAATTAAAACGGTAAGAAATATGAAAAAATTATTATTAACATTGGCATTTTCTTTATTTGGTGTATTATCTTTTGCACAAATTGAGGGTAAATGGAAAACAGTAGACGATGAAACCAAACAAGCGAAATCTATTGTTGAGATCTATAAAAAAGGAGATCAATATTACGGAAAGGTTTCTCAATTGTTGATAAAACCGGCAAATCCTAATTGTGTAGACTGTAAAGATGATAGAAAAAACAAGCCAATTTTGGGAATGGAAATCATCAGAGGTTTGAAAAAAGACGGTGATGAATTCTCAGGAGGGACGATCACAGATCCAAAAACGGGTAAAACTTATAAGTGTACAATTACACGAAAAGGAGACCAATTAAATGTGAGAGGATATATAGGAATCTCTTTAATGGGTAGAACGCAGACTTGGCAGAAAGTTAACTAATCAAGTTTACAATAGAATTTATAACGGCATTTCATTAAATGAGATGTCGTTTTTGTTTTTGAAAAAATCTGTAACGAAAAAATAAACTGCACACTTATAGTATATGAGCACAAATTTGGAAAGAACATTTATACAGTTTTTGAAAGAAAATCAAAGGATTGTACATAAAATATGCAGGATATATACAAATAATGAGCAAGATCATGAAGATCTTTTTCAGGAAATCACGATTCAGCTTTGGAAATCTTTTCCGGGTTTTAAAGGTGATGCCAAATTTTCTACATGGATGTATCGCGTAGCATTGAATACGGCAATTACATTATTTAAAAAGCCTAAGAAAAGAGACCTGCAACATGCTGAAGTAGATATTTCATCATTAAAAATAGAATATGAAATCTATGAAGATGACGAACACAAGTTGAAAAAGATGTACAAAGCGATTTATGAGCTTTCTGATATTGAAAAAGCTTTGATTATGATGTATCTGGAAGACAAATCTTACAGGGAAATTAGCGAGATTCTCGGAATTACAGAAGGAAATGCCAGAGTGAAAATGAATAGAGCTAAAAATAATTTAAAATTAAAAATAAACACACAATAAGATGGAAGAATTAGAACTTTTAAAAAAAGACTGGAATAAAGATTCCACTGAATTTAAAAACTATTCAGAAAAAGAAATTTATACCATGATAAAGCAAAAATCTGTTTCAGTCACCAGAATTTTATGTTTGATAGGCTTAATAGAAATTGTCCTCTGGGCAGTTTATGGATACATTGATGGACAACTTCCTGCCTTCAGAATGGCATTATTTGCCGTGTTTTTTGCATTGATTATTTATTTTTATTTTAAAATGAAAACGCAGGAAAGCTCAATATTCTTAATGAAAAGTATTTTAAATATCAGAAAAGTAGTTTTTGGATATGCCGGAATTTCTTTCCTTTTGATTATTTTAATGAATATTATTGATTTTAAACATAATACTAAAGATTTCATGGCTGGACTTAATGATGGATATAATCATAATAGCCCTCATACTACGAATTCTGAACAGATGACTCCTGGACTTGGAAATTACATAGTTTTTGGAGTGGTTTTAATTATTGCGATATATTTATTGTATATAATTTATAAAAAGACCTACGGCAAAATACTTTTTAACCTTAAAAAAAATTATAAAGAATTAAGTAAAATAGAAGAAAACTAGGTTGAAATAAAATTAATAAAGCGATATTTCGTTCAATGCTATGTCGTTTTTGTTATGTTAATAATAAAAAAACACTATTTTTGTAGTCTAAATTTTTCAAATAAATATGGCAGAATATACTTTTCGTGAGGTAATTGCGCAAGCAATGAGCGAGGAAATGCGTAAAGACGAATCCATCTTTTTAATGGGGGAGGAAGTTGCAGAATATAATGGTGCGTATAAGGCTTCAAAAGGAATGTTGGATGAATTTGGTCCTAAGAGAGTAATCGATACACCAATCGCTGAGCTTGGTTTTACAGGGATTGCTGTAGGTGCTGCAATGAACGGGAACAGACCAATTGTTGAGTATATGACGTTCAATTTCTCATTGGTAGGTATTGATCAGATTATCAATAATGCGGCTAAGATCCGTCAGATGAGTGGTGGCCAGTGGAACTGTCCGATCGTTTTCAGAGGCCCTACGGCTTCGGCAGGTCAGTTGGGTGCAACTCACTCTCAGGCTTTCGAAAACTGGTTCGCAAACGTACCTGGTCTTAAAGTAGTAGTTCCTTCAAACCCTTACGATGCGAAAGGATTGTTGAAAACAGCTATTCAGGATAATGATCCTGTGATCTTCATGGAATCTGAGCAGATGTATGGTGATAAAATGGAAATTCCAGAAGAAGAGTACTATTTACCAATCGGAAAAGCAGATATCAAGAGAGAAGGTACAGATGTTACTTTAGTTTCTTTCGGGAAAATTATGAAGCTGGCTATTCAGGCTGCTGAAGATATGGCTAAAGAAGGAATCTCTGTTGAGGTTATTGACCTTAGAACAGTTCGTCCTTTAGATTTTGATACTGTTTTAGAATCTGTAAAGAAAACAAATAGATTAGTTATTTTAGAAGAAGCCTGGCCATTTGCGTCTATTTCTTCTGAGATTACCTATATGGTACAGCAGAAAGCATTTGATTATTTGGATGCTCCAATCAAGAGAATTACTACTCCTGATGCGCCTGCTCCATACTCAGCTGCATTATTTGCAGAATGGTTCCCTAAGCTTGAAAAAGTGAAAGAGGAGATCAAAAATGCGATGTACGTTAAATAGATATAATAGAAAAAAGCTTCCGAAAGGGAGCTTTTTCATTTATTCTATGCATGAAGAAATGTGCTCAAGATCATAAATTTAGTATAAATTTGCGCACTTAAAATATATAAGTTGATATGGCAGAAGTTACAGAAGGTGGTCATCATTTTGACATTAAAAAACTTTCTTTTTTTGGAGTTCTAGTTTCTTTAGGAATTGTTTTCGGAGATATTGGAACATCACCGCTTTACGTAATGAAAGCAATTGTGAATGCAAGAGGTGCAGGTAGCACTATGCCTTTCAATGAATACATAGAAGGAGCGCTTTCTTGTATCATCTGGACCCTTACTCTTCAGACGACCGTAAAGTATGTTGTCATTGCCTTGAGGGCAGATAATAAAGGTGAAGGAGGGATTTTAGCATTGTTTTCATTAGTTAAAAACCTTAAAAAAGGCTGGCTGTATCTCGTAGCAATTGTTGGGGCTGCCGCATTGGTTGCTGATGGAGTGATAACACCGTCACTTACCGTAATGTCGGCTATTGAAGGTCTTGAAATTTATAATCCTCATACACCCGTTGTTACGATTACCATTGGTATTCTTATTTTAATCTTCGTAGTACAGCAATTTGGAACAAGCTTTATCGGGAAGTTTTTTGGCCCCGTAATGGTTGTTTGGTTCCTGGTATTGGGAGGTTTAGGAGTAATGCATTTAACTGAAAATTTTGAGATTTTAAGATCATTCAATCCATATTATGCTTATAAGCTTATTGCCAATTCTCCGAGCGCAATTGTTATTCTTGGAGCTGTTTTCCTTTGTACAACAGGGGCGGAAGCACTTTATTCTGATTTAGGACATTGTGGTGCTAAAAATATCAGAGTAAGCTGGGCTTTTGTTAAAATCATGCTTATTTTAAACTACCTTGGGCAAGGCGCTTGGTTGTTAACTAATTATGGAAAACCAGGTTTCTCAGTAATCAATCCATTTTTTGGAATTATGGAGGAATGGATGATCGTTCCGGGAGTAATTTTAGCAACGGCTGCAGCAATTATTGCAAGTCAGGCATTAATTACGGGTTCTTTTACGATCTTTTCTGAAGCGATGTCTCTTAATTTATGGCCTAATCAAAAAATTGATTATCCGTCCGGAGTTAAAGGACAAATGTATATTCCAAGAATCAATTGGGGACTTCTTATTTTGTGTGTCATTGTGGTTCTTCACTTTAGAGAATCGGGCAAAATGGAAGCGGCTTATGGTCTTTCCATTACGGTAACGATGCTAATGACAACCATATTATTAATTTTCTGGTTGCTGAAACATAGAATAAATAAATTGTTAATTCTATTTTTCGCTTTAGTCTATTTATCTATCGAATTAGGATTCTTTAGTGCCAACATCATCAAATTCTTCGAAGGAGGTTGGATTACCGTTATCTTAGCCGGATTCATCGGAATTTGTATGTATGCTTGGTATAACGGAAGATTAATTAAGACTAAATTCATCAATTTCGTAAAAATAGATAGCTACGTTTCAATTATTAAGGATATGAAATTGGATGAAACGATCCCTAAATATGCTACCAACCTTGCTTATCTAAGCCGAGCAAAAAGAAATGATGAGGTGGAATCAAAAATCATCTATTCTATCATCAAAAAGCAACCGAAAAGAGCCGATCATTATTTTATTTTAAGTATTGTAAATCAGGAAGATCCATTTACATTTAAATATACGGTTGATGAAATTTTACCAGGAACGGTTTATAAAATCAACTTCCTTTTAGGATTTAAGGTGGATAGAAGGATTAATGATTATTTCAGTATGGTTTTAAAAGATCTGATGGCAGACGGAACGATTCCTTCAAAAAGCAGCCATCCTTCTCTGAGGGCTCATAATATTCCGCCGGACCTGAAATATGTAGTAATAGACAACACCTATATCAACGATATACTTTTAACGGTTAAGCAGAAAATTACGCTTAATATTTACAACTTTGTGAAATATATTGGGAGTGATGATTTCAAATCCTGGGGTGTTACCTCTCACAACGTGGTTGTAGAGTCTGCTCCGATTACGGAATTAACAGTTTATGACAATAAAATTGAGCAGGCTGAATTTTTAAGACATAACAGTTAAGATCCTTTAACAGAATAGTCTGATATTTATTTAAATAAAAATCGATAAATTTGTAGATAATTTTTTTAATGGATACTTTACAGAAAGAAAAAAATATTGCTTTAATAAAAGATGTTTTAAGAAACTACTTATTAGAAAAGGGTTTCAGAAATACACCTGAACGATATACAATATTAGAAGAGATTTATAATATGGATCATCACTTCAATGTGGATGATCTGTATCTTCTCATGATGCAGAAGAAATATCATGTTTCTAAAGCCACAATTTACAATACAATTGAGATTTTCCTTGATGCAGGATTGATCCGTAAACACCAGTTTGGAGAAAAAACATTGACGTCTTCGTCTTATGAAAAGTCTTATTTTGACAAGCAGCATGACCATTTGGTGATCTACAAAAAAGACTCAGACAAGGAAATTGAAGAGATCATAGAGTTTTGTGATCCAAGGATTCAAGGTATCAAAGAAGCAATTGAAGGAGCATTTGGCGTAAAAATTGATTCTCATTCGCTATATTTTTATGGCACCAAGAATGATTAATCAATGAGACTGATTTTTTTCCTGTTAGTTTTTATTTCAACGATTACTTTTGCGCAAGACAAACAAAAACCTGCGCAAAGAGATCCGTATTTACAAAATCCGATTAAAAATCCGCAACAGATTCAGCAGGCAAAGCCTCAAGATAAGGTAAAAATCATCAATGCTGATGAAATTATCAAAGATACTGAAAAGTATGAGGGTAACCGTTACATGAAGGGTAATGTAAAATTAGAGCATCAGGGTTCTATTCTTACTGCTGATGAAGTGATTTTATATGAAGAAGAAAATTTTGTAAAAGCTATAGGTAACGCAAGACTTCAAAATCCGGACGGTTCTGTAATTACTGCAGGCGAAATGGAGTATGATGGAAACACTCAAAAAGGGGTTGCCAGAAAAAATGTAGTTCTTACGGATCCGAAACAGACAATTAAAACTGAAACTCTATATTATGATAAGCTTGCCAATCAGGCTTATTTTAATACGGGAGGTACAATTTCTGATGCTCAGAATACAATGTACACAAAGTCAGCAACCTATTTTCTGGATACAAAACTGATAGATTTTGTTGGTAATGTAAAAATTGACAGTCCCGACTACATTATAGATGGTGACAATATCAAGCAAAATCAGAATACTAAAGTTGCCGAATTCTTTGGGCCTACAACTATCACCAACCGTAAGAATCCTAAAAACCGTGTGTATACCGAAAGAGGGACTTACAGAATGAACACAAAAGAAGCTTTTCTCAATAAAAATTCTAAGATTTTTTATAACGATAAGATTCTGACTGGTGACGATATGTACTTCAATCAGCTGACAGGTTTTGGAAAAGCAACCGGAAATGTAACCTTAGACGATCCCAAAGAAAGGAGATGGATAAAAGGCGGTTACGGAGAAATTTTTGAAAAGAAAGATTCTGCGATGATGACTAAAAACCCTTACGCAGTAAAAGCTTTTGAGAAAGATTCGATGTATTTTGCAGCAGAAAAGATCATTTCTTTCCAAAGACCGGATTCTGCGGATATTAAAAAGAAAAAAAGTTTCTTGCGAGCTTTCAGAAAAGGAAGGTTTTATAAATCTAATGCACAGGGGAGGGCAGATTCTCTTGCTTTCAATGAAACTGACGGAATTATGCACATGTATACCAAGCCAATTCTGTGGAGCGGAATAAAACAGGTAACCGGAGATAAAATTGAGGCCTATTTCAATACTGAAAATGAAAATATAGATTCTTTAAAAGTTATCGGAAATGCATTTGCAATCAGCAAGGTTGATTCATTGAATTTTAAAGATGAATTTAACCAGGTTAAAGGTAGATTCATGACGGTTCATTATCAGAATAATGATATCAAAGAAGCTACGGTAATAGGGAATGCACAGGCCATAAGTTATGCAGATGATGTAGATCAGACCACTAAAAAACCTGAAAGAATAGGTATTTCTCTTACTTCTTGCGGAATTATTGACGCGATATTTGAAGAGAAAGTGATGCAGATTGTTTCCTGTAATATTGGAGCCACTTCCGATACCTATCCAATGAGTAAAATTGAGCCGTCTAAACGGAAATTCCCGGATTTTAACTGGAATACAAAAGACCGTATTAATAAATGGCAGGACATATTGGTAGACACACCAAATAACGAGGAAACGAAGTACGAGACCGAAAGTTCTCTTTATGATAAAGCTCAGGAAGCAATAGATAAAGAAAAGGCAAAAGAAGAAGCAAAAAAGCCTAAACGAATCCGAAAATAAATAATAAAGTACAGACAGAGTTTTATAATTGATATAAACTCTTTGTTAAAATTAAATAAGTCACCATTTTCATATAGTAAATGGTGACTTATTTTTGTATTAGACTGTTAAAATTGCTGCTAAATCTTCTTATTTTCAATTTTTATTTTCTTATTTTTTCTAAACATTATTCTATAAATGGTGAATGTAAAATATTTACTGTTATTGGCTTTTCATTGATAATTTAATATTTCACTTTATAATGAGGTAAATTGTTTTCATTATTTAACATGATATGTTGAATTATTTTCATTGTAATTGATATTATTTCATATATTTATTACGTCAATATGACATTTTATAAAAAACTAATGAAAACTAAAATTATTCTTTTTATTTTTTTGATTTATAGTCTTAAAAATAACGCGCAAGTTGGGATTTCTAAAGATCCTTCTTTTAATCCCGATTCCAGAGTACAATTGCATGTAAAGCAGGATAATTATGCTGCTCGTTTACCCCGAACTAATTTAACATCATTGCTTCCCGTTTCCGCAGCAGGTACAACGGGAAACGGAACACAGGCATCTGTAATTTTCAATAGAGAAACGGGAAGTATTGTTCAAAATGATGGTACAACCTGGAAGATCTCAGACCAAATTGTTTCAACAATGAAGAATAACAGAATGGCTCGTTTTATCAGGACAGGAACTGTAACTTCAACTTGCGGAACTTGTGGATTTGCGTGTGGCCTTACTGTTAGGACCTGTACCTCGCAAAATGTTAATTTTACGAATGCCAGTCCAAGTTTCGATGATATTCCTTCCGATGTTTCATTGGCTTCTGCAACTAGCAATGTTATTAATATTAATACAAAAGGGCTCTATAAAATTTCCTTTAAAAGTGGTGCTATTGATATAAGTACACCCCTTTGTATAGGTGTTGTTATTAATCTGCAATCGAAGTTGAATTTAGAACTTAGTACATCATCAGATGCCACTTGGAGACCCATTAATAATACAGCAAGCAGTTCGACGGCTGGAGCATTGGCGGTAAGTACTTTGGCTCCGGGGTCAATTGATGTGGGACAGTCTTTGGCATTCACGTATGTTGGTGTTTTTAATGCCGGAGATAAACTAAGATTAACACTTGCTGGGACTCAAAATATTGGAACAGGTGTTTGTACAGGTCTTTTAGGCGGAGACAATATGTTTTTCGCCATGAGTAAAACCGGAAATGCTGTATCAGAGATTATTGTTGAAAAAATAAATATGTAGTAAGATGAAAAGAATTTTAATAATGCTCGTAATGTTTTTTCAATATTCCGCTTATGGCCAGGTGGTCATAGGAAGTGATGTAAGTAGTGTGAAAAACATATTGAAAATTCAGGATGGAACTCGGGGAGTGATACTTCCTTATGCAAATACTTATACTTCTTTTCCGAAATATAATGCTGCAGCAACAGATATATTTGATGATTATCCTAATCTTGTAGGAGGACTTATCTATAACAAAAGTGATGATCAGTATTATAAATATGACGGATTTTCATGGAATCCTTCCAGACAGATACAAGGTATTTTTCAGCCTAAAATTTCGAGATTAGGAATATCGGCAGGAATAACGATTCCTTGTATTTCTTTCGGAATTGGATTTTGTTTTGCGGGTGGTACACCGGGATATCTTGCTGCAGATAATAAGAGTCAGGTTCTTGTAGATAATTTAACATTAAAAAACGCAAGTACAGTAACCATAAAAGTAGCAGGAATCTATGATATAGGTGTGGCGCTTGGTTTTACAGGAGGAAGTTTAGGCTTTCAGGCAGGAATTACAGAGTTTAAATTAACATTACAGGTAAAATATACCTCTGCTTCAGACTGGGAAACGGTTGTGTCCAAAACAAATTATTCCGTCGTTTTTGTTATAGATACACAGGGGAATAAAACTTCAAGTTTTGCGCAGACAATTTCTTTGCCCGTGGGCGCAGAGCTGAGGGTAGTTCCCGAGATAAGCTCTAATGCAATTTCGGGTGGTGCTTTGGCTGCCTACGGAACAGACACGAATTCTATTAACTCATACATTGCTGCCCGTTTAATCAAATCTTATTAGTCATGAAAAAATATATATTCTGCTTGTATTTATTTGTATTAAATAGCTACAGTGCACAGGTTAATTTTACGAATATTCCCAACCCTGACTCAAACGCAAATGGTAACGATCTGGTGATGATGTATATGACAAATACGAGTGAAGCCAGCGGTATAAAAGGTTTTGGTCTTCCTGCGGTAAATGCGGATGTTGATCTTCCTTATACCGGTGTCAATGCTCCTTCAGTAAGAATAGAAGCACTTCGCGGAATGCTTTTATTTGTGAAAAGTACGGGACAGGCGATGGTTTTTGACGGCTTGGTTTGGAGCAAAGCTTTTGAAGTGGAATCCGATAATATCTCAAGATTTCAGATCAATGCGGTTTCTACAACTTCGGGATCTGTTTTATTGCCCATTAATTCTTTAATCGATAAACCCAATTTCTTGGCAGATCCATTAAGGCTTAAGACAAATGTTTCAACAGCTGCTCCCAATATTAATAGGTTATATGTGAGACAGACAGGTTTGTATAGGATTAATTTGAACTTAAATTTTACAGGTCCGGCAGGGTCATTCAGTAATAGGCTCGGAGCAGGACTATACATAAACGACGCCCAAAGATTCCAATTGCTGGAGAATACTGTAAATTATGATGGAACAAACAGGAAAATTAACTTAGATTTCTCCGTATATGCCGTTCAGGGACAGTATATTACTTTAGAAGCGATCTCTGAAATTGGAGGAACTACAAGTTATAATGTTACCAGCAACAGCTTTGTAACGGTAGAAAAAGTTTTATAAAACACAGTGAAAATTATATATTATATTTTGTGATTTGGTGAATCGCCCTTAATTTTTTATTAAGGGTGATTTTTTTATTCTATTAAAACACTGCTTCCAGATTTTTTATTCTTTCTTTTAAAACGGCAATTTCTTCCTTATATTCTGATATTCGGGTTTCATATTGTTCTATCAGTTTGTCAGAAAGATTATAATTGATAGTTTGATGTTGTACTACATTTCCAACCGTATTATTGTCATTTGCTTGAGTTTCAATAGTATTCTCATGGTTTACTTGAACAAAACTCTCATTACCTTTTAAAAACTCATTGGGACTTACCTCTAGTTCTTTGCTTATTTTTTCACTTTCACTTTTAAAAGATTAGAATTGTTAAAAAATGCTATTTTTAGTTAAAGTTGTATAACTATTATAAAGAAATTGAGATTTTTATTAAAAAAAATAAATCAGATTTTTAGAAATAAATATTAATGATAATTTATGTCTAATTTAATATCAAGAAAAAAAATAATCTATTTATTAATTTCATATATTTTTTTATTTGGTGTGTCAAAATATGATGCATTAATGCCTTAAAAACAGGGCATTGCAGTATGTGTTTTTGTTAATATATTTGTCAGGATTAAAATTTCTGCAGAAAAGTATTTAATCAAAAAATAAATTACAAACATTTTAAATTAAAAAAAGATGAAAAAATTAGACGTTTCGCAAATGGAGAATTTGCAAGGAGGTAAAAGCTTTAGACAATGTATGGAAAGTGGATTAGGTTCCATGGAAGGAATGCTTCTATTGGGTGCGGCTGGTTGTGCTGGACCTGCCGGAATTTTAGGAGCTTTTGTAGGTGCGTCGGCGGCTTGTGCGATTATTGCAAATTAAAATGAAATATAATGAGATATAAAAATCAATTAATAGTTTTTGGAGTTTTTTTAATAGTGGGGTTTTGTCTTTTTTTCTTTAAAGGAGAGAGTAAAACAGTTAGTCCATTTTTTTTGGTTTTAGCTTTTTTAATTGCTCCAATATTAGGATTTTTATTTCCAAGATTAAAAGAATTGGGTATTGGAACATCTAGTTTCTTACCTAATATTTTAAAATATTTCAAAGAAAAATAATTCTAAATCTTATTTTTATACCTTTCTCATATGAAAGGTATTTTTTATGAAAAATTTTATATTTTTTGTAAGCATAATAATAGGCTATCTCTTGCTTACATATCTAGATAAAACATACATTTCTACCGATTCAAAAATCATAGATTTTCTTACGAAAGATTATCCAAGTACAGTAGTGCAAAACTATATGGAAAGCCAAAAAAAATGGTGGTGGGTAAGCTATGTGGCAACACTTTTACTCATCGGAATCAAAGTATTATTGGTTGCCTTTTGTCTCAATTTTTTAAAACTGTTCGATCTTCCCCATATTGATAAGATAAAATTCGGCGATTTCGTATTTTTGGTCCTTATTGCAGAGTCTATTTTTATCGTTGCGGGCTTTTACAAGTTTATCAACTTTCATTGGATCAATACAGATTATACACTTGAAGATATACAAACGTATTATCCCATGTCATTAATCAATATAAAAGAGCATATGTCTACAGAAAAATGGCTGGCTTATCCGCTGCAGCTTGTCAATCTCTTTGAGGTATTTTACTGGGTCTTTTTGGCTTGGGGTGTAAGAGAACTTTTGGAAGAAAAAATAAGTTATGTAAAATCTTTTGGTTTGGTAGCGCTTACTTATGGTATTGGTTTGCTTTTTTGGGTAGGTGTTGTTTGTTTCTTTATACTTAATGCACAATATTGATGAAAAATAAAAACCTAAAAATACTGGCTATTGTTATTCCTGTTTTGTTAATAGGTTTAATGGGGTATCTATTCTATAATTTTCAGCATAAAAAAGCTAGAGTAAAAGCTTTACAAAATATCCCGACTTTTTCCGTAAAAGATATTCATGGTAATACAATTACCAACCAAAATTTGCCTGAAGGAAATAAGATATTAGTCTATTTCAGCCCAGATTGCGAGTTTTGTCAGGCAGAAATGGAAGCTCTTTCTAAAATAAATAGTAATCATAAAAATATCCACTGGATTATGTTTAGCAGTAGTTCTATGAAGGAGATAGCAGATTTTGCCCGAAAATACAAACTGGAAAATACCGAAAACATAAGTTGGTGCCAAGATCCAATGGCAAAAGTCTACACAAAGTTCGCTATGAAAGGGATGCCTTATTTTTTAGGCTATAATTCTGAAAATAAATTAATTCACAGAAGTACAGGAGCCATAAAAATTGAAAAAATTTTAGCTGATTTTAATGAAAAAGAATAAGTTAATTCAAAAGACGTTCTCCCTTCAAAAAGACCAAACCGATTGTGGAGTAGGATGTCTTCAATCTTTGGTAAGGTATTATGGCGGAGATATTACTTTAGAAAGTTTACGGGAAAAAAGTGGGACTTTCAAAACAGGGACTACCTTACTAGGTCTTTATCAGTCTGCTAATGAAATAGGTTTTGATGCGGAGGGATGTGAAGCAGACATACAGGCTTTAATAGAACATGGGGAACCTGTAATATTGCATGTTATTTTAGAGAATAAATACGAGCACTATGTCATATGTTATTTTTATAATGATTTTAAATTTGTTATTGGAGACCCTGCAAAAGGGATAGAATATTGGACAAAAGAAGAATTAGAGAAAGTATGGGTGTCAAAATCATGCCTTACTCTAGCTCCAAACCAAAGTTTCAAAAAAATACAGCATACTAATAAAGAAAAAAAACAATGGTTCAGGAATCTTATCAAAGAAGATCAGGAATCTGTTTATACTATAATTTTTCTAGGGGTAATTTTTACACTTTTAGGGATGTCAATGTCAGTTTTTTTACAGAAATTAATAGATGACATACTTCCCAAAAGAAAATTGGGAATATTATTTTTAAGTATTGGCTTTCTGGGGTTTCTTTTGCTTGCGAGGGTAATGATTCAGGGCTTACGAGAAATATATATTATTAAACAGAGTAAAACTTTCAATGAAAGAATTAATGAAAAGTTCTACTCTTCTTTACTTCGACTTCCGAAGATGTTTTTTGATACCCGAAAAACTGGAGATTTTGTTGCAAGGCTTAATGATACTCAACGTATCCAAAACGTAATAAAGCTTCTTATAACAAATACTATAGTAGATGTTTTAGGAGCTCTCATTGCTATAAGCTTTCTTTTCTATTATTCTTGGAAATTAGCTCTTCTGTGTCTTATCATTTCACCGATTATTTTCTATATTATTTTTAGATTTAATAATAGAGTTATTGCTTCACAAAAAAATGTTATGCAATCCTACAGCTTTAATGAATCAAACTATATAGATAGCATTCAAGGTATTGATGTTATAAAAGGATTTTCAAAACAGAATATATTTTCAAAAAAAAATGAATATGCATTTGGAAACTTTCAATCAAAAATAGCGGAGCTTGGTAAACTAAATTTAAAAATCACATTATATTCGGGAGGACTTCTTGTGATTTTTCTTATAAGTATTCTTAGTTTTTCCTCTTATAATGTTTTAAGTAACGAAATTAAGATAGGGGAGCTTATGGCAATACTAGGTATTTCAAGTTCTTTGCTATCATCAATTACAAATTTAGCTTTGGCATTTATACCTATTCAGGAAGCAAAGGTTGCTTTTGATAGAATGTTTGAGTATTCTTCATTAGAAAAAGAACCCATTACAGGAATTGATATTCTTTCTTTGGATAGTATTCATATAAATGCGATTGATTTTCGATTTAAGGGAAGAAGTAAACTTTTTAATCACATGACATTTTCATTAAAAAAAGGTAAAGTAACTTGTTTGATAGGGGAAAGTGGAAGCGGAAAAACGACCCTTTCTGAAATATTGCAAAAAAACTACATTCCGGAAAATGGAGAAATTAAAATTAATGAAGATGTAAACTTAAATGAAGTTTCTTTTCAAAGTTGGCGAAAATGTATAGGTATCGTTCCTCAAAATATTCAGATTTTTAATGGTAGTATACTTGATAATATTATATTGGATGAACAAGTTAATGAATTGCAGTTAAAGAATATCGTTGCATTAGGTTTTGATAAATTTATTAATGCATTACCTCATGGGCTCATGACATTAGTTGGGGAAGAAGGAATTAATTTGTCAGGAGGACAAAAGCAACTATTAGGATGGATGAGAATTTTGTATCATGATCCTCAGTTTTTGATTCTCGATGAGCCAACATCTTCTTTAGATAAAATGAATAGAGACTTTATTTATGATTTAATAAAAAAATTAAAACCCTATAAAATTGTTTTAATTATTAGTCATTATTTAGAAAATCTTACTGAGATTTCAGATGAAATTCTAAGACTAGAAGACATGAAGTTGTCCAAGTTTACTAATTAAATTATTTCAATTATATTGATACATTAGTTTTTAATTATATTTGTTTCAATAACCTATAAACCTTTACATTATGGCAAGTACAAGCGAAACGGGGCATAATAAAAACATTGCAAACTTCAATACTGTTTATCAGATCTTAGAAGAAATGGGAGCTTTATATAGTCCTACAAATTCAAAAATTAAACTCTCAAACCTAGACCCTATTCGTAATTCGTTACAAACAGTGATAACAGAGTTAAATGCAAAACAACCCGTCTACAAAAATGCTGTTGCTGCCAGAGAAACGGCAATCGAGCCCTTGGGTAAGCTAATGACAAAAGCACTTAACTATGCCAAATCATTAGATATTTCCGTTACAGACAAAGAAAATATTGCTGCACAGGCGAAAAAAATTCGCGGTGACCAAAAAGCTAAAAAAGTAAGTGCTGTTACTACAACGGTAGAAAGTATTTCAACTTCACAAATGAGTTATGACAACCGCATTGCTAATTTACGTGCCTTTACTGACCAGCTAGAGTCATACGCCAAATATTCTCCCAATGAAGCTGAAATTCAGATCACACACTTGAAAGCCTTTCATTCTAATTTAACCAACCTAAGCAATACCGTAAATGTAGCAGGAAATGCATTGATTACAGCTCGTAAAAATAGAGATGAGATTTTATATAAAAATTCAATTAATGTGATACAGCTTGTAAAAGATATTAAAGCTTATTTAAAATCATTAGGCGAAACAGGAAAACCATATTACAACGCAGTCGTAAAACTGAAATTTACAGAATCATAATAAAAATAATGACTACACAGATGCTTCGACTTCGCTCAGCATGACATCGCTAAAAACATACGTTATAATAAAACGGATAATATTAGAAATGTCAAGCTGAGAATAATGTTGCTAAAAATAGGACATTTAGTATTAGCGATGTCATGCTGAGCGAAGTCGAAGCATCTAATCCTATTATTGTATTCTGAAACTCTAATAACGCATCCTTAATTCCTAATAACGCATCCTGAAAGTCTAATAATGTATCTGAAACTTCTATTATTGAATCCGAAAAGCCTAATAACACATCCCAAGTTCCTATTATCGTATCCTGAAATCCTAATAACACATCCGCAAACTCTAATAATGAATAAGAAGAACCTATTATTCTATCAGGATAATTTCGGTGTTTAACGAATGTTCTTTAGCTTTGCTGAAATTTTTCACTACAATGGAAATACAAAAAGATTTTTTTACATATCAGGCGCAGACGACAAAATTTGCTGCAGGTTTTGAAGTTGAGAAGGCGGAAGGCAGCTACATTTTTGGAAAGGACGGAAAAAAATACCTTGATTTCGTGGCAGGAGTTTCTGCCAACACTTTAGGACATTCTCATCCTAAAATTGTCAATGCAATCAAAGAACAGGCGGATAAATATCTTCATGTAATGGTTTATGGTGAATATGCTCAGGAAAAACCTGTTGCGTTATGTAAATTATTAGCCGAAGCTACTCCGGATCCTTTAGAAATTACTTATTTGGTTAACAGTGGAGCCGAAGCCATCGACGGAAGCTTAAAACTGGCCAAAAGATATACAGGAAGAGAGGAGATTGTTTCCTTTAAAGATTCTTACCACGGAAATACGCACGGAGCTTTAAGTGTTTCAGGAAATGAAACTCACAAAAGAGAATTTCGTCCGTTATTGCCTATGATTTCTTTTATTGAATTTAATAATGAAAATGATTTCGGTAAAATCACAGAAAAGACCGCTTGTGTAATGCTGGAAACAATTCAGGGAGCAGCTGGTTTTTTAGTTCCAAAAGAGGATTATTTAATTAAACTGAAAAAAAGATGTGAAGAAGTCGGAGCTCTTTTAATTTTAGATGAAATTCAGCCCGGATTTGGAAGAACCGGAAAATTATTCTCCTTTGAACATTTTGGCATCGTTCCGGATATTCTGGTGATGGGAAAAGGAATGGGAGGCGGAGTTCCCGTTGGCGCTTTCATGAGTTCCAGAGAAATTATGGAATCACTGTCACACTCTCCTAAATTGGGCCATATCACAACTTTTGGGGGAAATCCGCTGATTGCAGCTGCAAGTCATGCAACTTTAAAAGAAGTTTTAGAGAGTGGTTTAATGAATGAAGTGGAAGAAAAAGAAAAATTATTCCGGGAACTTTTAGTGCATCCGAAAATTAAAAATATTAACGGGAAAGGACTGATGCTAGCCGTAAATCTGAGCTCACCAGAATATACTTTGGACGTTGCAAAAAGATGCATGAGTAAAGGGTTAATTGTTTTCTGGCAATTATACAGAAATGAATATTTAAGAATCTCCCCGCCATTGACGCTTTCTCTTGAAGAGATAAAGGAAGGGTGCCAGATTATTCTTGATGTTTTAAATGATTTATAGTTTTTTGAATGTTAAAGTTTTGAATAAACCGAAAAAAAGATATATTTTCGCGCCACAAAAAATAATAACTATGAAAAAAATTATTCTATTCGTTGGGATGGGCGTCGCAACTATCTTTGGAATTCAGGCATGTAGTACTTCGGTTGAGGATACAGCTCACACAACTTCCGTAGCAGAAGACAAAGCAAATATCAAAAAGACAATCAATGGTTTTTACGATAAGCTTAATGTAATTGATGATGGAGATTTCTCAAAATATGTGTTGTACACAATGTTCAATAATACGGCTCAGGAGTATGATGACAGTTACCTGAACAACGTTGTAGAAAAGTGGGAAACTCAATTCGGAGATGCTTTAATTGATAATAAATTACAGTTTGCTAACAAGTTAGGGACTTACACTTATAACCCAGTAAGCGGTACATGGACTAAAGTTGCCAATGCTAACGCAGTAGTGTTGAAGTTTCCGTCAGTGCAAAATCAAATTGCTGTTGATAGTGAATTAACGCTTACTTCTTACACAGATATCCAGACAAGTTATAACTCTGAGACAATCTGGTTGCCAAAAACATTTGATATTACTTTAAAAAGAAGCGGAAATACTGTATTCAGCATGAATTTATCAAATGTAACGTTTGATAACAGTACAAACTTCAGTATGCCGATCAGTGCAAATGTTCAGATCTATTCTGCACCATTAACGCAAAACATCGTTTGGCAGAGAGTAACGAGCAAAGATTTCAAATTTACTTATAATGCTAGTACACCTCAGGGAGCGAACAGTGAAATTATTGCTCAGGTAACGTTAAAGCATTCTGATTATGCTAACATTTCTTCTAAAGATGATTTTAAAACAATCTCAGCTCAAATAACTGAAGGCAATCTTAAAATCGCTGCTACGATGAATGTAGAAGCTCTTGCTCCTATTACAGATCCTACAGATGCTCAGGTTAATAATAATTCGAAAGCAGAATTATTCTATAACGGTCAAAAAATAGGTGACATCATTTATAAAACAGTAAACGGAAAAGGAGAGTTCTTTGTTGTTTACTTTGATGGAACTATGGAAAACACAGACGTTTATGTAGGTGATTTCGAGCAGAAAATCAAAGATATTTTTGCCAACTATTTAGATTAAAATATTAACAAAAAACACACGCATCTCAAAGGTTTATCAATCTTTGAGATGTTTTTTATTATGAAACGTATTATTACATTATTTTTTGTTCTTTTCATTTTTTCTTTTTCATTTGCACAGGCAGAAAAAGACAGTTTATTTCCTATTCCCAGCCATCAGGTCGGTATCGGTCTCAATAAATTTATTAAGTCTGTTTTCGCTTCCGATGACAATGCTATGATCATTAATTATAGATACACAGGAAAAAAGAAATGGTCTTACAGAACAGGTTTTGATTTTAAAAAAGACGACAGCGAGGGTGGTTTTACGCAATTTGCTTTCAAATTAGGGGTAGACAGAAATCTAAAGAGATACAGAAATTGGAATTTTTATTACGGAGCAGATCTTTTTACAAGATATTCTAATTATAAAAATATTAATAAACCTCAGTATGATAATGGTATTGGAGCCTTTTTTGGCGTTCAGTATTTTATTTCTCCACATTTTTCTATTTCTACGGAGCCTATGTTCTATTACAAGTACATTTATATTGTAGACCGTTCTACTTTTCAGAAAGATAATAAAACGGGATGGAGCGAAACCGGATTAGGAAAAATAGGATTTATAGAACTTAACTTTAATTTCTAAAATCATACAATACAGATAAATTATTTTCGGAGTGTAACGAGAATCAATATAAAAAACTCTTCAGATGTGAAGAGTTTTTGTGTTTTAAAGGCTCAAAGTATCACTTTAAAAACTATGTTAAACATCTATTTAATTTCTGTGATAAATATCATGAAGATTATACAAAAAAGTAAATACATTTTTGTGTAATAAAAAAATTAATTTATATATTGCGGGACGATTAAAACAAAGATTATATGGCTAAACATAAAGTCCATTACGAATTTCCAATGCACTGTCTTTCAGAGATTTTATATGAATATCTGGCGACTGCAGAGGGGTTGTCTGAATGGTTTGCGGATGATGTAGTAGAGAAAGGTGACGATTTCTTTTTCAGTTGGGGTGGGGGTCCTGAAGAAAAGGCCACTTTGATCAGATACAAGCCTGAAGGCTTCGTTCGTTTCAGATGGGAAGAAGATGAAGGAACTAAGCATTTCTTTGAAATGACCATTACCATTGATGATATTACCGAAGATTTGGCCTTAAATATTACAGATTTCTGTGAAGAAGGTGACGAAGAGGAAAATGCAATGTATTGGGAAAATCTTATTGAAAACCTTAGAATTAAATTGGGTGCAGCTTAATTTAAGTTGCATTAAATGATAAAACTGATGAACGATTTATCGTTCATTATTTTTTTATAAATAAATCAGATCAGACATTGGAAAATCAATATTTTACATCAGACGAATTAAATGTAAAGAATAGAGCGTTTCTTATGGGCGACGCCGTAAAAGTTTCTTTTTTTGTGAGAGAGGGAAAACTCATCATGGATGAAGAATGTTATTTTTATTTGATGGCTTCCATGAGAAAGATGAGGATGAATATTCCGTTGACGTATACGTTGGAATTTTTTCAGTCGCTTTTTCAGAAAGATATTATTGAAGGAAAAGAAATCCTTAACGGAATTATTAATTTCCAGGTTTTCAGAAATTCAGACGGAGTCACATTATCCAAATCATCAGTTTCTTATTTCTATGAAGTTGATGAAATGGATGATATTCTTTCGGTTTATCAAAGACCTTTGGAATTGGATATCATCAAAGAGATCAATGTTAATAATAATTTACTGAGCAATATCAGAGTTCACAGCCCGGAAAATATCTATGGTGGAATTTATGCTCAGGAAAACGATCTGGATGATGTGATTCTGCTTAATCCTAACAAAAGAATTGCACGTTCAACATCAGGAAATTTATTATTCTTGGAAGGAAATGTGATTAAAGTTCCGAAACAGTCTGAAGGGGCTTACATTTCTCCTTTATTGGAAAATTTTGTTACTTTTTTACATAAAAATAACCTTGCCGATACGCAGGAACACGAGATAATTGCATTTGAATCTCAGAAGGCCGAAGAAATTTTAATGATTTCTGACGAGAAAGGCATATTTTCTGTAGGTAAAATAAGAAATAAGACTTTTGAAAATTCTCGCTTTTTAGAATTAGTGGAAAGCTGGAAGAAAAGTTTTTAAATTGACAAACCCGGTAAACAACAAAAGTTCCAAAGTCCTTTACCGGGTTTTATTCTGAATAGATCAGAATTTGTATTGTTTAATAATTCGACGGAATGTATCCATCAATTATCAGCAATTTTTTTTTGCTTATTTAAATCTTCGTCTTGTTTTAATAGGAATCAGAGCTACATTTACTCTTGGAAAGAAAAATAAAATAAGGTTTGTAAGTACTTTCATTTTCTTGTTTTTGGTTTATCAAATAACGGGAATATTTTCCTAAAAATTGGTTAATAGAATCTTAAAGTTTGTTAATGTTTTAAATCTCGTTTATTAGAATAATATTATGGTTTAATTCAACGAAATATCTTCAGGAGAATTTGCCCAGAGAAGATACTCGCCGCCCAGGTTTTGCATGATGGATTTCCAAAGCGTTTGATCATTAGGTAGAGTATAATCTAAATTATACACATCAACCACCGTCCACATTTTCTTTTGAACCTCTTTATCCAGCTGGCTGGCAGACCAACCAGAATATCCTGAAAAGATCTTTACATCATCAATATTCAGTTCACCGCTAAGTACAGAGCTGATAATATTCTCAATATCTTCAGTTAAATAAAACTCATCAGAGATATCAGAATACATTTCAGTAACCTTTTTGCCTTTTACAATAAAGAAAACTTTGTCATTTTCCACGGGACCGCCATCGTAGACCTCAATTTTGAAGTCAAAAAAGTTTTTGAACTTACTACTCATCTGGCCATTTTTCTTGTTTAATATCAAACCAAATGCACCGCTTTCGTTATGTTCAATAACAAGCACTACAGATCTGGAAAAAATATCGCCGGAAATGTCTGGTGTGGAAATTAATATTTTACCTTTGTATGAGTAATTCATACTCAAATTTAATAAAAAATATTTATGGAAAACCTGCACGACCAAAGAAAAGTGTACGAGAAATCCCAACTTATTGAAAGTGAGATAAAACAAAATCCGATAGAGCAATTCAGAGACTGGTTTTTGGAAGCGAGCGAGAACCCTAATATCTCTGAAGCCAATGCAATGGCTGTTTCTACGGTAGAAGCTGATGGTTGCCCGCGTACAAGAATGGTTTTGCTTAAAGCTTACACATTTGAAGGTTTTATTTTTTATACAAACTACGACAGCCGAAAAGGAAAAGCGATAGAAAAGAATCATAAAGCCTGTCTTCATTTTTTCTGGCCAAATCTTGAAAGACAGATTATTATAAAAGCAGATCTGGAAAAGATTGCGGAGAATTTAAGTGACGGCTATTTTCATTCCAGGCCAAAAGGAAGTCAGCTTGGAGCAGCAGTTTCACCGCAAAGTCAGATTATCCCTAACAGAGAGTTTTTGGAAGAGAAATTGAAAAGCCTAGAGAAGGAGTTTGAGAACACAGAAGTTCCAAGACCTGAAAATTGGGGTGGCTACATTGCAAAGCCTTACGAAATTGAATTCTGGCAGGGAAGACCCAACAGACTTCATGACAGAATTATTTACACTTTAGATGATCTGGACTGGAAGATCTCCCGTTTAGCACCATAATTTGAATATATTAAAGATGCTTCGACTCCGCTCAGCATCTTTAAACAATAATGAAATATCTTTAAATATGTATTAAAGTATAAAGCACAAAAAAACCTCATCCAACGGTGAGGTTTGAATTTTTTATAATCTGAATGATTATTTTTTCTTCTTAGCAGCAGCAACAGGTGCATTAGCAGTAGCTACAGCAGTCGATAGATCAGCTCCAGCTTTGAATTTAGCAACTGTTTTAGCTTCGATATTGATCGGCTTTTTAGTTGCAGGGTTAATACCTTGTCTAGCCGCTCTCTCAGCTACTGAGAAAGTACCAAATCCTACTAAAGAAACTTTTCCGTCTTTTTTCTTTAAAGTAGTAGTTACATTACTGATGAATGATTCTAAAGCAGCTTTTGCTGCAACTTTAGTAATTCCTGCGTCTTTTGCGATTGCGTCGATTAATTCAGACTTGTTCATAATTTTTAATATTAAAGTTAGTTCGTAATTATAGCAAATATAATACTATTTTCTAATTGTGCAATTTTTTTATGAAAAGTTGTACAATTTTTTTGATTTTGGGTGAAAACAGTTGAAATATGATAATTTGACTTTTCACGCAAAATCTACGTTAGCCGTTACTAAAATCATGCCAAATGCTTATGTGTATTGACTTTAGCAAAAATTTAATATTATTTTCCGTATTTATTAAATCCTGAATTTCGTATAAAGTATTAATGGTTTTGGCGATATGTTTGTAGATTCTGTAAGTAAATTTCAAAAAAAATGTTTTTAATAAAATTAAATGGCTGTGTATCTGCGTGTTTGAAAATCATTAAAAAGCCTGTTTTATTAATTTTTATTAATAAATTTGCAGCATGTTAATAGAAGTTTTTAAGTCTAAGATTCACAGGGTACGAGTTACGGCTTCAGACCTTAATTATATAGGGAGTATTACGATCGATGAAGACCTTATCGAAGCTGCCGGTTTGGTAGTAGGAGAGAGGGTTTATATCGTAAATGTGAATAACGGTGAGCGTTTCGATACCTACGTTATCAAAGGTAAAAGAAAGTCAGGAGAAGTTTGTCTGAATGGCCCTGCTGCCAGAAAAGTTCAGAGAGATGATATCATCATTATTATAGCGTATGCTCAGATGTCTCCCGAAGAAGCGAAGGATTTTCAGCCGAAGATTGTTTTCCCGGACGAAAAAACTAACCTTCTTACTTAATTCATGGAGAAAAAATCATCAAATCCATTAAAATCAGTAATTACAATCGTAGTTTCACTTGCCTTTGCAGGTTTTTTTTTGTGGCTCGCTCTTAAAGGGCTTGATTTTAAAGTTATCCAGAAATCTCTTGCCAAAGCCAATTACTTTTGGGTTGCATTTGCTTCTGTATTTGGACTTTTAGCCTATTGGTTCAGGGCAATTCGCTGGAATCTGATGTTGGAGCCGATGGGGCACCGTATTTCAAATTCCAATGCGCTTTGGTCTATCTCTTTTGGGTATTTAATGAACCTTACGATTCCGAGAAGTGGAGAGGTGGCAAGAGCTACGGCTTTATATGGTGTGGAAAAAGTTCCTGTTGATAAATCTTTTGGAACCATTATTCTGGAAAGAGTGGTAGATCTTGTCTGTATGATGGGATTTTTAGGATTAACTCTGGCCTTTAAATATGAAGCGATTTTATCTTTTTACAGAAATTCAGGGCTAAATATTAACCCCAATAAAATTTTGATTGGTTTTTTGATATTAATTTTAGGAACAGTTTTGTTTTTTGTGTTTAAAAAGAGGTTGGCTACCGTTCCTTTTTTAGGAAAGATCATTAATTTCATTGATGGGATTTTTCAAGGTTTAACATCAATATTTAAATTAAAGCAAAAAGGGAAATTCATCATTTATACATTAGGAATCTGGATTTGTTATTACTTAGCCGCATACTTAGTATGTTTTGCACTTCCTGAAACATCAAATTTTACGATTGCTGACGGATTTTTCATCATCGTAGTCGGAACTTTGGGAATGATTATCCCGGCAAGTGGAGGAATTGGAGCATTTAATTTAGCAATGAAATTCGGCTTTATGGCCTTATTTATTTCGATGGGAAAAAGTGCCGATCTTGGTGCAGAAATGGGACTTACCTATTCATTCATCTCACTGCCGTTGCAAATTACGATTATGCTTGTAATGGGATTAATCTCAATTCCGATGTTGGCAAAAGCAAGAAATAATGCAGTTTTACATACTGGAATTAAAGATTAAGAATTTATTTTTTAATCAATTTTTTTTTAAATATAATAGTTCGGTCGTTTTGGCCGGACTTTTTTATGGTAATTATTCTTAAGAAGTTAATTTTTAATATTCTGCAATTTACATAAAACTTTCTCACAAAATATGTTGGAAAATTACTAAAACAGCCATAACTTCGAGTAAAACAACAGACATATTATTATGGCAATTAACTTACAGAAAGGACAAAGAATAGATCTAGGATTTACAAAAATGACCATCGGTCTTGGCTGGGATCCGAATGAAGGAAAAGGATATGATTTTGACCTTGATGCATCTGCAATCATGATTGATGCAGACAGAAAATTAGTAAGTGAAGAATATTTTGTTTTTTACAATAATTTGCATTCTCCGGATGGAGCTTTGACGCATACAGGCGATGATCCGAGCGGGAAAAACAGCGATGGAGACGACGATGAATCCATTATCATTGATCTTGAAAAAGTAAATCCAAGCGTTGAGGAAATTCTTTTCGTAGTCACCATTGAAGATTTTGAAAGAAGAAAGCAAAACTTCGGACAAGTGAGAAATTCATACATCAGAATTATCGACAGCACCAGCAATCAGGAAATTGCGAAATATGAACTTGATGAAGATTTCTCCATTGAAACAGGCGTAGAATTCGGAAGATTATACAAACGTGGCGGAAGCTGGAAATTTGAAGCTTCAGGAATAGGTTACAGAGCAGATCTTTCTTTCTTTTTAGAAAAGTATTATAAGGGACAAATTATCAAGTAGAATATTTACCTATCATAAAGAAAAAGTATGCTTTTGGGCATACTTTTTTAGTTTGAAAATTCCATGATGTAAGAATGTTCATTTTCATCGATGATCTTAAAACTTAAACTGGAATATAAGTTTTGTGCTTTATTGGTTTTTAAAACACTTAATGTAATAGGTTTTTTTACAGTTTTAGCTTCCTCAATAATATCTGTTAAAACAGCTTTTCCCAATCCTTTTCCTTGCTGGTTGGGATCAATCTGAAGTTGAAGCACTTCAATTTTATCTTTGTTTTTATCGATTTTTAATAATCCGATAGGTTCATTATTTAAAAATATAATATTGGCTTTTTCAAATTGATACAAAACCCTTTGAAGTGCTGATTCTTCTGTCGTCGGAAGCCCTGAGCTGGCATAATGCTCGGTCATGGTTTTCATTCTCAGATTAAGTAAGAAATCGATGTCTTTTGCTGAGGCTTTTTTGTATTGTAAATTCATATTCTCTATTTTAAGCCAATCTTCAAACCCATTTCTTTTTTCATGTGTAATAAAACTTCGGCATTACCTTTGGCATCGTCAACGGGATGATGCGTATGTTCGGTTTTACGAAGATGTTTCCATTGGGCAAAAGTATCTTTTTCGAGTCCGCAATATAGGTCGGATAATCTTCTTGAAGAGTATCCAAAAGGATTTCTTTGAATAAAATGATGAAAATACCAGCAAATAAACATCCAGTCGAAACCATTATTATCACTGATGAAAATAGGTCTTCCTTTAGAATTTTTTTTGATCCATTCTTCAAATTGGAGCATCACTTCTTTCGGATCATCAAAATCCATTGTTTCTTCTCTGTTAAATCCGGAAACGGCTAATGCATCAGCATTAAATTGGTTAGAGATTGGTTTTAATTTTCCATAAAAAGTTGTCTCCAGATCTTCATCCACAAGCACCGCTCCGAAACATACCATCGAAAAATCTCCGGGAATCGGGCCGTCGGATTCTATATCTACCATAATGTAGCTCATATTCTTAAATGTTTGGGTATGATATTATTTTTTCAGAAAACTAATTACTTCTTTTTCAAAACTATAGAAATTTTGTAAGAGCGATCCTCCTTCCCGTTGTTCTGCAAATTTTTTATCATGAAGAAGCATGAAAATTTTCTTTAATTGAAGATATAGGATACATATAAACTGTTTCGTTTTTACTTCCATTTTTATTATGGAATTCAATTTTGAGTCTGAGTTATAAAATCCGTCAAAATCATGTATTGAAATCATGATTTTATGTTGTTGAGTAACCATTTTTTTTATATCAAAAAAGACTCCGTCAGGTTCTCCCTGCAAAACAAAGCAGGTTTCAGGATTTCCATGAATTAAATCTGATAAAGCCTTAATTAGATCAAAACAGGGATCAGTAAAAACATGAGATATTGTGAATTCAAAAGATTTTTCATTTACAAAAAGATAAAAATCACTCCAGCCATACGATCTCAGATTTAGTAAGATATCAAAATTATCCGTTTGTATTGGTTGACTCACTGTTTTTGACATATCTAATAAGCTAATATTTTTTTACTTAAATATTTACTAGCCATGAAGCTTGATAATAGAACCCTTGTAATATTTCGTAAGATCATATAAATCAGTGAAATAATTATAAATATTCAGAACAAAATTTTCATTTTCAAATATTTTTCCGTTGGAACTGAATTGATTTTCAGCAAAAGAATAAAGATTTTTATAATCCTGTTTCAACATGTCTACTGAAATATCTTTATCCTGATTCTTAATTCCGGTGTAAAAAATTCCATAGATCAGAAATTGATTGAAATGCTGAACATCAACCAAATGATTTAATTTTTGTTTTGAATAATTTTCATAATCCGAAAGAATCTGCTGAAAATTTACAACATCAACTGTTGACGGAATTTCATAAAAAAGATCGATTCCATTAATGAAAAGTTGGGTTTTTACCTCTTCACGATCTTTTTTATATTCATTATCAAACCAAGAGAAAATTTGTAATAACTCCTCTTTAGTAAGGTTTTCTACAGAATCTTTTATTTTAGTTTTAATCAGTTCAAAGCTTGTTTTTTTATCTTCGCTCAAGAAATTCAGCACATTTTTTTCTTCACGGCAAAGCTTATTGTACAAATTAATTTTGGCAATAGTTGGATTGGTTTTTATGAAATAAAGTTCTTCTGCCATGAATTTCTGCCAAATTATTTTTATTAAAACTGTTATAACGGCTATTAAAGATACAAAATATGTATTAAGTTAAAATAAAAAATAATATGCTGTATCTATAAAATGTAAATGTGGTAAAATGTATGCATAAAGAATATCTCGTAAAAGAAAATGACAGCTTAATTTATAGCTGTCATTTTTAAAATTTTACAGATCTTACTCCTGTTAGTTTTTATGATTTTCAAGATAGGAGAGGATCTTATATGCGTTTTCTACTCTTGCTTTTATTGGATAATTTTTATTGGCTAACATTACAACACCAATCTTTTTTGAAGGAATATAAATAACATACGACGCAAAACCGTTTGTAGAGCCAGTCTTATTGATTACTACATTTGATTGTGGCTCCAGAAGAGGTGATAATGCTTTGATATCATTTGCCTTGTAAGCCATATCATCCGCATTTCCTTCCAATAATTGGGATAATGAGGTCGGATAACTGTACTGCTCCCAAATCAGGTCCTGAGTCATCTGCCCGGTTTTAAAATAACCTGTATGTGTTGCTTGTAAAGCTTTTGTAAGCTTAGGGTCTAGATTACCAACTCCCATATTACTGTCTACGAATTTCAGCATGTCTTGCGTAGATGATTTTATTCCATAGGCTTCATTTGCAAGTACACCTGGATTTAGCCTTACTGGCTTATCTTCTTTATTATAGCCCTGTGCATAATCTGACATTTTATTTTGAGGAACAGTATAGAAGGTATTGTTCATTCCTATTTTTGCAAAAACATTGTCTTCCATGGCTTTTGTGAAAGGCTCATTCATTGTTTTTCCAGCAATGACTCCCAATAAACCGATGCTGGGGTTAGAATAAACTCTTTTTGTACCGGGTGCATAAAGCGGAGTCCATGTTTTATAATAGTTCATCAGCTGGTCATTATTGGTGATATTGTCTGGTAACTGTAGAGGGAGACCGCCTGCTGCATGCGTTCCTAAATGATAAAGTTTTACAGAATCAAAAACCGTATTCTTTAGATTCGGTAAATATTTACTTACAGGAGATGACATGTCAAGGTTTCCATTAAGTTGGGAAAGACTGGCTAAGGTTACTGTAAAAGTTTTACTTATCGAGCCCAATTCAAATAAAGATTGGTTGGTAACAGGCTTATTACTTTCTTTAGAAATTGTTCCGTAATTGAAAAAAGAATGCTTGCCGTTTACCGTTATGGCGATACTGATTCCCGGAATTTTATTTTCACTCATAAGAGGTTTGGCAAGACTGTCTATTAAGTTCTTAATATCTGTTGAAGCTGTTTTTTCTGTTTCCTTACATCTATAAAGGCTCAGTAGTGTACATGAAATTAAAAAGGCAGTAATTCGCACTGTGATTGTTTTTGAGGGGAGGATTTTTTTTAGATACATATAGCTGTTTTTGTGGGATAAAATATTGAATCAGCTTTATAAAAAGTCTCTTTCCAAATAGAAATATTATCTATTAATGAGATTCTTAAAACTACTCACAGGAAGCTAAAATTGTGCCGAGTATTTTTATTTATTTCGTAACGTGATAATTTTCTTTACCTGTTGTGCATTTAAAACAAGCACCCATAAAATGAAAATTTCAAATAATTCACCTCCTTTTACTAGAATCCGCTTTTTTTTATATTCCTGTAATCAACTGACTATCATGTTATAAAAATAAAATCCCTAAATGCATAAAAGGTTTTTCTTTATTTTCTAATCTCTATACGAAACAAGTCCCGTGTTTTCTTTTTTTTGTGGCTGTAAGTGGTCCCCCCACCCCAAATATGTAATTACTTTTGATTGTCTCTCATGGCTTTAATCAATTTATCGGTGCGCTTTTCTGCTCTTTCATTATTTAAGGATAAAACAGCCCAAATTGCAGCAGGAATCCAGCCAATTAAAGTAATTTGTAAAACTAAACAGATGATTCCTGTTAAAACTTTTCCACGAACGATAAAAGATAAAAAGGGTAATAAAATAGCGAGTAACATGGTTTAAGAATTTTAAGTTATTGTTCTATTGATTTAATATTTTCTTACTGAGAATTAGGATCGAAATAGGCTTTAAAAGTCAACGGATCCTCAATTTTGTCTTCAGCAGTTTCCAGATATTCATGATATTCTTCCTGGTGCATTTCCATGTAAACCATCACAATTGCCAGATTTATATACAAGTTTTTATCTACTGAACCTAAGTTCATTGCAGTTTTTAAATATTCAATTGCCTTTTCATTTTCTCCCATATCAGAATAAACTGCTCCGATATTGATTAAAGCTGCCGTATTTTCAGGCTCGATGAGTAAAATTTCATCCAGTTCTTTAACTAAAAGGTCATTAATGTCATCCCAGTGATCTTCATTTTCCCATCTTTTTGCCTGGAGTTTTTTTACGTTTTCTAATCTTTGGGTGATGTTATTCATGGCGTAAAATTACGGAATTACAGCTATTTATTTTTCTTTTATTTATGTTTTTCAAATAACCATTTCGGGATTTCATCTGTTGCCAAAAATGGGATCACAATATTGTTATGATGAAGGTTGGTGAACGTTGTAAAGATTAAATTTTTGTCAGAAGATATTTTATTATATAGTTCAACACTGCCAATATATGGGTTCTCATCGTCCTTTTCTCCATGAATTAGCCAGATATTTTTTTCTTTAATTTTATTAAGATTCGACAGATCCGGAACAGAAGCGACAGAAACAACCGCTGCAAATGTATTTGGACTCAAATTCATAAGATTTTGAGCAGTTGAACCTCCCATCGAATAACCAATCAGATAGATTCTGTTTTTATCAATATTTGGATATTCTTTTTCGAGATCTTTAATCAGTTTCAATAAAGCAAAAACCTCGTTGGATGGCTTTGAAACTTGAATTCCTTCTCCATTGATCTCATAATTTGTAGAACGTTTGTTAAACTGTGGCGCTACAACATAACATGGAAATTTCTCATAAATCTCATCCCGTAACCATATTTTAGCAAAAGGTTCAAGTTGATTTTCATTATCATTTCCAATCCTTGTAGAATTATGAAAGGTAATAACCAATGGAAATTTCTCGTTTGTGCGATTGTTTTTAGGCGTTAAAAATCTGTATGGAATTTTAATGTCATTTTCTACAAATATTTTCTTTTGAAATTGATCGGTATTTAAGCTGTTTAATATTTTTCTATTGTTTAAAAAGGTAAGCGTATCAACTTTTGTATCCCGAAATTCTTTCTTTTGCGCAAATGCTTGATTGATGGTGAAACTTAATAAAAGGAGTATTAAAGTTTGTTGAATTTTTGTTTTATGCATGGTGTTTATTAGAGATGGAAGTATTTGTTATTTTTCAATGGATATCGACATCGATCTGCATAGTTCATCATTTATTTTCCTGTCCTTTCGTCTGGAAAATTTTATGTTTCTAATCTTTGGATTGTATTATTTATGGTTTTTAAATTATCGGAAAAGTGATTCTTTTTCTACTTAAAATAAGGTATATGATTATTTGACATTTTACTATATACACAATTCTACAAGCAATTCTATAGATTTTCGTAATTCTATTTCTGTAAATGTTTGAGCTGGATTAGGATGATCAATGGCATTTCTAATATATGTACTTAATGTGTCATAAGTTGTTCCGTGAGGATTAGATGACTGTTTATTATGATCAGTAGCTACATATTTTGGGTGTTGTTTAATGTAATCATCTGTTGCTTTAACAGACGTTAGAGCATTTTTTTGTTGTAAATATCCATACAATTCTATATGAAAATCATTTGAAGGCATATCGAATGCGATGTAATTTGTTTCGGCATCTGTAATACTGGGTAAAATAGTAGGTGTATCAACTCGTTTAGAAGTTATAACTCCGTTTTCACATTTTAAAATTATAACTAAATGATTGTTTTTATTGCCTAAAGCATTTCTTAAAACTAGTTCTGAGTGCGTGGCAAAAAATAGTTGAGTTTTTTGTACGGTGTTATCAATGAATAGATTTTTGTAAAAGTCCAAAATCTTTTTTTGCCATTTTGGGTGCATACTGATTTCTGGCTCATCGATCATAACTATTGAATTTTCAAGTTTTTTCAAGTTTTTTAAAAGAAAACTTCCCCTAAAAACTATTTGTTTTTCTCCTGTACTTAAATTATCAATACTGATGTCTGTCCCATTCTTTTCGAAAAAGACATGCATTTCTTGATCTAAGATTCTAGTATTTTTATACTTAAGATTTTCAAAAAAACTATTAAATGCATTTTTAAATCTATATATTTTTGATAATGGATAAAAATCAGCCCAACTCAAATTAGCAATTTTGTTTCTTTCTGTAAAATCATGGTTATCCTGATGTTCAATATCTACGATTAGTTGTTTTAATGATGTGAAATTTTCGTCCTTATCATTGTCGTACTTCTGGGTGTCCAAATCTTGAAAGGTAGTTGACTGAATTTTACCTGTATGATAATCAGCTCTAGCTTTTGAAAACACACAACCATAATGTCTAATGTCAAGATTATTTTCCTGTATTTCATGAGGACGATTACTCTTATTTGAATAAACATATGATACGCTGCCTTGTTCTACATCTATCCTAGAGTGATACCCTTCATAATTTCTATTTGTTGGTTCGTTAGTTTGGACAGCTTGATAAACTTTATTATTAATTGAGTATTCTATATATTCAAAATCTTTGAAAGATCCAATATTAAGGAAAGTGCTAATTGACTTTAATATTGTTGTTTTGCCACATCCATTTTCCCCAACAAAAAGGACGTTATCAAAGGTTTTATTATTTCCAGTATTTGTCAGATCAAGTTCTAAATCTCCTAATATAGGATGATTATCCCATTTAACTTTTGTAATTTTCATATATTAATTATATTTATTCTACCCAAACGCCCTCTTCAACAAACTTTCCACTTTCGGCTCACTTCCTCTGAAATTCTTATACAATTCCATTGGATCTTTTGTTCCGCCGGAAGAAAGGAGAACTTTATATTTTGCGGCAATTTCGGGATTGAAAATTCCGTTTTCTTTAAAATATTGGAACGCATCTGCATCCAAAACTTCTGCCCATTTGTAAGAATAATATCCCGCAGAATATCCCCCTTGGAAAATATGTGAAAAACTTGGGCTCATCGCTGTTTCCGGATTCGCCGGATAAAGCTGGGTAGCTTTTGTGTAACCATCCTCAAACTCTTTCACGCTTTTACCCTCCAACTCTCCAACTTTCGTATGAAAGTTCATATCCAAAATTCCGAAACCTAGTTGTCTCATTGTCTGATAGCCTTCCATAAAGTTTTTAGAAAGAGCAATTTTCTCGATTTTTTCGTCTGGAAGAATTTCACCTGTTTTATAATGCTTGGCGAAAGTTTTTAAGAACTCAGGTTCGTAACAGAAATTCTCTAGGAATTGAGACGGTAATTCTACAAAATCCCATTTTACAGAAGTTCCGGAAAGAGTAGGATATTGCGTATTAGCCAACATTCCGTGAAGAGCATGACCAAATTCATGGAATAAAGTCGTCACTTCCTGGAACGTCAACAAACTTGGTGTATCTTTTGTCGGTTTGCTGAAATTACAAACAATAGAAATATGCGGACGGGAATTTTCACCGTCTTTTTTGTACTGATTTTTATAGCTCGTCATCCAAGCTCCGGCTCTTTTGCCTTTTCTTGGGAAATAGTCTACGTAAAGCAAAGCTTTGTTATTGGTTGCTGGTTGTTGGTTGCCAGCCTGAATTTCTTTTACTTCGTAAACTTTTACGTCTTCATGGTATTTAGGGATGTCATTTCTCTCCTCAAAAGTTAATCCGAAGAGTCGTTTTGCCAATCCAAAAACAGCTTCCTGAACCTGATCTAAAGGGAAATAAGGTTTTAATTCCTCATCGTTTAAATCATATTTTGCTTTACGAAGTTTTTCGGCATAATAAGCGTGATCGTAGCCTTGTATTTCGTCAATTCCATCGGCTTTTGCTAATGATTTTAACTCTTCAATTTCTTTTTCCGCGTAAGGTTTAGCTTTCGTCAATAATTCATTTAAAAAGTCTAATACTTTTGTCGGAGATTTTGCCATTCTTTCTTCCAAAACATAATCTGCATACGTTGAATAGCCTAATAATTCTGCTTTTTGCTGTTTTAACTGAAGAAGTTCTTTTATTAAATTTTGATTGTCAAATTCACCGCCGTCAAAAGATTTTTTGCCGTTTGCCAATGCGATTTCTTTTCTCAACTCACGGTTTTCAGCATAGGTCATCAACGGAAGATAACTTGGATATTGTAACGTAATCACCCAACCTTCAAGTTCTCTTTCTTTAGCTTCTTCAGCGTATTGTTCAATGATCGCTTCAGGAATTCCCGCTAAATCATTTTTGTTAATAATATGCTTGAAATAATTATTGGTTGAAGCCAACACATTTTGTCCGAATTGAAGGGACTTTAAAGACAAATCCATGCTGATTTTCTTCAATTTTTCTTTGTCTTCTTCATTTAATAAAGCACCGCTTCTCACAAAACCTTTATATGTTTCATTTAAAAGCATTTGCTGTTCTTCATTAAGATTGTATTTCTCTTTTTCGTCGTAAACTTTTTTAATTTTACTGAAAAGAGCTTCGTTTTGAGAAACTTTTGATGAATATTCTGTTAAAATTGGCGAAACATCCTGTGCGATCTGTTGAAGTTCATCACTTGTTTCTGCAGAATTTAAATTAAAAAATATATTGGAAACGGCATCCAATTGCTCTCCGGAATACGCCAATACTTCAATCACATTTTCAAAAGTTGGTTCTTCTGAGTTATTCACAATCGCGTTGATTTCTTCTTCTGATGTTTGAATTAATTCTTTAAAAGCGGGAAGATAATCTTCATTTTTAATAGAATTGAATGGAGCTGAATGATATGGTGTGTTAAATTTTTCTGTTAAAATATTCATTTTTCTATTTTTTAATAAGTGTAAATGTAATAATTCGTATTGATTTGATGGTGGAATTCTCAAAAATAATGCCTCAATGAAAAGGTATGACAAAAATGCTTTATCTTTAATTAATCTTGTCATATGAAAAGTTGAGATAAAGGCGGAATGATTAATTTTGACAACAGAGTTATAACTTAATGATGTTAAAAATTTAACCCTAAATATTTTAAACTATGAAAACAATCTTAAAAATTATTGGCGTAATTGTTCTTTTAATCATCGGATATGCCATAATTGCGATGCTGGCTTTTGGTAAGAATTATCATTATGAAAAATCCATGGTCATAAATGCTCCGAAAGAAAAAGTGTGGCAGCAGATAAGCTCTATGAAGGCTTTTAATGAATGGAATCCTTGGATGAAATTAGATAAAAGCATGAAAGTAACGTATACCGGAAATTCTGGAGAAGTGGGAGACAAATACTGCTGGGACAGCAAAAATGATGATGCAGGAGCGGGTTGTCAGGAAATTAAAGAGCTGGTCTTAAATGAAAAGCAAAAAACAGAAATGACCTTTATAAAACCTTTTGAAGGGCAGGCAACCTCCGAGATCGTTTTATCTCCTGAAGGAAATGCTACAAAAGTACTCTGGACGATGGACACCGAGCAAGATCCTATGATGAAAATAATGAGACCAATGATGGATTACCAGATGGGGAAATCCTACGAAGAGGGTTTGAATAATTTGAAAGCGTTGGCAGAAAAATAAAAATTAGCCTTGTAGATTCTACAGGGCTTTTTCAATGGGGGCTCTTTATTAAAAGTTATATGTAAATATTTTGTCTATTTGAAGTTTTTAGAAATTCAAAAATAAAATATTATTCAAAAAAATATTATCTTTATGTAAAGATTAGATGTATGGAGAAGACCGTATTTGAGAAAAATGCCATAAGAAACTTTGTAAAGACCATTATTGCCGAAAAAATCGAAAAGCTTAAAAATTTTATCGAGTTTACGTTGGATGCAACCCGTGATATTAAAAAAACTCCGAAATATGACAGTATGAGGGAGGAAATGCAGGAGGAAATTTACCAGATGCAAAGACAATTGGGAGCTCTAAATGATCTTCAGCGAAATATGTCAAAAGTTCTGAATAATGCCACAGAAAGAGTGCAGTTGGGTTCGATTGTAATTACCAATAAAGCTCGCTTTTATATATCAGTGTCCTTGGGAGAGTTCTTTTTTGAGGGAGATCGCTTTTACGCTATTTCCTCGGAAAGCCCGATGGCTAAAAAAATGATGGGCATGAAGCCAGGAGACGATTTTACCCTCAATAAAATTCATCAGGAAATTTTGGAAGTATTATAAGAGTCATTAGTTATAAATTATGAGTTATTTTTCCGTGCTGTCAATCAATTTTTATTAACTCGGAACACAAAACCAGCAACTCGCAACCGTCAACGATCAACTTTTTCGTAATTTTGCATCTATGAATAAAGCAGAAGTTTTAAAAGAAATCATAGAGCAAAGAAAAAGCATCTTTCCAAAAGATTACACTGAAACCGAAATGTCTCAGGAAATTATCGAAGAAATCCTGAATTCAGCGACATTTGCTCCCAATCACAAACGTACAAAACCTTGGCGATTTAAAGTTTTCAAAGGGGAAGAAAAAGCAAAATTAGCTTCCGAAATGCAGGCTATTTATAAAGCTTCTCAGCCTGAGCAATTATTTTTAGAGAAAAAATATAATGATATTGGCTTTAAAATTAATAAAGCTGATGCTGTTGCTTCAATCATTGTGAATTTCAGCGGAATGGTTCCTGAATGGGAAGAGATCGCTGCTGTTTCAATGGCGGTTCAAAATATGTATCTTACTTGCACGGCAAATAAGATCGGCTGTTATTGGAGTTCCCCTAAAATCGTAGATCTATTGAAAGAATCTCTGACGATCGAAGAGAATCAGAAATGTCTTGGGCTTTTCTACATGGGAAAAGTTGATTAATCTAACAATGAAAGCCTCTTAAAGAGTTGTTGCATTACTACATTGATAAATTGTTACATTTATTAATCGTAGAATTGAAAATTTTATTTATCTTTGCACTCTTAAATATTTAACTGGGACGAGTTCCCATAAAATTCAAACATTATGTCAGTAAAAATCAGATTACAAAGACACGGATCAAAAGGGAGACCTTTTTTCCACATCGTGGTTGCAGATGCTAGAGCTAGAAGAGATGGTAGATTCATCGAGAAACTAGGTACTTACAACCCAATTACTAACCCTGCGACTATCGATTTGAACGTTGATGCTGCTGTAAAGTGGTTAAACAACGGTGCTCAGCCAACTGATACTGCAAGAGCTATTCTTTCTTACAAAGGAGCACTTTACAAAAAACACTTACAAGGTGGTGTTGCTAAAGGATCTTTTGACGAGGCTGAAGCTGAAAAAAGATTTGCTGCTTGGGTAGATGCTAAAGAACAAAAAGTACAAGGTAAAGTAGAAGGTTTATCTAAAGCTCAAGTTGACGCTAAGAAAGCTGCTTTAGAAGCTGAAGTTAAAGTAAACGAAGCTAGAGTTGCTGCTGCTGCACAAGTTATTGCTGATGCTAAAGCTGCTGAAGAAGCTGCTAACGCACCTGCTGAAGAAGTTGTTGCTGAAGCTACTAGAGAAGGAGAAGCTCCTGCTGCTGAAACTACTGAAGAAAACACTGAAGCTTAAAAATCCCTGTATGCGTAAAGAAGATTGCTATTTACTAGGAAAAATCACACGCAGACACGGCCTTGCGGGTAATGTGATCCTTAAATTGGACACAGACCAGCCCGAGCTTTACAATAAACTGGAATCAATATTCGTTGAAATCAACGGATTATTGGTTCCTTTTTTTATTGCAAAATCATCTTGGAGTAAATTAGATGCTCTTAATCTTGCCTTTAAAAATTCTTCTGAGGCTTTGGTAGACCAATCTTTAGGTAAAAATGTTTATTTACCCCTTACTACATTGCCGAAACTCTCAGGGAAGCAGTTTTATTATCACGAAATCATCGGATATAATATTCTTGATGAAAATGATAACGACTGTGGGGTTATCAGATCTGTAAATGATCAGACCGCTCAGGTTTACTTCGTTACAAACTTAGACGGAAAAGAGGTTGTGGTCCCTATGATCAAAGACTGGATTCTGGAAGTAGATAGAGAAGAAAGAATCATCAAAATGCAACTTCCCGAAGGTCTTATCGATGTCTTTTTAGTTCCTTCTAAAAAAGACGAATAATTTCTTTTTTTTTTTCAAAGGTTCAATTAACTTTTGACCATTCACTTATTCACAATATATTCTCATTACCAATTATTTATTGCTCATAAACTGCGGGTAATAGATATTCCTCAACTATTTTTTCAGATTGTGGATGAGCATATGCTTTATTATAGGCTTTTGCTGTAACGACGATCACTAAAGGAATTTCTGTGAACATAATGATTTTATTACCACCATTTCCACTGCATTGATAGGCCTCAAAACTTTTGCCATCAACCTTATATACTTTTCTCCAAAATAAGTATCCGTAACCTTCAAAGTCTTTATTTTCAGGGAAATAATTGGTGAATGATTTTTTGATCCACGCTTTATCGATTACTTTTTTCCCATTCCAAACTCCGTTATTTTTATACAATTGTCCGAATTTGGCAAAGTCTAAACTATTCATTTTCAGCCCTCCTGCTAGTGATATTTTATGCTGTGGAGTGTATTGCCATTTGTAATTTTTGATTTCTAATGGATTAAAAAGTTTTTCTTTGGCATAATTTTCCAGCCCGCTTGGAACATTTTGATCTAAAATATCACCTGTAACAACAACTCCTGCTGTGAAATAGCTCCATTTCTTACCAATTTTATTATCCGTCATTGGAACATCAAGCGTAAATTTCACCCAATTATCGGTAGGGTACATGTTTTCTTCATTTCCGGGAGAATCTTCATCTTCATCGTTGCCTTCAAAGGCTGAACTCATTGTCAGTAAACTTTTTATAGTGACATTATTTTTTTCAGGAGAATAGTTTTTGAATGCTTTTAAGTCATAAAATTCACTAAGTTTTTGATCTTCATTTTTAAGATAACCGTCTTTTATAGCGATTCCCGTTAAAGCTGAAGCAAAAGATTTTCCAACCGAACGGGTATCCTGTAAACTGTCTCTTCCTGAATTATTAAAATATTCTTCAATAAGCAGTTTTCCATTTTTAATAACAACAATGCTGGTAATATCTCTGAATCTGTTTTCTGCAATTTTCTGATTTAGATCTCTTATTTTTTCTGGGTTAAATTTTTCTGCGGAAACTTCCCATCCGCTGTTAGTCTTGATAGGCTGAAGAGCGATTTGTTTTTCACTGATATCTTTTTTAGGAACAGTTAGATTAATTTCTCCTTTTGCTATAAGGCGGCCTGTTTTTACCGATGTTGATTTTAAATAAGGCCGGATTTCTATTTTTAAAATATGATTTCCTGTTGTCAGGGCATCAATTCCACCATGAACCAGATAAAAGCGGGACCATAGATATTTGCCCCAAGAATCTTCATTGCTGGAGCTCGTTAAAGGAATTCTAAAGTTTGTTTTTATCTTTTTGTTTTCTGCTGTTCCGGCGCCTGTATTTAAATTTTCTACATAAATTAATTTTCCATCAACATAAAAAGAGAACTGATAATTTCCCTTTTTGAGCAATTCATCAGCGGTTAGAGCAGGATCAAGTTCATGTAAATAATTAACCAAAGAATTATCCATAAAAACTCTGATATCCAGATCTTTATCTTCCTGAAAGGTCATGCTTTTTAAAAGGTCACTTTCCTTAAGATTTTCTAAGGCGATTACTTTGTCTAAAAAAAGAACTGTATTCAAATGACCTTTCTGAACAGGATTTTCAATTTTTTCAGGAGTAATAGTGTTTTGAGCTTGTCCAAAAGATAAATTAAATATCAGTGACAGAATAAATATAGAGATTGGTTTCATTTCAATTTTAAATCTAAACAAAAATATAAAGCTTTGTTTAGAAAAAATAGAATAAAATTAACGTTTATGATTTTCTCACAGATTTTCACAGTTGTTTATGTATAATTATTAACGTCAAGACTATGCGCAATCATCTGTGAAAATCTATGAGACCTGTGGGCGAAAAACTATTCCAAAATCTTTCGATATTTCAAAGGTGTTATTCCCATATTTTCTTTAAAACAGCGGATAAAGTGACTTTGATCTGAAAAACCACATTCTAGAGCAATTTCAGTCAAAGATCTTTCATTGGTAGTAAGAATTGATAAAGATTTATTGATCTTTAATTTTCGGACATAATCTCCAAGATTGCAATGAAAATATTTGTGAAAATCTCTACTCAGATGACTCGGATGAATGTTTAAATTTTGGGCAATTTCTGTCAAATTCAGTTTGTCGGTACAAGTTTCGTGAAGCAATTCATTGATTTGCTTTACCCAAATTGGTTTCTTTTCGGAAATGTTTTTTTGAGGAGATAATCCACTGAAAATACTTAATAAAAGCTCATGAGTTGAGGTTTCCGAAGCATTGTCACTGATCTTACTTTCTTTAAATATTTTGTACATCAACAATTTTAACTCAGGATTTTTAATATTAAAACTTCCTTCAATATTATCTCTTGAAATGTTGATATTTTCAAACCATTCTCTTGGGATTTCAATATGAAAGCCTCTTGTAAAGCCGTCTGGTTTTATGTTGTAATGCGGATCTTCCCAATGGTGATAAAGCAAAGTTCCTGCTGAGCATTCATAGATTTCTTTTTTGTTTCCTTCGATCACATTTCCCTGCAAAAGAAAGGTGAAATAAGCATTTTCATGATAATGCCAGTCAACGTAAGGATGAGTGTATTCCGTATCCGTAATAATCAACCCACCAAAGTCGAGGGTCTTATTTGTTTGTCCGAAAAATTGTCCGTTACGGAGGGTATTCATTATAATTTAAGGTTTAAATTTTCAATCTGTTGATACATTTTATTGAAAAATATTTTTCTGTCGCGGTTTCCGGATGTGCTCATCGATTTTGAATTTTTAATCTGATGTTCAAAATAATTCAGTGTTTCACTACAGGTTTTAGCATCATTAATCAAAATATATCCAAACATATTGGTCGGCAATGCAAAAAGTGACTGTTTTGGATGATGAAAAAAAATGTCGTTCGAAAGATGCATCAATTCATTTTCATATAAGTGAAATTTAGGATTATTTTCTGTTTTTTGTTCGATATATTGTATTAATTCTTTCAGTTCTTTTAAAATAATTTGGGCTTCATTTTTTTGTAAAAGTCCGGTATCGTAATAGAAAGAAATCTGTTGTAAAATACTGGAAATTGTCATATCATTCCATAATTCTACAACATTTTGTTCCTCATATTTCTTTTTTAACTCTTTGGTATTCGTTTCAAAATAAGGCGGTGAAAACTGTAGAAAAGGAATGAAAACCTGTTTTGCATTCAATAAATTCATCCACACGTAAATTTTAAAACGGGAAAGCAGGGTATCAGAAAGCGTGTAAAAAAATGGAATATCCTTAGCCGAATAATAAATCGTTATCCCATCAGAAAGTGGAAGACTTTCAAAAACACTGAGATTATTTTGAAAAAAAGATTGTAAATCCTCCGTTTCACTTACTCCCGAAGTTTTTTGTACTACGATTTGATGATCCGAAGTTATAAATTGATTAAGCGAAATCTGATAATGTTTTGCCAGTTCCAAAGCCTCTTCAAAACTGAATTTTGCCTTCAATGAAGTTCTTCTGTGCGCTGCATCGTAGCTTATATTAAGAATGTTGGCGATCTCGTCATTCAAAGATTTATCTCCAATTTTCTTACGTATTTCTTTAAGCAAACGTTCCTGATGCATTGTTTTTGTGATTTTCACAAATGTAAGTAAAATGTTAATGGTTTATCACATTTAAGGAAGTAAATATTCTTTTCAAATTTGAATAAATATTTAACAAATGAAACGTAAAATAATTTTCGCGGCACTATTCATTTTTATATCGTTAAAAATGACAGCTCAACAAAAGATCCAGCCGATTTATTATGTAGATTATTCTTTTGCCAACAGACATTTGTTACGTGGAGGTATAGAGTTTATGCTGATTAACGAAAGTGATAGCCAAAACAAACTTTTCTTAGGAACAGGATATGGAATAGTGAATTATGACGGCAAAATACACGGAATTCCTGACCTGCATTTAAGCTATAATGTAGGAACAATTTTATTTGTTAAGGCAGGCTCCTCTTTTTCTTACGCATATTCTTTAGTCGGGATTTCATTGCTTAATACTTGTGATATTGGAATTGGATATTCTACATCTTATAATAATAGTGATGTGAAAATACAGGGATTCACAGCAGGAATTACTTTTAGACTGACCCGCAAAGATGATGTCTACGGAAAACTTAGAATAGGATTTTAAAAACAAAAATAATTATGAAAACATTACCTTATATATTAATCGCTATCAGATTCATTCTAGCACCGATTATTATTTCTTTGGCCTATTTCAAAGGAGAAGATTCAAAGTTTTTAATTCTAATATTAATGTACTTTGGATTATTAACAGATATTTTCGATGGAATTATCGCAAGAAAAGTTGGCGTTTCATCCGAAAAGTTAAGAAGATTAGACAGTCAGACTGATTTGGTTTTCTGGTTGTCATTAGGTTTCGCTTCGTACTTTCTCAATCCTGAATTAATCAAAACTGAATGGTTAAGCATTCTTTTAATTTTCATAATGGAAGCACTTTGCTACATCATAAGCATTTGGAAATTCGGAAAAGAAACCTGTACTCATGCATTTTTATCGAAAATGTGGGGGCTGAGTTTATTAATTGCTTTTACGTATTTAATAGGATTTCAGGAAGCGGGCTGGGCGTTTTATCTCACAATTGTACTGGGACTTGTTTCTCATATTGATGTTATTTTAATTGTTTTAATACTTCCAAAATGGCAATATGATGTTCCTAGTTCTTATCATGCGTGGAAAATCAGGAACGGGAAACAGAGGAAAAAGACGATATTCTTTAATTAAATAATATTCAAAGCATAGTTTTTAGTTAAATAATTGATAAATGATTTTTTATAAAAGACAGCGTAATATTCAAGTTGCGCTGTTTTTTTGTAACTTTGCCGACGTTAATTTTTATATAAAAATTTATAGTCAACAAATGAAAAAGCAAACAATTAAAGAAATCCTACAGGATTACAAAAAGGTATTACATCATGACATTACAGTTTACGGTTGGGTAAGAACTTTCCGTGCAAATCGCTTTATTGCGCTTAATGATGGTTCTACAATTAATAATTTGCAGATAGTTGTTGATTTTGAAAATTTTGATGAAGAAATTATCAGTAAGATCAGTACAGCATCTTCTTTAAAAATTGTTGGTGAAGTTGTAGAAAGCCAGGGAGCAGGGCAAGCGGTGGAAATTGTAGCTAAAAAGATTATCATTTTAGGAGATAACTTCACAGAAGAAAGAGACAAAACTATTCTTCAGCCTAAAAAACACTCTTTGGAAACGTTAAGAGATCAGGCGCATTTAAGATTCAGAACGAATTTATTTGGGGCTGTTTTCAGAGTACGTCACGCAGTGAGTTTTGCGGTGCATTCTTTCTTTAACAAAAACCAATTTTTTTACATCAACACGCCTGTAATTACAGGAGCTGATGCCGAAGGGGCCGGAGAAATGTTTGGGGTAACCAACTTTGATCTGAACAATATTCCAAGAGACGAGCAGGGAGATATTGATTTTGCTCAGGATTTCTTTGGTAAAAAGACAAACTTAACGGTTTCCGGACAGCTTGAAGGTGAAACTGCAGCAATGGGATTGGGAAGAATTTATACTTTCGGGCCTACTTTCCGTGCGGAGAACTCAAACACAACGCGTCACCTTGCAGAATTCTGGATGGTTGAGCCGGAAGTTGCATTCAACAACCTTGAAGATAACATCGACCTGGCAGAAGATTTCTTAAAATATGTTATTCAATATGTTTTAGATAACTGTAAAGATGATCTGGATTTCTTAGACAAACGTTTTGCTGAAGAGCAAAAAGGGAAAGCTGAAAAAGACAGAGCAAAAGAAGGTTTGATCGAAAAACTTCAAAATGTTATTGCTAAGCGTTTCAAACGTGTAAGTTATACAGAAGCTATTGAGATCTTAATGAACTCAAAAGAAAATAAAAAAGGGAAATTCCAGTATCCGGTTGAAAACTGGGGAACCGATCTTCAGTCTGAGCACGAAAGGTTCTTGGTTGAAAAACACTTCGAATGTCCTGTAGTTTTGTTTGATTATCCAAAAGAGATCAAAGCATTCTACATGAAATTGAATGATGATAACAAAACCGTTGCTGCAATGGATGTTCTTTTCCCGGGAATCGGAGAAATCATCGGAGGTTCAGAAAGAGAAGCGAGATTAGATGTATTAAAACAAAAAATGGCAGAAATGCATGTAGATGAGCATGAACTTTGGTGGTATTTGGATACCAGAAAATTCGGTTCTGTTCCACATGCAGGGTTTGGATTAGGATTGGAAAGACTGGTTCTTTTCGTAACAGGAATGACCAACATCAGAGATGTGATTCCTTTCCCGAGAACACCGAAAAATGCTGAATTTTAGATAAATAAAAAAGCCTTAAAGTAAAATTTAAGGCTTTTTTTATTTTTTAATAGCTTATTAGGTACCATATGTACTGCAAAAATCGTGCTAAATGCTTTTTTTGTCGAATAAATTTATCTAAATTCGTAGAATATGTTATGTTAAAACACAAAGATTAATATGCTTAGACAACACTTACAACTCAAATTAGGACAGAAGTTAGCGCCTCAGCAAATTCAGTTGATGAAGCTTATCCAGCTTCATACATTGGAGTTTGAAGAGGAATTGGAGAGAGAGCTAGAGGAGAACCCTGCTTTGGAAATCGCGAAAGAAGAGTCTAAGGAAGATGATTATGCTTCTTTGGAGGATGCTTATGAAAATGAAGGTACAGAAAGCATTGAAACTGATTTTGATGTTAATGATTATCTGTACGATGACGAGCCTACCTATAAAACTGCTTCCAGCAACTATTCTGCAGATGATGAAGAATTCGATAACGAAAGCCTTTTAACGGAAGGGCAGTCTTTATATGATTATTTATTGGAGCAGATTCACCTTGCCAATATTAATGAAGAAGATGTAAAAATTGCCGAATATATTATCGGAAATCTAGATACGGACGGATATTTAAGAAGAGAGATCAAAGCAATTGTGGATGATCTTGCCTTTTCTCAGGGAATTTATACAACCAAAGAGAAAGTGGATGATGTTCTTGAGAATTATGTTCAGAAATTAGATCCGCCCGGTGTTGGAGCAAGAGGTTTGCAGGAATGTTTATTACTACAGATCGAGAAAAAAGTAAGCTCTGATAAAGCGGTTTCTTTGGCTGCCAATATTTTGAGACATCAGTTTGATGCTTTAACCAATAAGCATTATAACAAGATTATTCAGAAATATGATATTGATGAAGAGGATTTAAAGGATGCATTGGAAGAGATTTCCAAGTTATCTCCAAAGGTAGGAGGAAATTTTGATACTCAGACGATTACGATCAATCAGGAAATTATTCCGGATTTTGTCATTCAGGTAAAAGATGGAATGGTTATTCCAATGTTGAACAGTAAAAATGCACCAACTTTAAGAGTTTCGGAAGAATATAAAGATATTTTAACAACGTATTCTCACGATAAAAACTCTTCTGAACACAAACAGGCAGCTTTATTCATCAAACAAAAACTGGATGCTGCAAAATGGTATATTGATGCAATTAATCAGCGTCAGAATACTTTATTACAGACGATTACGGCTATCGTTAAATTCCAGAAAGATTATTTCATTACCGGAGACGAAAAGTCTTTGAGACCAATGATTTTAAAGGATATTGCCGATATCACTGGTTTTGATATTTCTACCATTTCAAGGGTGGTGAAAAGTAAATATGCCGATACTTCGAACGGTATTCTGTATCTTAAAGATCTGTTCTCGGATAGTTTAACAAATGATGATGGAGAAGAAGTTTCTACTAAAGAAATTAAAAATCATCTTCAGGAAGTGATCAGTAAAGAGAATAAAAGAAAGCCTCTTACCGATGATGCCTTAGTAGTTATTTTAAAAGAACAAGGCTATAATATTGCAAGGCGAACCATTGCAAAATACAGAGAACAGTTGAATATTCCTGTTGCCAGATTAAGAAAAGAATTGTAATAATTCAATTCAATAAAATATAAAAATGCTCAGAATAGTCTGAGCATTTTTTGTTTAAATGTAAAGTTTTAGATTGTTAAATATTTCTAGCTTTAAAAAATTCTTGTAAGGACTATTCTGTAATCTAAACTCACGTTCCCGTTATTAGTGAGATTGATTGTTCCTGCTGAAGGCATTGTTAATGTGTAATTAAATTGTGTATTATTTCCACCCCCGGCACAATTTGGTACGCCTGTCCAGGCAACTGATGTGGTAGTCCTATTTACTTCAGTAAAAGTAGGAGCTTTGTCTGCGGTGTCGGAATTCAATAAACCATCTGTCCCTTTAATAGCGAAAGAATTATTGAGGGTGACATTACTTACATAATAGTCTGCAATACCTCCACGGCCACAATTATTACCAACATAAACTACTGCTTTATATACAGCATTATCAATAATTCCTGTAATAAGAGTACTTGTAGCTCCTGATGCTATATTAACAGTGTTGTTAATTACGGTTCCGTATACGCTGCTGACCGCCTTGTTTAAAACTCCATTTGTATCAGCATACACGGGAGTAACAATGGTTGGGCCTGTTGCCACATCTAAAGTTCTTACTCTTGTGCTGCCAGCTACATCTAAAGTATTTGTAGGAATATTTGTTGCGATTCCTATGTTGCCGGTAGTCAGATCCATTGCAAAATCAGATCCACCCGGAGTACGGGAAATAATAAAAGCTCCATTATTTCCATTGAAATTTGGATTTATTCCCATCACAGCTTGTTTGATTCCTGTAGTCCCGGTTGTCCTTAAAATTGATAGTATGGAATTGTTAACAATAGGATTTTCTATCAAAAGTCCGGTATTTGTTGCCTCGCCGCCGCCAATATTTGTAGCCGATCCATTATTTACGATATGAAGGTTTGATGTAGGAGCGATGCTCCCGATTCCGACTCTTCCTGCTGAGGTTACTGTAAAATCATTAGCTTGTTGTGCGGTGTTAGGAATTCCTGTTGAAGGATTGTCTTCTCCTCCGTCAACATGTAGCATACCCTGAGGATTTTGGGTATTAATCCCTACTTGGGAATATGCCATTGACGCAGTTGCCAAAAGACATAAAAGAATGAATTTTTTTCTCATTGTAATCAATTTTAATGTTTGTATTATTTAATATCTCTTTAACGTTAGTGTAATTAATATCTTTTTTAGTTAAAAAAACAAATAACTCTAATTTTCCACATCGTGGCATTAAAGTTAAAACCATTTATTAAAAAGTAAAATACTGCAATTGTACTGAGGCATATTAATTAATTGAAAACTAATTACTTTTAAATAATAAAATTGGAAAATGTGGTACGTAAAATTATTAAATTTAACATAATAAAAAGTAAAAATTAATTTTTTTCACTATTTTTTTTTAAGTTCAAACTATCTATAATATAAAAAGAGACATTTCAATTTGAAAAGTCTCTTTTTTATTTTGAAATAGAGTAGTGAAGTTTGTGTTAGTTTTTCGTTTTTTCCAAACCAAGCTCTTTCACGGAAATTTCACGCATTTCTACTTTCCGTATTTTTCCTGAGATAGTCATTGGGAATTCATCTACAAACTTCCAGTATTTCGGAACTTTATAATGAGCAATTCTTCCTTTGCAGTAATCGAGAAGCTCTTGTTCGGTAACATCAAAACCTGTTCTTACTTTTACCCAGGCCATCACTTCTTCCCCGAATTTTTCACTCGGAATACCAATGATCTGAACATCCAGAATATTGGGATAGGTGTATAAGAAGTCTTCAATTTCTTTGGGCGAAATATTTTCACCGCCTCTTATAATCAGATCTTTAATTCTTCCTGAAATTGTAATATAACCTTCATCATCCATCACGGCCATGTCACCCGTGTGCATCCAGCGGGAATCATCCAAAACTTTTCTTGTGTTTTCAGGATCGTTCCAATATTTTAACATCACGGAATATCCTCTGGTGCACAATTCACCATGTTCGCCACGTTGTAAAACTTTTCCATTTTCATCGATGATTTTTATTTCAAGATGATCTTGTACAGTTCCAACGGTACTGACTTGTTTTTCCAGTGAAGTTCCAATTAACGTTTGAGTAGAAACAGGTGAAGTTTCCGTCATTCCATAACAGATACTCATTTCTTTAATATTCATAAGGTTTTCCACCTTTTTCATAATCTCGGGTGGACAAACTGAGCCTGCCATCACGCCGGTTCTTAAGCTTGAAAAATCATATTGATCAAAATCTTTAGCAGCTAATTCTGCAATGAACATGGTCGGAACTCCATACAGAGAAGTACATTTTTCATCAGACACAGTTTTTAACGTAATATCAGGATCAAAACTATCATTCGGAATCACCATACAGGCACCGTGAGCAACACAACACATGTTTCCGATCACCATTCCGAAACAATGATAAAACGGAACGGGAATGCAGACGCGGTCTCTTTCAGAATATTTTAATCTGATTCCGATAAAATATCCATTGTTTAAAATGTTATGATGAGAAAGCGTAACACCTTTTGGAAAACCTGTAGTTCCCGAAGTATATTGAATGTTGACAGGATCATCAAACTGTACTTTTTCTTCAAAATCATTTACAGTTTCATCAGAAATAAGCTCTCCGTTTTTTATGAATTCATTCCAATTATCATCGAAGAAAATTTCATTTTCAAGCGTGGGGCAGACCTCTTTTGCATATTCTACCATTTCTTTATAATTGCTTGTTTTGAAGCTTAATGAAGAAAAGATAAAACGAATTTCAGATTGATTAATCACATACGTAAACTCATGGGTTCTGTAAGCCGGATTGATATTCACCAAAATTGTCCCGATTCTCGCTGTGGCAAATTGTAGTAAAGTCCATTCATATCGGTTGGAAGCCCAAATCCCGATTCTGTCACCGGATTTTGCACCTAAATGTATCAGCGCTTTAGCAACGGCTGTCGTTTGATCATAAAATTCTTGATAGGTTGCACGATAATTTTGGTGAACAGAAATTAATGCTTCTTGGTTTGGGAATTTTTCAACAGTATTTTTTAAATTGGCTCCGATTGTCTGTCCCAACAATGGAATATCCGAAGCTCCATGAACATAAGATAAAGGCATAGTAAGTGATTTGCTTATATAAAATTAGCAAATAAATCTTAAGATAAAGGGCTGTGAAATGTTAATTTTCCTGAGAATCGATGTCTCTAAGTTGGGTTAAGTTTCTGTCTAATTTTCTCATGATGATTCCATACACAATTTTGTAATAAAGCCAGATCAAAAGCACTGCCAATGCCGTACTTACAATGGTTCCAATTATGAAGACGATAAGGCTAGAATTATTAACTTCAATATGTTGAGTATTTAAAATATAAAATACAAAAACAGTGAAAACAGAGGTAAATGCTATTAATAAAAGGATATTAATTAAAATAAAGGCATTAACCGTTTTCTTAAACTGAATAATTTTAAGTATAAATTTCTTTAAGTTTTCCTCAACTTTTATTTTCTTATAGTTTTGATAGAATTTGAAGACAAAATAGGCAGTTATAGAAAGACTTAAAACCTTCAATACTACATATATGCTGTCGAGAAAACCTTCTAGCTCGGTAGTTTTTTTTGCACCAAGTCTTTCCAGAATGTTAAGAAAACTGTTTGACTCTTTATCCTGAATAATGTAAAATAATCCCAATACTGTAAAAAACAAAAATTCTACAACACTGATCCAGAAAATATACTTCACATAATTGCGTGATTTTCTGTTCAACATCTTGAGGATCTCGTTATTATCGTATTTCTGCTGAACAGGCTGCTCTTGCCATGTTTTCTTAAAGCTGTCTAAATCAAATTCAGGCATATTTTTCCATCTGTTCTTTAAGGGTTTTCTTTAATCTGTTCATTTTCACGCGCGCATTTACTTCGGTGATCCCGAGGTTTTCTGCAATATCCTTGTAAGGCAAATCATCCAGATACATGGTAACAATAGCTCTTTCCACATTGGGAAGCGTCTTTATTACCGTATACAAAAGTGATACCTGTTGGTGTTTTTCGTCATCATCTTCGATAAAATCTCTGTGATTGATGTCTAATTCGTTAGTAGGCAGGCTCTTGCTTTTTTTTCTGAAAAGGGTAATAGCTGTATTCAGGGCTACACGATACATCCAGGTAGAAATTTTAGAATTTCCTTTAAAAGAATCATAACTTCTCCAGAGCTGTAAAACAATCTCCTGAAAAAGGTCTTCCTCATCTTCCAGAGAGTTTGTATAAAGACGCGAAACCTTGATAATCAAGCCCTGATTATCTTTTATCAATTGCGCAAATTCTTTTTCTCTCGAGATCAAAATGAATGTATAATAATTGCACGAAGATAATAATAATTTGTTGATTGTGAATCGTCAATAGTTAATGATGAATTGTCAATTTTTGGGTTTTGATTAATTTTTTTCATTAATAAATTTTATCGAAATCATTTTTATATATTTGATAAAAAACAATGGAAAGTAATAATTTTACACAGATTTGTATTGCTGAGATCATTGGAGTGTCATTTCCTGCACAAACTACCTTTAGCTTTAACGAATTAACTATTACAAATAACCTTTCATATCTTAACGATAATTTTAAAATATCTGAAGAGCTTTTCACCTCAATTTTTGGAGCACTTGATTATAACGTGTTAAAAAAAAGAACATTATTAATTGCTAATATTGAAGCCAATGAAAATCATAATTACATTCAAAATTTTTTAATTGATATATTAAATACATTATGGAGAATAAAAGATAATAATATTTACATAAATCAATTTTATTATTTTCCTGTAGCAGAACCTTTTGTTTATTTTAGAGGTAAATTGAATTTTAATCTATATACATCTTCTGGTAATATTGAAGATATTCATTTTAATGAAAATGATTTTATTTCCATTGATTCACTGTTCACCCAGAGATCCAATTTTTTAAGCAAAGATATTGTTAAGAAAGATTACCCAAAGGAAAATATTGAAGGTATAGATGTATATGTTGGTCAAAAATTAAATAATCACAATGATTTAAGTCGTTTCGCTAGATCAAATATGTTTCTAAATGAAGCTCGTAAACAAAGTACATTACCTTTAAAAATAACTAACTATATATCATTTTTTGAATGTCTTTTTTCAACGACAAGTGTGGAGATTTCTCATCAAGTAAGTGAAAGAATTTCATTTTTTTTGAATAGATACGATCAAAACATTAAAAAAATTGAAATATATAAGATAATAAAATCTTGTTATGCAATAAGATCAAAATATATTCATGGAGATAAGCTAGAGAATAAGCATAAGGAATTAATAAATTTACAATCATTTAGTAATCAGATTGATAAGCTTGCTCGTTTAACTTATAATAATATTCTGGATAATAATTTAGTGATCTTTAATGATGAAAAAGGTATTGACTCCTACTTGCAAGATTTAGTTTTTGGCTCATAATTTTATTTATAAATCTTTTTGTACTTCAGATTTTAATAAATTTGCGACAATAGTTATCGTTCGGTATTGTTTTTAATTACTACAAACAATTCACAAATTATCTATACTAAAATTCCCTATCTTTGCAGTCACGAGAAAGTCGGCTTGTTGATTCTTGTTTCGGCAAGGGTAGGAAAGTCCGGACACCATAGAGCAGCAAAGCGGATAACATCCGTCACCCGCGAGGGTAGGACAAGTGCAACAGAAAGTATGTACAGTTCGGCTGTAGTGAAACCAGGTAAACTCTTTGCGGTGCAATGGTAAGTATATCGGTTCTTTTCAGCAATGAAAATAGGAGCGGCTCGCTCTGAAAGCCGAGGGGTAATCAGCTCAAGTTTTGCAGTAATGTACGACGTAGATAAATAACAGGCACTTCTTTGGAAGTACAAAATCCGGCTTATAGATTTTCTCGTGATTTTAAAAAAAGTTAAAAGCTGGAGGGTGAAAGTTTTTAATGCAATGATTTTAACTTCGATTTTCCAGCTCCTATCTTCCTCAGAAATTATTCATTTTCCAATGCTTTTTGTGCTTCCTGTAGTCCTTCTCTATCTTTTTCGGAAAGTTCAGGGAATTTCAAATCCATTTTTTCTAAAGTATCAATAATAATCTGGATGGCTGCTACTCTGGCAAACCATTTATCATCTGCGGGAAGTACATACCATGGAGCATCTTTTTTGTTTGTTTCATTAATAGCAGTTTCATAATTTTCCATGTATTGATCGAATAAAGCTCTTTCCGGAAGGTCGGCAGTTGAGAATTTCCAGTTTTTTTCGGTTTCTTTTATTCTATCTAAAAGTCTTTTCTTCTGCTCTTCTTTGGAAACGTTTAAAAATATTTTAACGATTGTTGTTCCGTTTTGGGCAAGATGTTTTTCAAAGTTTCTGATGCTTTCATATCTGTTTTCCCAGAATTTATCATCAAAATCTTTCACAGAATCCCATGTTTTTTCACTTAAATTATATTCCGGATGAACTTTACACACCAAAACACTTTCGTAATGCGAACGGTTGAAGATCCCGATCATCCCTTTTTGAGGAAGCGCCAAATAATGTCTCCACAAAAAATCATGTGAATATTCTTTTGAACTTGGCGTTTTAAAGCTTGTTACATTACAGCCTTGCGGATTCACTCCTCCGAAAACATGTTCAATTAAGCTGTCTTTTCCGGCTGCATCCATTGCCTGAAGAACAACTAAAAGAGATTTGCTTCCGTCTGCATATAATTTTTCCTGAAGCTCACGGAGTTTTTCTTTTTCCTCAATTAATAATTGTACTCCCTCTTCTTTGGTCAGTTTTCCTTTATATTCTGTTGAAGTTTTTTTTATTGAAAATTTTCCTTGTACAAGGAAATCGTCTGAGAAATTGGTGTCCATATTTTTTATAGTTATTAAAAGATTAATTTTGCCTAAAGCCTAAAGCCTAAAGCCTAAAGCCTAAAGCCTAAAGCCTAAAGCCTAAAGCCTAAAGCCTAAAGCCTAAAGCCTAAAGCCTAAAAATATAGGGCTATAAATATAAATATAACAAAAAAACCGCCTCTATGGAGACGGTTTCTTATTTTTTGAGTAGAGCTTACTTTGCAGCAGCTACTTTTTTTGCAGCTTTAGCAGCTTTCTTAGCTTCTTTTTTAGCAGCTTTAGCTTCAGCCGGAGTTTCCATTTTAGCCGGAGCTACTACAACATCAGGTGCATTAGCATCAACAGTTCCTTTGATGTAAATTACGCTTCTGCTGTTTGCTGGGTCGTTAGAGAAAACTTCAATCATTTTGTTGAATCCTCCATTGATTGCTGTGTTGTATCCAACTTTGATTTTAGCAGATTTTCCTGGCATAATAGGATCAGTGCTGAATTCAGGAGTTGTACATCCGCAAGAAGCTTTTACATTAGAAAGAACAAGAGGCTTATCACCAGTATTCGTTACAGTAAAGAATCTAATACCGTCAGAACTAGGCTTTACAGTACCGTAGTCAAAAGTAGTTTTATCAAAAGTGATAGTCTGTGCAGATGCAAGAGCAAATGTTCCAAATAGTGCAATTCCTGCAATTAATTTTTTCATATTCTTGAATGTTAATATGTTTGTTAGATAAATTTTGAGAAACAAAGTTAAAAATTATTTTAATTCATACTCAAAATTTTTTTTCTTTAACCTATTTTTGCAAATTGTAAGCTAAAGAAACAGAATTTATGCAGATTTCAGAAAAGTATAATCCACAGGAAACAGAACAGAAATGGTATAGCTATTGGTTGGAAAACAAATATTTCCACTCAGAGCCTAATGAAAAACCACCATATACTATTGTAATTCCTCCGCCAAACGTTACGGGGATCTTACACATGGGTCATATGTTGAATAATACCATTCAGGATGTTCTGGTCCGCCGTGCAAGGATGCAGGGCTTTAATGCTTGCTGGGTTCCGGGAACAGATCACGCTTCAATTGCTACGGAAGCGAAGGTTGTTGCCAAACTGAAATCGGAAGGAATTAATAAATCAGATATTACCCGCGAAGAGTTTTTAAAGCACGCTTGGGAATGGACAGATAAATACGGAGGAACTATTCTTGAGCAGTTGAAAAAACTAGGTTGTTCATGCGATTGGGACAGAACCCGTTTCACAATGGAAGAATCACTTTCTCAGCAGGTGATCAAAAGTTTTGTTGATCTATATAATAAAGGACTTATTTATAGAGGATACAGAATGGTAAACTGGGATCCGGAAGCGAAAACCAATATTTCTGACGAAGAAGTTATTTTTAAAGAGCAAAACGGAAAATTATATTTCCTAAAATATAAAATCGAAGGTACAGAAGAATTCCTTTCGGTTGCTACAACACGTCCTGAAACTATTTTCGGTGATACTGCGGTTTGTATCAATCCTAATGATGAGAGATATGCTCATTTAAAAGGTAAAAATGTAATCGTACCGATCGTAAACAGGGTTGTTCCGATCATTGAAGACGATTATGTTGATATTGAATTCGGAACAGGTGCTTTGAAAATTACGCCTGCTCACGACATCAATGACTACGAGATTGGAAAGAAACACAATCTTCAGATGATTGATTCTTTGGATGATGACGGAAACTTAAACGATCACGGTTTACATTACGCTGGAAAAAACAGATTTGACGTAAGAAAGCAGATCGCAAAAGAATTAGAAGAAAAAGATCTTTTGTTGAAAGCAGAAGATTATGTAAATAAAGTAGGAACTTCAGAAAGAACAGGCGCAGTTATTGAGCCTAAAGTTTCTGTTCAGTGGTTTTTAAAAATGTCTGATATTGCTAAACCGGCTTTGGATGTAGTAATGGATGATGAGGTTAAATTTTATCCTGAAAAGTTTAAAAATACCTACAAACACTGGATGGAAAACATCCGCGACTGGAATATTTCCCGTCAATTATGGTGGGGACAACAAATTCCTGCGTTCTATTATGGTGACGGAGAAAATGATTTTGTAGTTGCAGAAAATATCGAAGAAGCGGTAGAATTGGCGAAGCAAAAAACTAGCAACGATCAACTAACAACCGACAACCTAAAACAAGACGAAGACGCTCTTGATACATGGTTCTCATCATGGTTGTGGCCAATGTCTGTTTTTGATGGTCTGAACGATCCTGAAAATAAGGATATTAATTATTATTATCCGACTTCAGACTTGGTAACAGGTCCGGATATCATTTTCTTCTGGGTAGCAAGAATGATCATGGCCGGATTGGAATACAGAAAAGAAGTTCCGTTCAAAAATGTTTATTTCACAGGGATTGTAAGAGATAAAATTGGTAGAAAGATGTCTAAATCTCTTGGAAATTCACCGGACCCATTAGATTTGATAGAACGTTATGGAGCTGATGCAGTAAGAGTGGGAATCATGATGAGCTCTGCAGCTGGAAACGATTTAAAATTCGATTCTGAGCAGATTGATGAGGAAGGAAATGTTTTAACTGAAAAACAGATAAAACATAGAATGGAAGAAGGTAAAGATGCTATTTATACTTCTCCGCTTTGCGATTTAGGAAGAAATTTTGGAACAAAAATCTGGAATGCTTTCCGATTAATTAATATGTGGAATCATGAAGATAAACCTGCGAATTCAACAGAAATTCAGACAATTGAATGGTTTGAAAATCAGTTGAATAAATCAATAGTTGAAATTAATGATCAATTCGAAAAATTCAGAATTTCTGATGCATTACATTTGCTTCAAAAATTAGTTAAAGATGATTTTTGCGGATGGTATCTGGAAGCGATCAAACCAAATTATGGTGAAGGTATTTCTAAAGAAGTTTACAATAAAACAGTTGCACTTTTTGAGGAATTAATGAAATTGGTTCATCCGTTTATGCCTTTCCAGTCAGAAGAAATCTGGCAATTGATCTCGGACAGAAATATTGATGAAGCATTAATAATTTCTCAACAAAAGAAAGCAGAAGCATTTAATGAAGATATTATTAAAAACTTTGAAACTGCAGAAGAAATTATCTCCGGGGTAAGAAATTACCGTCAGACAAAAGGTATTTCGCCAAAAGAAGCGGTTGAGGTTTATACAAGTGCGAGCGAATTTGAGAATGAAGCTGTTATTAGAAAATTAGCAAACGTTTCTGATATTCATTTTGGTGAAAAAACAGATAAACCAAGCTTTACATTCTTGATCGGATCAACGGAAGTTTCAATTCCTTTAAGTGAAAGCTTAGATTTAGGAGAAGAAAAAATCAAGACAGAAGAAGAATTAAAATATTTGAAAGGATTCTTAATTTCTGTTGATAAAAAGCTTTCTAATGAGAAATTCGTTGCCAATGCAAAACCTGAAGTTGTAGAAAGTGAGCGTAAGAAACAAAAAGATGCGCAGGATAAAATTGCAATTCTGGAAGAGAAACTGAAAAGTTTATAATTAAAATATAAGTAAAGTATGAAAATTGTCAGGCTGAGTTATATCTAAGTCTGGCAATTTTTAAATATATTTCAAGATTGAAATGACACACATAGAAAACATAAAAAAGCTATTTTCAAAGGATTTTGTAGAAAGTCCGCTATTAGAGAGCTTTGAAGTTGGAAAAATTTATCTTTCCAGCGGGAAATTGGTTGCCTGTGATCCTTTGATTACTAATGATATGCAGCCTTTTTCTATAGAATTTCCAAAAGGAGATTTTTCTGTTTTATTGCATAAAGAAAGAGAGAGTAATTGTGTGGCGTATGCCGAGATTATTTTCGCTAATGCTGAAGTCACCGAGTGGAATTTGGCCACTACAGCGGATCAAAATGTAAAAGATCTGGCAGAAGGCGAGGTTTTTGGGTATCCTGCTGAAAGCGGCATGGGCTGTTTTATGGATGTTGATACTCAGGAAAGTCTGGATAAGCTGGAAAAAAAATTATACCATAGCAAAGGAGCAGATTTCATGGGAATTTACGAAGAATTCTTCCATGATTATTTCTTTGATGAAAATGGTGCGATCGATCAGTATGCATTTTTAAAGCCGTCAGAAGACCATCCCGGAACTATTTTTGGTTTTGAAACGGGGTATGGCGAAGGTTTTTATGCAAGCTATATTGGTTATGATAAAAATAATAATCCTGTAAAGATAATTACAGAATTTATAGAAATTAGTTAATTAAAGTTAATTGTTTTTGAAACAATATTTCCCTTTTTTAAATTTGTTCAAACTAAACTAAATAATAAAAACACAATGAATTTTTCCTCAGAACAACCCAAAATAATAGTGGTCGGCAGTTCTTCCATAGATCTGATTTTAGAGACCGAAAAAATTCCCATTCCAAACGAAACTGTTTTAGCCACTAATTCAGACAGTTATTTTGGAGGTAAAGGGGCAAATCAGGCAGTTGGAGCTGCAAGGCTGGGGGCAAGTGTTTATTTTGTAGGCTGTGTCGGTATGGATCCTCTTGGTCAGCAAATTATGAGAAATCTTGTAGGCGAGGGCGTAAACGTAGGATTTGTTTATGAAACAGACAGAGAATCTACGGGAACAGCTTATGTAACGACTTCCGGTGGAGATGCGGCTATCGTTGTGGTTCCCGCAGCCAATAAATGCTTAAGTATAGAACATATTGAGGCAGCAGATAAGTATTTTAACACTGTTGATTTGATCCTTGTTCAGCTTGAGGTTTCTCTTGAAGTGGTAGAGTATACGATCAGAAAAGCTAAAAAATACGGTAAAAAAGTTGGTTTATACGCTTCTCCAGCTATGAGATTAAGTGATGAACTTCTGGAAAATGTAGATTTTATCGTTTCTAAAAGCAGCGAATTACACATTGTCTTTGGCGAAGATCAGAGAGAAGATATTCTTAAAAAATATTCCAACAAAGTTTTTGTAAGAGATGATACCAATTCTACCGTTTATTTTGATGGAACAGAAATGAAATATTTCAGAAACGACAAAGATGAAACGGTATATAAAATGGGAATGGGAGATGCCTTTACATCAGGATTTGCAATTGCCCTGTGCCATGGTAACTCTATTGAAGAATGCGTGAAATTCGGGAATGAAGTTTCTTCAAGAGTTTCAGGAACAAAAGGTTCGCAGAGTGCATTGCCAAGAGTTTCAGACTTCTTTTCTTAAAGCTATTTACTACATATCGAAAACAGATAAGTTAACATAAAAAATATCAATAAAATCTCCACTTTTATAGTGGATTTTTTGTTTTAAAATATGGAGAAGTTAATTCTTAGGACTCACGACAATACAGCTCTCACGGCACATCTTTTTTTGCCTGAAAAGAGCAATAATAAATTCCTGCTCATCAATTCGGCAACGGGAGTCAAACAGCAGATTTATTTCTCTTTTGCCCAGTTTTTTGCTGAAAAAGGATTTACAGTGATTACGTATGATTATCGCGGAATCGGACTTTCAAAACCTGAAAATATGAAAGGTTTTAAAGCTTCCATGAGAATTTGGGGCTCTGAAGATTATAAAACATTGACGGAATACATCAAGAACCGATTTTCTGATTACGAAAAATATTGTCTGGGACATTCTGTTGGTGCCCTGATTTTAGGAATGAATCAGGATTCTGAAATATTTAAGGAATTTATTTTTGTTGGAACTCAAAATGCGTTTGTCGGACATTTAAAATTCAAAACAAAAATTGAAGCTTACGTCGGTTTCGGAATTATTCAGCCTGTAACGACCACTTTATTAGGTTATTTCCCCGCAAATTGGTTTGGTTTGGGAGAAAGTCTTCCAAAAAATTGCGCTTATGACTGGAGAATCTTAATTTTGAATAAGAAATCAACCAATGGTTTATTAGAGAAAATTGATGATTTTTCTAAAAATTTAACACAGAAAGTATTCGTTATTCGGGCTGAAGATGATGCTTGGTTAACGGAAAAAGGAGTAAAAAGCCTTTTGAATGATACTTATCCCAACCTAAAGCCAACTTACAGATTAGTAAAGGTCTCTGAATCTGAGAAGGGAGAAATTGGGCATATTAATTTTTTTAGAAGCTTTAATAAAAAACTTTGGGACATTATTTTAAATGAATTAATTGAGAAATGAAAGATATAATAGATAACACGGTAGAATTTGTAAAACAAAAATTGGAAGGTGCAGAAGCTGGTCACGACTGGTTTCATATCGAAAGAGTGTGGAAACTTTCAAAGAAAATAGCTCAGGATGAGGATTGTAATCAGGATGTTGTGGAGCTTTCTGCATTGTTGCATGATATTGCAGATCCCAAATTTCATAATGGTGATGAAACCTTAGCTTTAATGGTTTCCCGCGAGTTTCTGGAAGGTGAAAACACACCTGAAGATATTATTGAGCAGGTTTTATTCGTTATCAAAAATATTTCATTCAAAAATAGAGGTGAAGCTCCAAAAGATCTCCCTGTTGAGCTTAAAATCGTTCAGGATGCAGACCGTATTGATGCGATAGGAGCGATCGGGGTTGGGAGAACGTTTAATTTTGGAGGATTTAAAAATAATCCGATGTATCATCCTGATATTAAGCCTCAACTGAATATGTCTAAAGATGAATACAAAAAATCTAACGGAACAACCATCAACCATTTTTATGAAAAACTGTTGCTTCTGAAAGATTTGATGAACACGGAAAAAGGAAAAGAAATTGCTCAGGAAAGACATGATTTTATGTTAAAATTTCTGGATCAGTTTTATAAAGAGTGGAATGTAGAGTAGTCTTCTTTTAAAGACCTTTCGAAATCAGTATCTTTGCAACATGGGCTTAATCATTTTTGTTATCTTTCTGGCTTCTATTATTTCTCTGATTTTATCAAAAATAAAAAAAGGGAAAGGTGCTCAATGGGCGAAGATTTTCCGAATTGCTACCGTTGTTTTTTCAATTTCTATTTTCACGTATTGGTTTGTGAAAAAAAGTGCGGTGGGGATTGTGAAGGATTCTTTGGCTTTGCAGGTGATCAATAAACTTCCTCAGACGTTGGATTTTTATGTGATCAACAATAATGATCCGGATAAGGATGGGATTTTAGAAGCCAAACATATCGGAAAAATCCGCCCGGAGTATTACAGAATAGAACATCTTAAAATGGATAAATCCAATGAATATTGGATCGTCGGATATTTAGGGAAAAAGAATCTTGTCTATTTTTCTCAGCATTCTGTTCCTAATAAAAATATTGATCAGATTATTGAGGTTCAGAATTATATCAATCAAAGTGTAAAACTTTCCGAAATTGCAAAGAAACAGGTTGAAGCTTATAATCATGAGAATATTAAACTTGGAATATGGGTGTCTTTAGATTTTCTTTTATTATTTCTGAATATGGTTTTATTATTGAGAAAGAAAAAATAAAAAAGGAATAACGTAAGTTGAGATTTGTTTCATTAAATAGTTATTTTCAATTAATTTTTTTTAAAATTAAGGATAATCTAAAATCTGCATCACTCTTTCTTTGAATTCTTCAGGACAATTTTTGATCAGTTTATCCTTGTTATGTTTGCTGATCTGCTGTGCTTCCAGCCATTCACTCACATCAGACCTCAGACTGTTATGGTCATAAACTCTTTTTATCTTATTATCATTATAAAAAGTGTAGGTATCTCCAAGCCAAGTTGTAGATATACTGATTGTACAAATTTCTTTTTCCATAACATTAATTTTTGAACATTAAATATTCAATATGCTTTCATCTCTAATTTACTCAAATTTTATTATAAATAGAGGGTTTTATTAATGTTTTTATAAAACGGGTTTATGGAGAAATCTATTGCGTAAAAATCAAATATGTGTGAATTATTTTATGATATTAATTCTATACAGTGTATAATCAATAATGATTAAAATAAAGTTGCTGTGTTTTCTGTTGCCATTTTAGGGATCGGGAGATCAGTTTTCCATTCTTCGTTCATTTTATTGATGAAATAAGCAGATAATAAGGGAGATGCTTTTTCAATATTCTGATGCACAAAAAAGTATAGATTTTGAAGACCTTCTTTCTTCCATTTTGTTAAATGTTTCATCCAGTCATCCAGTCTTTCGTAATCGCTTTCGGCATTAGCACCAACGTATCTTATGAACGCGTTTGGAGTCGTGAGGCGCATATGAAGCATATCTCTTCTTCCTGCAGTGTCTACAATGATGTTTGTGATATTATTAGCCTCAAAAAGTTCGCAGGTAGTATTAAAAATATCTTCGTCGGTAAACCATTCAGTGTTTCTTAATTCGATGGCGAGAGGAACCTCTTTTGGCCATTCTTTCACGAATTTTTCTAACCTGTCGTAGTCTTTTGGTTTAAAATTATCATGAAGCTGCAGAAAAACCATTCCTAATTTTTCGTTGAAGTTCATCACAGAAGTCGCAAAATTAGTAACAGGGTCTGTAACGTCAATTAATCTTCTGAAATGAGAAACGGTATTTGTAATCTTCGGGAAAAATTTAAAGTTTTCCGGCGTTTTTTCTTTCCAGGTAAGAACTTGTTCAGGAGTTGGCATTCCGTAAAATGTAGCATTTAATTCAATGGAATTGAACTGTGTCGCGTAATATGTTAATTCGTCTTTTGTTCCTTTAGGATAAAATCCTTTAAGATCTGTTTTGTTCCATTTTGCGCATCCGATAGAAATATTTTCTAAGCCCTTTTTGTTCTGATTTAAAATTTCCTTTGTTCTGGAATGATCTTTTGGTAACGTAAAATCTATTTTTGAAGGATCTTCTACTTGCCCGAATTTCATATTTGATCTTTTTGGAATTAAACTTAAACTGTCTAACAAATATAAAACAAAACCACAGAAATTTCCATGGATTGTGATGTTAAAATATCAGTAAAAATAAAAACCGCAAGCTTTTTTCATTACTTACGGTTTCTTTTGAAAATATTATTTTATAATTTGAGTAACCATTTTATTGGAAATTACTGAATACATACAGCCTGTGCTTTTCAGGTTAACAGTAATGGTTGCCGGAACCGATCTGTAGGCAGTATCTCCATAAGGTTCAATTATTTTACCGTTTGAATCTTTAAGCGTTCTTCCTTTGATGGTATAAGTTATTGATGTCGTTCCTGTAAAACCACTTGAAGGGGTAAACGTAACAATACCTGTCGTTTTGTTGTAAGACCATGTTCCTTGCGGGGTTACTTTTTTACGGTATAAGGTAAGATCTGTATCACTACTTTTTGTAAAACTGAAAGTATTGTAATCAATATTATCCTTACTTCCTGTTGGTGGAGTTACAATACTTATCGCTCCTTTGTAAGCAATATCATTATTAAAAACAGGGATTACAACTGCCTGATTTTTACAGGTAGAAACTACATCGTCATTCGCTACGGCAGAATAAGGAAGTGTAAGTTTTACGTTTCGGATAATATGCTGTTCGTATGCCGCTCCTGTTGATGCTGCAAAACCCAATTTTAAAACCGAAGGAACTGTAGCATCTAAAGTTTGATTGGTAGGCGATCCTTCCGTATCTGAACTGTTAAAGTCGGTTGGTGAAGGATTTGCATTTTCACTGTAAGGTACAGAGGTTTTGTAATGATAATAGTTAATTACATTGATAGGTGTTCCGTTTTGTGTAGTCTGAACATCAACCTTTATATCAAAACCATCCGTTGTAGTGGCTGTTACAAAGTGAGGAATGAGATCCAGATATACTTTCCTGAACTCGCCATTTCCGTTTCTAAGGTCAAATACAGAAGTTAGCGTATTTGTTGTTGCTAAATATGATCTGTCTGTCTGTAATATTCTTCCGACAGTTCCTGAATTGCTTAACGTCGTACGTGTTGCCAAAACAGGGTATCCTGTGTAGCCGTCTCCTAATCCGTTTGCATTAATTACAGCTCCTTTTGCTCCTCTTAAAGTTACATGGCTTCCTCCCTGGCTCCAGGTCACCCCTGAAATACCGTTTACCCTGGATTCTCCCTGAAATCGTTTTGATTTAAAATTTCCAAACTCATCCAAAGCAATACCAAGATAAGCGCCCGATAAACCAGCTTTTCTAAATGATGAATAATCATTTTTTGCCCTATTATAAGCGTATCCCAAACCTGCGCCGGCAGATCCGAGTGTTGGGCTGGTTACAGAGCCGTCATACAAGAAAAAAGATAAACCGTCACCATACGAACCGCTGAATAAAGCTCCGGCTTTCATGTCGTATTCAAATTCTACGTGTAAACCATTCACCGATGTGAAAGTTCTGCCGTTAATAAGCAATCCTCCGAACTGACTTGCGCTTGCTGGAGTTAACTGTACTCCTGTTGAAGTATGTGAGGCGCTTCCCTGTATGGCAAGTTCCGGTGCTGATGAAGCATTCATCAATGAACTTGAATAGGAATAAAACCCATAAATGCTGGCCACTTCGGTGCTGTCTGTCTGTGCATACATAAAGTTTGTAAGCAACGTAAAGATAAGGCTCATCAATGAGAGCCCTCTAAGATTCTTTTTCATAGCTACTTACCTTATTTTACTACAAAAACGATGTTGATGAAAGAAGCTGGAGTTGCGTTTGATAAGACATCGTAATTTAATACACCGGAATCACTTATGCTGTTGATCTTAAATACCGTACTGTCATAAGCCGTCACATAATAATAAATATCTGAAGCATTAGGAAAAAACGGAATAGCCGACGGAGCAGAGGTACTTCTGGCATTAGCAGGAATACTCGAAAACTGATTTTTGTATAAAGTATAAAGGTCTTTTGTTTGTCCTGCACTGATAACCGATGTGTCAAAAACTACACTTGGCATGTAGAAAAACTTGGCTACATACGGAGACAGACAAACCCAATCAGGTGATGCAGGTGTTCCTACGTTCTGGCTGATGCATTTTTTGTTGGTGTCAAAAATTACTAATCCTGTTGCGGGAGTGGTAACTGATGCTAAGTTGCTGATTCTTGGGAGTAAAACTCCTTTTGTGGTGCTATTAATGTCTAGAGCTGAGCTTGTATTTGGAGTGGTTGTATTTATACCCACCTGCGCAGTAACGGCGCCCCAAGCCACTACTGAAAGCAAGAAAATAATCTTGTTCATTTCGAAATAATTTTTTTTGTTGTGTTATGTGTTATAAATCTTTAGCAAATTTCTTGCCAATAGAATATTAATAATATGAAGCGAAAATTAGGTTAATTTTTTGTCTTTAAATATTGCATGTTATGATTATTAATAATTTAAAATGTGTTTTTCATGATAAAGATAAGATGTCACCAGGAAGTGTTTTTTATTCTGTTTTAAAAGGTTTTGTGATGGTAGAATTCGTTGTTTTATTTTTGGTTATTTTTTAATTTAAATTAATATTTTAATATGTAATTGAAATGTTAATCATTTACATAATCGTATTATTAATATTAAATGTATAATTTTAATATTTTATGATTTATTTTATTAAATTTTTAACTGAAATAAAAAAGCCCCCCAATCGGGATCTTCCTATTGAGTTTAATAGTAATTAATTCTAATTTTTATAATCTTAATTTTATTGACCCAAATAAACAAAAATATACGTTGAAAGATATTTAGGTGTTAAATTCAACGGAGTACTTGATCCTCCGGTAGAAAGATTATAAGTATGCGTGTGAGCCCCGGCGCTGGATGTGGTTGATGTTTCAGCATCGTTATCAACTACGGTTTGGTTACTTCCGCCTTCTATACTGTTTGTAACACCGCTAGCTCTGTCATTATACGTGTGAGTATGAGCTCCGTCACTTGTAGTTGTGGCGTTATAAGTTGTATTTGGTAAATTGACCCTGGCAAGGGTAACAGAAGTGCTTCCTGTATTGGTTCCTAATGTTTCAGTTGCTGATTTTGCTTTTAAAAATTTATCTGAACTATCAGGTAAAACCGTTGAGAATCCTAGAGAAGTTGCATTTGTTTGTGCAACAGCAGGTAAAGTTGATACTGCTCTTCCGTTTAAAAGATACCATCCTTCATGATCAGCTGCTGTACTGCTGTGTTTTATGTCTCCTACAGTTGGTGTCTGTACTTCCAATTTGTTCCATGATGTTCCGTCATTGTAATAAAATCCGGGTGTTACACTTGTAAGAGCTGTTGCTGTAGCGGTATTTGTGTTATAAACTGTAATTCCTGCAATATGACTCGGTAACGGACTTGGGTTATTGGTTGCCGTCAAGGATACTTTTGGCATTAATAAACCTTTATTTCTGTTTTGTGAATATAATTCTAAAGCAGCGTCTGTATTAGGTGAAGGTGTTGCTGTAACACCTGCCGTGATCATAACCTGAGCTTGAGTAAATGTGCAAGCTATAATTAAGAATATGTAATTTAATTTTTTCATTGAGTGAAGTGTTTTTTTGTCTATTTTCCTAAATAAATGAAGTTTTGTACAACCATATGTTTAGGATACTGATTGATCGCAACATTGGTTCCTCCGCTTGGTACGGAAAATGTGTGCTGATGATCTCCTGATGCTCCTGTAGTTCTTACTTCGGTGTCAATCGTTCTTGTTGTGTTTTGTCCTCCGGCATTGTAATTCCAGTAATTAACACCTCTGTTGGTATAGGTGTGGGTGTGGGCTCCACTTTGAGCCGTAGTTCCTGTAATGCTTAAATTGGGTAAATTAGCCTGAGTGATAGAATAAGAATTATTTCCTCCCACAGCAGCCAGAGTTTCTGAAGTATTTTTACCTTTCAGCATTCTGTCGCTTGAATTGGGCAGCGTAGTAGTGAATCCAAGTGAAGAGGCACTTGTCTGACTGATAGCCGGTAAAGTAGTAATATTTCTTCCGTTCAGTAAATACCAACCGTCATGATCTGTTGTTACAAGGCTAGATTTGATATCTCCAATTCTTGGAAGATTATTGGTGATGGACATTAAAACCCATTTCGCTCCGTCATTGTAGTAGAGTCCCGGAATTACATTGTTGGGTGAAGTTCCTGCTATTGCTGTATTGTAAACCCACATTCCTTCAACATGGCTCCCCATAGGAGAAGCGGAGTTTAAAGAAGTAAGAGAAACAGTATTCATAAGAAGTCCTTTATTGGAACTGTTTAATTCTAAAACGGCAGAGCTGGAAGGGTTTGAGGTACCGATACCAACTTGTGATTTTAATACTGCAAAAAAAAGAATTCCTATCGATGTGCAAAATAATCTTGTTTTCATAATTAGTTTCCTAAATAGATAAATACGTTAGTGATGATGTTGTCCGGTTTTAAACTTACAGCTTGGCTGCTCCCTAATGAAAAGCTCAGAGAATGGGTGTGCGCTCCTGAACTAGCAGTTGTGTCGTTTACACTTGCTGCATTAGAAACAGGATTGTTAGTTCCTGCCGCAACACCATTTGTTGTTGAGTTTGCCGGATTATCTGTGTAAGTATGCGTATGGCTTCCTGTAGTATTGGTTGTTCCTGTGAATGTTACATTGGGTAAATTAGCTTGTGTCAAAGTAAATGTATCGCTTCCGGAAGCTGTTCCCATATTATCACTTCCACTTGTATTTTTTAGATATCTGTCGGTTGCATCAGGTAAAATTACAGCGAAGCCTAAAGCAGAAGCTCTCGCTCTTGGATTTACAGCTAAAGTGGAAACTGTTCTTCCGTTCAAAAGATACCATCCATTGTGATCAGCACTTTGGAAACTGTTTTTAATATCTCCAATCTGAGGTTTTTTTGTGGACAATTTTACCCAAGCTGTACCATTGTTGTAGTAAAGGCCTGGAGTGACATTGTTAGGCGAAGTTCCTGCTGTTGCTGTGTTATAAACAACCATTCCTGCAGAATGCGAAGCAAGAGGAGCTGCTAAATTCGTAGCCTGTAATGAAATTCTGGTTAATAAAAGGCCTTTGTTGTTGGGGGTGCTTTCAAGGTGTAAAACACTTTCTGTGTTAATTACGCCTGAGGAATTTGAAATTTTTACCTGAGCCTTAATTTCAAAGAGAATTGTTAATAAAATCAACATAATGATCTTATTAGTGTTAATAATATTTGTCATAATGGTTGGTTTGAAATAATTTTGTTGTGTTGTGGGCGCAAAAGTATGAAAAAAAAATAAAATATTATTACTTGAAAACCAATAATATATCGCCTAAATATCACTGTTTGGAGAGTGTGATTATGAAATTTGCAGTATTAATCATGGATAAATGAAAAATAAACATTTATGATTGCTAAATTAAATTTTTATTAAAAACTTAAGAACACAAAAAAAGCACGCTAAAAAACGTGCTTTTATGAATAATATGCTGAAGTTTATTACTTTTTATCTCTATGCTTCGCAAGCTGAACAAGAAACAAAATTTACCATCATTTCTTTTGAAACTGATGAACTTCTTTGATAATATAAAGTCTTGACTCCTTTTTTCCAAGCTTCGATGTAAAGGTAATTTACATCTTTTACCGGCATTGTAGAAGGAATCTGTAAGTTCAATGATTGAGCTTGGTCAATATACTGTTGTCTCTGTGCAGCCTGAGAAATGATCTCCATCGGAGAAATTTCCTTAAATGTTTTGAATACTGCTTTTTCTTCGTCCGTTAATTCAGATAAATGCTGAACAGAACCGTGGTTTAGCATAATCGTTCTCCAGGTTTCCTCGTTGTCTAATCCTTTTTCTTCTAATAATTTAGCTAAATACTTGTTCTTACGCATGAAGTTTCCTTTAGCCAAACCAGCTTTATAATAGTTAGAGGCAAAAGGTTCAATTCCAGGAGAAGTTTGTCCTAAAATAGCTGAACTGGAAGTAGTAGGAGCGATAGCCATTGTAGTGGTGTTTCTCAACCCGTAACCTTTCAATAATTCAGGTTCTCCGTAGATATTTGCAAGCTCTCTTGAAGCTGTTTCTGCCTGTTCTTTGATATGTCTGAAAGCTCTCGCATTGAATTGAGTCGCCTCAAAACTTTCAAACGGAATCATGTTTTTCTGTAAATAAGAATGATATCCTAAAACTCCCAAACCAAGCGCTCTGTGACGCAATGCGAAGTTTCTGGCTCCTTGTAGGTAATAGTTTCCTTCTGTTTTTTCGATAAATTCAGTTAAAACTGCGTCCAAGAAATAAACAGCCAATTTTACAGCATCTGTATCTTTCCATTCGTCATACAATTCCAAGTTCATAGAAGATAGACAGCAGATGAAAGATTCTTCTCTTGTAGAAGGAAGCATGATCTCAGAGCAAAGGTTACTTGCATTCACAGGCATTCCTAAGTCTTTGTAAACCTGAGGTTTGTTTCTGTTAACGTTATCGGTAAAGAAAATATAAGGAAGACCTTTTTGCTGACGGCTTTCCAATACTCTTGCCCAGATTTTACGTTTATCCATATCTCCGTCGATCATATCCTGCATCCAGTAATCCGGAACACAAATTCCTGTAAACAAGTTCTGGATCGGACTTCCGATGTCTTTAATTGATAAAAATTCTTCAATATCTCCGTGGTCAATATCCAGATAAGCAGCAAAAGCACCTCTTCTTACACCGCCTTGAGAAACTACATCCATTGCAGTATCAAACAATTTCATGAAAGAAACAGCTCCTGAAGATTTTCCGTTATCTGTTACGGCAGTACCTCTGTTACGAAGTTCTCCGAAATAACCTGAAGTTCCGCCTCCAATTTTTGTCTGCATGATGACTTCACCCATTTTGTGGGTAATTCCTTCAATACTGTCCGGAATGTGAACGTTGAAACAAGAGATTGGAAGACCTCTCTGTGTTCCCATGTTTGCCCAAACAGGAGATGAGAAACTGATCCATCCTTTCACGATCATTTCCTTGAAAGCCGGCTGTAATTCAGGCTTGTATAATTTTTTTGCAGCTGCGGTGGTGATTCTGTCAATAGCTCCGTCTACAGTTTCTCCTTTCAACAGATATCCTCTGTTAAGCATTTGCTCAGACTCTTCATTGAGCCACCATATATTTGAATTTTGCTCTTCCATAGATGTTTGTATGTTTTCAAACTTCTGGGTTTGTTTTATTACCCGGAAATTTTGTGTTGTTTATATTGATTGTAAAATTTCTACTTTATGAGAACCGTTCAGTCCGCTTTCATCTCTTAACCTTTGAAATTCTTTAAAAGATGGAACATTCAAAACCTCATGCTGAACCGCTTCATTGATATAATTTGAATAATGAACAAAGGTAACGCCGTCTTCTTTTACATAAACTTTATACTCAAATGTTGATTGATCTAAATTTTTAAAATCATTTAAAAACTTCTGAATATTCACCTTGTTTTCTGAAACAAAATCGGGGTTTACGGTGTAAGATACGATTACGTTGATCATTATTTTTTGTTTTGATATTTAAATCTGCTTGTCATTGCGAGGAACGAAGCAATCTCTTAATAATTTTAACCTCTTAATAACTTCTTAATGGTTTAAAATTTTAATTATTAATATTTAAGATGCTTCGACAGGCTCAGCATGACATTGCTAATACTAACTGTTTTGACGCTCGCTTCGCTCGCGCTCTTCATCTAAAATTCAGAATTTAAAATCTAAAATTTAGAAAAGATCGTTCGCCGTAATACTCTTATCGTGTTTTGTATAATCTACAGGTCTTTTTGCAAAGAAATCATCCATAGAATTAGCGAAAACTTCCTCCTCAAACCATTTCATTGGACGGTATTGCTCCGGAGTAATATTGTAACGCGTGTCCATATTGATTTTCTTTAAACTGTCGTCAACACGGTATTTCATGAAGTTTAAAAGATCTTCTTTTGAGAAGAAACTTAATTCTCCTAATTCAAAAATCCAGTCAATGATTTCGCCTTCTAATTCTACAGACTGATCAACTAAAGTATAGATATCTTCAATATCAGAATCAGTTAATAGATCGGGTTGCTCTTCACGGATTTTGTTGATTAAATAAATTCCAGCATTCGCGTGAATTTGCTCATCAATAGAAGTCCAAGCGATAATATTAGAAACATTTTTCATGTATCCTTTAAATCTTGTGAAAGAAAGAATGATCGCAAACTGTGAGAAAAGCGAAACATTTTCAATCAGGATACTGAATAATAAAAGAGAAGAAACATATTCTTTCGGTGTTGTAGAATTTGCGTGCTTAAGAACGTTTGATAAGAAATCGATTCTCTTTTTTACAGCAGGAATTTCTATGACATTAGAGAATTCTTCGCTATATCCTAACACTTCTACCAAACGGGAATAGGCTTCAGAATGACGGAATTCGCATTCTGCAAAAGTAGCTCCAAGACCGTTTAATTCAGGTTTTGGCATGTGGTTGTATAGGTTTCCCCAGAATGTCTTTACAGACACCTCGATCTGTGCAATGGCTAAAAGTGCATTTTTTACAGCATATTTTTCGTGCGGTTCAAGTTGCGAATGAAAATCCTGAACATCTGCGGTAAAATCCACTTCCGAATGTACCCAGAACGATTTGTTGATCGCCTCTACAAATTGAAGAACCTCAGGGTATTCAAATGGTTTATAGCTTACTCTTTTATCAAAAATTCCCATATTAAAATGTCTTTAAAATTAAAATAATTAGATCACTGTGGATAAGATTCAAGAAATATTTAACGTTCTGATTGTTTGAAACTTATAATTAAAAGTTATTCACCCAAACGGTGCGCTTATTTCTTGTTACGTGCGAAGCACAAAGGTCGAAAAAAAGAACTGATTTTAAAAGAGGCAAATACTAATTGGCTGACTTTTAACCTTAAAAGTTTTCCACATTTACATGAAACTTGCTCTGATATTGGCTTACACACTATTATTCAGCAAAAATAAATAAAATTGTCGAGTTACAGTTAAACACTTTATTGTAAATACCTATAAACAAAATAGAAAATAGTTAAACACTAAATTATTTGAATAAATTTTTATTCTTGTAACAAATTGAAATTTACTTCTACTTATTAGGATATAAAACATACATCACTTAATGTTAGTAATTCAGGATCTACATAAATCATACGATACAGGGAAAAGCAAGTTGCACGTTCTCAAGGGTATTAATCTTAATATTTCCGAAGGCGAGTTTGTTTCTATTATGGGAAGTTCCGGTTCCGGAAAATCTACACTCCTTAATATTATTGGTATTCTGGATGAAAAAGATTCAGGGACTTATGAGCTGGATAGTGTGCCGATCGAGCATTTATCTGAAATAAAAGCTGCGGAGTACAGAAGTAAATTTTTGGGTTTTATTTTCCAGTCTTTTAACTTGATAGGATATAAAACAGCTTTGGATAACGTTGCCCTTCCTTTATATTATCAAAATGTTCCAAGAAAAGAACGTAACCAAAAAGCAATGGAATATTTGGAAAAAGTAGGTCTTGCTCAATGGGCGAATCACCTTCCTAACGAACTTTCCGGAGGACAGAAACAAAGAGTGGCCATCGCAAGAGCGTTGATCACCAATCCTAAAATTGTTTTGGCCGATGAGCCAACAGGAGCATTAGATTCCAAAACAACACATGATATTATGAAACTTCTTCAGGACATTAATAATGAAGGAAAAACAATCATTGTAGTAACCCACGAACCAGATGTTGCAGCACAGACAAAGAGAAACGTCATTCTAAAAGATGGCATCATTGAAAGTGATGAGTTTATAAAGCAGATTGTTCTATAAAGGTGAATTGTGAATAGTCAATTTTGCTTCGCAAGTGAATTTTGTGAAAGGATAAAATTGGGCAATTGACTCAAAGAAACTGATAGTGACATAAAAAAAACACACAAATGAATATGAAAAAAGAGAAAAATGTTTTTAAACCTGAACCACTATAAACTTGATGTTTATAAATCAGCGAGAGAATTAAGGTTTGAATGTCATAAAATCTTACCGAAAATTCCAGATAGTGAAAGATTTAATTTAATAGATCAAATAAGAAGAGCTTCAACTTCAGTAGTGTTAAATATTACAGAAGGTTGTTCCAGGAAATCTGAAATAGAAAGAAAAAGATATTTTGAAATTTCAAGAGGCTCGGTTATAGAATTAGATTCTTGTTTTGATATAATTATAGAGTGTGATTACGTCAAAAGTGAGGATTTACAAAAAATAGGAAATTTAATTAAGACCACATTTATTTTATTAAGTGGAATGTTAAAAAAGTGAATTGTGAATAATCAATTTTGCTTTGCAAATGAATTTGATGTTAAGTTGAAAAAATTGACAACGAAGTTAATTGACTTCAAAGAAAATTCAAAGCGTAGCTAATTCACTTTTTTACAAAGTAAAAATATATATATGTTTGACTTAGATCGTTGGCAGGAAATATTCAGTTCTATTCGCAGTAATGTATTGCGGACGGTACTTTCGGGATTTACGGTGGCTTTGGGATTATTTATCTTCATTGTTCTTTTCGGAATTGGTACAGGATTGCAAAATGCTTTTACAGAAGGTTTTGCGAGAGATGCCCAAAACCTGATTACTATTTTTACAGGGAAAACAACTATTGCTTATAAAGGTCTGCAGTCGGATAGAACGGTCACAATGAATAATGATGACTATGATTTTCTTGTTAATTCTGATAAAGAAAAGGTAGGAGAGGCTACTCCAAGATATCAATCAAGTTTATTGGTGAAGTATGGTAAAGAGAGTGGAACTTACCAAGTTAACGGAACAGATGCCGAAGAAAAATATATCGAAAACCGTAAAATGCTTGAAGGCCGTTATCTTAATTCTGCAGATTTAGCCAGAAAACAAAACGTAGCGGTAATTGGTAGAATGGTTCAAAGAGATTTAATTAAAAATGGAAGTCCGGTAGGAAAAGACCTGAATATTAATGGAACTATGTTCAAAGTGGTCGGTGTATTTTCTGATGATGGAGGAGACTGGGATGAAAGGCATATTTCGGTTCCTATTACTACGCTGCAGCAAATGAAAAAGGGCTCAGATACCGTAAGTACAGTATTTATTGCCTATAATGACAAATTATCTCCTCAGGAAGCTATAAAATATGGTGATGAACTACAAGATAGACTAAAAGCTAGAAAAAATGTATCTCCAGATGACGAAAACGGAGTTCGTGTACGGAATAATGCGAAGAATATGAATGATACATTCACTTTCATGGCAGTAATTACCGCTATTGTAACATTTATCGGATTGGGAACTTTGCTGGCAGGAATTATCGGGATCAGTAACATCATGGTCTATATCGTAAAAGAAAGAACCAAAGAAATCGGGGTAAGAAAAGCGATTGGTGCAAAACCAAGAAGTATTGTTGCTTTGATCGTTCAGGAAAGTGTGGTGATTACCGTAGTTTCAGGATTTGTAGGAGTAGGTGTCGGCGTATTGGCTTTACATTTAATTGGTGACAGCCTTGAAGAATACTTCATAAAAAGCCCGAGTGTGGGTTGGGGGACAATCGTAATGGCATTTATTGCGCTTGTTTTTTCAGGATTAATTGCGGGATTTGTTCCTGCATATAGAGCTTCGAGAATCCGACCTATTGAAGCATTAAGAACAGAATAGTTAATTGTAAATGGTCAATGGTGAATTTTATCTTCACAGTTGACAAACAAAGTGAATTCACTTTTACAAAGTAAAATATTGATAGTAAAAAATGAACATCTTATTTAAAAAGGATACCTGGCAGGAAATTTATTATTCATTGAAGAATAATAAGCTTCGAACATTCCTTACCATGATTGGAGTGGGATGGGGGATGTTTCTATACGTGAGTCTGCTGGGAGCAGCAAAAGGAATGGAGAACGGTTTTGATAAAGTATTCTCAGGATTTGCAACAAATTCTATTTTTCTTTGGGCGCAAAACACGAATATTCCTTATGAAGGTTTCCCGAAAGGAAGACAAGTACATCTTAATCTTCCGGATATCCAGATGCTTAAAAATAAAATCTCGGAAATTGATTATATCTCTCCACAAAATGCAAGAGGAAGTTTTACGGGAACACCGGGAGAATCAATGTCCAGAAACGGAAAAAATGCAACCTATTCTCTTACCGGAGATTATCCGATAGGAAATAAAATCTCTGAGAAAAAACTGATTTTTGGAAGATATATTAATGACGCAGACGTTTCAGGAAATAAAAATGTAGTAGTAATTGGAGAAGAAGTTTACAAAAACTTTTTCGATTCTAAAAAGAATGAAAACCCGATTGGGAAATCTATTAATGTTAAAGGTATTTTCTTCAATGTTATAGGTGTTTTCCGAGTGAAAAAAGGAGGCGGATTTGAGAATGACCAAACCGTTTTTATTCCTCTTTCTACCTACACGAAAATGTACAATGCAGGAGACAATATCGATATGTTCGCGATTGTTAGTAAGCCCAACGCGAACGTAAATGAAGTGGAAGAACAGGTAAAACTGGCTTTAAAGGCTAAAAATAAAGTTTCACCTGAAGATACAAACGCTTTTGGAAGCTTTAACCTTGGAAAAGAATTTAAAAAACTAACGGGTTTCTTAACCGGAATGCAGTTGTTAACCATAATTGTAGGTGCTTTAACCATTCTTGCGGGGGTAATTGCGATTTCAAATATTCTATTAATTACAGTAAAAGAAAGAACAAAAGAAATTGGGATCAGAAGAGCGTTAGGGGCAAAACCTTCGGAGGTAAGAAACCAGATTTTGCTTGAAAGTGTTGTGATTACGCTATCTTCAGGAATACTCGGTTTTATATTCGGAATTTTTGTTTTAATTATTTTGAATATGGCGACTCAGGGGCAGGATGAATTTCCATTCTATAATCCAACGGTAAACTATGGAAACGTATTTGGAGCGATGGCAGTAATGGTAATTTTGGGATTGATTATCGGGATGATTCCGGCACAAAGAGCAGTGAAAATCAGACCGATTGAAGCATTAAGATCAGAGTAAAAGTTTTTTGAGTTATTAATTACAAGTTTTTACAGAGCGTAATCTTTTAATTTTTAAATCATTTAATATTTATAATAAATAAAAACTATTCAATTTTAAAAAATAAACTAGATATATGAAAAAGAAATTCACTTGGAAAAAAGCCATTTATATATTTTTGGGGCTTTTATTTGCAGTGGCATTATTCTCAGGGATTGGCTACCTTGTAAAGTCGAATTCTAAAGAAAGTGAAGCTTTCCTTACCCGAAGACCAACCATTCAGAATATGGATGATAAAGTAATGGCAACAGGAAAAATTGTTCCAAAAGAAGAAATTGAGATCAAGCCGAATATTGCAGGGATCATCGACAAAATTTTAGTAGATGAAGGAGATAAAGTAACTGCAGGACAGTTAATTGCAACGGTAAGAATTATTCCGAGTGTGAGTGATGTGAATAATGCACAGCAGGAGGTTCAAAATTCTCAGCTTCAGATCAGTAATTCTAAAATGAATGTTGAGAATATGCAGAAGCAGTTTGCGATGCAAGAGAGGTTGTTTAAACAAGGCGTTATTTCTAAGCAGGAATATCTTAATTCTCAACAGCAATTATATACGCAGCAGCAGAATCTTAAAAATGCTAACCAACAGTTGGTAACTGCTCAGAAAAGATTGCAAATTGTAAAAACAGGTGCTACTCCGGAATTACAAGGTTTTGCAACCACGCAGATTCGTTCTAAAGCGGCAGGAACAGTTCTTGAAGTTCCTGTGAAAGTGGGAAGTCAGGTAATTGAAGCCAACTCATTTAACGCCGGAACTACGATTTGTTCTATTGCAGACCTTAGTGCTTTGATCTTCCAGGGTGAAATTGATGAAGCTCAGGCCGGAAAGCTAAAGCAAGGAATGGATATGAAAATAGTAATCGGAGCTTTGCAGAACAAAACGTTCCCTGGGACGCTGACGATGATCGCTCCAAAAGGAAAAGACACCAACGGAACGATAAAATTCCCTGTTGAAGGTGATGTTCAGAATCCTAATAATGACTACATCAGAGCGGGATTCTCTGCCAACGGAGAAATCGTTCTAAGTTCTCAGAAAAATGCTTTGCTATTGGACGAATCATTGGTTCAGTATGAAAAGAAAAATGGTAAAGATGTTCCTTTTGTTGAGGTAAAACAAGCTAACGGAACATTCAAAAAAGTATACGTGAAGTTAGGAGCTAGTGATGGTATCAACGTTCAGGTTCTTTCAGGAATCGATAAAAATTCTGATGTTAAGGTTTGGAACCCGTCTGACAAAGACAAAGAAGAGCTTAAAGAAAAGAAAGACAAGAAATAATAAACTAACTAGATACATTTTATCTGAAGTCCCGAAATTTTTCGGGATTTTTTTTGTTTAAATTTTAAAAAATATTTGGAATTTATATTTATTATCGTAATATTGCGATATAAAATTATTCATAAAATGGGTGCTACCAAAACAGATTTTTTCACGGAAAAGCAAAATCAGATCGCTACCATCGCAAAAGCTTTGGGACATCCTGCCAGAATTGCCATTATAGAATATCTATTGAAAGTAAATGAATGTATTTGCGGAGATATCGTTAATGAGTTGCCGCTTGCTCAGCCAACAGTTTCCCAACATTTGAAAGAACTTAAAAATGCGGGTTTAATCAAAGGAAATATTGAAGGAAACACCATTTGCTATTGTATTGATGATAAAGCTTTCGAAGTTTTAAATACTTATTTTTCGAATATTATTTCTACGGTAAAAAAGCAAAACTGCTGTTAAAAAAAATTTGAACAGTATTATCGTAATATTGCAATTTAACAATTTAAAATACATAAAAAATGACTCTAGAACAGATTAAAAATATTCTACCATCACTAGAAAACGTAGAATTTCAATTAGAAAATGGAAAGTTTGTCCCTGAACATTTCCATGTCACAGAAATCGGAATGGTTACCAAAAATTTTATAGATTGTGGAGGAACCATGAGAAAAGAAGAAAGAGTGAATTTTCAACTTTGGAATGCTGATGATTTTGAACATCGCTTAAAACCTGGAAAACTTTTGCATATTATCAATCTTTCAGAAGAAAAATTAGGAATCGGAAATTTTGAAATCGAAGTAGAATATCAAGACACAACCATTGGAAAATATGATCTTGATTTTAATGGAAAGAATTTTATACTTAAAAATAAAGTAACAGCTTGTCTGGCTCAGGAGGCTTGCGGAATTCCTCAGGAAAAGCAAAAAATAAATCTGAGCGAACTAAAAAATAATCAGGATTCTTGCTGTACACCCAATTCAGGCTGTTGTTAATTTTTTAAATAAATGATATGAATGCTAAGTTATCAGAATACATAGAAGAAATTCTTGCTACAGAAATTAGTCAAGAAAGGAAAATCACTTTACAGCCATTAGTAGATTTTATCCAGCAAAAAGTCAAAGATCAGAAACCAATTAACATCAACTTTATTTGTACTCACAATTCACGGAGAAGTCATTTGGCGCAGATTTGGGCACAAATAGCGTCGGAACATTTTAATATTCCTTGTGTAAACTGCTATTCCGGAGGGACAGAAACAACGGCTGTGTTTCCTAAAATTATAGAAACATTAGTAGGTGTAGGCTTTACTATTTGGAAATTAAGTGAAAGCGAAAATCCGATATATGCCATAAAATATGATGAAAACGCTTTACCAATTATTGGATTTTCTAAAAAATATGATGATATTTTTAATCCGGTCAGTGATTTTGCCGCGATTATGACGTGTTCACAAGCAGATGGCGGTTGTCCTTTTATTCCGGGAGCCGAAAAACGTATTCCTATTACATTTGATGATCCAAAAATAGCAGATAACACAATGGAGCAAACTAAAATATACCAAGAGAGAAGCTTACAAATAGCGGTCGAAATGTTTTATGTGTTCTCTAAAATAAAGAACTAAAAATGAAAACTGAATTAAAATTTCTGGACAGATATTTAACGCTTTGGATTTTTCTGGCAATGCTCATCGGAGTAGGATTGGGGTATTTTTTTCCTGCGATTTCTGAGATTAACAACTCACTTTCTGCGGGTACAACCAATATACCTTTAGCCATTGGGTTGATATTAATGATGTATCCGCCATTGGCAAAAGTAGATTATTCATTATTACCACAAGTTTTTAAGGATAAAAAAGTGATATCTATTTCGCTGATATTAAACTGGATTGTTGGTCCTGTTTTAATGTTTGTCCTCGCAGTTATTTTCCTTAAAAATGAACCTGATTTTATGATAGGATTGATCCTGATCGGCTTGGCAAGGTGCATTGCGATGGTTATTGTTTGGAATGATTTGGCAAAAGGAAACCGAGAATATGCAGCTTTGTTAATTGCTTTGAATAGTATTTTTCAAATTATATCCTACAGTTTTCTGGTTTGGCTGTTCATCAATATACTTCCACAAAAATTAGGATTGGGCAATTTTAATGTTTCTGTTTCGATTCGGGATGTAACGGGAAGTGTGTTAATTTATTTGGGAATTCCTTTCTTAGCTGGTTTTTTAACGCGTTATTTTCTTACAAGATCAAAAGGAAAAGAGTGGTATAACCGTAAATTTATTCCCGCAATTTCACCAGTTACTTTATATGCGTTATTGTTTACCATTGTATTGATGTTTAGTTTAAAAGGGGATAAAATAATAGAACTACCAATGGATGTTGTAAAAGTTGCCATCCCATTGATGATCTATTTTGTATTCATTTTTTTCATTAGCTTTTTTATCAACAAATCTTTGAAAGTTCCTTACGATAAAAATGTTTCAATAGCTTTTACAGCGACAGGAAATAATTTTGAATTGGCTATTGCGGTTAGTATTGCAGTTTTTGGAATACATTCGGCTCAGGCATTTGTAGGAGTAATCGGGCCTTTGGTAGAAGTTCCTGTCTTAATTTTATTGGTAAAAGCAAGTCTATATCTTAAAAAAAGGTATAAATTAATAGGAAATTAGGAACTAATTATGAGTAAATCAATGAATAATATTTAAATTTTTAGTCCAAAAATCATCATTCAGGATACCGAAATCTAGCTTAAAAATCCGTATATTTGGGGTGAAAAAATTCAAAATCTAAAAGTAAATGGACATTATTTTCGACCTTATTGAAAAAGAAAGACAAAGACAATCCCATGGATTAGAGTTGATTGCATCAGAAAACTTTGTTTCTGAAAATGTAATGAAAGCAATGGGAAGCGTATTGACTAATAAATATGCAGAAGGATATCCGGGTAAAAGATATTACGGAGGATGTGAAGTAGTAGATGAGGTTGAAACATTGGCGATCGACAGAGCGAAAGAGCTTTTCGGAGTTGATTATGTAAACGTTCAGCCGCATTCTGGTTCTCAGGCTAATGCAGCAATTTACCTGGCAGTTTTGAAACCTGGAGACAAAATCATGGGTATGGATCTTTCAATGGGAGGTCACCTTACTCACGGTTCTGCAGTTAATTTCTCAGGAATTCAATATAATGTAGTTTCTTACGGGGTTCAGCAGGAAACAGGTTTGATTGATTATGATCAAATGAGAGAAGTTGCTTTAAGAGAAAGACCAAAAATGTTGATCGCTGGTTTCTCTGCGTATTCAAGAGATTTGGATTATGCTAAATTCAGAGAGGTTGCAGATGAGATCGGAGCTACACTTTGGGCGGATATTGCTCACCCTGCAGGTTTGGTTGCAAAAGGATTATTAAATTCTCCATTTGCACATTGCCATGTGGTAACAACAACTACTCACAAGACATTAAGAGGTCCAAGAGGGGGAATGATCATGATGGGTAAAGATTTTGAAAATACCTACGGTCACAAAACTCCAAAAGGAGAAACTAAAATGATGAGCCAGGTTCTTGACGGAGCTGTTTTCCCGGGAATTCAGGGTGGTCCGTTAGAGCACGTTATTGCTGGTAAAGCAATTGCTTTCGGTGAAGCGTTGGATGTTCAGTTTGAAACGTATGCTAAACAAGTTAAATCTAATGCTCAGGCTTTAGCAAAAGCAATGGTAAGCAGAGGTTTTGATATTGTAAGTGGCGGAACAGACAATCACTTGATGTTGGTAGATCTTAGAAATAAGGGCGTAAACGGTAAAGAAACTGAAAAAGCGCTTGTAAAAGCTGATATTACTTGTAATAAAAATATGGTTCCGTTTGATGATAAGTCACCATTCACAACTTCTGGAATCAGATTGGGAACTGCAGCGATCACAACAAGAGGATTGAAAGAAAATGATATGGAAACGATTTCAGAATTAATCTCTGAGGTGGTTGATAATATTAAAAATGAAGAGGTTCTTACTTCTGTAAGAAAAAAAGTTAATGAATTAATGGAAGGTAAAGCGTTATTTAATTATTAATATTTACCGAATTTAAAATATAAAGAATGGGCTTATGCTCATTCTTTTTTTATAGCTATGGAAAAGAAATCTTTCACTTTTGATGAAATCAAGCTGAAACTGGTGAACTATTGTGTTTATCAGGATCGTTGTCACGCAGAAGTAGAGCAGAAAATGCGGGAATTTATGTTGATTGATGAAGCTAAAGATGAAATCATACTTTATCTTTTAAAGGAAAATTATCTTAATGAAGAAAGATTTACCCGAAGTTACATCCGTGGAAAGTTTTATATAAAGCATTGGGGAAAAAATAAGATTAAAATTAATTTGAAACAGAAACAGATTTCAGAAAAACTAATAAATAAATGTTTTGATGAAATTGATGAATCAGATTATGAAAAAACGTTAAAAAAAATCTTTGAAGATTACTATTCTAAGCAAACAGATTTGAAGGAATATCAGAGAAAATCAAAGACTATTAAATATTTGATGGGCAAAGGTTTTGAATATGAAAAAATAAATGATATTTTTGATTAAACAATAAAAAGTATATGATATTAATTGAAAATTCTAGATATTAGAATATATCAAAAGCTAAAAACTATGATTTTTATCAAGAAATTCTTAAAGATAATGATTGAATAAATTAAATCTGTTTTCGAACTCAATATTTTTTTATTCCAACTATTAGCTAAATGCAATTATATAGATAATATTTTTTTATTAAAAGAAAATATAAGAGATTTTTTACAGAATAATATAGAAGTCAGCTATTTATAGAGTTGGATACATTTACATCTACTTTATCAGAAATATAAATTATTCAGGATGTTTTTTCTGGTATAATTTTTGCCAATGGTTTGTGCTTGCCATCATGAACTAACCTTATTGATACTTGTAGAAAAAAGGATTATTGAGATTTTCAGAAATACTAAAATTTAAATTTATTTTTTAAATAGTAAGCATAGATGAAATTTTATTTTAATTTTGCAAGATTGATATAACTATTAATAATGAATATCAGGTTTTATACCTTATTAAATATGAACACAAATAACGACAATGTATAATTCTCTTAGAAATAAAATGTTTGGAGGGGATAATGTTGTCAATCTCTCAGATGTAAGATACCTTCCCAGATGGATAATACTTGTAATAGACATTATTATTCTGGTAGTATCCTTATTTCTTTCAACCTACATCATTGAAAAAATCAGTATAAAAGAATTCATTTATCATGATAATGAAAACATTGTTTTTGTTTCTATCATCCTGGTAAATGTCATATTAATGTATTTTTTTAAAACTTATGCCGGGATTATTAGGCATTCAACATTTATAGATTTATTTAAATTATTGATCTCATGCTTCTGTACAATGTTCATTGTAGGAACGATCAATATGGTCTATTTCTGGACTACCGGGGAGAAATTCATCCTTACTCCTTATCTCATTCTTTATTTCATCATCTCCTTTATGGGGTTGTTTCTTTTTAGATTGTATGTAAAAGAATTTTTCCATATCGTAAGAGAATACCGAAGAAGTGCATTAAAGAAAAGAATCTTAGTCTTGGGTATTGATGAGCAATCTATTGCTATTGCAAGAGCTATTTTAGATAATCCTAGCCTGCCGTACCAAGTTGTAGGATTTCTTACTCAAAGAACTGATTCTAAAAGAGCTTCATTGTTAGGAAAACCTATTTTTGAAAAGAAAAGAATTGAAGAAAATTCTAAAGAAGATCTTATCATAGATGGTGTAATTATCGTTAAAGAAATGATGTCTAAAGATGAGATGAATTCGTGGGTGAATTTATTTTTAGAAAAAGATTTAAATATTTTCAAAGCGCCATCCGTACAAAAGCTGAGAGATAATGACTTAGGAGTTTCGATCAAAAATCTTCAAATTGAAGATCTGCTGAACAGAAAACCTATAAAAATTGAAAATGAAGAGGTTAAGAGCAGACATTACAATAAAAACGTTTTAGTAACAGGAGGTGCCGGCTCTATCGGCAGTGAAATTGTAAGACAGGTAGCGCAATTTAATCCTTCTCTGATTGTTGTATTGGATCAAGCAGAGACTCCATTATATGATATAGAATTGGAGATGAAGGAAAAATTTCCTCATATTAGATTCAAATTTGTTTTAGCAGATGTTTCAAACAAACATAGAATTGAGCCATTATTCCAGATGTATAACTTTTCAATGGTTTATCATGCTGCAGCTTATAAACACGTTCCTTTGGTTGAAGAAAATCCGCATGAAGCAATTTTAGTCAATATTTTAGGTTCAAAAAATGTCTCCACTTTATCAAGTAAATATAAAGTGAACAGATTTGTAATGGTTTCTACAGATAAGGCTGTTAATCCTACCAATGTTATGGGAGCTTCTAAAAGGGCTTCGGAGCTTTTTGTGCAGTCTTTACAGAATGTTGAGGGTAATGTTACTAAATTTATTACAACACGGTTTGGAAATGTTTTAGGATCTAATGGCTCTGTTATTCCACATTTTAAGAGACAGATTGAAGCTGGGGGACCTGTTACCATTACCCATCCGGATATTGTAAGATATTTCATGACCATTCCTGAAGCTTGTGAATTGGTTTTACAGGCAGGAACGATGGGACAAGGAGGAGAGATTTTTGTATTTGATATGGGAGAGCCTGTAAAAATATTGGATCTAGCCAAAAGAATGATAAAACTGTCTGGTTTTGAACCAAATATTGATATTAAAATAATTTATACAGGTTTAAGGCCTGGTGAAAAATTATATGAAGAGCTATTAAGTGATAATGCAAAAACGCTTCCTACTCATAATGAAAAGATTATGATTTCTAAAGATCCAACAATGGATTTCTCTGATATTGAAACTTTGGTAAATACGATAACGAGAGCTTCAATAAGACGAGATAAGGTAGATGTAGTAAGGATTTTGAAAATAATTGTTCCAGAATTTAGAAGTAATAATTCTGTCTACGAAGTTTTAGATAAATAGAAAAATATAAATGTATATTTGTACAATTTTAAAATATGAAGGGTAAAATATTGGCCATATTTTTTTTGGTTTTATTAGTTGGATGTAAAACTAATCCGAAAAAAAATAATGATCTGAACTATATGCAAAATATAGAGCAGATAGCAACAGAAGCATCAGCGAAAAATTCAAATTCCACAATACAGGTAGGAGATCAATTGATTATCCTAATCACGGCTAAAGATATGGATGTTGTAAAACCATTTAATCAAAATTATTCTTCATCTGAACTGGTTCAATCAAATGCATTAGCAGGAGGAAATACCCCTAATCAGGGCGTAACCACTGTTTTTGGTCCAACATATATAGTGGATACAGAGGGTAATATTGATTTTCCTGTTTTAGGTAGAATTAATACAAAAGATAAATCCTTAGTTGATTTTAAGGAGGAGCTTCGCAATAGGATGACAAAATATATCATCAATCCTACGATAAGCGTAAGAATTACAAATTTCAAAATTACTGTATTAGGAGAAGTAAATAAACAGGGAGATTACACACTTGCTAATGGGCAGGGTACAATTCTAAATGCATTAGGTCTTGCTGGTGATTTAACGATGTACGGAAAAAGAAGTGATGTTCTTGTAATAAGAACCGAAAACGGAGTTATTACACACGGAAAAGTTAATCTGCAGGATGCTAACCTTATTAATTCTCCTTATTATAATTTAAAACAAGGTGACGCCATTATTGTCTCTTCTAATAATACCAGAGATGTTGCAGCTAAACAGAACCCTAATACTGGACTTTATTTAACTGCGGCTTCCATAGCTATAACAGCAGTAGCAGTAGTAGTAAGTTTATTTAAGAAATAAAAAACTAATGAACGACCAACCTTCACAAACTTCAGAAGTGCAAAATACCTCCAATAGTATTGATATTAATGAAATTATAAAACCATATGTAAGAAAATGGCCATGGTTTATTATTTCGGCAATTATATTTATAGCATTAGCCTATATTGCTTTAAAATTTGCAACACCTGTTTACAGAATACAGTCAACTATTTTAATTAAAGACTCTAAAAATACCCCTTCAGGAGGCGATATAAATGTATTGCAGGATTTATCTGGTCTCGGAGGGATGAAGACCAATAGTGTAGACAATGAAATAGAAATCCTAAGGTCAAAAAAACTAATGCGTGATGTTGTTATTACCGAAAATCTTCAAACGGATATTTTTGTAAAAAACAAATTAAAAGAAACAGAATTATATAAGGCTTCATCACCAGTAATTGTTAGGGTTATTAATGAAAAACCATTAGGTAAATTTCCTAGCGAAAAGCTTAAACTGCATATTAAAGGAAACGATTTAGTTATTTCTTCGGATGAGCTTGGTAAAAGTATCAACTCTAGTTTTAATAAGACAATAAGTTTACCTTATGCAAATATTATTATTTCAAAAAATAATAAATTTAATTCTGATATTAATAAAGGGTTAAATGTTAACGAGTTAGAATTAAGTATCTCAACACTTGAAGACAAAGTAACTTATTTTCAAAGCATATCTAATATTGATTTGGCAAATAAAAATACAACAGTTGTTGCATTAGGGCTAAACTATCCTCAACAAAACAAAGCAATAGACATTCTTAATGCTTTAGTTGTTGCCTATAACAATGATGCTATAACCGATAAAAATATGGAATCCAAAAAGACATTGGATTTTATTGAAGAAAGAGTAAAAAAGCTTTCACTAGAGCTAGGGCAGGTAGAGGATCAGAAAGAGAATTTTAAATCAAAAAATAATTTAACGGATATTGGGACTGAGGCTAAAATAGATTTAGAAAGTTCTGCCGGAGCGAGAGTAAAGCAATTAGATCTTGATGCTCAGTTAGAGTTAACAAATGCTTTAATAGGATTTGTTTCAAATCAAGGACAGTATCAAGTTTTACCTTCCAATGTGGGATTAAATAACCCCGATGCTATTGCAGGAATTACAGCCTATAATCAATTAGTTTTACAGAGAAACAGATTATTAGAATCTGCTACACCTGAAAACCCTACTGTTATTGATATTACTAAGCAGATAACTACAATGCGTTCTGCCATAACACAAAGCTTACAAAGAAATAAAACGGGTCTTGAGTTAGCCAGAAATGAATATCTAGGGGAACAAAATAAGATATCCGGAAAAATATCTAAACTTCCTACCATTGAAAAAATATTTAGAGGTATAGAAAGACAACAGCAAATAAAAGAGAATCTATATTTGCTTTTACTTCAAAAAAGAGAAGAAACAGCAATATCTCAATCTATTACGGCACCTAAAGGCAGAGTGATAGATCAAGCGTATGCTTCTAGTGTTCCTGTTGCACCAAAAAAAATGATGATACTGTTGGTGGCTCTTTGTATTGGATTGATTGTACCTTTTATAATTATCTATTTGAGAGAGTTATTAAACGATAAAATTGTTACCAAACATGATTTGGAGAAACTGGTACATGCACCAGTTATCGCAGAACTACCGAGTTTAGAGAAAGGAGATTCTGATATTGTTCAAATGAATGATATCACGCCAATGGCTGAAGCATTCAGAATTCTTATCACCAATATGAATTTTATGCTTCCAAAAGATAAAAAGGGGAAGGTTGTTTTTGTAACATCAACTGTAAAAGGAGAAGGTAAAACATTCACATCTGTTAATTTAGCTTTAACCTTGGCTAATCCTAAAAAGAAAACAATTATTATAGGATCTGATATTAGAAACCCTCAATTACAAAGATATAATCCTGCTAGAAAGGGGTTGACTGGACTTACAGAATATCTTTATTCGGATCAGACGAAATTAGATGAAATTATTCATGTTTCTTCTTTTAATCCTCATTTGGATGTAATTTATTCAGGAATGATTCCACCAAACCCTACAGAATTATTATCAAATGGAAGATATGAAATCCTTATTGCTGAATTAAAACAAAGATATGAATATGTAATCTTGGATACAGCTCCCTTACTTTTAGTAACAGATACCTTCCTTGTTTCTGAGCTGGCAGATGTTACAATCTATGTTTCAAGATCTAAATACACAGAAAAGGCATTGGCAGAATTTGCTAATAACAATGTTGATAATAATAAAATTAAAAATGTTGGGTTTGTCTTAAATGATGTAAGTAGAGAAAACTTAGGTTACAGTAACAAGTATGGTTACGGCTACAATAATCATAAGGAAAAAACATGGTTAGAGAAAATTAAAGATAAATTTAGCAAATGATGAATACATATAAGATAGCTGTTATAGGGCAAGGTTACGTTGGTTTACCTTTGTCATTAGAATTTGCTAATCATTATTCTGTTTTAGGATTTGATATAAATTTTCAAAGAGTTAACGAACTTAATGGAGGAGAAGATATAACACTGGAGGCAGATATAAAAAAGCTTCATCAAGGGTTAGAAAACTACAAAAAATCGAATGGTAGTATTGGCTTCAAGGCTACAAATAAACTGTCTGACATTGCTCAGTCTAATATATATATAGTAACTGTGCCCACTCCGATTGATAAGTATAATGCTCCCGATTTAAAGCCCCTTCTTTCCGCATCACAAATGCTTGGTGGGGTAATAAAAAAAGGAGATATTATCATATATGAATCTACGGTTTTCCCTGGATGCACAGAGGAAGACTGTGTGCCGGTATTAGAAAAGTATTCTAATCTAAAATTTAATGAAGATTTTTATGTGGGATATTCGCCGGAAAGAATTAATCCCGGAGATAAAATTAATACCCTTACCAGTGTTAAAAAAGTAACTTCCGGTTCTACAGAGGATATTGCTGAAGAAGTAGATAACTTATACAAAAAAATTATAACGGCAGGAACACATAAAGCGCCAAGTATTAAAGTTGCTGAGGCCTCTAAAGCTATTGAAAATGCTCAAAGAGATGTCAATATTTCTTTTGTAAATGAATTAGCTCTTATTTTTGACAGGATTGGGATTGACACCCATGATGTTTTGGAAGCTGCAGGAACAAAATATAATTTTCTTAAATATAAACCAGGACTGGTTGGGGGGCATTGTATTTCTGTAGATCCTTATTATTTGGCTCATAAAGCTGAACAGTTGGGATACCATCCGGATGTTATCTTATCAGGACGCAGGGTAAATGATTCTATTGCAAAATTTATTGCATCTAAGGTCGTAAAACTTCTTATAGCTAAAGGAGGGATTATTAAAGGTTCTAAATCATTGATTTTAGGAGTTACCTTTAAGGAAAATTGTCCTGATGTTAGAAATACTAAAGTTTTAGATATATTTAATGAACTGATTGATTATGGGATTGATGTAGACATCTTTGATCCTTGGGCTAGTAAAAAAGAAGTCAAAAATGAATATGGAGTTGATATTTTGAATGAACTGGCAGAAGGAGAAAAATATGATTCTATTATTATTGCTGTTTCTCATAACGAGTTCCTTACAATGGATTTCGCTAAATTAAAAAAAGAAAACACAGTAATTTTTGATGCTAAAGCGTGTATTGACAGAAGGTTGGTAGATGCAAGATTATAATATTTATTTTATAATAAATATCGATATTTAATTATCATAGTTTTTTTAATAAATTATTAGCAATATTAAAATGATGAAATTAATCGGGAATTTTAAAGATTTAACGAAAAATAAAGACATTAAGAAAGTTTCCATTAATTTTTTTTATCTGTTTATTCTTAATATTTCAAATTTCTTACTACCTTTAATAACATTCCCATATTTGGTTTCCAAGTTGGGAATAGAAAAATTTGGTTTACTGGCTTTTGCAACATCAATTATCAGTTATTTTTTGATTTTTACAGATTATGGCTTTAATCTTACAGCAACACGACAAATTTCTATTCATAGAGAAGATAAAGATAAACTAAATGAAATTGTAAGTGCAATTTATGTCATAAAATTATTATTGGTTCTAGTTTCTGTTGTCATATTGGGTATTTTGGTTGGTGTAGTCCCAAAATTTCACGAATATTATCCTATTTACTTATTCACATTTGGAACTGTCATAGGGCAGAGTTTATTTCCCATTTGGTTTTTTCAGGGAATAGAAAAAATGGGATTTATTTCTACTCTAAACATTGTTGCCAAAGTTATTTTTACAGTATGTATTTTTGCATTTGTGAAAACAGAATCAGATTTTTTTTTGGTTCCCATTTTTAATTCATTAGGATACATTACAATTGGTATTGTTTCTGTTTTTGTGTTAATCAGAAAATATAAAATTCGCTTTAAAAAGTTGAAAACTGATGTGATAATTTCTTACTTAAAAGACAGTTGGCATCTTTTTATCTCTAATATTTCTGTAACACTTTATACCACAGCAGTAATTACAATTTTAGGATTTTTCACCAACAATACTTTGGTTGGTTATTATAGCGTTGCAGATAAAATAATTCAAATTTTAAGAGGTCTTATCGCACCATTGTCACAAGCATTGTTTCCATTTCTTGCCAAAGAAGCTCATAATGATAAAAATAAAGTCTTAAATATTAATCGTAAGATTTTAAGATATGGTAGTTTTATCTTTTTACCTCTTTGTATTGGAATCTACATCTTTGCACCAGAAATCTTATATTTAATTTTGAAAAAAGAAAGCATGGAAGCTGTCAAAATACTAAGAATTTTTTCAATTATTCCTTTCTTAATATTTTTAGCTACAGTTTTTGCACTTTTTACCATGATTGTATTTAATAAAAATAGAGAATATAGTAGGATTATTATTTCAGCAGGCTTAATTAATATCGTATTATCATTTATTTTTATACCAATGTTTCATCATATAGGTGCAGCTGTCTGCGTATTGGTTATTGAGTTGTATGTAACTGCAAGCTATGTTTATTATACACAAAATAATGAAATGAAATTATTATAAAATGACTGATAAAGACATAATATACTTCTCAAATACAGATTCTTCTCCTCAGGAAGGAGGGATGGCTCGGAATTATGCTTTTTTTCTTGAAATGAAGAAAAGAGGTGCAAGAATATATAATTATACCTCTTTAAATTCTTTTTACAGAATTCTTTCATCAATTACCAGTCTTTTTATTTTGCTTGGTTTTCGAAATAAAAAAATTGTTATACTACAAATTGTATTACTAAAATATATTTTCCCTTTTGCACTATTTAGATTTATATGGTATCGAAATTTTGTTAAAACGGTTTTAAGCTTTATTAGCAAGCGCAACATGCTCTATATAGAAGTAAATGATTTGATCTATGAGCAATCTGTCGATCTTGGGATTGATGTAAGCCCGCTTGCGATAATTTACCAGGAATTTATTTTTAATCAGCCTAATCTACATTTTATATTTGCGTCGCAACTTATGGGCGAATATGCTGTGGAAAAATATGGTTTAAAAGCAGACTCATTTCAAACAATAATTAATGGTGCTCCGGAAATTGATCTATCAACCCAATGTCCCATAGAAATCATTGATGATAATAAAGTAAAGTACATCTATGCCGGTACTTTGAATGCCGGTAGAGAAATAAAACAATTTATTGAAATATTCGTTGAAAATAAAAACACAACACTTATATTAATTGGAACAGAAGGAGAATGGATAAGTGATCTTAAATACGATAATATTCATTATCTAGGCGGGTTTCCTGAAAAAGAAGCATTGATTATTGCTTCAAAATGTGATGTTGGAATTATTCCATACAATGAAGAAAAACTGTACTATAATATTTGTTATCCAACCAAAAACTCATTTTATGTTGCTGCGGGTTTACCAATTCTCTGTACACCACTACAAGAAACAATGAGGGTATTTAATCAGTATCCACAAATTGCATTCTTTGAAAAGATTGTAAATTGGAGTACTTTTTTAAAGACAACAACAAAAGAAGATATTTTAATAGCGAAAGAATCTGTTAAAAATGTAAAAGATAAATTTTTCTGGAAAACGTTGTTGAATAAAATGAATTTGAATTCCTAAATAGGGAATAAAATGAAATTCAATTTAGATAAGGAATCTCTTTTTATATGAAGAATACTGTAAAATTATATTTTATATATTTGACTCCTTCAAAAAGATATGATTAAAAAAAATTAAAATTTTTAGATTGGCTGCACTATTTTTTATTTTACTCCTTCATTTTTTCTTAGGTCAATTGATTGAGATTTTCAATTCCAGAAAACTGGCATTCGTTTTATGGATATTTATGATGTCTGTTATCCTGTATTATACGATAGGGATTACTTATACTGCAGATTATGAAATGTATGAATATTATTTTGATCAAGACAGTGAAAAAATGGATGCCGCATTTATATACTTAACAGGTTTGTTTAAAGAGTATAAATTATCTTTTCATGATCTGTACATATTTCATATTGTTACTTCATTGTTAGCATACAGCTACTTTATATCACGATTTACGAAGAATGTTTTTTATGTACTTGTTATTTTTTTGGTTTTGTATTATGTTCCATATGTAAACCAAATTCGCTACTATTTAGGTTTTCCAATGTTTCTGCTATCTATTTATTTTTTATTAATTAGAAAAAAATATTTACCTTTTATATTATTTGCTCTATTAGCCTTTTTCTGTCACAGTGCTATTGTTATTTTGTACACTTTTATTCCATGCTTTTATTTCTTATCTACAAAGAAGTATTTAAAAACAATGGTCACTTCTTCATTAGTAGGATTTGTGTTGATGTTTGTTTTATTTAAAATGGGATTAACGGAAACACTTGAGCATTTTGGTGCATATTTTGATAAAAGTTCAACGAGTAGTACATTAGGAGGAATTTTTAATGCATTACCATATTTTGTTTACATTATTTATATATTAAAAATAAACAAAGAATACACACAGAGAACAGAAAATTATGAGGACGATATTATATATACTTTTTTAAGTAAGCTTACATTTTTCACCATAATATTTATTCCTGCATCATTATTCATACAAATTTTAGGTCACAGATATGTATTCCCATTTATAATAGTATGGGTAATATTCTTTTTATATACAATAAGAACGTTGCCGATTAAGCGTAAGACGTTTAAAATGTTAGAATTTTTGTGTATTCATATATTAGCCTTTTTAATTTTTTATATCCTTCCTAAATATTTATTCAAAGAATCTTTTTATGAAGTTGAATTTTTGAAAATAATAAAATACATTAAACACACCTAAAATGTCTGAGCTGGTAAAAATATCGATCATTATAGTTACATATAATTCGCAGAATCTTTTGGCAGATTGTTTACAGTCTATTATTGATCATTTGGATATACCAAGTGAAGAACTAGAGGTTATCATTGTGGATAATAGTGCCGGTAAAAATGCAGAAGAGATAAAAGAAATTATAGGAAGCCATTCCATAAATAAAAATATAACTACAAAGTATATTCATAACTCTGCTAATCTTGGATACGGACAGGGAAATAATGTAGGAATCAAAAATAGTTCGGGAGAAATTGTTTGTATTATGAATCCTGATGTTAGATTCGGAAGTAAGATATTGAAAAACGTTATACAACAGTTTCAAAATACTGCTTTAGGATTATTAGCATATAAGCAAATAGGGGGAAGTAATTATTCTTTCTATGAAAAACCGGAATATAAATCTTCTATAACCGGTTGGAAAACAAAATTCCTAAATAAAATGAATTTATTTAATTCTAAAACATATTATCTTTCAGGCGCTTTTTTCTTTTTAGATAAAAGTAAATTTGAAGAGATAGGCCTTTTTGATGAAAATATATTCATGTATTATGAGGAACCGGATATCGCCAATAGGTTACAAAATAAGAATTATGAGATAATTTATGACAAAAATTTCATCTATTATCATCTTGTAGGCGAAAGAAATGATTTCAATGAAAATTCTTTTAAGAAAGAAACAGAAGCTTTACTGTACTATATAAAAAAGAATAATATAAAAAAAGAAAAATATCTTAAAAATCTCTCTGCCGAATTTTCTCTAAAAATAAAAATTGCAAAAGCTATGGGAGATAATGCTCGAGTTGCAAAATTTAATAATGAATTAGAACTTGTTAAGAGCTACTTTGATATAAAATAAAGTGTATGAAGGTTTTCAATCTAAAAAAGTAGTATAAAGAAGTATACAAATTTTCTATAAATTTCTTTTTTACTTTAAGCAAGTTCAATATTATAAAAAATACAAAAATGATATTAGGCATAGATGCAACAAACATACGGGAAGGTGGAGGTGTTACTCACTTAAAAGAAATATTAATTAATGCAAACCCTCAACAATACGGGTTTAGCAAAGTGGTGATATGGAGCAACCAAAAGACATTAGATATATTGCCAAACTATAATTGGCTGTTGAAAATTAATAATAAATGGTTAAATAAATCTTTTATTATTTCTTTTCTTTACCAATCATTATTGATGTCCTCCGACATTAAAAATCATAAATGTGATTTGTTATTTGTGCCGGGTGGAACATTTTTAGGAAGTTTTAGTAATATTGTCTCTATGAGTCAAAATATGCTTCCGTTTGAAAAAGAAGAATATATGAGATTTCCTAAATGGAGTTCCAGATTGAAATTTAAATTATTACAAATTACACAGTCTTATACATTTAGAAAATCGAAAGGAATAATTTTCCTTACTAATTATGCGAAAAATTATATAATAAATTTTGCAAATTTGAATCCTAGTGCAAATATTGTGATTCCACATGGAATAAGAGCATCATTTATTAATAAGCCGAAAATACAAAAGCATATAGAATTTTATAATGAAAATAATCCATTTAAATTTTTATACGTTTCTATTATCACGGAATATAAGCATCAATGGAATGTGGCAGAGGCCATATTAAAATTGAGACAAGAAGGATACCCGGTAACTTTGGATCTAGTAGGAGGATATACTGTAGAGGCTCTCGAGAAACTAAAAAAAGTTTTACTAAAAGATAAAGAAAATGTAATAAACTATAGGGGTTTAATTCCTTATGATGAGCTAAGCGATGTATATATAAATGCTGATGGGTTTATATTCGCTTCAACTTGCGAAAATATGCCAATTATATTAATTGAAGCTATGACGGCAGGATTACCGATAGCAAGCTCTGATAAAGAACCAATGGGAGAAGTATTAGAAAATTCCGCATTTTATTTTAATTCTGTTAGTGTAGATAGTATTTATAATTCTTTAAAAGATTATTTACTTAACCCTGAAAAAAGAACAATTAATTCAGAAAATACATTTAATAAAGCAATAAGATATACTTGGAAAGATTGTTATAATAATACATTTAAATATCTTTCAGAAAAATCAAAAAGTTATGCGAATTAAAAATAAAATATTACTTATTACTAAAGGTATACGGTCTTTTGGAACCGGCGTTTTAAGAAAATTTATAAATAAATATCATTTTAAAGAAATTCGTATCTTTTCTCGTGATGAGAACAAACAAGATGATATAAGAAATCAGTTTAAGAATGATCAACTGAAATTTTACATCGGTACAGTAAGAGATTTAGATACCATAAGTATAAATAGAACAAATAGTTGGAAAAAGGATGCAAAATTAGAAAATAGACTTGTTAAAGGCTGTAACTGAATTATGTTGGATAGTACTCTATGAAAATTTTATTTATCGCACCCATACCTCCACCCATGGACGGACAAAGTAAAGCTTCAAAAGTTTTACTGGAAGCTCTTATACATGATCATGAGGTAAGTGTAATAAATTTAAGTAAATCCCGACTACAGAAAAATACAAGTCTATTTAGATTTTTTGAAATTTTTAGAATTTTATTATCTGTTTGGAAAGAAAGAAAAGATAAAGATATTATTTATCTATCCCTGGCAGAATCTTTTTTAGGGAATATGAGAGATATTGCAATTTATATTTTATGCAGAAAATATCTTAATAAAACATACATTCATATGCTGGGAGGAGAAGGTATGAAAAATATACTCTCTAAAGATGGCTGGCAAAAGCATTTTAATGTAAAATTTATGACAAAATTGGCAGGAGTATTTGTAGAAGGCTCAATGAATTATAATGTATTTATGCAGGCAATAGCAGAAGAAAAAATACATATAGTCCCTAATTTTGCTGAAGACTTTTTGTTTGTAGAGGATGATGAAATAAAAAGAAAATTTAATAATATAAAACCAATAAATATTCTTTATTTAAGCAACCTGATTTTTGGAAAAGGATATGACGAGCTAGTAGATGCATATTTATCTTTATCGAAAGTAGATCAAAAAGAGATAAATATAAATTTTGTGGGAGGGTTTGATAATAAAGAAAACAAAAATGATTTTTTTGAAAAGATTAAGGATAATCATAATCTTAATTATTTAGGAGAATTTGTGGATGGAGAAGAAAAGAAAAAAATATACGCCATGAGTCATGTATTTTGTTTACCCACATACTATCCTTTTGAAGGGCAACCTATAAGTATTTTAGAAAGTTATGCTTCAGGATGTGTAGTTGTAACAACAGATCATAGCGGAATACCATTTATTTTTAAAAATATTGAGAATGGTTTTTTGGTAGAAAAAAAATCAATTTTATCTTTGAAAAATGCTGTGAAACAAATTATTTCAAATAAAGATAATTTGAGCCAAGTGGCAATACATAACAAAGATGAGGCTTTGAAGAAATATAGACGAAGTATTTATCAGGAAAAGATACTTCAGGTTTTATTAAAATAAACAAATTTAAATTTTTTGTAAAAAAGATAACATAAAATATATTGATGAAAATAGACATACCATATAGAATTTGTTCTAAAACAATTATGGATACATCAGATCCAAATATTGTTTTCAATGAAAAAGGTGAAAGTGATTATTATACAAATTTTGTAAATAATATTTTACCAAATTGGAATTATGGTGTTGGGGAAGAACAATTATTAAAAATTGCTAAGAAAATAAAAAAAAATAGATCTAATAAAGACTTTGATTGTATTATTGGTATAAGCGGAGGGCTGGATAGTTCTTATGCAGTATATATTGCGAAAGAAATAATGGAATTAAAGCCTCTCGTTTTTCATGTTGATGCAGGTTGGAATACGGATAAAGCAGTTGGTAATATTGAAAAATTGATCAATAAGTTAGAATTAGATTTATATACAGAAGTAATCAACTGGGAGGAAATGATAGATTTGCAATTGGCTTTTCTTAAAGCTCAGATTCCGGATCAGGATTTACCACAAGACACCGCTTTTTTTTCGGCCTTATATAAATTTGCCAGAAAAAATAATATAAAGTATGTTCTTACAGGAGGAAATTACTCAACAGAATGTTGCAGAGAGCCAGAAGAATGGGGTGCTTATCCAGGCATAGATACCATCTTAATTAAAGATATTTATAAAAAATTTGGAAATAATAAGCTTAAGAGTTTTCCAATAATTGATATTTTAAAGTACAAGATTTATTATAAATACTTTTTAGGAATGAAGGTTTTTCATCCATTAAATTATGTACCATATATTAAGAAAGATGCTGAAATGTTGCTGAAAGAAAAATTTGATTGGGAACCTTTTCAACATAAGCATCATGAATCAAGGTTTACTCGTTTTTTTGAAGATTATTGGTTGCCTAGAAAATTTGGTTTTCATAAAAGAAGAGCTCATTTTTCTAGTTTAATATTAACAGGACAAATGACTCGTGAAGAAGCTTTAGAGAGAATTTCTAAGCCAGAACTAGACGAGCTTACACTAAAAAATGAATTTGATTTTGTAGCACAGAAATTAGGATTAGGAGCAAAAGAATTATTACATATATTTAATCAACCAAATAGGGCATATAAAGATTTTAAATCAAAAAGAAATCTTATCGGAATTGGTATAAAGGTTAGTCAGTTATTAGGAATAGAAAAAAGACTTTTTAGATGATTACAATTATTAATTATGGTGTCGGAAATATAAATGCATTTATAAACATTTATAAAAAATTTGACATTCAGGTTAAAATTGCATCTCAAGTGGATGATTTAGAAGATGTTGATAAGATTATTCTTCCGGGCGTTGGATCTTTTGATTACGTTATGCAAAAACTAAACAATTCAGGAATGAGAGAAAGACTGGATGAGTTGGTGTTAAAGGAAAAAAAACATATATTGGGAGTTTGTGTCGGAATGCAATTAATGGCAAAATCTAGTGAAGAAGGTATAGCTGAGGGATTAGGCTGGATTAATGGAACGGTAAAGAAGATTGATATTGAGAATATTCATCATAGATCCAAATTACCACATATGGGCTGGAACGAAGTTGAATCTGTTGCTGATCATCCAATTTTTAATAATATGAATAAAAAAGAATTTTTCTACTTTTTGCATTCTTATTATTTTCACTCTGAAAATTTAGAAAATTGTTATGGAGTAACTGATTACGGCAAAAAATTTACAAGTATCATAAGAAACGGAAATGTTTTCGGAATTCAATGTCATCCAGAAAAAAGTCATAAAGTCGGTGAAACTTTTTTGAAAAACTTTGCTGAATTAAAATAAGTATGCTAAAACCCAGAATTATAGTCAGTTTATTATTGGACGGGCAAGGCCTTGTAAAAACAAAAAAATTTAAAGATGCACGTTATATAGGTGATCCAATTAACGCAGTGAAGATCTTTAATGAAAAAGAAGTGGATGAATTATGTATTTTTGACATTAGTGCGAGTACAAAAAATTATGAGCCTAATTATAAACTTATTAACAGTATTGCTTCACAGTCAAGAATGCCGATTTGTTATGGAGGAGGGATTAAAAATGCAGATCAGGCACAAAAAATATTAAACTTAGGCGTTGAAAAAGTAGCAATAAGCAGTGCAATATTTAGTGAACCAAATATTATTCAATCTATAGCCGGAAATATAGGAAGTCAAAGTGTGGTGGCTGTTTTAGATGTAAAAAAGAACATATTTGGAAACTATAACATATATATAAATAATGGAAAAAAATACATAGAACAAGACTTATTTTCTCTTCTCAAAAACCTTGAAAAAAGAGGTGTAGGAGAAATTATAATTAATAATATAGATTTAGATGGTACCGGCAAAGGATATGATATTAAGTTGGTGGAAAAAGTAAGTGAAAACTTATCTATTCCGCTCACAATACTTGGGGGTGCCGGTTCATTGGAAGACATTAAAAAACTTTTTAATAATTTTGAAATAATTGGTGCAGCTGCAGGAAGTCTCTTTGTATTTAAGGGTAAATACCAAGCGGTTTTGATCAATTATCCTGAAAAAACAATAAAAAAAACACTCTATGCAAATACAAGATAAAATACTTTTAATTACCGGGGGAACCGGGTCATTTGGAACTGCTGTTTTAAGAAAATTTATAAATACTAATCATTTCAAAGAGATCAGAATTTTTTCCCGTGATGAAAAAAAACAGGACGATATGAGAAATCAGTTTAAGAGTGATAAGCTGAAATTTTATATTGGAGATGTAAGGGACTATAAAAGCATTGAGCCGGCAATGAGAGGTGTAGACTATGTTTTTCATGCAGCCGCATTGAAACAAGTGCCTTCATGTGAATTCTTTCCAATGCAAGCCGTGAAAACAAATGTTGAAGGAACACAGAATGTAATTGATGCTGCCGGAAAAAATAACGTTAAAAAAGTAATCTGTCTAAGTACTGATAAAGCAGCATATCCAATCAACGCAATGGGAATTTCTAAAGCAATGATGGAAAAAGTAGCTGTCGCTGCATCTCGAAACCTTGAAGAAACAGTTGTATGTCTTACCAGATATGGAAATGTAATGGCTTCAAGAGGATCCGTAATCCCATTATTTATAAAGCAAATTAAAAACGGTGATCCAATCACAATCACAGATCCTAACATGACGAGATTTTTGATGTCTCTTGAAGAAGCTGTAGATTTAGTACTATTTGCATTTGAACATGGTAATCCTGGAGATTTATTTGTGAATAAGGCTCCTGCTGGAACGATTGGAGATCTTGCACAGGCATTAAAAGATATGTTTAAAGCCGATAATCCTATAAAAGTTATTGGCACAAGACATGGTGAAAAATTATATGAAACGCTATGTACACGTGAAGAAATGTTGAAAGCAGAAGATATGGGAGATTTCTATAGAATTCCTGCTGACAATAGAGATCTTAATTATGCTCAATACTTTTCTGAAGGTACAGAAGATGTTTCAAAAATAGAAGATTATCATTCTCATAATACTGAACAACAAGGTGTTGAAGGAATGAAAAAATTGTTATTAAAACTTCCATTAATAAGAAAAGAAGTATTAGGAGAAGATATAATGCAATATCCGGATTAAGAATATGGATTGTCCTAAAATTATTGATGGTGGAAAATTTTCTGATGATAGAGGTATTATTTTTTTTAATAATACTTTTGATGCTTCAGAAATAAAAAGAATTTACTTCATTGAAAATAATGACACGAAATTTATAAGAGGCTGGACGGGGCATAAAATAGAAAAACGCTGGTTTACAGTACTTTCTGGAAGTTTTATAATCTGGCTTATAAAAATTGATGATTGGGATAATCCGAATGAAGATTCAGAAATTTTAAAGTTTCAACTTTATTCGGAAAAATTAGATGTACTTCATATGCCAAAAGGCTATGTTTCAGCCATTCAGGCTATGGAAAGTAAATCAAAACTATTAGTAATGGTTAATTACTCTTTTGGAAAAATAGATGATGATTATCGATTTCCAATAGATTATTTTAAAAAATTATAATTAATGAAAAGAATAGGAATTACAGGGCAAAACGGTTTTGTTGGTTCGCATTTATATAATACATTAGGATTAAATCCTGAGAAATTTGTACGAATTTATTTTGAGAAAGAGTTTTTTGAAAATTCAGAAAAACTTGATGAGTTTGTAAAAAAATGTGATGTAATTGTACATTTGGCTGCAATGAATCGCCATTCTGATGCTGAAGTAATTTATAATACCAATATAAATTTAGCCGAAAAATTAATTGCTTCTCTAGAAAAGACACAATCAAAAGCTCATATTTTGTTTTCTTCATCTTCTCAGGAAGAAAAAGATAATCTATATGGGAAATCAAAGAAAGAAGGGAGAGAACTTTTCGCTGAATGGGCTAAAAAAGTAGGTGGAAAATTCACAGGAATGATAATTCCAAATGTCTTTGGAGCCTTCGGAAAGCCTAACTATAATTCATTTATTGCTACATTTTGTCATAAACTTACTCATGGAGAAAATCCAACGATTGATAATGATGGCGAAGTGAAGCTTATTTATATCGGAGAATTGGTTCAGGAAATTATTAATCAAATAGAAACAGCGGAAACAAAAGATTTATATGAAGTTCCATTTACTTCGGTGAATAAAGTTTCTGAAGTCCTTTCCAAGCTCGAATACTATAAAAAACTTTATTTTGATAACGGGGAAATTCCCGAATTAAAAACAAAATTTGATTTAGATCTCTTCAATACATTCCGTTGTTATTTCGAAATTAAAGATCATTATCCTGTAAAATTTGCACAGCATACAGATCCAAGAGGAGCTTTCGTTGAGGTTATTCGTCTTGGTATTGGAGGGCAGTGCTCTTTTTCAACAACAGTTCCAGGTATTACCCGGGGAAATCATTTTCACACAAGAAAAATCGAAAGATTTGCTGTGATAAAAGGTAAAGCTTTAATACAATTAAGAAAAATTGATTCTGATGAGGTTCTAGACTTCTATCTGGATGGTAATGAGCCGACTTATGTAGATATGCCGATTTGGTATACCCATAATATTAAAAATATTGGAGAAGAAGAACTGTATACTATTTTTTGGATCAATGAGCCCTTTAATCCTGAAGATTCGGATACCTATTTTGTAGAAGTATAAAATTTTATGGGATTTGAGGTAGTTTATTATTAAGACTCTTTTTTAATTCGATTTTAATTCGATCATTTTTAGCCTTACCGAAATCTAATTTATTAGTTGAATAATCCTCAGTATTAGATAAAATCATCTTATTGGTATTAATGTTTTCATTTGATCCCATAACTGTATTATTACTAAATACATTGTTGGTTATTTTACCTTCAAATCTTAGTATATTTTGGTTTTTAGAATACTCGGGCATTAGATTTCCCAATGCAATAAAATTCGAATTAAAAATATTGTCTTTTGCATTTTTTAATACAATATTGGTAAAATGCTGCTCAAAATAATTATTTTCAACATAATTATTAAAAGAATTAATTATAACAATTCCTTTTCCTGCTGTTAAAATTTCAGGATCTTTTTCGCTTTTATCAGGATCAAGAAAATGAGCCAAATTAGACTCTATCATGTTGTTATTAATAAAATTGGCATATGAATTATCTTGTATGAGTAATCCTATTGAATTAATTCTTAGCTCGTTATTATTAATGTAAGCGCTGGTTGAGTTTTTATCAATAGTAATTCCAATTCTATTATTTTTAATAAAATTTTGAGTGATATAATTGTAATAGCTACCCTCGATTTGTATACCACTCCATAGAAAACCGTCAATAATACAATTTGAGATTCTATTTCTTAATCCTAAAACTTTTATTCCAACACTTTTAGGATTATTTTGTTTTATATCTTTCCAGCTATAAGGATTTTTATCAAAATCGGGTCCTAAAATGGACAAATTATTAATCGTATTATAACCTTGATATATATCTTTTTCATTTTTATTATCCTCTAAAATAATTCCTTCACTATTATTTGTAGAAACTTTAATAACAGATATGCCGGTACCTTCGCCTTCTATGGAAACATATTTATTTAGAATAATTGGCTGAGATATAAGATAATTACCTGCAGGAATATAAAGAATGGAAGATTTTTTACCATTTTTAGTTTTAATATCTGCAATTGCTTTCTGTATTGCAGTAGAATTGTCAAAACTTCCATTTCCATTGGCGCCATAATCTTTTATATTATATTTCTGTGCAAAAGTAAAACTTGTAAAAAGTAATAAACAAAAAAGTAATCTCATAATGATTAATATTTACAACAATATTAAATATTTTAATCTTATAAAAAAACATTATTTTTGCATCTATTATATCAAATATGAAAAAATTAAAAGTAGTAACAGTTGTGGGAACACGACCGGAAATCATTAGATTATCAAGGGTATTATCGGCTTTAGATGCCTCTGATGCTGTTGAACATATTATAGTACATACAGGTCAGAATTACGATTATGAACTTAACCAAATTTTCTTTGAAGATTTGGGACTTCGTAAACCTGATTATTTTTTAGATGCAGCAGGAAAAACGGCAACAGAAACCGTAGGAAATATTTTAATTAAAATAGATCCGCTTCTTGAAGACCTGAAACCTGATGCTTTTTTGGTTTTAGGTGATACAAATTCTTGTCTTTGTGCAATTCCAGCTAAGAAAAGACAAATTCCTATTTTCCACATGGAAGCAGGAAACAGATGTTTTGACCAGCGCGTTCCTGAAGAAACAAACCGTAAAATTGTAGATCATACGTCAGATGTTAATTTAACATATTCTGATATTGCCCGTGAATATCTATTGCGAGAAGGACTTCCTGCAGACAGGATTATTAAAACGGGTTCTCCTATGTTTGAGGTTTTAAATCATTACTTACCTCAAATTGAGAGTTCTGATGTTTTAAGCAGATTGAACTTGGAAGAAGGAAAATATTTTGTAGTTTCTTCACATAGAGAAGAAAATATTAATTCTGAAAAGAATTTTAATGGCTTAATGGAAAGCCTTAATGCTATTGCTGAAAAATTTGGATATCCTATTATTGTTTCTACTCATCCTAGAACAAGAAATATGATTGATATGAAACAGATAGAAATGAGACCGGAAATTCAGTTTTTAAAACCACTTGGTTTCCATGATTATAACGCTCTTCAAATGAGAAGCTATGCTGTTTTATCTGATTCTGGAACGATTTCTGAAGAATCATCTATTTTGAATTTCAGAGCTCTTAATATCAGAGATGCTCATGAAAGACCTGAAGCAATGGAAGAAGCATCTGTAATGATGGTAGGACTGTCACCGGAAAGAATTTTACAGGGATTGACGCAACTTCAACAGCAAAAAGTAGGAAAAGAAAGAAACTACAGACCTGTAGCCGATTATTCTATGCCAAATGTTTCTGAAAAAGTGGTAAGAATCATTTTAAGTTACACAGATTATATTAATAGAGTAGTTTGGAGTAAGAAATAAATATGAATGTATTATTCCTTACCTTAGTTAAAATTGAAACACTGCAGCAACGCAGTATTTATCATGATTTGATGCGTGAATTTTCTAATCACGAGCATCATCTATATATCGTTTCTCCTACAGAAAGGCGTGAAAAACAAAAAAGTACAATAAAAACAGAAGGCAATACAAAGTTTTTAAATGTAAGAACACTTAATATTCAGAAAACTAATTTTATAGAAAAAGGATTATCAACAATATCCATAGAAAAACTGTTTCTAAGAGCTATTAAAAAGAGATTTTTTGATGTGAAGTTTGATTTAATACTTTATTCTACACCTCCTATTACATTTACCAATCTTATAAAATATTTTAAGGAAAGAGATAATGTTAAAACGTATTTACTATTGAAGGATATTTTCCCTCAAAATGCTGTAGATATGAAGTTTATTTCTAAAAAAGGTATCATATATCGCTATTTTAGAAATAAAGAAAAAGATTTATATAATATTTCCGACAAGATAGGATGTATGTCTAAAGCAAACGCTGATTACGTTTTAAATCATAATCCATACATTCCAAATAATAAAGTTGAAATTAATCCTAATTCAATTGAAATACAGCTATTTAATGATGTTTCAAATGAAGATAAGGTGAAAATTAAGACTAAATATAAAATTCCTGACAATAGAAAAATATTTATTTACGGAGGAAGTCTTGGAAAACCTCAAGGAATTGATTTTCTTTTGCAAACTTTGGATGCAAAGAAAAATGATGAAAGATTATTTTTTATCATCGTAGGTTCAGGTACAGAATATAATAAAATTGAAAGTTGGGTTAGCATCAATAATCCTCAGAATACTATTTTACTATCTGCTTTGCCGAAAAGTGATTTTGATTTACTGATAAGAGTTTGTGATGTCGGACTCATATTTTTGCATAAAGATTTTACAATTCCGAATTATCCATCCAGATTACTTTCATATCTTGAATTTAAAATGCCTATAATTGCAGCTACAGATAATAATACGGATATAGGTACAGATATTGTAAACAATGGTTGCGGAATTGCCGTTTATTCTGATGACATACATCAAATGACAGAAGCTATTAATTCATTGATAGAAATGGCTCCTGAAAAGTTTGAAGAAATGAGACAGAAAAGTTGGGATTTCCTAGTAAATGATTTTAAAGTGGAAGATTCTTACCAAAAGATTATTAATATAAAATAGGATAAATGAAAATGTATCAATCTATTTTTAAACCGATTTTGGATGTTATTTTCGCTGCAGTAGGATTAATTGTCTTAAGCCCAATCTTTTTGGTCATTACAATCTGCCTATTTTTTGCGAACGATGGTAAACCTTTTTTCTTTCAGAAAAGACCTGGAAAAAATGGTAAAATCTTCGAAATAATAAAATTCAAGACAATGAATGATAAAAAAGGGACAGACGGAAATCTTTTATCAGATGCTGAAAGACTTACATCTGTTGGTTCATTCGTTAGAAAAACATCTTTGGATGAAATTCCACAACTTATTAATGTACTAAAAGGAAATATGTCATTTATAGGACCAAGACCTCTTTTGGTTCAATATTTGCCAATATATAATGCTTTTCAAGGAAGAAGACATGAAGTGAAACCTGGCATAACCGGTTGGGCACAGGTAAATGGAAGAAATGCTATTTCATGGAAAAAAAAGTTTGAATTTGATGTTTGGTATGTGGATAACCTCTCTTTTTTATTAGATGTGAAAATCTTTTTCCTTACGATAAAAAAAGTTTTTATAAGAGAAGGCATAGCACAGGAAGGGCAAGCAACAATGGAAATGTTTACAAAAGAAGGAAATGAATAATATACTTATAACATCTGCAGGGCAGAGAGTTTCTTTAGTTCGTGCTTTTCAGAAAGAAATTAGAAAAGTAGATAAAACAGGAAAGGTTTTTACAGTAGATTTAAATCCAATGCTGGCGCCTGCTTGTCATGTTTCAGATGGATCTAAAGAAATTTGCAGAGTTACAGATGCAGATTATATTTCCAAATTATTAGAAATTTGTAAAAACTGGGAAATAAAGATTATTATTCCAACAATTGATACCGAACTTATTGTTTTAGCTGAAAACAGAGAACTTCTTTTGCAAAATGGTATAACCCCAATTATCTCTTCGGAGGATTTTATTAAAAAATGTAGAGATAAGAGAATCATTAATGAGTTTTTTAAAGAAAACAACATAGATATTCCTCAAGAAGTTGATAAAAAAAATGTTACTTTTCCTTTGTTCATTAAACCTTATGACGGGTCATTAAGTAAAGATACATTCCTAATAAGAGATTTTTCAGAATTAACAGAATATCATTTTCAGAATCCTAAACTTATGTTTATGGAGTATATTGATCATGATGTTTATGACGAATATACAGTAGATACCTATTATGATAAAAATGGTGAATTAAAATGTATAGTTCCTCGAAAACGTATATTTATAAGAGCCGGTGAAGTTAATAAAGGAGTAACTTCCAAAAACGAAATAGTAAATTATGTTAAAAGTAATTTATCCAAAATAGAAGGAGCTGTAGGATGTCTTACAATGCAGTTTTTCTTTCATCCAATAGAAAAAAGAATTATTGCTATTGAGATAAATTCAAGATTCGGAGGTGGATATCCGCTAAGTTATTTAGCAGGAGCAAACTATCCTGAGTGGATCATAAAAGAATATTTATTTAATGAAGAAATTCCTTATTTTGAAGATTGGGAAGATAATTTATTAATGTTAAGATATGACGATGAAGTTTTAGTTCATAATTATGAAGAATAAATATATTATTTTTGATCTTGACGACACTTTAATGTATGAAATAGACTATCTGGAATCTGCTTACTTAAGAATTGCTAGTATATTGGATGAAAATAATTCGGGGCAGTTATTTGAAAAAATGATTACCTCTTATAAAGACAAACAAGATACTTTTAGTTTTTTAGAGTCCGAATATGCGGTTAGTAAGCATGAACTTTTAGATATCTACAGAAATCATTATCCGCTTCTTGAAGTAAATGAGGATGTTAATTATGTTTTAGAGTATATAAAAAAACGAGATTATAAGTTAGGATTGATAACAGATGGTAGATCAATAACACAGCGAAATAAGCTTAAAGCTTTAAATATAGAATCTCTTTTTGATGAAATTATTATTTCTGAAGAATTTGGAAGCACCAAGCCGAATGAAAATAATTATAAAGTATTTATGATGGATACTAATGTAGACTATTTTTATATAGGTGACAATCCAAAGAAAGATTTTATCACCCCAAATTATTTGGGGTGGCAAACGATAGCGCTAAAAGATAAAGGAAGAAATATTCATCAGCAAAATTTTGATGAATCTTTAGAACACAAACCTCATTTTATAATAGATAATCTTAAAGAATTAATCAATTTTATAAGTTAATAATCAACAATATATAACTAAGTAAAAATCACTATAATGTCTGAGAAAATATGGTTATCCTCTCCTCACATGGGAGGCAACGAATTAAAATATATAAATGAAGCTTTCAAAGAAAATTGGGTAGCTCCATTGGGGCCTAATGTAGATGGGTTCGAAAAAGATTTAGAACTTTTTTTAAGTAAAGATGTAAATGTTGCGGTTTTATCTGCGGGGACAGCGGCTATTCATTTAGCTTTAATAGAATGTGGAGTTGAGCATGGTGATGAGGTTATATGCCAGTCAATGACGTTCTCTGCTTCTGCAAATCCGATTTCATATTGCGGAGCAACTCCTGTGTTTATTGATAGTGAATCAGATACATGGAATATGTGTCCGAAAGCTTTAAAAGAAGCTATTGAAGATAGAATTAAAAATGGTAAAAAACCAAAAGCTATTATTGTAGTTCATCTGTATGGAATGCCTGCAAAAATGAACGAAATAGTTTCTATTGCTAATGAATATGAAATTGATCTCATTGAAGATGCTGCAGAAGCTTTAGGTTCAAAATATAAAGGTCAGTCTTGTGGTACTTTTGGGCGTTTTGGGATTTTAAGTTTTAACGGAAATAAGATTATCACAACCTCTGGTGGAGGTGCATTAGTTTGTCATACAAAAGAAGATAAAGATAAAACGGTATTTTTGTCTACTCAAGCCAGAGACAATGCTCCTCATTATCAACACTCACATATTGGTTTCAATTACAGAATGAGTAATATTGTAGCAGGTATTGGTAGAGGACAAATGGAAGTGTTACAAGATCGTGTAGATGCAAGAAGAGCAATGCATGATTTTTATGTGAGTATCTTTGAAAAAATTGAAGGAGTAGAAGTTTTTTCTGAACCGAATTCTGATTTTTATTCAAACCATTGGCTTTCTTCGATCATTGTTAATCCTACTATTGTCGGTAAAACAAGAGAAGATTTAAGATTAGCATTTTTAGAAGACAATATAGAATCTAGACCATTATGGAAACCTATGCATATGCAACCAATTTTTGCTGATGTACCTTATTACGGAACTAATGTTTCCGAAAAATTATTTGAAGATGGGCTATGTTTACCTTCAGGGTCTAATCTTTCTGATGAAGAAAGAGAAAGAATTGCTAATGTTATCGTTAAGTTTTTTTAAGCTTTAGTTCTATTATCAATGAATCATTATAAACATTGGAAGATCATTTTTGATTTCATTTTTTCAATCATTTTGATTATTCTGATGGTACCTTTATTCATTATTTTGTTTATTGTAATTAGTATTGATACAAAGTCAAATGGTATTTTTTGTCAAAAAAGAGTAGGCCAGTACGGTAAAATTTTTACAATTTATAAATTTAAAACAATTAATGGAAAAACTAACAAAAGCTCTTATTTAGGTTTATTATTGAGAAAAACTAAGCTTGATGAACTTCCCCAATTATTTAATATTATTAAAGGAGAAATGAGTTTTGTAGGTCCACGCCCAGATATTGAAGGGTATTACGATAAACTTCAAGGAAATAATAGGGAAGTCTTACAACTAAAACCAGGATTAACTTCTGAGGCTAGTATAAAATATAGTAACGAAGAATTTTTATTAAGGGCTCAAAAAGATCCAATATTATATAATATTGAAGTCATATTTCCAGATAAAGTAAAGATGAATTTAAATTATTTAGAAAAGATGTCCTTTACTGAAGATTTAAGAGTTTTGTTGAAAACAATTTTCAAAATAATAAAGTAAATTTGTAGCTAGCTTTTAAACTATACTGACACTATGAAAATAAAAGAAACACCACTCAAAGACTGTTATATAATAGAGCCTAATATTTTTGAAGACGACAGAGGCTATTTCTTTGAGAAATTTAATGAAAAAAAATTTGAAGAACTTACTTCTATGAACGGCCATTTCGTTCAGGATAATATTTCAAAGTCTTCTTATGGAGTTTTAAGAGGATTGCACCTACAGAAAGGAGAGCATGCTCAGGCTAAACTTGTTTCATGTTTGCAGGGGAAGGTTTGGGATGTTGCTGTTGATCTTAGAGAAGATTCTCCAACATTTGGTAAATGGTTCGGAATAGAGCTTACCGAAGAAAATAAGCTTCAGTTATATATACCAAGAGGCTTCGGACACGGGTTTTCTGTGATAAGTGAAACAGCTGTTTTTGCTTATAAATGTGATAATTTTTACAATAAAGAATCGGAGGGAAGCGTGAAATTTAATGATCCTGAGCTGAATATCGATTGGAAAGTTGGTCCAAATGATATGATTCTTTCAGAGAAAGATCAAAATTCTCCAACCTTTAAAGATAGAAACTTTTAAATAGTATATTGAAAACCATTTTATTAAAGTGGTTTTCTTTTTTTTAATTCATACTCTTCAATATTTCGTATCTTTGCAAACTCAAAATCAAAAAGATGCGTACAAAATCCATAGGTAAAAAGAAAATTAACATCGTCACACTCGGTTGCTCAAAGAATGTGTATGACTCTGAAGTGTTGATGAGCCAGCTGAAAGCCAATGGAAAAGAAGTGGTGCATGAGGATAAGGGTGATATCGTTGTTATCAATACCTGCGGATTTATTGATAATGCCAAGGAAGAATCTATTAATACGATTCTGGAGTATGTAGAGGCTAAAAACAGAGGTGAAGTTGAAAAAGTTTTTGTAACAGGTTGTCTTTCTGAAAGATATAAGCCGGATTTGATCAAGGAAATCCCTGATGTAGACCAGTACTTTGGAACCAGAGATCTTCCTGTTTTATTGAAACATTTAGGCGCAGATTATAAGCATGAGCTTGTTGGAGAGCGATTAACAACTACTCCAAGACATTATGCTTATTTAAAAATATCTGAAGGTTGCGACAGACCATGTTCTTTTTGCGCAATTCCTTTAATGCGTGGTGGCCACACTTCTACGCCGATTGAGAAATTAGTTTCCGAGACTCAGAAACTGGCAAAAAAAGGAACTAAAGAATTAATTCTAATAGCCCAGGATCTTACCTATTACGGTTTAGATATCTATAAAAAGCGTGCACTTGGAGATTTATTAAAAGAACTTGTAAAAGTAGAAGGAGTAGAATGGATTCGTCTTCATTATGCTTTCCCAAGTGGTTTTCCTGAAGATGTTTTAGATATTATCAGAGAAGAACCTAAGGTTTGTAATTATATAGACATTCCGCTTCAACACATCAATTCAGATTTATTGAAATCGATGAAGAGAGGTACTACTCACGAAAAAACGGATGCACTTCTTGCAAAATTCAGAGAGAAAGTTCCTGATATGGCAATTAGAACAACTTTAATCGTTGGATATCCCGGAGAAACCGAAGAAAGATTTCAGGAAATGAAGGAGTGGGTAAGAGAACAAAAATTTGACAGATTGGGTTGTTTTACTTATTCTCATGAAGAAAATACTACAGCTTATGTTTTGGAGGATGATATTCCTCAGGAGGTAAAAGAAGCGAGGGTAGAAGAGATCATGGAATTGCAGTCGCAAATTTCTTGGGAAAAGAATCAGGAAAAAATTGGAAAAATTTTCAAATGTGTATTTGATAGAAAAGAAGGCAACTATTTTATTGGAAGAACAGAATATGATTCTCCTGATGTAGACAATACTGTGTTGGTTTCTGCAGACAGTACTTATATCTCAATTGGCGAATTTGCTGAAGTTAAGATTACTTCTGCTGAGGAATTCGATTTGTATGGAGAGTTAGTTTAAAATATCTCATTTATTAGTGAATTCTAAATATATATTTCATTAATAATACAGTATATATAAATTTATATTAAGTATTAATAAAAATTAACATATTTTATCATATTTTAGTACTTTAGGTAACCAGTTGATTTTCAGTGTTATTTGAGTTTTGTTGAAATGAATTTTCAAAACTTTTTATATCAGAGTATTGCAGTTAAATAATAAAGTATTAACTTTGCGGTATGAATAGATTTTTATAATGCTATTTACTGAACGTTAGATATTTAAAACTAAGTCGAAAATGAAACAGTTTTTGAGGATATAATCCTTATAATTTGTTTCGGTTTCTATTTGTTAAGGCACAAACTGGGCTGAGTTGTCCCATTTTGAATAAATATCATTGATGAAAAATGTAATTTAAAATCTTTAAAAACTTATGAAAAAAATTTTATTAACAGCGACTGTACTTGCATGCATGACAGCGCTTACTAAAGCTCAACAGGGGCGTGTAGGTATCAACACAACTACACCTGCCGCTACTTTAGATGTTACAGCTAGCACAGATCCCGCTAGACCTGATGCGCTTTTAGTCCCTCGTATGTCAAGAGCTGAATTGGAAGCTAAAAATGCTGCTTATGGCAATGGAACTTTAGCAACCAACCAAAATGGTGCTCTTGTATTTGTTAATGCTATAGATGGTGCAGGAACTGGAAAAACAGTGAATGTAACTGCGACTGGATTCTATTATTATGATGCACCAAATTCTGTTTGGGTTGCTGTAGGTGGTGGAGCTGCCGCACCTGCTCAAAGGTATGAAGGTACTAGAGGTAATGTTACGATTTTGTCAACAACTGCTGCTTATACTGCACTTGCAAGTGATTTCTTTATCATTACAAAAGCTGGTGGTGGTTTCAATATCAATCTACCGAATGCGGCAGGTAACGTTGGTAGAATGATTTATGTGGCTAATAATAATACTGCAGCAGGAACTGTAGTTGTTCAATCTGAAGGAGGCAATACTCTTCTATCAGGTAGTTTAGCTCAAAACAGATCTAAGGCTTTTATCAGTGATGGTACTGCGTGGGTGGCTATTTCGTTTAATTAATAAAAACATAAAAAATGAAAAAATTTAGTATTTATATAGTTCTGCTAACATCTTTATCATTAACAAAGATTTCAGCTCAAGTAAACTCAAATCAAGTTATTCAAAATAATGTTGCTGATTCAAATGCATTTTTAGATGCCAGTACAAACTTTAATACATCTGCATCTTCATCAAACAGTATAGGAAAAGGTTTAGTTTATCCTGATACAGATTTGACACTTTTCAGATTTGATACAACAGCTGCTGATGGTATTACATTCCCTTCTTATTTTGATGGAATGTTAGTCTATAATACTGCTACTTCAGGATCTACTGCAGATCCTTTATTGACCACTCAAACTACTGGTTTGACGGCTGGGTTCTATTACTTCTCTAATCCAAATGGCGCTGTTAACGGATCTGTTACTGCGGGTAGATGGGTACCAGTTGGATCTAGTCCAAAGTTCAATGTAAGCACTACAGAAGTTGCTACTAATACATTAGTAAATAACAATCCTGTTTACGCTAAAAAAGGAAGATTTGTAGCAAGTGGTACTTCTACTGCACCTACATCTTATCTTGATGGAGCTATTACAGTTCCTGCTAGTGGAACGGCTGGTATTTACAGAGTAACAGTTTTCAAAGCTGGTACAGGAAGTGTTTTTGCTAACGGAGTTTATTCTTATGATATTACTAACGGTAACCTTATTACAGGTTCTCCTAGTATGTCTGTAGTTTATCCTGCCGGAACATATGATTATGTTGTAGAATATACTAAATAAGGTATATCTATATTCTAAATATAAAACCAATGAGTTATCTCATTGGTTTTTTTGTTTTCAATTAATTATTTAAAGCTTTATATTATTACATAAAGTTAAATGTAGATAATATGTTAAGTTTTTTCTTTATAGAAAAACTTTTCGTTATTATGTAGAATATTTTAATGAAAAGATTTCTGCATTCTAAATGAAAAATGAGAAGATATTTTTATTGATTTTTTTAATAGATTTATTAAAACTTGCTAAAAATTTTAAAATATTGATTTTCAGTGACTTTTAATTTTTTCTTTTTTAAATTATGCCTTGATTAGTTAATTTTGTTAACTTTTTAACTCTATTTTTAACACTTTTTAACAATGTGCTCTAATAAGCCTGTTAATAGGGAGTTACAGAGGTCGTTGGGATAGAATTGGGTTTTCGTTAACGTTTTTTAACATTTCGACTGTGGACTTTACCATATTCATGATACATTTGCTGAGTCAAAACCAATAAAATTTCAAGATGATGAAAAGATTCATTCTCGTAATCATAATGATGATTTCAACCTTTGGTGTTTATTCTTTCAAGAATAATGCCACAGATGCGAAGAAAACAAGTTATGCATCGTACTACCACGATAAATTTAACGGTAGAAAAACGGCCAGCGGAGAAATCTTTGATAATTCAAAGCTTACTGCAGCTAATAGAACGCTTCCTTTTGGTACAACTATTAAAGTAACCAATCTGAACAATGGAAAAGAGGTAATAGTGAAGATTAATGATAGAGGACCTTTCCATTCATCAAGAGCTTTAGATATGTCTAAAGCCGCGTTCGAAGAAATCGGAGATGCCGGTCGCGGTACGATTCCGGTGGAATATGAAATTGTCGATTAACATTTATGATTAAATTGCAAAGCCAGCTGAATAAGCTGGCTTTTATTTTTTTATATATTAATTTCTACTAAAGCAGGGCAGTGATCCGAATGCACCGCTTCTTTTAAAATAACGGCTCTGGAAAGCTTTTCTTTTAATGAATAAGATGCAAAGTTATAATCCAGTCTCCAGCCTTTATTATTGGCTCTGGAATTCTGTCTGTAACTCCACCAAGTGTAATTGTCGGGCTCATTATTAAAAAACCTGAAACTGTCTATCAATTCACATTCCTCGATAAAACTGGTCATCCATTCTTTTTCCATTGGTAAAAAGCCGGAAGTGTTTTTTAGGCCAACAGGATTGTGAATATCAATGGCTTCATGACAGATATTAAAGTCTCCCGAAATAATAAGATTAGGAATAGTTTTTTTTAATTCTTTAATGTAAGCTAAAAAATCATGACAAAACTGCATTTTAAATTCAAGCCTTTCAATATTCGAAGCAGATGGTACATATACAGAAATTGCAGAGAAGCCATCAAAGTCTGCGCGGATAATTCTTCCTTCATTATCATAGCTTTCAATACCGCAGCCATATTCTATATGATTGGGTTTTATTTTTGAAGCGATTCCGACGCCACTGTAACCTTTTCTCACGGCAGAATGCCAATAACTATGATAGCCTAATTTTTCAAGGCTTTCGATGTCTATTTGATCGTTTCCTGCTTTACTCTCCTGGATGCAGATGATATCCGGGTCAGCAGTTTTCAGCCAGCCAAGAAAATCTTTGGTAAAAGCAGCTCTGATTCCGTTTACGTTGTAAGTAATTAATCTCATGTTTCAAAAATATAAAAAAGAAGCGGAAAAAATCTATTGATTTTTTCCGCTTCCCATATTACCCAAACTTAAATAAACTATGAAAAAAACTATTTGGGTTCTAAAATACTTATCGGAATAATACATTCTTCCAATGATATTCCGCCGTGTTGGTAGGTTTCTTTATAATAATTCACAAAGTGATTATAATTTTTAGGATAAGCCAGGAAAATATTATTCTTAGCGAAAATATATTTAGAGCTTAAATTTCCTTTTGGTAAAAATAACTTCTCAGGATTTGTAATCGCCCACACGTCCCTGTCGTCGTAGGTTAAACTTTTACCTGTTTTATAACGGATATTAGTAGATGTTTCTCTGTCACCCACAACTTTACTGGGTTTTTTAACGTAAACTGTTCCGTGATCGGTTGTGATGACCAATTTGTAACCGCTTTCAGCAGCCAGTTTGATGATTTTTATTAAAGATGAATTTTCAAACCAGTTCGATGTTAAAGAACGGAAAGTTTTATCATCACGAATCAATTGGTCAACAATATGATTGTCTGTTTTTGCGTGGGAAAGAATATCAATAAAGTTATAAACGATCACCAAAAGATCATTGTTTTTGTGCTGATTGAAATCATCGTAAATTTTTCTTTCAAAATCGGCATTCAAAACTTTTAAATATTTCATTGATTTAGAGCCTAAACCAATTCTCTTCATTTGATCTTCTAAGAAATCACGCTCAAATTCGTTCTTGTTTCCGTCTTCATTATCATTGAACCATTTTTCAGGGAAACGTTTTTCGATCTCAGAAGGCATTAAACCTGCGAAGAAAGAATTTCTGGCATACTGTGTAGCTGTCGGAAGAATACTGTAATAATAATCTTCTGAAACTTTATTGTAATATTTAGTGAATAAAGGTTCAATTACTTTCCACTGATCATAACGAAGGTTATCAACCATCAGTAAAAGAACTTTTTCTTTTTCTACTTCCGGTTTTATTTTTTCTTTGAAAAGGGTGTGGCTCATTAATGGTTTTTCATTTCCATTCAGCCAATCTTCGTAGTTATTCTCAATAAATTTAGCAAACTGAATATTGGCTTCTTCTTTTTGAGACTGTAAAAGATCTGCAAACTCATTATCTGCAACTTTATCAAACTTAATTTCCCAACTAAGGATTTTTTTGTAATATTCAGCCCAATCCTGATACGTTCTTAAATAAGAAAGTTCCATAGAAAGGTTTCTGAATTCCTGCTGATATTGTAAAATTGTCTTTTGCTCAACAAGATTGTCTTCCTGAAGATTTTTCTTTAATGACAATAAGATCTGATTAGGATTTACAGGCTTCAGAATATAATCTGCGATTTGTGAACCAATGGCTTCTTCCATAATATGTTCCTCTTCGCTTTTTGTAACCATCACTATTTTCAGAGAACTATCTCTTTGTTTGATCATAGGAATAGCCTCAAGCCCGGAAATTCCAGGCATATTTTCATCTATTAAAGTAAGTGCAAATTTTTCCGAATCTATTAATTCTAATGCCTCATTTACATTATTTACAGGGGTTACGTGGTAACCTTTTTTCTCTAAAAAAACGATATGAGGTCTAAGTAAATCTATTTCATCATCTATCCATAATATCTTTTCCGACATAATAATTTAATTTTTCAGGGTTAGTATATCAAAATTGCGACCAAAAGCTCGTAAAATCTACGAAAATAAAGACTTTAAAAGTTAAATCTTAGTTAAAAATTTTGATGCGTTTTCATTGTAATAATCGACTATGAAGATAACGCATTTGCGTGATAAATAGTATGCTTTTTAATGAAAAATCAATAGATGCTTTTATCATCATTTTGCTTGAGTTTTTATATATTCCAAAGCTCTTTCCAAAACTTCGTCTTTTCCTTCTTTAATGCCTTTTACGGTAGGTTTTATAATAATATCAGGGATAATTCCTATTCGCTGGGTTTCTCTTCCGTCAGGATAATAGGCGCCCAATCCGGTAAAACTCGTCTCCAGATCCGCAATGTTGAATCTTATGATATCTCCATTGGCTCCGGAAGTGTTACTTCCAATAATTTTTGCCTTGGGATGTTGTTTAAACATCATAGTCGTGGTTTCGGCTTGGCTTTGGGTATTTTCATCAACCAAAACCACCACATTTCCTTTATAATAAGCATCGTTTTTTCGGCCAATGCTATTTTTTCGGCTGTAAAATTTGCTCAAATAATGGGTTTCAGGAAAATTGAACTGATAATAAATAGTATTTTCTGGAAGTAATAATTTGCTTAAAGGTAAGATCGTCTGTTTTGGATAATTTCTGAGATCAAAAATAATGGATTCTGTTTCCTTCAGATTTTTATACATCTCATCCAGGTCTTTCCTTTCAATAATTCCCATGTTTACATAGCCGATTTTTCTTTCATCATCAACAAACTCCCATTTTTCCGGTGTCGCAGTTTTTCATTGATAATATCTTTGAGCAGATATGCTTTTGCTTTAATAGCTAAATTCTGTCCGTTTCGTTCAAGTCTAAGAGCAATTGAATCATTATTGGTAAAGAGAAAAAGATTTTTTACCTTTTTAATTTTCCCCCAAGAATTCGAAGCCGGAATATATTTTCCAAAACTATTGACCATTTGTGGAATCGTTTTTCCGTTAACATCATAAATTACATCATCGATTTTCAACGGATTTTCTTCACTAAATTTGTTGGAATTAATTTTAGTAACAATCAATTTTCCTTCTGCATAACTATATTCAACAGGAATTTTTCTTCTCCCATATTGATGTAAACTAATGAATGGTGAAAACAGAAAAGCATGAGAATCATCTGTTTTGGTAACCAGTTCGGCTAATGTTAAATGATAAGTTTCATCATTATTAATCTTGATAAATTTCGGAATCATCTCTGTTAAAACATCATTCCAGTTTTGATCTGTTTTATATTTGTAAGGGAAAAAATATTCTACATAATTCCAATATCTGAATAATTCTAAAAGGCTGATTTCTTTAGAGGTAAATTTTGATCCATAAGAATTTTCGTTTCTGAAAAATACTTTTCTTCCACCGAGCCCGAAATAATAATTGTCGCCAATGTTTCTATTATCCTGAATATAATTGAGTTTCTGGGTTGTATTTTCTGAAAAGATATTCTGATTATTGATCCAGTTGAGATCAAAGTTTTTCAAGAAATAGATTTTATTATCCTCTTTTTTACATTGCTCACAAGTTTCAACTTTCCCAAGACTGTCTATCCAGTTAGAATAAAATTCATTCAATTGACTTTTATCGTTGATTTTTTCAATTTCATTTAATTTCTGGAAAAGCTGATTATCCCAATCGAGATTTCCTTTTGCAACATTTGGATGATAATATTTTAAGAATCCCCAGACTTTACAAAGGGATTCCAATTTTTGAGTCTCAGATAATTTTTGTGCCGAAAAATTGATACTTAAAAAGATGATGATAAAAAGTGAGAACTTTCTCATGAAAGGGTGTTCGAATTTATATCAAAGATAATTTTTAAACACAAATGGCACAAGTTTTTTCACAAATGATATAGAGCTTTGTATCAATAGGAGCGGGCTTTAGCCCGCTTAGTAAAAATAGTCCCAATCTATTGACTTTAGCCAAAACTTAACTTTTTTAATTAGTGTTATTCGTGAAAAAGTTTGTGCTATTTGTGTTTAAGCCGGAAGTTTTTAATACTAATTTAATCAACCCTAAAATTTAAAATCCCTAAATTTGTGTACAAATACTGACATTTCAATGCAGAATAAGCTTAAAATCATCAATGATCCTGTTCACGGATTCATCAAAATTCCTCACGAAATTTTATTCGACATCATCGAACATCCCTATTTTCAAAGGCTGAGAAGGATTTCCCAGACCGGGCTTTTAACTTTAATTTTTCCGGGTGCTACCCATACAAGATTTCATCATGCTTTGGGTGCAATGCATTTGATGTTTACGGCTTTGGAGACTTTAAAACAAAAAGGAGTTAAAATTTCTGATGAAGAAGAAAAAGGAGCAATGTTGGCAATTTTAATGCATGATATTGGTCACGGACCGTTTTCTCACGCGTTAGAAAGTATGCTGATGGACGACTGGCATCACGAAAATCTTTCATTATTATTGATGAATCGATTAAATGTTGAGTTTAATGGCCAACTTAATGTTGCTATTGAAATGTTTCAGGGGAAATATCATAGAAAATTTTTCAATCAGCTTATTTCTTCTCAGTTGGATGTTGACAGATTGGATTATTTGAAGAGAGATAGCTTTTTCACAGGAGTTTCAGAGGGAAATATCAATACACAAAGGATTATTTCGATGATGAACGTTTGCGAAGAAGGCGAATTGGTGATTGATGCGAAAGGAATTTATTCTATTGAAAATTTTTTGACAGCAAGAATGTTCATGTATTGGCAGGTATATTATCATAAAACTTCGGCTTTGGCTGAGTTTCTTTTGGTTAAAATCTTAGAAAGAGCAAAATATTTGGTTTCTCAAGGAATTAATTTGCCTGCGACAGAAAATTTGAAATATTTTTTATACCGCGGAAAAAGCTCAGCAACCGATGAAGACGTTGAAAGATTCACTCAAATGGATGATAATGACGTTATTCAGGCGATGAAATCCTGGCAGAATTCTGATGATATTATTCTTTCTTATTGGTGTAAATGTGTGATACAGAGAAACCTGCCTAAAACAATTATCTCTTCTCATCCGTTTGATCCGAAATTTATTGAAGAAAAAATAAAAAACACCAACGAATTTTTCGGAATTCATAACGGTGAAGATCTAGTACACGAGATCAAGAGAAAATTGTTGCCTTATGACACAGAAAAGCAGCCAATTTATTTATTGCAGAAAAGTGGAGTGAAATTAAGACTCGACGAGTCGGAAGACCAGCTTTTATCGGGGTTAATCGTAAATAAGACCACAAGATATATCCTTACTTTTCCGCGAGATATTTCTAACTGATTTCTTAAATAATATTAAAATTCACTATCCTAAAACTAAAAAATGTTTGCGAATTATAGAATTTCTTATCTTTGCAGAATATGGAATTTACAGCTTCGCAAATTGCAAGTTTTATTGACGGAAAAATAATAGGTGACGAACACGCACGTATTACTGGAGTTTCACCAATTGAGAATGGGGAATCAGGACATCTTTCTTTTGTAGCACAAGAGAGATTTTCCCACTATTTGGACACTTCACGATGCTCCGTTCTTATCGTTTCTGAAAATATTATAACTAAAGATAATTATAATCCTACCATCATTGCCGTAAAAGATGCTTATCTTGCCTTTCAGGTTTTAATGAACCTTTATCAGGAAATGCAGGGGAGGAAAGAAGGAGTCGAAGATGGCTCTTCTATTCATGAAACAGCTGTTATTGGCGAAAAAGCCTATATCGGTGCGTTTACCTACATCTCAGATAAAGCAAAAATTGGTGAAGGTTCACAAATTTATCCTCATGTTTACATTGGTAAAGGTGTAAAAATTGGTAAAAACTGTAAAATAGACAGTGGTGCCAGAATTTACGATTACTGTATCGTTGGAGATAATTGTGTGATTCATTCCAATACGGTGATTGGCGGAGATGGATTTGGTTTTCAGCCTACTCCTGATGGATTCAAAAAAATCCCTCAATTAGGTAATGTAATTATCGAAGATGATGTTGAAATCGGTTCTAACTGTAGTATCGACAGAGCTACCATCGGATCTACCGTTATCGGAAAAGGAACCAAGATAGATAACCTTATCCAGATAGCTCACAATGTAAAAATTGGACAAAACAATGTAATTGCGGCACAAGCAGGAATTGCAGGTTCTACCACTATTGGCAACTGGAACCAGATTGGAGGTCAGGTGGGGATCGTAGGACATATTAAAATAGGAGATCAGGTGAAAATTCAGGCTCAGAGTGGCGTGAATTCTAGTGTGAATAATAGAGAAACTGTATACGGATCACCTGCGATAAGTTATAATGATTACCTTAGAAGCTATGTACATTTCAGGAATTTACCTGAAATTGTAAAACGAATAAATAATCTTGAGAATACCTCAAAAGATCATACTAATGAGTGATATGCAAAAAACACTTCAGGAAGAGGTAACACTTTCCGGAATTGGCCTTCATACTGGTAAAGAAGTAAAATTGACCATAAAACCTGCTAAAGAAAATACAGGTTTCGTTTTTGTGAGAACAGATTTAGAGGGTCATCCTCAGGTCGAAGCTGATGTAAACTATGTTGTAGCGACAGAAAGAGGAACGACATTAGAAAAATTAGGAGTTAAAATTAACACTTGTGAACATCTTTTAGCAGCCTTAGTTGGTTGTGATATAGATAACGCAATGCTGGAAATGGATGCTTCTGAACCTCCAATCTTAGACGGTTCTTCAAAGTTTTTTGTAGAAGCAATCGAAAGTGTAGGAATCGTAGAACAAGGTATTGCCAGAGAGTATTTGGTAGTAAAAGAAGTTCTTAGCTATAGCGATCCTGCAACGGGTTCAGAAATTACAATTATTCCTTCAGATAATTACGAAATTACTACAATGGTAGATTTTGGGACTAAAGTTTTAGGTACTCAAAACGCTACTCTTAAAAATATTTCTGAGTTTAAAGAAGAGATTTCATCTGCTAGAACGTTCAGCTTTTTACATGAATTAGAAATGCTTTTAGATCATGGTTTGATCAAAGGTGGAGATATTTCTAACGCGATCGTTTATGTAGACAAAGATCTTACTCCTGAAACTACAGAAAAACTAAAGAAAGCTTTTGGTAAAGACAAAGTGTCTATCAGACCAAATGGTATTCTTGATAATCTTACTTTAAATTATCCTAACGAAGCTGCAAGACACAAGTTACTTGATGTAATTGGTGATTTGGCTTTGGCTGGAGTAAAAATTAAAGGAAAAGTTATTGCTAACAAACCAGGACATTTTGTAAATACTCAATTTGCTAAAAAATTGAACCGTCAGTGGAAATTACAGAAGAAAAAAAATGTTCCTGATTTTGATTTAACGAAAGAACCTGTGTTCGACATCAACGGAATTATGAAGTTGATGCCCCACAGACCACCATTCTTATTGATTGATAAGATCTTAGAATTGTCAGATTCTCACGTAGTAGGATTGAAAAATGTTACAATGAACGAACCTTTCTTCGTTGGACATTTCCCTAAAGAGCCTGTAATGCCGGGAGTTTTACAAGTTGAAGCGTTGGCGCAGACAGGTGGTATCTTGGTATTGGCAAGCGTTCCGGATCCTGAAAATTACTCTACCTATTTCATTAAAATTGATAAAGTAAAATTCAAGAGAAAAGTAGTTCCGGGTGATACTATGATTTTCAAAATTGAATTGATAGAGCCTATCAGAAGAGGTATTGTTCATATGCAGGGATACGGATATGTGGGAGATACTGTAGCAGTAGAAGCAGAATTAATGGCTCAAGTTGCAAAAAATAAAGTTGATTAAATGATTCATCAATTAGCAGCCGTTGATAAACGCGCAAAAATCAGCAAAAATGTTATTGTAGAACCATTTACTACAATAGCAGGGGATGTAGAAATCGGAGAAGGAACTTGGATTGGCCCTAATGTTACCATCATGGATGGGGCAAGAATAGGTAAAAACTGTAGAATATTTCCCGGAACGGTAATTTCTGCGATCCCTCAGGATTTAAAATTTGATGGTGAAGATACTCAGGTAATTATCGGAGACGAAACTACAATCAGAGAGTGTGTAACGGTAAACAGAGGCACAAAAGCCCTTGGATTTACCAAAATTGGTAAAAACTGCCTTATCATGGCAACTTCCCATATTGCGCACGACTGCGTTATCGGAGATCACGTTATCATTGTGAACGGTTGCGGTATTGCAGGGCACGTAGAAATCGGAGACTATACCGTAATGGGAGGTCTTAGTGCTGTGCATCAATTTGGTAAAATCGGTAAACATGTGATGATTTCCGGTGGAACATTGGTAAGAAAAGATATTCCGCCTTATGTAAAGGTTGCGAGGGAGCCGATGTCTTACGCTGGAATCAACTCAGTAGGTTTGAGAAGAAGAGGATTTACCAACGAGAAAATTTTCGAAATTCAAAAGATCTACAGAACTATTTTCCAAATGAAAATGAACGTTTCTCAGGCTGTAACTTACATCGAAAAAGAAATGCTTCCAACAGCTGAAAGAGATGAGATCCTTCAGTTTATCCAAAACTCTCCTCGAGGTATCGTTAAAGGATACGGAACGGGAAAAGAAAGCTAGATCATTAAACACAAAAGAAATACACAGATGAAAAATTTAATTTTATTTATGATAGTTTCTTCAATATCTATGCTTTACGGACAGGAAACGGAAGGATATGTAACGCAAAAACCAACTAAAACTTCAATCCTGGAGAGGAAACTTCCAGAGAAGTCTAATGATAGTATTGCTAAAAAGAATTTAAATGATGTTCTGAAACAGAATACAAGCAGTACTTCAATTTTTGGAACTGCAAATCAATATAATTCTGAGGTTCAGACGAATGTAAAAAGACTGCAAAATAGTGTGAATACATTTAATAATAATACATTTAGTAGAATGATGCCTGAAGGGCAGGGAATACAATTAAATAAAAGAAAATAAATAGATATAAAAATTAATGGCAACAAGTAACGATATAAGAAAAGGACTTTGCATCGAATTTAGCAATGATATTTTTAAAGTAGTTGAATTTATGCACGTAAAGCCGGGAAAAGGACCAGCTTTCGTTAGAACAAAACTGAAATCAGTAACTAACGGAAAAGTATTGGATAATACGTTTTCTGCAGGTCACAAAATTGATGAGGTGAAAGTAATTACAAGAAAATTCCAATATCTTTACGATGATGAGAATGGTTTCCACTTCATGAATAATGATGATTTCTCTCAGCTTTATCTTGATAAAGAAATGATCGAGAACTCTAATCTGATGAAAGCAGGTGAAGAAGTTACCATCATTTTAAAGGAAGCTGATGAGACGCCTTTGTCGGCAGAACTTCCCCAGTCTGTTTACCTGGAAGTAATCGAAGCTGATCCGGGAGTAAAAGGAAATACAGCTACCAACGCTCTTAAAAACGCTATCGTTGAAACAGGAGCAAGAGTAATGGTTCCTCTGTTCATTGAAGCAGGAGACAAAATCAAAGTGAGTACAGAAGATGGTTCTTACTTAGAAAGAGTAAAAGAATAATTATTCAAAATAACAGGAAGCTGGAAGTATAACAACTTTCAGCTTTCATTTTTTATGGCAGCTATTTCCGCCTTCCGCTCCCAATCTTTTTTGGCCATTGCTTTTTCCATGCTAAAAAAGGATTTCCGCTCAAGTCGGGCTGCAATCTAAACTTGAAAACAAACCTTGTCAGGGGTTCAAACGTCGACAAGGTTATAAAATTTAAACATCATTTAAAAATATGACGTTTCATCAACCACAAAAGCTTAAAACAATAGCTGATTTAATCGGGGCAAAATTCATCGGTTCTGAAGACTTTCAAGTGTTGGGAACTAATGAAATTCACATGGTAAAACAAGGCGAGATCGTTTTTGTTAACCATCCAAAATACTACGATAAAGCTTTGAATTCAGCGGCAACAATCATTTTAATTGATAAAGAAGTTGAATGTCCGGAAGGTAAAGCACTGTTGGTTTCCGAAGATCCTTTCGGAGATTTTAATAAGATTAACACTCATTTTACGAGAATATATAATTTCACAGAAGAACTTCATGATGTTGAAATAGGCGAGGGTACAAAAATCCATTCTTCAGCAGTGATCGGCAATAATGTGATTATTGGAAAAAATACACTTATTTTTCCTAATGTTGTCATTGGTGACAGAACTGTGATTGGTGACAATGTAATTATTCAATCAAACACCGTTTTAGGAGGTGATGCTTTTTATTACAGAAAATTAAACGGAAATTTTGACCGTCTGATTTCTGTAGGAAATGTTGTCATCGAAAACAATGTAGAAATCGGAAACGGCTGTACAATCGACCGTGGTGTTACAGATTCTACGGTTATTGGAGAAGGTTCTGTGTTGGATAATCAAATCCAGATCGGTCATGATACCGTGATCGGAAAAAAATGCTTAATTGCTTCACAAGTCGGAATCGCAGGATGTTGTGTAATAGGAGATGAGGTAACATTATGGGGGCAAGTTGGTATTGCTTCCGGTAATAAAATTGCCAACGGATCTGTAATTCTCGGAAAAACCGGAGTCAACAGAGATCTTGAAAAAGGCACTTATATCGGGATGTTTGCAGAAGATTTTAAAACATATTTGAAAAAAGAAGTAAAACTGAGAAATCTCAAATAAACAATTCTTAAGGTTTTATCTAAAATCAAAGAAAATTAAGTAAATTTGTGAGCATTAATAAGAAAATAAAAATAAATTAAAACAACAATAAAATGTCAATTTTAGTAAACAAAGATTCTAAAGTAATTGTACAAGGATTTACAGGTAACGAAGGTACTTTCCACGCAGGTCAGATGATTGAATACGGAACAAACGTAGTAGGTGGTGTTACTCCAGGAAAAGGAGGTAGCGAGCACTTAGGAAAGCCTGTATTCAACACTGTTGCTGATGCTGTTGAAAAAGCTGGAGCAAACGTGAGTATCATTTTTGTACCGCCTGCATTTGCTGCAGATGCTATCATGGAAGCTGCTGAAGCTGGAATTAAAGTGATCGTATGTATTACTGAAGGTATTCCTGTAGCAGACATGGTAAAAGTGAAATCTTACATCGCAGACAGAGATTGCAGATTGATCGGGCCAAACTGTCCGGGAATCATTACTTCTGAAGAAGCTAAAATTGGTATTATGCCAGGTTTCGTTTTCAAAAAAGGAAAAGTAGGTATCGTTTCTAAATCAGGAACTCTTACTTATGAAGCTGCTGACCAAGTTGTAAAAGCTGGTTTCGGTGTTTCTACTGCTATCGGTATTGGTGGTGACCCAATCATTGGAACTACTACTAGAGAAGCATTAGAATTGTTCATCAACGATCCTGAAACTGAAGCTGTTGTTATGATCGGTGAGATCGGTGGTGGTCTTGAGGCTGAAGCTGCAAGATGGTACAAAGCTAGTGGATCTACAAAGCCGGTTGTAGGATTTATCGCTGGGCAAACTGCTCCTAAAGGAAGAACTATGGGGCACGCTGGTGCTATCGTAGGTGGTGATGAAGACACTGCTCAGGCAAAAATGCAGATCATGAGAGAAAACGGGATCAACGTTGTAGATTCTCCTGCTGATATCGGTGCAACTGTAGCGAAAATTTTAGCTTAATTATAAAACCCAACATATGAAAAAACTTTTATTAGCCTCGGCTTTGGTACTTTCTACTTTATCTTTCGCCCAGATTGATTTCAGTAGTACAAGATTTGGTATTACTGCAGGAGGTAACTACTCGGGAGTGAAGAATGCCCATAATCCTTCAGGAAAAAGATTTACGATGCAAGCAGGTGTTGTAGCTTTAATTCCTATGGGAAAAGAAAACCAGTTTTTCTTACAGCCTGAGGTTTTATACTACGGAGCTGGAGAAACCGGAAAAGATAAGGATGGTAAGGGAAGGGATGGTTATGACGCTGTTTATGCAAATAATTATATCAGTGTTCCTATTTATTTCAAAGGGTATTTTTCAGAAGCTGAATCAGAATTCTTTGCTATGGCAGGACCTAGATTTAATTTTTTAATTAGTCAGAAAGTTAAAAACGCTCCGGTATCAAGACCTTACTATGATCCGGATGTTACTGTTCCTAGTCTTCCTGGAGTAAACGGTAAAGCAGCTAGCTTTAACTTTGGTGTAGGAATTGGTGTAGGATATAGCTACAAAAGACAGTTAGAATTTGCTTTAAATTATGACTTTGGTATTTCTAATACCTATCCAGGTCTTAAGAACGAGCCATTCGGCAGTACAAAAGGTAAATCTGAACAAGTTCTTAGTGCTAAAATAACCTATATCTTTGAATAAAAAGATTTCATAAGAAACATAAAAAAATCCCGGGAATTTTAATTCTCGGGATTTTTGTTTTATAATTTTTAATGTTCAGATGATGATTTTATCCTCTTACCCATTTCCAAAGCTCTTTCAAAGTAGCCTTATTTCCATACATTAAAATTCCTACTCTGTATATTTTTCCTGCAAGGAATATCATGAAAATCGTTGTTCCCAGCAATAATACAATCGACAATGCCAATTGCCATATAGGAACTCCAAAAGGAATTCGCGCAATCATTGCAACAGGTGATGTGAAAGGAATTATGGATAACCAAAAGCCTAAGGGACCATCAGGATTATTCATCAATGAAAAACTTCCGTACATTCCCAAGGTTAATGGTAAAATTGCGAATAAGGTAAATTGTTGAGTCTCCGTTTCATTATCAACCGCTGAACCAATGGCAGCATAAATCGAGCTGTAAAAGATATATCCCAAAAGAAAATAAATAATAAATACACCGATAATTAAAGGAAAATTAAGTTCCAATAGACTGTGAGAAACCTGAGTTGCAATCTGAGCAACATCCAGTTTGCTCATCATTTCTTCATTTCCGCCGGGAATATTTTTTTGTATTGAATTAAAACCTGTATTTAAAACCAACGCGCCAATAACCGACATCGTGATCCAGATAATAAACTGAGTCAAAGCAACCATTGTTACGCCCAAAATTTTACCCATCATCAGTTCAAAAGGCTTCACAGAAGAGATAATAATTTCTACAACACGGTTGTTTTTCTCCTCCAAAACACTTCTCATTACTCTCACACCATAAATCAGGATAAACATGAAGGTAACGTACATTAAAACCATGCTCAATCCCGTTTTCACGCCAAAGCTAAGATCAGAATCTTCCTTATTATTTTCAGAAACATTAATTGTTTTTAAAGTAAAACCTTTATCAAGATTATCCAATTGAGTTTCTGCAATTCCTAATTGTTTGATCTTTTCTTTTTTGATGACGTTCGTGATATCAGAAATGATTCTCTGTTTTGTATCAAATCCAATTTTAGAATTAATAACTAATCTTGAATTTTTCTCAAGATCATCATAATTTTTATCATGCAATTCCGGTAAGATCAAAATTCCGTCTAAAGATTCATTTCCTTTTAAGTTATTGATCTTTGATTTTTCATCAGCCGCAGAAACAAAAACATAATTAAGTTTATCGTTTGATTTTAACTGATCTTTAAATAATCCGCTTTTATCAACAACTTCAATAATGCTGTGCGACTCATTAGCTTTAAACATTAATCCGATAACTGCCCCAAAAGCAATGATCATAATGGGAGCCAATAAAGTTAATATAATGAAGGATTTTTTCTTAACCTGCGTAAGAAATTCCCTTTTTGTAATTAAAAAAATATTATTCATAATTAAGAGTTGTTGCTTACCGCATTAATAAATACTTCATTCATACTTGGAATTTTTTCATCAAATGACCTTACTTTTCCAACATTTACAAGATCTAAAATGATGTTGTTCTGATCATTTTCATTCTTCAGATCAAAAGAAACCAGATTATTTTCATTGGTATAATTAAAGATCTCGTATTTGTTTTTGAAAGTATCAAATTGAGAATCATTTACCTCAGAAAGGGTAATCCCAAAAATATTTTTCTTGAATTTTTCTCTTACATCAAAAACTCTTCCGTCAATTATTTTTTTAGAATTATTGATTAATGCTACATAATCACACATTTCCTCAACACTTTCCATTCGGTGAGTAGAAAGAATAATGGTTGTTCCGTTATTTTTAAGTTCGATGATTTGGTCTTTAATCAAATTGGCATTCACAGGATCAAAACCAGAGAAAGGTTCATCCAGAATTAAAAGATGCGGCCTGTGAAGAACAGTTACCACAAACTGAATTTTCTGAGCCATTCCTTTTGAAAGTTCAGACAGTTTTTTCTTCCACCATTGATCGATATTCAGTTTTTCAAACCATTTTTTTGCTTCATTTAAAGCGTCATTTTTGGTCATTCCTTTTAATTCTCCGAAATAAAGGATCTGATCACCAACGGTCATATTTTTATATAAACCTCTTTCTTCGGGCATATAACCGATATCTCTGATATGATTTTGATTAAGCCTTTCTCCATTAATAAAGACATCTCCGGAATCAGCCTGAGTAATTTGATTGATGATACGGATAAAGGAAGTTTTTCCGGCTCCGTTTGGCCCTAAAAGACCATAAATACTCCCTTTCGGGACATGTATACTGAAGTCATCCAACGCTGTTTTCTTACCTGCATTGTAGGTCTTCGTAATATGTTCAGCTTTTAGCATTAATTTGTTTTTCTATAGTTAGTATAAAAATATCCCGAAAGTTACGGAATAATTAAAACAGAATTAACCTAAAAGAAAAAATCCTGATGATTATCAGGATTTAAATTTTATTGTTTTACGATTTGAGTAACCTTTTGGGTATTATCGCTTAAAGTGTAGCGTATCAAATATTTTCCGGGCTTCAATTTTTCAATATTGATCTCTCCCGAGTTCATATTTACGGTGTAGTTAGCAACTTGTGTACCCAAAATTGAATAAAAAGTCACGCTTTTAACTCTTAAAGAAGAGTCTTTTGCCTTAATGATAAGGAAATCCTTTGCAGGATTTGGATAGGCAACAAGCACACCATCATCTGCCTTTTGCGAGATGGAGCCAGGCTCTCTCAGTTGAGCTTTAAAATTGTTGGAAAATCCAACAAAAGTGCCTGTAAATAGAAATAAAAGTAAAAGTTTTTTCATCAAATTATAATTTCTCGAATGTATTGTAACAAATGTAAATAATTCTACAATCTCCTGCAATAGTTTTTTACAGAAGTTGTAGTAAATTTGCAGAAACTTATTCAAAAAGTATTCCAAAAATGATACATTCAAGAAATAGAAGACTTAGAGTTAATGAATCTATGAGAAGCTTGGTAAGAGAAAGTATCCTTACAACTGATGATTTTGTAATGCCGATCTTCGTAATGGAGGGCGAAAACAAGGAAGAGGCGATCCCGTCGATGCCGGGTATTTTCAGGCGAAGTATAGATTTAACGGTGAAGGAATGTAAGGAATTATTTTCTTTAGGCGTAAAAGCGGTCAATCTGTACATGAAGGTGTCTGATCATTTAAAAGACAACACCGGAAAAGAAGCTTGGAACAAAGACGGCTTAATGCAAAGCACGATCAAAGCGATTAAGGATGCTGTTCCTGCAATGATCGTGATGCCTGATGTTGCCCTAGATCCATATTCAATTTACGGTCACGACGGAATTATTGAAAACGGGAAAGTCGTAAATGATGCTACCAACGATGCATTGGCAAGAATGTCTGTGTCACATGCGGAGGCCGGAGCTGACATTGTGGCACCAAGTGATATGATGGATGGAAGAGTATTGAGCATTCGTGAGGCTTTAGAAGACAGCGGATTTACAGATGTTGGAATTTTAAGTTATTCTGCAAAATATGCGAGTTCTTTTTATGGACCGTTCAGAAGTGCTTTAGACAGCGCTCCGAAAGATAATATGGAAATTCCGAAAGATAAAAAAACATATCAGATGGATTTTCATAATTCTCGTGAAGCATTAAACGAGGTCTTTAAAGATATTGAAGAGGGCGCAGATATTATTATGATCAAACCGGGACTTCCGTATTTGGATATTGTTTCTAAAGTTCGTGAAGCTATCGATCTTCCAATCGCGGTTTACAACGTAAGTGGTGAATATGCAATGGTAAAAGCAGCGGCTCAAAACGGCTGGGTGGATAATGATAAAACGATTATTGAAAGCTTAACTTGCTTCAAAAGAGCAGGAGCGGATATGATCTTTACTTATTTTGCTAAAGAAGCAGCGATTCTTTTAAATAAATAATATTTTCTTTATAAAATAACACCTCAATTTGAGGTGTTATTTGCTTTTTATTCTAATTAAAACATGCGTTGTAGTGAGGAGATCCTAGAACAATAGGATTTTGTCCGCCCTTATCATATACGCATATATTTGATGGACATAAGTACCATCCCGGTTGGCAATTACCATTGGCATCTGGTGGGCGTATATTACCTCCGTTAATTTTCATTAGATCTTTTTTTGTTAATTTTTTCATAATAAAAATATTTATTTGATTAGTGAAAATCTAAATTAATAAATATTTATCACATAATATTGATATATTTTTCTTTTTGTAAAATGAAATATAAAATTAGTTAGATTTAATTAATATTTTAAATCAAAATACTTTTTTAAGATAATATATAACAGTTTATTTGTAGCATTATTATGCTGATCTGTCGAAGCACTTATTAAAAAAATCATAAAACTTTTGAACACAATCTTTAATCTAAAATTTGAATTCAAAAAAACTTTATCTTTGTCCCTATGATTTTACGAGGAGAAAACTTAATCAAAGAATACGGTCCAAAAAAAGTTGTTAAAGGCGTTTCTGTACAAGTTCAGCAAGGAGAAATTGTAGGTTTGCTTGGCCCGAACGGAGCCGGAAAAACCACATCGTTTTATATGATTGTTGGTTTGGTTAAGCCCACTTCAGGAAAGATTTTCTTGGATAAGCAGGAAATTACAACCGATGCCATGTACCGCAGAGCCCAAAAAGGAATCGGTTATCTGGCTCAGGAAGCGTCGGTTTTCAGAAAACTTTCGGTGGAAGAAAATATCATGGGAGTTTTACAGTTGACCAATCTTTCAAAACGCGAACAGCAGATGAAATGTGATGAACTGGTTGAAGAATTCTCGTTACAGCACGTCCGTAAAAACAGAGGAGATCTTCTTTCGGGAGGAGAAAGGCGTAGAACAGAGATCGCACGTTGTCTGGCAACAAGCCCGAATTTTATCCTTTTAGATGAGCCTTTTGCAGGGGTTGACCCGATTGCAGTTGAAGATATTCAGAAGATTGTAAGAAGTTTAGTTGACAAGAACATCGGAATTTTGATTACCGATCACAACGTTCAGCAAACTTTAGCAATTACCAATAAAACATACATTATGTTCGAAGGAAAGATCCTGAAAGAAGGACTTCCCGAAGAATTAGCGAATGATCCGCAGGTAAGAGAAGCTTATCTTGGTGAAAACTTCGTTTATCAGAGTATCTTAGACAAACCAAAAAGGAAAACTTATGCCTATAATATTTGGGCAGGTAATTTCGACTCCAAATCTCAATTTCAAGCTTTTGTGGATGAAAATTTTTCGCAGTTTGATGATTTGAGATTAATGTACGGTTTTGAAGATATCAGTTTTGCATCGTTGGGAAATTCTGAAATTCAGCATATTTTCAGTGACGTTGTAGATAAGAATGCGAATAATTCTTTTGTTTTCCAGAGAAAAGAAATTAATTCTCAATATTCTTTAGAGCAGGCAAAAGCAGAATCACAGTCGGCAAGCAAATCAGAATTGCATTATTTAACAACTGAGCCTTTTGAACTATAAAAATTAAAGCAATCATTTGCTGAAAAATATAATAAAACGTACCTTTTCTCTTTGAAACGGTACGTTTTTTAGTTAAAATAATTCCTATGGCAAAACCTTTTAACAGAACAGTTACTTTATTTGGAATTTATCAACAGTTGGTTCCATTTATTAAGCCTTATCGCTTAATGATTTATGGAACTTTACTTCTTACTTTTTTAGGAGCTCTTGCAGCGCAGGTGAATCCACTTGTTTTGAAATATACGGTAGATGAGGTTACAAAACTGACGCATTTGCCGAACCCAATGTCTGAGGGAATTCATGTTTTGGTCATCATTTCGATTATTTTACTTGGAAAAGAATTACTGAATATTTTCATCAATTTCGGACAGAAATTTTATGGTGAAAAGATTAGAATTAATGTAAGTTCAGTTCTGGCGCAATCCGCAATTGATAAGATTTTGACGTATCGTGTAGCTTATTTTAACGATGAAAACCACGAGTCAGGAAAATTACAGATCAGAATAGACAGAGGAATTGAAAGTCTGACAAAATTAGTTCAAAACTTTTTTATCGACATGTTACCGTTATTTTCCAACGCGTTTATTGCATTGATTATCATGTATATGCAAAATGTTTATGTTGGATTGGTTTCTACTATCATTGTTCCTATTTATTTTTATATCAGCTCATTACAGGCGAAAAAATTGGGTGGAGTTCGTCGACAATTAAGAAATCAGCGCGAACAGAAAACTTCGGGATTGTTGAATTTGATCAATTCTATCATGGTGATCAAAAGTTTTGTCCGTGAAAAATTTGAAGGCAAAAAACAATCCGACTTGCAGATGCAGCTGATGGAAAGCCAGATGTTTACCCGAAAAACGAACTTTATTTATGATGGTTTAAAAACTTTTATCGAGCAGTTTGGAGTGGTTTTAATTATTCTTTTGACGGTTTATTTGGTGTTGGATCAGCAGATGACAATCGGCGCAATCATACTTCATATCATGCTTTTCAACAATGTTTCAGCTCCGATTCGTCAGTTGCACAGAATTTATGATGATATGAATGATGCGATGATTTATGCAGAAGGATATTTTGATATTTTAAATGCTGATGACGAAAAAGAACAAAACGGAACTTTTGTAGAAAAGAAAATCATCGGAAATTTTGAATTAAAAAATGTCAACTTTTCCTATCCAAACGGAACACGGGCTTTGCATGATGTTTCCATGAAAATCGAAAACGGCAAAACAACTGCTTTGGTAGGTTTAAGTGGAGCCGGAAAATCAACAATCATCAACCTTTTATGTAAATTTTATCTTCCAAATTCTGGGGAGATTTTATTGGATAACGTTAATTTAAATGAATTTGATAATACTTTTCTGAGGGACGATTTAGGCTTGGTTCTTCAAAAAAACCACATTTTTCAGGGAAGTATTGAAGATAATATCCGTTATGGAGACATGAATGCGAGTTTTGAAGAAATTCAGGAAGCTGCAAAAAAAGCGTATTTGCATGAACAGATTTTAGATTTACCACAGCAATATCAGCACGATGCAACTCAACTTTCAGGAGGCCAGCAACAGAGAATTGCCATCGCAAGATTATTTTTGAAAAACCCGCCGATTATTTTTCTTGATGAACCTACTGCAAGTCTGGATGCCATCGCCACAGAACAGATCAAAAACTCCTTGGATGCTATAAAAGAGGGCAGAACTGTGATTATTATTTCACATTCTTTGTCTCAAATTTTAGATTCAGATAAAATTTATGTGATGAAAAAGGGCAGGGTCGTCGAAAGCGGGACTCACAATGAATTGGTACAAACCAACGGAACGTACCGCGAGATTTTTGATGCCTCCGCAAGAAGTTTAAATCTTGATAAACTGATGAATACTTTTAAGGATAATTAATTTAAGGAATTAGGAATTAGGAATTAGGAATTAGGAATTATTTTCGCTAAAACGCTAAAACGCTAAAACGCTAAAACGCTAAAACGCTAAAACGCTAAAACGCTAAAACGCTAAAACGCTAAAACGCTCAACAACTCAATGAACGACCATTACCTAAAAAAACTCGATCGGGTTACAGCTATTCTCACCCAACTTCAGTCAAAACCTTTGGTTCGTGCACAAGATCTTGCGTTGAAATTTGATGTCAGCGTCAGAACGATTTACCGTGATGTAAAGACACTCGAAAATGCCGGAATTCCGATTATTGGTGAAGCGGGAAGCGGGTATTCTTTGATGGACGGTTACAAACTTCCGCCCGTGATGTTTACAAAAGAAGAAGTTTTGAGTTTTATTACGGCTGAAAAACTGATGCAGAAATTTTTACATCAAAGTTTAGGAAATCACTATCAGTCGGCAATGGAAAAAGTACGTTCCGTATTAAAATATTCAGACAGGAATTTAATTCAGAATATTGAAAAACAGATTGATGTTTATAATTACCATCCAAAAACAGAAGATAATATTCAAAATATCATTCCGATTATTCTGGAAAGTATTGCAGAAAAGAAGCAGATAACGTTGGAATATGCAACCGTGGATTCCAAAGTTTCTATGCGAACGATTGAGGTTGTTGGTGTCTTTTTTGAGTTTAATTATTGGTATATCATGGCATTTTGTACGTTGCGAAATGATTTCAGACAATTTAGAGTTGACAGAATTTTACAGATCATTAAAACTCAAAATCCTTTCCTGCAGGAATATGGTCAGATTAATGATTACAGACAAAATCCGAACGGAAATAAAACCAAAGTCAGACTTTTGGTTGATAAAAAAATTATCGGACATCTCAGTAATTCAAAAAAATATTATGGCTTAATTGATGAGGTTGAAAGAGAAAATGGAGTAGAATTAATCTTCGAAACCGATTGGATCAAAGATGGATTTCCACGCTGGCTGATTACTTTTGCCGATTATGCAGAAGTTCTGGAGCCTGAATCTTTAAAAGAAAGTCTTAAAGAATTAGTCATTAAAATTTCAAAAAAAGTATAAGAAAATATTTTATCAAATTGGTTGAAAAAACGAAAAGCTTTCAGAAATCCTGAAAGCTTTTTTGTTTGGAAATGATTGATCTTTTTATGTTGTGCTGAATCAGCGATTTTAGTTTCAGTAAAGGCATTAATGATCCTAAAATCTCTCCCAAAAAAAAGGCGGTTCAATTCCTAAAGCTCTTAAATAAGTATATCCCTGACCTCTGTGATGAACTTCATTATCAACGAAATATAAAATATTCTGATAAACCGGGAATTCATATTGTCCGAATAAATTAAAAGTTTCCTGGAAACGTTCTTCCGAAATTTCATTAAAATATTGGTTGATCACTTGGGTTTCTTCGTCCCATTTTTTCAGGATTTCTTCTTTTGTTTTTGGGTTGAATGCTTCTTCATTAAAAGCTTCTTCATGTTTGTTAACGATCCCTTTTAAAGCAGGACCTCCGATGCTGATCAGCTCAACGGCCAATTTTGCAAACGGTCTCATTCCGCCAATTGAAAACTCGAATAATTCTTTTTCGGGAAAAGCTTCAATTACTCTTCTTGTGAGGTTTCTGTGGCCTTGCCAATGCTCTAATAATTGTTCTGATGAGATAAATTGTTTTGTGATTGTTGCTGTAGTAGTCATAATTTTTTATTTTGTTTGTTATTGTTGATACAAAGATATGACCGGGTTATGACAACAGTTTGTCAGTAGGGAATTCGGGTTTGAAAATTATTTTCTTTGTTGCAAAATATCATTCAGTATTTTTCGTTCAATGTATATCCGATACATCACAAGATCAGACAATGTAACATATGTAGAGGTAGATAAATAATTTGAAGATGGCCGATTTTTTTAATCGGTCATTTTTTTGTTTTGAGCGAAAATGGAGAATTTTATTTAAAGTGAGAATTGAATTTTGATGACAAGTATTTAAACTTCGACAAATACCCTAGCCCAGATTGCAGAGAAAATCCTTTTTTGAAAAAAAAAGATTGTAACGGAAAGCTGGAAATTGCTTCAAAAATAAATAAAACTGCAATTCGACGTAGTCAAACAGCTTCTGAAAACTTTCAAAATTTATGTATTTCAGGATATTTTACTTTTTACATTCTACAAAATGAAGTATTTTAGTCCTATGAAAATTTACACGAAAACAGGAGATAAAGGTCAAACTGCTTTGTATGGCGGAACGAGAGTTTCAAAAGCCAGCGCAAGAGTGGACAGTTATGGAAATATAGATGAGCTGAATTCATTCATTGGTATTGCGAAAAGTCATATCGAAGATGAAGATGTACTGAAGCAATTGAAAAAAATTCAGTTTGATTTGTTTACGGTAGGTTCAGAAGCTGCGACTCCGGTTGATAAATTGATGCTGGCGAACGGAAAATCGCGTCTTCCGATAATTATTTCTGACACTGAAATTGAAGAATTAGAAAACTGGATGGATGCTTTTGAAGATAAATTGGAACCGCTACAATATTTTATTCTTCCCGGTGGAGGGAAATCGGCTACATTTTTACACGCAGCGAGAACAATTTGCAGAAGAGCAGAGCGTTCTTTGGTTTTTTTAAATGAATCGGAAGAAGTGCGTCCTGAATTGATTAAATATCTGAACAGACTGTCGGATTATCTTTTTGTTTTGGCAAGATATATCTCCAAAATCAACAACGAAACGGAAGAATACTGGAACCCGAATGAAAGATAAAGTATTGCTTTTCATCAACGGAGATCCTCCAAAATCTTTTCCGAACATAGAAAACTATGGCTTGATTGCCTGTACAGATGGCGCCTTTCATTATCTTAAGCATCTGAATTTCCCTTTGGATAAATTAGATTTTATTTCCGGTGATTTCGATTCACATTCTGGTTCTGACGAAAATGTGTATGATGAAAAATTCATTTACACTCCGGATCAGGATAAAACGGATTTTCATAAGGCATTGGAAATTATTGTTGAAAAAGATTTTAAAAATGTTGATGTTTTAGGCGGAAGTGGAGGTGAACAGGATCATTTTTTAGGAAATCTTACCGTTGCTTTTGGTTTTAAAGATCAATTAAATATTAAGTTTTATGATGAATTTTCGGAATATTATTTTGTTCCGAAAAGTTTTACTGTAAAAGGTGTAAAGGATAAAATGATTTCATTGTATCCATTCCCGACAGTTGAAAATCTTACGACAAAAGGTTTGAATTGGTGTTTAACAAACGGAGATTTAAGCATAACTTCAAGAATCGGAACCAGAAATTTTGCTGTTGAAGATGAAGTTTCTGTTGAATATGAAAAAGGAGATTTGTTGATTTTTATTGGTAGGAATTATCTGTAGTTTTTAAATTTTAAAACAAATTACACAAATATTTTTCACAAATAGACACAATCATTATCATCAATAGGAACGGGCTTTAGCCCGTTTATACAATAAATAAAATGCAATTGGCTTTAGCCAAAATCTAAATAAATTATACACAAACATCTGTGTAAATCTGTGAAATCCGTGGGAAATAAAATAATTAAAATATCATTCCTTTTCATCTCATTATCCTGTATTTTCTCCTGCAAAGTACAGCAATTTTCCACACCCGAATACGGTAAAAAAGAAACAGAAAATCCAATTAAGATTAAAAAGGTAAACAATTTCCGAACTGTAAAAAATATCAAAAATTCTGAAGGAAAAATCTTAAAAGAAGGGAAATTTTACCGAAGCGGAAATCTTTATAAACTTAAAAACAGCTCATTTAATGAATTGGAAAAATTAGGGATAAAGGAAATTATTGATCTAAGAAATGCAAAAGAAATTGGCGACAAACCGGACAATCTTCCCGAAAATATTGTTTACAAAAAATATTCTGCTTTTGAAGATCAGGGTGATCAACTTTCACAAGCGAAAAAATTAGTCCTAAAAGGAAAAGTAAACGCTTCAGATGCAGACAAAAGAATGCTTGATTTTTACCGAGAATATGTCACAGAAAATCCAGAAATAATCAAAAAAATTATTAATGAAATTTTAGAATCTGATCAGCCTATTTTATATCATTGCACCGCAGGAAAGGATCGTACAGGAATTATTACTGCTCTAATTTTGAGTATTTTAAAATTTGACAAAGAGACCATTTACAATGATTATCTGTTGTCTAATAATTACAGGGAAAAATTAATTCTAAAAAGACTCCATTTAGCAGATAATTTACATTTCATCTATCCTAAAATGGATTTAAAGGTCTTAGAAAAACTAAGTTGGATTGAAAGTAATTATCTTGATGCCGCTTTTGATGAAATTGATAAGAAATATGGATCAATAGATTTTTATATTCAAAATGTATTGCAGATTTCTGAAGATAAGAGAAAAGAATATATCAGGAAGTTTACATATTAATAATTTGGTTTAAAATTTCACCGAAAATTGCTTGAAATTTATAATAACTTTAACACCCAAAAATCAAACTTTTTTAGCAATTTTGCATTCTTAATTCACTTGTTAAAAAATGAAAATAAAATACTCGGAACTTATTGATCAGACATTATATTTTCCTACGGAAGAATTTAATGTTTCTGAGAACAATTTGTTGTTTCACGATATTCCTTTAATGGAAGTTGTTGAAAAGTTTGGAACGCCTTTAAAGGTAAGTTACCTCCCGAAGATTTCTCAAAATATTCAGAAAGCGAAAAGCTGGTTTAAAGAAGCCTTTGAGAAAACCGAATATAAGAAAAATTACAGATATTGTTACTGCACAAAATCCAGCCATTTTAAGTTTGTCATTGAAGAAGCACTAAAGAACGATATTTCTATAGAAACTTCTTCTGCATACGACATGGATATCGTAAAATCTCTTTACAAGGAAGGAAAAGTAACAAAAGATATCGAAGTGATTTGTAACGGTTTCAAAACGGATGATTATCTGGCGAAAATTTCAGATATGATAAATAGCGGGTTTGAAAATATCACGCCGATTTTAGATAATTACCGTGAGTTGGATAAGCTTACAGAAAGCATCGACACAACTTTCGATATCGGAATCAGAATTGCTTCTGAGGAAGAACCGAAGTTCGAATTTTATACCTCAAGATTAGGAATCGGATATAAAGATATTATTCCTTATTACAGCCAAAAAATCGCTGAACACCCAAATGCAAGATTGAAAATGCTTCACTTCTTCATTAATACAGGGATCAAAGACACGGCGTATTATTGGAACGAATTATATAAATGTCTTCGTGTTTACGCACGTTTGAAGAAAATTGCTCCGGAAGTAAATTCATTGAATATCGGGGGAGGTTTCCCTATCAAAACTTCTTTGCAGTTTGATTACGATTATCAATATATGGTTGAAGAAATCGTTTCTCAGATCAAAAAATTCTGTGAAGAGGAAGGAGTAGAAGAACCTAATATCTATACTGAATTCGGAAGTTTTACCGTTGGAGAAAGTGGAGCGAATATCTATAAAATTATTTCTCAAAAACGTCAGAATGACAGAGAAAAATGGAATATGATCGATTCATCTTTCATGACTACTCTTCCTGATACTTGGGCAATCTCAAGACACTTTATCATGCTTCCATTAAATCGTTGGGATGATACGTATGAAAGAGTTTTCTTAGGTGGATTAACGTGTGATTCAGATGATTATTATAATTCTGAGCAACATACCAACGCAATTTATTTACCGGTTTTCAGTGATACGAAGCCTTTGTACATTGGTTTCTTTCATACAGGAGCGTATCAGGAAACAATTGGTGGTTATGGTGGTGTTCACCACTGTTTGATGCCTCAGCCGAGACATATTTTGATCCAAAAAGATGAAAACGGCGAGTTCCAATATGAGATTTTCCGTGAAAAACAGGAACCGGAAGATATTTTGAAATTGTTAGGGTACTAATAAAGTCATTGCGAGGAGTAAAGCAAGTTTATGCTGAGCCTGTCGAAGTAAAGCAATCTTATCAATAGGAACGGGTTTTAACCCGTTTATAAATGAAAAATAATCAATTGTTTTAGCCAAAACTTATTAAGATAAATAAAAATAGCCATCAAATCGATGGCTATTTTCTTTAAAAATATTTTGATATTTTATCCAGTTCCAAATCAATATAATCTGCAACTACAATATTTGCTAAGGTATAATCCTGATTTTTTGAATGCGGACTTCTGTATGCTGCACAGAAAATATTTGCCCTGTAAGATGCTAAAATTCCATTCGTTGAGTCTTCAATGACCATACAGTTTTCAATAGATTGATTTGCCAGTTCTGCCGCTAAAAGAAAAACTTCAGGATGAGGTTTTGATTCTTTTAAATCGGCACCGCTTATTTTTCCGCTGAAATATTTATCCAGTCCGAATTTTTCAAAAACCATGTTAATAGTGTTCATCGTTGCAGACGAAGCCAGAATTAAGGTAATTCCATTTTCATAGTAATGTTCGATCAATTGCTTTACTCCCGGAATCAAATTAAATTCTTCATCATTATAAAAATAATCTTTGAAATAATCTCTTTTCGTCTTTGCAATTTCTTCGTAAGTCTGCGTTAAATTAAATTGATTGATTAATGTCTCACAAACTCTTTTCGTTGAAGCTCCGGTAAAAGAAGTGTATAGATCTTCTGAAACATCAATTCCAAGGTCGCTAAATGTTTTGAAATAAGCTTTTCTGTGCAATGGTTCTGTATCTACAATCACCCCATCCATATCGAAAAGAACAGCTTTTAAAGGCATATTTTTGAATTTTGAACAAAATTAACTTTTAAAATTCAAAGATTAAATGATTTAAAGATTAAAAAATTAAAATGAAAGTTAAAAAATCATAACTCATGACTTCTGCTATAACTCCTACTTCCCATTTTCTAACTTCTTTGTATCTTTGCGGCAGTCTTTAATTTTTCAATCATTTAATTTTTTAATTAATCATTATATATGAAAACATACGCAGGAATTCCTGAAGAAAATGCTTCATTGGAGGCTTCAAAAGTAGTATTGGTAACGGTTCCTTATGACGGAACCTCAACTTGGGGGAAAGGAGCAGATAAAGGCCCGGAATTGTTCCTTGATGCTTCTGAGAATATGGAGCTTTACGACATTGAAACAGGAACTGAACCTTATTTGGAAGGTGTTTATTTGGCTGGAGAAATTACAGAAAAATCTTCACCTGAAGCAATGACAGAAGCGGTTTATCAAAAAACAAAAGAGCTTTTACAGAATGATGGAAAATTATTTACTCTTTTTGGTGGAGAACATTCTGTTTCTATTGGTTCGATCCGTGCGGTTGGTGAAAAATATGAAAACCTGACTGTACTTCAGTTAGATGCTCATACCGATCTGCGTCCAGAATTCCACGGTTCTACTTCTAATCATGCCTGTGCGGTTTTTGAAGCTAATCAGAAACATAATTTGGTGCAAGTGGGAATCCGTTCCATGGATATCGAAGAAGCTGAATATTTACCTGAAGGAAGAGTGTTCTTCGCTCACGAAATTGCTAACAATGAAAATTGGGTAAATGACGTATTAGAAAAAGTTTCCGGAAACGTTTATATCACAATTGATTTGGATGCTTTTGATCCTTCAATCGCTCCGTCAACAGGAACTCCTGAGCCAGGCGGTTTACAATGGTATCCAACATTAGAATTATTAAGAAAAGTTTTTGAAAAATGTAACGTTGTAGCATTCGATATTGTAGAATTAATGGATTCTCCTTATGCAAAACCAAGTGCATTCCTGGCGGCTAAGTTATATTACAAAATGCTTGCTTATTATCACATCAACCAAGACTAAAACTTCGCAAGAATCGGATTTTTTCTGCAGAGAATTCTTTGGAAATTTGTGAGGTAAAATAAAATGATATGTCCACACAAAATCAAATAGATTACGAAAGAATTGCCAAAGCGATAGCGTATATCCAAAGCAACTTTAAACTTCAGCCGAATTTGGATGAAGTGGCAGAGAAGATTAACCTTAGTCCGGCTCATTTCCAGAAAATATTTACGGATTGGGCAGGAACAAGTCCGAAGAAATTTTTACAGTTCATCAGTCTTGAACATGCTAAAAATTTATTGAAGAAAGAAAAAGCGAGTTTGTTTGATACAGCGTACGAGACAGGACTCTCAAGCACGAGCAGATTACACGATTTGTTTGTGAACATTGAGGGAATGTCTCCGGCAGAATATAAAAACGGCGGAAAAAGCCTTACGATCAATTATAGTTTTTCCGAAAGTCCTTTTGGAGAAATAATTACAGCTTCCACAGAAAAAGGAATCTGTTACATGGCTTTTGAAAACGATAAAGAAACAGCATTAGGGAATTTGATTCATAAATTTCCTAATGCTTCTTTTTTTGAAAAACAGGACGGCTTTCAGAAAAATGCATTGTCTATTTTTAATCAAGACTGGACGAAACTCAATACAATCAAGCTACATTTAAAAGGAACAGATTTTCAATTAAAAGTCTGGGAAAGTCTGCTCACTATTCCGATGGGAAAATTGTCGACATACGGAAATTTAGCCGAAAAAATTGGAAATCCAAATGCATCACGAGCGGTCGGAACAGCAATTGGCAGTAATCCTGTTGCATTTTTAATTCCTTGTCATCGTGTAATTCAATCTTCGGGAAATATTGGTGGCTATATGTGGGGAAGTGGAAGAAAGCAAATGATTATTGGTTGGGAAAGCTCAAGAGTTTATACTGAAAACTCTATTTTACTTTAAATTTTTTCTCACACAGATTTTACAGATTTTTTGTATCTTATTTTAGGTTTTGGCTAAAGCCAATTCATGTTTTGTGTATTTGAAAACGGACTAAAGTCCGTTCCTATTGATGTAAATGTTTGTGTTTATTTGTGAATACATTTGTGTTATTGGTACTTAAAAATATTCAGCTTTAAAATTATTAAAAATGATGAGTTTATTCGAAGATATATCAGATTATCCATTAAATATCCTCCCCAACGATGGAACTGTTCACTATTATGGAAAAGTTTTTTCTAAGGAGAAATCCGATTTTTATTATGATTATTTGTTCAGTCAAATTCCTTGGGAAAATGATGAAGCCGTGATTTTTGGAAAATTGATTTTAACCAAAAGAAAAGTAGGCTGGTTTGGAGAAAAACCATTTGAATATACCTATTCAAAACGAACAAAATTAGCAAAACCCTGGACTCCGGAGTTATTGGAATTAAAGAAAAAATGTGAAGAAATCTCGGGAGAAACCTATAACTCTTGTTTGTTGAATTTATATCACGACGGAAGTGAAGGAATGGCCTATCACAGCGATGGAGAAAAGGATTTGAAAAAACATGGAGCTATTGCATCTCTAACTTTCGGAGCGGAAAGGAAGTTTTTGTTTAAACATAAGACCACTAAAGAAAAAGTAGAGATATTTCTTGAAAACGGAAGTTTATTAATAATGAAAGGAGAAACTCAGGACAATTGGCTTCACCGACTTCCACCGAAGACAAAAGTGAAGACTCCAAGAGTGAATTTGACGTTTAGAAGTATTGAAGATTAATTTTTAACGCAAAGATTTATTTATTATTCTGTAAACTTTAGTGAGCAAAGAAGTAATCAACTTTGTTGATTTGAAGAAGCATATGCTTTATTAGAAAGCTTAATTAGTGACTTGTCACAATTCTTTGCACCTTTAAATAATAAATTTTAAATTTTAAAAACTTTGCGTTTAAAGAAAAAAAGGCTATTCAAATCCTGAACAGCCTTTTAAATTTTATTTCAATACTTCAACTTCAATCGCGCTATCATCAAAAACCTTGATAAACGCTTTTGTATAATCTTCTTTCGTTGCAAAATTAGAATTATCCATGAATTTCTGTGGATTAATCGCGAATAATGGGAACCAAGTTGAACTGATTTGTATCTGTATTTTGTGTCCTTTCTTAAAAGTATGAACAACATCTTGTAATCTGAAATTCACAGCCGTTTTCTGATTTGGAACCAAAGCTTCAGCTTTTTCTCTAGAATTTCTGAATCTTGCAGGCATAATTTCACTTCTTACCATTTGATGATAATTTCCGTAAATAACGCCATCTTTCTTTTCTGCAGGTTTGAAATCTTCAGGGTAAATATCAATTAATTTCACTGCAAAATCTGCATCTGTAGAAGTGGAGGCGATATTTAATTTAGCCATAATTTCTCCGGCGAAAGTCATGTCATCCGTTAAAACATCTGTTGTGAAAGTCAAAACATCAGGTCTTCCTTCTGCGAATCTTTGATCTTCAGACATGTAATTTCTAGGTGTAAAACCATTAAAATCTTTCAGATTATCTGAACTTAAGACCGGATTATTCGGGTCACTGTAATATTCTGATGAACCTTGCCCTGCTACGTTTTTCAATGTTCCTTTTGATAAATAGAAATTCACTTTTTGCCCTTCTTTAGGAGGATATGTTGTAAATTCTTTCCATTGTTTTGCTCCTGTATCGTACATCAAAGCTTCAGGAAGTCCTGCATCCTGTTTTGTATTTCCTTTTAAATAATGGTTGAAAAATTTCGTTTCAATATTTTTTTGATAATAGGTAGCAATGCTGTCTCCAAAATAAATTTGGTTGTGGAAGTGTTTTCCTTCTTCACGTCCCCATCCACCATGAGAGAAAGGTCCCATTACGATGGTGTTTTTTGCTTTCGGACTTGATTTTTCAATGGTTTTGTAAATATTTAAAGGCCCTGAAAGATCTTCAGCATCAAACCAGCCTCCAACGGTCATCACAGCATGATTTACATTTTTAAGATGAGGAAGAAGACTTCTTTTTTGCCAGAATTCATCATAGTTGGGATGATTCATTATTTCGGTCATGAAGAAATTGTCTTTGTAATATTTCTCATAACCGTCTTTCAATGTTCCCATTTCTCTGTAAAATTTCAAACCATCTTCAGAAGTTGATTTGATCATTGAATCTGAATACCAAGCTTTGTTTTCTGCCTTAGTTTTCTGAACTCCAAAGACAGGGAACGTCCTGAAATATCCTAACATAAATCTTCCGTTATGAAGAAAATCATCATTCCAGAAATCTGAAATCGGAGCTTGTGGAGAAGATGCTACCAATGCCGGATGTTCAGCTAAAATTCCAACAGCAGTGTAAAATCCGGGATAAGAAGTTCCAAATTGTCCGACTTTTCCGTTGTTGTCTTTAATATTTTTTATTAACCAATCGATAGTGTCATAAGTATCAGTACTTTCATCGACATCTTTTTTTGTTTTATGATCTACCTGAGGAGTCATATTGGTGAAAGTCCCTTCGCTCATATATCTTCCACGAACGTCCTGATACACAAAAATGTATTTGTCATTCATTAAATATTGATTCGGGCCAATCTTGGTTTTATATTCATTTTCACCGTAAGGAGCAATGCTGTAGCAGGTTCTCTGCATTAGAAAAGGATATTTATTCTTATTTGAAATATCTTTCGGAATGTAAACTGCTGTAAAAAGCTTCGTGCCGTCACGCATCGGAATGTACATTTCCTTTTTTATGAAATTATCCTTAACAAACGGATCAGCCGGCTGTGTATTTTGTGAATTTCCAAAAATGAAAAAGAAAATAAATAAAATTGAAATAGGGATCTTCATGAATTTAATTTGTTGCTAATTTAAAAATAAATGTTCATTAACAGATGTATTACCTCTTCTACATAAAAAATCCCCGAAATTTCTTTCAGGGATTCTATTATTTTATTTGGCTTTGATTAAGCTTTCAAATATCTTGAATAAGCATAACCTTCCTGTCCATCAGCATTTTTCACTTTCCACCAATCATCAGAAGTCTGCTCGATCAACGTTACGTTAGAACCTTTTGCCGCTTTACCAACAACAGCAGCTTCCGTAGAAGGCTCTTGTCTGATGTTTAGGTTAGAATCTTCTGTTGCCACAGTAAGAGCCGCACCTGCAGCAAGACCTGAAACCTGTACATCGATGTTGATATCTGATGCAGAATAAGTAGAATCAATTGCTCCTAAAGCATTCCAAACAGCATCTTTTGCAGCTGTGCTTGTAGCGCTTCCTGAAACATAAAGAATACCATCCTGCTCCTGAACCTGAAGACCTGAAATTCCTGCTGACTGAGCTGCAGAAACTACGCTTGAATATTTATCTTGTAATGTGCTCATTTCTAATTATTTTACTACTAAATTATTGTTATATTTTCCAACTTTCAAAGCATCTACAGATTCTTTGATTTTTCTAGCCTGTAGAGAAGAAACATTTCCTGTAAGAGTTAATTCACCGTTTACAACTTCAACTTTTACAGAAGGGAAATCTTTAACAGCGTCCTGAACTTTCTTTTGAACAGCAGGATCTACCGCTGAAGTAGTTTCAACTGCAGGAGTAGCCGGCATTGCAGCTGCAATAGTAGACATATCCATTACTTCTTTTACACCTTTTACAGCTTTTAACTGAGCGATCATTGCGTCTTTAGAAGCCTGATCTGCGAAAGTTCCGCTTAAGTGAGCAACACCGTCTTTTACTTCAACAGAAGCGTTAGGATTAGATGTTACAATTGTTGTTGCTTGAGTCTGAAGGTCTGCATCAGAAACTTTCTTTTTACAAGAAATAGCCCCGAAAGATACTGCCATAGCCAACGCAGCCATTGCGATAGTTTTTTTCATAGTTGTATATTTATTAATGTTGTTAATACAATCAAATGTAATAATAAAATTTATACCAAACGGATAAAAATTAAATAAATATTTCTTGCTTTTTTTACAATATTTTATAAATCAGGTTATTAATTTTCATGTATTATTAATTTAACATAAAATTATTACAGCTTTAATAAAAATCCTATGCCAACTTAAAAACTATTATATTTGCGAAACTTGAACTATTTTATGAAAGGACAAAATAAACTTTTTATAGCAATTATCGTTGCGCTTATTATTGGTGTGGGTATTGGTGGATTTGTGCATTTGCAGTATCCGGAAAGCGCAGAACCTTTTTCTAAAAACATAAAACTTCTTGGGACAGTTTTCATCAGATTGGTACAGATGATCATTGCTCCGTTGGTTTTTACAACTTTGGTGGTCGGCATTGCTAAAATGAGCGACATCAAAATGATCGGAAGGGTAGGAACAAAAGCAATGTTATGGTTTATTTCGGCATCCCTGATCTCTCTTTTTATTGGTTTGATATTGGTCAACTGGCTTGAACCGGGGCATGTGACCAAACTTCCCATTCAGGATGCGGCATCTGCCGAAGAATTATTGAAAAGCAGTAAAGGTTTTTCAATGGAAGATTTTGTAAAACACGTAATTCCTAAAAGTATATTTGAAGCTTTTGCAACGAATGAAGTATTACAGATTGTCGTATTCTCGATCATGTTCGGGGTTGCATTGGCAAATATGGGTGAAGAATATTCTCAGCCCGTTATTAAATTATTCGACATCGTTGCTCACGGAATCCTGAAAATGGTAGGCTACATCATGTGGTTTGCCCCGTTTGGAGTTTTAGGAGCGATAGCGGCTGTCGTCGCAACCAATGGTTTCGAAATTTTTAAAGTGTATGCCATTTATTTAAGAGACTTTTTCTTTGCATTAGCAATTCTTTGGCTGGTTTTATTACTGGTCGGATATTTAATTCTAGGAAACCGTCTTTTCGAATTATTAAAAAGAATCAAGGCGCCTTTATTGATTGCCTTTTCAACAACAAGTTCGGAGGCTGTTTTCCCGAAATTGGTTGAAGAATTGGAAAGATTTGGGTGTAACAATAGAGTCGTATCTTTCATTTTACCTTTAGGATATTCTTTCAATCTGGACGGAAGTATGATGTACATGACATTTGCATCAATTTTCATTGCTCAGATCTACGGAATTGAGATGACAATCGGACAACAAATTACCATGCTTTTAGTATTAATGCTTACTTCAAAAGGTATTGCAGGAGTTCCGAGAGCTTCTTTGGTGATTATTGTGGCTACTTGTTCCATGTTTGGAATTCCGCCGGAAGGTATTGCGTTAATCTTACCAATCGACCATTTCTGCGATATGGGAAGAAGTATGACCAACGTTTTAGGAAATGCGTTAGCTACTTCTGCGGTATCAAAATGGGAAGGTCAGCTGGAAAATCACGGCGGTGATATGTAAAACGTCAATTTAGCTTATGCTGAGTGAATGGTCAATAGTGAATTTTTATTTTTCATTATTGACCATTTATTTTTAAGGAGCAATTTCCCGCTTTCCGCACTCGCTATTTTTTTGATTTCGGTTTCGGCGAGCCTTTGGCTCGCCGAAACCGAAATCAAAAAAATGAGCTCAAACAAATGCTACAATCGGGGCTAAGTAGTTGTCCTTCTTTCAAAGTTTGTCATTGCGAACCGAGGGTGAAGCAATCTCATAAAAATTTGGTAATAAAAAAGATTGCTTCGTCGCTTCGCTCCTCGCAATGACACCAAAATTGATTTTTAAAGAAAATCTTTGCGATCTTTGTGTTTAAAATAGATTCAATAAAAAATCAAATTATTAGATGAATTTACAAAATCATAAAAATTTAATTACAGAAAATGGTTTCACGGTAATCGAAAATATTTTTTCAAACGAAGACATGGATAAGATAATTTACGTTCTCGAAAATATAGATACCTCAAAAGAAACCTTCAGAAAATCGGAAGATCTTTTTGCAATAAGACAATTTTTGAAAGAAATTCCTGAGGTTAAAGAGCTGATTTTTAATGAAAATATTAAAACGATCATCAATCAAATCTTCGGAGAAAAATATTTTACTGTGAAAAGTATTTATTTCGATAAGCCTGAAAAATCAAACTGGTATGTTGCCTATCATCAGGATTTAACAATTTCTGTGGATAAAAAAGTTGATTTGGAAAATTTCGAACCCTGGACGACCAAACAGAATCAGTTTGCAGTTCAGCCACCGTTAGATATTCTTGAAAATATTTACACGATCAGAATCCATTTAGATGATACAGATGAAAATAATGGAGCTTTAAAAGTTGTTCCAAAATCCCACGCAAAAGGAATTTACAGACCGGAAACCATAAACTGGGACGTAGAAACAGAAGAGATCTGCAGTGTAGAGAAAGGTGGAATTATGATCATGAAACCTTTAATCCTCCATGGTTCAAACCGTACAACAAACGGTAAGAAAAGAAGAGTTATTCATATCGAATTTTCTGATAAAGAACTTCCTGAAGAATTAAATTGGTCTGAGAGGATGAATTAAATTTTAGCGTAAAGTTTGTCATCCTGAATGCAGCGCAGCGAAATGAAGAATCTCTTTTATTACGATTAAAGATCCTTCGACTCCGCTCGGGATGACATCGCTAATACTAAATGTTTTAATTCTAATGTAAAATATGCAGAATGATTTACCAGTGTCATCCTGAGCGGAGTCGAAGGATCACTAGCCTTAACTATAAAAAATAAAAACCTCTTTCAAGCTGAAAGAGGTTTATTATTTAGATTAAAATTTAATAATTATTTCACAGAAATCTCATCAATAAAGATGTAAGCATCACCGCCAGCACCCTGATGCCACTCCGGAAGTTTTCCGAAGAAATAAGCTTTTACTTTTACATAGCGAGCTTCGGTCGGAAGAATATCTGTCTCAAAATCTTTAGTCTGAATGGTTTCATCTTTCGGATCAACCGTGTTATCAACCGTTTTTAGAAGAATAAAATCTTTTCCGTTCATAGAAGCATAATATTCTACTTTTTTAGGCATCAAGATCCATGCTCGGCTGTCCTGAAGATAAGTTGAAGACAATTTTGTGATCTGTTGAGGAGATTTCATATCAATAATCGCTTCAAAAGTCTGACCTTGATACCCCAGCCATTCGCCTTTTCTCCAGTTTACATCGCCGTTGATCCCATCAATTAATGATAATTTTCCGCTCGCTGTATATTGTGGAGTTGGTTTAGAATTTACAGTGATGTCCCAATTATTTGGCCTTCTGTTGAAATTAGCTGTTACAATTGAACTTTTCTCACCATTTCTTTCGGCATAAGCAGAAACCTGGGTGGTTTTACTGATGGTAAAAGGTTCTTTATAAGCTTTAAAAGTCTTTCTCACATTTGCGTCACCTTCATCCATTGTCATGAAATACAATTTATCATTCGGGTTTAAAGCAGTGATTTCAACTTTCGTGGAAAAATCGAAAATTCTGTCAGCTTTAATTACCGGCGAAGCTGTCAGCTCATCATATTTATAATCTTTGAATGATTTTGCGTTCTCAAAACCAAGTTTTTTAAGTTCGTCTCTTCCTGTGTTTTTTGTAATTGTTCTTGTTGTTCCGTCTTCCAGATGAATTTTAACCTCATCAAAATAAGGAGTGGTAGTCTGCCATTCAGGTAATCCCGGTGTTACAGAATAAATTCCCATGGTACTCAAAATATACCATACACTCATTTGTCCGCAATCCTCATTTCCGATTAAGCCATCCGGTGTATTTTTATAAAAATTATCAAGGATATATTTGATTTTTGCATCCGTTTTTTCCGGCTTACCAACATAATTGTATAAATAAGCAATATGGTGGCTCGGCTCATTTCCTTGGGCATATTGTCCCATCAACCCTGTGATATCCACCTGTTCTCTACCAGTGGTTGTATCCGGAGCAGAGAAAATAGCATCAATAAATTGTTCAAATTTTTCTTTTCCGCCATGAGCGGCGATCAATCCGGGAATATCTTGCTGAACAGAATAAGAGTAATGCCAAGAATTTCCTTCTGTATAGTTGTTATTCACTTCTCTTGGTTCAAAAGGCTCGTTCCAGTTTCCGTTTTTTCTAGGCTGCATGAATCCGTTCTTTGGATTGTACAAATTTTTCCAGTTTTGAGAACGTTTCATGAAATATTGATAATCTTCTTTTTTACCTAAAATTTTAGCCATTTGAGCAATACACCAGTCGTCGTAAGCATATTCTACTGTTTTAGAAACACTTTCATGCTCATCATCAATAGCAATATAATTGTTTTGTTTGTAAGCATTTAAACCGAAAATATCCAACATTGCAGAATGTTTAGAAGCTTCAAATGCTTTTTCATAATCAAAACCTGTAATTCCTTTTGCCATTGCGTCTGCAATTACAGAAACCGAGTGGTAACCGATCATACATTCCGTTTCATTGGAAGCGAGTTCCCAAACGGGCAGTTTCCCACCCTGTTCGTATTGTTTGATGAAAGTATTGATGAAATCTGCAGTTCTTTTTTTGTCAATTAAAGACATCAAAGGATGCGCTCCCCTGAAAGTATCCCAAAGCGAGAAAACCGAGTAATAATTGAAGTCTTTCGCTGTGTAGAATTTGTTGTCGCGACCTCTGTATTTTCCGTCAACATCCATATTAATGTTCGGTTGCGTGAAAACATGGTACATTGCCGTGTAGAAAATCGCTAATTTATCTTTATCAGAAGATTTAACTTCAATTTTAGATAATTCTTTGTCCCAATCGGCAACAGCTTGTTTTTTGATGGTTTCAAAATCATTAGACTTACCTTCAGCTAACATATTTTTTCCTGCACCTTCATAACCTGTTGGAGAAATCGCCACTTTTACGCTTATTTTTTCTCCTTTTTTAACGTTGGTGGAAAATGCCAAAGCCAGTTTTGTTCCTGTGAAAAGATTATTTTCGTCTTTTCCATTCACTAATTTCTTTGAAATTTTCATTGGTTTTGAAAACTCAATTCTGGCGTAAATGTATTGGTTGGTTGCCCATGCTTCACTTCTGCGGAAAACTTCAATTGTTTTGTCATCAATTATTTTAACCTCGCCTTCAAGCAACTTGTCTCTATGATTTAAGTCTAAAATAATGTTTGCATTTCCTGCGCTGTTGAAAGTATATTCGTGATAACCGACTCTTTTTGTCGTTGTCAGTCGAACATCAATATTATTTTTATCTAATTTAACGGAATAAAATCCTGCCGAAGCTTTTTCGTTTTTATGCGAAAATTTTGAAGAATATTCCTTGTTATCCAAACTTGGATTTCCCATTGTAGGCATCAACATGATGTCTCCGTAATCAGAAACACCGGTTCCGTTAAGATGCGTGTGAGAAAAACCATAAATTACAGAGTCTGAATAGTGGTATCCACTGCAACCGTCCCAGCTTCCGTCCACTCTTGTATCGGGTGAAAGCTGTACCATTCCGAATGGAACAATGGCACCCGGAAATGTGTGTCCGTGACCACCTGTTCCAATAAAGGGATTTACGTATTGAGAATAATTTTGAGAAAACAAATTATGAGAAATAATTCCTAAAAGAATAATTAATATTTTTTTCATCATGTAAAAATTAAAATCGTCCTAAATTACTATAAAATTTGGTTTCACAAAAGAATTTATCTATGATTACGTTTACTTATTCTAAATAGCTAAAAAATCCGTAAATTTGTAAACAATTTATATGTATATGTTGACGAAAGAAAAGGTTCAGGATTTCCTTAAAGAGATAGAAGTAGATGACTTAGTGACTAATTTTCAGGTTATGGGTAATGATGTCTATATCGACATGACGGCTCATTCACCTGCAATGCACGAAAAAAAGAAATTGGAAGCCGCTATGAAGCAGGCTTTTGCGAGTGAGTTTGGAGAAGAGATTAATTTAAAATTAAAGATCACTTCTCCGGAGCCTAGCGAAATTCAGCAAAGTCAGATCAAAGGAAAACAAATTCCTGGAATTCAAAATATTATCGCCATTGCTTCCGGAAAAGGAGGTGTTGGTAAGTCTACAGTGGCTGCAAACCTTGCGGTTACTTTAGCAAAAATGGGTTTTAAAGTTGGAATCTTAGATGCCGATATTTATGGGCCATCTGTTCCTACCATGTTTGATACGGAAGGTCAAAAGCCGGTTTCTATAGATGTTAACGGAAAAAGCTTAATGAAACCTATCGAAAATTATGGTGTGAAAATGCTTTCGATAGGATATTTCTCAGGAGCAAATCAGGCGGTGGTCTGGAGAGGTCCAATGGCTTCAAAAGCTTTAAACCAAATGATAAGAGATGCAGCTTGGGGAGAATTAGACTTTTTATTGATCGATCTTCCTCCGGGAACGGGTGATATTCACTTATCAATCATTCAGGAAGTTCCTGTGACGGGTGCGGTGATCGTAAGTACTCCTCAGCATGTGGCTTTGGCAGACGTTAGAAAAGGGATTGCGATGTTCCAGATGGAAAGTATTAATATTCCGGTTCTTGGATTAGTGGAAAATATGGCGTATTTTACACCGGAAGAATTGCCTGACAATAAATATTATATCTTTGGAAACCAGGGAGCGCAATATTTGGCTGATGATCTTGGAATTCCTGTATTGGGAGAGATTCCTTTGATCCAGAGCATCAGAGAAGCAGGTGATGTTGGAAGACCGGCTGCTTTGCAGGAAAATTCTAAAATTGCAGAAATCTACACAGAAACTGCGCGTAAAATGGTAGAAAGTCTTGTTGAAAGAAACAAACACCTTCCTCCGACTGAAGCGGTGAAGATCTCCACAATGGCAGGATGTTCTCCGAAAGCAAAATAATAATTATTTTCAATACATTTGAAAAACCGAATTGAACTGAAGAAAAAAATATGGAAACAAAGATAGCACACGAAGATACTGTAACAAGAGTAATGGAGGCTTTAGAAAGTATTCGTCCGTTTTTAAATAAAGATGGAGGAGACATTGAGCTTATTGATGTGAAAGATAACTCTGTTTATGTAAAGCTTTTAGGAAATTGTTCCGGTTGTTCTCTAAACTTTTCAACCCTTAAATTGGGTGTTGAAACTACTATTAAACAGCATGCTCCGGAAATTGAAAAAGTAATTAACGTAGAGTAAGAAAATAAAATTAAAATATTTTTAAAGACAGGCTTTTAGGCCTGTCTTTTTTTGTTCTGCTGATTTGAAAATCTCGTTTTTTTTAATTATATTTGAGAAAACACACAAATTATGTTTGAATTTCTTCAACATCTGGATTCTCTTCACCAAGGATTTTGGTATATCGCCTTAGGAGCCAGTTTATTCTTTTTATTTCAAACTGTTTTTACTTTTATTGGCGGTCATCATGGTGGTGATTTCAGTACAGATTTTGATGGAAATCTTCATCACGATACCCCTTTTCAGTTATTTTCTTTGAGAAATCTAATCAATTTCCTGCTGGGCTTTGGTTGGGGCGGTGTTGCATTTTACGATTCTATAGGAAGTAAAACGCTTTTAATTATCATTTCTATATTGATAGGAATTGGTTTTGTGGTTTTATTTTTCTTTTTAATTATTCAAATATTAAAGCTTACGGAAGATAATACTTTTAAGGCGGAAAATCTGATCGGAAAAGTAGGAGAAGTTTATCTTACCATCCCAGCCAAAATGGGCGGAAAAGGGAAAATTCAGATTTCTTTGAACGGAACAAACCACGAGCTTCAGGCGATGACCGAAGCTGAGGAGAATATTCCGTCCAGTCATTCTGTGAGAGTGATTTATATTTATGATGAAACACTTGTGGTCGCAAAAATTTAAATTATAATAACCTATATATTCTTCATTTATGGCAATACCCGGAACACTTATTCTGATAGTAGTAATTGTATTTGTACTATTCGTCACGTTTTTAGCCCTTATTTCAAGGTACAAAAGATGTCCTTCAGACAAAATATTAGTTATTTATGGTAAAACAGGAGGCAGCTCTGCAAAATGTATTCACGGTGGTGGTGCTTTTGTTTGGCCTGTTATTCAGGATTATGCTTATTTGGATCTGAAACCGATCTCTATTGAAGCTAACCTTACCAATGCGCTATCCAGACAGAATATCCGTGTGGATGTACCTTGTCGATTCACCATCGCGATCTCTACAGAACCGGATTCTATGGGAAATGCAGCTGAAAGATTATTAGGATTGGCTCAGGAGCAGATTCAGGAGCTTTCTAAAGATATCCTTTTCGGACAGCTTCGTTTGGTGATTGCAACGATGACAATTGAAGAAATTAACTCAGACAGAGATAAATTTTTGGATAATATTTCTAAAAATGTTGATACTGAATTAAAGAAAATTGGTTTAAAACTAATCAACGTAAACGTTACAGATATCAGGGACGAATCTGGATATATCGAGGCTTTAGGTAAAGAAGCTGCTGCAAAAGCGATCAATGAAGCGATCATCAGTGTTGCTGAACAAACAAAGATCGGGGAAACCGGAAAAGCAATTGCAGACAGAGAAAAAGACACTCAGATCGCCGAGACGCAAAGAGACAGAGATGTAAAAATTGCGATCACTCAAAAAGATAAAGAGATCAGTATTGCTTCTGCGATGAAAGATGAATCCATCGGTAAAGCGGAAGCGGCAAAAGAAGCCAGAATTGCGACTTCACTAGCCAATTCAATTGCTGTAAAAGGGGAGAACGAGGCTAAAATTACCATCGCCAATTCAGATGCAGAAAGAAGAGAGAAAGAAGCGGAAGCGTTGAGAATTGCGACGGCTGCCGAAAAAGTTCAGGCTGCAAGATCATTGGAAGAATCTTATCTTGCCGAACAAAAAGCGGAAACAGCCAGAGCTGAAAGAGAACGTTCTACGCAGCAGGCGAATATTGTAGTTCATGCAGAAATTGCAAAACAAAAAGCAATCATCGATGCACAGGCGGAAGCAGAAAAAATAAGAGTGCAGGCAAAAGGAGAAGCAGACGCTATCTTCGCTAAGATGGAAGCCGAAGCAAAAGGTCTTTACGAGATTCTGACAAAGCAGGCTGAAGGTTACGACAAAATAATACAAGCAGCAGGAGGTGATACGAACAGTGCATTCCAGTTATTGTTGATTGAAAAACTTCCGGAATTGGTTAAAACTCAGGTTGAAGCAGTTAAAAATATTAAGATCGATAAAATTACAGTTTGGGATAGCGGAAACGGTCAGGATGGCGGAACTTCTACCTCTAATTTTGTTTCAGGAATGATGAAATCTGTACCTCCTTTAAATGATTTGTTTAATATGGCTGGATTGAATTTACCCGATTATCTTAAAGGAAAACCCGAAGAAGTTCAGAAGGAAATCATAACAGTTGTTGAGAAAAAAGAGAAGACAAATTTTGATGATATGACCTCTGGAAATGAGGCTCCGAAAGGGGATGTTCCACAGGCTTAATGATATTTAATTTTGTATGTTTCGGGCGGAAAGCAAAGCTTTCCGCCCGAAACTGTTTTTAGGATTATTTCAAAATAATTTTTACGTCAAACTCTTCAAAGGTTTCAATAATTTCATTAAATTTAGTTTTTAAGAGTTTTTTACTTTTCTCATGATTATTCCAGGTTAGTTCTGAAATTGATTTTACACCAAAATCACCTTTTAAACAATCATATAAAGCATATAAGTTTCGTCCGAAATATCCGCCAATTCCATTAATTTCTTCTCCCAAAAGGCAGAAAAATTCGTCCAAATTATGAAATCCCTTTCCGTCAATTTGGATTTTAATATTCTCTTTGTCAATTTTAGATTTATTGTAATGTAAAGCAAATACTAGCCAGCCTTGTAACTCATCTTTCTTAAAGGCTTTCCATAAATTTTTGTTTGTAATTTCTTTATTAACCATCATTTTATAAGCCTTATGAAAACCTTTTGGATGATGCCATACATAGCTACTTAATGTAACATTGTTATTTTTAGATTTAATAATTCTGATATTACTTAGGAAAGTTCCCGCTATAATCGATTTATTCTCATCAAGTAAATGTATGTGACCTTGATTATCATAAATCTTGGTTGCTCTTTCTATTTCAGATTTTAATTTTGGGATGTTATGAACATTGATCAATCGTAATTTTCTGTATCCAAAATTGGTTTTGTTATTTTCAAGATTTTTAACATCTTCAAAATAGGCAATGAGTTCTGGTTCTTCTAATGTGTCTAGCGAGAATGCAAACATGAATTATCAATTAGTTTTTAATACTTCTATACAGTTTTTAAGATCTTCAAGCCAATCTTCACTAATATCTTCTTTGCCTCTGCAACTATTATAAATATTTTCAAGCTGTGGCAAAAAGAAATCTCCATTTTCTAAATTCATAAGAGTATCAAATATAAGTGAACTAAAGTTTTGGGAATTAAGTTCTTTTAAAATAATGTCTTTTACTCTTTCATCTTTTCTGTTTGCAAGACCCTTTATAGCTTCTTGTCTGGTTTGATTATCTTTAGAAAAAGAATTTTTATAAAGAATATTCCTTATTTCATCATTATCAGTTTTCATTTGGCTTCCTAAACCAAAAGTTGCCCAATCCCGGACTTTTGGACTTTTATCCTGGGCTAGTTTAATCAACATTTTAACTGCTATTTCATTTTTAATTCCCATTAAACAAAAAGTAAGGGAATACCTGATATCTTTTGATTTTGAATTCTGAAATTTTTTTAACGTTCTTATGTGTTTAGTTTTCAAATATTCATTGTTGTGACCAATAGCAAAAAGACTGGTACAAATCAAATTTTCGTCAATTGGTGTTTCAAAAATATAAAACAGTTTTTCAAATAATTTTTTAATGAAAATTTTTCGATTTCGTCCTAATTGACACAAAACATCAATACCTATTTGTTTAAACTTCAAATCATCAGAATCAATTAATTGGAAACACCTCGAAATCATTTCTTCATTCACAAATTGTCTGAGCGGAGTGATTTGATTCCAATAATTAGTTTCCGTCTTTGCTTTATGGGCTTTTTGTATTAAGCTCTCAAAATCTGTTTTCATTTAAAATAATAAAGATTAAAACTAATCAATTTCCCGATAACAAAAAAGCTCCGGAAAACAATTCCGAAGCCTTTTGCAATCAACTAAATAATATATTCTATTTTACAATGACTCTTTTCACCTGACCTTCTGAAGTTTTTATCAAATAAACTCCTGTAGAAAGTTTTGATGTATCTATTGTTAAAACATTTTTCTCTTTTCCGATTAACTTTCCGGACATATTGTACAGTTCATACCCCTGCGATCTGTTGAAGTACAGCGTATTTCCTTTTGCAACAGGATTTGGGAATATGTTGAAGGTAGAATTTTCAGTTTTTATTTCTCCTGTTCCTAACGTTGCAGAATTGGCAACTTCATACATCGACAAAGTTCCACTGATCTCATTGGCGATAATCACATAACCTTTTCCTGTAGTCGTATTTTGAGGAGCAATATAAGTGATTCCTTCCGGGCCATTGTCGCCTCCGTAAGCCGAAGTAGAACGGGAATGTTTGTAATCTGTAAACGTTGGATTATTAGGATCTGTAATATTGTAAACCATCACGCCACCTGTTCTTTCCAAAGTAATGAAAGCGTAAGTTTGACCGTTGATTGTTCCCAACGCTACACCTTCCGGTTCAGGGCCTTTTGCACGGCTTCTGTTTTTTGCACCGTTTGCTTCATTATCAGCATTAAAAATTAATGGATGATTAGCTGCAATATATCTTTCAAATTTATCACCACTATCATAAACGATCTGTTTTGTATCTGCATTGAAAATAGAGAATGAACGTGCTCCCAACGCAGAAATTTCTTCAAATTCGGCATCTCCGTCCGTATTTCCTGTCGCATTTGAAACTCTGAATCTACCTAAATTATGAGACGCTTTTAGAATATCGGCATTTGGGAAAATGGCTGGATCTAAAGTATAAGTATTAGCTCCAACAGTCGTTCTTTCACTGAAGCCGGAAAGATCTTTTTCGTCACCTTCGTTTGCGGTTACGATATAATTGGTACTTCCAATTTTAAAGTTTTGAACGGCATCAGGAGTGTAATAGGTTTTCACCGGCCAGTTGGCGATTAAAACTTCTCCATTATTATCAGAAGCATCAAAACCATTTCCGGGTAGGCTCATATCTTTTTTGCCTAATCCCCAAATACTTGTGATGGTTTTTGTGGCTAAATTAACTTCTGCAACAGCATTATTTTCCTGAAGCGTAACCCAAGCTTTTTGACTGTCAGCACTTACGGTAACATATTCAGGTTCCAGGTCTTGAGAAAGGGTATTGTTGGTTCTTACTTTTCTTAATCCTGTCGCGGTTAAAGCTGAAAGTTGAGAATCAAAAGCATTAAAATTTAGGGTTGAAACATTACTTTGCGTAAGATTTCCAACACCTCCGGAAATATCAATGATACTGATTGTTCCTTCAGGATCTACGGTGTAAGCATCGTTTGGTTCACCTTCGTTGGCTGTAATAACTTTTGTTCCGTCCGGAGTGAAAGTGATCATGTCTGGTAAAGCGCCAACGGTAAGCTGTTTCATGAAGTTTCCATTAATATCAAAGAAAACAACAGAACCGTTAAGTTGCGGATTGGCATTAGGTGAAGAAACTGCAATAATTCCGTTTTTCACGGCGATGCTGGTGATTCCTCCGAAAGAGGCCATGTTCACGGTTTTAGTAACAACCGGAGTAGTAGGATTGCTGAAATCAATAATATCAAAAACATCAGTCAGAGAGCTGATTGTGAATAATTTTTGAGACGTAGGATCATGAACGACAATTTCCGTAGAACTTGTGCTGTTTCCTGAAGGATCAAAACTTCCGATATAATTTAATTGAATCTGATTTGACGGAACCGGAGCCTGTTTATCATTATCAATAATATAAACTGTTGAAGAATTATCTCCTGAAATGGTTGCTCCAACAGGATTTTCAAGGCTTACAACAAAATATTCAGCACTTTGTTCTTCCGATGTATCATCAATAATCGGAATATTTACGGTATAACTTGTTGTTGATGGAGTAATATTAATCGTTTGATTCGTTAAAGTGAAATCACCACTGTCTGCCGTACTGAAAGGCGCAGGTTTTACAACCAAATTCACTGTTGAGGCAGATGGATTGTTAACATTAATCTTAAATGCCAAACTTCCCGCATTTTCATTGACTTTAATGAAATTTTTATCTAAGGAAATAGAGGTTCCGGCTGTTGTGAAAGTAGTAGCCGTAGTTGTAGTAACTGCGTTATCGCTGGTATCTTCTACCATATTTGGTTTTAAAGCCAAATAGTAAGTCTGATTGGGAACTAAAACTGCAGTCGGGATTACTGTGATTTTGTTGTTGCTGAATGTTGTTGTAAAGGGAACTTGTGTGCCCGTAGAACTTCCAAGACGGAAATCTACAAGATTTTGTGCATTAGAATCGTTGATCGCGGAATTGTCTGTTAATCTTACATTTTCATTGAAAGAGATCGTAGGATTTACAGTCGTGGAAGCATTATTTGTGCTGTTTGTCGGAAGATAAACTACCGTGGGTGGAGTGGTGTCTGCACCGCCTGTTGCAGCTGCATCTACCGTGAAGTTATCAAAACGGTTGTTTCCAACAGTTCCTCCTGTACCTGCTGAGAATTCCACTTTTAATTTAAAATTCGGATTATTTGCAACGCCTGAAATTGCAGAAAAGTCGAAAGTAATTAATTGTGGATTGGCATCTTGAGGAGAAACCGTCTGATAAGGCAGGAAAGTTGTTCCGTTTGTGGAATAAGACCAAGTCTGAGTTCCTGCTCCCGAGCCCGATCTTCTGGTCGTGAATTTCACAACCACATTATTATATCCGGTAGTCGGCAGATTGAATTGTAAGTTTCCGTTAATCGGGAAATTATATCTTAAATGAGTTCCGGGAACATCACCATTTCTGGCATTCAGATTTTCTGTATTAAAGTTTTGTCCGGTTCCTCCTGCGAAATCTACGTCTGTCGTTCCGTTCGTTACTGCGGTAAGAGAACCGTTCACCAACGTGGAAGTGGGAGCGGTAATCGCAGCTGCTGAAGCGTTATTGTTGAAATTCCAGTAATGAATAAGTGTCTGCCCGAAAAGTCCGCCCTGAAGAAAGAATGCGGCAATTACAGACCCTTTTAAAAGGTAATTGTTAACCATTTTTACTTAATTAGATTTATGCAAAAATGAACTTTCTAGTCTGTAATGGTTTTAATAGAATCTTAAGAAATGATTAATAATTCGTAATAAAAATTAAATAAAAATTTAAAAAGATTAAGGATGTGATTAATAATGGTGGAAACTAAGTTTGAAGTTTATTTCGCAATTTTTTCGGTATGATCTACCTTTTTTATAGATGATACTTTTTCTAAAGAATGCTTTTGCGTATACAAAAATCCTGAAATTGCCGTAATGATCAGTAGTATGAAAATAACTAAAATGATCCTTTTTATCATTGCTCTCATTTTGCTAAATTTTTAATGTCCTGAATTTCTAATATTGATGTAGAATATCCTTTCTGCACAGCATTGATCATTGCTTTTCCCACTTCGTGCAAGGTTAAAGATTTTGAAGGGAGAAGAATTGGGAAGAGCCATATCACTGGTTTGAAAAACCATTTTACATTTACTTGTCCGTCAACAGGTTTCATAAATCCGGGACGGAAATTGTACACATCTTTGAAACCGAGTTTTTTCAAATCGTTTTCTGTTTTTCCTTTTACTCTTGCCCACATGAGCTTTCCGCTTTCTGTTTTATCGGTGTGAGCCCCTGAAACATAGTTGAAAACCATTTCCTGATTCAGATGTAGAAGAACTTTGGCAAAATGTAAAGTTGTGTCGTATGTAATTTTGGTGTAATCTTCTTCGCTCATCCCAACACTGCTGATTCCGGCGCAGAAAAAACAGGCATCATAACCTTTCAAATTTTCATCGTCTACATCAATTGCAAGAAAATCGGGAACTAAATATTCTTTTAGTTTCGCATGTGTTTTTCCTGATGGTTTTCTGCTTACACTTAGGATCTCAGAAATGTTGGGGTTTTCGAGACATTCCAGTAAAACGCCTTCGCCTACCATTCCTGTAGCACCCGTAAGAATTATTTTGATTGAGCTCATTTTTTAATGTTATAAAGTAATGACGTTTCCTGATTTGTTTTTACTTTAAGGAAATTACAAAAATTAAATAATTATTGAGATTTTTTTTATTGTGGTGGTGGCTTCGAGAGCCTCAGCCACCAATCGAGAGGCTCTAGTTTTTTGGTGAATATTTCTAGTGATGACTGAAATCCTAGCCCCGATCGCAGCATTTGTTTGAGCTCATTTCTTTGGTTTCGGCGGCGGCAAAGCCGCCGCCGAAACCAAAGAAATAGCGAGTGCGGAGAGCGGGAAATGGCTCCTGAAAAATATAAATAATAATAATTCTCGCATACTCAAAAAAAACCGGCCAAAAATGACCGGTTTTACTATTATATTGTAAGCTGACAATTACTTTTTATCATGCAACTGACTGTAAATATTGTGAATAAGTCCATCCGCAACAGAGATTTTCGGAACAAAAATTCTATTGATATCAGACCATGTCATGACATTATTGAAAATCTTTAAAGCGTGTGCCACAACATCGGCTCTGTCTTCTCTGAGGTTGTGTTTTGTCATTCGTTCTTCCACAGAAAGTTCATTAAACTCTTTATACACCTTTTTAAGATGAGAAAGCGTCATGGCTTTTCCGTCTTTCGTTTTGCTCATGGAGAAAACTTTGTTGATATTTCCGCCCGAACCAATGGCAACAATAGGTTTTTTGCTTGAAATATTGTTGTTGATCTCCTCTTTCATCTCTTTCCAGTTCTCAAAAGTAACAAGATTATTCAGCAAACGGATCGTTCCGATGTTGAACGATTTTTCATAGACCATTTTGCCGTTTTCATAGAATGTAAGCTCGGTAGAACCTCCGCCAACGTCAATATAAAGATAAGCAAATTCTTTGTCTAAGCCTTCTGCAACATGGTTTTCATAAATCAGAGTTGCTTCTTCGTCTCCTGAAATGATTTCGATATTAATTCCCGAAGCTTTTTTTACCTGTTTAATGATTTCCTGACCGTTGGTGGCATCACGCATCGCGCTCGTAGCACAAGCTCTGTAATGTTCAACCTTGTAGATTTTCATTAAGTCACTGAAAATTTTCATGGAATCGATCACCATTTTTTCTCTTTCTTCACCGATCTTTCCTAATGTAAAAACATCCATACCCAATCTCAGAGGGATTCTCAGAAGATTAAGCTTAATGAATTCAGGCTTATTGTTGTTAATTTTTACTTCATTAATTAAAAGTCGGGCTGCGTTACTACCAATGTCTATAGCTGCGATCTTCATTTTTTGCTTGTTTTAGCTTTTAAATATTTATAAGTTTCTATCTGAGAACGGCATTCTTCTTTTTCATTGCTGATGTATTCGTTGCTCAATTTTTTGTCTAAAATACGAGCTTTTACGTTATCTCTCAACTGAATGTCCAGAATTTCTTTTAATTCTTTCTTCAGATCTTTATCGGTGATTTTGGCTGCGGCTTCAATTCTGTAGTCAAGGTTTCTGGTCATCCAGTCTGCTGAGGAAATATACATATCTTCCGCGCCTTTATTGTAGAAATACATTACTCTGGCGTGTTCAAGATACTCATCCACAATACTGATAGCTTTTATCTTTTCTTTGAAATCTTTCTGATTCACAGCGCAGTAAATACCTCTTACAATGATTTTTATGACAACACCGGCAATAGAAGCCTCGTATAATTTTGTAATTAAAGCACGGTCACTCACCGAATTGGCTTTAATAATCATTTCTGCTCTTCGTCCTGCTTTGGCTTCTTCAATTTCTTTGTCGATGTGATGAACAATCTTTTCACGCATAAATTGTGGACAGACCAACAAATTTTTACAGGTTTTCAAAACAGGTAAATAATCTTCTTTGTGCTTCTTTAATACATTGAAAATTTTATTAATATCAGCCATTACATGACGGTCTGATGTCATTAATAAATGATCACCGTAGATTTTTGCAGTTTTTTCGTTAAAATTTCCTGTGCTTACGAAACCGTATTGAAGGGTTTTATTTTGCGCTCTTTTCTTAATGATACAGAGCTTGGCGTGAACTTTTTTGTCCGGAATTCCCACTAAAACAGTAATTCCTTCCGGCTCCAGCATTTCTTTCCATTTTAAGTTGGATTCTTCATCAAATCTTGCCTGAAGTTCAAGCATTACCGTAACTTCTTTACCATTTCTTGCGGCATAAATCAAAGCATTGATGATTTTCGAACTGCTTGCCAGACGGTATGCTGTAATTTGAATTGATTTTACATCAGGATCCATTGCTGCCTCGCGCAAAAGATCGATTACCGGACTGTATTTATGATAAGGGAAAGTCAGCAGTACATCTTTTGCAAGAATAACATCTGTCACTCTTTCGCCATGTTCAAAAGCGGGATGTGAAAAAGAAGTTCTTTCTACAGGTTTTGCATACGATTCAAAAACATCAGGAAAGTCCATAAAATGCTTGAAATTATGAATTTTTCCTCCCGGAATGATGCTGTCTTTCTTGGTTAAATTCAGTTTACGGATAAGCAATTCCAACAATGCTTTATCCATATCTTTATCAAAAACGAACCTTGTAGGCTTTCCTTTTCTTCTGTTTTTAATTCCTTTTTCTATTTTTTCTGCGAAATTGGTTCTGATGTCGTTATCAAGATCCATTTCGGCATCTTTTGTCACTTTGAAAGCGTTGGCGGCAAATTCGTCATATCCGAAATAAGAAAAAATATGAGGTAAATTGAATGTAATGACATCTTCCAATAACATTACATTTTTTTCTTCCGGATCTTCTGTCGGAAGCAATACAAATCTTCCCACAAAACGCGACGGAATTTCAATGATCGCATAATTGCTGGAATATTGCCAGTCTTTTTTCCTCATCGCAACGCCCAGATAAAGGCTTTTATCCCTCATATAAGGCATTGGCGTGTTTTCGTGAAGAAGAATTGGGATGACATTCGCTTCCACAACTTCATCGAAATAGTTTCTTACAAACTCTTTCTGTTTTGCTGTTAAGTTTTTAGAATTTTTAATGAAAACCTTTTGGTCAGCCATTTCGGCCTGAATTTTTTTCCAGGTTTTATCGAAATTCTGCTGATGTTTAATAACAATTTCATTGATATTTTGAAGGATCTTGGAAGGTGGCTGATAGAAAGATTCAGCGATTACTTTTTCCTTAAAATCCATAGCACGCTTTAATCCGGCAACCCGCACTCTGAAAAATTCATCTAAATTGTTGGAAAAAATCCCCAAAAAACGGATTCTCAGATGTAAAGGTACATTTTCGTCCATCGCTTCCTGTAAAACTCTCTCGTTGAAGGCAAGCCATGTGATATCTCTCGGATTAAAGTGTAATGACATTCTCTAGTTTATAATTTATCAAAAATAATAATTCGTACGCTTTTCAACTATTTTTCTAGGTTAAACTTTGATTAATTTTTATCATAGTAAAAACGAGTATATAAAAACTTATAATGACAGGCAACTCATTAAATCTATAAAATTTATTAAGTAATAAGTGAAAATATTTCCTACTATTTACTTTTAAACCTCGATCATATCGGGGTTTTATTTTTAATGTGTCAATTTGTCACAAAAATCCGGATGGTACAGATATTGAGAAATAGAGATTGTAATTAATAATTAAAAATTAGAAAAAATATAAATATTATGAGTAAAATAATTGGAATTGACTTAGGAACAACCAACTCTTGCGTTGCTGTAATGGAGGGTAAAGATGCTGTTGTAATTCCTAATGCAGAAGGTAAAAGAACAACACCTTCTATTGTAGCATTTACAGAAGATGGTGAAAGAAAAGTAGGAGATCCTGCAAAAAGACAGGCTGTAACGAATCCAAAAAAGACAGTATATTCTATCAAAAGATTTATTGGAACTCATTTTAAAGATGATGCAAGTGAAATTTCAAGAGTACCTTACGAAGTTGTAAAAGGTCCGAATGACACTGTAAAAGTTAAAATTGACGATAGAGAATATACTCCACAGGAAATTTCTGCAATGACGCTTCAGAAAATGAAGAAAACTGCTGAAGATTATCTTGGACAAGAAGTAACAAGAGCGGTAATTACTGTTCCGGCTTACTTCAACGATGCACAAAGACAGGCTACTAAAGAAGCAGGAGAAATCGCTGGTCTTACCGTAGAAAGAATTATCAACGAACCAACTGCAGCTGCATTGGCTTACGGTATGGATAAGGCTCACAAAGATCAGAAGATTGCTGTTTATGACCTTGGAGGGGGTACTTTCGACGTTTCTATACTGGATCTAGGAGACGGAGTTTTCGAAGTATTATCTACAAATGGTGATACACATTTAGGAGGTGATGACTTTGATGATGTAATTATCAACTGGATGGCAGACGAGTTTAAAGCTGAAGAAGGGGTAGATTTAAAATCTGATGCAATTGCATTACAGAGATTGAAAGAAGCAGCTGAAAAAGCTAAAATCGAATTGTCTTCTTCTCCACAAACTGAAATCAACTTACCATATATCACCGCTACAGCTACAGGTCCTAAACACTTAGTGAAGACTTTAACTAAAGCTAAATTCGAACAATTATCTGCAGACTTAGTAAGAAGATCTATGGAGCCTTGTAAAAAAGCGCTTTCTGATGCAGGTCTTTCTATCTCTGATATCGATGAGGTGATTTTGGTTGGAGGTTCTACAAGAATCCCTATCATTCAGGAAGAAGTTGAAAAATTCTTCGGTAAAAAACCATCTAAAGGAGTAAACCCTGACGAAGTAGTAGCGATTGGTGCTGCAATCCAGGGAGGAGTTCTTACAGGAGACGTAACAGATGTATTGCTTCTTGACGTTACTCCGCTTTCTTTAGGTATCGAAACAATGGGTTCTGTATTCACTAAATTAATTGAATCAAACACAACGATCCCAACTAAAAAATCTGAAGTATTCTCTACAGCTTCTGACAATCAGCCGGCTGTAAGCATCAGAGTAGGACAAGGTGAAAGACCAATGTTCAACGACAATAAAGAGATCGGTAGATTTGACCTTACTGACATTCCACCGGCACAAAGAGGAGTTCCTCAGATTGAAGTAACTTTCGATATTGATGCGAATGGTATCTTGAGCGTTTCTGCTAAAGATAAAGGTACTGGTAAAGAGCAGTCTATCAAAATTCAGGCTTCTTCTGGTCTTTCTGACGAAGAAATCGAAAGAATGAAAAAAGAAGCTCAGGAAAACTCTGCATCTGATGCGAAGAGAAAAGAAGAAGTTGAGATCTTCAACAAGGCTGACGGATTGATCTTCCAAACTGAAAAGCAATTGAAAGAGTTTGGTGATAAATTATCAGCTGACAAAAAAGCAGCAATCGAAACTGCTCATGCAGAATTGAAAACAGCTTTCGAAGCTAAAAACGGAGATGAGGTTAAAGCTAAAACAGAAGCTTTAGATGCAGCGTGGATGGCAGCTTCAGAAGAAATGTATGCAGCAGGACAGCAGGCAGACGGAGCAGGGACTCAAAACCCTGGAGGTAATGCAAACGGTGCAGAAGATGTACAGGATGCAGACTTCGAAGAAGTAAAATAATTATTGATTAGCAATAATAAAAAATAGTTAAAAAACCGCTTTAAACGTTAGTTTAAGGCGGTATTTTTTGTTTTAGATTCTGATAAGTGTTTGAATTTTAGTAGCTTTTTACGTGTATGTTCCAAAATTTTTAATAGATGAAATTTTACAAAAATAAAACAGCTAACGAAAACAAAGACTACAGTAAGACTTCGCAAAGCTGAACATCAGAGTGAGGGGGATCTTTATATTGAAAGCTAAGCATTTTCTCTAATCTATTTTAGAAGAGAATACTTAATGGTTGAAGAAAAAGAGTATATGGTGAATTATATTTATATTTGAGAATGAATATTTACAAAATATTAGATCCTGAATTCAAGAAAGAAATTGAGGGAAGCCGTGATTTAAAATTGTTTTCTGCAGGTACTGTAATTTTAGATATCAATTCCTATATCAATTATATTCCGCTTGTTGTATCAGGAAGCATAAAAGTTATTCGTACAGAAGAAGACGGGCGGGAAATCCTGCTGTATTATCTTACTCCGGGAGAAAGCTGTATCTCATCAATACTTTCCGGGCTTACACAAGACACCTCAAAAGTAAAAGTTGTAGTAGAGGAAGATGCTGAGATTCTGATGATTTCGCTTCAGCAGGCAAAAGACTGGCTGAAAAAATATCCGGAATGGACAGATTTTATATTCGGACTTTATCAGAGAAGATTTGAAGATCTGCTGGAGGTCGTGAATGCCGTTGCCTTTCAGAAAGTTGATACGAGAATTTTACATTTGCTGAATCAGAAGTCACAATTGTACAAATCCAAAGAGCTCAATGTAACCCATCAGCAGTTAGCAGATGAGCTTGGGATTACAAGAGAAGCTGTTAGCCGTGTTCTCAAACAGATTGAAACCGATGGCAAAATACAACTTTTCCGAAATAAAATTACCCTATTGTAACCTTCATCACTGACAGGCTTATTTTCTAAGCATACATTTGCATCATCAACTTAAAAAACAATAAAAATGTTAGATGCAATAAAAAATCTTTTCGGGATGGATAAAACCGATTATGCGGATCTTGTAAAGCAAGGTGCTGTGATTGTAGATGTAAGAAGCAAAAGTGAATATTCAGGCGGACACATTAAGGATTCCCTTAATATTCCTGTGGACCAGCTGGAGAAAAACCTTTCAAAACTAAGTAAAGATAAAAGCATTATCACCTGTTGTGCTTCCGGGATGAGAAGTGCTTCGGCTAAAAATATTCTTCAGAATAATGGGTATAAGAATGTGCACAATGGCGGAGGATGGATGAGTTTAAACAACAAAATCTAAAACGATGGAAGCACATTATTACACCGTAGATGTTGAGTGGAAAAATGACCGTAAAGGCGAAATGTCTTCTCCCGAATTTTCACAAAATATAGAAGTGGCAACACCTCCGCAATTTCCCAAAGGAATGGAAAATATCTGGTCTCCGGAACATTTATTTACAGCAGCCGTAAACAGTTGCCTGATGACCACATTTCTGGCCATAGCAGAAAACTCAAAACTTGAATTTTCAGATTTTCAATGCAGATCCAAAGGAAAGCTAGAACAGGTGGAAGGCAAATTCCTGATGACCGAAGTGATTCTGGAACCCGTTGTTACCGTTAAAAACGAATCCGAAAGAGAAAAGGCAGAAAGAGTTCTTCAGAAATCCGAAGCCAGCTGTTTGATCTCCAATTCAGTGAAATCAAAGATAACGATGATTCCACAAGTGAAAGTGATGTAGTATTTCCATAGTTTATATTATTACCGTCTTTACAGGCGGTTTTTTTTATGAATATCTTAGAAAAAAAAACTTGTGTGATAAAGGTTACTGTGCAATACAGTTCATCCATCTAATTTTGCTTTAAAATTAGAGAAATGAGAAAAATAGCCATACTTATTATATTTCTGACAGCCTGTTCAGAAGCTTTTTCACAGGAGATTATTCCTATTTCAAAAACAGATCTGGAAAATAAGCTTATAGACAATAATCTTCAGGTAAAAATGGCAAAAAAAGAAGCAGAGCTAGCCAAAGCCGAACTTCTCGGAACCAGAGCAATGTATCTTCCGAATGTGAATGTGTCATATACTTTTTCCAACACCAATAATCCATTATATGCATTCGGCTCCAAGCTCAATCAGGAAAGAATAACAATGATGGACTTCAATCCCGATAATCTGAATAACCCTAAAAGCATTTCCAATTTTGCCACAAAAATAGAAGTGCAGCAGCCTATCATCAATATGGATGCGGTGTATCAGAAAAAAGCAGGCGAGGTAAAAGCAGAAGTTCTGAATATCAAAACGGAAAGAACCAAAGAATACGTTCAGTTTGAGCTTAAAAAATCGTATATGATGCTTCAGCTGGCGTATAAAATGCTCGAAACCCTTGAAAATGCAAAGCAAACAACCCTTGCCAACAAAAAAGTTATTGACAATTATTACAAAAACGGAATGATCCAGAAATCTGAAGTTTTATATATGGATGTCCGCATCAGTGAGATAGAAAGCCAGATCCGGACTGCAAAATCCAACATCAGAAACGCTTCCGATTATCTGTATTTTCTTTTGGATGAAAACTCAGACAACAAAATCCTGAAACCATCAGAAAATCTGGAATACACAGAAAGTATCATCGATTCTGATGTAAAACTGAACGACAGCCGAAAAGATTTACAGGCTTATCAAAAATCTCTGGAAGCCTATGACTGGATGATTAAATCTTCAAAAGCAAAATTTCTTCCCAGACTCAACGCATTCGGTAGTTTTGAAATGTATGACAATAAAGTGGCACAGTTCAATGCCAATGGATATTTAGCAGGAATCCAGCTTTCCTGGAATGTCTTTGACGGACTCAAATCAAAAAGCGAACAGGAAAAATACAAAGCAGAACGTTCCAAAGCACAGGCCGAAATCGAGCAGTATTCCAAACAAAGCCAACTGGAACTCAACAAAGCCACCCGACAGATTGAAGATGCCCTATCCAGAGTAAATTTCACCAAACAAGCCTGGGAACAAAGTAAGGAAGCCTACAGGATCCGGAAAAACCGTTACGATCAGGGACTTGAAAAATCTGCAGACCTTCTTTCCGCAGAAACGCTGATGTCTCAAAAAGAACTGGAATATCAGCAGGCAGTTTTTGAATACAGCGTAGCCTGGGAATATCAGCAGTTTTTGAAAAAATAATTTTCAGGAGCTTTTTCCCGCTGTCCACTGTATCTTTTTTGTCATTGCGAACAAAGTGAAGCAATCCCTTGAACTTTCAGTCAGTCGCAATAACAAAAAAGGATGCCGTTCCCATCGGGGCTAATGATCATATTCCGCCATTTGAAAAAAATAATCCAAAGAGTTTATAAGCAGTAATCGCAGGCAAAATCTTTGGAAACCAATAAAAAGAAAAAATTTAATAATGAAAACATACCTTTATTCAACCCTGATTCTCAGCGCACTTCTGATGGGAAGCTGTTCCTCAGACGAAAAAAAATCCGCACAGAATTCCGATGCGTCAATTGCAGTTACAGTAAGCCGGACGACCGTAGGTTCAGAAGGATCATCAGCCACAGCAAGCGGAAAATTGGTGGCCAAAAATTCAGTCAGTGTTTCTACCCGAATGATGGGGTATATCACTTCAATGAAAGCCGAAGTCGGACAAAATGTTCAAGCCGGGCAGCTTCTGGTAAGCATCAATGCTACAGATATTCAGGCAAAAGGAGGTCAGGCTTCTGCCCAAATTTCCCAAGCTCAGGCTAATTATAATATTGCCAAAAAAGATTACGAAAGATTCCAGAATTTGTATAAATCTCAAAGTGCTTCCCAGAAAGAGCTGGATGATATGAGAGCCCGTTACGAAATGGCACAGGCAGGATTGCAGGCGGCACAGCAGATGAAAAACGAAGTCAGTGCACAATATCGTTATACCAACATTACAGCACCTATTTCCGGAACCATTACGGCAAAATTTGCAGAGCAGGGCGATATGGCAAGTCCTGGAATGCCTTTGCTTACCATAGAATCACCATCATCTTTGCAGGCGCAGGTTCTGGTTTCCGAGCAGAATATCACTATGATTTCCAACGGAATGCCGGTTGATGTCACTTTAAAATCGATGAACAGAACCGTTTCAGGAACGGTGTCAGAAATCAGTAAATCTGCTGCAAACACGGGTGGGCAATTTATGGTTAAAATAAATATTCATGATTCTGCAAATTTACTTCCGGGAATGTTTGTCAACGTTCAGTTTCCTTTCAAGACATCAGGAAAAATCAATCAGAATTTTCAGGAAAGTATGATGATTCCTAAAACAGCTTTGGTAGAAAACGGTCAGCTTACGGGCGTTTATGTGGTCAGTTCACAAAATACGGCAGTCTTAAGATGGCTGAAAACGGGTAAAATAATCGGAGATCAGGTTGAAATCCTGTCAGGCTTAAACCCGCAGGAAACCTACATCGTTTCTTCAAAAGGAAAATTGTATAACGGAGTGAAAGTTCAAATTAAATAATGTAATAATATATCAATCTAACAGTGTAACAATGATTTATTAATGGGGTTGATTGTCACATTGATAAATTGTTAAACTGTTACATTTAAAAATATTTTTTATGGAAAAAGGATTCGCAGGACGTATCGCCGAATTTTTCATCAATTCAAAATTAACCATTCTGTTAATGATAGCTTTGATGATTATCGGGGTGTACAGTTCAACACTAATACCAAGAGAAGAAGAGCCACAGATCATCATTCCGATGGCGGATGTAATGGTGGGTTATCCCGGAGCTAATCCAAAAGAGGTGGAAAGCCGTGTCGTAAAACCCTTGGAAAAGATTATTTCCAATATCAAAGGGGTAGAGCACATTCACTCGATGGCAATGAACGGACAGGCTATGATTATCGTTCAGTTTTATGTGGGAGAAGATACAGAACGTTCTTATGTAAAGCTTTACGATGAGCTGATGAAGAACAAAAATATATTTCCGAAAGGCGTGATGGAACCAATGGTGAAAACCCGTTCCATTGATGATGTCCCGATGCTCGGACTGACTTTGTGGAGTGATAATGCCAATTACAATGATTTTCAGCTTCGTCAGATCGGTGAGGAATTGTCTTCCGAAATCAAAAAAATAAAAGACGTTTCTCTTACCAGAACAATCGGAGGCAGAAATCGCCAGCTGCAGGTGATTTTAGACAAAGATAAAATGGCTGAACTGAATGTAGATGCACTTTCTGTAATGCAGATGATTCAGGCCAATAACGGAAGCTCACAATCCGGAAAATTTGATTCAGGTGATTCGGAATACCTTCTGACAACAGGACAATTTCTGAACTCTGCCGAAGATGTGGAAAATCTGGTTATCGGAACTTCACAGAATATGCCTGTGTATCTGAAACAGGTAGCAACGATAAAAGACGGAGCTTCTGATCCTGCCAATTATGTAAGTTTCGGATATGGAAATGCAGTAGAAAGCGGCAAAAAATTCAAATCAGAATATCCTGCGGTTACCGTTTCAGTTTCCAAAGTAAAAGGGGCAGATGCGATGAAAATCTCTGAGCAGATTCTTACGAAAGTGGAAGAACTTAAGAAGAATCTGGTTCCGAATGATGTACACGTAGAAGTGACCAGAAATTACGGGGAAACAGCTTCCCACAAAGTTTCTGAATTATTGATGCACCTTGGCGTTGCAATTTTGGCAGTAACGGTTCTGGTAATGCTGGCAATGGGCTGGAGAGGTGGTCTGGTTGTTTTCTTTTCCGTTCCGCTGACGTTTGCTTTGACCTTATTCAGCTACTATATTTTAGGATATACGCTGAACAGAATTACTCTTTTTGCACTGGTTTTCGTAGTTGGAATTGTGGTGGATGACAGCATCATCATCGCTGAAAATATGCACCGGCACTTCCACATGAAGAAACTGCCGTTCAAACAGGCGGCGATTTATGCCATTAATGAAGTGGGGAATCCTACTATTTTGGCGACATTTACGGTAATTGCAGCGATTCTGCCAATGGCTTTCGTGTCAGGTATGATGGGGCCTTATATGTCTCCAATGCCGATCGGGGCTTCTATTGCGATGCTGCTTTCACTTTTTGTCGCATTAACGGTTACACCATATTTAGGCTATCATTTATTAAAGGTAAAAGATGAGCAACATCATAACGAAGATCAGGGGCTGGAAACAGGCAGGATTTATAAAATCTATAAGAAAATTGAACAGCCTCTTTTGGATTCAAAATCAAAAAGATGGACGATGATGGCGATTACGGTTGTTTTACTGTTGATTTCCGTAGCGGCATTTTTCACCAAATGGGTAGCGGTAAAAATGCTTCCGTTTGATAACAAAAATGAAATTCAGGTGGTGATTGATATGCCGGAAGGAACAACCTTGGAAAGAACTTCAGCCGTTACACAGGATATTGCACAGTACCTTAAAACCGTTCCGGAAGTGGTAAATTATCAGAATTATGTGGGCTCTTCGGCTCCGATTACGTTCAACGGATTGGTTCGTCATTATGATATGCGTGGAAACAGTAATACAGCAGACATTCAGGTAAACCTTCTGCATAAGGAAGATCGTGATGTACAGAGTCACGATATTGCTAAAAAAATGCGTCCTGAGATTCAAAAAATAGCTGCCAGATACGGAGCCAATGTAAAAGTAGTGGAAGTTCCGCCGGGACCGCCTGTTCTTTCAACAATTGTAGCGGAAATTTACGGACCTGATTATGAAGGGCAGGTAAAAGTAGCCAAACAGGTTGAAGATATTCTGAAGGAAACTGATGATGTAGTTGATATTGACTGGATGGTGGAAGCGCCCCAGAAAGAATTCAAGCTCGTTCCGGATAAAGAAAAAGCAATGCTGAACGGAGTTGCACCACAGCAGATTGTAGGCAATATGACCTATTTGATGGGAGAATATCCGATTGGAAACTTGTACGACGAAAAATCCAACGATCCGGTGGACATTGTGATGAAACTGAAAAATGCTGATAAAGCCAATATTCAGGATATTACAGGATTGAAAATCAAAGGACAGATGGGAATGGTGCCGATAAGTGACCTTGTAAAAGTAGAGGAAAAAGAACTGGATAAAACCATTTACAGAAAAGATCAGAAAAGGGTAGTGTACGTCCTTGCCGATATGGCAGGAAAACTGGAAAGTCCGGCGTATGCGATTCTCGGAATGGACAAAAAGCTTCAAAAAATCCAGCTTCCAAACGGATATTCGATGAATGAGCTGTATATGAATCAGCCGGAAGATGAAAGCAATTATACCATAAAATGGGATGGGGAATGGCAGATTACTTTAGAGGTATTTCGTGATCTGGGAACTGCTTTCGCTGTAGTAATCATCATTATTTATATGCTGATTGTCGGTTGGTTTCAGAATTTCAAAACGCCTATTGTGATGATGGTTGCGATTCCGCTGTCGTTGATTGGGATCGTTCTGGGACACTGGTTGTTAGGAGCATTCTTTACGGCAACATCTTTTATCGGGATGATTGCTCTGGCTGGTGTAATGGTAAGGAATTCTGTTCTTTTGATCGACTTTATAGAAATCCGTCTGAAAGAAGGGATTCCTATGAAGCAGGCCATCATTGAAGCGGGAGCGGTAAGAACAACCCCTATTTTACTGACAACAGGAGCAGTAGTAATAGGAGCCGTCATTATCCTCTTTGATCCTATTTTTCAGGGACTGGCCATTTCACTGGTGTTCGGAGCGATTGTTTCAACCTTGCTTACCCTGGTTGTCGTGCCGCTGGTTTATTACGCCACGGAAAAAAAGAAATGGGAGAAAAATGCAGATTCTGAACAATAAATATTGAAATATAACTATTTAATTTAAAAATTATGCAGACAAGAATTGTACACGCCATAGCAGGAACAGTAATTTTAATTAGTTTACTGTTAGGGATTTATGTAAGTGAAAACTGGTTTTGGTTAACAGGTTTTGTGGGAGTCAATATGTGGATTCACGCGCTCACAGACTGGTGTTTGATGTATATGATACTGAATAAATTGGGAGTGAAAAAAGAAAGTACAGTGTGTACTCAATCAGATTAAAATGTAATAAAAATTAAAAAAATGGTTCAAAATATATTTAAAAATTGGAATTTTGTACGGCTGCTTCGTTTGGCAATGGGGATTTTCCTTGTCGTGGAGGCGGTAAAATCAGGGATGTGGATTTTGGTCGCTGTTGGAGCGGTTTTTGTAGCTATGCCATTATTGAATATCGGCTGTTGTTCAGCGGGGAACTGTTCCGTACCGATTCGCCATTCAAAAAATATAAATGATGAGGTAGAATATGAGGAAATTAAATAAAAGTAATGCAAAATGAGTAAATTTCAGGAACTTATCAATCAGGATAAACCTGTTTTGGTCGATTTCTTTGCAGAATGGTGCGGCCCGTGCAAAATGCAGGCTCCCATTCTTCAGGATTTGAAAAAGAATATAGGCGATGCAGCAAGTATCGTTAAAATTGATGTTGATAAAAATAAGGCCGTTGCAGCCCAGTTCGGAATCCGAAGTGTTCCGACTCTGATGATTTTTAAAAACGGAGAAGTAAAATGGAAACAGTCCGGTGTTTTTAAGGCGGATGAACTGGAGAGATTAATTAAACAAAACAGCTAAAATGTATAAAAACCTAATCGCTATATTTTTTCTTATCGTACTGACAGGATGCGGAAAAGCACAGAATACCAAAAGCGAAAGCAGCCTTCCTGCCACAGAATTTTCTAAAAAATTAGACCAGACCAGGGATGCACAGCTGGTGGATGTAAGAACGCCCGGAGAATTTCGAAACGGACATCTGAAAAATGCAATGAACATCGACTGGAATGCAGATGATTTCGGTGAAAAAGCAAAAACTCTCGATAAAGCAAAACCTGTTTTCGTGTATTGTATGAGCGGGCCGAGAAGTACGGCGGCGGCTGTAAAACTTCATGAGATGGGTTTTAAAAGCGTCTATGAAATGCAGGGCGGAATGATGAAATGGAGAAATGCCAACTTGCCCGAAATCAAAGCTTCAACTTCTGCAGGAATGAGTCTTGTCCAGTACAACGAAATGCTGAAAAGCGATACGCCTGTTCTGGTAGATTTCTATGCAGAATGGTGCGCTCCGTGCAAAAAAATGGAGCCTTATCTTAAAAAAATAGCATCGGAAATGCCGGATAAAGTTAAGATTATAAGAATCAATGCGGATGAAAACACAGAACTTTGTAAAGAGCTGAACGTTTCCGCGCTTCCGGTTCTGAAACTTTATAAAAATAATAAAATAGTTTGGAATAACCTTGGTTTTGTATCCGAACAGGAAGTGAAGAAGCAGATTTTACAATAAAATGAATATATTTAAAATATGGCTCAGAAGAAACTGGAGTACGGTACTTTTGGGCATAATATTTATAGTGTTGCTTGTAAGTCCGGATGCTAAAGCGTGGCTGATGCGTCAGATTATTTCAACAGGTCTTCTCAATTCAAAGATTGAAAAAAAGACGACAGAAAAACCTTCCAATAAAAGTACTGCAGTTTCTGTACAAAATTTCAGTGTCAGAAACGATAAAGGGAAAATCATCAATACTTCTGACCTAAAAGGAAAAGTGGTATTTATCAATTTCTGGGCTTCGTGGTGTCCGCCCTGCCGTGCAGAATTTCCTTCGATTCAGAAATTTTATGAACAATACAAAGAAAATGAAGGCCTTGTTTTCATTACTGTGAACCTCGATGAAGAAGTGGATGCGGGAAAAATTTATCTAGAAAAAGAACAGTTCAGCGTTCCGTTTTTAGTCCCTAATGGCAATATCCCGAATGAATATTTCAGAGGTTCGCTTCCGACAACGGTGGTCTTGGATAAAGCAGGAAAAATAAGGATGCATCACGCAGGAATGGCTGATTACAGTAAAGATTCGTTTTACGAAGAAATCAATCAGTTATTAAATGAATAAAATGAAAAATACTGTTTAAATACTTGTTTTTTTCACCAGTACTAATAAGCTTTAATGCTTTTGCTCGAATGTAAAGCCTTGTACGTAATCAACGAATCCAACGATAACAAAATCCGGACTATCTGATTTGTGAATAACTTTATTATCATGTAAATAGTTACTTGATGGAGGATTGCTATTTTGCGCTGCGTAGATAAAGGGTAGAGCCAAGAAGTCCTTTTCATTTTCGTAAAAGCAGAGTCTCTTTATTATTCTAATGTCAATCAATGATTAATTTTTTTTACATCTTTCATTAGGATCCTGCCTTTTTTAGGACAAGGTTTTTATAGTTTTTATCTTTAAGAATGTGAAAATAGTTGCGAGTTTAGCGTGTATTGTTGTAAATAATTAATTAAAGCACTGCTATTGTTGTAATTTTTACTTGTAAAATAGGTAAATTTACAAAATTCATAATATGTCTGCTCCTTTTTAAAATGTAATGTTTATGAAACAATATCTACTCAAAAAGATAAATTATTCAATCATTAAAAAAGCAAATTTAGACAAAAGACTTCTTTTTATTCTGCTTTTTTGGGGTTTTGAATTTAAAGCTCAATCCAGTGTCACTGAAATTGACACCATGCAAACCAAGGTCTTTAATAAGCTGGTAAAAGAAGGTGATTTTAATGGAGTGATTGTACAGGAAAGAAAATTTATTGAAGAGAGTAAAAAAAGAGATTATAAAAAAGGTGAAATTAGAGGATGCATCAATATTGCCAATGTTCTGAATGCGATGAAGAGAAACCGGGAAAGCTTGAAATTTCTCGAAATTGCGACAGTAAAACTTAAAAATGACGATGACGATAATGAACTGCAGGCTTATTTACATTATGTCTATGGTAAAAACTATTACTCATTGGAGTTATATGAGCGTTCCATCAAGTCTTTTAATATAGCTTTGGAGTTTGCGGAAAAAATCAAAAACAAAAAAGAACGGGAAAAAAGAATTTATTCTATTTATGACTGGAAAAGATCGAGCTTTGAATTTCTGGGAATGATGGATTCTGTATACAGTACTGAACATAAATGCATGAGGTCTCCAATGCCTATGCTGTATATTACTATTGCAGAAAGGCATTATAAAGACCATAATATTGATTCTGCGGAATATTACGTTAATAAGGCAAATAATTTACTGTTCACCAAGCAGATTCCTCTTGAGGGAAAGGCTAATGTTTTGCGGGCTTTTGGCAGGTTAAATATAGAGAAGCGGAATTATGCTAAAGCTCTGGACTACCTGCTAAGCTCTTTAGAAATTACTCAGAAAGCCAAGCTAAGAAATAGAGACTTAGAATCCTATAAACTAATTGCTAAGGCATATAAAGGACTTGATAACCTTGGTATGGAAAATGAATATCTATCAAAATATTCCAACTTGAATGATAGTTTACAAAGAGAAACTAAAGCAGTTGTTAACACGGTTATCGAAAAAATGCTTACTGAGCAGGAAGAAAATGAAAGAAGAACTCATCGCAAGCTTTATTATATTATTTTCACAATTATTTCTATCAGCGGTATTGTAATTTACCTTATTTATAACAGGTATAAAACCCGACAAAAACTAAAAGATACTTTGATAAATCAGAAGGTATTGGAGTCTGAAGAACTTAAACGGAAATTGGATAATACATATGAAGAATTGATTCATCTTGCTGTACATTCTGATCCTTCTTTCATGAACAGATTTAAAGAATTATATCCTGAATTTTATGATAATCTTACTTCAAAATACGAGAGTCTTACCTTAAATGACATGAAGCTATGTGCGTTTATAAAACTAAATTTTTCTAATAAAGAAATTGCAGAGTATGATCACATTTCATTAAGGACTGTTGAATCGAAAAAATACCGATTACGGAAAAAGCTGAATCTTTCTGGTGATATAGATTTTAATAAATGGGTTATGGAGCATTAATGATTTTTTTTGTTTAAGCTAAAATAATAAAAACACAAACAAAGAGACGCTAATTTTAAAATATTGTTTATCAGTGTCTTAAATAGTGCAGTGCAAATGCAGTGTAAACTTTTTTAAACCTTTATTATAGATTTGTTATGAAAATTTTAAGCAAACAGCATTCTATTCTACATTCATTCAGAACAGCTATTTGTTATAAAATTAATAAACACTAACTGATTATTTAAAGCGATGAAAAAAAAAATTACTGTATCCCGGTCATTTATCATGTAAATGAAGGTATGATTCCTGTCTTCGATATCTGTAGTATATGAAAGATATTTTATACGACAGAATTTAGACCGTACCTGTTCATTTTCTACAATGTCCCCACCCTTATTTTACTAGCCCTAAAAACAGCATAGAATGAAAAAAACACTATTTTTTGTAAATGTACTGATATCAATATTCGCATTCGCGCAAGTAGGTATTAATGAAATTAGTCCCACAGCCACTTTAGATATTAAATCTAAAGGAAACACAAATGCAACTAAAGCACTTGAAGTAAACAACTCCAGTGGGACAGAAATTTTCACTGTTCTTGACAACGGAAATGTCGGAGTCAATGTTTCTAATCCCACAGCAAAGCTGCATACTAACGGAAGTATAAGGTATGAGAACCTTCCCATAGTTTCCGGAAGTGTATCACCTCTGGCTATAAAAAGTGATGGAACAGTTGGAACATATGTTCCGGAGCCCACCAAATATCTTTATATGGAGATGGCATCATCTGTTACAACGTCTAATTTTACACTTTCAGATACGGGGGTTTATACCAGTATTCCACTTACTTCTGCCCAATCTGTGACTAATACCATTACTGCCGGATTTGGTACTGACGCTTCAGCTACTTTAAATGTAAACAGTACTGCCATTTCATCTTCCAATGTAAGGTATATCTCATTTCCGGATCCTGGTGTGTACAAAATAAATCTAACTTATTATACATCCTGTACCGGAAGCCCTGCAGACTCTTCAAATAATATGTTGGGAATAGGAACGGCTTTATTCAAGGCAAGTTCTGCAAGTACCAGTTACAGCAGGCAGGCTGTAGTACGTTATAATGGTTTACCCAGAAGAAATGATACGGGTACTGTCATTGCTGGCCCTTACAATTTTGCACTTCCCCATACTGTTTTCTTGGTATTTGAAACAACGGCTGCCAACGAAAAAATAGCACTTTTTGTAAACTACGGCTTTGGAGATACTTTTACTTCAAATGTCTGCTCTTTTGCCACACCTGCCGGCTTATCCAATAAGATAACAATGAATATTTCTAAATTATGATTCACTAATGATGAAAAAGATCTTTTTTATAACTCTCATTTTGGTTTGTACTGAGGTGTGGGGACAGATGGGGATTAATACAGGTAATCCTTCAGCAGCTTTAGATATTGTTTCAAATGGAAATACGTTGGTTACTAAAGCTTTAGAAGTTAATAATTCAGATAATTCGGAATTATTCAAAATTCACAATAACGGAAATACCGGTATTAATATAGGAACTTCTTCACCTACTGATTTATTGCATATAAAGACAGATATAAAGCACGAAAATTTACCTGTTTTGTCATCTCCTTATAGTCCGCTGGCCGTTGATGCTGCCGGGGCGGCTAAAGTTAAGCCTACATCAACCCAGTATTTTTATTTTAAACGGAGTTCGTCCTTCGGTAATTTTTCGCTTAACAATACAAGTGTTTATACCAATATACCTTTTCCAGCCGGATCAGATGTCCAGGGCAATACTGTGGGTTTTGGATTCGGAACAGATACTTCAGGAACTGTCAATGCACAGTCTGTAAGCAATATCAGCTATTTAACAATCCCTGAACCGGGTGTTTATCTTTTTGAGATGTATCAAACTGCATACTGCAATGGGTTATCAACAACATCTTCAAATACCGGGCAGATTGCTATAAATACATTATTTGCAACAGCCGGCAGTGGAAGTTCTGTTTATTCTACTAATATAATTTTCAGGGATTATGTAATAGCCCGAAGAAATGCATCGGGAGGAATTCATGCCAGTAGTTATGCTTATGCAAATCCACAAAAGCTTGTTGTAGCTTATCAAAGTACTGCTGCGAACGAAAAAGTAGCTTTATTTGTTAACTATGCAGGAGGAGACAGCTACAGTACGCAGTCATGCTTCATGAACCAACCCAATGGAAGTGATAATTATGGTTACCTGATTGTGACCAAACTTTAAAATAAGCAAGTACTTTAAGAAGATTCTAAAAACAAAATGAAAAAATGTATTATTTAAAAATTTCTGTTACTCTTTTCCCCAAGCAGAGTATAACACAGGAGTTTCAAAAAACAACACAAGATTAATTTCTCAATTCAGGCATTTAATATTCTAAACACACAAAAATTCAACAAAATGAAAAAGTTATTACTTTACTTAAGTCCATTTGTATTTACTGCATTATTGAATGCGCAAGTTGGCATAAACACTACCGTACCCAGAAGTACACTTACCGTCAACGGATCTTTTGCCGGACAGTATAAATTGTCTTCCGCATCCACGACATTAGGAGCCAGCGATTTTTATATGGCATTTAATGGTAGTACTGCCGCTACATTTACCTTGCCTGCAGCCACTGTTGCTGCGCCGGCTGCCGGAAATATACAGGGAAGGGTCTATTACATTAAAAATACCGGCAGTGCGCAGCTTACTGTCGCAGCCAACGGTACAGAGCTTATTGATAACCAGACAGGTGCTGGAGTCGCCAATTTTAAACTCAATCCAGCGGGGTATGCTATGCTGATTAGCAGAGGTACTGTTTCTGGAACGACCTGGGAATTATCCACCTTTATTGATAAAACGACATCAACTATTGCTGCACTTGGAGCTACTGACCTGGTAACCTACACCGGAACTGCCTTTACAAACTTTAATAACAGTATCCCCCAGATTGTGCCTTTTGCATTAGGTGATATGATTGTCAATCAGGGTGGATCAGTAACATGGAATGACGCAGGGGACTACTGGCAGATATTGGAATCAGGTGTTTACAAAATAGAAGGCTATGCTTATTTCGGTAGCGGGGGAGCCTTATCCGGGACTTCCCAGTGGACCGGAATTAACCTCAATATCACCAGAAATGGTACGGGCATCTCTAATATAATAGGTGGAAACAGAGGAAACATTATGGATGTTATCGCCCAGTCAGGCAATACACCGATTAATGTTAACTGCATCGTCCATTTGAATGCGGGAGACCGTGTTTATTTAACAATGAACTACGGCGCGGGAGATGTACCGACCACAAGTGTTCGTATTGCAGTTCCAAATTCACTGATAGAAAACAGGAATTTTTCAATGCAGCAGCTGTCTGTGCCTTAATGGCTCTTTTTTCAATCTGAGATTAGATTTTCAGATTGAAAAATATTGAGAAGAGAGATAGCCAATAACACTTTTATTCTTAGAAAATATGAAGTTGTATATATGTATTGTTTTTATGATTACATCATTTTTCCATGCGCAGGCGAATAATGAGAAACAAATAGATTTAATACTTGAAAATTCCTTGAAAAACTTTAATGAAATAAAGTTTAATGAATCACTGAAAAAAGCAAATCACGCCCTTAAGATCTCCGAAAAAAGCAATTATTCAAAAGGAAAAGCGGCTAGCTGTATTTATATCGCTAAAGTTTTACTTGAAGTTGGAGCTTACAATGAAGGTCTTTATTATTTAGAAAAAGCAGAACAGGAACCTTTTGCTGATACGGCAGTTAATTTCAAAACAGAAGTCTGCCGCCTGCGGGGAAGAGTATATGGAAATCTTAAAATGTATAAGCTTGCTGGTAAAGAATTTCATAAGCAGATACAGTATTCTTATAAGATAAAGGACACTCTTAAAAGAAACTTTTCCCTTGTCTGGGCGCATCAAAACTTAAGTCAGATTTTTGAAATGCAAAATAAAAGAGACTCACTTTGGAAGCACTTAAAAATTCAGGAGAGTATTTTAAAAAAAATGAATGAGAAAGAAGTGTACCACATGTTGTATACTACTTATACCCAAAAAGCTGATGAATATATTACTGCTAATGATTTGCCAGAAGCAGAACTATATCTTCAAAAGGCTTTTGGACTTCTAAAAAAGTATCATGTTTCATATCAGCATGATGCCTTGGAGGTATTGGGGAAACTTATAGATAAGAAAGGGGATAAAAAGAAAGCGATTGAATATTATGAAAAAGCGTTACAAAATGCTATTGCCATTGGAGATGGAGATGCCGAAAAACATCTTTATAAAGTCTTGGGTAATTATTATACCGAAAATAAATTTGATATAACAAAAGCTAACGAATATCTGTATAAATATCAGAGTATAAGTGATTCTATTGATCTTCACAACAAGCAGGCAGTGGAAGCTGTACTCGCTCAGATTGTAGAAAAAAAAAATAAAGAAATCACAAGCAGTTTACTTGACTCTAAGTATCTGAATACTCTAATTCTGATATTTTCTTTTTTAATTATTTCACTTTTTTATTTCAAAAGTAAAAGACAAAAGCGGCTACTTGAAAAGAAAGAACAGACGATTGAAGAAAAACAAGTACTTACGGAGGAACTTACAGGGAAACTTAATGATAAAAAATTTAATGAAGTAATTACACTGGCAAAGAATTACAGTCCTGAATTTATCATCCTCTTTAAGGAAGTGTATCCTGAATTTTATAATAACCTTACTTCGAAATACGAGAATCTTACCTTAAATGATATAAAGCTATGTGCTTTTATAAAGTTAAATTTTTCTAACAAAGAGATAGCAGAGTATGATCACGTTTCACTAAGGACTGTTGAATCAAAAAAATACCGGCTGCGAAAAAAATTAAACCTTTCTGTTGATATAGATTTTAATGTCTGGATAAGAAATATGTAATAGCACTACTGTAAAGAGATTGATTTATAAAGAGTGTATTGAATTTAATTATTGATTATCGATTATTGATGAGTTTAATATTCAAATTCTAAAGACAAAGAAAATAGAGAAATGCAAGGACATTATTTCATTTAAAGACATAGTTATATGATCCGTTCATTACAATAAAAAAAATTAAATAAAAACTGATGGTAGAGAAATAAAATATCTTATTGACTTCTAAAAAAAACATATAAACAAATGAAAAAAAACTTTTTAAGTATAGCAATAATTGCCTATACATTTTCCTATTGCCAAATAGGTGTGGGCAAATCAATGCCAACGGCGATGCTCGACATCCAGTCCAAAACCAATACTGCTACAACAAAAGCATTGGAAATCAATAATTCCGGCGGAACAGAAGTTTTTGCTGTATTCAATAACGGAGATGTTGAATTTAAAGGTGCGTTGATGCCGGATAATAACCCGGGAATTTCTAATCAGTATCTGATTTCAAAAGGATCAACATTAGCGCCACAGTGGAAGACATTGGACATTCCTGTTGGCGCAAAACAAATTCAGGAGGTTTTCGAGATTGTAAGTAATGGCAATAGTACAAATGTCCCTGCCAATACGTGGAGAAGAATTTCCTTAAACACGATTAATCTAGCCAGCAACGTAAATATCGGTACCTGGAATGCTACTGCCAATGAATTTACAGTGAATAAAAATGGGCTGTACATGATTACGGCGGGGAGTGCCATGTTTACCAACACAACAGCTTCAGACGATTCCGGGAAAATGAGAATTTATTCCGGCAGTTCTTTTTTTGAGTATGGCGCCCTTACAATACAATGCTTTCCCTGTTCTGTTGTCGTTTACACAGATAATTCAAATGGGGAAATAATGGTGAATTTGAATGCAGGAGATAAAATATGGATAGAAGCACAAAATCCTGTTCCCTGGGTTTTGGAAAGAGCCTTTATGCACATTAAATATGTTGAATTATAAAATAAACACAAATGAAAAAACACACATTTTTAATTTTATTTACTCCCGCCTTATTTTGCTCACAAGTGGGCATTAATACAAAAACACCATCCGCTACATTGGATATTGTTTCTAAAAATAATACGAATGCTACGCAAGCCATGATTATCAATAGTAATACATCATCAGCAATAATGAAGGTTTCTGATAATGGCAATTTTTATTTCAAAGGATCTTTGTCGGCCAATAATGTTTCAGGAACAGATGAATGGGTATTAACTTCCAACGGAAATAGCAATAGTCCGCAATGGGTAGATATTAACAATACCGCATTGGGTAAGTACGTCTTAGTGGCGTATAATGCTTACAACAGTACAACCTCTTCTTACATTAATGCCAATACCTCCGAAAGAATCAATTTTACAAATACCAATTTGGTGAGTAGCACTGTTGGTACATGGAATACTACGACAAAAGAGTACACAGTAAGCAAATCCGGGGTTTATGATGTGGTGGTTAACACAAAAATATCAACTCAAAGTAATAACAGCAATAGAACAAGCAGTCTTTTTCTGCAAATTGGCACCTACAAGCAAGGATCGCGTGGGGAAAATGTAGCAGGTAGTTTAACAAGTTCTCATCTTACTACAAAAGCAACACGATATCTCACCGCAGGTGAAAAAATATATGTAACAGTAAGTTCCAATACCAACTGGCGCTTTGATAACAGTACCATTAATATTAATTATTCTGAAAGAACATTATGATGAAGAAAGCATATAAGAAAACACTTCTATTCCTTGTTTTTACCAGCCAGATCTTTTTTTCGCAAATAGGAATTAATACCGCTAATCCCCAGGCAATGTTAGAAGTGGTGGCAAAACCAACATTCACAGCGAATGATAAAGTATTGGAGGTAAGAAACTCCGTTTCATATTCATTATTAAACGTAAAGAACAATGGAAATGTAAATATTGGTAAGGCATTAAAACCAAACAGCTTAGCAGGAAATGTCGGCGATATTTTGGTTTCACAGGGGCCTAATACCCCTCCTGTATGGAAGAAAAGTATTGTAGATGCACCTACCATTCAAATTTTCAGTGCACAAAGAAATACAACCTCCACGACACCTGTTTACAGTATGCAGGGGAGGGTTCTTGATTTTCCAACTATTAACACCAGCCCCACAGCTGATATTGGTACCTGGGATTCTAATACAAACGTTTTTACTGTGAATAAAAAAGGAATTTACCATATTACAACTGGAATGGATGCTCCCGGCAACTTTACAAATAATAGTAATCTTGCGCTCTTTATTACCACACCCAATTTTTATCAGACGGCTAGCGGAATTATATATCCTAGTGGCGGTGGAAATAATTTTTCAACGAATACAATACTTTCTGTAGTGCTTAACCCTGGTGATGTTATTTATATATCCGCCACATCTGGGAGCTCTACATGGTATCAGGGGTCATCTTTTCTCAGCATTTTGTACAGTGAACTACCATAATTAATGAATATCGCTGATAGGATGACCTATGAAAGCGACAAGCATTAATTAACTGTATAATGACAAATTTTGGTCTTTTAGCATAGGAGAAAATTTTTATTATTCTACTTTTTTTAATTACAGAGTGAAAAAGTATTTCTTCTACACTCTGTAATTCTTCCTAAGTTGAATTAGTACAAAATTGAATAGTATTATAAACAAAAATTTAGCTGTTCAGCGATGTATCATTTTATAAAGAAAAGGTTTTTATAAAATTTAGTTTGCATCAATATCAGTTCCTTAGCTAGATAAATGACAACAAATTTACTCTATGAGGTAATACTATAATTAAAATAATTTTATAAAATACTAAAAATGAATTTCAAGGAAATCCATATTGGGGAATTGATCGAAAAAAGAGTTTCAGAAAAAGAAATAGAAGCTATACGAATCGGTAAGTTTCTTAATTGTACAGAAAGTGAAATAACACAAATGTACAAGTCAAAAGATTTGAGTACAGAAATTTTATTACGATGGAGCAAACTGTTGGAATACGATTTCTTTAGAATTTATTCTCAGCATTTATTGCTTTATGCTCCGTCAAACAATAGCTTGAATCAAAATATAGTTGAAGAAAAGAAGAAATCATTACTTCCTGTGTTTCGGAAGAACATCTATACGAAAGAAGTGGTTCATTTTATTCTTGAAATGATTACTTCCGGTGAAAAAACCAAATCACAAATTATCATTGAATACAGAATTCCTAAAACAACACTTGAAAATTGGATAAACAAATACAAAATATAAAACCGGATTACATAAAAATTTACTCGGATATTATACATAAAAAATTTCCGGAGAAGATGGATCAGTGTAAAAAGATACTTCAAAAAGAAAATCTGTCGGAGCTGGATATCTTAGAACTCAACCAAAAGATTTTTGGTAATTCAGAACTTGATGCGGAGAGGTTCAATCAGAGACACCGCGCATATAATGAAGCAGCCATTAAACAAATATTGAATTATCAGAGTAAAAACAGATGTAATAATACAGAATTAGCAAAGTATTTCAAATTAAGCAGAAATACGGTTATAAAATGGAAAAAATTATTTATTGACAAAAATAATAATTTAGAAAACAGAGATTGATTATATCTTTTAATGTTAATGAAAATCTGACATATAACATGAATAAAGATGTTATTTAAAATCATTCTGAAAAGAAAAAGGACTAATTTTGTTCTGTGAGAAAGTTCATTTCCATAATATTACTTTCCTTTTATTTGGTTTCAACAACTGAGTTGTATCAGTTGCTGAAGATTCCCGTACTTATAGAACATTTTATAGAGCACAAGGAACAAAATGCAGAAATTACTCTTATGTCTTTTCTTAAAATGCATTATGACCATCCTGTAAAAGATGCGGATTATCAGACCGATCAAAAACTACCTTTCATCGCTCATTCTTTTCCCCTTGCTCTTGTTTTTACTATAAGTCCTAATATCACATTTGAGGTCAAAAAGCAGATAATAACAGATCATCACGAGAAAGTTTATTCTTATGATGAACCTTTTTATGATAAAGGTGCTTTACATTCTATCTGGCAGCCTCCTAAATACTGTTAATTATTTCCGTTTATTTTTACGGTTCAACACACTTTGTGTTGGTCTCTTATCCTGCTGTGATTTGGCCGGACTCAATCACCTTGTGTTTTCTGTTCTTTTAATAAGAATAGAAGGTTACATTCTTTCCTGACAGGAATAGGAGCAAATATTATTTATTTCAAATAAGATTAACAGAATTATTTATGCTTACAAAAATCATTGAGTTTTCTGTAAAGAATAAACTCATTATAATACTATTGGTTTTTGGACTGATCGGTGTAGGAACCTATCAGGTAACCCAATTGCCCATAGATGCAGTTCCTGATATTACCAATAATCAGGTTCAGGTGATAACAACCGCTCCCTCATTCGGAGCTACCGATATCGAAAGACTCGTTACTTTTCCCATAGAACAGGCCAACAGTAATATTTCAGGACTAAAAGAGATCCGTAGTTTCTCGCGGTTTGGCCTTTCACTGGTTACCATCGTTTTTGATGACGATATTGATATTTACTGGGCGAGACAGCAGGTCGCAGAAAGACTGCAGCAGGTGCAGAATCAGATCCCCCAGGATGTTGGAACACCCGCTTTAGGACCTATTTCGACAGGGCTTGGTGAAATTTATCAGTACGTCGTCCGTCCCCAAAAAGGATACGAAAGTAGATATGATATTACGGAACTCCGTACCCTGCAGGACTGGATTGTCAGAAGACAGCTGCTTGGTGTAAAAGGTGTTGCGGAAGTCAGCAGTTTTGGAGGAAAACTGAAACAATATGAAATTTCGGTAAATCCTGATAAGTTGAATGCGTACGGAATTACCATTACTGATGTTTTCGATGCATTAAAGACCAATAATCAGAATACAGGCGGTTCTTATATTGAAAAAGGACCTACGGTTCTATACATACGAAGCGAAGGATTGGTTGGAAGTCTTGATGATATTAAGAATATTTCTATCTCCACCAAGAACAATGATGTCCCTTTATTTATAAGAGACATTGCAGATGTGAGGTATGGTTATGCAACAAGATTCGGGGCAATGACTTATAATGATAACGGCGAAGTTTCAGGTGCGATTGTGATGATGCTGAAAGGTGAGAATAGTAGTGAGGTCATCAAAAATGTAAAAACTAAAATCGAGCAGATCCAGAAAACTTTACCTGAAGGAGTTGTGATAGAGCCATTTTTAGACAGAACTAAAATGGTAAACAACGCCATTGGTACCGTTGAAAAAAATTTAATGGAAGGTGCCCTGATCGTGGTTTTCGTACTGGTTTTGTTTCTGGGAAATTTCCGTGCAGGTTTATTGGTAGCTTCCGTTATCCCTCTGGCAATGCTTTTTGCCATTTGTATGATGAATCTCTTCGGAGTCAGTGGTAATCTGATGAGCCTTGGTGCGCTGGATTTCGGACTGATTATAGACGGCGCCGTGATTATTGTAGAATCGGTCATGCATCAGTTTACCCATAATGCCAAATTTCGGAAAGCGCTGTCAGTTTCAAAACAGGAAATGGATACCATAGTCATAGATTCCGCAGGAAAAATGATGAACAGTGCTGTTTTCGGACAAATTATTATCCTTATTGTGTATCTGCCTATTTTAACATTGCAGGGGATCGAAGGAAAAATGTTCAAACCAATGGCACAAACCGTTGCCTTTGCTTTATTGGGAGCATTTCTACTTTCACTTACTTATATTCCGATGATGAGTTCTATTATTTTAAGCAAAAAAATAAGCCATAAAATGAATTTCTCAGACCGTTTGATGGCAAAAGCTGAAAGCATTTACCGCAAAACCTTATTAAAAGTTTTAAGAATACCGAAAACCATTTTCAGTATTGTTATTGTTCTTTTTATTCTTGCCGTTGTAGTTCTGAGCAGAATGGGTGGTGAATTTATCCCTTCATTGGAAGAGGGTGATTTTGCTGTTGATACCAGAGTTCTCCCCGGAAGTAACCTCAAAACCACGATTGAAAGTACACAAAAAGCAGCACACATCCTGAAAACCCGCTTTCCTGAAGTTCAGAAAGTAGTCACCAAAATAGGAAGCGGAGAAGTTCCCACCGACCCGATGCCGATGGATGCTTCGGATATGATGGTTATTCTGAAAGATAAAAGCGAATGGACTTCCGCCAAAACCTTTCCCGAGCTTTCCGGGAAAATGAGCAAGGCTCTGGAAGATGTTCCGGGAATTACAGTTGGCTTTCAATATCCCGTCCAGATGCGTTTTAATGAATTGATGACAGGCGCAAGACAGGATGTTGTTTTGAAAATATTCGGAGAAGATCTGGAAACTTTGGTTAAAAATGCCAATCAGCTTGGGAAAATAATCAATACTGTAGAAGGAACTCAAAATCTTTATATTGAACCTGTTTCAGGTCTTCCGCAGGTTATAATTCAGTACAACAGACCGGTGATCGCACAATATCATTTGTCGATTGGAGATATTAACAGAATTATTAATACCGCTTTTGCAGGGCAAAGCACAGGCCTTATTTTTGAAGGTGAAAAGCGCTTTGATCTGGTGGTCAGATTAAATAGCAATGACCGTAAGAATCTGGAGGATGTAAAGAATTTACTGGTTCCCACACCTTCAGGTAATCAGATTCCGCTTTCGCAGCTTGCCAATATCGACATCAAAGATGGTCCTAACCAAATCCAGCGTGAGAACGGACAGCGAAGAATTGTGGTAGGTTTCAATATCAAAAACCGAGATGTTCAGGGAATTGTAGAAGAACTTCAGGCTAAGGTGGACAAACAGCTTAAGCTTCCTCCGGGATATTACGTCACGTATGGAGGTTCTTTCGAAAACCTTAAAAATGCCAAAAATAGGCTGATGATCGCAGTGCCGATTGCTTTGGTTTTAATTTTCGTGTTGTTGTTTCTTGCTTTTAATTCTGTTAAAGAAAGTCTTTTGATTTATACGGCGATTCCGCTTTCTATTATTGGAGGAGTGTTCTTACTGGCTGCCAGAGGAATGCCTTTCAGTATCAGCGCCGGCGTAGGATTTATTGCGCTATTTGGAGTGGCTGTCCTTAATGGAATTGTCTTGATTTCAGAATTCAACAGATTGTATAAAAATGGAATTAAAAATATTGTGAGAATTGTTGTCGATGGAGGAGAAGCAAGATTAAGACCTGTTCTGATGACCGCATTTGTTGCTTCATTGGGGTTTATCCCGATGGCGGTGAGCAACGGAGCCGGAGCAGAAGTCCAAAGACCATTGGCAACCGTGGTGATAGGTGGACTTTTGATTGCCACATTACTCACGCTTTTTGTACTTCCGCTGCTTTACGTAACTATTGAAAAAGGATTTAAAATGAAAAATAATCGCAAAAATAGAATAACACCTGTTCTTATCATCTTTTTTGTATTGACAGGAAGTGTTATGAAATCTCAAACCAAAGTCACTTTAAATGAAGCTGTTGATATAGCTTTGAAAAATAATAGAGGCCTGAAAAGTGAAAAATTAAAATCAGAATATGCAAAAGCACTGATCAAATCTTCTTCAGACATTCCTCAGACAGGAGTTTCTGCGGATTACGGACAGATTAACAGCGCGTATCGTGATATGAAATTCGGGATTTCCCAAAACATTGCATTTCCCACGGTTTACAAAAGACAGAAAAATCTGTACACTGAGGAATGGAAAAAAAGCGAACTCAATATTTCATTGAAAGAATATCAGCTGAAAAAAGGAGTAACCCTTACATTCTACAATATTCTGTATTGGCAGGAAAAGGAAAAAATTCTGAATGAATCGTTAGATTTTTATTCTCAATTTCTGGATAAGGCGACTTTAAGATTAAAAAGCGGTGAAAGCAATATTCTGGAAAAAGCAACTGCTGCCAATCAAAAATCAGCTATTGAAATCCAGATTAAGCAGGTAAAACAGGAACTCAGAACTTTGCAGCTGCAATTGCAATGGCTTGTTAATTCAGAAACAGAATTAATTCCCGAGGGAGAACCTATTTTTTCTCTTTCTCGTTTACAAACTGATGTTTCCGGCAATCCTTCGTTAAAAATATTGGAACAGCAAAAAAATATTGCAGCACAGCAAACGGCTTGGGAAAAATCCAAATTACTGCCGGGTTTGCAATTCGCCTATAATCTAAACAGTTTCCGTGGGATGGGTGCAGATGATAAAGTGTACAATGCTTCACCACAGTTTCATTCTTTTCAGCTGGGAGTTTCTGTTCCGATATTTTCGGGAAGCCAGAAAGCAAGAATTGAAGCTTCAAAAATTGCAGAATCGGTCAGTCAGAATGATTGGGAAAATGCGCAGTTTACATTAAATAATCAGTATAAAAAACTATCAGAGATTCAGCAGAAAAATCTGGACATTGTTTCTCAGTACGAGAAATATGAACTGAAAAATGCCAATACCATTCTTGAAACTGCCCAAAAACAGTTCATCAACGGAGAAATCAATTATCTGGAATTCGTAATGCTTGCCAATCAGGCAATCAGTATCAAAAATAATTATACAGATGCGGTTTGGAGTCTTAATGAAAGCATCATTGAACTGGAATATATTACTTTAAATCAATAAATTATGTTAAAATCAATTCAAAATAAATATTCGATTGTATTCATGCTTATCCTCTTTTTTACGGTTCAGTGCCATAAAAAAGGAGAAACTGTTACAAAGCCGGCTCCTCCAAAAGATGAAAGTATCGTTACGCTTACCGATGCTCAGCTTAAAAACACACCTATACAAACAATGTCACTTTCTGTGAAAAATATTTCTACGGTTCTTAAAATCAACGGAAAAATAGATGTTCCGCCACAGAATCTGGTTTCAGTAAGTGTTCCATTGGGAGGGTATCTGAAAAGTACTAACCTATTGCCGGGAATGCAGGTGAAGAAAGGGCAGGTGATTGCTGTTATCGAAAATCCTCAGTTTATCCAGCTTCAGCAGGATTATCTGATGGCAAAATCAAAGCTTCATTTTGCAGAACTGGACTATAACAGACAGAAAAAGCTGAACCAGAGTAAGGCAAGCAGTGATAAAGCAATGCAGCTGGCGCAGTCTGAGATGAACAACCAGAGAATTATGATGAATAGTCTGGCGGAACAGCTTCTGCTCGTTAATATCAATCCGGGAAGTCTGAGTTCGGGAAATATCAGAAAAAGTGTTCCGGTCTACAGCTCGATCAATGGTTTTGTGAGCAAGGTAAATGTGAATATAGGAAAGTTTGTAAATCCGTCTGATGTTTTATTCGAACTCATTAATCCTAATGATATTCATCTGAACCTTAAAGTATATGAAAAAGATCTCGAAATGCTGAAAATAGGACAAAGATTTACAGCCTATACCAATGCGCATCCAGAGAAAAAATACGTTGGAGAAATTATTTTGATCAGCAAAGATATTAATGCGGACGGAACGGCAGATGTGCATTGCCATTTTGAACAATATGACCAGAACCTTACTCCCGGAATGTATATGAATGCTGAGATCGAGACCGAGACATCATTTTCCAATGCACTTCCTGAAGAGAGTATCGTCAATTTTGAAGGTAACGATTATGTTTTTGTTCAGGAAAAAAAACAAACCTATAAACTGATTCCTGTAACGTTGGGAGAATCTGAAAATGGTTTTGTCCAAATTAAAAATGTTGAGGTTTTTGAGAACAGAAAAATTGTGGTCAAAAATGCATACACACTTTTGATGAAGCTTAAAAATACAGCGAGTGAAGAGGAATAATTCCAATTAAATAATAAAAAAAATAAATTCAAAACCTAAAATAATGAATAAGTCAATTTTTAATCTAAAAAATATTTTAACTATACTGTTGTTACTGTTTATCGGCATTCAGTTTATTGATGTTAAAAAAAATATCAGCCAGAGCAGATCTGCTAATGCTATCGAAAATTATTATACAATACCTGTAAAAGTTCAAACCATTTTGAAAACAAGCTGCTACGACTGCCATTCCAACAATACTTCTTATCCTTGGTACAGTAATGTGCAGCCAGTAAAATGGTGGTTGGCTGATCATGTGGATTCTGGAAAAAGACATTTGAACTTTGATGAATTCAATACGTATAGCCGTGATAAAAAGCTTGAGAAACTCGATGAGATTATTGAAACGATAAAAGAGGGCGAAATGCCGCTTACTTCTTACACAGCTATTCATCAGAAGGCAAAACTTTCGATGTCTGATCAATCTGAAATAGAAAAATGGGTAAATGAAACTAAGAGGGACGTTAAATAATTGATTGTCCATAATTTAAAATCATTCTTAACGAAACATTTCATAATTTTGATTAGTGAAAAAGTTGATTTCCATATTGTTGTTGTCATTGTATTTGGTTTCTACAACCGAACTGTATCAGCTTTTGAAAATCCCGCAACTTATTGAACATTATTGTGAACACAAAGCTTTAAATCCGGAAATGTCTCTTACGGCATTTTTGAAAACGCATTATGATCATCCTGTTAAAGACGGTGATTACGGCAAGGATCAAAGGTTGCCTTTTATTATTCATTCTGCACCTCTTGCATTGGTTTTTACGGTCAATCAGGGATTCAGTTTTGAAAACAGAAGCAATTTCTTTCAACAGGTAAAATCGCATAAAATACCGTGTTGCGACGAAGACTTTTATTGTAAAGGATTTCTAAACTCCGTGTGGGAGCCGCCAAGATATGTATTTTCATAATTCATTTTAATTATTTGGCTTAAACGTAAGCCAAACCTATCGTCTATTCTTACAAACAAAATCATTATAAATTCTAAGTAATGAAAACAATAATTTCAGCCTTATTAATGGTTGTATTTGCTGTAGGTTTCCACGCACAAAACAGGTTGGAAACTGCCAAAAAAACAGCTACAGAAAATAAAGAACTTATTTTACTCAATTTTTCCGGTTCAGACTGGTGCATTCCGTGCATTAAGCTTCATAAAAATATTATCGAAACAGAAGATTTCAAAAAGTTGGAAACAGAAAATGTGATCGTCTACATCAATGCAGATTTTCCAAGAAACAAGAAGAACCAGCTTTCTCCCGAACTGAAAAAGGAAAATGCTTCACTTGCGGATCACTACAATTCAAAAGGACTGTTTCCTTACACCCTTTTATTGAATTCCGAAGGAAAAGTGCTGAAAAGCTGGGAAGGCCTTCCTTCTGAAAATGCTTTGGCTTTCAGCAAAGAGATCAGAAGTATCAAAGAAAATCAAAAACAGTAGAGAGTTATGCTAAGAGAATTCAAGAGACCTCAGAAATTAATGGGGAATGCTTTTGAAATCACGGTTGTTGATCATGATGAAAAGATGGCACATCAACATATTGACGCTGCCATCGATGAAATCCGGAGAATTGAAAAACTGCTAACGACCTTCAGTGAAGAAAGCCACACCTGTCTTATTAATCAAAATGCAGGAATACAGCCTGTGAAAGTTGATTGGGAAGTTTTTAATCTCATTGAAAGAAGTCTTAGAATCAGCAGCATAACAGACGGATATTTTGATATTTCTTATGGTGGAATTGATAAAAGTTTCTGGAATTTTGATCGTGAAATGAAACAGCTTCCTGATCCTGAATTGATTAAAGAACATTTGAAGCTGGTCAATTATCAGAATATTCTGCTGAATCGCGAAAACCAGACTGTCTTTCTGAAAGAAAAAGGAATGAGGATCGGTTTCGGAGGAATAGGAAAAGGGTATGCTGCGGAAATGGCAAAAATGCTTCTTCAAAAAAGAGGGGTTGTTTCGGGAATTGTAAATGCGTCCGGTGATCTGGCGACTTGGGGCAGTCAGGCAGACGGAAAACCTTGGACTGTCGGAATTGCCGATCCTGATAATGCAAAACAGCCATTTTCGTATATGAATATCACAGATATGGCCATCGCAACTTCCGGAAATTATGAAAAATTTGTCGTCATAGACGGTAAAAAATATTCTCATACCATTAACCCGAAAACCGGAATGCCGGTTTCGGGTGTAAAAAGTGTTACCATTTTTTGTCCGAACGCAGAAATTGCCGATGCAATGGCAACTCCAGTAAGCATTATGGGAATTGATTCTGCCCTCAATATGGTGAATCAGATCAATCATCTGGAATGCATCATTATCGATGATCAGGACAAAATTTATTCATCTCAAAACATTAATTTAAAATGAAAATATTTATGTCGTTCTGAACGAAATATAATGCCGTAAAGGATTTCAATTCGTAGCTAAGATCTTACCTCAGAAAGACAAAATAATTTCCTAAAAAACAAATCAAAATGAAAAATTTCATAAAAATAACAGCAGCAATTTGCCTGCTCATCACAATTGTTTCAATGCAATCCTGTACCACCGTAAAAGAATACGAAAAAAACAAACTTAACGATGCCGAAATGGTTCTTGGAAACAGAACAGTCGAAAAAACCGAACTCAGTTTTCAATCTTATCGTGAAGGATCGTCTGGAGCCAATGCCGGAAAAGTTGGCGGAGGTTGCGGATGTAATTAAAAGAAGAGTAATTGTAAAATTTAATTGTGATTTAAAATGAAAAAATTGATAATAAGTATCGTTGCTCTTTTCGGAATTTTCAATGCAAAAGCGCAGGAAAATACAAGCAGCGAGCCGAAAAAACTGACTTTTGATGAAGCCAATCTGGTTTCCAGCTATTACAAACAGGATGGGAACAATTCGGCAGTCACAGGAGGAATCGGTACAGAGAAACTTACAGACATTTCCAATACCATTGATGTAACGATGGTAAAATATGATAAAAAAGACAGAAAGAATAAATTCAATTTTAGTGTTGGGATTGACCATTATACATCGGCATCTTCCGATATGATCGACCTGAAAGCCAATTCATCCGCCTCTCACGCCGACAATAGAATTTATCCTGCATTAAGCTGGAGCCGTGAAAACGAAAGCAAAGGAACAACTTTGATGGCAGGAGTTTCATTCTCGACAGAATTCGATTATCAGTCTTATGGCGCAAACATTGGCTTTTCCCAAAAAACAGCCAACAGAATGGGAGAATTTACGGCAAAGTTCCAGGCTTATCTGGATCAGGTAAAACTGATTGCCCCCATTGAACTGCGAACCAATGGAAGTATAGGAAATGGTGAACATGATAACTATGGAACCAGCGGAAGAAACACTTTTGCCCTTTCGTTATCGTATTCTCAGATCATCAATAAGAATTTCCAAATTGAATTGTTGGCAGACGGAGTTCAGCAGACGGGATATTTAAGTTTACCTTTCCATAGAGTTTATTTTACGGATAATTCTGTTCATCAGGAAGCTTTACCGGATAAAAGATTTAAAATTCCATTGGGAGTGAGAGCTAATTATTTCTTGGGTGATAAAATTATTCTGAGAACCTATTATAGATTTTATACAGATGACTGGGGATTAAAGTCAAATACACTCAGTATTGAAACCCCGGTGAAGATTTCACCTTTTATTTCTGTAAGTCCTTTCTATAGATATTATTCGCAGACGGGGACTAAATATTTTGCACCATATCAGGAACATACTGCTTTTGATGATTATTATACAAGCAACTATGATCTTTCAACATTTAACAGCAACTTTTATGGGGCAGGGATACGTTTCAATCCTAAAAATGGATTATTTGGAATAGAACGTCTTAATATGCTGGAGATTCGATATGGTCATTACACAAAATCTATCGGGATGAAATCTGATATTATTTCACTAAATTTAAGATTTAAATGATAGAATATGAGATTGTTAACCATGATCCTAATCACTTTAACCTGTTCAAACATTTGTTTTGGGCAGGTTACTTATGATTCAGTTACACTAAAAGATTCAAATTTGGGAAGATATAATGACAAAGTATATCAACCCAGTTATAAGAAACTCATTATACCTACCATTTTTATCGGATATGGGGTTTTAAGTTTGAGTTCTGATGCACTGAAAAATCTCAACAGATCTACCCAATATGAAATTGGAGAACATCAGCCAAAACATATTAAATTAGATAATTACACGCAATATTTACCCGTAGTTATGGTGTATGGATATAATCTTGCAGGAATCAGAGGAAAGCATAACCTAAAAGAGAGAACCATTATTTATAGTACTTCTCAGCTTATTTCCGCTGCTTTCGTTTTACCTTTAAAACATTTGGTAAAAGAAGAACGCCCTGATGGATCTAACAATCTTTCTTTCCCTTCCGGTCATACTGCAGCGGCTTTTTCTTCTGCACAGTTTCTATTCAGGGAATATAAAGATGAAAATTTTTGGCTGGCACTTACAGGCTATCCGATTGCTGTTTTTACAGGGATTTACAGAACATTAAACGATAAACACTGGGTAGGAGATGTAGTGGCTGGTGCGGGGTTCGGTATTTTAAGTACCGAATTGGCTTATTGGTTATTTCCCACTGTCAATAAGCTGTTTAATAAAAAGGAATCAAAAAATATCACATTCATATATCCTGTCCTTGAACCTAAAAATTTGGGAGCAGGACTTGTTTTAAACTTTTAATATGCATCATCAATTAGAAAAACATTATGTAAATAGAATAGGCTGGCTTCGTGCAGCCGTTTTAGGAGCAAACGACGGTTTGTTGTCTACTACAAGTATTGTAATTGGCGTTGCAGCAGCACAGCCGGATCGCAATACGATTGTGCTGGCAGCCTTGGCAGGAATGATTGCCGGAGCAATGTCTATGGCTGCCGGTGAGTATGTTTCGGTGAGTTCACAAGAAGATACTGAAAAAGCAGATCTACTGCGGGAGAAGCGAGAGCTTGAAGAAATGCCTGAAGTAGAATTGATGGAATTAGCTAAAATCTATGAGAGGAGAGGCGTAAGTAAAGAGACTGCCTTACAGGTCGCAACCGAGCTTACGGAACACGATGCATTAGCAGCTCACGCACATGATGAACTGGGTATTAATGAAATTACCCAGGCAAAGCCGTTACTTGCAGCTGTTGCATCATTTGGATCATTCGCATTGGGTGCCTTACTGCCTTTTATGGTTTCTTTTTTAGCACCTATTAAGGAAATGGTATACTTCCAATATGGATTCTCTATTATTTTTCTAATGATTTTGGGAGCAATTTCTGCAAAAACAGGAGGTTCTCATATTGGAATTGCTATGCTGAGAATTTGTTTTTGGGGAACGGTCGCCATGGGAATAACTGCTTTAGTGGGACATTTCTTTGGAGTGAGTGTCAATTAAAATATCATTACAGAGTATAGATTTATATCATATGGATTATACAGACTCTATTATAATGATTTGATCTTGGGTAGCTATATTAAAAAGCCTTGTTTAATTATATTTAATTAAACAGGGCTTTATATTTTTTTGGCTTAATTAGTTTTGCAATTTCAAACACCAATTCTGGCTGAAACACAGATCCCCAAGATAGCGAACGAAATTTTAATCAATATGTTACAAACCTCTGCCTATTTTTTTTAGCTGATCAGGCGGAAGTCCATGGTTTTCGTTAGATTTTAATTGTGGTTTCTCTAATTTTTTCTTTTAATTTCTTTCATGAGATCCTCAAGATAATCAGTTTGTACGTCTTGTATTTCCAACAGTTTTTTGTTCTGATTTACCAATAGATGGTCTATTTTTTCACTCAGTAATTTTATTTCTAATTCAGCTTTTAAATTGATTTTGTAATCGTGTTCTCCCCTCAGTCTATCCTTTTGTTCCTGTCTGTTTTGGCTCATCATAATAATCGGAGCCTGAATAGCAGCCAGACATGAAAGAATGAGATTGAGTAAAATAAAGGGAAATGGATCAAAAGATTTTGTTAAAAACCAAATGTTAATCATCATCCATATTAGGATAAATGAAAAGAATACGATAATGAATGCCCAACTACCTCCAAATAAGGCAACTTTATCTGCAATTTTCTCTCCCAGAGTTAATTCTGCTTCAATTTCGTTTTGTATATTTTCTGACAGAATGGAGTTGTTTTTAATAGCATCCAGAACGTCCAGGTCTATAATTGCCAGTTCACCTCTTTCTTGGGTTATTAAAGAAGTTAAATATAGCCGTCTGTATTTATTAAGCTCAATTAAAGAAATATAATGATCCTTTGAAAAGCCGGGAAAATCTGTTTTTAATAAATTAAAAACACCATCCCTGATGTCCAGACCTTGTATTTCTTCACCGGGTCCGATCTCTTTTTTGCTGATATAGCTTGTTTCCATTTTTTGATAACTATTTTGATCCTTCAAAATTTAGCATTATTTTTTTTTTTTTGGCATTCCGGTCTCAAAAATACTTAACTGTAATTTTTCCGAAGGAGAGTGATGGAATTCAATGACACAGTCTTATGTTAATAGGCTATTTAGAATATTCATAATCAACAAATAAATTATTTTCCACATGTTGTATTCCCGGAGTTTTCCAAGCGATACGGCAGGCTTCCTCTTTTTGATGCCAGGAATTTACTGTCCCTGTTAAAGTCACTGTGGTGCCGGATACTTTGATATGGATATCACTGTCGTATACCACCCAGTTCATTTTCATTGCATTTTCAACATCTTTTTGCTTAATCGCATCATGGATTTCTGATTTGATTTTAATATTATTGATGATGGCTTTCACTCCAGGAAGATAATGTATGGCATTTTTTGTCATTTCTCTCTGATAGTCCCACTGCATTTCTCCCTCTAAGGTTACCTGTCCGTCCTCAACAATCACTTTGATCATATTTTCAGGGATCAATGCATTTGATTTAAAAGCTTTTACAATTTCATCGGCAACTTCAATATCGGTTTTTGATGTGGAGTTTGGAAATTTTACTTTAATATTTTCTACTAATACTTTTACCCCAATTACTTTTTTTGCAGCGTTTTCCGCCTCAACTTTTTTTGCATAGCTGTCAACGATTCCTGTAAGAGAAACTATACCATCCTTTGCAGTAACTCCAATTTCTGCAGCGTGTAACAGAGGTTCCCATGCAATGGCATCCTGAACATTTTTTTGTAGTTCGGCATTTGTTTTCATACTCATTTATTTGTTATCCAAAATTCCAGAAACTTTGTAGAATATACTATGATATGCATCACGGCGAAACCTGATCCTGATCAGGCATGTAAATTTATCTTCATAAGCCCTACATTCGGCTAAATAATGCTTATTTTTAATAACCTATTTATTTGATATGTCTCACAATATACCCGAAGGTCTTACAGGTCTTACCAACGATGAAGTAATAGCTTCCAGACAACAGTACGGATATAATCGGTTAGAGGTTGTCCAAAAGAACACATGGTTTGATTTGCTTATTAATGTTTTAAAAGAGCCGATGCTGATTCTGCTTATCATTATTGCATTTATTTATGTGATTATAGGAGATTATGGGGAGGCAGCTTTTATGTTTGTGGCTCTTGTAGTTGTTACCGCTGTTTCTTTTTATCAGGATAACCGCAGTAAAAAAGCTTTAGAGGAGCTTGAAAAGTTGAATGAGCCATTAAGTACAGTTATCAGAAACTCTAAAATAGAAGAAATTCCTACGCATGATATTGTTGTAGGTGATTTATGCATTACCGAAGAGGGAAGAATTATTAATGCAGACGGAAAGATTCTTCACAGTAATGATTTTTCCGTTAATGAATCTTCTCTTACCGGGGAAAGTTTTTCAGTTTTTAAGGATAACAGATCAGAGGATAATCTTGTGTACAGTGGTACGGTAACGGTTTCGGGGCTAGCGGTTTTCAAGGTGCAGAAAATAGGCAAAGAAACGCGGGTTGGCAAAATTGGAGAATCAATACTGACTATAAAAGAACAAATTTCGCCATTGCAGATTCAGATTCGGAAGTTTGTAAAATGGATGGCCGTTATCGGGATCGTTATTTTTCTTATGGTCTGCATCTTCAGTTATATCAAAACCGGGGATCTTGTAACAAGTCTGCTTAGCGGATTAACACTTGCAATGTCGGTGCTTCCCGAAGAAATTCCCGTAGCATTTACAACTTTTATGGCATTAGGAGCCTGGAAACTTATGCGGGAAGGAATTATCATAAAACGCAGCAGCATTGTAGAAACTTTAGGAAGTACTACGGTTATCTGTACTGATAAAACCGGTACCATTACTGAAAACTCAATGCAACTGAAACATTTGTATAATTTCAAGTCCAACAGGACTTATGAAGAAAAAGAATTTAAAGCGGATGAGCTAACGGAACTCATCGATTATGCCATGTGGAGTAGTGAGCCGGTACCTTTTGATCCTATGGAAATCACCCTGCACAAAATATATGAGGAAACTCAAAAAAATGAAGTAAGAAAAGAATATAAGATGTTTCACGAATATCCGCTTGAGGGCAAACCGCCCATGATGACTCATCTTTTTGAAAATCTCAATAAAGACAGGATTATTGCTGCCAAAGGAGCTCCGGAAGCTATTCTGAATGTTTCGCGACTTTCAGATGCTGAAAAAGAAAAGATTAGAAATGTTATCAAAACATTTGGACAGCAAGGCTACCGCGTTTTGGCAGTTGCGAAGTCTCATTTTGAAGGAAACAACTTTCCCGAAAAACAGCAGGATTTTGAATTTGAATTTTTAGGACTGACTGTCTTTTATGATCCTCCTAAAAAAGGAATTCATGAAGTGTTTCAAAATATTTATGATGCAGGTATTAAGGTAAAGGTAATAACAGGAGATAATGAAGATACAACCAATGCCATCGCAAAGCAGGCAGGAATTATTAATACCACTCCGGCCATCAATGGCAGTGAAATAATAAATACTTCTGAAGGAGAATTAATGCAGATCTCGGAGCGTACTACTTTATTCACCCGGATGTTTCCGGATGCAAAGCTTGCCGTCGTTAATGCTTTAAAAAAGAAAGGCGAGGTGGTGGCGATGCTTGGAGATGGTGTAAACGACGGTCCTGCGCTAAAAGCCGCACATATTGGTGTGGCAATGGGAAATAAAGGCACAGAGATTGCCAAATCTGCTGCCGCATTGGTTATTACTAATGATGACTTAGAAAAGCTAATTGTCGGAATTGCTGCAGGAAGGAGAATTTATACCAATATTAAGAAAGCAGTTCAATATATTATTTCCATTCATATTCCCATTATACTTACAGTTTCTTTACCGTTGTTTCTGGGCTGGGTATTTCCTCAGATATTTACCCCGGTTCATGTTATTTTTCTTGAATTGGTGATGGGGCCGACCTGTTCTATTGTATATGAAAATGAGCCAATGGAAAAGAACACGATGAAACGGCCTCCAAGAGCAATGGGAGATACTTTTTTAAGTTTGAACGAGCTGGGAATCAGTGTTGTTCAGGGATTGCTAATTACGCTTGGAGTTCTTTTTGTGTATCAATTTACGGTTCAAAACGGAGGTGATGAAGAAAAAACAAGAACAATGGTGTTTACTACTTTAATTTTTGCAAACATATTGCTGAGCTTTACCAATCGGTCATTCTTTTACAGTATAATAGAAACTTTCAGAAACCGTAATCCTTTACTGATTGGGATGTCTGCTCTGGTATTGGGGTTGCTGTTTTTAATATTATATGTAAAGCCTGTTTCTTTATTCTTTAAAGTAACAGCTCTTACTATAAATGAGTTAGGAATTGCTCTTCTAATCGCAGCTGTTTCTGTTTTATGGTTTGAAATTTATAAGTTGGTAAAAAGAAAATGGAGAGTGAAAGTATAAAATAAGGATATGGAGAAGCTTCATCGATCTGTATCAATGAAATCAAACCTAAAATAAAGAAAAAGTTCAATTTTCAGGAATGATTAATATTTGATATCAAACCATTATTTTTTCTCTTTTTTAGCTTCTTTTTTCTTTTTATTAAAATATCCTCTTAACAGAAAATTATTCTTAGCGGCGGCTTCTATCTCTTTCAGGTCTACGGCTCCTTTTTCTATATTAATGATTGTTGAATCCACAGATCTTCCAAGTTTAGGATTGTTAATGAGCTTAGATAAAACATTCTCGTCATTATTTATTTTTGATGTAAATTTTATAAAATCATCAGAGCTTTTTTCAAGATTGCGGACTGTTTTATCTAGTGACATTGCCAGCGTATCGTTGGAAGATAATTGGGAGAGTATATTATTCTTATCATTGAGTTTTGAAGTGAAAAGAGTTATCTCACCGGTGCTTTTCTGTAGGTTAGAAATACTTTTTTCTATATTATCCGCCCATTTAGTATCGGTAAATATTTTTGCGGCAGTTCCGTTTTTATCATTCATTTTCGATGTAAATTGTGCCAGTTCTTTGGAACTCATTTGCAGATTTTCTACTGTCTTGTCTATTCTGGCAGCAAAATCCTTATTGGTCATTATTTTTGTCAGCAGGCTATTCTTATTATTCATTTTTGCACTGAACTCAACAAGCTGATCGGTAATTGCTTTTGTATTATCAGCACTTTTTTTTACACTCGAAAAAATGTCATCTATTTCGATTGTTTTATAAGAGACAATCATATCATTATCCTTCACTGTGGTAGTAGAAGCCATACCCGGAGAGATAATAAGAACTTTATCACCCATTAATCCGTCCGAGGCTATACTGGCAACAGCATCGGTTTTTATATATTTCTGAACATCCTCTTTAATTAATAACTTGACCAGAACCAATGAATCTGAGACAAAATCTATTTTACTGACTGTTCCGATATTAATACCGGATAGACGTACGGTACTGCCTTGCTTCAGCCCGCTTACATTTTTAAATTCTGAACGCAACACGAAATTAGAACCAAATAAGTTTCTGTTGACACCAATAAAATAGATGGCAGTTATAAAAAGAAGAATGCCTGCTGTGACAAAAACTCCCAATTTCCAGTTGTTTGATGATTCATTACTCATGGCTGTTTTGTTTATTTTTTAAAAAAAGATTTTACCCAATTATCGGTGTTGTTTTCTATGTCATTATAACTGCCTTCAGCTTTAATGATGCCATCTTTCAGGACTATGATCCTGTCACTGGTGTACTTTGCACAGATCAGATCGTGGGTTATGATAATAGAGGCTGTATTGTATTTAATTTTAATATTTCGGATAAGATCAATTATCTCACGAGCTGTAATAGGATCTAATCCTCCTGTCGGCTCATCATAAATGATAATTTCCGGTTTAATGATTAATGCTCTAGCCAGCCCTATTCTTTTTCTCATTCCGCCGGAAAGTTCTGCCGGCAATTGATCAATGGCTTCTTCCAGTCCTACGTTTTGCAATGCTTCTATAACTGCAGATTCCATTTCCTGATCCGTGAGATTCTTTTTATTATGCTGTAATGTAAAAATTAAATTTTCTCTGACTGTCATGGAGTCATATAAAGCTCCGTTTTGAAATAGAAAGCCAATCTTCATCCGTATCCGGTTAAGCTCATCTTCACTAAGTTTTGTGATATCTTTTCCCTTGATGATTATTTCTCCTTTGTCAACCTTAGTGAGTCCGACGAGGCATTTCACAGCGACAGACTTACCTGAACCTGATCTTCCTAATATGATAAGATTTTCTCCTTTGTCAATGGTAAAGCTTATGCCGTTCAAAACCTTGTTGCTTCCATAAGATTTATAAACATTTTTAAACTCTATTAATGGGGCAACAGCTGCCGGATGGCCATTTCGGATTGTAAAGTTTTCAGTAATTTTCATTATAGTTCAAAAAATAGATCGGTTACCTGTACTGCTATCAAATCAATGATAAATATCATAAGTGAGGCTAAAACAACGGCTGAATTTGCTGCTGTTCCTACACTTTTTGTCCCGCCTGAAGCATTAAATCCTTCATAGCATCCGATAATCCCGATAAAGAAACCGAAGAAAAAGGTTTTTATAATAGCCGGAAATATGTCTACATATTCCAGAGATTCAAAAACATGAGAAAGATAATGCTCTAAATTACTTTCGCTGTGCATATTGAGTCCAATGAAACCGCCTATTATTCCGATCAGATCAGTGTAAATTACCAAGAGAGGGATCATTAATGTTGTAGCCAGGGTTCTGCTTACCACGAGATAGCGATAGGGATTGATAGCAGATACTTCCATGGCATCAATTTGTTCGGTGACTTTCATAGAACCCAATTCTGCTCCAATACCTGATGAGACTCTTCCTGCACAGATCAATGCTGTAATTACAGGGGCGATTTCTCTTATTAAAGACAAAGAAACCATGCTTGGTATTAAGGACTCGGCTCCAAATCTTGCCATCGTAGGGCGTGATTGAATGGTGAGTACAAGTCCCATAATAAAGCCTGTTATCGTTACCAGCGGTAATGACTGGTAGCCAACAATAAAGCATTGTCGTATAAACTCTTTAAACTCGAACCCCGGTTTAAAAATTTCTTTAAAAAAACGGATTGAGAATGAAGTTATACTACCTGCCAGAGTAAGTTTTTTATTAAAATAGCTTTCCACGATATGATGTTTATATATTCAGATTGTCCATTTTTTCTGTAGCAATATTCTCAGCTGATAAGTGAAAATTTATAGCCTGAAACTTTTAGTAACTGGAGAAGAATTATAGATTGTACTCATAATCTACTTTTAATTCATTTTTGACTCGCTGTATGCCCGGTGTTTTCCAGACAATACGTTCTGCTTCTTCTCTTTGTTGCCAGGTGTGTACTGTCCCGGTTAATGTCACTGTTGTTCCTGATACTGATACATTAATATCACTATCATCAATTGCGCTTCTTTTAAGTGCTTTTTTAATATCACTTTTTTCAACGGTGTTTTGGATTTCGGGATTGATGATGATATTATTATAAATACCCTTAACTCCCGGAAGATATCTTACGGCATTTTCTGTAATCTCACTTAAATAGTTCCAGGCTACTTCACCATCCAGATCCACCCATCCTCTTTCTACTTTTGCAGTTACTTTTTCTTCTGGAATAAAGGAGTTTGATTTGAATGCGGCAATAATCTCTTTGCCTATTTCAAGATCAGTTTTTACCCGTGGATCGGGTAATTTTACTTCGATATTCTCTATCAGTACTCTTACTCCCAAAACATTTTTTGCGGTATGTTCAGCCTGTATTTTTTTTGCGTAATTGTCAACAGTACCCGTTAATGAAACAATCCCGTCTTTTACAATAACTCCAATTTCTGCTGATTGCAATAGAGGCTCCCATTGAATGGCGTCCTGAACATCTTTTTGTAATTCTTCATTTGTTTTCATTTCTTATTTTTTTTTTGTAATTAAAAAATTCTAATCAGCTACGTACTTTCGTATCATGATTTTCACGTAGGCCGGCCGGATTCAAAACTCCTGGGCTTTCAAATCCATGATTGGTTTTTCCCGGGATGATACCTTCTTTTTTTACATTGATCATGGCGGGTGTTACTTTATTTTGTATTAATTATTTTTCAATAAATCCCTCCTGTTGCATTTTATTACGGAGAGTGCGGGCAATTTCGTTCGTTAGTCTTTTTACTCCCTTCGGATCATATGTTTCTGTAATTCCTGACCATATTATTTTATCATCCTGAATAGAATAGATAATAGTTTCAATAATGAATTTTTTGGTGATGGTATAATTGCCGGGAATATTGTAATACATCCAGTTTCTGTAATAGTAGGTAATGAAGTCCTCATAATACATTGGATACATGTAATATTGCTGGGGAGTATACACCTTTTCTTTATCCACATCTATCAAACGCATAGTGACGGCAGCATCAAAGCTGTCTTTCTTTATTTTATTCCTGAGAGCCTGTTCGTCTTTCCTGTTAAAATTTTCATCCAGATAACTGTAAGAGGTAATACCCTTTCCATGGAGGTATTTTACCATTTCATCTTCGGCGCTTCGGCGATTGGTTTCGTTTCTCAATAAGGCTACTACTAATACTTTTTTCCAATCTGAAGCATGAATTTGTTTCGCAGGATCTCTCCAGCTGCTGACTATGCTGGTTGAACTGCAGGAATTTGCAAATACTGTTAAAGAAAATACAGTAAAAAGGATAAGCTTATGATATTGTAATTTTTTCATGTTATTATTTCTTTATTAGATTGTTAGCTTAATCATGATAGAAATTAAGCTATCCAAAGGTCTTGAAACCATAGTGGAAATTAAATGATGCCTGTCACGGTTAAAATTGATGTTAGTCAGATTAAAGTGTTGGAAATCTGTTGTTCTTTTTGAAATAGAAGCTGTATTTAGCTGCATATCATTTTTTTACGTGATGGCAGTCATTATCTAAGCAGGTTATAATTTAGAAATTTGCTACATAATTTATAGATTATGAAAACTCTTTTGAACTTCACAATTATTCTTTGCAGTGTTATTATTGCACAGGCTCAGGACTTGAAGATAACCAATCAGATCGCTTCCTCGCTTAAAGACACTGTTATTCTTTCGAAACTGCATTATCCAAAATCGGTCATGCGGTTTTATGCCAAGAATAATTCTGAATATGCCTGGATACATGGCGTACAGAAGCTGGATCAGCCAGAACTAGCGATGCTTCTGCTGGAATATTCTTATCGATTTGGATTGCCTTTATCTGATTATCATTTGGAGACTCTTTCGTTAGAGAAATTAAGAAAATTAAGAAATATTTCTGCTGAAGCAGATCAAAAAGAAAAGGCTCTGTTTGATGTTTTAATGACTGATGCCCTGATTACCTTCATCAATAATCTTCATTTTGGAAAATATAATCCGTTGTATAATTCATTAAATATTGATACTAATGCTATTCATGAATTTCGTGCAGATGACATACTGCTGGATGCAAGACAACAGACAGATTTTCTTAAAGCACTTGAGGTTCAGCCTAAGATTAAAGCTTATACAGACTTTCAGGATTATTTAAATGTTTTTTATACAGAAAATGATTGTATGGATTCTCATCCTGAAATAGAAAAAATCATGATCAATATGGAACGTTTGAGATGGATTGATAATGAAAGTAAACCTTATATTTTGATCAATATACCGTCTTATACACTTGAATTATATCAGAAAGATGCCGTATTTGATTTCAAAGTGATTGTGGGAAAACCAACTACCAGAACTCCGGTTCTGGAAAGCAGGATCAATTATTTTACAACAGCTCCTGACTGGAAAGTTCCTCAAAGTATTTTCGTAAAAGAGATGCTTCCAAAGATCTTAAAAAGCAGTCAGTATTTGGAAGACCATCATTATGCAGTTTATGACAGACATGGCAATGAAGTTGAAATAAGCTCGTCGAAGCTTAAAGAGATCCGTCAAAATCCCTATCATTACAGTGTACGACAATCTTCGGGCTGTGACAATGCATTAGGAGCTGTCGTTTTTCGTTTTCCAAATTCTTATGGAGTATATCTTCATGACACCTCTCAAAAACAATTGTTTAATCAAAGCGAGAGAGCCTTAAGTCACGGTTGCATCCGCGTAGAAAAGCCTAAGGAACTTGCGTCACTGTTATTAAGATATGATGGAGCAGAAAGTGATATCCCTGTTTTTGAAAATGCAATGGCTGAATATAAGAGAAAAGATTTTGTTTTAAAGCAACCGGTTCCTGTCGTCATTACGTATCTGACTTGCTTAATAAAAGATGGAAAACCGGTATTATATAAAGATATCTACCATTTTGATGATTCGCTCGAAAATAAATTTAACCTAAATAAATAATTAAACGATGAGAACAATTCTAGTACCCACTGATTTTTCAAAGCCATCTAAAAATGCAGCATATTATGCTTTGCATATGGCTCAAGCTCTGAAAGCCAATATTGATTTGTGCTATGCTTTTAACCTACCCACCGAAAGCCCGATGTTAGGACAGGTTTCATGGGCTTTATATGATTATCCGGCCTTACAGGAAGAAAACAGTAAAGAATTAAGAAAGCTGGTAAAAACATTAGAAGAAAAAGGAAATACTATATGGGGTGTTAATGCTTTTCCTTTTCATCCGTCAATATATTATACGTGTGAGGCTGGGGATGTTGTACAGGTAATTAATAATACAGCAATAAATAATAAAACGCTGCTTGTTGTAATGGGTATGACCGGAGCCGGAAAACTTTCCCGTTTTTTCTTTGGAAGCAATAGCCTTAAAATGATTAACAATACGCAGCACCCTCTTCTTTTAGTACCACAAAATCATAAATATAAAAAATTAGAGAAAATTGCTTTTGCCACAGATCTGAGTAAAAAAGATATAAAAATAGCACAGGCATTGGTGAAATTTGCTAAATACTTTGATGCTGAACTTTTAATTACCCACATTATTCAGAGTACAAATGATGTTATGGAAGATACGGCATACGAGCATAAAAAAAAAGTGTTTTTAAAGGCTCTGGACGGTAAAGTCTGCTATAACTGTATTTACAGCGAAAATATAGATTATGGTTTAGATATACTGAAAAATAAAGATATTGATATATTGGTAATGGGGCATGACCACAGGAGTTTTCTCGAAAAATTTACCAAGAGCAGCCATGCTGCAACACAAGCTGCTGAGTTAGAAATTCCACTATTAATCATTCCGGAAATTGATCAGCTGTTTTTTTAAGTTAAAGAATTCCTCAGGCTCTGTCTTGGGGAATTTTATTTTATATTTCAATTTTTTTATTCTTGTTTATTGAGAATAATTAATTACAATTTGATGTTTTAACATTTTTTTAATATTTATATAGTATTATTCGTGCTGCAATCCATAACTTTATATGATGGTTTAATATACGGATTATGGAAAGTGCTAAACTTTTGTATGCTATTATAGAAACAGCAATTGATGGTATTGTTACCATTGATAACAGAGGGAGAATAGAAAGTATGAATCCCTCTGCGCTAAAAATATTTGGGTATAAAGAAGTGGAGCTCATAGGAAAAAATATTTCAGTTTTGATGCCGGAACCCGATAAAAGTCAGCATGATGGTTATTTGCTTAATTATCAAAATACCGGCGAAAAAAAAATAATAGGCAAAGGAAGAGAAGTACAGGGATTAAGGAAGGATGGATCAAAATTTCCTTTCAGGCTTGCTGTAAGCGAAGTACAATATCAGGACAGAGTAATTTACACAGGTTTTATCCATGATCTTTCCAAAGAAAAAGAAGCTGAAGAATCCCTTAAAAATTATGCCGGTGAGCTGGAAGAATTGGTCGAAAGCAGGACGAAATCCCTAAAAAAAATGCTTCATGAATTGGAAAAAGCAAAAGAAGAAGCTAGTATAGCCCTGGAAAAAGAAAAACAACTGAATCGGATGAAAAGCCGTTTCGTATCAATGGCGTCACATGAATTTCGTACCCCCTTAAGTTCCATGCAGCTTTCTGCGGTACTTATTGAAAAATATCTTCAAGCTTCCGATAATATCCAAATATTAAAACATCTTCATAAGATAAAAAATGCAATTGCCAGCCTGAATTCTATTCTCAATGATTTTCTTTCCTTAGAAAAGCTGGAAGCAGGTGTGATATCGCCCAATTATGATGTATTTGATGTCATTAAGTTTTCTGAAGAGCTTACGGAAGAGATGCAGCTTATAACAAAAGTAGACCAAATAATTATTTATCAGCATACGGGATCAGAAAGTGAAATACATCTGGATCAAAATTTATTAAGGAATTGTTTAATAAACCTGATGAGTAATGCTATAAAATATTCGGGAGAGCATACGTTGATTGAATTTTCTTCAGAAATAAATAAAGAAGAATATATTTTCACCATAAAAGATAATGGGATAGGAATACCCCAGGAAGATCATTCTGCTCTTTTTCAGCCCTTTTTTAGAGCGCATAATACAGGTAATATTCCGGGAACCGGCTTGGGACTCAATATTGTACGTCGATATGTAAGCCTAATGAACGGGCAGGTTCATTTTGAGAGTACATCTGAAATTGGAACTAAATTTACATTATCATTTAAAAAAAATGATGCCCTTTAATAATATCTTCAAACCAAATGGAAAAAATAAGTATACTGATTATTGAGGATAATGCCGATATCCGTGAAAGCACTTCGGAAATTCTTGAGCTTGCCGATTATGAAGTGTTTCAGGCTTCTAATGGTAAACAAGGTGTAGATCTGGCCATTAAACATACACCGGATGTCATACTCTGCGACATTATGATGCCGGAACTTGACGGATACGGAGTCCTGTATCTTTTAAGCAAAAGAGAAGATACCGCATTGATCCCTTTTATCTTTATTACCGCAAAAGCAGATAGAATTGAGGTACGGAAGGGGATAGAAATGGGCGCTGATGATTATCTCACTAAGCCTTTTGACGATATTGAGCTTTTGAGTGCGATTGAAAGTCGCTTGAAAAAGAAAGAGCGCCAGAAAAGGCTTTATAGCTCGAATCTTACTCAAATGAGCAATTTGTTTCAGGCTTCAAATGGGCTTGATGAATTAAAAAAAGCTTTCGACGAGCGAAAAATAAAGTCTTTTAAAAAGAAGCAAATTATATATTACGAAGGTGATACAGCAAACGCGGTTTATCTCATTATTTCGGGCGCTGTAAAAACCACAAAAATGACAGAAGAAGGGAAAGAGCTTATGACAGGGGTGCATAGCCCGGAAGATTATTTTGGGATTACCTCAGTATTTACCGGAAAGGAATACAAAGAGACTGCTGAGGTATTGGAAGATGCTACAGTATGTTCAGTTCCGGGAGAAGTAATAGATCAGTTACTCTATAAATATCCTGATATAGCAGGGAAATTCATCAAGATTCTTGCCCATCATGTGATTGATCATGAAGAGCATTTACTGCAGCTTGCTTATTTTTCTGTACGAAAAAGAATGGCGGAGGTACTCCTTAGACTACATACAAAACACCCCCATACCGAAAGTTTCGAAATTTCCAGGGAAAATCTTGCTTCTATGGCGGGGATGGCTATAGAAACGGTAAGTCGTATTCTCAGCGATTTCAAAGATGAAAAATTAATCGATAGAGGAGCGGGTAAGATTACGATACTTGATGCTCCAAGACTTCAAAAGCTAAAAAACTAATATCTATCACTTTTTATAATGACATCATGCATGAGCCAGTTCTGTAGAGTTCAATACATTTGATTATTGAAAAGACGGTATGAAAGTCATAGTTTATAATATAGATCAGGAAAATAAGGTACTTCTTGCGCTTGCTAATCGTAAAAAACATAAAATTACGATTATAACATATCCCTTGAATGAAACCACAGCTGATTTTGCAGAAGCAAAACGTGCTGTCATCATCATTGATCACGGAAGTCAACTTTCAGAGAACCTGATTCTGAAACTTCTTTCCTTAGGAGTACAGTATCTAATATTCAGATCTCAGGATCACCTTTCCGCTGACTTATCATTTATTAGAAATTTTGGATTGAAATGCATTGTTATTGAAATTGCTGACTCAAGATTAGCAGTTTTCAAAATAATTGAAATTCTGGATGCCTGGGAAGAAAGTGATTAGAATCATACCCAAAAGAAACTAAGGTCATTATCTTAAAATTATTTCCATTATACCTTTGAAGTATTAAAATCTAAAAATAATTTTATTATGAAAACTTTAGAAACCCCCAATCAAATCGCCCAATCTCCACTTGCAACTACAATAGAAGATTTTTGGAACAAAGAAGGATTCCTAAGTGAATCAGCCAAAATGGAACCTACCGTTAATATCATTGATAAGAATGGTATTTATAAGCTAAAAGTTTCAGCGCCGGGATTTAAGAAAAAAGATTTCAAAGTAGCAGTTGAAGACGGATCACTCATCATCAGTGCTGAAACCAGTGCCGAGAAAAAAGAAGAAAAAGAAAATTATGTAAGAAAAGAATTTTCAGCTTCCTCATTTACCCGCAGCTTCCGTTTACCCGACAATATTACTTTGGGGCATATAAAAGCCAATTATAAAGGTGGATTATTAAATATTACGATTAATAAAACCAATCTGGATAAAAAAGAGGTAAAGGAGATTAAAATACGCTAATTTTTTTAGTGTTAATTCATAAAACCTGTTGTGTATTTTACGGATTTATTTAAATGTCCTGTAATCAGGATTCGCTGGATGGGCAACAGGTTTATAAAAATAAAAAAATGGATACAATCATTATAAAATCTCTTGGAGGAGCCGAAACAGTTACCGGATCCAAACATCTGTTAAAAACGAGTGAGCTTAACATATTAGTAGATTGTGGATTATTTCAAGGGTTAAAATCTCTTCGTGAACAAAACTGGAAATCGTTAAACATCGATATCGAAGAAATAGATATTGTAATTCTTACCCATGCCCATCTGGATCACTGTGGATATATTCCTCTTCTTGTCAAAAATGGTTTTAAAGGTAAAATTTATATGACAGAGCCTACGAAGGAATTGGCGAAATTAATCTTATTAGATAGCGCAAAATTACAGGAAGAAGATGCCGAAAAAGCCAATTATCATCATTATACCAAGCATAATCCGGCAAAACCTCTGTATACGGTAAATAATGCTGAAAAATCTTTTAAACAATTTTATACTGTTAAGGAAAATGTCAGCATCAAATTAAGCGAACATATACAATGCAGATTCAAAACCTGCGGTCACATCATTGGAGCTTGTTCTGTAGAAATTGTATGCTTTGATAAGACCATTGTTTTTTCCGGGGATATAGGTCGAAACCACAGTGCAATTCTACCTCCACCTGATTTTTTCACCAAAGCAGATCTTTTAGTGATGGAATCCACTTACGGAGACAGGCTTCATGACAATACAAATTTATACGATAGTTTAGAGCATTGGATCAATTTTACAATCAAAAACAACGGAAATATAATTATTCCCAGTTTTGCTGTTGGCAGAGCACAGGAAGTTATTTATATTCTTTCTCAGCTAAAGGAACAGAACAAAATCCCACATGATCTCCCCATAATATTGGATAGCCCTATGGCTGCTTCTGCAACAGATATTATGCTTGAATATGCAGAATATACTACTGTAGATAAAGAAAAATGGCTGGAAATTATTGATCATATCAATATTAATAGAGAATATATGAATACTGCTGAAATCGTTCATGATAAGCAAAGTAAAATAATTATTGCAGGAAGTGGCATGTTGACAGGAGGGCGTGTGCTTGAATATTTAAAACATGATATAGGAAATAGCAGGAATACAGTGTTGATTGTTGGGTTTCAGGCAGAAGGTACTCGCGGAAGAGCATTGCTTAATGATTCTCATGAGTTGAAAATTCACGGGAAATATTATCCGGTGAAAGCAAATATAGTAGAATTAACAGGATTATCTGCCCATGCTGATCAATCTGAGCTGATGGAATGGATAAGAAAATATAAGAATCCTCCTCAGCAAATCATGCTGGTTCACGGCGAATCCTCTGCACAAGAAGCATTGCGAGTTAAAATTCAAACAGATTTGAAGATACCTGTTAAAATTTTAATTAAAGATGAGGAGGTAGTTTGTTGAGGTAAGGGATGATGTCGTTTAATTGATTTAAAATTTACTTTATGGAACTTCTTGCCAAAAATGCCATACAGATTCTAGAAGACCGTTATCTTCTGAAAAATGATAAAGGGGTATTAACAGAAACTCCAGATGCGCTCTTCAAACGGGTTGCAGAATATGTTTCCGCTTGCGAAAAAAAAGATACAGCCAAATGGAACAAAGCCTTTTATAAAGTAATGAGTGAATTAAAATTCCTGCCTAATTCACCAACACTAATGAATGCAGGCTGTGACCAGGCACAATTAAGTGCTTGTTTTGTATTGCCCATAGAAGATAGTTTGGAAAGTATTTTTACGACCCTTAAAAATGCGGCTTTAATCCACCAAAGTGGAGGGGGTACTGGGTTTAATTTTTCAAATCTTCGCCCCAAAGGAGATTTGATAAGTTCTAGCAAGGGAGAATCTTGCGGTCCGGTTTCTTTTATGAAAATTTACGATGCTGCAACTGAATATGTAAAACAGGGAGGCAAAAGAAGAGGAGCTAATATGGGAATCTTAAATGTTGATCATCCGGATATCGAAGAATTTATCATGTCAAAATCGGATAAGAAATCTATAGAAAATTTTAACCTTTCGGTAGGGATCAGTAATTCTTTTATGAAAGCAGTAGAAGAGGATTCGGATTGGCAGCTTATGAATCCACATACTCAAAAGGTAGCCCGAGTCATATCTGCAAAATCACTCTGGGAATTGATTGTACAGCAAGCATGGAAAACGGGTGATCCTGGATTGGTTTTTCTTGATGCCATTAACAATGCCAATACTACACCTGATCTTGGTACAATACAGGCAACCAATCCTTGCGGAGAAGTTCCTTTATTTAATAACGAAAGCTGTAATCTGGGTTCAGTTAATCTTTCAAAAATAGCAATATTTAATAATGGGAAATATGAAATAAATTGGGATGAATTATCCCGGATTATTCATATTGGAATCCGTTTTCTGGATAATGTCATTACACTCAACCACTATCCGCTTCCGGAAATTAAGATCACAACTTTACAGTCCAGAAGGATAGGATTAGGATTAATGGGCTGGGCAGAATTGCTCATTCTATTAAATATTCCATACGCATCCAAAAAAGCCTTGTTATTAGCAGAAAAACTCATGAAGTTCTTTCAGAAAGAAAGTTATGATGCTTCAGAAAAACTGGCACTGGAACATGGCACTTTTCCAAGCTGGGAAATCAGTAAATTTGGGATTTCCAATAGAAAGATGAGAAATGCAACCTGCAACAGTATTGCTCCTACCGGAACCATTTCGGTTATTGCCAATACCTCTTATTCCATAGAACCTTTATTTGCGTTGGCTTACAAACGGATGGGTATTTTAGGCGGTAAAATCCAAACTGAAATCAATGATGTATTTATTCAAAAAATGAAAGACTTGGATTTATGGAATAAAGAAATGGAGCGGGTTGTTATAGAAACTGGAAGTTTAAATGGGTTGAAAAATATTCCTAAGAAAATAGGCGCTGTTTTTACGACAGGTTTAGATATTCCGTGGCAATATCATTTGCTACATCAAAAAGCATTTCAAAAATATACTGACAATGCGGTTTCTAAAACCATAAACCTCCCTGAAAAGGCTACCGTACGAGATATTGCAGATATTTACCAAACTGCGTATAAATACGGCCTTAAAGGGATAACGGTGTATCGTTATGGTAGCAGAGTAGGTCAGGTACTTCAAAAATGTAATGTTAATGGGTGTTGAAGATAGAACTGGATGATAATTTAAGCAACTACCGCATAAGTACGGTAGTTGCTATCATAGTGTATTTAGAATCGCTGATGTATTATAAAATAAGGAACGTTTCAAAGTTGGGCAATTGTCTAGAGAATACATCGAATTATATTTTTAAACAAATTCCCAACAAATCCGGATATGCATATGAATTTTCTTAACATTTGCTAATCGATACTATCATCTATATGTATTGCAAAAGCATTTTTCCTGTTAGCATCCTGGCATCCGAATCTAATTTTAGAAATTAAATAAGCTAGCTGTCTATTGAGCTTTAACTTGTTCCAGTTTTATAAAAACTTTAGTTCGATCAGGCCTTGCAGCACCTGATGTAGGAGCACCGGCCATAATAGTGGCAGTATAAGCCGTTTTAGAACTTAGATTAGAGTCTATCCAGGAATATCTTCTGTGTTCCGGACCATTGCTATTGGCATCTAGTATGCCTTCATTTCCCCAATATGCATTGCCTAATGCTCCCGTACTTTGTGAAACCCAAGCTGAGCCACCGCTAATTGCTCCGCCCCATACAGAAGGGGGGGTAGTCATTACTCCGGCATCTATAAGAATACCTCCATATTCTGTATTGTAATTCCAGTATAAATCAACTGAAGATCCTGTAAGGTTAATTAATTGAACATTAGGTCGAGCTGTCGTTGCGGGGTTGGTTGTATCCATGATGACACGTATTGCATATTTCCCATCAGGACTACCTAAGATGATACAGTGAGACTGTTTTCCATTGGCTGCATCCGTATATAAGGTTGGATATCCCATAACAGCTACTGATGCAATATCTGCACGACTGTTATTACCTAATGTAACGGTACAGTTTTGTGAGACAGATAGAAATGGAATTAAAGAATTTGACATTGGAATAACCATGGCGTTTGAATTAATTGGCGTTCCTGTTACCGAAAAAACTAATTCTCCATCTCCGTATTCTAAATTACCAGGGCGTAATTGGAAAGTAAGCCCGTTTATTGTAAAAGGAGCTCCTGAATCATATCTTCCTCCATTACCCTCGGTGTAAACTACTCTTAAGTTTCCATTAAAAGGTACCCCTGCGGTATAAGAAGTTGGATTAAGATAAGCCGTGTTACATTGCAAACTTGTTATAACTGGAGCAATGGAAGTAGTTGCCTGTACGATTTTCCAAAGTAGCCCATCCCAGTAATAATATCCTGCTGGCAAATTACCGGCTCCTCCGGTATTATATACCCAAAGTCCTGTCGCATTGGCAGTTGAGGGATTAAGTTGAAAAGTACTGCTGGACAATACAACACGCGGAGGTAAAAATCCTTTATTTGTAGCTTGTACATCTAACAAAGCGGAACCGTTAGGTGATACAGTACCTATTCCGGTATTCCCGCTATCCTGAATTACAAAATCAGTTTCTGTATCACGGGCTGTGATTCCGTCTGATTTTTTCCCAAGAATAACACTGCCTGTTGTATTTATCCATTCATCATTTGTATTATCAACACCTGCTGTACCAATAGATCCTCCTATTTTATTCCAGAGAGCACCATCAAAAAAGTAGTATCCAATGGAGGTTATATTGATTCTTTGGCCTGATGTGTCCCCACCGCTTATATCTGTAATGTATATAAGTGCTCCCTTCTGATCTACACCATAGGTTGCCGTGTTTGATGTAAGTTCAGCCCTGCTAAGACGTGGAGCCTGAAGTCCGATTGTTTGATTGTTGTTGGTAATAATTCCAGCTGCATCTCGTTGTGCACTAACATCGAGGGTAGTTTTAGGATTTTCAGTATTAATCCCTACTTGGGAGTAGGCCAGTCCAAAAATTAGTATTGAGCCTAAAAGAACGATTTTTTTTCTCATGGTATTAAATTTAATAGGTTATTTGAGGTTTTACAAAAGATGAAGGTTATATTACGATAGAGTTTTTATTAAGATTGAATTCAAATAATGAAATGTAAGGTGGTGCACGAAAGGATCGTGAAGCGATCAGAAAAGTTGAATAGCAAGGTTTGTAAATGATGTCACGATTTATACAGAAAAATAAAAATGCTAATTGACTCTGCTTATAAATAGAATTATCGGCAAAAATTACCATGTTCTCTTCCAAGTATATTTGGGAGCCTGGCTTAATGAAAACAATTATATAGAAAAAAAATATAATCTTTCCAAAAAATATTTTTATAAAAAAATATTTCATTCGAGTTTTCTATTAGTTTTTAGTTAAATCCAAAAATTAAGATTAAGTAGAACTTACATTTATTTTTAGACAATATTGGTTTTTAACCAATCAATTATTCAAATATAGAAATAATTAATTATAAATCCGAAATAAATATTATAGAATAGAATTAATTTATAATTGCGTAATGTATTATTAATTTAAATGTAAATAATTAAATCAATTAATTAATCGTTGATCTCTCTGATAAAAGCCAATACAAAAAAAACTGTGAAAATGAGAAGTACTGTCTTTATTAGGACACAATTCTTATTCTCTTTTAAAAGTGTGAAAAAGATCAGAAAAAGATTACAGTTTAAGAAATCGAGGATTCTACGGAGTTAGTTTAAAATTCAAGCGTATCTTTAGGTGAGGAACGAAGTGATCTGAAGAAATGTAATATTCTGATAGTCATATTATTTTGTTTTCAAAGAAGAAAATAAGCAATGGCCACAGACTGATTGAATATAAAATCTCCGAGCGGAAGCGATGGGATTTTTTGTATCCGGAATTAAAGGAAAAATAACTAAATTGGAAAAGTCTTCTAAATTAAATAAAAAAGAGCTTGAGACTATTCTAAATGTATTTGTGAAAAAAGCGCAATAATAAATTCTAAAAATAAAAATGCCTTTAAGAGTGTAAATTTTTAGAGGCAGTTTTTGTTATAAATATGATGATCTTAATTTCTACTTTTATCAATTTTATCTGTTTCTCTCAAATAAAATTTTAAGTTTTTTTGAGTGAGTTTGTCGTAACCCTCTTCTTCAATACTTTCCAATTGAGCTTTAATAAATTTGTCCTTTTTCGTTTTTAATAAATAATCTCTCATCGAAATGATCTCGGTTGCCATATAGATTTCCCTTTTCAAGTAAGTTGCAATATTTTCTTTATTACCTACACAGCCCATTTGGTATTTCATAATAAGTGGATTATCAGTATAGAATTTATAAATTTCCAAAAACCTTTTATCATTTCTTTTAAGAAGTTCTTGGCTTGAATATAATCTTAAAGAATTGCTTCCATTTTTAGCAAAGAAATAGAGCTCATCATTCTTGGCTGTTTTAGATATTTCTTTGAAGTAACCATAAATAATACTTGACTCACCATCAATTCCCATGTGTGAAGATTCTGCATAGTCGATTGTATCTAAAGGTTTTGCTAATGCTTTTACTTTTTGAGAGATTTGAGCATTTATGAAACATAGCTGAAAGACAAGAAGAAAAACAATTTTTATTTTCATGCTATAAATATAAAAAAACTCCCCAAACAAAACGTTCAGGGAGTTTTAAATCTAATTTTTATTTACCAAAGAATATTTCGTCTTTCTTTTGTTGTTCTACATATATTTCCTGAAATTTTACAGGCATATAATTGTAAAGATCATTCCAATATTGGACTTTAGTGTGCTTTTTAAAGCTTTCAAAAGACCTTATAAAAAGGTTTTCAATCATATCTTTTACATAAGGATTTCCTTTTTTGTAAATGAATTCCATCAGTTTAATATGATGTCCTATGATATTGATCTTAGATTCTAATAAAAGGTCTTTCAGATAATTGATGGTCGCCTGTATTACTCCGGCAAAATTATTTTGTTTTGATAATTGAGTGATCTCACTTCTGATTGATGGATAGAAAAATTTTAAATACTCTACAGCCATTTTTTGGTTAATAGTTTGCATTTGCACATTCATCATAATTAATATTTTTCGAATACTTCTATTGCCGCGAAAACCGTACCAAACTTATAAGCAGGCGGCAAAAACAAATACACCTATTATGATGGCAATATGAGTTGCCAATATTTCCATATTGTGTCTGGAATTAGACTTTTTCCATTGTTTCCAGTCGAATTCTTTTCTGATTTTTGTCTTCATAACTTTAACTTTTTTGTAATAAAATGGGTGAAATATGTAATGAAAATTTTACATTCCATGTTTATAAATCTGTTTTGAATAAATTTTCTGCAAGTCAATAGAAATATGACTAAAAATAACTTTTCTGTATTCCTCATTACAAAATGTGGTAAAATTGTCAAGAGAATAAATAAAAGTGCTTTCTACGGCGTTTTTTAGCTTTAAATCGCCGTTTCTGTAGATGTCATCCATCTTTTGTAAGCTTTTAAATAAAAGATTTCTGTCGTTTTGGCGGATCATGTTTTTAATACGATCCGTAAAAGTCTGGATAACACTGTAAGAATTTTGACTTTTATTGTTTTCCAATTCATTTTGAATGTCGGGAACCACATCTGTAATTTCCTGAGCAGCTTGTAAATAATTCATATTACTATTGATTTTGATCTAAAAATTTAATGAAAACACCAAAAATAAAGACGACCAAAAAAGCGATCAATATAAGATGATAAGGCTTTAACCATTTTGGTGTTTTTGGTCCTTTGCTTTTTAATCTTCTTAGTGTATCCAATCTGTTTAATGTCTTTAAGTCCATTTTGTATGTTTTGAAGATTAAATGCCAAATTATATTCCTTTTAATATTTATTTTATTTAAGTGTTTTAAAATCAACGTTTTGTGTGTTTTTTAATTAAAATTTTAAAGCAAAAAAGCCTGTCAAAATGATAAGGTTTTTATCAGAATGAAATGATGGTCATTGTTTGATTTTATTAATATCTTTGCAGTCCATAAAAATCAAAAGATGTTTTCAAAAATAGTAGTACACAGAGTCGGAAATAAAATCAACGGAGAGTCTTTAATACTTTCTCAGGAAGAATTGCAGTTGGAAGAAGGGATGGCAGAATCGCTTGAAGATTACTTTTTAGGGTCTTTTAAGTCTGAGGAAACATTTAATTTTTACAGTGATACCTATTTGGTAAATAATCATGTTTTCAGTTCTGTATCTGAAATTTTTGACGATAAAGCCAAGTTTCTTTGGGAAGCCGAAAATATTGCGAAGCATCTTTTTGAAGTTGCCGAAAACCCAAGAGTTATGGGAGGAGAATTATTTATCGTTTACTTTGAAGACGATAGAGAAGGTGATGAAAAAGTAGATAAGATCGGGATTTTTAAAACCGAAAAAAGAGAGCCATTCTTAAAAATAGCTCCTCAAGGCGACAGTTTTGATATTGAAAAAGACTTGGGAATTGGCTTGTCAAAAATTGATAAAGCTGCTTTAATCTACAATAATCATAAAGAAACCGGATATGTACTTTCTGTGGTTGATAATAACAAAAACGGAGATATGTATTACTGGTTTGAGGATTTTTTAAAGGTAAAACAACGTGATGATGAATATTTTCACACGCAGGAAGCCTTAATGGTTTACAAAGATTATATCACCAAACAACTTCCTCAGGAATTTGAGGTTTCTAAAGCAGATCAGGCAGATTTCTTAAATAAATCAATTAATTTCTTCAAAGAAAAAGAAGAGTTTAAGTTGGACGAATTTGCAGCTGAAGTTTTAGGAGACGAACACGTGATCGAAAGTTTTAATAATTTTAAAACAGATTACGAACAGGATATGCAGATCAATATTGCGGAAGAATTTCCGATCAGTGAAGCAGCTGTTAAAAAGACGCAGAGACATTTCAAGAGTATCATTAAACTAGATAAAAACTTCCACATCTATATCCACGGCGACCGTCAGAAACTGGCTACCGGAGAAGATGAAAAAGGGAAATATTATATGCTGTATTTCGATAAAGAAGTTTAAAAAAACGATATAAAAATTCACTAAACCTTATAGGTTTCAAAAACCTATAAGGTTTGATAAAATGATATTTTAAATCAGATTATCTGATTATTTTTTTCTAAAAAGCAAAGCTCTGTTATACTCATAATTCATTCTGGCGATATTCAAAACAGAAATTCCTTGCGGACATTCCACTTCACAGGCTTCGGTGTTAGAGCAGTGTCCGAAATGTTCAGCATCCATTTGTTTCACCATATTTAACACACGGCTGCCTCTTTCTTCTTTTCCCTGTGGAAGTAAAACCATATGTGTGATCTTTGCAGAAGTAAATAACGCTGCACTTGCATTTTTACAGGTCGCCACACACGCTCCACAACCAATACACGCCGCAGAATCAAAAGCTTCTTCTGCAATTTGATGAGTGATCGGAATGGCCGTTGCATCAGGAGCCTGACCGGTATTAATCGATACAAAACCACCGGAAGAAATAATTCTGTCAAACGCAGAACGGTCTACTTTTAAATCTTTTTTCACCGGAAAAGCTTCAGCACGAAAAGGCTCAATCAAAACAGTTTCTCCGTCTTTGAAAGAACGTAAATGAAGCTGACAGGTTGTTGTATTTTTTAAAGGTCCGTGAGCCAATCCGCTGATCATCATTCCGCATTGTCCGCAGATTCCTTCACGGCAATCGTGATCGAATTCTACGGGTTCGTCGCCTTCAATGATCAATTTTTCATTCAAGGTGTCGAGCATTTCCAGAAAAGACATGTGAGGATTTAATGCTGTTAAATCATAATTCACCAGTTTTCCTTCACTCTGATTATCTTTCTGTCTCCATATTTTAAGGTGTAAATCCATAATTTCTGTGTTTGGGTAGTAATTAAACTATTGTGATTTTTAACACATAAGTCACATGAGATTTAAGAAGTTTCATATTAAACTTAAAATATCTAATGTGTTAAAATCTTTTGAATCTTTTGTGGTTAAAAAAGGTACTTTTTATCAAAATTTTATTTATAACTTCTTACGGTTGGCTGTATTTCTTCAAAAATCAAAGGTTCTTTAATCAATTCAGGCTCGTTGCTTTCACCTTTCCAAGCCCAGGCTGAGATAAATTGAAATTCTGAATCATTCCTCAAAGCTTCTCCATCCGCAGTTTGGTATTCTTCACGGAAATGCGCTCCGCAGGACTCATTTCGGGTTAAAGCATCATAGCACATAAGTTCACCAATTTCAAAATAATCGGCAACTCGACCTGCTTTTTCCAGTTCGGTGTTCATCGTGTCACCTTGTCCGGAAACTTTGACATCTTTATAAAATTCCTGTTTCAGTTTTCGGATCTCTTGGATGGCATATTCTAAACCTTCTTTATTTCGGGCTAAACCGCAATAGTCGTATAACAGTTTTCCTAAGGTTTTATGAAAATGATCAACGGTTTTTGTTCCATTAATATTGATAAACCTCTTAATCTGTTGTTTAACTTCATTTTCAGCTTTTTCAAATTCAGTATTTTCAGTTGATATTTTTCCGGTGTGAATTTCGTTGGATAAATAATTTGCAATCGTGTAAGGGGCAATAAAATAACCATCAACGGAGGCTTGAAGCAAAGAATTTGCGCCTAATCGATTGGCTCCGTGATCCGCAAAATTAGCTTCACCCAAAGCAAATAATCCGGGAATTGTTGTCATTAATTCATAATCAACCCAAAGTCCACCCATCGAAAAGTGCGCGGAAGGAGATATCATCATGGGTTCCTGATAGGCATCATATCCTGTAATTTTAAGATACATATCAAACAAATTTCCATATTTCTCCTGAATTTTTTCTTTTCCCTGTTCGTTGATCGCTTTAGAAAAATCAAGATAGACCGCATTTTTTAACGGACCGATTCCGAAACCTGCATCAATTCTTTCTTTAGCAGCTCTTGACGAAATATCTCTAGGAGCTAAATTTCCGAAAGCCGGATATCTTCGTTCCAAATAATAATCTCTTTCGTTTTCCGGAATATCATTCGCTTTTCTGGTTTCATTTTCTTTTAAAGGAACCCAGATTCTGCCGTCATTTCGTAAAGATTCAGACATCAAGGTTAATTTTGACTGATAATCTCCAGACTGCGGCAGTGAAGTAGGATGCACCTGAATCCAGCTTGGAGAAGCCATCAACGCACCTTTTTTATGAGCCCGCCAAATCGCAGAACCGTTGCAACCCATCGCCAATGTCGATAAATAGTAAATTTTGCCATAACCGCCCGTTGCCAACACTACGGCGTGGGCGGCATGACTTTCAATGTCTCCTGTGTCCAAATTCCTGACGATAATTCCTCTGGCTTTTCCGTCAATCATAACCAAATCCAGCATTTCATGTCTTGAAAATAATTGCACGCTTCCTTTTCCGACTTGTCGCATCAAAGTTTGGTAAGATCCCAATAACAATTGTTGTCCGGTTTGTCCTCGTGCATAAAAAGTCCGGCTTACCTGAACACCTCCGAAAGAACGGTTATTCAGATATCCTCCATATTCTCTTCCAAACGGAACGCCTTGTGCAACGGCCTGATCGATGAGGTTTAAAGAGCATTCTGCCATTCTGTAAACGTTGGCCTCACGTGCTCTGAAGTCGCCACCTTTTAACGTATCAACAAACATTCTGTAAACGCTGTCGCCATCATTTTTATAATTTTTGGCCGCATTTACACCGCCTTGTGCCGCAACAGAATGGGCTCTCCTTGGACTATCCTGAAAACAGAATGATTTCACATTATAGCCCATTTCTCCCAATGAGGCAGCGATTGAACTTCCGGCTAACCCTGTTCCTACGACAATAACGTCAAGTTTTTTTCGGTTTGCGGGGTTTACGAGTTTGGCTTTCTTTTTATAGTTATCCCATTTCTGTTCTAATGGTCCTTCCGGTATTTTTGAATCTAAAATCATAGTTTCTCAATTTAATTGGCGGTGAAGAATACATAAATTGGCATCAAAGCAAATCCAACACTGATGATGATTGAATACGCTATTCCAACGGTTTTAAACCAATTCACAAACTTCGGATGAAATAATCCCAAAGTTCTGATGGCGCTGTAAATCCCATGGATCAGGTGATAGCACAACGCAACCATTGATAACACATAAATGATGACATACCACCATTCTTTAAAAACAGTTACCACAAGAATATAGAGATCTTTATTTCCATTTTCATCCAAAGGGGGATTTCCGAATTTGTAGATATACCAGAAATTCTGAAAATGAATCACCAGAAAAATTAATAATAATGTTCCCAGAATTCCCATATTTCGGGAAGCCCATTTGCTGGCTCTTCCTCTTCTGTCGGATTGGTAATTTCCGCCTGATTTTTTATTTTTTAACGTAATGATAAGTCCATCAACTGCATGAAGAATAATACTTGCATACAAAACATAGGAAACGATTTTAATGATAATGTTTCCCGATAAAAAATGTGAGTAGGCATTAAATTGTAAATGTGCCTGCTCCTGCGGTAAAAACAGCTGAAGATTTCCCAAGAAATGGATCAACAGAAAGAAGGCCAGGAATAAACCTGTAAGACACATCAGCATTTTTCTTGATAAGGTAGACAGCATATTTTTTTGATTTTTAATTTTAATTAATGGCTGGATGTGGGAAGTAGGAGGCTGGGAGTTTATAAAAAGTGAAACTACTATGCGTTAACAAAACCTCTAGCTTCCTACTTCCATCTTCCCGCGTTTTAATAATATCCTAGCACTTTCATCCAAAGACCGCCCACTCCCATATAAATAATGAGTAAGACAATTCCTATTTCCAAACCTCGGAGCCACCAAGCTTTCAATTCAACATATCCACTTCCGAAGAAAACCGGAGCCGGACCATGACCATAATGCGTCAAAACGCCATAAATTGAACCTAAGAAGCCGAGCATCATTGCCAACAGCATCGGAGGAATTCCTACGGCAACTCCAACTCCTAATAAAGCGGCATACATTGCTGCAACGTGAGCGGTGGCACTCGCAAAAATATAATGACTGAAGAAGTAAACAATAATAATCACCGGAAAGGCCACGTACCAAATTAATCCACCGATTTTAGCTTTAATCAGATCACTGAACCATCCGATAAACCCGAGTTCGTTGAGTGAACTGGCCATCATTACCAGAACTGCAAACCAAACGATCGTATCCCAAGCTCCTTTTTCTGCTTTTACGTCTTCCCAAGTCAATACTGAGGTTAATAAAAGTAGAGTTAAGCCAATAAAAGCAGTGGTTGTAGCATCAATTGATAAGGCTCCACCAAAGATCCAAAGGGCTAATAAAATGAAGAAAGCCAAGAGCATCAACCATTCATTTTTAGAAATTGGTCCCATTTCTTTTAACTTTTGGGCAGCCATTTTTGGAGCATCACCTGTTTTTTTCAATTCAGGTGGATACAATTTATATAAAACCAAAGGAACAACGAAAAATGCAACTAATCCGGGTACAAAACCGGCAGCAGCCCAAGACATCCAAGTGATGTTGATTCCTAAATTGGCAGCGAATTTCTGACACATCGGGTTACTTGCTGTTCCGGTCAAGAACATGGAAGATGAGATCAGATTCATGTAATAACTATTGAGTGTTAAAAACGATCCGAGTTTTCTATGGGTTTCAGGTTTTTCAGGCACGGAATCAAAACTGATGGCCATAGATTTCATGATGGGATAAATAATTCCGCCACCCCTTGCTGTGTTACTTGGGATTGCGGGAGCCAAACAAACGTCTGCCAAACCTAATCCGTAAGCGAGCCCTAAAGAACTTTTACCAAAAATTCTGATAAATAAAAAGGCAATTCTGTTTCCTAAACCTGTTTTGATAAATCCTCTTGCAATAAAGAATGAAATCCCGATCAGCCAGATTACTTTGTCTCCAAATCCTGAAAGTGCTTTTGTGATTGATTTTCCTGCATCTCCCGGAGCTACGACTTGAGTAAGCGCTGTAAAACCAATAGCCATCATACACATTGTTCCCATTGGAGCTGCTTTTAAGATAATTCCTAAAATGGTGGCTGCGAAAATGGCAAATAAATGCCAAGCATTTTCCGCAACGCCTTCCGGTGCAGGAATAAACCATATGATAAGGGCAACAGCAAAGGTGATTGCTATGGCTTTAATATTAATTTCTTTCATAATAGTCAGTTTTAATGATTAAAATCTACTCTGTACCTGAACAATGAATAGATTATTATTGTATTGTGTGGTGTTGGCAATGCTGTGTTTGTATCGGTCGAATTGTACACCCAACTGAATTCTTGCTCCGTAATTTTTCAGGAATTCAAGCCCAAACATTGGAGTGATCGTCTGTCTTGGATTTGAATTTAATCTGAAATTAGTATCCAAATACTCATATCGACAAGACAATTCGAAGGCACTTAAATTTCTGTGATTGATTTCATACCGCAAATTGGGAAGAAAGTAAGCTCCTCGAATTAAGTATTCATCGGGGTTGTCGGGTCTGATTTCTGGCGCAACGGCAAAATACAAAGGGTGATTGGTTCCCTGTTTTCCTTCCAATTGCATGTCAAGGCTCCATTTTGAACCAAAATTGACCAGTGAATTGAAATCAACTCCTACAGCATATATTTTTTTGCCGAAAACCTCACCAATACCTCCGTTTATGCCTAAATTAAGATTGTATTTTTTAGCTAAACCAAAAACCAGTCTTGTAGAGTATTGTTTTCCGTCATCATTATCATTGACCTGATTTTTCCCGTTTCCATTAACAACTGAGACTGCGTATTGAAAAGGGATTTTACCTAATTCAAGCTGTCCTGTTGCGGAAATTCCGATCTGGAAGCTCGTCCAGCCTAGTTTTCCGAATTCTGTGTATTGATTTGACCAGTCCAACGATTTAATGATGTCGATAGGATAGGTTTCCTCAATACCGAACCAAGGTCTGAATTGTCCGACTGTAAAAGCTAATTTTGGGTTAAAAGTGTATTTTAAATAAGCATTTTCGAGAACTCTGCTTTTGGGATCATTTTTGAAATCAGCTAAATTGGCCAAAGCAACAACTTCCGTACGCTTGCTGATCTGCGCCCGAACCTGAACCCTCATGTATTTCACCATGAAATTATTATTGGTTCCCGAGCCGTCATTATGATGAAGTCCGTTTACATCCACATCTTTATTCATACCAACCAGATATCTTGCCTGAAAAAGACCTTTGATCTGAAGTTGAGGATATTTTACATTGTCTTCCGTTTCTTGTTTGGAGTGAAGAGAGTCCTGAGTCTGGGCATTTGCTGAAAAATAAAACAGCATAAGACAAATCAGGATATTCATTTTTTTTGTTGAAAAAAAAGTCATAGAATTTGTGTTTGTGAGTAATATTATCTTTTTAAGCTAAGAATCTGAAGCTTACTGATCAGAGTTCTTTTTGTGAGGAAGTAAAGGGGAAGTTTTTCATATAATATTTTTTTAGATTTAAGTGAAAATTAATCTTGAATTCTAATTTTATAATCAATGATTTCTAAATGTATTCTTGATTTGGTGATATAAATTTAATGATTTTTGTTTAATTAACATAAAATTTTCAAAGTATAATATGAAATTCATGTGAATAATCAGTTATGATGAAGTTAGAATAATTATTAGATATTTTTTTAGTATATCATTAGTGAAAAGGGTTTTAAAAAGTGAATAATGAAAATGTTTTTATGCTGATTTAAAGGTGTTTTATGGATGCTATCCTCTGCATTAACGATGTTTTAACGTTTTCAATATTTGATACCACATAGTAATATCGCTTTAAAAATTTCGTTATATTTGATAGATTAAAGAATTATATGAATTTTGTAGATTGTCATGAAGAGCCCATACATATTCCTGGGTATATACAAAGTTTTGGGTATCTGATTGGCATTGATGTAGAATCTCATTCCATTACTTTTTTTAGTCAGAATATTTCCAACATTTTCAGTATTGAGAATGTTGAATTTCTTTATGGTAAAAAAATAAATGACTTTCCTGAAAGCTTTAAAAGTATCATAGATTCTGATATTTATGATTCATTGCATAAGTTTACAAGAAGGGAGAACGAAACGTATTTTGATAAAATTTTCGTTGGCGAAAAGGAGTATCATTTTTCTGTTTTCAGAAGTAAAAACCATATTTTTCTTGAATTTGAAGAAGTTTTAGAAAACCCGAACAAACGTATTTCGAATAAATACGATAATTTTTACATCATTGATAGTGCGCAGGAAATTTGGGAGCAATTATTGAGTACACTTTCAAAAATTGTGAATTATGACCGGATGATGGTGTATAAATTCATGCTAGACGGTTCAGGAAAGGTAATTGCAGAAAGAAGAAATGAAAATTTAGAAAGCTATTTGGGGCTTCATTATCCCGAATCTGATATTCCGAGACAGGCGAGGGAATTATACATGAAAAAAAGGAAGAGGATTTTTAGTGATGTATATTCTGAAACCATTCCGATTTTTAGCAAAACAAAACAAAATATAGATCTTACATTTACCGGATCTCGCGGTATGTCGCCTATTCATGGGCAGTATATCAAGAATTCCGGAGCGTCTTCAAGTTTTAGCGTTTCTATTATTATCGATGATAAACTTTGGGGACTGGTAACGTGTCAAAATTCGGAAGCGAAACACATTGATCTTGAAGACAGGGTACAGGCAGGTATTTTTACGGCTTTGGCTTCCAATGCCTATTCATCATTTAAATCTAAAAAAGAGCTTGAGTTCCGTATAAGTTTGGAAGGAAAATCGTCTTATTTGAAATCGGATTTTCTGAGACATAATACGTTATTTGATTCTTTAGTTGAAAATAAAAAGGATATAAGAGAATTGCCTGAAGCTGATGGTTTGATCATTGTTTCGGATGAAGATATTGTTACGGATGGCATTACGCCCGAACGTTCTGTGATTGGAAAAATCATTCATTGGGCACATGAAAATACACAGGAAAGTCTGTACGTAAATCGTAGTTTCCTTAAAGAATACGGTGAGGAATTAGGCTTGAACGAAAATGCAGCAGGAATCATCATTTATTTTATTGAAAGAAGTAAAAACGAAATGCTGATCTGGTTCCGAAAAGAGTTTGATGAACATATCAACTGGGCCGGAAATCCCGAAAAACAGATTGGTGTTTTCTCGCAAAACGGCGAAGAAAGGCATATTATTTCTCCGAGAACTTCTTTTCAGGCTTTCACAGAAAATATTAAAGGAAATTCAAGAAGGTGGAGTTCAAGGAACATCAGCGCGGTACAGGCCGTTCGTGATGTGATTCTTGAAACTTCCCATAAACAATACAACGCGATCAAAGAATTGAATAATCAGTTGAGAAAAGTGAATGAAGAGCTTGATAGTTTTTCGTACACGATTTCTCATGATCTAGGAACACCTTTGACCGTGATGAAGCTTAATGCGCAAATGCTTCTTTCTAATTTTGAAAAAACAGATAAGAATAAAAATAAACTGACTTCCATCATCGAAGAAATTGACGGAATGGCAGAAATGATGCACGATGTTCTGCAACTGAGCCGAGCAAAACACAGCGAAATCGAACTTGAAATAGTACAGCCGGCAAATACTATTAAAAAGATCTCTGATAATGCTAAAATCACTTTTGAAAGTCCGGGAACTGAGATCATCATTAAAGATTGTCCTGAGGTATTGGCAGATAAAACGATGATGCATCAGGTATTTTTAAATATCATTAATAACGCAGTGAAATATTCCTCACAACAAGATCTTCCAAGGGTTGAGATTGCAGGATTTGAAGGGGGTGAAAACATTATTTACAAAATTTCAGATAACGGGATCGGGATTCCTGAAGAGGATAAACACAAGATGTTTAAAATTTTCAACAGAATGGATAATGCGAAAAAATTTAAAGGAAATGGAGTAGGACTTTCCATTGTTCACAGGATTATGAACAGAATTGGAGGAAATGTTGATTATGAAAGCAATAAAGATGGTACAAGTTTTATTTTAACGTTCAAAAAGCCTTAAATTTGGGAAACTTTTAAAACCTCATTATGGTCTCTGAATATCTTAAACAAAACACCGCAGAATATCACGATGCTGCCGAGAAACTTTTTAATTCTGACAAAATTTTTAACAAGGTTTTCACTTTAGAAGATTATAAAAAAATTATCAATACCAATTATTTGATGTTGCTTCATTCTGAAGACAAGATATTCAGCAATCTTTCTGATAAATTTTCTGAGAAACTTCAGTTGGATCAAAGAAAAAAACTTCCTCTTATCGAGAAAGATCTTCAAAATTTATCATTAGAAAATCAAAATGCGTCTCATGATCTTGAATTCAGCAACGATTATGAGGCTTTAGGAGCAATGTACGTGATCGAAGGTTCTACTTTAGGTGGAAATGTGATTGCAAAACAGCTTTCTAAAACGGAAGGTTTTGATAAGGTAACCTTTAATTTCTTCGGATGTTATCAGGAAAATACAGGGTCGATGTGGAAGAGTTTCAAAGAAGTTTTAGATACGGAAGTTACGGAGGAAAATTATAACGAAGTGTTATCAGGTGCTAAAAAATTATATACGTTTTTACTAAACGTAAATTAAGATCATCCAAAAAATCTAAATGTTACATTGTAGATAATAAGCCTGTTTAAGCGCATCATGAAAGGCAAATAAGAACATATAAGTTCAAAAAATATTTGATTTTTATTCTTTTGCAGATTTGTGTTTTCAAAATAGATAAACTTGAAACAGTTTAATAATAGCTTTTGTTTTTTTACGGTTAAAATAAAAAATTTTAACCAAGTACAATATAAACTCATGAAAAATTGCTCAATTTTTCAGGAATTGTTAAATTTGGGAGTCAAAAAATTGAAACTAAACAACAAATAAATTTAAATAAGTATACATTATGAAAGTAACTGTAGTAGGTGCAGGCGCTGTAGGAGCGAGTTGTGCAGAATACATCGCAATGAAAGACTTCTGTTCAGAAGTAGTTTTAGTAGACATTAAAGAAGGATTTGCGGAAGGTAAAGCAATGGATTTGATGCAGACAGCATCTCTTAACGGATTCGATACCAAAATTACCGGAACAACAGGAGATTACAGCAAAACTGCAGGTTCTCATGTAGCGGTTATCACTTCAGGGATTCCTAGAAAACCTGGAATGACAAGAGAAGAATTAATAGGTATCAACGTAGGAATCGTAAAAGACGTTACTGCAAACCTGGTAAAACATTCTCCGGAAGTAATCATCATCGTGGTTTCTAACCCAATGGATACTATGGCGTATTTGGTACACAAAACTTCAGGACTTCCTAAGCACAAGATCATCGGTATGGGTGGTGCTTTAGATTCTGCAAGATTCCAGTACAGATTGGCTGAAGCTTTAGAAGCTCCGATTTCTGACGTAAACGGAATGGTAATCGCTGCTCACAGTGATACAGGAATGCTTCCTCTATTGAGCAAGGCTACAAGAAACGGAGTTCCTGTAACTGAATTCCTTGACGAAGAGCAACAAAAATATGTAATCGAAGAAACTAAAGTAGGAGGTGCTACTCTTACTAAATTATTAGGAACTTCTGCTTGGTATGCGCCAGGTGCGGCTGTTTCTGTAATGGTTCAGGCAATTGCATGCGACCAGAAGAAAATGATCCCTTGTTCATTAATGCTTGAAGGTGAATACGGTCAAAACGATATCTGTCTTGGTGTTCCTGCTATCATCGGGAAAAACGGGGTAGAAAAGATCGTTAACATCACATTGACTGCTGACGAGCAATTGAAATTCGCTGAAGCTGCCAATGCAGTAAGAGAAGTGAATGGTGATTTGAAGTTTTAATTATCGAACTTTATATATTGAAACCGCGCCCGAAGGGCGCGGTTTTTATTTGTATTATTCAGTGAAAAATTAATTTCTAGTTTTTGCTCTTCTAGTTTTTTAGCGGTTTTAAAAACTTGAAGCATATATAGGTTTATTTTGAAGTGATTTTATATATTCTTTTCCATTCATGAATAGGTTGGGAGAAAGAAACTGAATAATTTTGGCTGGCAATACCAATATTGAATCCTGAACTTACAACAACACTTAAAATATCCTCCTCTTTATCATAAACATTGCTGTTAATGAATGTTTCCACTGCTTTTCTGAGCTCAGGGTTGTTGGTGTTATTTTCTAGATTATCTTCAGATTTCAAATTTTTATTTACTTTACTGAATATGGTGTAAGTTAAACGTTTATTTTCTGAATTGTCTAATAGATTATAATTCATCGTAATGCTTGCATTTGAAATATGATCCTGATTTGAAATCTCTTCATATACAGGAACCAATTTTTGAAGTTGCGTATTACTATTTAAACTATAGATTGAAGTTGCCATAACAATCAAAAATATTCCTCCTGTAATATAAAAAGAAAGTTTTTTTATGGTAGGCATGAAAGAAACTTCATTATTCCTATATTCCTGAACAACATATGTTTTCACAACAATATCGTGTAAGGACTGTCGTGTTTCTTTATTAAAGATATAAAATACTATGATCCCAAGACCAACAGTAAAAATGATGATTCCCTGAATGATTGAAATAATTGAAAATGTATGTGAGCCCGGAATTTTAAATCCATTCAGAAAAAAGGGTGTTGTATAAACCAATGCTCTGATAAAAGAAGTTTTTAAACTGACAGGGTTTCCGCTGATATCACTAACCTGAATGCTCATCATTTTCTTACCAAAAGTTTGCCCATTATGAAGATTAGAATTTAGGATTGAAAAGTAAGCTAGTGAAATGAACCATCCGATTAATTTTGCATTTTCTCCCAGTGAAATAAAGAAGTTGTTGAAAATCAGACCTAATATATATCCGAATACTCCAAGAATTAGAGAGTCGATTAACAATGCCCAGATTCTTGACCAAAATTTGGATAGAAATAAATTATTTTCCATGTTTTTTTGCTTTTAAGATGGCAAATGTAATGAAAGGTTTTAATAATACTCTATACTGTTTTCAAAATACTGCCATTTGATCCCAAACGATTGGTAGTAATAGATAATAGCATAAATCTTAATTAAAAGACTGCCTAAACTCCAACGGCGAAACATTAGTCTTATTCTTAAACAATTTGCTGAAAGACTGTGGATGCTCAAATCCTAATTCATACGCAATTTCGCTCACAGACAATTGAGTGGTCGATAATTTTTCCTTTGCTTTTTCGATCAGTTTTTCGTGAATATGCTGTTGAGTGCTTTGTCCGGTTAAAACTTTTAACAATCCGGTTAAATAGCTTGCCGAAACATTCAATTGATTGGCAACAAATTGTACCGAAGGAAGGCCTTTTGTGATCAGATCTTCATTATTAAAATAATCGGCTAATAATTTTTCTAATGAATCAAGAATTTTATGATTGGAAATTTTTCTTGTAATGAATTGTCTTTGATAAAAGCGTTCAGCGTAATTCAACAACGTTTCAATCTGAGAAATAATAATATTTTGACTGAATTGATCAATATTCGAATGATATTCGTTTTGAATATTCTGGACAACATTTTTAACTACATCTTCTTCCTTTTCGGAAAGAAATAAAGCTTCTTTCACGGAATAATTAAAATATTCATATTGCTTAATGGTTTTGGTTAAAGAAGTATTCCAGAAAAAATCGGGATGAATAAGTAAGATCCACCCCGTATGTTTTGCCTGTAAAGTTGTATCCGGATCAAGAGTAATCCCAAAAACCTGCCCGGGAGCCATAAAAAACATTACGCCTTCATCAAAATCATATTCCTGCTGACCGTATTTTATTTTCGCATTCGAAGTTCTTTTGATAGAGATTGAATAAAAATCTAAAATCCAGCTCAGTTCTTTAATATCAGGATCATGACTGATCGTGCTGTAATCTATAACACTGATAAGCGGATGCTCAGGTTTCGGAAGTCCACGGAATTGGTGGAATTCACTGATGGTTTTGAGTCTGATAGGCTGTTTCATTGCTACTAAGTTAATTATTTTCGGAGATTTCGACATCGGAAAATGGAGCGTTAAGAAAATTAGAATTTAATCGGTTAAAAAATTCCCATTGTTTGAAGTGCAAGACGAATTTAGAATCGAAGACCTGATAATGAATTCGCACAAGTTTTGGGAATTTTAGGATTAAGTTTTAATTTTTAGCGGAAGTTTCCAAGTCTTGAATTTTTGTTTCTTTTGTTTCAAGACAAAAGAAAATTAGCTACTTTGATATAATTTGGCAAAATCCTTAGCAAAATCCTTTACTTTAACATTTCCTAAAACAGGTCTGTTTTTATAATAATCTTCATATAAAACTCCGTTTCCTCTGGCTGTGTTCATTTCTACAAAACCTTCAGCTGTTTTGGGATTCATTCCGGCATTGATCATACCGTTTAATAAATCTTCATCAGCAACTGTTAACCATTTCAGTTCGGGATTTCCGATGGCTTCACCTAGAGTTTTTGCAATTTCATTGGGTGAAATTTCTTCACTTGCAATGTAACGAACTTCTCTTCCGTTAAACGGTTTCTCGATCTCTTCTGCAATGACAGAGGCAATATCCAATGGCGAAACCCAAGGTTCTTTTTCATTTCCACCATAGTTTTGGATAATCAAATTCTGTGATTTAATAGTCGGAATAAAAGAATACATATTGTAATAAAAGCCAACCGGACGCATAAATTTAATGGAAACATCTTGTGGAAGCTCATTCAAAACCTGTTCTATATTGTAATGAAAGGCAAGAATGCCGTTTCCGTTTGGAAGATGGGCTCCAATACTGCTGAGGTGAACAATGTTTTTCACTCCCGATTTTTCAAAAGCTTCTTTGTAATTTTTTCCGATCTGAGTATTAGCTTCGATAAAATCGATGTTATGATCAAAGAAAACGCCCGCATTTAATGCTTCCATGGCATAAACTATATCTGCACCTGTAAATGTTTTGGTTAAAAAATCTACATTTTCCATAGAACCAATTGCAGCTTTAGCACCCAAAGCTTCAATTTCTGGCTGTCTTTCTGTATTGGTACTTACAACAGTAACCGAATGTCCTTTGCTTACTAATTCTTTAGTCAGTGGCTTGCTGATATTTCCCAAAGAGCCTGTTACGATAATTTTCATTTTAACTTGTTTTTTATTGAAACAAAATTCCGTAATTTCTGATGAGCAGATGTAGCCGAATCTACTTTTTGTGTAGTCAAAAAAAACAGCTCCATCATTTTTGATAGAGCTTATTTATTTTTTTAACCAAACTCGAGTTAATTATTAAAAGTAGCAAAAGCCCCTTCTGTAGATGCGAAGAAATTGTTGTAGACTAAATCTGTATCTCCTACACGAACTTCATAAATGTTTTCCTGAAGTGCTTTTACAAGGTCACTGGCAACATCAGAAGCCGGAATCCCGTTTTCTTTACCTCCAATTTCTGCGGAGAAATCTGTGGCAACTAAGGGCGGCATCAATTCAAAAACTTTTACATTGGTATCTTTTGCCAATTCGTATCTCAACAATCTGGTGTGAGAGTGAAGCGCTGCTTTCGAATCCGAATACGTTGGTAGATGAGATCCGGGAACAAGACCAACAATTGATGAAACATTTACGATTGCCGCTTCATTTTGTTCTTTTAACAGAGGAAGAAATTTTTCTGAGAGTCTGATTGGCGCGAAATAATTGGTTGTAAATTCTGCCAATGCTTTATCATGTGCATTTCCATCGTTCGCAATATTGTAAACGTAGGCATTTCCTGCATTATTGATCAAAATATTCAACCCTCCGAAGGTTGTTTTTACTTCTTCGAATAATCTGCTGACATCATTTTCATTCGTAATATCAGCCTGAATTGTGAATACATTTTCTAAATCTTTCGCTGCGGTGTCTAATTTTTCTTTATTTCTTCCGACAATGATAATTTTATTTGCCGGACTTAATGCTTTTGCAATTTCTAAACCGATTCCTGAACCTCCGCCAGTAATTAAGATTGTGTTGCCTGTAATGTTCATAATAATTTGTTTTTGTTTAATTTATATTAAATTTTAATTTTGTACTATTTGGTACAAAATATGATAAAAAATATTTAATCGAGTAATTTTAAGTTAAGTTCAATGATTGATGTAAGAATTTTGTCTGAATTTTCCATGCGTTTTGTAACATGAATTCCGTTCCAGAGATTGGTAAGATGCCAGGCTAAAATTTCAGGATTTTCAGAGCTTTTCATTTGTCCGCTTTTCTGAGCTTTATTGATAACTTCAGCAAAAAGGTTTTGTAAATTTTTTAAAATTTCTGCTGATATTTTTTTTATTTCATCGTCTTTTTCAGAAAGCTGAACCAATGCATTTCCTAAATAACATCCTCGTTCTTTATCGCAGTCGGAGCCGTTGGCTAATCCTAAAAATAAATGTTTGATAAATTCTATTTCGTTGTCAGAATTTGCAATTCCGTCAGTTAATTTTTGATGAAAACTATCTGAAAACTGTTTAATGGAGCGAAGATATAATTCCTGTTTTCCACCTTTGAAAGCCAGATAAAAACTTCCTTTTCCGATTCCCATGGCATTCAATAATTCTTCTGCAGAGGCTGTATCGTAGCCTTTGTTTTTGAAAACCTCAGTCGCTTTTTCAATTGCCTGATTTTCGTCGAATATTTTTGGTCTGCCTGCCATTTCTTTATTTTGATGAGACAAAGGTATATAACTGTACCAATTAGTACAAAATTAAATTTCAAATACCTTTTATAGTTTTTGTCGATAAAGTTTAAATAAGAACTTCGTAACTCATAAACAAAGCCGTTTCTGAGGAGTCATTATAGAGTTTTGTATTAATTCCTGTGAAATGAAAACCTGCTTTCTGATAAAATTTGATTGCGGGATAATTGGTGCTTTGGGTTTCCAGTTCTACAATTCGGCATTTCAATTCTCTTGCTTTTCGGTTGACACTTTTAATCAATAATCTTCCGATATTTTGTCCTCGAAAATTTTCACTAATCAATATATTTTCGATAAAAAGACTGTTGTTCCATTCTCTTAAATTGCAGATGACCCAGCCAACCAATTCATTATTTTCAAAGGCTCCGAAAGAATGTCCTTGCTCAATAATTGTATTGAGTTCGTTAATATCCTCAGCGTTTGTTTCCCAAGTTTTGTTATAATGTTGATTTTTTTCTCTTAAACTGAATTCAAAAGTATTCCCGATTTCGATGCTTGAAATGGAGAAAATTTTATCGGTTTCATATCCGTTGAAGCCCCAATTGGATGTTGGGTTGGAGGTGAGTTTTTCTAGTTTTTTGATCTTTATCATTAAAGCAGATAAGATTTTAGTTGATAATCAAATTTTTTTTAATGTATATAAATAAAATCTAAGCTTCAAAATTAATCAAAATTTCACATCCCAAAACTTTCAAAACACGTAAATTTGCTCTCAACAAAAATTTACTAGATGCTTAGGAAAATTTCAATTGCGGCAGCAACTTTTCTGTCAGTAGTTACAATCAATGCTCAGAAGAATAAAAATTCTCAATTAGAAAGACCGAAATTAGTTGTTGGTCTGGTGGTAGATCAAATGCGTTGGGATTATTTGTATCGTTTTTACAACAAGTTTGGCAACGACGGTTTCAAAAGATTATTGGGTACTGGCTACTCATTAAATAATGTTCATATTCCTTACGTTCCTACGGTTACGGCTTTGGGACATACTTCTATTTATACAGGCTCTGTTCCGGCGATTCACGGGATTGCAGGAAATGACTGGAATGATAAAGAGACAGGTAAAAATGTATATTGTACAACGGATGAAAGCGTTCAGCCTGTTGGTACTACCAATGTAAAAGTAGGAAGTCATTCTCCGAAAAATCTTTGGTCAACAACCGTGACGGACGAGTTAAGATTAGCAACCAACTTTCAAGGAAAAGTGATCGGAGTTTCTTTAAAAGACCGTGCCTCAATTCTTCCTGCAGGACACACTCCGAACGGTGCTTTCTGGTTTGACGATTCTACAGGAGATTTCATCACGAGTACCTGGTATATGAATGATTTACCGCAATGGGTGAAATCTTTCAATGCTCAGGATTTACCGGGAAAATTGGTTGCAAATGGTTGGAATACCTTACTTCCGATCAATCAATATACAGAAAGTTCACCGGATAATTCTTCTTGGGAAGGGCTTTTGGGAAGTTCAAAAACACCTACTTTTCCTTACAGTAATTTAGCAAAAGATTATCAGGAGAAAAAAGATAACATCCGTTACACACCTTTCGGGAATACGCTTACTTTAAAGTTGGCAGAAGCTTCTGTAGAAGGAGAAAAATTAGGAGGTGATGCAATTACAGACTTTTTAGCAATCAATTTAGCTTCAACAGATTATGCGGGTCATAAATTCGGGCCAAATTCTATTGAAGTTGAAGATGTCTATTTAAGATTAGATCAGGATCTGGCTCAGTTTTTCAGTTATTTGGATTCGAAAGTTGGAAAAGGGGAGTACACCGTTTTCCTTTCTGCCGACCATGGTGGAGCGCATTCTGTGGGCTTCCTGCAAGAACATAAGATTACCACAGGTTTCTTCGGTGAAGGAATGGAAAAAGATATTAATGATAAACTGAAAGCAAAATTCGGAGTTGATAAACTGATTAATGCTGTTGATAATTACCAGGTTTATTTCGATAGAAAATTATTGAATGACAATAAACTTGAACTAGATAACGTAATAGATTTTACCGTTAAAGAACTGGAAAAAGATCCTACGGTTTTATACGCAGTTTCCGTGACGAAGGTGGCTCAGTCTTCTATTCCGGAGCCTATCAAACAAAGAATTATTAATGGAATCAACAGACAGAGAAGTGGAGATATTCAATTAATTTCTCATGATTCTATGCTTCCTCCGTATGCAAAAACAGGAACTACACACAGTGTTTGGAATTCTTATGATGCACACATTCCATTGATTTTTATGGGTTGGGGAATTCAGCACGGAGAAAGTAATAAGCCGTATTTTATGACGGATATTGCGCCTACCGTTTCTTCTTTATTGAAAATTCAGTTCCCAAGCGGAAATGTCGGAAATCCGATTACTGAAGTTATCGGAAGATAATTTTAGGTTAAATATAAAAGAAAAACTCGCAATTACTGCGAGTTTTTTTTGTGGAGTTTAGAATATTTGTATGAAGCTTGTTTCAGAAAATATTCTACTTTGGTAATACTGTTCAATTAGTATTTATGATTTAATAAGCTTTTGAATTTCTCTCTGATAATTTTTGTTTTGTCTTCTTATTTTAAGGCTTAAATATAAAAATAATGCTATCAGAATCATGCTGTTAGAAACAACTGCGACGGTAAGATAGTTGTAATGATTTTTGATCTCAGTGCTTTTTTTTACCGTTTCCTTGTTGTGATTGTTGATGGAATGATTGATGGAAGTCAGCTCATTCTGCTCTCTTTTAAAGCGCATATCAAAATACTTTTTATTGTAAGTCTGATAGAGATCTGGTCTTCCAATGGCGAGATAGTTTTCAGACATTTCTTTATAAATTCCTTCGTTTAGGACAAGATCGCCTGTATTTTCACAGAGATTTTCTGCTTTTAGTAAAAGATTTAAAGCGATTTCATTTTCATTCCTTTGTTTATGCATTTCGGCCAGACCTTTTAATGCAAATGCTTCTAAACTTTTGGCATTGCTTTTTTGAGCATAATTAATAGATTCCAGGAAGGCAGACTTGGCTTTTTCTATCTGATTAAGGTTGATGTAGCAATATCCAATGTTGTAGTATACCACACTCATATTGGCAAACGAGTTTTTTTTAACCTTTACTTTTTCGAAATTTTTAATTGAGATCAGGAATTTTTCAAGTGCAATTTCAGAATTGGACTGGCTTTTATAAATCATTCCCCGAATGGCATAACTTCTGGCTGTTTCAAACAATTTTTCGGAAACGCTGTCGGGTAGTTTTTCGAGAAGAATATCAACTTCATTGAGGGTTTCAAGGCTTTTACTGAACAATTCCATCTGCTGATATTGTATCGCTACAGAAACCAAAACGTTGACCTGCAGCTTGGGATCATTTGTTTTTTGAGCCAGTTCTTTAGCTTTTAAGGTATATTGAAGCGATTCGTCAAAGTTTCTTTTGGCAATATTTGCGGTAGAAAGCAGTAAATAAATGGTAATAGATTTATTAATATCTTTTTCCTTTTTCAGGAGATTTTTTGCGATAGTTATTGCTTTTTCAGGGTTGTCAAAAATTTCCAGACGTGCTTTTTTCATCAGGGAATCATCAGAAATTTTTTGTCCGTGAACAGAAATCTGACAAATCAAAAAAGTGAATACAAGTATTTTTAAAACTAATTTCATGATGCTCGGTTTTTACTGATTTCCTGAATATAAACATTGGGAGACATTCCTGTCACGGATTTAAAAACGGTCGTAAACGCACTGTGAGAAGAGAATCCCGAAAACTCTGCAAGATAACTTACTTTATAATTAAGATAAGTAGGATCTGTTTTTAATAAGTGAGCAATGTGGTTGATTCTTAATTCGTTAATGTATCCGTTGAAGTTTTTTCCTTTGGTAGTATTAATGACCTCAGAAAGATATTTGGTATTAACTCCCATTTGTGCAGAAAGCATCGAAAGTGACATGTTTTTGTTTAAATATCGATCTGTGTGTTCCCAATCTTCCAGTTTTTGCAGAATTTCGTGTTCTTTTTCTTTTGAAATTTTATTGGAATCTTTTTCAATAACTTTATCAGTAATAATGACCGGCTTCTCTGGTTTTGGAATAGTTATATGAATGGTTTGTTCCCATTTTTTCTGTTTTTCAAAGAAATCGAGCTGCTTTTTAAGGTCTTTATTTCTTCTGGTTGCAATTAAAAAATAGGAAATTAAACTGATGATAATTAATGAGATAACTGTTGTTAATGTCCAGAATTTCTTTGATTCATTTTTTTCTTGGAATTCAAGATTTTGGCTTTGATGATTTTCAACCAATTTTACAATATATCGAATTCCTTCTTTTGTATTAGAATCTAATTTTGTTTTCAGATCAATATAAAGTTTGTTGTAATAATGGTATTTTTCGTCGTTGTGAAGCGCCAGATAGCTTTTGGCTAAAGACTCATAAATTTTAATTTTCAATCCGTTGTAAGGAATGTTTTCAATCTTCAATAATCCTTTTTCTAGGTTCTGAATTGATGAATTATAGTCTTCTTTGAGGAAGAAATAACGTGACAAATTTTCATAAGCAAGTGCGTAGCGAAAAGTGCTATTTTCTTGATTATTAATGTTATAAATCGTTTTTTCAAGTAGTTTTTTTGAATCTTCCAATTTATTTTGCCTCATTAGATATGATGAGCGGAAGATTTTATTTTCAGTTCCGATGATTTTGTTTTCCTCATTTTTATCATTGATAAACTGATCACTTTTATCGAGTTTCTCTAATGCTGAAACGTAATTTCTATTAATACCGAAATTAATAGCCTGAAGCTGATATAATTTTGCAATCGTAATTTTTATTTTAGGATTTTCGCTTTTCTTAAATAATTTATTGTCAGACAGTAGGTTAGAGATGATTTCCTGAGACTGATTGTAAAGATCTAAATTCTGATACTGATCAGCAAGATTATAATCTCCAAACATCTGCATAAAGAAAGAAAAGCTTTCATTTTCTCCACTTTCTTTTTGGCTTAAGATGTTCACAGACTGTACGTAATCTCCTTTCATAGCGTATGCTTGGGAGATTATATTTTGCAATACAATCTTGTGTTCAATGCTCTGATCGCTGATGAGAAGACTTTGTGAATAACTGATACAGTCATCAGGATTTTGATATAATTTCTGAAAAGCTTTATCCACTAAAATATTAAAATCCGGGCTCGACTGTCCGTTTACAAAAACTGAAAAGAGTAGCAGGATCAATAGCAGGACGTTATTTTTTAGCATTTTTTTGATCAATGATTTGTTTTTTATAGGCTTTTTTTCAATCTTATTGTAATTTGTCCTCAAAATAAAATTTTTATATAAGTTTGTTTTTTAGAGATTTAAATATTTAATTCTTTTAAATTTCACGAATTATGTAAGTCATTTTCTTTTCAATGAGTAAATATAATATTAATATTGTTTCCACCAATTCAAAATATTAAATCCAAAGAAATCCAAAGAAATATGAAAAATATTTATAAAATTTCAATGAAAGCATTGTATGCTTGTTCTTTGTTTGGCTTTTCGGTGGCTGATGCACAGCTCACAGTGATGGCAACAGGTAATTATACTGTTGGCGGTATTTCTGATAACAGAATCGTAAGTATGCACACGAGCGGTGGAGGTATTTTTAAATGGGATGCTGTAAACGGGATAGTTCAGATCGGGACATTAGCCAACGGCTATCCTGCAGCAGGAAGAACGCTTATTTCCAGCGACGGAACAAAGGTTGGTTCTTCAGCTACAAATGCAGCGACAAGTTTTAATGAAATCTCAACCTATAATGTAACAAATTCTACCTGGACGAATCAGGGCGGGCTTGTTCCTACCGGGTGGGATGGGAGTGTAAGTTCAACTTGGGGAATGACACCAGACGGTAATACAATTGTAGGCTTGGGCTGGATTTCTGCAGCAAGCGCGCATGCCGTAAAATGGAATGCTCAGAATGGAGTAGTAGATCTTGGAAGCATGATCTCAGGAAGTAGCTCAAGAGCAAATGCTGTAAATACAGACGGAACTGTAATCGTTGGTTGGCAAGACGAATTTGACGGAACCAGAAGTGGTGCAAAATGGGTAAACGGAGTAGAAAGTTTTATTAAAGATAATAATGGCGATAATGTAGGGGAGGCCGGAGATGTTTCGGCAGACGGAAATACGATTATCGGAACAGGTTATCCAGAACCTTATGTTTGGAACAGTGTGTCCGGACTTACATACATAACACATCCTAATTCCTCCGCTTTCTTCAGAGGTGGTGCGACCGGAATATCAGCTAACGGACAAATAGTGATTGGCTTTTTAGGCCTTTCCCCGGACCGCCCATGACTGGAGAAGGCTTTATATGGACTCAGGCAGGAGGACGTGTTAATTTAAATGATTATGCTACATCGGTAGGTGTCAATACACAAGGGGTAACGATGTCTCTTCCGCTGGCAATATCTGAGGACGGAAAAAAGATTGCAGGAATAGGAATGAATTCTGCAAGTCAGACGGTTGCTTTTTATCTTCAGCTTCCGGATGAAATTCTTGCAACGAATGAGATCGTTAAAAATAAAATAAATGCATCAGTTTATCCTAATCCGGTAAAAGATATTCTTTACATAAAAGGAGCCGGTAAAATTGAAAAAGCAGAAGTATACAATATGGTCGGTCAAAAAGTAATATCATTAAACTCCGTACAAGATAAGGTTGACGTAGCATCCTTATCGAAAGGGAATTATGTATTACAAATATTTGTGAAAGGGGAAGTTTCGCAGAGTTATAAATTCATAAAAGAGTAAAGTAAGATTAGACACTTAAAAAACTTGACTGACCAAAAAACTCGCAGCCTCATCCCTGCGAGTTTTGTTTTTTTATTTGATGATAAGATTTTAATTATTTTTGTTCATCGCTTTCATCATCATTATCTTCTTCTTCGGTGTCATCATCGTCACTTTCGTATTGTTCAAGATAATAACTAAAAGTAAAACCTTCTAACTCTTCCTCAATCTCTTCTAAAGTTGTCAACAGATCTTCGAAACTTTCAAGCTGATCTACGGTCATATTCGCAAATTCGATGTGAAGAGGCATTTCCAATTCTCCTGTAAGAACATCGGAAAGTGCATCCAAATTATCCCCGAAATGCTCAGGAAGCGTGATTTTTTCTTTTAATTGGGTGTAAAAATCTTCATAATCACCAATGTCGGTGAAATCTATATATATTGTCTTCATATTGAATTGAATTTCCAGTTTTTATTGATTAAAAAGGTTTTGCATTTATTACAAAAATCGGTTTCTTCGTTGGTAGGATTTTTACCTTCCGCATCTCTCATAAAACACATTTTTTCAGGACAGTGCTTTAATCCTTGTGTGTGTCCAAGCTCATGAATTGCTATTTTGAAAAACTGCTCGTCCTGATTTTCTTTATTTAATCTGAATTTTGATGCAACGCAGGCTTTTCCGGGTCTGTAACCTAATCCCATTATCCCGAAATCTTTAATCTTTCCTTTTGTTACGCTTATATCTTTTGATGTTAAACCTATTGTAACAAAGCCTTCTTTTGTTCTTTTATCTAAAAATTTAATAATAGAATCTGCCCTGTAGCGGTTTCTTTCTTTATAATAAGCATTTGACGGAAAATCTATAGCGTCCAGAACTTTTACATTCGGGTAAACCTTTTTTATCTCCTCTGTTACAAATTTTACATTTTCAGGTTTGAAATCTTTAAAAGGCTGAATTAATATTACCATCGGCTGATTTCCCTTTACTATTTTCTGTTGCTTATCAGAACATGAAATAATAAAGGTTAAACATAACGTGAGTAGATAAAAACTACTGCTTTTCAAAACTCTTATAATGGTTTTTGGTAAGATAGACATCTCCGTTTTTGGTGAAAATAATTCGGTCTGCATTTCTGTTTCCGCAATTATAATTTACATCAGCTTCAAAATATTTTTCATCTTTTGGCAGAGTTCCTTCTCTGTTGTTGAATTTATCTCCGCCAATTGCTTTTCCGGGCAAAACATCACAAAGGTTTCCTTTTGACGGATCCCAGCCTTGTTTTCTGGCTTCACTTTTTGTGATATAACAATCAGGAAGCCGGTGATTTTGTTTTATATAGCTAATGACCGTTTTATCTTTGGTTAATTGATCAATCGACTGTTGGTTCGAAGAATTACCCGCTGAATTTTGACTCTCAGCACTGCCATAATTAACGGTTTCTGTTTTTATAACATTTGAACTGCCCTTTTTATCAGCAATAAAATTATTGTAAATATACATCGCAGACATTCCAAAAAGAAGTCCGAGACAGATGAAAAATAATGACCTTGTTTTACTATTCATGATTTAATGTCAATTGTCAATTTTACTTCGTAAGTGAACAGTCAATTATTAAAATTCACCATTCACCATTCACATTTTACCCTTCTCTCCATTCCTCAGGAATATCGCAAACCGGGATAGGATTAATTTTATGTTTGGCTGCTTTATGCATTCTGTCGAAAATCAAAAACACTTCTTTGTCGCGGCCTTCATAATCTTCAGCGACCTTTATTCCATATTCTTTTTGGATTTTTTCCAGTTCAGGATAAGTTGCCCCGATTTGATCTTCATCGGTTCTTTCAGCATCCCAAAGTCCGTCTGTCGGAATGGCGTTTTGGATACTTTCAATGAGGTTTAAAGCTTTTGCCAATTTGTAAATCTCAGTTTTGTAAAGATCCGCGATTGGAGAAACATCAACCCCGCCGTCACCGTATTTTGTATAGAATCCGATTCCGAAATCTTCCACTTTATTGCCTGTTCCGCAAACCAAAAGCCCGTGAAGCTGCCCAAAATAATATAAATTCAGCATTCTGAATCTAGATCTTGTATTTGCTAAAGCCAGATTATTGCTCCATCTTCCCTCCACATGATCGTGAACAACGTCTTCAAAACTTTCGAAAACAGGAGTCAGATTGATCGTTTTTCCCTCAACATTTGGGAATTTTTTCTTTAAATCTGCAATATGATCCTGTGCTCTGTTTACCTGATCTTCTTTCTGACGGATCGGCATTTCCAAAAGTAAAACTTCAAGTCCCGTCATTGCGCAAAGCGTAGAAACCACACCAGAATCTACACCTCCCGAAACTCCGATTACATAACCTTTTACATTCGCTTTCGTTGCATAATCTTTCAGCCAGCTTACAATATGGTCTATTACTTTTTGTGTCTGCATTGTTTATATTTTTTAATTTGTCTTTATTAATTTAGAAATAATCCCATTTTCTTCCGAAATGTCGAATGAAAAAGAAACTCCAAAATTAGTGGTTTTTTTGAATCTAAACTTAGGATTTTTAACTTAAAATCATGATTTTGAAATGTATTTTTCACGATGTAATTCATACCAGAAACAAATTCCGTCAGGTTCCATAAATTCGTCTGTTCGTTCAAAGCCTAGTTTTTGTAAAATATGATTAGAACCATCATTTTCAGAGTGAGCCATGGCGTAGATTACATCAATGTTTAAATCATTAAAACCATAATCCAAGGATGCTTTCGCAGATTCCGTAGCAAATCCTTTACCCCAATATTCAGGTAAAAAACGATAACCTAGCTCATAAACATTGTTGTAACCGTTGATCGATTGAGTTAAAAATTTTAACCCGCTCCAGCCAATTAGTAAATTACTTTCTTTTTCAATCACAGCCAATCTACCGATACCATTGTCTTCGTATTGTTTTTGAATCATTCTGATAACGTCTTTCGATTGATTTATATCTTTTAGAACGGGAATTCCAATATATTTCATGACTTCCGGATCAGAATCCAAAAGAAATAAACGTTCATAATCGCTTTCTTCGAGTTTTCTCAATATCAATCTTTCGGTTTCGAGTTGCATGGTATTTATTAATTAAAGTTTGATTTATTGTTCTTTTTGTTCATCCAGGAAAATAGTAACATCGGTTTTCAACCCTTTTTTTACATCTGTTTCTTTCATTTTATTTCCGCCCAGATTTAGGGCTTGCAAATCTTTATTTAAAGAAATATCCAGTTTTTGAAGCTGATTATGTTCAAGGTTTAATTTTCTTAAATTTTTAAGCGAACTTAGATCAATCGTTTTTAATTTATTTAAAGATAATGTTAGCTGATTAATCCTTGGTGCTACTCTGAACATGATATTTTCAATAGAATTATTGTCAAGATATAATGAAGTTAAGTTTTGCACATTATCAGCCTCAAATTTAGAGATTTTACAGCCTGTACATGAGAATAATTCTAATTTGCTGAGGTTTTTTATCGCTGCATTTGCAATCGAATTATCATCCAAAACGACCATCGTTGCATTTTTAAAATAGACCAGATCATCGGTTGAAGTGATGCCTTTATTCACTAAAAATAAGTTGGTGATTGCTTCAGCTTCAAATTTGCTGATGCCTTTATCTTTATTAATGTCAAAATTTTCTACGACCGCTTTTTCAAGGTTTTTATCTTTAAAAGTGAGGTTTTGACTAAATAAAACGGTTGATGTTAAGCTTAAAACTGCTGTTATAAATATTTTATTTTTCATCATTTGGTTGTGTTTAAATCCGTATTTTTGTAAACTTAAATTTCATGTAAAAATAATGAAGATTTTTAGAACTATTGCACTTTCTTCACTCTTAGTTTTGAGTCTGAATTCTTGTAAGAAAGATGCTCAGAACCAATGGAATGTGGAAGTCAAAAACCCTGCCGAAAAAGTTGAAATTACTGATATTTCGAAACAATTTTATGATTCGAATGTAAGTTTAGATCAGTTTAAAACTCAATTTCCCTGGTTTCAGGGAACGGTATCTGATGCAGACTTTGGAAAAAGAAGAACTGATGCTGCAGAGGTAAAATTGTATAAAGAAGCCATCGGTAAAATAGACCAGAATAAGCTTCAGAAAGAGCTTCAGGAGCTGTTTTCTCATATTAAATATTACTTTCCTCAATTTAAAAGCCCGAAAGTATTTTTATTTTCATCGGCTTTACAGATGATTCAGGATCCTATTTTTTATGATGAGAAAGGGAATCTTCTGTTCATAGATGTTACAGGTTTTATGGGAGACGGGAATCCAAACTACAAAGGGTTGGAACTGTATTTCCAGAAATCAATGAATCCTCAGAATATTGTACCGAAAGTTTCACAGATTTTTGCTGAAAATGTGGTTAAAGAATCGCCTGATCACCAAAAATTTATTGATCAGATTATCCTTAACGGAAAAATAATGATTGTTCAGGATGCATTTTTACCGAATTTTCCGGATTATCTGAAAATGAATTACACTCAAAAACAATATGATTGGACGGTGGCAAATGAAGCCAATATCTGGAATTATTTTGTTGAAAATAATTTAATTTTTGGGGATGATCACAGACTGGTAGAACGTTTTATTGCTCCGGGACCGTTCTCCAAATTTTATACAGAAATAGACAATGAATCTTCACCACAAGTCGGAATTTTTGCAGGATGGCAGGTTTGTAAAGCCTATTTTAAAGAAAAACCTGATACAAAGTTGGTAGATTTCCTGAAAATGGATGCGACAACAATTTTTAATCAGTCAGGATATAAGCCGAAATTGAAGTAAGGCTGGAAGTTAGAAGTTGCGCGGAAAGTTATGAGTAAAAAGGCAACAGCAAAATAAAATTATTAGAAATATATAGAAAGTTATGAGAAAGACTCAAATTACGATAGACGTTGAATTAGACGAAAACCACATTCCTGAACTGATCACTTGGAATGCACAGGATGGAGGAATTGAAAAAGAAGAAACTAAAGCAACGATGATTTCCGTTTGGGATGATAAAAAGATGGAAGCATTGAGAATTGATCTTTGGACAAAAGAAATGCCTGTTGATCAAATGAAAATGTTTATGCACCAGATTTTGGTTTCTCTTGGAAGTACGTACCAAAGAGCAACAGGAGAAGACGATGTAGCACAATGGATCGAGCAGATCGCAGAAGAATTTGCTGTAAAGTCTGCAATAAAAATGTAAAATAATATAATGTATCAATTTAACAGTGTAACAATCATTGGTAAACTGTTAAATTGATACATTGCTAAATTATAAAAAGTATGAATTTTAATACAAAAGTTATTCACGGAGGACAACATCACGAATCTGCTACAGGTTCTGTGAATGTTCCTGTATTTTTGACATCTACATTCGCGCAAAAAAGTCCTGGAGTACATTCAGGATATGAATATTCAAGAGCTGCAAACCCTACAAGACAGGCGTTGGAAGACTCTTTGGCAAGCATTGAGAACGGAGCGAGAGGATTGGCTTTCGGGTCAGGTTTGGCGGCAATCGATTGTGTTTTAAAATTATTAAATCCGGGTGATGAAGTTGTTGCTGTAGATGATTTATATGGCGGAACTTACAGAATGTTCACGAGACTTTTTGAAAAATATCAGTTGAAATTTACGTTCGTGAATTTTGATGATGCTTCAAAAATCGCTGACGTTATTACAGATAAAACAAAATTGATCTGGATTGAAACACCAACAAATCCATTGATGAAATTGGTTGATATTAAAGCTGTTGTAGAAATTGCAAAAGGAAAAAACATCCTTGTTGCTGTTGATAATACTTTCGCGACACCATATTTACAAAGACCAATTGATTTGGGAGCTGATATCGTAATGCACTCTGCAACGAAATATTTAGGAGGTCACTCTGACGTTATCGCCGGAGCTTTGGTTGCTAAAGATGCTGAGTTAGGGGATCAACTTCACTTCATCCAGTTTGCAAGCGGTGGGATTTTAGGTCCACACGATTCTTATTTGGTATTGAGAGGGATTAAAACATTGGCATTAAGGGTTCAAAGACATTCAGAAAACGGAATGGCCGTAGCGAAATATTTGGAGTCTCACCCAGCAGTTGATAAAGTAATTTATCCGGGATTGGAATCTCATCCACAATATGAATTGGCAAAAGCTCAAATGAAAGATTTTGGAGGAATGGTTTCTTTCACTTTCAAGTCAGGTAAAAAAGAAGATGCTGTTAAGTTTCTAGAAAAAGTAAGAGTTTTCACATTAGCAGAGTCTCTTGGCGGAGTAGAATCTTTGGCAAATCATCCTGCGTTGATGACTCACGCTTCTATTCCTGCCGAAAAACGTGCTGAGTTAGGTATTACCGATGATTTAGTTCGTTTAAGCGTTGGAATTGAAGATGCAGAAGATCTTATTGCAGATTTAGAAAAAGCTTTTTCTTAAGAAAGCTTTTTTACCACAAAAGACACAAAAGAAATTATTAAATGTAAGTATTTATTTCCTAATTAAAAGCTCACAAAGCAGAAAATCAAAGATTTTCAAAAACTTAAGTGTACTTTTTTGAAGTGTAATAATGAACTTTAAAAATACTTAAGTGTAAAAGCTTTTGTATCTTTTGTGGTTAATAAAAAAAATAAAACATAATGAGAAAGATCCAGATTTTAGTTCTATTCATTTTAAGCCAAATTGCATATTCTCAGGTGAAAAATACCGATGAATTATACAAAACGGCAAAGAAATTAGACAGTTTGATATTTGATATCGGATTTAACAAATGTGATCTTTCTCATTATGATTCTATAGTCAGTGATGATTTGGAATTTTACCACGATAAAGGCGGAATTACTTCCGGGAAACAAGCTTTTACAGCTTCTATCAAAAACAACATTTGTGGAGGACCGAATAAAGTAAGACGTGAATTGGTTCCCAATAGCATAAAAGTCTATCCTTTATATAAGGACAATATTTTATATGCTTTTATTGAAGAAGGTGAACATGATTTTGCTGAATTAAATAAGGGAAAGTGGAACAAAGGAAGCCGTGCAAAATTCACCATTTTATGGATTTTAGATGGTAAAGACTGGAAAATGAAAAGAGTTTTAAGCTACGACCATCATTTATAATTAAGATGAAAAATACAAGAAAAGCTACGATTCAGGATTTGCCTAAATTGGCTGAATTATTCGATCAATACAGAGTTTTTTACCATAAAGATTCTGATGTTCCTGCCGCTGAAAATTTTCTGAAAGAAAGAATCGAAAAGAAAGATTCCGAAATTTTTGTTGCCGAAGAAAATGGAAATTTAGTTGGTTTTGTTCAATTATTTCCAATATTTTCTTCCACAAGAATGAAGCGTTATTGGCTGTTGAATGATTTATATGTTAATGAAAATCATCGCGGAAAAGGCTTTTCAAAAGAATTAATTGAAGAAGCTAAAGAATTAGCGAAATCTACTGACGCTTGCGGAGTCTTGCTGGAAACAGGAAAATCCAACGACATCGGAAATCAATTATATCCGGCTTGCGGCTTCGAATTATATGATTCCGTCAACTTCTATGAATGGACGAACAATTTATAAACGATCATTGATAAATTATAAATGATTAAAGCGCGATTGTCATCAATTATCGCTTATCATTTATCAACTATATTTTATTACCCATATTAACATGACTGATTTTCAAAAATACATCCAAAGATATTTAGATAATATTCCTTCCCAGAATTGGTTGGGAGAATTGAAAATTTCCGGAGAAAAAACGGTAAATATTTATTCAAAACTTTCAGAAGAACAATCTCATTTCGCTTATGATGAGGGAAAATGGACGCTCAAAGAAATGCTTCTTCACTTGTCAGACACAGAAAGGATTTTTCAATATCGAATTTTAGCGTTTGCAAGAGGAGAGAAAAATGAACTTCCGGGCTTTGATGAAGAATTGTATGCTGCTAATTCTTTTGCTAATGAAAGAACTTTAGAATCTTTGTTGGAAGAATATAAACTGATCAGAAAATCTTCTCAGATTTTATTGGAAACAGTAAATCCATCAGCTTTAAATAATATCGGAACAGCCAACGGAAACGAAATTTCTGTAGAAACCATCGGAAAATTAATTGTCGGCCATAATATTCACCATTTGAATATTATTGAGGAAAGATATTTGCCGAAACTGTGATTTTACAAAATATTATAAATATATCAATAGGAACGGGCTTTAGCCCGTTTTTTTATGGCAGAAAATCAAATGGCTTTAGCCAAAATTTAAAATGAATTCTTATTTTTGGCAAAACAACACAAATGCCTTTCATTAAAATTTATGTACACCTTGTCTTTTCAACAAAAAATAGAATTCCTTATTTAGACAAGCCAGAGTTAAGAGTAAAAGTCTGGAAACATATTAAAGAAAATGCTTCAGAAAAAGGTATTTATTTAGATATGATAAATGGTTATTTCGATCACTGTCATTGTTTAATTTCTTTGGGTTCGAACCAAAATATAGAAAAAATTGTACAATTAATCAAGGGAGAATCTTCCAATTGGATTAATAAAAACCAATTAATAAAAGAAAAATTTTCTTGGCAAGATGAATATTTTGCGGTATCAGTTTCAGAATCGATGATTGATTCTGTAAGAAATTATATTAAAAATCAGGAAAAACATCACCAGAAGAAAACGTTTGCGGAAGAATACCAAGAATTTATGGATAAGTACAAATTTATAATTTAAGTTTTGGCTAAAGCCGAATGATTTTATCTTTTAGTTGAATGGGCTAAAGCCCATTCCTATTGAATAGAACATTTTAATTTATACTTTTCATGTAAAGATTTGTAAATTTGCGGTCGAATAAAATCAGTAGGAACGGGTTTTAACCCGTTTGTCAATATTAAATTTTCAGTTTGGCTTTAGCCAAAACTTAAAAAGTTTAGATTAAATTATGGAAAACATCATCAACATATTAAAATCCGGCGGAACCATCCTTTACCCAACAGACACGATCTGGGGAATCGGCTGTGACGCGACAAACATAGACGCGATCAATAAAATATTTGATATTAAGAAACGTGAAAAAAACAAATCCATGATCATTTTGGTGGAAACTGAAAAGAGATTACAGGATTTGGTAGACGTTCCGGAGATGGCTTGGGAAATAATGGATTTGAGTGAAAAACCGGTTACGCTCGTTTATGAAAACCCAAAAGGATTGCCGAAAGAATTATTGGCAGAAGACGGAAGCATCGGAATCCGTTTGGTGAAAAATGATTTTTGTAAAAAATTAATCACAAAATTAAACAGACCTTTGGTGTCAACTTCAGCGAATTTCAGTGGAGATAAAAGTCCGTTGAAATTCTCGGATATTTCGAAAGAAATTATTGATCTGGTAGATTATGCGGTGGAAGAAGACAGAGAGAAAGTTTCAAAATATTCAGGTTCATCTGTGATAAAAATATGGAGCGATAACAGAATAAAAGTTCTTCGCGAGTAAAAGAAAAGATTTTAATTATCTTTGCAAAATCATTCAACCATTAAGGCATTAAGAATATGAAGTCAGCGGCTTGATAAACTTAATTTCTTAGTGGTTTTACATTAGATAATGGTCGATAATTCAGGTATAATTTGAATTCTGACTGTACATCTAATATCTAAACTTTAAATATTTAAGCATCTAAAAAAATGTTCATTAATCTTAATCAAAATAAAAACTTAAAGCTTTTCAAAATAATCTCTGAAGTCGCGGACAAAAATAATCAGTCGGTATATATTGTCGGCGGATATGTTCGGGATCTTTTGATGAAAAGAAAAGCTTCAACGGATATTGATTTTGTTACCGAACAAAGCGGTATTGAACTTGCTGAAAGCGTAGGCAAAGAAATAGATCCTAAAATGAAGGTTTCTGTTTTCAAAACTTACGGAACAGCGATGATCAGATACAAAGATCTGGAGCTTGAATTTGTAGGTGCCAGAAAAGAAAGCTACACCGAAAACAGCCGTAAACCGGAAGTAGAAGGGGGTACTTTGGAAGACGACCAGAAAAGAAGAGATTTTACCATTAATGCAATGGCGATTTCTTTAAACAAAGATAATTTCGGAGAACTGATCGATCCTTTCAACGGTGTCGAAGATCTTGGAAAAGAAATTTTAAGAACGCCTCTAGAGCCTGCACAAACCTATTCTGACGATCCGTTAAGGATGATGAGAGCGGTACGTTTTGCGTCTACTTTAAATTTTAAAATTGAAGAAAACTCTTTAGAAGCCATAAAACAGGAAGCGGAGCGAATCAAAATTGTTTCGATGGAAAGAATTATGGTTGAATTTAATAAAATCATGCTTTCTGAAAAACCATCGATCGGATTGAAATTGATGGAAGAAACAGGATTGATGAAATTAATTATTCCTGAATTAATCGAACTAAAAGGAATAGAAGAAGTAGAAGGACAAACGCACAAAGACAACTTTTATCATACTTTGGAAGTTTTAGATAACATTTCTTTGAACACAGATCATCTTTGGCTGCGTTGGTCTGCATTGCTTCACGATATCGGGAAAGCTCCGACAAAAAAATTCGTTGAAGGAACGGGCTGGACTTTCCATGGGCACGAGTTTTTGGGTTCAAAAATGGTAAAAGCAATATTTCAAAAATTAAAATTGCCGTTGGGTCCAGACATGAAGTATGTTCAGAAAATGGTGAAGCTTTCGTCTCGTCCAATTGCTTTGATTACAGATGATGCTTCAGATTCAGCTTTGAGAAGATTACTTTTCGATGCCGGTGAAGATATGGAAGATCTCTTTACGCTTTGTAAGGCTGATATTACCACTAAAAACTCTAAAAAGCAGGAGCGATTCAAAAAGAATTTTGAATACGTTGCGGTTAAGATAAAAGAGGTTGAGGAAAAAGATCAAGTTAGAAATTTCCAACCACCCATTTCAGGAGAAGAAATTATGGAAATGTTTAACCTTAAACCCGGACGTGAAATCGGAATTTTAAAGGAAAAAGTAAAAGAAGCCATTTTGGAAGGCGAAATTCTTAATGATAAAGAAGAAGCTACAAAATTTGTGATCGTAGAAGCTGAGAAATTAGGTTTGAAAATGTAATTACAAACGTATAAAGTTTTTTAAAGAATATAAAAGCAATTGGAAATTATCCGGTTGCTTTTTTTGCTGAAATAATAAAAAATCCGGCCGTCTTTTCGAAGAGACGTCCGGATAAAAACACAAATGATGAAAAAAAATAAAAATTTATACTATACGCCGGAGCGTAAATTTTAGTTTTTATAGAAACCGTTGGTTCCGATTCCTGTAGTGAAAGTTTTTAATAAAGAACCATTAGTTGCATTATAAACATTCACTTTACTGTCTGCAGTGAAACTTGCGTCAGAAGCGAAGATTTTACCGTCAATTACATTAAATCCGTATAAATTTCCTGTTGTAGTCACAATAGGAGTCGTTGGAACGGTTGTAGAACCCACAGTCATAGAATATATTTTGTTGCTGGAATTAGTAAAATAAAACTTATTCGCATCAATTCTTAATTTCTGAGCCTGAGGAATTGCCGTCAACGTTGTCGTTGTATATGCTCCAGTCGTTGAATTAATCTTATAAATGTAAGAATTTGTATTGTCAGAAGCCAGCACATAAGCATCTCCGTTATAAGAGATAAGATCTCTGATGATTCCGTTGCTTGGTAGCGTTACGGTTTTGTCAACAACGTTTGTTGAAGCTTTTACAATCGTAATTGTGTATCCTGTTGGCAATTCGCTGTAAGGAGGAGTAGATTCGTAAGTAACACCGTCGGTTTGTACTACGATATTTCCGTTGGCTTCAACTACTTTTTCTGCAGATCTTGCGAAACTGATGCTTTTTACAAAAGAATTGTCTTTGTTGTAAACATTCAGTTTCATTACGTCAAAAAAGTTATTGTTGGTCACATAATATTGATTTCCCGAAAACGCAATATATCGCGGATTTTGAAGATTAGTCGTTACTGTAGCCTGTTTTTTGAAGGTGTATCTGTTAACGATGTCAATTTTATTAGGTACGTTTGAAACCAGATAAGCATTGTTTCCGTCAAAACCTATTGTCTGTAAAACATTCCCTAAAACCTCATTATTTTTTCCTGAATAAATTTTGTTAGCTAAAGCAGAAAGGTCATTGGTAACAAAAGAAACCTCTGCTGTCGGAGTTGTAAATCCACCTTCGTTGGTGATAAGAATTCCGTTTTCAAAGGTAGTTTCTAAAACAACATCGTCGCTGTCATTGCTACAAGAGACATTGAAAAGTAATGTTGCAGCAAATGCAAGAGTTAAAATTTTTCTGATATTCATTATATTTAATTATTTATTTAAAAATTGATATTCAAATTCACACTATAATTTCTCAAAGGCATCGGGTAGAATGCTGTTGTCGCATATACTTGGTTAAAAATATTATTCACTTTAAAACCTACCGTATAATTTTTAAGAAACGTTGCAGAAACACCAGTATTCATCACGAAATAAGGTTCCAGAGCATCTTCTCTTTTTTCGTCGGTATCGGCATAGGTTAGCCCGTTGAACATTCCCTGAAGATACAATCTCATAAAATCATACTGATAATCAATATTTCCAAATAATTTGTGGAAAGGAACGTACATCAACTGTTTATCCGTGTCAAGATTGGTAGATTTGGTGTATGAATACCCTAAATTCGTTCTCAGATTATGTTTCCCGAATTTTCTTTTATAATCGATTCTGGATTCAATTCCATAAGATTCAACTCTGTTAGTGTTAAAAGCTGAATAATATCCCAGTGGACTAGGCAACCATTGGATCATATCCTTGATCTTCATATAATACGGAGTAATTGAAAGCTGTACGTCAGCAATTTTAAACTGATTTCTCAATTCAATCTGATAAGATGTTTCTGGTTTCAAATCTTTATTTCCGCCCGGGCTCCAGTACAGATCATTAAATGTTGGAAATCTGAAATTCCTTGAAGCACTGATTCCCACATTATACCAATCGACAGCATCCCACTTTCCTGAAAACGAAAATTGGAGTGGCGAACTGATATCTTCAACAAAATCTTTTTTAACTCCGGCTTCAAAACGAAGATCTTTCGTCGTGAAATAACGAAGTAATCCTGCTACAGAACCTACATTTCTGCTTATATGATCGATTCCGGATGCATAACCTTCGCCTTTATTAACCTGAAATTCTGTAATTAAGTTGAAATTTAACTTTGGAACAATAAAATAATTAAAATCATTTTTCAGAATATAATTTTTCCCTGTTCCGCCACTTGTTTTTGGCCCGTCAATATTCCCGAAATATTGGAAATTTTCTTCCGTATAAGCCGCTTTAAATGAATTGTTGAACTTAGTTTTATTCCAATCCCACGAGATTAAACTTCTTACATTTTGAGTTTCATATTTCGTTGGGGTCTGACTTTCAAAGAAAACAGGATAGTGCTGATTTCCATTAAAAAATTCAGAGATCCATGAGATCAGATGATGAGGTGCTATTTTATAAGCGGCCGAAAAATTGAAATTGGTATTGTTGTATTTTCCGTTTCTGTTGATATAATTATGTGATTTTTCAACTTCATAATTATTTTCACTTATCGAATAATGTCCGGAAGCCTTAAAACTGAATTTCTCGTTGCTGTAAGAAGCCTTGAGTAAATTATTGTAGGTGCCGAAAGATGCCGCTTCGGAAAATAATGAAGCATGAGCGCCTTTGTTAAAATCCAAATTATTATTTAAATGAATACTTCCTCCGATCGCGCCGCTGCCATAACTTACACTTCCTCCGCCAGATTTTACAATAAGCTGATCAAATCCCCCAAAAGGAATATTATTAACGTCACCCTGACCCAAAAAGTTAGAGTTAATATTAATTCCGTTCCACACAAATGCGGTTTGTGAAGCTGTTGTACCTCTGAAAGAAGGTGAAGAAACTGCTCCACGACCATTTTCTTTGATATAAACAGCAGATTGAAAACGTAAAAGTTCAGATAGATTGGTTGAATTTTTCTCAGCATCCTGAGGAGTAACGGTGGTAACGTTATGAAAAAGTTTAACCTTACTCATTTGGTTATCAAAAACATAAACGGTGTCTATGGTTTTCTCCTGTGCGAAAAGAAAACAACCATAAGACGAAAAAAGCAGTACTAAAGATCTTTTTATATCCATTACTATTTTACTTTTCCTCCGAAAGCAATCTATTTTTTTATTACAATTTTGGCAGGTCTCCTGACTTTCGCTTTCTACACCTTCCCGTTTGCACAGTGGTTTTTCGTAGAAATTTTGGGTGCGATTTACAGTTGCGGGGACAGTTTGGGGTTTTCACCCAATTCCCTTTTCATTCCAATAGATTGGAAACCAAAATTTTTGCAAATATAATTTATTAATTTGAAATGCAAAATCGAGAAAGGCTTAAATAGTTAGCCATTAACAATTTTACTTATTTTTAGGAGCTATTTCCAGCTATCCACTATATCTTTTTCGCCGGCGCATTTTTTCAAAGCCACTTCAGAAAAAGGATGTCGTTCCTATCTGGGCTAGGGTATTTGTCGTTCTTTCAATACTTGTCATTGCGAACCGAAGGTGAAGCAATCTCATAAAAAAAATTAGTGATGAAAAAGATTGCTTCGTCGCTTTGCTCCTCGCAATGACCTAACAATTGCTGAGTCAAACGCCTTTGCGAACGAAAATATTCTCAATGATTTTAAAGAAAACCTTTGCGATCTTAGCGGTTAAAAATATTCAATAGCTACAAAAACGTTGCATCAAAATAAAACGGCAGCAAATCTTTAATAGAATTCACTTTCACGACCACATCATTCATGCTCGAAAAATAAAGATCAATATTTTCATTCTGCTTGGTTTCATATTCAATTAGGCTTTGTCTGCAAGCTCCACAAGGTGGAATCGGCGGATTTTTCTCATGAAATTCTCTCGGTCCACCAACAATAAAGATTTTTTTGATCTTTTCATTAGGAAAATTGGCTGCTACCCAGAATAAAGTCGTTCTTTCAGCACAAAGCCCGGACGGGAAAGCCGCATTTTCCTGGTTATTTCCGGAAAAGATCTCTCCATTTTCCAATAAAACCGAACAGCCCACCAAAAAGTTGGAATAAGGTGCGTAAGCATTTTCCCTGGCTTGTTTTGCTCTTGCGAACAAAGTATTTTCTATATCGTTAAGTTCACTGCTATTTTTAAAATAATCGTAACCTATCTGTATGTCTTTTTTCATATATTGTGGACCTAAAAAAGGGGGATAAAATTAGCTCTTTTTCATCAGGTGGGCAATATTATTTTGTTCCTAAAAATTTTTAATTAAAATTCAAAACATCAAACATGTTATACACTCCTATAAAATTCAGAAATGTTGAGTTAAAGAACCGTTGGGTAATGTCCCCAATGTGTATGTATTCTTGTGAAAACGGTATGGCTAATGATTTCCATTACGTACATTACGGAAGCAGATCGCAGGGCGGAACGGGATTAATTATGGTAGAAGCAACCGGCGTAGAACCCCGCGGAAGGATCACCAACCATTGCATGGGTATCTGGAATGACGAACAGGCCGAGAAACTACAGAAAATTGTTGAGTTTGTACATCAAAATTCAGACAGTAAAATAGGAATTCAAATTGCTCATGCGGGAAGAAAAGGTTCAACTTGGAACAATTTGCAAATTTCTGTTGAGGAAGGTTGGGAAACCGTTGCGCCAAGCCCGATTCCTTATCATCCTACAGAAAGAATTCCGCATGTTTTGACTGTTGAAGAAATTAAAGAACAGGTTCAAAACTTTAAAGAAGCCGCAAGAAGAGCTGTAAAAGCTGGTTTCGATGTAATCGAAATTCACGGGGCGCATGGCTATTTGGTTCATCAGTTTTTATCTCCGCTTTCCAACATCAGAACAGATGAATATGGCGGAAGTTTTGAAAACAGAATCAGGTTTTTATTGGAAATTGTAGATGCTGTAAATGAAGAATTAAACGAAAATGTAGCGCTATTCGTAAGGATTTCCGGAACAGAATACGCAGAAAATGGCTGGGATATTGAAAGCAGTGTAGAGTTGGCGAAAATATTAAAAAATCATTCAGTTGATTTGGTAGATGTTTCAAGCGGCGGAAATATTCATGGAGTAAAGATTCCTCTTTTTGATGGATATCAGGTTCCCCTTTCTTCTCAGGTAAGAAATGAAGCAGAAATAAAAACCGGCGCAGTCGGCTTAATTAAAAAAGTAGAACATGCGGAAGAAATTCTTCAAAAAGGTGATGCAGATTTAATATTTATTGCCAGAGAGATCTTAAGAAATCCATACATCGCGGTTCAGGGTTCGTTTGAGATGAAAGAAGAATGTTTCTTCCCTCATCAATATTTAAGAGCGAAAATTTCTTCTTAATTTTATACAATTAATATTCATCAAAATGAAAATAGAGGATTTCATGCTGTCTTGTCCAAGTAAAAAGTTCTTAGGAATAGAGTGTTTTGGCTGTGGTGCGCAGAGAGCTATTGTCATGGTTTTTGAAGGAAGATTTTCTGATGCTTTTCATATGTTTCCGGCAGTTTATACGCTTTTGATATTTTTGTTTACTGTAGGAATAAGTTTTATTGATAAAAAAAGAAGCTATGGAAATGTTTTAATTATAATGGCGATTATTAATTCGATTATAATGGTAATTGCTTATTTTTACAAACATTTTTATCTTAATTTACACTAAAAACATTAAAATTATAACTATGAATCAACAGAAATTACCCAACGCTACGGCTGTACTCGTATTAGGAATCGTATCTATCATCGGATGTTGTTGCTACGGAGTAGTAGGTATTATCACAGGGATTATCGGATTGTATCTTTACAAAAAAGATAATGAACTGTATAAGAAAAATCCAGACCTTTATTCAGATTACAGCAATTTGAATACTGGTAGAATATTATGTATCATTGGCCTTGTATTAAGTGTTTTATACATTGCCTATTTGATAGTGGTGATCTCTACCGTAGGTTGGGATGCTATGAAAGATCCTCAGCTGATGCAGGAAAGAATAAAAGAATTAATGGGACAATAATTAAATCTTCAGATAAAACAAAAAAAGACTGCAAATTTGCGGTCTTTTTTTATGGAAAATTTTTAAGTTAATTTTATCTTAATTGATTTGTAAATTTTTAATCTTAATTCACATAAAAACGAAAAAGAATCGTAGAATTACTACAAAATATGAATCTACACGGTAAAAGCTTTCTGAATCGAAACCTGAAATATATCTTTGTTATACCAAAAATAAAAAATCATAAAATCTTTATTGATTAAAATTTACAGATATGGCAGCAAATTCAAGAGGAATCTTAAAATTCAACGGAAGCGAAGGTCAAAAACTATTAAGACTTAATTATAGTGTCGCAAGATCTACAGACGTTTCAGGACGTGTAGCATCAGATCCATCTAACGCAATTATCAAATTAACGATTGAAGCTACAGAAAAATCAGACATTCTGGAAAGCTTACTGAACGGTAAATACAAGCCGACAAGCGGAGAAGTTACTTTCAACAAATCTCATGAAGAAGGTACTTTGATCACTTTAAACTGGGAAAACGGATACGTTATTCAGCATGAAGTAGACTTTGACGCTGTAGACGAAAACAGTATGCTGATCAGTTTCGTGATCAGCGCAGAGAAAATCAATTACGGAAATTCTGCTTACGAAGGACTTTGGCCATCTAGCTAGGTCTCAAGGAGTAAGTAGCACTTATAGAAGACTGTCCCTCAAGGCGGTCTTTTTTTACCTGTAGTAGAAGTTTATTTTATAAAGTAAAAACATAATTTGTTCTTTATAAATTTTCTTTGTTTGAATAATTTTTATAAATTTAAAAACATCACAATCACAAAATTATGTCTACCACACCTGAACAGGCGCGAGGCAATTCGTTTCGTCCTTCCCAAAATGCAGATGGAGTCTCTGAAAATCATCACACGGGGATCAACCGTTTGGTCAAATTATCTTTAGTAATTGAGGGTAAAGTGATAAAGTATTACAAGCATTTTAATTTAAAGCAAAGTGCCCAGCGTCATCATGAGTTTACGCTTACGTTGGCTCACGATACTTTAGGAGACCACCAGACACACACTTTGGAAGAAGCCAATAAATTCTTAGGAAAACGTTTAACGGCCGTTATTTCTTATAAAGACATTGATAATAGCCCTGAAAGAACTTTCGTGGGAGTGATTACCGGAGTAGGATTCAGTCAGGAAAAAATGAGCCTGGGTAATATTGTTTTATCTGGTTACAGCCCGACGATTTTATTAGACGCAGCTCCGCATATTCAAAGTTTTGGAGGTGATAAACCTGTAAATATGGGCATCATTGCTGAAGAAGTCATCAAACAGGGAATCGATAAAAGCCGTTTTGATATCAGAATCGATACGAATGATTATTCTCAGATTATCTACAGCAGCCAATACGACGAAACGCATTACAACTATCTGGCTAGAATGGCGGAAGCTTATGGCGAACAATTTTATTATGATGGTGAGGTTTTACATTTCGGAAAACTTCCTCCTCAGAATAAACCTATCAAAATTGTCTACGGAAGCAGCGCCAACGATATTAAAGTTGAATTGAAAGCGGTACACACCAAACCTCAATTTTACGGATACAACAGCAATAAACATGAAAAACTGACTTCAGGAGCAACACCGATTCAGCATGTTGGTGATTTAGCAAAAACAGCTTACGAACACAACGATAAAATTTTTAAAACACCTTCTTTACGCGTAGCTCCTGTGAAAGCAACGACTCATCTTGATGTTGAATATTCTCAGAAAAGCACCTCAGGAAGTGAAGCAGTGAATGTTTTTAATTTATCAGGATCTACTACGGTTCCGTTTTTACATCCGGGTTGTGTGGTTGATGTTCAGATGAGAAAAGTTGATACTAATGAAAGCTCTTATTTCACTAAAATTATGGTCACGGAAGCTGAACATGAAATTGATACTTTAGGACATTACAAAGGAAGTTTTAAAGGAATCGCTTCAGACACAGGATTTTTACCAAAACCTGAATTTACGGCTCCCAAAGCAGAACCGCAGATCGCAACAGTAATTTCAAATGCCGATCCGGAAGGGCAGGGAAGAATTCAGGTGAGATTTGACTGGCAGACGAGCGAAACCACTCATTTTATCAGAATGATGAGCCCTGATGCAGGTGGAACAGACGAAATCACTCAAAACAGAGGATATGTTGCCATTCCGGAAGTTGGAGATCAGGTGATGGTTAATTTTGTTCACAATCATCCCGACAGACCTTTCGTAATGGGCGGAATGTTCCATGGAGCGGTTGGTCTAGGTGGCGGAGTCAACAATCATTTAAAATCAATTCAAACCAGAAGCGGAATCAGAATTTTGATGAATGATGAAGAAGGAAGCGTAAATATTATCGATCCAAGCGGAAATTATTTCTTTATGGATGGTAAAGGCAATATTTCTGTCAACGCCCCTAAAAATTTCACCTTAAAAGCTGGAGAAAATATCAGCATCACTGCAGGAAAAGAAATTTCAATTGATGCCGGAGAAAGTATTACAAGTTCGGCAAATGAAAATATTGTTTCCACTGCCGGAACAGATATTATGATGACGGCTACAGGCGATATCAAAGAATCTTCGGATACAAGAACCGAGATGGTGGAAAAGGAATTCAGAAGACAGTCTGAAACTTCGAATGAAATTGCAGGAGAGATCGCAATGTTCAGCGAAAAAGAAAATATGACCATGCAGAGTGGAAAAATTGTAGAATTCAACAGTGCCGAAAAATCTAAACTTTTCTAATCATGGCAATAAGAAAAACCGCAAAAAATATATTGATCAAAGTAAATGATTCCTACCATCTCAGTGTTGGTAAAAAGGTTGAAAAAATTGCAGAAAAGATCAATACAGAAGCTAAAAAAGGGAATCTTGTTTTGGCAAGTAATAAAAAGATAATGTCTCATGGGAACAAATAAATTGAAGTTCCTGATTCTTTTTGTTGTATGCAGTTTCTCGTTAATAAGTTGTCAAAATAAAAGAATGGAAGAAAAATATAATTGGTTGGGAACCGTCTCGGCACCGCAGGAATATCCGATGGAAGTGTATAAAGGAGCCATTATCGCTGATGATTTCAGTTACGGCTTTGATGCCATTTGGGGAACTCAAAATACAGGCTGGGGAAATGAAGGCGGAACAATGAGCGTAGAAACCAGGTTGATGGGAATTCCTCACAAATTAGAATTTACATGGTATTCTTTAGTTGAAAGAAAATTTTACACCGGAAAGTGGGATTTAGATAAAGAAAAAATCAATGATCTGTTTAAAAAAGGTTTTATAGATCAGGATAATAATAAAAAAACGACCTACACCAATTTTATAGTTGGTTTGGCGCCAAAAGGAAAAGTTGTTTTATGGATCAACGGACCGGGAAATCAGACGGAAGTTGGTGCTTTTCAGGCTCATGATACAATTATTACAAAGGAAAAAGCTTACGATAATGCAAAATATATGTTGAAAGAAGGTTTTGCAGACAGAATGCTGGATGATCCGTCGTATGAAACATTTAAACCTGAAATAAGAGCAAAAATAAAAGAACAAGGCTATCCTAATCCTGATATTTATGAGATCTACAGAAAGAAATTTAATTGGAAACCTTCGGTTATAGTTCCTGAAGGCGGAGAATGGATCGATTTCGGATTTAATAATTATAACGGAGAACAGGAAAATCTTTTCGCAGAAAGCTTACATAATGATACGTATCAAAAAAGAGCTGTTCCAAAATTCTGCGGTTTTTACTGGAGAGATAAAAGCAAAAACAGATACGCAGTCTGGATAGATTCTTTCGACGAAAAAGAAATTTTTGACCTTTTTCAAAAATTTGGAAATGAAGAAAATATAGATTTGGTGATTAAAGTTAATCCTGATAACACCAAAGCATCTCTGTCATTAAAAACAGAAAAACAGGAGCTTCCCATTACCAAAGCAAAGATCAGATTATCTCGGAAAATAGAATAATTTATCCTTATTCATCAATTTTAAAGTAAGAAAGATGCACAATAATAAATTTGGAGATTATACACCAACAGAAACCAAAGAGGAGGTCTTAGACATTACTCTCGGGATGTTTTTTGACGGAACCCTGAATAACAAAACCAATACCATCGAAAGAAGGGAAAAAACTGATGCATACAAGAAAAAAGGAGGAAACCCTACCGATAACAACAGTTACAATAACGATTGGAGCAACGTTGCACGTTTGTGGGACAATTACGATAAAAATTTTGGCATTTACATAGAAGGAATCGGTACAGAGGATAAAGAAAAAGACTCAATGTTGGGTTATGCTTTCGGAACTGGGCCTACCGGAATTCGCGGAAAAGTAAGAAAAGGCTGCGAAGAGATCGTGAAAAAAGTAAAAAATATCAAAAGTTCCAAAAAAGCAGACAAGATTGCTGTGCTTACTTTCGATGTTTTTGGTTTCAGTCGTGGTGCGGCGGCGGCCAGAAATTTTGTTCATGAAATAGGAAAATCAAAATATAAAGCAACCTCAAGAACCTATTCAAGCGAAGGAATGACTGTGACAGTTCTTTCCGACAGCGACGGCGACGGAGTAGAAGGTCAGGATCTTCCGAAATGGGGACATTTAGGACTCAAACTTCAGGAAGCTGGAATTATTGTTGATGTTTTAAAAATTAGATTTTTAGGAATTTATGATACGGTTTCTTCTTATTCAAAAAACTTTTCTGCTACACCGAATTTTCACAATGATGTGGAAGAATTAAGCTTAAATGATATCGGAAGAGCACAAACCGTCATTCATTTTGTGGCAGAAAATGAGCACAGAGAAAATTTTGACCTTACCCACGTGAATGTAGGTACAGAAAGAACATTTCCCGGCGTACACTGTGACGTTGGCGGAGCTTACGAAGACGGAACCGAGACTTGGGAAGAAATTGAAACATCGTGGACTACCAGCGCGAAACTAAAAGCATTAAGAAGCCAGCTTATAGCAGACGCCTGGTACAAAGAAGATCAGCTTAAAATTAATCCAGGTTTTTATTTGACATTATCGGGAACGCGCGATCTGGTAAAAAGATACAGCTATGTTCCTCTGCATTTTATGGCAGAATATGGCGTTCAGAAAACGGTTCCTTTAACGATTAAAAAACTGACTGACGAAAAATATTCTATTTCAGAAGATGCTTTGTTGGTAAGAGTAAAAGACCGTCTCAGATCTTATGCAATGGAAAACGGAAAACAATATACCTTCAAAAGATATAAAGAAGTTGAAAATGCATACGGCGGAGCATCAATTCCGGAACAGAAATATGCAGATTATCAGAGAGAAATGAAGGAGCAGGATGATTTAAGAATTCTGAGAAATAAATATCTTCACTGGTCAGCTAGAAGAGAAGGTATTGGAATGGATCCGACGTCAGACAGAGTAAGAGTATTGCATTAATTTTTATTAAATGAAAAAACACCTGATCATAAGAGTTGCATTATTATTAATAGGATTTCTATTGATCTATTGTTACACTCACTGGGATTCTTGGTTTCATCCTCATCAATCGATTGGAGGGAACGATGGAATGTCAATTCCCATGGATCTTGTTTTGAATATTGGCTGGATGGTCATATGGTGTGTTTTGCTTTTTATAGAATTGATCGTAAGCTTTTCTACGTCCAGAAATAAAGAAAATAGAGTTACAAATATAATATTGATCATGGTGGGTATCATTTTACTCGCTGTATATATTTTCAGTATTAAATAAAATCTGAGAATAAAATATTTATTTGCAAATTATTTATATGCAGAAATTTAACAAACATATCGTCCGGAAAAGCGAAACTTTAAAAAGTGTTGCTTCTCTGTACAGCATATCCGAAGATGCTTTAAAGTCATTTCACAATAACAATTGCGGTGTTAAGGATATGATCTTGATAGATTTTACAGGCCAAAAGGAACTTTTTATTCCAAGAACTGCCGTTACCGACAAAAATAGATTGGTAAAGTTTGGTCAAGGAAATAAATTGATCTTTCAACCCGAAAATGCATTCTGCAAATATGGTGTTATCATCAAAATTGAAAACGGAAACAATAAAAATGAACTGAAATATGAAGCTACCGTACGTTGGTTAAGATCTGAAAAGCTGTTACATTTTTTTGAAATAAACAGAATCTCAAATCTTTATCTAAATGAAGAGGAAGTCAATGAAATTGCAGATTTATTAGCCTATAAAACCTCAAGAGTTTTATATCCTCTACAAATTAGCGTAGATCATCAGGGGAAATTTAATGCTGTGGAAAATCTTTCCGTATTCAATGAAAGATGGAATGATGTTAAGGAAGAACTGTACAAAGAATTTGATGGGGAAACTGTAGACGAGTATTGTCTTAAAATAGAAAAAACGATAAGCGAATCCGATACAGTAAACTTATTGATGAAAAATGATTATTTCCTGAGAACATTATTTCTCGGAGTGTACCAGAGTTTTGGTCAGAATTTTAACATCAGTGGAAATGAAAGTTTCCCGATCGTGAATAATCCGGTTGAACCAAAATATCAGATTGAGTTGGAGGTCGATCCGCTGAAAGACGAATATGATTTAATAAATATAGAAGGAAACGGAACATTAAATGAAGACAGAAGTTCTTACGATTTTATCAACGGAGCCTCTTTTTCATTTATTGTAGAAGAAAATCCCGTGATGAATAAAGACGGATCTTTTAGGATTCAATATTATTTAAACGGAAAAACTTCATTCCCGGAATCACTGTATTTAGAATGCGATATCATGCTGAGAGAGAGAAAAAAGATCTCGGTTGTTGTGGCAAGTATCGATGAGAATTAAAAAATATCACACAGATAAAAAGACTGAAAAATTATGGCAGAAAAACATATTGTAGTACAAGGTGCTATGTGCAAATGCCAATTTGGGCAAGTGCCTGATAAGTTAAAAGTGCTTTCGCACAAAAAAGAATATGCAAATGACAAAAGCGCTTCCAAAAAACTGATTGTCACCACAAAAGAAATAGGAGCTGCTACATTTGAGAAAAATACATTCGGGAACTGCCCCAAAATGGGAGTTCCGCCGCCGCCGTGCAAAATAATGGTCACCGAATGGCAGAAGTTTTATGATAAAGTACAGCTCAGCAATGGCGGATTTATCATTTTGGAAGACAGCAAGGCCGTTTGTGCGATTGCGGGAACGCCATGCATCGAGATTATTGATCATGGGCAGAGAGCTGAAGCCAGTCAGCAGAATTTTAAAAATGCGGATCAGGATGTGCAGCAGCAGATCAACCCGTTGGTAGATTCAGAAAGTATGTATAAAGAAGAGCCTTCTTTCAACGGTGGGGAGGATGCTGTAAGCTAAACAACAAAGAAATGGCAAAAGGTGTAAAGAAAATAAGAGTTATAAAAGGGACTTACTATCCAAAGATGTCTGTTTCTGGCCAAAGAGTTACGATACAGCCGGGTCAGTGGGTGACTTTTGATGTTGCAGAATGGCTTCCGGATACAACTGCCGAGGATAAAAAGAAACCCGTGATCTGGATGAGGCAGAGTAATGACCGTAAAGTTATTATCAATCAGCTTCCGTCTTCTACAGGGTATAAATTTATGATCTCCAAACAATTGTGCGGAGCCTATAATTATTATATCGAAGCAAGCTTTTCGGGGACAAGAGATACTAAAAATAATGTTGGACTTTATGTAAAAGGCTGGTGCGAACCCAAAATTGTGACCAGTAAATGGACAACCCAAAGAGGAAGTAAAATCAGCATTAAAAATAAAAGTAAGACCAATTATATCTCCTACGGACACATCGTTTACCTCAATCTGACAACGGAAGGTCTCAATGGAACCAATCTTGTCGTAGAACTTTGGAATCAGCAATATGCAAGGAAAGACAAGCCTGTTCATGTTTATACCGATGTTCAGGTGATCGATGGTGAGGTTAATTTAAAAATAGAAAATACATACGCTTGGATGGCGTATGTGAATAATATTCAGAATGTTGAAGAGTTTTATGTAAAAGTAAAAGATTCTTCGGGAAAATATATCAAAGACAGTCTGGGAGACGACCTTCACGCAATCTATCTTAATGTTAAAAATAAAGTCGTTACAACCAATACGAATGTAAGTAAAAATCAAACACCTACAAAAGTATACAAGCCGGATGTAAACGCTGCCCGATACGAACCGTGTAAATTTGAAGTCATAAAATTCACCGAATTAGAAATAAAAGACGGCAAACCGAATAATACGACAGTCACCGTTTTTGATAACGGAAAGGGATTGAGAAAATTAAGCGGAACACCTCTTCAGGAAACGATCCAAAGAACCATATTTTATAAATTTGATTCCACTGTAATAGATAAAGACGGGGAAGCGATCCTTAATAATGTTTTAAAATTTCTTTTGGAACACAAGGATTCTACTATGAATCTGAGCGGATACGCCTGTGTTATCGGAAAGGAAAACTACAACAAAGGTTTGTCTCAAAGAAGAGCAGATGTTGTTAAAAAATTCTTTGCCGATGGCGGATTAGATCCCAAAAGAATAATCTCGGTCGGAAAAGGAGAAATAGATCCTACCGATGATAAATTAGGTAGAGACAATATCAAATATAAAAATGAAAAGGATTACGAGAACAATAGGAGAGTAGATATTTCTTTTGTTTTTAATGCCCACGATGCCCATACAATGAATTATGAAGTGGTAGCACCAAGTGTTTCCATGAAAAAAGATCTTACGATAGATATTCAGGGTTTTGATACGAAAGCGTGTTTCAGAGGTAAGGATAAACATAAGAAACAAACTACGGTTGTTGATGTTGGTCAGGCTATAGACAAGGGCGATACAAAGCAATCATTTGCAACGCCTTCGTTTAATTATAAAATATATTCGGATCTGTCGTATTTCACTGCGATGCCGATTCAGTATATCTGGCCAATGAATACAAATCCGAACCAGTTCCATTTTCATACCCACACCTGCAGGTATTTCAGTAATGAAAAACGTACTACGGTATTATTAAAAGCATATCCTGATGTAAAATGGACATTGACGTTTTTCATCAATCTTACCAATGATCTCAGCGTCAACTGGCAAAATCAACCTGCCGGAAAACATAAAGAGCTACAGAAAAAATCAGGTAAAGTTGGAGCTGAAAGAAGATGGCAGCAAAAAGACGCGTCTTTTGGTTTCGGACTTAAAAGTGAATGGGAAAGAAATAACAGCGGAAATTACCAGAGAAGTAAAGAGCTTAAAGGTGAATACGAAACGAAATTTAAAAAATTATACGATCTTTTTGCTTCTGTTGGAGCCATGTCTGATGGGGTGACAAACAAAACCAAAGGCCAGGTTAGGAATATGGGATTCAAGGGAGTACCGATGACTTTTGCCGTTAAACCTCCCAATCTTAACCTTAAAGCTGAATGGAATTTAGAAAGAGCAAAACAAAAAGGTGCAGAAATTGAAAGATTAGGCACAAAAATAGATATCTCTTTTAATGCTGATCCGTTAATAGGGTTGGAAATTACAATAGATCTTTTATGTACTGCCGTAGGATTGATTGCAGGAGCCGTAAGTGGCGGAACCGCAGCTCCGGGAGCCGTAAGACTTTACGGATTCATCAAAGATAAAATGAATACAGGCGCCGAATTTGGAAATGACGATTTCGGAGCCAAAGTAAGTGCCGATGTTTTTATTGATCTCGTGATTACGAGTGTTATTAAAACTTCTATTGGCTTTTCTTTCAATACAGTGAGTGACGCAAGTGATACTCAGGGTAAACTGGAAGTAACGAACACGCTGAAAGTTGAGTTAAAAGCTGGAGTCTGGATAAAAGCAGAAGCCACGCTTGTTATCGTAAAAATTGAAGGATATTTTGAAATGAGTGGAAAAGGCTACGCCTCGGTTACATTCGGTCATGGTCTGAAATATGATGATAAAGGCTTGAATTATCGTCCGGCATTAGGTTTCGATGGCCTGAATGCAGAATATGTTATCAAAGGAAAAGTAGGAATGTCTGCAACGAAAAAAGTTCCGAGAGGAGGAAACAAAAAACCTGGAGAATTAAAAGGAAGCAGCGAAGATGAAGGTATCATCGCAGAAGGAAAATATAACGAAGTAATTCCTAAATTTGATGTAATTAAAAGTCTGGAAGAACTTTTTGGGATCAGTGCAGATATTCCGTTAATTAGAAATTAATCATATGAAAAAAATAGTTTTAATCGTTTTGTGTTTTATAACGTGCCTGTCTTGTCAGTCACAGGAAAAAAACGATCTCGAAAAAGTAGATTTTGCAAAGAATTACAAAGAAATTCTGAAAAACACCAAGGTTCAGACCGATGCTCGTGAGATTGTGACAACTCTGCCTGTGGCACATACCAAAGATGTGAGCCAGTTCAGATTCGGGAGTGTGTCATTTGTAAACAGCAAAGAAAATGCTGTAAAAAGCTCTACAGTTGGAATTTTGATTAATAACACTGCAGAACGTTTAACTAAAGGTATTAAAATTGAAGTAGAAGACACGGCTGTCGGTAGTGAATTGTTAGCCTATTTGAAATCACAATACAAAGATCCGAAAGTCCTTTCGGGCGTTCCCGGAAAAAACAGCGAAGGAAAAGTACTGGGGAATTCAGCTTACGCTTGGAGCCTGAAAGACAAAACAATAGTACTGGTTCAGTATTATGAATACACGGATAATAAACCAAATATCTCTTCTGTTCTTTTTATGGTAGACAACAAAGTGATGGCTCCGGAAGTACAGGAAACTGTGGCTTCGCGTATCATTAAAACATTTACTCCATAGCAGATATTTGATGGATAATTATGATTTCTATGCCGGGAAAGTACTTACTTTTTTACCGTTGGTTATACTTTCGATCATTGCGGTTATTTTAATATGGCCGAATTCAAGGAAGAAATTTCTTAGGATTCAGGCGTCTTTACCTACCTCCAAAATAAATTCTGTTGCAATGGGATTGGTGGAAATTCAGGGGAAACTGATCATGAAAGAACCTCTGATCTCACCCGTAGCCAAAGAACAGTGCATAGGATATTATTACACCATCGAAGATATTACCAAAGATAAGGATGGTAAAGATTCTTACACAACAATACATCGGGAAACAAAATGCAATGTTTTCGAGATGCAGGACGATTCCGGAACAATAGAAATACAGGCGGAAGGTATAGAATTAATTTTATTAAAAGAAACCAACGTAGATTTTGGCGGACAGAAAAGATACACAGAAACTTTGCTCAAAAACGGACAGGAAATGTTGCTAGTAGGTTCTGCAGACTCAAGAAACGGACATTCTTATATCAGAAAAGATGCAGGCAATAAGATTTTAGGAATTACCTCAGTGGCCGGAATTTCTGTATGGAACAAATATCAGCCTCTTCTGAGGTCGTTTCTTTTCACCTGTATTGTCATATCAGTATTAATTATTTTAATCTTATCTCAATAATGAATCAAATTGTAGCGATCGTCATAGCTGTATTTCTTGTCATTTCAATATTGGCTTTTTTCATCAGGTTGTATAATCAGTTGGTCATGTTGAAATTTAATGTAGAAAAGGCATATGCAAATATCGATGTTGTGTTGAAACAAAGAGCAGACGAGATTCCGAATCTTGTGAATGTGGCTAAACAGTTCATGAATTATGAAAAGGATATTTTGAGTCATTTAACGGAGCTCAGAACTTTTTACAACGATACAAACGATTCTAATAAAAAAACAGAATTGGCAAATGAGACCTCAAAAGCTTTGAAATCATTTTTTGCCGTTTCAGAAAATTATCCGAATCTTCTTTCCAATAATAATTTTATGGAATTGCAGAGAAGAATTTCCGAGCTTGAAAATAAAATTGCAGACAGAAGAGAATTTTTCAACGACAGTGTCAATCTTTATAATATCGGGATTCACGAATTCCCAAATGTAATATTGGCGGGTATTTTAGGGTATAAAGACAAGACTTTATTAGAAGTTTCAAATTCAGAAAAGCATTATGAAGGAGTTAAGTTTTAATACATTTTTCGGGTATGAAAGAATACTGGCCGAGAAACCTGAAATTGTTCTGTTCGGAGCAATGCTGGTTCCTATCGGATTATTGATCGGGATCAGTATCATCGGCTGGATTTTCAGAAAACTGAAATTGAATATGTACGTTATTCATGCACTGCTGTATACGTTAATGTTTACATTTCTTTTCGGAGCCATTGCAATGCTTATTCTGTTCTTCATCACAGATCGAAATGGAGTAAAACTTGCCTATTGCTGGCTGGCTATTTTTGTCGGAATGTTCTTTTTCAGCATTGTAAATGCAAATACGATCAGTAAAATGTTTACCGATTGGTCTAAAATCATTAAAAACTAATATAGTATGACAAAACAACCTTATTATATGATCGATTTCAGTGCTTCGGCCTGTTTATTTGAGATCAGAGTGAACGACTATCCCGTTATTCACATGAACGTTGAAGGTCAGGTTGCGAGTAATATTCCTATCAATTATGCGATCTTAAAAAGTGGTACACAGTCTATTTCTGTCACTATTTTACCCAATGTAGGTGATTTGGAATTGTATCCAAAATCAGAAGTGAAATTTAATATAAAAATTTTCGATGTTACCAATGATTTTGTTTTTGATCAGCAGTTTGGCGATTATCAGTCGGAAACGGTAGGAGAGAAAAAAATACCAGTTATAAAGCATATCGGAACTTTTAAAGCTGAGGTTCCGTATCAGTTGGAAGCCTGGCAGAAAGGTAAAAATCTTAAAGATGTCGATGATTGCAGAGAAAAACTGGAGTCTGCTTACGGAAAAGTAACCAGAATGATTCGGGATGGCAGATTTGATGATTATAAAAAATCGATTTCCCAAAGAGAAGAAAATATGGCTGTTTCCATGTATTTATCAAAAGCGGAATCGGAAGGCAGATTTACTGATCTTGTGAGTGATTTTAAATCCGGATTTACAATTCAGCCGGTCTCCAAAGAAGCTGTGATGTTTATTTGTGGTGACAATAAAGTGGCTATTTTAAAGAAAGTGAACGGGGAACCTGCATTATATCTGGAAAACCTTGAAGCTGAAGAAGAATTAATGCTTGATATTTCATTTTACATTCCGGAAGGAAAAAACGAGTTTGAAATCATATAGAAAACTAAAGTTAAAAAGACTTCCCTTATTAAAGAGAAGTCTTTTTTTTGTCATTGCGAGGAGCGTAAGCGACGAAGCAATCTCAATAAAAGATCTGTAAAGTTCTTCTAGAATCGCAAGGTGAAGTTAAATTCTTACTGTACCACAAATTTCAATGTAGAATTATCCAGTTTTAAAATATAAATTCCCTGTTCTAAATTTTTAATTTTAAGCGAATTTCTGCTGTTTTTAAAAGGTTGATAAATGGTCTGCATCACTTTTCCCTGTAAATTATAGATCTCAGCTTTTTTAATATTTTGAGTCTCACCTTTTACAAAAATTTCCTGATTTGAAACTGGATTTGGATAAATCTGTAAACCATTAATTTCAGATTTTTCCAAAGAAGAAACACTCTGTTTTGCTGTTCCTGAATAACAAGTCCAGTTTAAATTATCAATTGCCACTCTGTCACTGGATGAATTATTTTCTAAACTTACAACCACATTTCCTGAAACATTAATATTACTGATCGTCGTTGTCGCAACCGTCGCACTGTAAGGAATAGTTCCCACCGTTACGCCATTCACCAATACATTAAAAGTTCCGTTGCTTCCTGTAAATTTCAATTGAGTCGTTACCGTCAAAGAACCAATTCCATTAGCTGAAGAACTAGATTTTAACGAACCGTCTCTTACCGTGATCGCTTTCGTAGAAATTGTTTGATCTGTTCTTGCATCTGTTGCTGTCCAGGTGATTCCTCCGTTCGTCCATGTTCTTGTGGAATAAGAGGCACTGCTTGCCGGAATAGTTTCAAAAGCTTCATTCACACAATTTGTACCAGTCGGAGTTTCCGGATTTGTAGTTCCTCCTCCAGAACCTGTTCCCCAAATTTGATTCACATAACTCGGATTGTCAATAAAAGGATTTCTATTTCCCTGATAGCTGTAAGAAGCATTATTTCTGGTGATTTCCGCCTGAGAAACCGGGTCTTGATTATGCCAAGCCAATAAAACATTCAGTTCCCAAGTCTGCAATCCCGGAAAAGTAGTGCTTCCCAACATATTTCCTGTAGAAAAAGTAGAAAGTTTGCTTTGATAGCGAGTCACAAAATAGAAGATCATTCTCGCGACATCTCCTTTGAACTCATCAATTGGCTCAAAAACCGTTCCAGCGTATCCTGAAGAAACTGAATTCCCAAGCTTTGAACCATTTTTAGAAGTGAAAGTTGCTGTTCCCACTTTTCCGAAAGGATAATTGCTTCTCATTCCGTTCACTTTTCCGTCTGTAGCCCGAATGAAGTTGATATCAGAAACCATTGGCGAAGCTTCATTAAACAAGCTTTGCGGAACAATATGTTCACGGTTATAACAGTTTCCTTCCACCGAATATGTTCCACACTGATTGGTTACGGGAGTAAATTTATAAGGATCGGTTGCTGTTGGTTTTTCAGAATAAATATCTAAAATTGAACCGTCATTTTCATAATTTTTGTCGATGTCTGTGGTTTTGTAAGCTGTCCACAGTCCGCCGTAGCCTTTGTCCTGATGTCCGTTGGTGATAATTGAGCTCAGCGCAGTTTTTAAAGAAGCTCCGGTCAATCCATTAGCCGAATTGTAATATCCTGCAGGAGCCTGAGCATTGGCAAGCCCTGCCCATACAAGAAATAAGATAATTTTTTTCATATTAATAATTTACAGTAAGATTACTATATTTTTTTGAATGAAAAATTACATTACTGTTAAATTTAATAGGCATTGCATCTTATTTATTCACAAAGCCTTGAAAATTATCATGATCCTTTGTGATTAAGGAAAATAAAAAGAGCCAACACAAGATTTGTGCTGGCTCTGTTAATATAATTGATTGATTTAAATCTTAATTATTTTCTCTGAGGAGGATAGTTTTTCATGATCTCTGCCATGATCTCAGGAATCTGTCTTTGTTTTGCTTTAGGAGAGTCAACGGAAATTCCGCTTCCGATACCTTGCCAAACCAATTTTTGAGATTTTGCATCTACAAGATCAACAATAATCGCTCCTTCATTATAATTGCTTGTCCAGGTTCTGCTCATTCCGACACCCCATCCGAAAGGTCCGCCCCAACCGTACATTCCGTAAGGAGAAGAACTGTTGATATCTGTAACTTTCTTGTGGTTTGCTTTTACATTGACAATCAAATCAGGATTTTCGCCCGATTGAAGACCTTTGGTTTGTAGTTGCTTAGATAGCTCGTTCAACACTCTGTCTTTATCAATATCATTCAGCTTCAAATCATCAATTCTTATTTTATAGGTCTTGTAAGAAGTGAAGTTTGCAGATTCGGCGTAATCTGAACGCACTTGAAAAGGACTACAAGACGTTAAACCCAAAGTAGCCGCAGCTAACAAAATAAAAATATATTTTTTCATTTTATTTATTTTTTTTATCGTTTTTAATGAATGTGTCGGTCTTTTTATCGTATCCGTAAGGACAATGTCTACAGCCACTTTTACAGCAATGTCCTCTTTTCAGATGAAATTTTTCTGTAAAAACTTTGTACCCCTGCTCGTTGTAGTAAAAGTCTTCACCTTCTTTGATGTCAAAAAGTGCCATAAGTTAAATCTCTAAGTCAAAAAACTTTATATTTGTTATTATGATAATTGTGTGCCAAAAGCCATTAAAAAAACTTAAAATTAATGGCATCGCTCTTTTTCCCTTTATCTTCGTAAGGAAACCCGAAGATAAGGAAAATAAAATACTTATCAATCACGAAAAAATCCATTTCAGGCAGCAGTTGGAAATGCTCATTATTTTCTTCTATATCTTCTATGTCATCGAATATTATTACTGGTTTTTTAAATTAAAAGACAGCTATCAAGCCTACAAAAGAATTTCCTTCGAAAGAGAAGCCTACGCCAATGAATTCAATCTAAATTATCTCAAAAAAAGAAAATTCTGGAGTTTTAGGAAATATTTGTAAATGGGTTTATTTTTGAATTTTATTTCTAATATTTCAACGGTGGTAAACTGACATAGGAAAATGGAGCGTTAAGAAAATTTATTCTGTGAACGTTAATAAAATTCTACTGTTTGAAGCGCGAGACGAATATTGAATGAAAGGATAAATTTTGAATTCGCGCAAGTTTTAGAATTTTTATAGAACAGAAATAATTTTTAGCGAAAGTTTCCAAGTCTTGAACTTTTGGTTCTTTTGTTTCAAGACAAAACGAACAAAAAATAGTAATTTTGTTAAAACAATATCATTAATAAAGAATGCTATTACAACTCCCAACAGAAAAAATCCCCATTCAGGAAATCTCCATTGATAAAAACATAAAACTTTTCATTAAAAGAGAAGACCTCGTTCATCCTCAAATTTCAGGAAATAAATATTGGAAACTTTTTTATAACATCAATAATTATTTAAGTCAAAATCCTGAAAAACCCTATATCATAACCTTTGGCGGAGCATTTTCAAACCATATTTCTGCGGTTTCTGCTGTCGGAAATTTATCGGGAATTTCAACATTGGGAATCATTAGAGGAGAAGAATTAAAAGATAAATGGCGTGACAATCCAACTTTAGTTTTTGCAAAAAGAAACGGGATGAATTTAAAATTCATCACCCGCGAAGAATATCGAAACAAAGAAAAATTATCAGAATTTCTACAACATGAATTTCCTGATGCGTTGATCATTCCTGAAGGCGGAACCAGTGAAGATGCTGTACAGGGCGTAAAAATGATGCTGAATAATGATACAAAAGATTTTGATTATCTTTGCACCGCAGTTGGAACCGGAGGTACGATTGCCGGGATTTCCAAATTTTGTGAAGAGAATCAGAAAGTTATAGGTTTTAAGGTAGTTGACGATTCGTCTTTGGAAAATAAAATCTCTGAGTTAACCTTAAAAAGAAATTTTGATCTAATAGATTCAAGTTTTGGAGGTTATGGTAAAATAAAAGATGAAAACATCCGTTTTATCAATGATTTCAAGGAGAAATACGGGATTCCGTTAGAGCCGATATATACAGGAAAGATGATGCAGAAGGTTTTTCAACTGATTGATGAAGAATATTTTCCTGAAAACAGCAAGATCTTGTGCTTCCACACGGGTGGATTACAGGGTATTGAAGGAGCAAATTTGCTTTTAGAGAAACAGAATAGAAATTTAATTATATAAAGTAAAATTGAAAAACATGAAAAGACTTTTCTTACTAATAAGCCTTTTAGTTTTATCAAAATTCTCGGCTCAGACTTGGGCTACTGAAGACCAATACATCCAAAAATTCGCTCAATATGCAGTAGAAGAGATGGAAAAGTATAAAATTCCTGCTTCTATTACGCTTGCTCAGGGACTTCTTGAGACTGGTGGCGGACAGAGCAGATTGGCTCAGGAAGGTAAAAATCATTTCGGAATAAAATGTAAAGAAGACTGGACGGGTAAAACTATGAAACATACCGATGACGCTCCCAATGAGTGTTTCCGTGTGTATGAAGACCCCAGACAGTCTTACGAAGATCACTCGATATTTTTATCAACAAGAAAATATTATACAGGTCTTTTCAATTTAGATATGAAAGATTACAAGGCGTGGGCATATGGTCTGAAAAAGGCTGGCTATGCAACAAATCCACGTTATGCTTCCATCCTAATCGGTAAAATTGAAAGATATAAACTGTACGAATTTGATAATACAAGTTCTAAAGAAGTGTTGTACGCCGTTCTTAAAATGTATCCTGATCTGAAAGATGACGGAGCTTTTATGGCAAGATTAGAGCCTTCAAAATTTGTAAAGAAAGATAAAGATCCTGTTACAGTAAATGTTCCTTACAAGCAGACTTCTTTCGCTCAACAGCAAAAAAGAGTGGAAAGAATTAAGACAAAAGCTGAAATTCTTAATTCAATTTTAATTAAAAGTCATCCAAATGACGGCTTAAAATATATCATTATTCCTGAAGATACTAATGTTCAGTTCATAGCAAATAAATTCAAAGTAAGCGAAAGCAAACTGACGAAATGGAACGAACTTCAAAGTGATGTTTTAAAGAAAGATGAAATTGTTTTCCTTGAATCTAAAAACTCAGATGGAAATACAGCAACCTACAAAGCTCTTTCAGGAGAAGATATGCACGATATTGCCCAAAAATTCGGCATCAAATTACACAAATTATACGCAAAAAACAGAATGGATGAAGGTCAGCAGCCATCTGCAGGACAGTTAATTTATCTGATTGACAAAAAACCTAGAAACTAATTTTTTGTTGATAGTTTTATAGTTGCTTGTTAACTGTCAACTGTCAACCAACAACTACATATGAAATATCAAAGAAGTTCAGCTTTATTCGATGAAGCTTACAAATACATTCCCGGAGGAGTAAATTCTCCAGTACGCGCATTCAAATCAGTGGGTGGAGTGCCTGTTTTCATGAAGTCTGCAAAAGGCGCTTATCTTACAGACGCTGATGACAACACTTATATCGATTACATCAATTCTTGGGGACCGGCAATTTTAGGCCACACCCATCCAGAAGTGTTGGAGGAATTAAAAATTCAGGCGGAGAAAGGCTTTTCTTTCGGAGCTCCGACAGAATTGGAAACTGAAATCGCGAAATTTATCGTAGACAATGTTCCGAATATCGATCAGATCAGAATGGTTTCTTCAGGAACAGAAGCTTGTATGAGTGCTGTGAGATTGGCAAGAGGTTTTACAGGAAGAGATAAAATTGTGAAATTTGAAGGCTGTTATCACGGTCATTCAGATTCATTTTTGATCAAAGCGGGAAGTGGTGCCGCTACTTTTGGAAATCCGAATTCTCCTGGAGTAACAGCAGGAACGGCAAAAGATACTTTGTTGGCAAGATATAATGATTTTGAGCAGGTTCAGGATCTTTTCCGTCATAATCAAGGTGAAATTGCAGCCGTAATCATTGAGCCTGTTGCCGGAAATATGGGGTGTGTTCTTCCGGAAAATAATTTTCTTCAAAATTTAAGAAAGATCTGTGACGAAAACGGAGCTTTATTGATTTTTGATGAGGTAATGACAGGTTTCAGACTGGCTTTCGGAGGCGCTCAGGAATTATATAACGTAAAAGCGGATTTGGTAACCTATGGAAAAGTAATCGGAGGCGGTTTGCCGGTTGGTGCTTTTGCCGGAAGAAACGAAATTATGGATCACTTAGCTCCAAAAGGTGGAGTTTATCAGGCCGGAACATTAAGCGGAAATCCTTTGGCAATGAGAGCGGGTTTAAAAACGCTTCAATTGATCAAAAAGGATGAAAACTTCTTCAATAATCTTAATAAAACAACAGAAACCTTAGATTTTGAAATCGGAAAAATTTTAAATGAAAAAGGGATTGCTCATAAAATCAACAGAAAAGGTTCGATGATGTCTGTATTCTTCCATATCAATAGAGTTTCTAATTTTGATGAAGCTCAGGAAGCAAACCATTCATTATTCAATAATTTTTTCCATCAAATGCTGACTAATGGAATATATCTTCCGCCAAGTGGATATGAAACGTATTTCATCAGTGATGCGATCAAGGATAAAGAAATTGATATGACGCTTGAAGCGGTGAGAAAATTTGATTTTTCTTAAAATTAAAATATAAAATTTATAAAGGATGAGGTTTGAAACTTCGTCCTTTTTTGTTTTGATTAAAACAAAAATGCCACGAATATTTTACACAAATAAAAGACAATCATTTGTGTAAATCCGTGAAATCTGCAGGACATAAAAAACAGAATCTACAAAACTTGAAAGGCTTCGACTCCGCTCAGCCTGACAGTGAATAACCTTATGGATAGTATTAGTGCTGTGAGGCTGAGCGGAGTCGAAGCCTTTTTCATAATTATAAATATTAAATTTTGGCTAAAGCCCGTTCCGATTGATAAAATTAAGATTCAATAAATCATACAGACAATGCAATAAACCATACACTTCCATCATTTCAGTTCTTTTTAAATTTGTAATAAATAGATTGGAAATGAACACTTCAAACATATCTCGTAAAGATTTTCTTAAAAATTCGGCACTGGTAATGGCCGGACTAACTTTAGCTCCTAATATTATGATGGCAAATTCAATTTTTGATAGCGAAACAATTTCTGCAAAAAGAAAATTGAGCTTAAAAAATGTTCGTCTCGAAACTGGTTTTGAATACGAAGAAGGTGAAGTGATTTCAACAAAAACCGATTTATTTTATATCGAAATTGAAAACGGGAAAATTTCAAAAATAGCTCCCAACCAACCGAATGCAAAAGCGGTTGACGCCAAAGGATTTTTAATGTTACCTGCATTTAAAGATATGCATATTCATTTGGATAAAACTTTTTATGGAGACAAATGGCAGGCAGTCCGAAAAAGAACGGGGGGAGTAAAGGGGATGATCGCTTTAGAGCAAAAGATGCTTCCTGAAATGTTGAAAAACTCAACGTTTAAAGCTGAGAAGATGATTGAATTGTTACAGTCAAAAGGAACGTCTTTCGCAAGAAGTCATGTGAATATTGAACCGACTTCAAAATTAGAATCATTAAAAAATCTGCAGGAAGCTTTAGATAACAAAAAGAAAACTTTCAGAGCAGAGTTGGTAGCTTTTCCACAGCATGGCGTTTTTTATACAGATTCAGTTCCGTATTTGAAAGAAGCTGCAAAAATGGATATCGATTTTATCGGTGGAGTAGATCCTTTTACAATTGACGGAGCGATTGAAAAAACAGTTGATTTTACGGTTCAACTTGCTTTAGAGAACAAAAAAGGAATCGACATTCACCTGCATGAAAGCGGTGAATCTGGTTTAAAAACCGTTGAATATTTAATTGATAAAGTGAATGAAAATCCTGATTTGAAAGGGAAAACATATCTAAGTCATTGCTTCGTTCTGGGAAAATTAGAAAAAGCAAAGCAGGAAGAAATTGCAGAAAAATTAGGTAACGCAAAAATAGGAATTGTCTCAACCATTCCTTTTGGAAGTCTAATTATGCCGATTCCGACTTTGTACAAATATAATGTTGAGGTTTTAACAGGAAACGACAGTATCGTTGATCATTGGAATACTTTCGGAACAGGAAGTGTATTGCAGAAAGCCAATTTAATGGTGCAATTATATGGCCAGTCAACAGAATTTTTATTATCCAGAAGCTTAAAATTGGCAACGGCAAATATTCTTCCGTTGGATGATAAAGGGAATCAGCAATGGCCAAAAGTTGGAGACAATGCAGATTTGAGTTTCCTTAATGCAAGTTGTTCGGCTGAAGCCGTTTCAAGAATTTCAAACGTAGAATCTTTGATCCATCAGGGAAATATTGTGTTTTAATCAAAATTATAGGATTCGTTTCTCTCACAAATTTTATTTATTTTAGGGAGAAAATTAGCACAATGAGCCATCAGCTGGATTATTTTCCCATTTTAGGAATTCATGAATTTGCAGAAAAACAATCGCAGGGTTGTAACTTGTTGTTCAATGAATTGTATGGTGAAAGAAGAATTGATGAGCCTCATAAACACGATTTTTTTATCATTAATCTTTTTGAAAAAGGAAAAGGTTCTCACACAATTGATTTTGTTGAATATCAGGTTGAAGATCATCAGATCCATCTGGTTTTTCCGGATCAGGTTCATCAATGGGTGATTGAAAAAGAGACGGTTGGATATCAATTAATGATCAGTCGCGAGTGGTATGAAAGTTTTCTTCCGGCGTTGAGATTTTCGGCTTCGTATTATTTTCAGCATCCTGCTTTTACGATTTCGGAAGAAATTTATCAATTGATTTTACATGAATTTAAAACGATTCAAAAGGAATTAAATGAGGAAAATACCTTTTGGGAAGTTATTCAAAAAAGAAGTGAATTGATTGGTTTACTGGTTAGTAAATCAGTGGAGGGAGCTTTCAAAGATTTTGAAGTGTATTATTCGAATCCGATTATTTCTAAATTTTTAAACCTAATTGATATTCATTTTAAAACTGAACGCTCGGTTTCTTTTTATGCCAAAAAATTGAATATTTCGGCTAATTATTTAAATATTGTCTGTAAGAAAAACCTTAATACATCAGCTTCTTCTCTTATTCAGGACAGAATTTTACTCGAAGCAAAACGGTTATTAAAAGTCTCGAAAATGTCTGTAAAAGATATTGTTTACGATCTCGGATTCTATGATCATGCGAGTTTTTCAAAATTTTTTAAGGCGCAAACAGGAATGACGCCTTCTCAATTCAAAGAATAATTGATACAGAACAAGGCATAATTGATACTCGTATTTAAGATTTTGCAGGTGTAATTTTGTATGATTAAACTTGGGATCATGCAATTACACAATCAACCTCTTGCTAAAGGACATTATACGCTGAAAAATGTCCGTTTGGAAACGGGTTTCGAATATGATAATGAGGAGATTATCAAAACAAAGACAGATTTATTCTGTATCGAAATCGGAGATGGAAAAATACAATCAATTAAACCAAACGATGCAAATTCTAATGCTTTTGATGCAAAAGGAAAACTGATGCTTCCGGCATTCAGGGATATGCACGTTCATTTGGATAAAACTTGGTATGGGCTTCCATGGCAGACACTTTCTCCGAAAAAGAAAACAGTAAAAGATATGATTGCTTACGAACAGAAAATCATTCCGGAATTGTTGAAAACTTCGGTTGAACGTGCCGAACAATTAATTGATCTTCTACAAAGTTACGGAACCAATTATGTAAGAACACATTTCAATATTGATCCTACTTCTGGGTTGAAATCGTTAGAAAATCTGGAGAAAGCTTTAGAGAATAAAAAAGATTCTTTCGGTGCAGAATTGGTGGCTTTTCCTCAACATGGTTTGTATTATACGGATTCTGTTCCTTTGATGAAAGAGGTGGCAAAATTACCACATGTAGGATTTATTGGCGGACTTGATCCTTTGAGTATCGACGGAAGCATCGAAAAAGTACTTGATTTTACAGTACAATTAGCCTTGGACAATAATAAAGGAATTGATATTCACTTGCATGAAGTAGGAGAGTCCGGGATGAAAACTATTAATTATTTAATTGATAAAGCCATTGAAAATCCCCAACTTCAAGGAAGAACTTTTGTAAGTCATGCCTTTGCTTTAGCCCATTTAAATCAAAAAGAAACAGAAAAAATTGCAGAAAGATTGGCTTTTGCAAAGGTGGGAATTGCTTCATCTGTCCCATTCACCGGAAAAGTAATGCCGATTCCTGCATTGAAAAAATATGGAGTGAATGTTTTGATCGGAAATGATAACGTTCAGGATTACTGGAGTACTTTCGGATCGGGAAATATGCTTCAGAAAGCGAATTTAATTGCTGAATTGTATGGCTATGCTACAGAATTTCACCTTTCAAGAACATTGCAGTTTGCTACACAAAATATCCTTCCATTAGATGATAAAGGGAATCAGCAATGGCCAAAATCGGGAGATGATGCTAATGTTGTTTTGGTTGATGCGAGCTGTTCGGCAGAGGCTGTTTCAAGAATGTCTGCTGTTGAAGCTTTAATGAATAATGGTACTTTATTCTGGAAGAAGTAAGATTGCTATAAGATCTAATATATTTTTTAATCCTTGTTTTTTATAATGAAACACCCTCGAAAAGCGATTTCCGAGGGCGTTTTTATTTTATATTTAAATCTAAAGAGAAGACCATCCTCCTGTAGCCCAAGTCGGTGTTAAAATACCGTTTCCGGCTCCTGTTGCGTCTGATTTTTCAACAAAAGTAGTATCTACGATCGGGACAGTTGCTCCGGCAGTAGATTTTAGGGAAACTTTAGTTGTAGTGGTATTAAACAAAGCTCCGGTGATTTTTTTATGACCGTTAAAATTGGCTACAGAAGCATCACTTTCGATATTTACACCTGTTGTCCAGTTTGAAACGACTAAATTATCAAGGACTGCGTAAGTTCCAAGTTTTAATTTTATGGCATCAGCTTCACCTGTTGTACCTCCGATGAACGTTACATTTTTGATGGTTGGATTAGATCTTGGTGTTGCATCCGGATTGGTTGCATTATTACTTCCCTTAATTCCTGTATTTCCGGTCCCGTTGGCTCTTCTTTTTGTGTAGATTCCGGTTGCGGTTCCGTTCCAGCCGTCCGTCCATTCGAAGGCGTCATCTTCATTTCCTAGAGAAACAATGTTAGAGACATTTACTGTTCCTCCATAAATTTGAATACCGTCATCAGAACCATTTACGGCAGCGATATTATTTACTACGGTTCCGTTACCAACACCGAATAAAGACAGTCCGTTGAATTCTGTAGTACCAGTGAAAACAGCTCCGGCATATTCTATTCTTACATATGATAAAGATCCGGAATTATCGGTAGCTAATGTTCCTCCGTAGGTTGCGTTTCCTAATTCGGATGTTGCTGTAGTTCCTGTATTGATAGGTGCTTTACCGCAAATAACGATTCCGCCCCAGCTTCCCGGAGTGGTTGTACTGGAGGTGAATAATACCGGAGATCCCGAGGTTCCATTTGCAAAAAGCTGACCGCCCTGTTCAACGGTAACGTAACAAGAAGCTCCGCTAATGGCAACAATTCTTGTTCCGGCAGGAATAATAAGTTTTCCACCGTTTTTAATAATGATAGATCCTGTTAATTTATATACTTTGGTAGGGTCTAGCGTTACCGTTTGTCCGTTAGGAACTTCACCTTTGAAATTATTGGTGTCTACAGCAATTCCCACAGGAGTTATTGTTGGAGTTTCATCATCATCTTTACTGCACGAATAGATCGTAAATGTAGTGCTGATGAATAAAGCTGCGGCAATTAATTTTAAGTAATTCCTTTTCATATATTTTAGATTTAGTCCTGACCTTTTATTTAATGATAATCTTCGTTCCCCTTAATTCTTTTAAAGACGAGAGTTTTTTAAACTTTAAAGATTGAATGCTCAAATATAAGAATAAGCAATTAAAAACTCGAAATTATAGCTTTTCAATTTATTTTCCGAATTGAAATTTAATGTTATTGATAATTAATTACAATTTAAAGATTTAATAGAATTTCAATAATAAAAAATACCCTTGGGAAAAATATTTTCCCAAGGGTATTTGAATTTGATATGAAGAAACTAATTACTCGATTATTGTAATCCTGCTAAAAGGTTTACTCCGTCTACTGTAGCCCAAGCTCCTGCTGTTAGAACAACTTTTGTAACTGTAGATGTGTTTGTAAATGTTTTTGCACCATTTGGAGTATAAGCATATCCCCAAACTCCTGCATTATCAGAGTTTAAATAAGTGAGAGGTGAAACAACAACTTTACCTGTATTTACCTGGCTTGTTTCAGTTGCAGCATCCTGGATAAGAACAGAATATCCTTTTTGATTACCGATATTTTTGTATCCACTGATATAAACATTAGAGAAAATTCCTGTTCCTTGCTTTTTAAACTGAATAGCTGAAATCTCAGGTGAGTTTGCTGTTTCAGGGTTTGTATTGGTATTTCTGATCAATGTAATATTAGAAATTTTTGGAGCTACATTATCTACATTACTAGAAGCTTCGATTTCCATTCCGAAGTTACCAACACCTGTTTGGAAAGCGTACCAGTTTGTATTGTTTTGTCCGCTCCAAGCATCCTGCCAATCGAAAGAATCATCATAGTTACCATAAGAAACAATGTTTTTTGCACTTACCGTTCCTCCGAAGAATTCATAACCATCATCAGTTCCTTTGTAAGTCACAAGATTTTCTAAAGTAGTTCCTGCTCCTACAGCGTAGAATGTCATAGAGTTGGTTTCAGATGTACCGTCACCGATTTTCTTACCAGCATATTCAACACGGATAAATTTCATTGTTCCAGAGTTTGAATTAGCATCATTCCCTCCGTAATACACTGCATTTCCATCTTCAGAAAGAGCAGTAGCTGTTCCGTTTATAGCTTTGATAGGAGCGTTTCCGTAAAGAGTAATTCCTCCCCAGTCTCCAGGTGTTTTAGTTGTTGTCGTGAATACAATTGGCTCAGAAGCTGTTCCTACAGCGTTAATTTTTCCATCCTGAAGAACTACTAAGCTACTGTTTGTAGATGTATCAACAGTAAAGTTGGCTCCGGCTTCTATGGTAAGAGTTGCATTTCCTGTAATTTTTACGATCCCTTTTAATGTATAGTTTCCTTTTTTTATTAAAAGATCTTTTGATATAGTTCCTGATAATGTTCCACTTCCGCTCAATACGCTCTCTGTAGTTCCAGGAGTCGTAACTGTACCATCTCCTAATCCATCATTTACATCAATAGTACATGAATTTAAGGCTACTGTTAACGCAAATGTTAACGTTAATAATGATAAAACTCTTTTTTTCATTTTTATATATGATTTATTTATTAAAATTGATTAAAATGTATAACCTACTGTTAGGTTGAAGTTAGTTCCTCGGAAATAGTCTGTATAAGTATTGGTTCCGTTAGTATCTACGTTGTAATAGCTTTTGTCTCCAAGTAAGATTTTATATCTGTTGTTTAAGATATTTTGAATACCCGCTTTTATGTTCCAGTTTTTGTTAATTTGTTCCTGATAAACAAAATCCAGCTGATGGAATGGCTTTTCGTAATAATTATCCGCTCCTGAAGTTCCTACAGCGTATATTTTAGATCCTGAAACATTATATACTAAAGAGAATGTTCTGCTAAAGTTATTTTTGGTTTTCATCTCATACTTCAAATCAGCATTGATGGTGTATGGAGAAGCTCCCTGAAGTCCTCTTTTGTGTAAATCTCCTTTGTAATAATTTGGATTAGGTTGCTCTAGTTCTAATTGTTGTTGACTTCTTTCAACATCCGTATACATGAAGGTTGCATTGGCTCCTAAAGTGAATTTACTTAATGCATCAGAAATTCTTCCTAAGCTGATAATCCCTTCTAATTCTATCCCTGCTAGATCTGCTTTTTTAGCATTGTAAAAAGTGACTGTTACTCCGTTTGCATCTCCTGAAGAAACAAATGATCTTTCGATGGCATTATTAATTCTTTTTGCAAATAAGTTTACTGCAAACATTTCTTTAGTACTTGGGAAGTATTCCCATTTCAAGTCAAAGTTGTAATTGTCACTGTTTTCAATATTCGGATTACCTCTGATCGTTTCGTTGTCGGGATTGATGTAATCAATATCCATAGTTTCAATAAGAACAGGTCTTGTTACCGTTTTACTGAATGCAAATCTTAAATTGTTTTTACTGTTAAGTGCTTTTTTGATGGAAATTGATGGTAAGAATAAATTTCTTTGTTTATCTAAATTGGTTTTATTAGCAGCTCCCTGTGCAGAGAAACGAATTAAAGTCATATCATTCTCATAACGGGCTCCAAGTAAGAAATCCCAACTTTCGGACGGCTTATAATTGAAATTAATATACCCTGCATTTACAAACTGATACATACTTGTAAAGAACTTAGATCCATCAGATTCTTCTTGGAAATAGAATAAATTATTAGCTAAGTCTTGATTAAATTTAGCTTGAGGACTATTTTTATCAATTAGAAAAGCCTGTCCTGCAGTTCCGTTTGGTTTTCCAAAGATGAAACGATATGATGTCTTTCTTAAATCTGCAAAACCATTATATCCAACTGATAATTGCATTGGATAATCTTTTTTATCCCCCTTTTCTCCTAAGAAAATTGAGTATTCTCCATATGCAGATCCATAAAATCTAGAATTTACATCAAGATACTGACGGATAATATTATTTCCTCCGTATGCTAAGTATAATTGATCATCAGATAACATATTACCATTTAGATCTTGACGGCTTCCTTCTAATATTTTTCTGTCTGGTTGTTGATAGTTGTTGATAACATAACTACCTCCGGCTTTTACTTGTTGTCTTTCACCAAGCTTTTGAGAACCGGTTAATTGAATATTAAGAAATCTCGACAAATCCTGTTGATTGGTACGGAAAAAACCGACATCTTTGTTTTGTACCTGATTGTTTTTGTATCCGTAATAATCTTCAATAATATTATTTACGTTTTGTAGGTACATTGCGTTTAAATTGATCGCAGTTCCTTTATTTTTATAAGCAAAACCTAGTAATGCCGAAGATTCTATTTCGTAATTATACTGCTTTCTTAATAGATCGTTATTAAGATTAATTACACCTCCGAAATCCTTAAACTGGTTCTTTGCCCCTTCTTTATAAGAATATTCGTTGCTTTGATTTAATGAAAATAGAATTCCAATATTTCCTGTCTCACCAGCTTTTACTTTTTGTACAGTTGTAAAACCTATGCTTGTATTAGGTAAAGATTTTACCTGATCAACATTCCAGCTGTCTTTAAACTGAGCTAAAGATTCATTTGCTGAAAATCTGTAGTTATTTGGTCTTGAGTCTCTGATTGCTGAAGGTAATTTTTTATCATCAGAATTCAATCCTAAATAACCATTAAAACCGTCTGCTCCTTCAGAAACTTTAAAATTATTTCTAAATGTACTTGCTGTATTAACTCCAATTCCAAATTCAATCTTCGAGAAAGACTTCTCCATCGTCAGCGTTTCAATATCAAAAGTCGCTCCCGCAAAATCTCCATAAAGATTAGAGTTGAAGGTTTTGTAGATGTTTAATTTACCCACAACATCGGTTGGGAATTGCTTTAATGCGATGATCTTTTGGAATGGGTTGTTAGAAGGTGATCCAAGCCCGTTGATTAACAGGTAATTATATCTCTCTTCCAAACCTCTTACGAAAAGTCCTCTTCCTTCTACCGTAGTGATTCCTGTTACTTTTGTAAGACCTTGTTCTACGTTGGAAATCCCTTTTCTGGAAATTTCTTCAGCACTTACAGCCTGTTTTTGAATAATAGCTTTCTTTTGCTCTCCTAATACGGCAGTTTCAGTTTTCTTACTACTGCTTCCTTGGATTACTACGCCTTCAATTCTTTTCTCCTTACTTATTGTATCTTTTTTTACTTCTTGAGCATAAAATACAGATCCGGATAAAAATAAGACTGCAACACTAAGTTTATAAATTTTCATTATTGTACTTACTTTATTTACTGATTCTTTCGGTGCAAAGGAATAAAACATTCGTGGTGAAAATGGTTTAGCGAAATTTAAATTTTTCTTAACTAAACATTAACAAAATGCTATTATTGTTAACTTTATGTGAACGATAGTTTATTTATTAATCTATGCTTTAAAAATTGTTAACTTTGACTCAGTAAAAATTAAAAATGAACCAAAAGAAAATACTCTTAATAGACGATGAACTGGATATTTTAGAGATCCTGTCTTATAACTTAGAAAAGGAAGGCTACGACATCTATACGGCTACCAACGGTAACGAAGGGATTGACAAAGCTAAACAAATCGTTCCGGATCTTATCTTATTAGATGTAATGATGCCGGAAAAAGACGGTATCGAAACTTGTCAGGAACTTCGTAAAATAAAAGAACTTCACAAAACGCTGATTGTTTTCCTTTCGGCAAGAAGCGAGGAGTTCTCTCAGTTAGCAGGTTTTCAGGCCGGAGCGAATGATTATATCGTAAAACTGATCAAACCAAAAATTCTTATTTCTAAAGTTAATGCTTTATTACAGTTAACTTCTCAGGTTTCAGATAATGCTAAATTAATTGAAATTGGAGATTTAATTATTGATAAAGACAACTTCAGAGTATCAAAAGCCGGGCAGCAGTTTTTACTTCCGAAAAAAGAATTTGATCTTCTTTATCTTTTAGCTTCAAATACAGAAAAAGTATTTAAAAGAGAAGAGATCCTGGAAAAAGTTTGGGGGAACGATGTTATCGTTGGAGAAAGAACGATCGACGTTCATATCAGAAGATTAAGAGAAAAGCTGGGAATTAATACCATTCAGACTCTAAAAGGAATTGGGTATAAGCTGATCGTTTTATAGCTTAAAAAAACCTAACTTTACATAAACCAATAAAATCTTGTAAAATTGAAATTTTACAGACTTACCCTCGTAGCATCATGTCTGTTGACATTGGTGATGTTCTTTTTGGTGATCGTTTTTGATTCGCTAAAGGATATTTATTACAAAACCCCATTCTTTAAAATTGGACTTTTTATATGTCTAATCCTTATTTTTATCATTAATTATTTGGTTTTAGAATTGCTGTTTAATTATTATGGCAAAAAACAGGTTCGTGGACTTTCTTTGCTTTTACCGCAGGAGATCGTTCATGATAACGATGAAAATATCACCATTAAAGAATTGGGAGAAAGATTTTCAGATCTTAATCAGCAAAAAGTCACTGAGCTTGATATGATGAAAGAAATGGAAAGCTATCGTAAAGAATACATCGGAAACGTTTCTCATGAGCTTAAAACTCCGCTATTTTCCATTCAGGGATATGTGGAGACATTGAGGGACGGCGGGGTCGATAATCTTACGATCAGGGACAAATATTTAGAAAGAATTGATATTTCGGTTGAAAGATTAATTGCCATCGTTACAGATCTGGACATGATCAACAGGCTTGAAGCCGGAGAAATCAATCTTAATGTCTCAAGATTTGATGTCAATTTATTGATCAAAGAAATTTTCGATCTTCTGGATCTCGAAGCTGAAAAACACAATACTACATTACAGATTCAGACCTTAAATCCTCAGATTTTTGTGGATGCCGATAAACAGAAGATCTCGCAGGTTTTCATCAATTTAGTTTCAAATGCTATTCATTATGCGAACAGACAGGAAGCGAAAGTTGTTGTAAAGACAAGTGTGCTGAAAAATAAAGTGCTGATAGAGGTCATCGATAACGGAATGGGAATAAAATCAGAAGTTTTATCAAGAATTTTCGAAAGATTTTATCGTGTAGAAACCAGCAGAAGCAGAAGAGAAGGTGGTTCAGGACTTGGATTGGCCATCGTAAAGCATATCCTTGAGGCTCATAACGAAAACATTACGGTAGAGAGTGTCTATCTTGAAGGCACGAAGTTCAGTTTTATGCTTGAGAAAAGTAAATAATTTCTGCAAAATGTAAGAAAAAAAAATATTTTAAAAAATTCATAAATATTTTTTTGTCACATCTCATTTATTATATATTTGCAACAGAAATTAATCATAATAACAAAGGCAAAAAAGTAATTTATAAAACTGATATGGTTTACAAAATCCGCGTAATATTAGATGCAAAAGAAGATATTTTCCGTGATATCGAAGTTAAAGGAAAACAGACGCTATGGAACTTACACTTAGGAATTAAAAGTGCGTTCAGTCTTCAGGGCGAGGAGCTTTCAACTTTTAATTTATTGGAAGATGACGGGACGATCATAAAAACTGTTCCATTAGAAGATATGAGTGATGATGGAGATGGGGAGATTATGTCGGATGTATACATTGATGAGGCGTTTGAAAGTGCTGGTAAAAAGGCGCAGTTCCAATACGGATTTCTGGATCTTTGGGAATTCTTCTGTGAGCTTGTTGAGGTGATCGATGAGACCAAAGGAGTTAATTATCCGATCACAGTTTACAGATTTGGGAACGTTCCGTTGAAAGCACCAAGCAAAAACGGAAGTGCAGGAGGTAAAAAGAAATCTGCAATGCCTTTAATGGAGGACGATTTTGCTTTCGAGGATGACTTTGCTGGAGGAAGCAGTTTTGTAGATGAAGACGATGACAACTTCGATGATGAGGAAGAAGAAAACTATGACGACGATGTTTTCGATGATGAAGACGACAGCGACGACGAAAGATAATACTTAAAATATATAGCCCTGAATGAAAATTCGGGGCTTTTTTATTCAAAAAACTTCAACATAATATTTTTCATTCCACAGGAGAAAGAATCTTCTATATTACCAATTAGGTATTCTTTAGGAGCTATTTCCCGCTTTCCGCTACAATCTTTTTTTTCAAAAAAGGATTTTCACTTCAATCGGGGCTAGGATTTTTATTGTTATTTTCAAAGATTCCCGTCATTACGAGGAGTGTAGCAACGAAGCAATCTCAAAGCAATAAAATAACATACGCTTTGTGATTCTGCAGGAATCTCAACGAGTAGTTTAAAAGAGAATAAACTTACTAAGATTGCTTCATCGCTACGCTCCTCGCAATGACATTAAAAAACTTTGCTCTTTTTGTGTTAAAAAAATAAAATTCATCCATTTACCTCTTTATTTCACTAAAAAAAATCACTTGCAAAGCAAAATTCATCATTAACAATTCACTCACTTACATTGCGATTCATTATTTTTGTCAAAACTTGATTAATGAAAAAATTATTTTTACTCGCTGTAATTGGTCTGGGAATTGTTTCCTGTACCACTCAAAATACAAATAAGAACACTATGGATTTGCCGAAAGAATGGAAACACTCTACTAATATTTACGAAGTCAACGTCAGACAATATACCAAGGAAGGAACTTTTAAAGCATTCGAAAAAGAAATGCCACGCTTAAAATCAATGGGAGTAAAGACGCTTTGGTTCATGCCGATCACTCCGATTGCTCAGGAAAAGAAAAAAGGAAGTCTGGGAAGTCCGTATGCTGCATCAGATTACACTTCCATCAATCCTGAATTTGGAACACTTAACGATTTCAAACACATGGTGAATGAAGCTCACAGATTGGGATTCAAAGTCATCATCGATTGGGTGGCGAATCATACAGGCTGGGATCATGTCTGGACAAAAACACATCCTGAATTCTATTTAAAAGATCCGGACGGAAAATTTCACATCGCATCCGGAATGGATGATATCATCGAATTAGATTATAAAAATCCGGAGATGCGTAAAGCAATGATCGATGCCATGAAATTTTGGGTTAAAGAAACCAATATCGATGGTTTCAGATGTGATTTGGCTTCTTGGGTAGAAGTAGATTTCTGGCAACAGGCACGTCCTGAAGTTGAAACTGTAAAGCCACTTTTCTGGTTGGGAGAATTTGATGAATTGGAAACTCCCGAATACGGAAAAGTTTTCGATGCAAGCTATTCTTGGTCCTGGATGCACAAATCTGCCGATTATTACAATAAAAACTTGCCTTTGCAGGATTTAAAAGACCTGTTGATAAAGTATTCAAATATTGGAGATTCTTCTATGAGAGCCTGGTTTACATCAAATCACGACGAAAACTCATGGAACGGAACGGAATACGAGAAATATGGTGTAATCACAAAACCAATGGCCGCATTTTCTGCAACCTGGAATGGCGTTCCGTTATTATATTCAGGACAGGAACTTCCGAATATGAAAAGACTGGAATTTTTCGAAAAAGATGTTATAAAATGGACAAATACCTATCAGGTTTCAGATTTTTATAAAACTTTATTAAGCTTAAAATCATCAAACCCTGCATTAAGAGGAGGTGATCCAAATGTTGGAACTCATCTTTTAAATACGACAGCAAACGATAAAATTTTAGCTTACATCAGAAAAAATGGGAAAGATGAGGTCTTGGTTGTTCTAAATATGTCAAAAGAACCTGTAAATTTCAGTATTCAGGATGAAAATCTTTCCGGGAGCTTTAAAAATGTTTTTGACGGCTCAAAAAGAGATTTCAATAACGGAAAAGATTTCAATTTCAAAGTTTCAGATTACGCAGTATTTGAAAAATAAATTAAAATATTAGCCAAAAAGTAAATTAAAAGCGGACAAATCTTGTCCGCTTTACTTTATTTATTAAAAAAATTACAAAGCCTGTAATTTTACATTATCAACAACCCAAAGTTCTGTTGCCGCATTGTTTCTGGTTCCAATTCTCACTTTCAGTTGGCTTGAATTTGGAATTCCCGTTACAGATAGTTTTGTAATCGCCTGTGTACCTGTAAGCGTAATTGCTGATCCGGTTGCAGTGCTGGATGATGCCACCGTAATTCCTGATGAAGAATAGCTGTTCGTTCCAATTCCGCTTCCTGAAAATGCCCATCTGGTATTGGTTGCTGTTGAAGAGTTTCCTCCTGTTAACGTCAATTTTGTATTGTAATTGGCACCGCCATCAGTACTTACTTCTATCGTTACAACATCATTATTTTCAACGCCGTTACTCGTACTTCCGATAGAAAATGCAGCAATATCAAAACTAAATGTGATATTATTTGTGTAAGTAGAGGCGTCAACAGTATTAAATTCTATATAAGAATTTGTTCCGCTACTGTTATTGTTCGAGTATCCGAAGCCTCTTGTTCCATCAGAAAATAAACTTGATGAAGAGGGTGCGTCTCCTGTTACTGTAGAGCCGGATGTAAAATTAAAACTTGAAGGTGCAAATCCTGCAGTTGTATAATTTACAGAATCACCGGTTTCAAAACTTTGCGTAAAAATAGTTCCTGTTAATAATGAACTGCCGCTTCCGCCTCCTTCAAAACCTAGATTTTGCCATTTTGTTCCGTCCCAGCCTAAAAATTTCTTTTGGTCTTTATCAAAAACAATGAGTCCTTCACTTGCTGAACTGGAAAGGCTTGTAACAGCAGTCGAGGTCAATCTTGGGACGATAAGTCCTTTAGTATCAGATTGAACATCAAGGGCAGAAGAGGTATGCGGATTGGATGTGTTTATTCCAACCTGTGCGAAAGAAGTAGTGTACATTAAGATAAATGTAAGAAGAGATAATTGCTTTTTCATGACGTTTTTTTTATTTAATCGGCAAATATATATATTATAATTTTTTGTTGTGTTAATTGTATATAAATTATTAATTAAGTATAATGATTGATTATAATTTATTTATTTTATTTAATTGATGAATGAATTTAAATTTTTAAGAAAGGTTTTTTATTATTCCAATTATGGTGAAAAATTATCTTTCCATAGTGATATTATGTTGACAAATTAAAAAGATAAAAAAACAGATTTTTTAATGAAAATAAATACATTTGTGTGATGTCAAAATATGAAAATGGATAAATCTAAAATACTGGAGATCATAAAATTGAAGATCTCTGAAAAAATTCAAAACTTTGAAAACCTGATCGCCGAAACAAGAGCGTCGAGCAACGATACCAAAAGTTCAATGGGGGATAAATATGAGACAGGAAGAGAAATGTTGCAGCAAGAGGTCAATAATCTTCAAAGACAACTGAATGAAATTTTAAATCAGCAAGCTATTGTTCAGAAAATAAATGCGGAACCATCTTCAAAAGTTCAAAACGGAGCACTGGTAAAAACAGATAAGGGATTATTCTACATTTCTGCATCGCTGGGAGAAATTGTTTTTGATAATCAAAAAATTATGACTGTCTCTGCAGAATCACCTTTAGTGAAAGCAATGCATGGTAAGAAAGGCGGAGAAACATTTGTTATCAATAATATTCATCAAAAGATTGAGAGTATTTGGTAATTTAAATTAACATTTCTCTTTATGAATAAAATTCATTACAAATAATACAAGGTATCTATGAGAGTAGATGCTTTTTTATGGCTTATGATAACAAAGAATCGCTTATATTTTTCTAAATTTGAACCATCAAAATAGCTTTTCAAAATGCAAAATTACTTAGACCTTTTACAACATATTTTAGACAACGGAACCGATAAAACCGATAGAACGGGTACCGGAACAAGAAGTGTTTTCGGGTATCAGCTGAGATATGATCTGTCGAAAGGTTTCCCTTTGGTAACCACTAAAAAAGTACATTTGAAGTCTATTATTTATGAACTTCTTTGGTTTTTAAAAGGCGATACCAATATTAAATATCTAAATGATAACGGAGTAAGCATCTGGGACGAGTGGGCCAATGAAAACGGCGATCTGGGTCCTGTTTACGGAGCGCAATGGAGAAGCTGGAACGGTGCAGACGGAAAAATTGTCGACCAGATTACTGAAGTAATCGATCAGATTAAAAAAAATCCGGATTCCAGAAGATTGATCGTTTCTGCATGGAATGTTGCTGAGATCCCAAATATGGCTCTGGCACCTTGCCACGCTTTATTTCAGTTTTATGTGGCAGACGGAAAATTATCGCTTCAACTGTATCAGAGAAGTGCAGATGTTTTCTTGGGAGTTCCTTTTAATATTGCGAGTTATGCGTTGTTATTAATGATGGTTGCGCAGGTTTGTGATCTTGAAGTTGGTGATTATGTTCACAGTTTTGGAGATGTTCATATCTATAACAATCATTTTGAGCAGGTAAACAGACAGCTTTCAAGAGAAACAAGAGCACTTCCGACCATGAAATTGAATCCGGAAATTAAAGATATTTTTGATTTTAATTTTGAAGACTTTACGTTAGAAAATTATGATCCGCATCCGGGGATTAAAGCGCCTGTTGCGATTTAATTAAAAATAAAATATAAATTAAAGTGAAGCCTGCAAACTTCACTTTTTTTGTAACTTTCAAAGCAAATTTTACACTTATATCATATGAAATATCTAAAAATCAATATTGAGGAAAATGCAGATGCAGAAAAACTGAAAGAACTTTTATTTCAGGTAAAAGGAGTAAGTTCTGTAGAAATCATTGATGATGAAAACCCGGAAAGCGAACTGAAAAAAGCTTTTAACAAAACTAAAGAACAGTTTAAAAAAGGAGATTACGAAACGGTAGTCAATGATATTTTTGATATTTTAACAAAAAATAATTCTAAAAATAAATAATTAATAAATAAAGATGAAAAAGGCCATTTTATCGATTGCTATACTTGGAATTTTCTTTTCCGCAAATGTATCGGCACAAACCGAAACCTCGGGCAGAGAAAAAGTGTACAGAGCGACTCATACCAAAGTAACGGAACTGAAACATACCAAGCTAAAAGTAAATTTCGATTATCAGAAGGAACAAATGAACGGGGAAGAATGGTTAACGGCTTCACCTTATTTTTATCCTACCAACGAATTGACCCTTGATGCAAAGGGAATGTTGATTCATGAGGTAGCTTTAGATAACAACGGTAAAAAATCTCCTTTAAAATATGATTATAAAAATGATATTTTAAAGATCAGTTTAGATAAGACCTATCAGAAAAATCAGGATTATACCGTTTATATTAAATATACTTCCCGTCCGAATGAGGTGAAACAGGAGGGAAGCGCGGCGATTAATGATGCAAAAGGTTTGTATTTCATTAATGCGCAAGGAAAAAATCCCGATATGCCAACTCAAATCTGGACGCAGGGAGAAACAGAATCTTCCTCTGCTTGGTTTCCAACCATTGATAAGCCGAATCAAAAGTCTACTCAGGAAATTTACATGACAGTTCCTGATAAATATGTGACGCTTTCCAACGGAATTATGAAAGATTCTCAAAAAGAATCAAACGGACTGAGAACCGATCATTGGGTGATGGATAAGAGACATTCGACCTACCTTTTCTTCATGGGAGTGGGCGAATATGCAATCGTTAAAGACAAATGGAAAAATATTCCGGTAGATTATTATATTGAAAAGGAATACGAACCGTATGCAAAACAGATCTACGGAAACACGCCTGAAATGATCGAATTTTTCTCGAAAAAAATGGGCTACGATTATCCTTGGGCGAAATACGCGCAAATTTCAGGAAGAGATTATGTAAGTGGCGCGATGGAAAACACGACCGCGACTCTTCACGGAAGTGATATTTTACAAAAACCAGGACAGTTAATCGATGAAAATACTTGGGAAGATACTATTGCTCACGAACTGTTTCACCATTGGTTTGGAGATTTGGTGACTGCAGAAAGCTGGAGTAATCTTACTGTAAATGAGTCTTTTGCCAACTATTCCGAATACCTTTGGAATGAATACAAATACGGAAAAGATCAGGCTGATTATCACCAATTGGAAGATGTTAACAGATATATCCACAATCCTTCCGATTTCAAGAAAAATTTGGTGAGATTTAATTATGAATCTCGTGAAGATGTTTTCGATTTGGTGACTTATCAAAAAGGTGGCGGAATTCTTCACATGTTAAGAAACTATCTTGGGGATGATGCTTTCTTCGCGGGAATGAACGATTATTTAAAAGCCAATGAATATCAAAATGCAGAAGCGCATCAGTTAAGATTATCATTCGAAAAAGTGTCAGGAAAAGACCTGAATTGGTTCTTTAATCAGTGGTATTTCGGAAGCGGAAACCCGAAGTTGAACTATTCTTCAACTTTTGAACCTGTTAAAAAACAAGTTACGGTAACCATCAACCAAACTCAGGATCAGCCTTTTGAGTTTCCTTTGGCGATTGATGTTTACGACAACGGTAAACCAAAAAGATATAATGTTTGGGTAAATGCGGAAGCAAAAAATACGTTCAATTTTGATGTTTCAAAAACTCCGGATTTGATTAATATTAATGCAGATGGTGTTTTACTGGCAGATATTACAGATACAAAAACTCCTGAGCAATATTTAATGCAGTTCACGAATTCAAAAGAGTTCAAAAACAGATATGCTGCTTTGAACGGGATTAAAGATCAGGTTGGAAAAAATCCTGCTGCAACGAAATTGTTGGCTGCGGGGATTAAAGATCCCTATTTTAGAGTGAGAATGAAAGCTTTGGAATTGATGGATTTAACCAATTCTGAACAAATGAAAACGTTAGGGTCTGATGTTGAAAAAATAGCATCAAACGATCCGAAAACCTTAACTCAGGCAGCTGCTATTGCTGCTTTGGCGAAAACTAAGGATAAAAAATACCTTCCGGTTTTTGAAAAAGGAGTGAATGCTGTTTCTAATGCAGTGAGAGGAAACTCGCTCGGAGCTATTTCGGCAATTGACCCATCAAGAATGGCTTCTTTAGCTGATAAAATTGATTTAAGCGGAGCTTCAGAAGATCTGTTGACGCAAATGTTACCGATCGTTGTTAAAAATAAAGTAACTTCTCAAATGGCTAATATTGCTCCGATTGCGGCATTTTATCCATTCGTTAAATTCCAAAATCCGGAATTGGGTAAATCTGCGGAAGAAGGATTTAATTGGATCATGAGTTCAGATAATTTAAAAGCAACTGAAAGTATTACTAAAATGATAGGTCATGCAAAAAGCCAGATAGGAGATAATCCACAGGCAAAAATGATGATTTCTCAGATGCTGAAAGATGGTTTAAGCAAAAAGATGGAATTGTTAAAACAAAATCCTCAAAAAGCGTCAAGTATCAATCCTCAAATTGATGCTCTGAATAAAGCGATCGAAGATTTTAAATAATTAAAAACAGAATATAGGTTTTTAAAGCATCTCATTTTGGGATGCTTTTTTAGTTTAAATTGTAATTAATGCTAAAAAACAGGTGAATTACGACCCTTTTTTTGAATTATCTTTTATAATTTAGTATTAAAATTATAGAATTATGACTTTTGGAATCGAAGCAGCAAGTTATTATGTACCATCTTTATATTTGGAAATTAAAGATTTAGCAGAGAAAAGAGGAATTGAATCCGCAAAATTGGAAAAAGGATTGGGATTGCATAAGATGGGTTTTCCAGATGTTCATGAAGATGCGGCAACTTTCGCAGCAGAAGCTTTATTGAAATTAATAAAAGATTATACGATTAATCCTAAAGATATTGCCAGAATTTATTTGGGTACAGAAAGTGCATTGGATGCAGCAAAGCCAACCGCTTCTTACGCAATGCAAATGGTTGAGAAAGTTTTAGAAAGTGAATTTGGAGAAAGATGTTTCCGAAACTGTGATGTTGTGGATATGACCTTTGCCTGTGTCGGAGCTGTAGATGCTTTGCATAATTCTCTTGATTTTGTGAGAGTAAATCCGGATAAAAAAGCAATCGTAATCGCCAGTGATTATGCAAAATACGAATTGGCTTCTTCAGGCGAGTATACGCAAGGGGGCGGAGCTGTTTCCCTGTTGATCTCCTCAAAACCGGATTTGGTGGAAATTGAAAATAATTGGGGTGTCGCTACAGAAAGCGTTTTTGACTTTTTTAAGCCAAGACGTCATTTCAATAAGTCGGATTTAGCAAATGCTCCAGAAAATTTTCCTGAAAAAATTGAGATTTTTACAGATGAGCCTGTTTTTGACGGACAGTATTCCAACCAGTGTTATCAGGACAGAATAAGAGAAGCTTACCATCATTATAAAGAAATTACAGGCAAAAACAAGCCTTATGAAAATTGGAAATATCTGATTTTTCATCTTCCTTACGCTTTCCACGGTAAAAGAGTTTTCACCGAAATTTACAGTCTGGAAAACGGACTATCATATGAAACACCAGAGGAACAAAAAGCGATTGCAAAGTCAGAAAATTATATTCAGTTTATTAATGATAAAATAGAAAAATCGCAACGTGCATCTTCCGAGATTGGAAATATGTACACCGCTTCGATTTTTATGGCTTTACTTTCAGCTTTACAGACTGCTTTTAATGAAAATGAAGAATTAAAAGGTTCTGAAATTGGGTTTTTAGGCTACGGAAGCGGATCAAAATCTAAAGTTTTCGTTGGAAAAGTATCTGAAAATTGGAAAAATGTTGTTTCAAAATGGGATTTATTTGAAAGTCTTAAAAACAGAAAAGTTATTGATTTTGAAACGTATGAAAAATTGCACAGAAAACAGCTCGGTCAGTCTGTAAATCAGTATTACAAAGGTTTCGGATTACAATCCGTCGAATCGGAAAATCCTGTTTTGATAGGTGCAAGGTATTATCAATTTCAAGATTAATTTTTAAATATATTCTATAAAAACATCTCAATTGAGATGTTTTTTTATGTCATTTTTCCTTATCGGCTGGGATATGAATGAATAATAACTTTATTTTTTTTAGTGATAACGAATGTATTTAACAAAATTTATTATACAATTTTTAAAAATAATATAATAGTGCGTGATTTTGTTTAAATTAAAAAATTACAACAAAAAACATTTTAATTGTAATTTTTTTCATGACTTATAGAAATTACAATTATAAAAATTCGAAATAAATATTTACTTGAGTTGATTTTATTCCTATTAATTGTTTGTTATTCAGTGTTTTACATTTTTGAAATGTTAATTTTTATTAACATATTTGTCTTTCTAAAATTAAAATTTGTTAAATATGAATGTAAAATTACGCGTTATAACAACCGGAGTTTTGTTTTTTACGGGACAGTTTGTAATGGCTCAAAAAGCAAAAAATGATACTGTTACAAAAGAACATAAGATTGAAGAGGTTGTAATGGTCGGGTTCGGACAAAAGAAAACGGTACAAGAACTAACGGGAGCAGTTGGCACTATGAAAAGTGATGCTATTAAAGATGTTCCAGTAGCTTCAGTAGATAAAATGCTTCAAGGGAGGATTTCCGGTGTGCAAACTGGTAATGCATCTGGTCAGCCAGGTGGTTTTGCCTCAGTCCGTATAAGAGGTATTGCCTCTGTTAATGGAGGTGTTAATCCTATTTATATAGTTGATGGAATAAGAGTACAAAGTGGGGACCTTACTTCAGGTGCAACTACTGCAAATATCCTGGCGAATTTAAACAACGATGATATTGAAAGTATAACAGTACTAAAAGATGCTTCTTCAACGGCTGTATACGGGGCTGATGCTGGAGCTGGTGTAATTGTAATAACAACTAAATCAGGTAAAAAAGGTAAACCAAAAATCTCATTAAATTTTGAATCGGGAACAAATTCTAGGGCAATTTCGGGTTTAGAAGGCTTAAATACAGAACAGTATAGACATTTGTTGAATTATAGTATTGCGAATGCATACGGATTCGATCCTACCGAAGTATCAACAATGGCGAGTCAAGGAAGTTGGCCTACTGGAACATTCACTACCGGAACAATTGCTACATTAAAGAACATATACACAACAAATAATGATACTAATTGGAGAGATGTAACAACACGAAGTGGATATCAAAACTCAATTAATGCTTCAATTAGCGGAGGAAATGATAAGATTACCTATTATAATTCTGCAAATTATTTTTTACAAGAAAGTGAATTAAAAGGTTCTGATTTTAAACGATTAGGATTTACTTCAAAAGTTGATTATGAAGCATCTGATAGGCTGAAGATGGGTACAGATATTCAACTTTCATATAGTAGAATTAATACGTTGCCTAATGGTGGAGGTTTTGCCAATCCAATATTATTTGAACTCTTTGCTAGACCTACAGATCCTGCATATAATGCAGATGGCACATATTATTTAGGTACAGCAGGTAGGTTAAGTAATAACTTGTTCAATTCTGGATATACTCAGGAGAATAATTATTTTAGAGCATCTACAGCAAGAGTTTTCGGTAATATATATGGTGAATATAAAATACTTAAAAACTTGAGCTATAGAATGGTCTTCGGAGCCGAGTTAAATAATATAGAAAATGACACTTACTATAATCCAATCCATGGTGACGGATATCAAGTAAATGGTAGAAAAACTGAATCTACAGGAAGGTACTTTAACTGGAATTTCCAAAATATTATTAATTATAATTTTAAATTTGGCGAGAAGAACAGATTTAATATTTCAGCAATTCAGGAAGCTTATCAACGAAATTTTAGGTTTGTTGCAGGACAAGGTGTAAACGTTGGATCCCCTAATTTAGAAACACTATCAAACTTCATAAAGCCAATATATGCTAGGGGAGAAAGATCCAAAAGTTCTAGAAATGGATATGCTGCAATATTTAATTATGACTATGATAAACTAATACTAATTGATGCATCACTAAGAAAAGATGCATTGTCTAATTTTACTGAAGGTCAGAAATGGGGAACTTTCTATTCGGTAGGTGCAGGAATTGATTTAGCCAGACTTCAGTTTGTAAAAGATTGGAATGAAATCTCTCAGTTTAAATTAAGAGCTTCTTACGGAAAGGTTGGTAATACAATATCAAGTACTCCATATTCTTTATATGAATATACTTTAAATTACAATGATCTTCCTGCTGGAACAATGAAATATGTTTATAATCCCGATTTACATTGGGAAACCGTTAAGCCACTAAGTTTAGGTGTTGATTTGGGATTCTTTAAAAATAGACTGAAAGTCACAGCTGAATATTACAGTAAAAAAACTGAAGATTTAGTATTTAGCGTGCCGTTGCAGATATCTCAGGGGCTTCCAATTCCATCTGATAGTGATCAAACCTATCCATTTATGGATATTAATGTAGGATCACTTGTAAATAAAGGTTTCGAGTTTACTGTAAATTATGATATAATTAGAAAAGATGAGCTTACCCTTAGTATTGGAGGGAATTTAAGTACATTGAAAAACGAAATTACTTCTTTATATGGAGGACAGGATATCATTATAGGGTCAACAATATTAAAAGAAGGCGAAGGTATTGGTACATTCTATATGAGAAAATGGGCAGGTGTAGATCCTACTAATGGAGATCCGCTATGGTATAAAAATGGTGTTGATGGTGAAACCACAAATAAATATGCTGATGCAGATGTTGCGGTGCAGGGAAGAGCTTTTTCAAATCTATTTGGAGGTGTTAATATTAATACGTCTTATAAAAACTTTACTTTATCAGCGTTAGGAACATTCGGATTTGGAGGACAGGTACTTAATAATTGGGGTGCATATACACAATCAGATGGTCAGTACACTTATTCATACCCAGGATCTACTGATGCACTTGATTTTTGGACTCCTTCAAATCCTAATGCAGCTAATCCAAAACCTATTTATGGAAATGCAACCAGCTCAAACAGAACATCTACTAGATATTTAGCTAAAACCGATTATTTAAGATTAAGTAATATTAGAGTAGGTTATAGGTTTGATGCAAAAATGTTGAGAGGTACAGGAATGCAGGGCTTCGAAGTATATGTTCAAGGAAATAATATCTGGACTCACAGATATGACAAAAATCTAAGATTTGACCCGGAAAATAACTTAAATACAACAAACAACCTTAATTTGCCAGTGCAAAAAACTTACTCTATAGGGTTTAATATTCAATTTTAATAGGTGAAAAATGAAAAAAAATATTTTTAAATATACAATTTTAGCCATTTTATCGGCAACAGCATTAACGTCTTGCAGCGATGATTTTGTGGAATCAGAATTTTATCAGCAAGTTCAGCAAAGCCCTCTTAATACAATCGAAGAGTTAGAATCTTTTGTGAGAGGTCAATATACATCAATGAGAGTTACAGGCTATTACGGATGTGATTTTTTAATGATAGGAGAAGCAAGAAGTAATAATATGTATTCAGACTTTACGAATGGTGCAGGATATTATCAAAGTGTTTCCAGCTATTCTATGACTTCAAGTGATACATATGCTTCTAATCCATATATGCAAATGTATCAGGTAATTGCAAAAGCGAATATTGTTATTAATAATGTCCCTTCTCAACAATTAACATGGAAGTCTTCTCAGGATCCAGCAGTTATAGAAACTAGATTTAATTTTTTGAAAGGGCAATCTTACGCATCAAGGGCTCTTGCATTATTTGATTTGTTAAGATTGTTCGGACAAGAATATTCAGGAGGAACAAAAGGTGTTGTTATTCCAACAGTTTATAATCCAACATCACTACAGTCTCGTTCTTCTGTTGCTGAAACAAGAACTCAAATTGAATCAGACTTAGAAAAAGCACTAGTATTGATGGGGACTCCGAGTTCTAGTGTCCATACGAATAGAACTGAAATTAATCAGTATACAGTTAAAGCTTTAATGTCTAAATATTATTTGTATAAAGGAGATTATGCCAAAGTTAGAAGTTTGGTTGCTGAAATTGTTGCTTCAAATAGATATTCTGTAATTCCGGCTGCTGATTATGCAAGTAGTTTTACAAAAGCTAACTCAGCAGTAAATTCAATTTTAGAATTATCTATTGGATCAACTAATGATTTAGGAACAACTGCTGTATCTTATAAACTAAATATAGCTCCCAATGGATATGGAAATATGAAAGTACTTCCTGCTCTGAGGGCTTCTTATGCTGGAGATGATATAAGACTTTCAGGAATTTCAACGACCAATGTTCTTAATGGTAAGTATGTTAATACATTTGATAACATTCACCTGATCAGATATGAAGAAATATTACTAAATGGCGCGGAAGCAGAACTTAATGGAGGGTCTGCAGCAACAGCTTTATTTTATTATAATTTGATTCAGTCGAAACGTGGCAAGACTACAGGCTCATTACCCCTAGCAACTTCAATTACTTTAAATGATGTCTATCTTGAAAGACAAAAAGAATTGGTTGGTGAAGGTTTTGGATATTGGGACTTACTAAGAAGAGGACAATCAATTACTCAAAGGAACACAAGTGGTGTTACAGTTGGGACAAGAAACATTGGGGATAATTTATTAGCTTTTCCAATTCCTAGAAATGAATTAAATGTACCGGGAACAAAGGTTGATCCTAATCCGGGATATGGTAACTAATTTTAATTAATACATTCAATAGCAAATTTTAAGAGGATGTCTCAAAAGTCACCCCTCTCTTGAACTCCCTGTCTGACAACTTCTGTCATTTAAGGAATTCTCAGAGCGTTGGTTTACTTTTTGAGACAGCCTCTTTTTATTCAAGGTAATGTGGTTAAAAATATCAAATAATCTTAATTATTTTTTTCAAAAATCACTATTCTGCTCTTAGGTCTTAAAAAGCTGTGGCCAAGCAGAAACTTTACTCCCCTTTTTATCTACTCCCCATCTATGCTCTAGTTTGAAGAGTATGCATTTCAACAAGAATTTTTACGTTTTTTAATGCTCTATTTATCAAATAGCTATTATCTACAGGAGAAATAGGATCATGTAAAGCATGTGCTAATAGTATGAGCATTCACTTGCTTTTCTACAGAGAAAGCTGTCTCCTCTTGGGTTGGTGATTGAATTCCTAGAATACTTTTAAAGGAATTAATTTTATTATTGGGTGGTAACATTGAAATAACATGGTAAACAAGTTCTTCAAAATCTGATCTCGCAGATAAGGAATCTATTTTATCAATGGGCTTATAAAACTTTTTATCAAAAAGAGTAGAAGAGTAATACCTGCTAAATGCCCGTCTGCAGAAAATCCGAATACTCCAATTTTATGTTAATCTATTCCGTAATTTTGGGCTAGATTACGAATAACTCACATAGCATGGTGAGTATTTTCAAACTGGACTTGAGTGTTATATCAGTTTTCCTGTGGCAACTGCTAAATGAGTTTCCCCTTCATATTGTCACCAATTTGTAGTTTGAGTACTTTCTTTTCCAAATTCAAGGGTGGATATACTCGCCACCACTGATAACTAAAATTGCATTTTCAATGGTATTTAGCCTTTGAGCTACGATTGCTTCTTGCATATTGGATTGGTATAAATCGATTTGTTCTAAATTAATCTAAAGACTGAATTTTTGCCCTTAACTTGTTCATTGATCGATGTGCTGATAGGAAATAATAAAGCAGTAATGACAATAAACACTCTTATCATAATAAATGGATAAACTTATCCTATCCTTGATAAGATTCTACAAAAAAATGAAAATTTTGAAGTCCAGAAAATGATTTGAATGACAACAACAATCTACTCATTGAAAGTAGTCTTATCCTGATAACTTTTCGGTGTCACACCAACCAATTGTTTAAACACTCTCGTAAAATAATTAGTATCAGAAAAACCAGTCTGATAAGCAGTTTCTTTAATACTATTTTGATTTGCCAATAATTCTTTGGCTCTGTTTATTCTTTCCTGTAAAATAAATTCATTGGGTGAAGTCCCCAATTCGTCCTTAAACATTTTAAAGAAATTGGACTTGCTAACATAAGCTAACTTTGCAATACTGTCAATCGACAATTTCTGATGGAGATTTTTTTTAATATAATCGACTACAAAACCGATTCTTGACTTATTCTTAGCAATGTTTTTTTCAACCATACTCCTTGCCTGAGTTTGCATGAGTCTGATTAAAAGTTCTTTCAAAGCAAAATCAGCCATGATATCTTTTTGCGAATTATCATCCATCGCAATTCTCATAATGTTGTTGGTAGCGGAAGCAAGAGATTTATTATTAAAAAGGAAATACTCATCAAGCTGAATATTCCATCGTGAAGTTTCATCAGCTTTTGGTAAATGATAATTTAAATGATTTAAAGAGTTTTCAATAAATTCAGGATTCAGGCTTAAAGAAATACATTGTGAAGGAGTTTCATCGGCTTCAGGGAAATCAATGACCATCGTTTCTCCTGGAGCAACCAAAATACTTTCACCCGGAAAATAATCGAAGTAATTCGTCTTATTGTCCAGTTTCATATGTTTTTTGCCACGAAGCATGGCAGTAAAAGCGATGTTTTCAAAATGAAGCTTCACATTAAAGGCGGTCTTGTGAGTTTCGTAGATACTAAATTCACAATTGTTTAGATTGAATTTCGTCTGATTTTCAATTAAGTTTAAAAGCTGATTTTCCACCTTTAATTCAGGGGGATTTAATAAAAATTTATTATCATTCATTTCTAAACATTTTTTATTGCCTGTTCTATCAAATATAGAAATTAAAATGCTATGCAGTTGTTAATAAAACTATAAAATTAATCATCTGCACTATTTTGATGTTTTTTTGTAGGATTATGCTATACGTTTGTCTTAGGTAAGTGTAATTTGGTTGAACAGAAAAATTAAAATTATACTGATATGAGCACTATTACAGAACAACAATCAGGTACAACTTTACAGTGGCCTGAATTCAAAAGCAAATATGATAACTATGTTGACGGGAAATTTACGGCTCCTGTCAATGGTCAATATTTTGACGTAGTTTCTCCGATTGACGGAAAAAAATTCACTCAGGCAGCACATTCATCCAAAGAAGATTTAGAATTGGCTGTGAATGCGGCAGAAAAAGCATTCCAAACTTGGAAAGATACTTCTTCAACGCAAAGAAGCATTATTTTAAACAAAATTGCCGACAGGATCGAGCAAAATCTTGAATATTTAGCAACTGTTGAAACCATCGACAACGGTAAAGCGGTTAGAGAAACACTGGCGGCAGATTTACCTTTAGCAGTTGATCATTTCAGATATTTTGCTTCGGTGATCAGAGCAGAAGAAGGTTCTCACAACGAACTGGATAAAGATACGGTTTCATTGATCGTTCACGAACCTCTTGGAGTGATCGCTCAAATCATTCCATGGAATTTCCCTTTATTAATGGCTGTTTGGAAGCTTGCTCCGGCTTTAGCAGCAGGAAATTGTGTAGTTCTAAAACCGGCAGAAAGCACGCCAATTTCCATCATGGTTTTAATGGAGATCGTCGGAGATCTATTACCGAATGGAGTCGTAAATATCGTTAACGGTTTCGGAGCAGAATTGGGAAGAGCGTTGGTTACGAATCCAAAAGTAAACAAAGCAGCATTCACAGGTTCTACGGCAACAGGCCGTTTGGTAATGCAGTACGCAACAGAAAATATCATTCCTGTGACATTAGAATTGGGAGGGAAATCTCCAAACGTTTTCTTTAGCTCAGTAATGGATGCAGACGATGCGTTTTTAGATAAAGCGATCGAAGGAGCAGTTCTTTTTGCACTAAATCAGGGTGAAATTTGCACTTGTCCGTCAAGATTATTGGTTCAGGAAGACATTGCAGATGCATTCATAGCAAAAGTGATCGAAAGAGTAAAAGCGATTAAAGTAGGAAATCCTTTAGATAAAACAGTGATGATGGGAGCTCAGGCTTCTCAGATTCAAAAAGATAAAATCCTTTCTTACATCAAATTAGGAAAAGAAGAAGGTGCTGAGGTTCTTGTCGGAGGTGAAGTCAACAATGTAGGCGAAGGTCTTGAAAATGGATATTACATTCAGCCAACGATCTTCAAAGGAAACAATAGAATGAGAATTTTCCAGGAAGAAATTTTTGGGCCTGTCTTAGCGTTTACTACTTTCAAAGATGAAGAAGAAGGTATAAAAATCGCAAACGACACGATTTATGGACTTGGAGCAGGAGTCTGGACAAGAGATGCACATCAGTTATACAATGTTCCGCGCCAGATTCAGGCGGGTAGAGTTTGGGTGAATCAGTATCACTCTTACCCTGCTGGAGCACCTTTCGGAGGTTACAAGCAGTCAGGAATCGGTCGCGAGAACCACAAAATGATGTTGGATCACTACCGTCAGACCAAAAATATGTTGATTTCTTATAACAAAAACAAACTAGGTTTCTTTTAATTTTAAATATTAGGGCGTGTCCGTTTGCCTCAGCTTAGTCTGAGGCAAAACGGTCGGGCTATCCAGGGCTTCACTTCGTTTCGGTACTCCGCTTCGCTCCGCACCGGCTCATTCTTCGCCGCCCTTCCTATCCCTCACGCGAAAAAGTGCATTTATTTTTCACTTATCCCACATTTTCCGGATGAGCAGGATGTCTCATGAGCCTTGTCAAGGGTTTCAAGAAAAAGCAAAAAATCGAACTAAAAACTAACTCAAAAAAAATCAAAGTATGATCCCAAAAACAATGAAAGCCGCAGTTGTTCAAGGCTACGGACAACCGCTACAAATCCAGGAAGTTCCTGTAAAAGTTCCTGGAAGATATGAAGTCTTAGTAAAAGTAATTGCCTGTGGAGTTTGTCACACAGATTTACACGCTGTAGACGGTGACTGGCCTGCAAAACCCAAAATGCCATTAATTCCCGGACATGAAGGAGTAGGAATTGTTGTTGCTTGTGGGCCTGAAGCATACGTGAAAGAAGGAGATGCAGTAGGAGTTCCATGGTTGTATTCGGCTTGCGGATGCTGCGATTATTGTATAACGGGTTGGGAAACACTTTGTGAAGCCCAGAAAAACGGAGGTTATAGTGTGGATGGAGGTTTCGCAGAATATGTGATTGCAGATTCAAGATATGTTGGACATCTAAAATCGGATGTCAACTTTCTAGAAATTGCTCCGATTCTTTGCGCTGGAGTAACCGTTTATAAAGGCCTAAAAGAAACCGAAACAAAACCCGGAGAATGGGTTGCTATTTCAGGGATCGGAGGATTGGGACACGTTGCAGTTCAATATGCAAAAGCAATGGGAATGCATGTTGCAGCGATAGATATTTCTGATGATAAATTAGAACTGGCAAAAAAATTAGGAGCAGATTTAGTGGTCAATGCAAAAAACACAGATCCTGGAGAATATCTACATAAGGAAGTCGGCGGAATGCACGGCGCATTGATCACAGCTGTCTCTCCAATAGCTTTCAAACAGGGAATTGATGTTCTGAGAAGAAAAGGAACAATTGCCTTAAACGGACTTCCACCTGGTTCTTTTGAACTCCCGATTTTCGAAACGGTATTGAAAAGAATTACCGTAAGAGGTTCGATTGTCGGAACAAGAAAAGATCTTCAGGAAGCTCTTGATTTTGCGAATGAAGGATTGGTTAAAGCAACCGTAACGGCTGCAAAATTAGAAGATATCAACGAAGTTTTTGACAAAATGAAGGCCGGACAGATTGATGGCAGAATCGTTCTCGATATTGCCGGAAGTGCAAGTTAAATTATATTGAGTTTAAACAGTCCGGTAGAGTTTTTCTCCGGACTTTTCTTTAACTTTAGTTAATTCAATAAAATAAAAAAATGGAAACAAAAATATCCAGAGTATCCGTCACAGAAAAAGCGCTAGAAGTTATCTGGGAGTTAGAAAGAAAATATGGCGAACTCATGTTTTACCAAGCCGGAGGATGCTGTGAAGGAACCCAACCACAATGCTTTGAAAAAGGTGGATTCTATCCAAGAATGAACGATGCGATGATCGGAACCATCAACGGACACGAATTCTGGATCGATCGCGATTTATTCGAATACTGGAAATATTCCCATTTTACATTAGATGTTACAGACGGTTTCGGACCGGGGGGATTTTCTCTTGAAACACCTTTGGGAAAAACGTTTAAAGTAGAATATAAACTTTTTACGCCCGGAGAATTCGAAAACCTGGAACCTGTAAAACGTAGCGAATAATTATTTAAATATTTTATTGAAAAATCTGTGGTTAAAATCTCTCGCAGATTTTACAGATAACGCTGATGTTTGTGTGTAAATTATTGAAAAACATTCGTATAATTAGTGTTTAATCAAAAATCAGGTCTTCACAAACCGATTCACAAACATCGAAGCTACGACCTGTCCAACTGCATTTAAAACCGTTGCCAAAGGATCAACCAATGTTCCAATGATCATCACAGCAGGAATAGCTTCCTGAGGTAATTTATAAACAGAAATCATCAGCATTTCTCCAATATATCCGCCATTCGGAATTCCTCCCGCCACAATACTTACAAAGACGGTAATTCCTAATGCCAACAAAAGATTGGTTGGTTCAAAAAAATCTCTTCCGATAATTAAGAAGGCAACATAGATTTTAATAATCGAAGACATTGAAGAACCATTTTTATGCAAAGTCGTCCCAATCGGAATCACAAGATTCGCAATAGAACTCGGAATCCCAATTTTTGATGCTGCCTGTAAATTGGCGGGCATTGTAGCAAAACTACTGCAGGTACTTAAAGCGGTAAGAGTAGGGTAGATGGCGTTTTTCCAGAAGCTTTTCACTCCATTTTGTCCGTTTGCCATAAAAGCATACAGTGAAAAAAACACTAAGAAATAAACAATTCCTGCAATATAATATAAGCCTAAAGGTTTAGCGTAAAATCCGAAAAGCTGAGGGCCTAAAGTCGCGACCTGATAAGCAAAGTAAGCTCCCAAACCAATCGGTGCGATTTTCATGATCAGCAATAATAATTCTTTCATTACCTCATATCCGGAAGCAAGAAAAACTCTGAATGGTTGTCCTTGTTCTCCTGCTTTTCTGGCTGCAAATCCGGTCATGAAAGCAAAAATCAAAAGAGCCAGCATATTTTGCCTTGAAAAAAGCTGAGTAAATTCTCCAACAGTAAAGAAACCTACAATTCTATTTCCCCAGCTGTCCTTATTCGCTGCTTCTTCCACAATTTCTTTACTTCCCGAAACTCCGGAAACAGGGAATAGGTAAACAACACAAATGGTAAAAATAGCTGCTGTTAAAATAAAAAATAGAAAAGTGAAAACCATCGTGAGCATGATTTTTCCAAACTTCGACTGTTGTTCCAGGGAAGCAATCGAATTAGAAACTGCAAAAAATACCAACGGAACTACACTCACGAAAAGAAGATTAAGGAAAATATCTCCCAAAGGTTTTATATAATCAACAAAATTGGGAGCAATGATTCCGATAATGCTTCCAACAGTTATCCCGAGGAGTAAAAGTATAATTCCTGAGTAGTTTTTGAATACTTCTTTCATGCAGGTTTTTTATCAAAGATAGTTTTATTTTTAACATTCTGTAGTATTATTTTCAGGCATAAATTTGCTAAATTTGAGTAAATAATCGTTTTTATGGCTTATATAGATTACTATAAAATTTTAGGTGTAGATAAAAGCGCAACGCAGGATGATATTAAGAAAGCGTACCGAAAACAGGCAAGAAAACTCCATCCTGATCTTAATCCCAACGATAAAGAAGCGGAAAAAAAATTCAAGGAGCTGAATGAAGCCAATGAGGTTCTCAGTAATCCTGAAAATCGTACCAAGTATGATAAATACGGAGAAAACTGGAAACACGGCGAAGAATACGAAAAAGCCCGGCAACAGCAAAGACAGCAATCTCAAAGTCAGGGTGGAAATTATGGAGGTAGATTTTCAGGTGCTGATTTTGGAGAAGGTGAAGATTTTTCAGATTTTTTCCAAAGTATGTTTGGCGGAGAAGGAGGTGGCTTTGGAAGAAGCTCACGTGGTAGTGCTTCAGGGAAATTCAAAGGGCAGGATGTTCAGGCGGAATTGAATTTAAATCTAAAAGATGCCGCAACAACGCATCCTCAGACTTTTGATATTAATGGTAAGAAAGTAAGGATTACCATTCCTGCAGGTGTTTATGACGGACAGCAGATTAAGTTAAAAGGTCACGGAAATCCTGGAGCTAATGGTGGCCCGAGTGGAGATTTATATATCACTTTCAATATTCCGGCTGATGCTGATTTTGAAAGAATTGGTGATGATCTGAAAACAAAAGTTTCAATTGATTTGTATACTGCGCTTTTAGGAGGAGATGTAAAAGTGAATACATTGGACGGAAGTGTTAACCTTAAAGTAAAACCTGAAACGCAAAGCGGAACTACGGTGAGATTGAAAGGAAAAGGTTTTCCCGTTTATAAAAAAGAAGGCCAGTTTGGTGATTTGTTTGTGACTTATGAAGTAAAATTACCGACAAACCTTACCGAGAAGCAGAAAGAACTTTTTGAACAACTTAAAAATTCCTAGGCCATGAGTGAAAGAATATCGCGAGAAGAACTCGTAAAAATATACAATATTGAGATCACTTTTTTTGATGAATTGGTAGATTCCGGTTTGTTGAGTATTCAGACAGAGAATGAAATTCGTTATTTAATGTATGAAGATCTGCCGGTCTTTGAAAGATTTACCAATTGGCATTATGATCTGGAGATTAATCTTCCTGGCTTAGAAGTAATTCATGATATGCTTCATAAAATGGAAGATTTAAAACGTAAAAATCGTGAATTAATGAATAAACTTTCCGGAATAAGTTCTCAATATGAAGATATTTAATTTAGTTTTGTAAACTTTTAAAGCAAATTAAATATTTCTAGAAATGAACGGAGATAAAGTTATTAAGTTAAATGTAAACAGAAAGGATTTCGAAGAAATTTATTTCAGTGGTAATCAGGGAAATTTATTTTTTTCGGCAACGACCAGAGGAAAAACGGTTACCACGATTGTTACAGGACTTATTTTATTGATTCTCTTTTGTTTTAAAGGTGATTTAAGCAAAGAAAAGTTTGGGATTTTATATTTCGTAAGTTTTATATTTCTGCTTTGTACAGTTTATCTTTCTTTAAGCATCAACAAAGTTTCAAGATGGAAAAAGCAGGTTAACGGATATTTAAAATCACTGGAAGATTCTAAAATATATGAATTGAGATTTAATGATGAAACTTTCAACGTTAATCTTAATAATCAGGAAGAATTAAGTAAATGGGAAGATTTTAAGTATTTTGAATCAAATAACGAATTTATTTCTCTGGAAGGAAAATACAATTATATGTTTCCAAGAAAATCTATGAGCGAAAAAGATTACAGTTTACTGAAACAAGTATTTAAGAAAAATATCAGACAATAAAAAATCAGAGTAAATTTTACTCTGATTTTTTATTTTATATTGAAAATTGATTAATCTAACCAACCCATTTCTTTCATCCATTCGTCGTTGTAGATTTTTCCTACATATCTTGAACCGTGATCGTGAAGTAATACAACAATTACATCATCTTTCGTAAACTGATCTTTCATCTGAATCAAAGAAGCAATCGCGCTTCCCGCAGAATATCCGCAGAAAATTCCTTCTTCTTTTGCTAGTTTTCTCGCGTAGATTGCACCGTCTTTATCAGTAACTTTTTCAAAATGATCGATTACCGACATATCATAGTTTTCAGGAATGATGTCTTCACCAATTCCTTCTGTGATGTAAGTGTAAGCGTGATCATAATGCAATTCACCCGTCTCATGAAATTCCTTCAAAATAGAACCGTACGTATCAACTCCAATTACTTTAATGTTTGGATTTTTCTCTTTAAAGAAAGTTCCGCAACCTGTGACAGTACCTCCTGTTCCGGCTCCGGCTACAAAGTGAGTTAATTGTCCGTCTGTCTGTTCCCAGATTTCAGGCGCAGTAGACTCGTAATGAGCGGTTCTGTTGGATAAATTGTCGTATTGATTAACGTACCATCCGTTTTCTGTTTCAGTCGCCAATCTCTTAGAAACCGAGTAGTATGAACGTGGATCTGTAGGCTTAACGTCTGTAGGACAAACGATTACTTCAGCACCTACAGCACGAAGAATATCACATTTTTCTTTTGACTGTTTAGCGTTTGTTACAAAAATACATTTGTAACCTTTGATGATGGCAGCAAGAGCCAATCCCATCCCGGTATTTCCGGAAGTTCCTTCAATAATGGTTCCGCCGGGTTTTAGTCTCCCATCTTTTTCAGCATCTTCAATCATTTTCAGAGCCATTCTGTCTTTCACAGAATTACCGGGATTGAAGGTCTCAACCTTTGCCAAAACCAATGCCGGAAAATCTTCACCCAAAACCTTATTAAGCTTTACAAGTGGCGTATTTCCGATAGTTTCAAGGATGTTTTTTGCGTATTTCATAAATGTTTTTTATATGCGGTGCAAAGATACAGCTTTCATATAATTTACGATTATGATTTTGATATTATTAATAAGTGAATTGTCAACAGTGAATTATAAATTTAAGACAAACTGGAAAAATTGGCAATGAAATGAATTGCTTTTTCACCATTGACTATTTTTAGAAGCTATTTCCCGCTTTCCGCACTCGCTATTTTTTTGTTTTCGGCGGCGGCAAAGCCGCCGCCGAAAACAAAAAAATGAGCTCAAACAGATGCTCCAATCAGGGCTAGGATATTTGTCGCCGTCAGCACTATTTGTCTTTGCGAGGAGCGCAGCGACGAAGCAATCTCAACTTAAAACAGAGTTAAACTTAATAATATCCTTAAATCCTTAATTCAAACTTTAATGGTTCAAATTTTAAAATATTTAAAAACATTTCAGGGGTTAAATTAGCAAGAGATTGCTTCACCTTCGGTTCGCAATGACAGTGTAGATTAAAATTTTAATTATACTTAATCGCTTTAACAGGAGAAATTTTACTGATCAAATAACTAGGAATAATCAACGCCAACCCTGAAATGATCAAAATTCCAACTGAAATTGAAACAATAGCAATAGGATTTAAATCTACAGGAACAGTACTCACGTAATAATTCTCAGGATTTAATTTAATAATTCCAAAAAACTTTTGTAATAATATCAATCCAAGACCAATAATGTTTCCATATAAAAGTCCGGGAATCATAATGATCAAAGTGTAATTGATGAAAGTTGCTCTGATTTGAGAATTACTTGCTCCTAAAGTTTTAAGTAAACCAATAGAATTCGTTCTTTCAATGATCAAAATCAAAAGTACCATGATAATATTGATGACAACTACAACGAGCATAATGACTATGATCAGTGCAATATTGGTGTCGAAAATACTTATCCAGTCCGTAATTTGCGGAAATTTTTCTGTTGCTTTTTCTGCGTAGTTTTTGTAACCGATTAACTTTTCGATTTCAGGAAAATCACTGTCAATATCGTTTACGTTTTTCAGGAAAATATCAATTCCGCCTATTTCGTTGGGCTTCATATCCTGAATTTTTCTCACATGATTGATTCCGCCGATAACGAACTGTTCGTCAATCATTTTAATATCGGTTTTATAAATCCCGACTACTTCAAATTTTCTGTAAATAGGCTTCTGATCCGCTTTCGAAAATATAGTAACAATGCTGTCTTTAACCTTTAAATGAAGATCATTTGCTATTTTTTGAGAAATAGTAACGCCATTATTGTAGCCTACTTCTGTAATCTTTGGAGTGGTTCCTGCAACAAGGAATTTTTTGAATCTCAGACTGTCAAAATCTTTTCCTACTCCTTTAAATATAATTCCCGCAAAATTATGCTCGTTACGCATAATTCCTGTTACCATAGCGTATTTCTGAACGGTTTCTACATCAGGAATTTCTTTTATTTTAGGAATATCCAACCCCTGATTATCAAGGACGGAAGTATTGTAAGACGAGTTTGATCGTGTAGATTTTACGGTGATATGCCCACTGAAATCTGCCAGTCTTTCTTTAATCGCTTTTTTAGACCCGAAACCTGTGGAAACCGTAATCAGTGAAACGATAATTCCTAAAGCCACCGAAAGCCTGCCAATGAAGATGATAACCCTCGAAAGGTTATTTTTGTTATCTTTGGAAAACGCTATTTTTCTAGAGAAATATAAAGGAAATTTCAAGCTTATGAATTTAGATTTCAAAATTAAAAATTTACTTCTGATTTGCCTAATTTTTTTAGGAGTATTCAATCAGTATTATTCTCAAACGGGTCATATTGGTAGTTTTAAAACCGGTGCAGACCGTCCTGAAGTATATTTACCATTGTTAAAAGGAAAAACAATCGGGATTGTGACCAACCAAACAGGTTTGATGAATGACAAGACTCATTTGGTAGATTTTTTAGTTAAAAATAATATTAAAATAAAATCAATTTTTGCTCCGGAACATGGTTTCAGAGGCGATGCGGATGCTGGAGAAAAAGTGAAAAACGGTGTAGACGTAAAAACGGGAATTCCGATCGTTTCTTTATACGGAAATAATAAAAAACCAAGGCCCGAGCAATTGAAAGGACTTGATATTGTAATTTTTGATATTCAGGATGTTGGAGCTAGGTTTTACACTTATATTTCTACGTTAACGTATTTAATGGAAGCCGGAGCGGAAAATAATGTGGAGATCATGGTTTTAGATAGACCAAATCCTCATGATGGTTACACGGACGGACCTGTTTTAAAGAAAAAATGGATGAGTTTTGTGGGAATGCATGAAATTCCTGTGGTTTACGGATTGACAATTGGAGAATACGGAAAAATGGTTAACGGTGAAAAGTGGCTGAAAAATGGAGTTCAGGCAAAATATACTTTGATCCAGATGCAAAATTATCATAAGAAACTGCGTTATCCAATTTTAGATAAACCATCTCCGAATTTACCGAATGATAAATCAATCAATTTATATCCGAGTTTATGTTTTTTTGAGGGAACTCAGGTTTCTGCAGGAAGAGGAACAGATTTACCTTTTCAGGTTTATGGTTCTCCATGGACAAAAGATCTGCCTTATAAGTTTACTCCAAAACCCAACTTTGGTGCAAAAGATCCCTTCTTAAACGGTAAATTATGTTACGGTGAAAATCTTTCGAATTATCCTACAGATTTAAGAGAATTAAATCTTGAATGGGTAATTAAAGCGTATAAAAACTATAAAAATTCTGATCAGGACTTTTTCCTTAAAAATTTATGGTTTGATACTTTAGCCGGAACCGATGAGTTGAGAAAACAAATCATCGCCGGAAAATCTATCAAAGAAATTAAAAATTCCTGGAAGGCAGATTTAGATAAATTCGAGAAAATAAGAACGAAATACGTTGTTTACGAAAACTGATGAAAAAGTGAATTGTCAATGGTCAATTTGGCTATGCCAGTCAATTTTAAGATTCACAAGCGCAAAGCGAATTCACTATTGACAATTCATATTCTGACTAATCAAAATCCGGCGGCGGAGTTTTATCATCTTTACCTTTATTCAAGATAAAAAGTCCGATCGTTAAACCGATAACTCCTGCACCTGCTATCATTAAAGCACTTTGTAATTTATCAGCCTGATCATTTCCGATGAAATTCATTAAAAAAAGAATAACAAAAGTGATGGCTGATATTATAATATGGTTTCTTCCGAAAAGTTTCATTGTATTATTTTAATTTATAAGAGATCATGATTCCCCCTCTGTACGGGATGATTTCACCGCTTTTGTTCCATCCTTCTGCTCCTTCATATCTTACAAAACCATCAGGCGGAATATTTTCGTATCCGTGATAGAAGCCTTGAGAAGTTCCTCCTCCTGCAAAAATATCAATATTCCATCTTTCCTTCCATTGAAATTGATAGCCAACTGTGGCGCCTAGCATTATATTAAATCCACGTTGAAATTTTTCTGATCCGCTGTAATTCCACTTAGTAAGATCAAATACTCCTAACCCTGCATTCACTCCTAAATACCAATGTTTAAAAGCTTCCTGAAAATAATATCTTCCTTCAAGATGCCCCATATAAACCTGAGCGTGTCTTCCTGCAAAAGATTTCCACGGAGAAACAAAAACATCACCTTGTAAGGTATATTTATGGCTTAACTGATATTCTAAGCCTACATTCAGCATTCCAACAGGAAGAAATAGGGCATTTCCTTTTATGTATAAGCTTTTTTCGCTTTCCTGCTCCTGAGCGCTTAGAGCTCCTAATAAAAATAAGGTTAGGAATCCTGTAAGAAATTTAATTTTCAACATTTGTTATTTTATTTGTTTTAATAACCCTTCTGCCAGAGTAGAATCTTTTTGAGACTGAGATGCTATATTTTTTGCCATTTCAGCATAGGTTTTTGCCATTTCATTATTTCCCGTCAAGAAATAAAGTCTTGCCAAAATATAAGTATTTTCTGATGTTTCACCTCTCATTACAGATTTTTCTGCCCATTCAAGAGCTTTCTTTAATGATGATGGAGTTTTCACATGTTCAGAAAAAATCCATGCTGTTTTTAGTAGTTCGTTTGGTTCAAAAGAATCAGAATTTTTATAATATTCTAGCGCTGTTTTTTCGTATTCAGGAAAATTCGCGTTTTGTTCGTAATAACTTAATTTTGTTTGATTAAGCTTAGTCTGAGCATCAATTTTTCCTATCAAAGGCTCTGCTATTTTCATGAAATACTCGTCGTTGATCTTTTTATTTTTATCATCAATAGATTGCTCAACAACTTTTGCCAGTTTTAACTGATTATCAAATTCTTTGTAAGTTTCCTCGGGTAAAAATTTAATGATTTCTGCTTTTTTCGAACTGAAAATTTTATAATTTAAATCTTCGGTAGACTTTAAAAAGAAGAATAAAAATCCGATATCGTCTTTTGAAAGTTCGTCGGTTTTCTTTTTATTTTCAAAATATCTTTCAGAGGCTTTTTTGGCGAAATCAAAATCGGTTGTTGAATTTAATTTCATGATATTGATTAAAAATTCAGGATCTTTTTCCCCTTGTGCAAAACGTTCTTTTAGAGAACCTTTCTTGTTATTTGGAGAGTTAACTTCTTTGGCCATAGACAAGAAAAGACTTTCTTCCATATAACCGAGATTTTGAGAAACCAATTCTCCGTCACCGTTTAAGAACAGATAAGTCGGGTAAGAACGGACTCCGTATTTTGCAGCGATCTCTCTTCCCTCACCTTTCTCCATATCAAATCTTGCATTCACAAAACTGGAGTTGAAATAATCTCCGACAGACTTTTGAGTAAATATATTTTTCTCCATCATTTTACACGGGCCACACCAAGAAGCGTAAGCGTCAATAAAAACAATCTTGTTTTCTTTTTTTGCCTTGGCAATAAGATCTTTAAACGGTAACTCCTGAAACTGTATTGCTTCCTGAGCAAATATTATGATGGTAGAGAATATAAATAATCCAGAGATGATCTTCTTCATGTTTGATTTAAAATTAAAAAAGCGAATATACTTATTTTCAATGTAAATGGAAGATGAATAATATTGAAAGTATGATTTGTTTTTATATATTAAAATAATAACTGAGGTATAAAATGTTATAAGATTTTAATGAAAATATAAGAAATGAACGGTTATTTTTCTTTTATTTACAATGATTGATTTTTTATTCTTTATTGATTAAAATTCAGGCATAATTAAAAAACCGCCTTTGGGAGAGGCGGCTTAAGGATTGTGAAAAAATGTTAAAGAAGCTATTTTTTGATAACTTTTTTAATTATTGTTGGTGTATTTGGCTGATCAATTTTCAGAAGATAAACTCCTTTCGTTAAACCGGAAATATCTATACTTGATTTGTTTTCTGAAGTTAAAACCAACTGTCCTGCTGCGCTGTAGATCGTTACTTTAAACTTCGTATAATTTTTACCTGATTTAATATTGATCACGTCCTGAGCCGGATTCGGATAAATACTGATATCATCTTTTATAATACCCGGATTTGAAGTTCCTAAGTTTGTGAAAGAAATAACATCTTTTAAAATTCCTAAAGAATAAGTCGTTAAATATATCTCAACAGTTGTAGCGTCTACAAAACGGGCTGTACCGTCTATAACCACTGTGCTGAAATAGTTTGAAGCCGTTTTTTCCTGCCAGCTTGTTCCTCCATTGTTGGTATAAATTACCTTTGGAGGAGTCGATAAATACGTGTTGGTAATTCCTATGATCTGTCCGTTTTGTTTTGTTGAGTGTTCAACTTTATTTACCATTCCGTCGTGGATCTTAGACCATGTATTTCCTGCATCAATTGAAGTGTAGATGCCATTTGAAGCGGCCATTGTGTACTGACTTGCATTTAATGGATTCTGAACTAAACTTAAAGCAATATTCGGAAGTATTAAGCCTTGTAAGCCTGCCGTAATTTCCGTCCATGAGGTTCCGCTGTTTGTTGTTTTAAACAATCTGTTACCAACAGTTACCAATACTTCATTGGAGTTGTTTTGATTTACTTTAATTCCATAAATATAATCTTCGTTGTAAGGTAAAGTGATGATGTTATTTACCGGATTTCCTATATTTGTAAGGTCAGATTTTATCAAAGTTGCATTGACACCATTGAAAGTTGCGATCCAGGCAATATTTTTATTGGACGGATCTGTTTCCGCAGCAGTAAAACCTAAGTCAAGAGTGTTGTAAAAAGGAGTTACTGTAGCTCCATAATCATCACTTACATTGATGTTATTTGATTTATAGGTGTAGACTCTTCCTGCATGCTTTTTGTCGATGAACATTAAGCCAATTTTTCCGCCCAGCGGGGTTTGGTTAAGAGGCATTACGTTGATTGGCGTTTCCTGATTGTTGGTAAGGTTTTTCACGGTATAGCCATATTGTACTCCGTACATTAACTTATCAGTACCGTTGTCATTAATTATATTTATTTTTCCCATTCCATTAAAAAAAGGATTTGCAATGGAAGTAAGCGTTACCCCTCCGTCTGAAGAGAATTTTGGAAAAAGGTTGTTAGAAATAATAACATTATTTAAGTTATTAGGATCAAATGAAGCATCAATTCCATAAAAATAAGAACTTCCGTCTGTTGAACCTGCATGCGGAGTGGTTGTCCAGGTGATTCCGTCATCTGTTGTTACTACAACTCTGTCGTCAGCTAAAACAACTACGTGACCCGGTTTGTAAGGATTTATTTCAATTTTCGGAACATTTTTTGCGCCAAAATTACTGGTAGACCATATAATACCTGTTTGTTCTGTCCACGTATTTCCTGCATCTGTCGATTTGTAAACCGCCTCATGCTGGGCTGGAAACCCCCAAGTAATACCACTCCCTACGTACATAATATCCGGATTAACAGGATTGATGGCGATTGACTGTAGAATAAGTCCGTTAAGTTTTTCTGTCCAAGTTGCCCCTGCATCTGTTGATTTTAGTAAACCTCCATCTACATTTCCGGGACCTCCGTTACGAACAATATAAAGTTTTTGAGGGTCTGTAGGATCCATGATAGCGTCGTTTAAAAAAACGTTTTCATAATTTGCAGCATCAAAAACCTTCGTCCAGGTAGTTCCGCCGTTGGTAGTTTTGAAAAACTTATCATTGTCTCCTTTTGTGAACATAGTCGCGGTGTCCATGTTACCGTTATCAAGAATAGAATAATTGCTAATGCTTCCAATAGTTTCGTTGGGAGGTATATTGTATTCTTTTAAAACACTTAAAGATTGTAGATCTAATAGGATCACCTTGTTAAGTGAGCTCCCGAGACCAAAATATTGGATAAAACTTAGTGCTGTACCATTATTCGTAAGTCTCATTTGCGAAATATTTGGCACAGATTGCGGATAGGGGAGAGTGTATAAGACATTCCAGCTTGTTCCACTGTCGTTGGAGACCATAATGTGCTTATCAATATAAGTCGTTGCGTAAATTTTGTTGGGAACAGTTTTGTCGTAAACAAAATTTCGTAACTGTCCATATTCCGGATTTCCTGCAAAGCTTACCTGCGCATAGGTAAATTGCAGAATCAGAATAAAAAATAGGATAAATGCTTTTTTCTTCATAATAACTGTCTATTGATTAATAGACACAAATCTATTGTTTGAAAAAAAAAATAAGCTAAATCCCGAGGGAAATAGTAAGACGGGAACTAGAAAAAATGTGACTCCTTTATTTAAATATTTGATAAATAGCTATATAGGTCGTTTGAGTTGATGAGGTTTAATTTCTTAGAAACTCTTTCTTTTCTTTTTCGGCAGGCTTCAATGGTGATATTGAAGATGGAAGAAATTTCTTTGGTTGATAGATTCATATAAATGTAACTGATATATCGGATATCATTCAAAGTAAGATTGGGGTGTTTCTCTTTTAAGTTGTCGATAAACTTGCTGTTGATCTTTTCGAAGTGGATTAAAAAATCATCGTCATTACTATCTTCTTTGGTAAGAATTAATTTTAACTGATCCAATTGTTGAGAAAGCTGATCATTTTTAATGATCTCAGGATTCTTTTTCAGTTTAAGAATATATTCCTCAATTTTATCATTTCTTTGAGCAATATGGATAGCATTTACAGCTAATTTCCGGTTTCTGCTTTCCAGTTCGTTTTTGAGTTTTTCTTTTTCCAGAAGAGCTTCGGTTTCCTTTTCTTTGATCTGTTGTTCGAGTAAAAGGTTATCGTTTTCTTTATTTTTTAATTCTAATGTGATGATTTGTTGGTTTCGCTCGGCAATGGTTCTTTTTTGTTGGTTTTTTAAATAAAGTGTTCTGAACAGCCAGCTTAATAGAGCCAAAAGCGAAATACAAAATGCTGCAATGTAAAATTTTAACCTTTTTTCGCTTTTAAGTTCCTTTTGAGAGTCCTGAAGTTTTATTTTGATTTCACTGTTTTGGTACATCGCCTGATTCTTGGTAGCACTTAGTGAATCTTTTACGGTAATTATTGAGTCTTTATATTGTAGAGCTTTGTTATAATCCCCCATACTGAAATAAAGGCTCGAAAACTGATTATAAATATCTTTTTCATTACTGTAATTTAGATTCTCTTCCTGGGATTTTTCTACATAATAAAGAGCTTTATCGTTTTGTTTCTTACCTTGATGAGCTTTAGAAAGGATCAACAAAGCTGAAATTCTGTGATCTATGGATTCTTTATCTTTTAGTTTATTTAATAAAGGTTTAAGAATAATAAAAACGTTATCATACTCTTTTCTTTCCAGAAAATTTTTGGCTTCCACGATATCCAGATCTGTATTAAACCTTGTGTTGTTTTTTTTAGTCAAAGCAGCCCTGGCAATTTTCACATATTCTAAAGCGCGGTCTAGTTGATGGGTGATATTGTAAAGATCTGCTAAGTTGGCGGCATATATAGCAATCCCAATATAATCCTTATTCAATGTAGCTAAGTCGTAGGCTCTTTTCTGATGTTTTTCAGATTCTTTATATTTTCCCTGTTGTAGGTAAACGAGGGCGATGTTGTTTAAAACGGTCATTTCACGGTCGCTCTTCAAATATTTTACAGCAATGGAGTAGGCTTCTAAATAAGAATCTAAAGCTGTACTGTAGTCGGACATTTGATAATAATTAAGTCCAATACAGTTTGTAGTGATGAATTGCTGTTGGTACAAACTATTTTGTTCGGCAATTTTTTGGGCTTCGGCAAAAATTTCTAAAGAGGTAGAATGATCTTTTTTATATAGAGCATCAATTCCTTGTTTTATTAAAGCATCGCAATGTTCTGCAGAGTCATTTTTTTTGGCAAGAATATGACCTGATGATAAAATAAACAAGAATAACAAAATAAGATGCTTCATCGTAAATGTGTACCTAAAAGTAATTTAATTAATGTATAAATCCCAATTTGCAATTAAAATTACGCAAAAACGGATCAATCTCAAAAGTTGGGGAGGAAAAAAATATTGCTAATTTTGTGGAATGTTAAACGATGCCGAACTCCTCAAATTATTTTTACCTGAACTCTTGATTGAGCATTTTGAGATTGTAAAATTTGAGGAAGAAAATAAAATCCTCCACATCTATTTTGACGAGAAAAATACAGCTCCGAAAGAGTTTTCGTCTCTGTTATTGCAGTCAAAAGGTTTTGTTCCGGAAATTAGCGTTGACGATTTTCCTCTTCGTGGAAAAACAGTAAAACT
>NZ_FPKW01000029.1 GCF_900114875.1 Chryseobacterium limigenitum
AAAGAAAATAATAGATAACTTAGAATATTTAATGTTAGGTTTTCGTGAAAAAATATTTTCCCAGAAATTTAGATTTAAAGATGATTTAGGAAGTGATTACCTAGATTGGGAAGAAAGTAAATTAGAAAATATTTGCCAAAAACAATCTTCAAATATTTCAGCAAATAAGATAGAAGATAATTTTGGAAATTATATAATATATGGTGCTTCCGGGGTTTTAAAAAAAGTTGATTTTTATGAAGAAGAAAATGATTACATCAGCATTGTGAAAGATGGTGCAGGTGTTGGCAGATTATTTTTCTGTGAAGGTAAATCTTCTGTTTTGGGTACTATGGAAATCATTAAACCTAAACCTGATGTAAATGTACAGTTTTTATTTTATCAATTAAGTAATATTGATTTTACAAAATATGTAACTGGAAGTACAATTCCTCATATTTATTTCAAAGATTATAAAAATGAAAAAGTAAAAATACCTTCAATAAAAGAACAAACTAAAATAGCCGATTTTCTTTCTTCTATTGATGAAAAAATAGAAGTAGAAAAGAAAATTTTAGCTCAGTATGAAACTCAAAAGAAATATCTTTTGGCAAATCTTTTTGTTTAATCACCTTGGTAAGGCTACATTTTAGACGAACAAATTGGCTAGTAAATACTTTTTTTGTTGAATAAATAAATCGTAAATCTCACTTTCAGTCTTTAGTTTTTCATCAATTTTTGACAAGTAGTTAGCTATTTTGTTTTGAATTTCTAAAGGTGGTAAAACGACGGACATCGGTTCTATTTCAGAAATATAATGTCGTTTATGTTCGCTTGATGAAAAATTTAAAAAGGAAAAATATTCAAAAATATATTTTAAATTAACTCCTTCTTTTGCTGTCAAAATTTTAATTGCAGAAGATTTTACCTTAAATGAGAAATCTACATATTTCAAATCCATTGTGAAGTCGTCTAAAATAATACAGTTTCCTTTATCATAAATTCCAAAATTTTCATCAATATATCCCAAAATAAAAGCTTTATTTGCTGTCAATACAGGAATTAAAGTTTTGTCTGATGAATAATCTGTGCTTGTAACTATATATTTTGTTGGCTGTTCATAAGTTAAAATATCTTTAATCAGTAAAGGTTCATAATCATCTTTAATTATTTTAATAATCAATTTATTACGTGTTTGAATCTTTAGTGTTCTTAAAACCTCAATTATTTTCTTTTGTGATATAATACGTTCATCTATATGAGACAAAAAAGTTGCGATTTTTTCTTGTTCATTTATTTCTGGAAAAGAGAATTCTATTTTTGATAACTTTTCTTGATTAAGATTATCTTGTGCTGCACCTTGTGAAAGGTTCTGTATTTCTATTTTAAATTTATCAAAAAGATGCTTCACAAAAAGTACTAATGTTTTGTTTTCTTTTGGAATTAAACCAATCACACTATCTGGAAAACAAGCTTTTATCTTAAGAATAGCCGTTTCCGCAATATTTGCAGCGATAGTTATGCATAAAGTATTTTCGTTCCACAACTTACTTTGTTTTAATCCAGCATCCGAATAAGTTTGAGTAAATTCAGTAAGGTATAAATCTGCTTTTCGAATATCACCTGTTTGAATAAAAGGAAAATTACCACCATATAGAAACTCAGCATCTCTAGGACGATGCTTCGACTTCCCTCTTCCAATTTCTGCTACTTCTCCTAACTTCCTCTTTTCCCAATCTTCAGTAAATTCCGAGAACCTCAACTTAGGCACATTTCCCGAATTTGGAAAATTTCTGATACTTTTATTTTTTTCTGTCATCTTGATAATTTATTGTTACTGCTATAAAAATTAAGGATATTCTAAAGTCAAAAAAAATTTAACTTACTAATCCTAATTCTTTTAAATAAACTTCAATTTCACTATCGAGTTCGACACGTTTGGCTTCCAATTGTTTGATTTCCGCCATTACCGCTTGAATGTCAATTTCTTCTTCTTCCTCAAAAGTATCGACATAGCGAGGGATATTCAGGTTGTAATCATTGTCTGCAATCTCCTGCAAGGTAGCGAGATGAGAGAATTTATCTTCCGTTTTTCTTTCTTGGTACATATCAACAATTTTATTGATATGTTTTGGAAGTAGTATATTTTGATTTTTTTGTTTTTCAAATTCTTTGCTGGCATCTACGAACAAAACATCTTCATCTTGCTCTCGGCATTTTTTGAAAACCAATATACAAGTAGGAATGCTTGTACCAAAGAAAATATTGGCAGGTAAACCGATTACAGCATCCAGATAATTTTTCTCTTTAATAAGATATTTACGAATAACCAATTCTGCTGCACCACGGAACAAAACTCCGTGAGGCATTACAACTGCCATAATTCCGTTCTCATCCAAATGATGAATCATATGCTGGATAAAAGCAAAATCAGCTTTGGAAGCCGGAGCTAATTTTCCATATTGTGAGAAACGCTCATCTAACAATAAAAGTTCATTGCTACTCCAATTCGCAGAAAAGGGAGGATTGGCAACAATAGCATCAAACGTTTTATCAAGGTGTTGAGGTTTTTCAAGAGTATCTTCCTGCTTGATATCAAAATTACTGTAATTGACTCCGTGTAGAATCATATTCATCCGCGCTAAGTTGTAAGTGGTTCGGTTCATTTCCTGACCGTAGAAATCACTTACTTTTGCTTCACGGGCAACACGAAGGAGCAAAGAACCACTTCCGCAAGTCGGATCATAAACGGATTTTAACTGAGATTTTCGACTCGTTACTATTCTTGCTAAAATGGTAGAAACCTGCTGAGGCGTGTAGAATTCCCCTGCTTTCTTACCTGCACCACTGGCAAATTGTGAAATGAGATATTCATAAGCGTCGCCTAGAACATCGGCATTGGTATCAGAAAGATTGAAATCTATATCATCCAGATGATACAACACTTTGGAAATCAACGTATTTTTCTCATCTTCTGTTTTTCCTAATTTGGAAGACGTCAAATCCAAATCTTCAAAAAGATTGTCAAAATCGTCTTCACTATCAGTACCTAAAGTGGACTGCTCAATATTAGTAAGAATCTTTGAAAGTTCTGCAAGGATAAAATTTGATTTACCTTCCTCTTTTTGATGACCTTTTTTAGCAATATTACTGAAAAGTTCTGATGGTTTTAAGAAATATCCTAAATCTTCAACAACCTCTTCATAAATTGCCTGAACGATTTCTTTTCCTTCTTCAGTATTTTCATCAACGTCATTATAGTCGATGTCTTCTCCGGAATCTAATAAAATTTTATTGGCTGTAAAATGAATCTTTTCGGACAGATATTTATAGAAAATAAATCCTAAAATATAATCCCGAAATTCGTCGGCGTCCATTTTCCCTCTTAAAGTATTGGCTATATTCCAAAGTTGCTGTTGCAACTGACGTCTTTGTTCTTCTGACATTTAGTATCATTAATGTTAATCCTCAAAGATAAAAAATGTTAGATGCATACAATGCTAAAATAGCTAAAAATAATAAAATTGATATTGAAAAATAATTGTCATAATGCATATTATAGTCCATAAAATGTCGCAAAATAACCTCTGTCATTAACTAGGACTTGGGAAATTCAGAAGAAATTTAATTTTTGATTTTTATTTGTTTAGGAGTGGGCTTCAGCTCCCCCGCAAAATCCAGCATAACAACCTGACTTCCTTTAAACGGATTATAGGAAGGCTGATAATCAATATAGCCTAAATAATGAAGATTCTTCAGGCATTTGTGGTAGGTGGCTTTTGAGTGGATTTTACTGATTCGCATTACTTCATCCCGTGAAATACTGACCGGATTTCGGAAACGGTTGAAATTCCAGAATTGGAATAATGCTAAGTACAGGCTGATGTGTGTGGGATTAAGTGTATTATCCTGAGCCACCTTTTCATAAAAGCCTGTAAGATGTTTTATGTAATTCATTTTGTTAATAATAAATTATCCTTTGCCATTTAACATTTTCTCGATGTCTTTGTAATTGTAATATAATGTGCCGCCGACACGAGTGTAAGATAAGGTTCCACTGACACGGAGGTTCTGTAATGTTCCGGTAGAAATTTTCAGAAGCTCTTTGACCTCTGATGAACGCAGCCATAATTTCTGCTCCGAAATTTTGATATTAAAAAGATTTTTAATGTCTTCAAGCAATTCGGTTTTGAACTCCTGAAGGTCTTCTTTGGTAACAAGGTTTACTCTCATAGTTTCTTCATTTTTGTTTTTGATAAAATTTCTTTTGCAAAATTGGAACATCAAAACTGTTAAAACAATAGTGTTGAAGGGAGTTGGATTGAATAAGAACAATCTGGAATAATTTGGAAATAGGTGGAGATTAAAAAAGAATAAATAAGAATGATTTGGAATCTTTAAACTAATTTTAAGAAAAATAAAAAACAAGTTCCGCAGTTTTTTTCCCTTTTTGCAAAAAAGGCAAGAGAGTCTTTGTATATAAAACTTGAAAAGTTTGTATATACAAAGACACATCTTGCCATTAAAATCAACGAATGTTATTTCAGAGCTCTAAAACAGAAAAATAGAATCATAATTAATTGAAAATCAATATCTATTTTTTGTAAATCTGTTTTGGGAAATGACAAATGATGAAAATAACACCTAGCCACTTTTTACGCAGGTTGACCTTGTGTTATTTTACACACCTCAGCCAAGAACCTGTGTCTAATTTACGCAGGTCAATCGAATACCTCTATCTCTTTTACTCAGGTTGCTATTGTACAGGAAAATACCAACCTATATCTCTTTTACACAAGTCAGCTAAGAACCTGTATCTTTTTTACGCAGGTCGATTGAGTACCTGTATCTATTTTACACATCTATGAATTTTTAAAAGGTTTGCTGTTGTTGTGAAAACTTTGTTGGAATGTGGGAAACTCCGAGGGAAAAGCTGGGATGAGTTTTCCATATTTCAATAAATGCACTGGTTTTTTCATATTGCAAGATTTACTTTGGGACATCCAAAAGAGTAACACTGCATTTATATAGAAATCAATTCTCATCGATTTCCTTCATTCTATTCTTTATAAAATCTATAGGTCTTATTCCGTTAATTTCGAAAAAATGGGTTGAGAATAATTGTCGGCTAGACATTCCACATTCCTGAGCCAGGTTTTCAACTTTGTACTTCAGATATAGGTCATTTTCCAAAAGAAGAGCGGTAATGTATTTGATTCGTAACACCTTTAGATACTGCGTGAAAGAAACATTCAGATGTTCATTCAGTACATAAGATAGTTGGGAATGTGTTCTTCCAAACATTTTTGCAACCATTGGCAAGGTCAAGTTTTTGTCAAGAAATCGCCTGTCTTCTTCAAACTTTTTAAGTTTTTCTTTAATATCTCCAATGATTTCGGGACTGTGTGTTTTTTTCTTTTCAGAAGTTTTTTTGTTTGCAATTAGAAAATAATAATACTTCCTGAACTTTTTCAATAGTTTAATAAATTTTCCAGGAAATTTATTTTCTCTATTACGCAGTCTGATTACTAAAAAAAATAGAAGAAAAATCACAACTGGCGTAGCAATTAGAAAGTAAAAATCATTATGCAGTTTATTCTCCCATAATTGTTTTTCTTCTAGTAATCTTTCCGTATCATATTCTTCGTGGATTTTTGAAGACAACATTGCAAAATCAACATTCAAGGTTGAATTCGTTAGTAAAAACTGGTCACTATAATACAGTCGCTTACCCAAACTACCGTTCTCTGTTGCATCCGTAATGAGGTACTTATAACTTGACCGGATCTCGGGAGTAGTAAATTGAACCTTGTTAATCATAGAGTCCACTTTATTCAGATAAACCAGTGATTCTGCTCTGTTTCCTTTGAGCCAATACAGTTTCCCTAAGTAAAAATAAACAGCGGTTAATGAGTTATAATCCTGATTATTGACCAAAATATCGCGTGAAAGTTCCAAATGTTTAAGTGCTTCATCGGTGTTCCCTTTTCTTAAAAGTTGTACACCTTTCCCTTTTTGAAAGTAACCATATTCAAGTAAATGCTCATTGATGTTTTTCAATTTTTGTAACCCGATGCTAATCAATGAATCTTCCTTGTTGTATAAACGAAGATTTTCATAACAAGTACTCAGGCGGTAAATGCTATTAAAATAACCCGCCTCGTTATTCAACCTGATGTTTGGGTGAAGGTTTTCTTTCATATGTTCCTCAAAATACTTCGTCGTATTTCTAAAGTGAACTGCTGCTGCTTCGTAGTAGCCCAGATAACTTTTTACCATACCGAGATGATAGTCTATTTTATTTTTCAGATAATCGTTACTTGAATCCCGGGAAAATTGATAAGCCTTAAGGTATTGCTCCAAAGCATATTTATATTGTCTCTTGTTATAATAGTATATAATGCCTTTTCCGAGGTGTGCCCTTGAAATGATATCACGGTCACTTGATTTGAATGCCATCACTATAGCACTGTCCGCATAAGACAATTTGCGGTCTATGTCTTCGGTGTAGTAAATGGCATCTTCATAACCTATAATCTGCTTTTTCCAATTATTTTCTTTTTTTGCTTTTTCTATATACTTATTCACAAAAACCATTGCCCTTGAATCGTTTTCAGGATAGTTTTCATACAAGTCTGAAATCGTCTTGTATGATAAGCTTTGTAATTCCTGGGCATTAAGAAAAAAGAAGAACAAAATAAAAATCAGTAATGAAATCTTTAGATGATAATGCATAACATTATGATATATTCAAATTTACCGGAAAAATCTATTACAAAATGTACTTGAACAAGCTTGGAGTTCGGTTCTATTCCCACTAGCTTTATAAATAATTAATTCTCAAGTAGTTAAAAATTAATATAGTGGGAAAGATGTATATTTCATTACGTAGAAAACATATTTCTTTCCCGCTATTGTTTTTCTAAACCTCACAGTCAGTGTAATTTAGATGTAAGAATTCCAAGTAAATCAATCAGCAAATCATTTTAAATAAATCATAAAATATTATGAAAAAAGTCAAAACAAGAGTCGTAGAATTCATCAGCTATTTCTTTATACTGTTGTTTTGTTATGCCAGCATCAGTAAAATAATGGATTTTGAAAACTTTCAGATTCAGATTTCAGAATCACCTTTATTAAGTGTATACGCCGGATTCATACCTTTTGCAATCGTTGTTCTGGAATTGATCATTGCTGGATTATTGTGTTATCGGAAGACCAGAAATGTAGGAATGATAGGAAGTTTTATTTTGATGCTGATTTTCACTGGATACATTTTTTACATAATTCAAACCTCTGAAAATCTACCTTGTTCCTGCGGAGGAATTTTGGAAAAAATGAGTTGGCATCAGCATCTGTATTTTAACATTGGATGTGTCGTTCTTTCTGTTATCGCTTTAGGTTTAAATCTAAGATACAGCAGGCCTGCTAGATAAGAATGTTACCGTAGTTGCTCACGGATAAAAATGATTGGAATTTGATATTAAAGTTTAACCTTAGAATTAGACGGTCGAAAGCTGTCTAACAATCCGAAACTCTAAAATGAATTTATTAACAACAATTTGTTTGAGAATATGTAGAATAGGATATTTTGGTACGACAAGATTCGTTAATCTATGGGTATAGCTAATTATTTTACCTTCTCAATCGTACTTCTCAGGCAGATTCTAAAAGTTTTTATGGTAATCTTTTTTGATGTATAAAAAGACCAATAAAATGAAATTCAACCAATTTTTGAAAATCAATGCAGTAGCTATTGCTGCCATTATGTTTACAGGTGCTACGATGTCTTTTAAAATCATAGAAAAAAAGGCAGCCGACCAACAGTTCTATTACAATAGTACAGACACTTCTGCAGGTGCATTCTCTCAAGAGTCTAACTGGGCAGTAGGAGCTGGTTCATCATGTCTGACCACAGGAAATAAACCTTGTACAATCACAGTTCCGGAAGGGCAGGATTTGGTTGATGTGATCGGAGGAATGACTAACTCTCAAGTTCTTGCTATTCATCCGAGTGAGAGAAGACAATAATAGTCTTTTCAATAAGGATTTAAAAGTAGGGTTGGCAAATTATTGCCAACCCTACTATTTTTTATCTTGGATTTTGTGGCATTCCTGTAAGTATAATAATATCTTCGGGAATAGCGACGGCGTATCTCAGATCATTGGGTGACAAAGTGTATGTTTGCCCATTAACAGTTCTGGTAAGCGTAATATTCGCACCGCCACGATTGTACCTTTTTAGGTCAGACCATCTTAGTCCTCGAATCAAGAGTTCTTTTCTTCTTTCTTTTAAAATAATATTCAAAGCCTCTGCTTGTGAATTGGCAGTCATAGGGATATAAGTTCCTGTTTTCCATCTTTTGACAAGCAGGTTATTGAGATAACTCATACCTTCCTGAATCTTATTCAGTCTTACATTACATTCTGCAGCCATAAGGTAAAGCTCATCGTTTGCCACACTTATGATCGGCCCATTGACATTGTTGTAATAGCCTTTGAATAGAATTTCATTAACCGTATTTTTTCTAAAAAATATTGTTTTTCGCAAATCATTGTTGTCATACATCTGGTAAATGTGATCGGGAATCTTTGCCGGAATCAGATGAGATTCATATCCCATAGCTGTCCACAAAAGAACTTCCTTATTCATTTCCTCGATGGGATAATCAGCATTGGGATTCAGGGCATTAAAATCCATCAAGTCATTATTGATGTTTAATGCTTGTTCTGTATTCTTAAGGGCATTGTCATAATCTCCCATAAATAAATAGGTACGGGCTAACAAGCCATAGGCTGCCGCTCTCGATATCCTCATTCCGGAAATCTGTTTCGGTAAAAGTAAAGGAATTGCAGTCTGCAGGTCACTGATGATCTGATCATAGGTCTGCTTTACTGTTGAACGTACTGACGGAATATTCATATCAGGGTCTAATCTTAATGGAAGTCCCAAGTCTGTTCCGGCGGTTTGAGGATCATAAGCCTTACACCAGATCTGAGCAGCGTCAAGATATCGGAAAGCACGTAATGCCAACGCCTGTCCTCTGATATTATCTGCTTGTTCCCCTGTGAAGTTCTTATCCTGCATATTGAACAATACGGCATTACATACATAGATGCTCCTATAGCAGGTAGACCAATCGTTCCCAGAGGAAATGGGAGGAGCTACATTGTCCGGCATCCATATGTGAAGACGCTTGGTCGCCTCGAAGCTCAAACCATTGTAATCTGCATCTGTAAGATAGTGATCATCCGAACTCGTTTCTCCGCTTGAAGCAAAATCCACATTAAGGAAACCATAATTGTTGAGAAGCATCTGGTTGTCCTCCAATCTATCGGGAGTCGCCAGCTTCAGGTCAGACTTTTCGTCTAAAAAATCACTGCATCCATACGAGGTCAGAATTAATGATAATGATATCCATAGTATTTTAATTTTTCTCATTTCTATCCATTTTAAAATTTAGCTTTTAATCCTAATGTAAAGGTCATAGGAGGTTTTAAGGTGTTGTTTCCCAAATTGAAATCGGGGTCGATTCCGCTTTTGCTCTCTTGCCAGAGTAAGCCGAGGTTGCTGACGTTGGCATACAGTTGTAAACTTTTAATTGGCAGATCACGCCATTGCCTTTTACCGATCTCATATCCAAGATTGATGTACTGCAGACGGATATGGTCGCCTTTTTCAATAAGTGCAGCCGAACCTGCGTAGAATGCATCCCTATTGGAATTCGTCTGATATTGATTAGAAGGCACATTGGTAAAGACTTCATCACCTGGTTTCTGCCATCTTTGCTCGTAATCGCTGTGACCGTTCCATTCCCTGAATAAGCTGGTGTAGTTAATGGATGGTCTTCTGAAATAATAACCCATCTTGTAGGTAATCCCTACATCAAGGCTTAATTGTTTGTAAGCAAAGGTATTCGTGAAGGAACCATAAACAGTAGGTATTGCAGAACCAAAATACTGCAGATCTTTAACATCGGCTCCCATTATCTTGGCGTAATCTTTACTGATCTCTCCATTAAAATAACCTCTTGGATCACCTGTCTGTGGATCGAGTCCTGCCCATTGGTAGCCAAACATTGAATATACAGGCAAGCCTTCAATTCCAGATATGGGAACAGAGGCAAGCACGAAGTTCCTTGCTATGTTACTGCTCGGATAATATTTCGTCACTTTATCTTTGTAAGTACTGAAATTAAGAGTGGTAAGCCATCTGAAAGATTTATTGATATTGATGGTCTTTAGTTCCACATCAACGCCTTTTCCTTCAATTCCTGCAACATTCCACACAAGACTGCTCAATCCGATGGTGTAATCCAGTGGAACTTGCCCGAAAAGGTTTTCTCCTTTTTTCTGGAAATACTCCACAGAACCTGAGATCCTGTTATTTTTGGTTGCAAAATCTAATCCTGCATTGATCATTCTGACTGTTTCCCACCGAAGCTGGGGATTGTAGTAATTGTCAAATCTTGCCATCTGCTCTTGTGTGTATGTTGAAACACCGAGTAATGCCATAGTCGTTACAGCAACCATTGCAGGATTGATATTCCCATTGAAACCGTATGAACCTCTTAGCTTCAAATTTGGAAGCCAGTTTACAGTATAAAACTTCTCATTGGCTACATTCCACGAAATACCTGTTGACCAGAAGGGATTCCATTGGTCATTGGTCTTCAACCCAAACAAGTTGCTGGCATCACGACGGGCACTTCCCGAGATGGTATAACGGTTATCAAATGTATAGGCTGCATTGGCATAGACCGATACAAAACGATTGGTGGATTCCCTCAAAGAGTTCATATTGTCGATAAACGCTGTACCTCCTGCAACAATTGGGAATCTCTTGCTTAGGTCTACCATTCCAAACGAAAGGTTGTTGGGGTCATAGCCATAATATCTGTTATTGCCCGACTGTGAATTTGCATCTCTTACCTCGCTTCCCAAAATAGCTGAAATCTGATGTTTGCCAAATCCTCTGTTAAAGTTGAGCTGTCCTCGGAAATTATTGATCAGCAATTGCGAGTTGGTCTTATCCATTATCGCTCCTTTGGGAACATTGTAGGTAAGACTACCATTACTGTTTATGACCGTGAACCTATTCACATAATCCCTTACAAAGTAACTTCCCTCATCATACAGGGTATTGGAAAGCCCTGTGGTTCTCTGATACTGATATTTTATATCAACATCCAATCCTTTCAATATCTTGTAGTTTAATCCTGCATTGAGAATAATCTCTGAGCTTTTGCTTTTAGCGGAATTATGCTGCCAATCGGTAAGCGGATAATAATTCCAGTCCAATAATTTTCCATTGCCTAATGCTGATTTATATCCGTGCTCATAGGATTTTGAAACTGCCAATGCATTTCCGTATTGATCTGCCATTTCCATATAAGGGACGGAATTGGTTTTCATAATAATACTTCCATAAGCACTTCGACCGCTTTGGGTTCCGGAATGGGTAAAGAAGATTCCTGTGTTCAATGTCAGATTCTTCAACGGTTGCCAGGTATTCTGGAAGCGTAGGTTCACACGTTCATATTTTTCTCCAAGATTTCCGGTATTGTCATCATATCCCAAAGATGAAGTCCACGAAAACTGGGGAGATCCGCCTGCCATACTTAGTGAATACTGCCTGTTCTCCAAAGGCTGGTACATATACTTTTTATACTGGTCTCGGGAATCAATGGTCTTTAGACGTTCTATTTCATTTCGTACATATTCGGATGAAAGCAGTCCTTTCTTTTCTTTATTCAAAAGGTCAACCACGGGAGATAATACGGGGTGGCTGGTAGAATTGATATCGGTATTGTAGAAATTCTTCTTGAATAGTTCCTGTTCAACATCAATAAAGTCTGCACTAGAAATCGTTTTCAGATAATTGAAATCAGGCTTCGGACTGGTCATTAAGTAGGTATTAAAATTGACCGTCACGGGCTGGTTGTACTTTGCCGTTTTGGTAGTGATGACAATCACACCATTGGCTGCCCTTGCTCCCCAGATACTCGATGCGGCGGCATCTTTGAGAACAGTAATGCTTTCAACAATGTTGGGGTCAATATTGCTGATGTCACCATCGTAAGGAAAGTTATCTACCACAATCAGAGGTGATTTAGATCCTTGAATGGTGCTTATTCCTCTGACCATAATTTGTGACCCTCCTTGGGATGTTCCTTTATTGATAACAATTCCATTGGCTGTAGCAGCTAAACGGTCAAGGATATTAGTGGACACCTGTGTGTTCAGGGCTGAATTACTTACTGAAGAGAAAGAACCTGTGGAACGTTCTTTAGGGATTTTCTGATAACCTGTCGTGAGTACTACCTCATCAATTTGGGCTATCTTTTCGGATAGATTAATTTTTAACGGTTCTTTCAAAGGAAGTTCCAAAACAATCACCTGTTCTTCATAACCTTTACCAAGGATAACAAGATTGATTTTTTTGTCATTGGTACTAAGACTGAAGTTTCCATATCTGTCTGTCGTGGTCACTGTCTTTGAATTCTGTATGGCAATGGTTGCACCTCTTACAGGCAAGCGGGTTGTTTCGTCGATAACGCTTCCTGTAAACATCTGCTGTGCCATAATGGGCACACAATAGCATATGACGGGAAGCACTAATAATTTCTTCATAGTCTGATATAGTTTTGCGTTAATGTAAATTCAATAATTTTTCGAACGTTGGGAATGTTTAATTCCGCTGGTCTTTGATGACCATCATCAAAACCTGACGTTCTTCTGGTATCAGGTCAAGGTCGTATTTCTGAAGATCTTCTTTTAAGGTGGCAATATCTGTGACTCCTGAAACCTCCAGATCTACATTGCCTGTGTATCTTGTCTCATCAATAAAAAGTTCCTTGATATTAATTTCACCATTCAGCATATTGACCATATTTTTAAGAGGTACATTTCTCAGAATGGATGGGGTTCGTGGAAATGTAGAACGCTTTTCACCTCCTTTGGTCGCCAGTTTGTCTTTCATGGTTGTTCTTATTAACACTAAACATTTTACAGGTCTTTTCTCAAGGGTTACCGTATAGCCGGAATAACGATTGAGATCTTCCAGCATATAATTGTATAGAGAATCAGATTTCTGTTCCGGGATGATGAATTCGTAGTTATAGAGGTTTGCTCCATCATTTGACCCATCATTTTTTTCTACAGGCATTAGTTGTTCAGGTTGATTGACCTCAATGATCATTCTTTTTTCAGTGAAGGATGTTTTATCTTGTTGTCTGAAAAGTTCAAATCCTATGGCATAATACATATCCCATAAGGGAAGATTGGTAAACTGTCTGCCGTGAATTTTTCCGGATGTTGTTTTACGATAGGTTCCTCCTGCACCAATGTCAGGGATCTGTCCTTTGGCAAAGAATGAATAATTGAGCAATTGGACATTTCTCTGACGTTCGTAGTCTTCAGAAAGCATTAGTGGTCTTTCCCTGTTCATTTGAATGATGGTCTGCAAAGATGATTTGTCTCCGCTTAGAATTTCATTGATGGTCTGTTCGGTAAGCTGTCCTGCATCGGTGGAATTCAATAATTTTCCGTCCTTAATCCATATGATAAACGGAACACCTGCGTGTGGAAAAAGGTCGTGAAACTTTTTGTCTTCATAGGTGGACATCATACTTTTATATTTCTTTCCATTCGAAGAAGTGAAGAATTTTTCCAAAGCGGCTTTATCCTGACTGCTTACAGGAAGTATTTTTACTTTGTTCCCGAACTTTCGTTGCAAAGCTTCAATTTTAGGGAGACTCATCAGACAGGCACTGCACCACGTACTCCAGAAATCGATTAGGATTAATTTGTTCTTATCATCTGAAAGATTAATTGTTTTCTGAGGATGGTTGACCGTCTTTAAAGGTGTTGACCAAAAACTTTCGGGAAGAGAATCTCCGATTTTAAGAGATCTGGTCTGGGCAAGAGACGTGGTGGTTGCCACCAGTGTAAAAGTAAGGGACAAAAGCCCCCTGCAAAAGATATTTTTCATATTTTTGAATAGGTTTTTAATGATTATTAAGGACTGATTATGCTCTTTCCTATGGTCTACAAACTGAGGAAAGGGCTTTTCTTTTTTCTAAGGGTTACTGTAAATTATCTGTGTCTTATTATCTGTTTTTAGTTGTTGTTGGAAATGATATGTTTAAGAGGAGGCTTCCTTGTTAGAGGAAAATCTCCTTCTCAAACAATCATAAAAAATTAATATGAATAAAAATTAACGTCTCGCAAAAGCTGTAAAGCCGCAATGAGTTTACACCCATTGTAAAGTGTCATTTCTAAATGAGTAAACATTTTTTTGAAATATAAATACAGTCCTTAAAGTCTGAATCACGTAGACGATGACCATTTTTAACTTCAGTGTTAAATTCCCTTCGTGCTGAAAATAATTTGGAATATTAAAAGAAAGCGAGTACTTTTAAAGTGTGAGTTTAAAGCGTAGTCTGGCTTTCCTTTTACTATTAAAGGAATTTCGGAGTGTGTCGATAATATATGAGTTATGCCAAGACCTCATTTTGTAGGTAAATGTGGCATAAAGCTGTTAGTTTTTCTGATTTGCAAGCGGACTACTCCGGTGGGCAAATAAGCAGATTGGTTGAAAATGTCGTCCTCATAAATATTTTTTTATATATGGAACGATGCGTTTAGGGTGAGGAGTTAAATGCAAAAATAGCATGGAACGGTCTCACACTTTAGAACCGAGGGCGACCAAACCCTTCTTTAAATTTTCATTTAAAGATTACCTTCTAAAGCTAACGTGAGAACCGCTCGCATGCCGTATGCAAAAGTAAGAAACTTTTAGACATGGAGCGATTTCACGATAATCTCGAAGGTAAAATTGGTCTTTTCGGTCCGAGATACATCGTTTTAATTTCCCTATAAGGGCTAATTATCAATTCGCTACAACAAATATAAGAATAAATTTTAATACACCAATATATAGGTGTGAATTTTTAAAAAATTATGGAAAAAACTTTTGTTTTTGAAACAACTCAATTTGATTATGACTTCATTAATCATATTAAGAGACTTAGAATGGAAAAAGAAATTTCTCAAGAAAAATTAAGTTTAAAGATGGGCTTAACTAAAAGCTTTGTTGGTAATGTTGAAAATATAAAGGAAAATCATAAATATTCTACACGTCATATTGCTTTATTGGCGAAAGCTTTTGGATTTATAAAAATTTCTGAATTAATGAACTTTCCTACTCCTGAGAATGATAAAATTAGGATAACTGTAAAACAAATTTATAATGAAACTGGGACTAGGATTGTAGATAGTGAGATACTGAAAATTGAGCCTATTTAAATTATATAGTTATATTGAAGAAAAAAATACTATCAATAAATGAATTATAACTGCTAACTGCAATATAAATATGGGACAAAGTTTAGGAGGAATTTGTGTTAATCATAAATTTGATACAGATGGTTTTGATTTGGGGAGAGAGATTGAATTAGAATGGAAATTTCAAAAAAAAGTTTCTCATGAAATTGCATTTGAAAGAGATAAAAAGAAAGGAGTATATAATGTTTGCTTTCTGGAAAACGGAACTGTGATATTAACTGAAATAGAAACAGGAATCTGGGGGCGAACAACATATTAAAGCATTTACAGAATTCACGATAAACTCTTTTCGCTAAATACAATGTTTATAAGTTACAATATACTTCTTTAGTAGCGTTGATAAGAATTAGATAACATATTACAAAAGTGTAATAATATTTTTATGAAATAAAGTGTTTAACTATTTACCTATCTTCATATTTTACCTTAGAAACGAAATAATCTATTCACATAGTAAAATTTTAAAAACCATTTATTAATTAAATTATATATAATTTAATTAATAAATGGTTTTTATGTGTATATTTCATTAATAAATATTAAAAGTTGATATACGGTGATAGATAGTAGATATATACAAGCTATTTGCAAACGTAACCATCACCAAAACAAATGAGAGAAATATTGAATGAAGAAATACACGGCAAACTATACATACACTAATCCGAATTTTGCAATTCAGAACCTCGTAACAATTCAGACTAACGCTGACTTGTTGCCAATCTTGTATGTTATAAAAAATATTTTGCAACGTGGTTTTCCGACAACTCTTTCAAAATATCTACAATCCGAATTAGGCGAAATCCATAAACTTGATAACTTTGAAGAACGCTTTTTGTTTGCGACAAACCAAACACCAATTTGGAACGACACAATAAAAGGCGACAAAGACAACAATTATTATCCAGCAAAAGACTTTTTTGAAAGAATTATTCCAAATGAATTTGGGGATTATTCTTTTATCCAATCGTTACTTATTCCCGAAATTCATATCAATGAAATTATTGGTGAAGAAGATAAAAATTTCATCAATCAACAAGTAGATTTTTATTTACCACAAGCCAAACTTGTCATTGAAATTGACGGACAACAACACAAACTTGATGAAGTTACCCGAGTTTCTGATAGCACAAGAGATAACTTTTTATCAAACAAAGGAATTACAACCATACGAATTGACACAAGAGAATTGCAAAATGGTTCTTATGTTTCAAAAGTTGAAACCATTTTAAATCATCTTGAAAGATTTGAGAAACTTCTATCCTACTATAAAAATGCTTGTGAGAAAATAGAAGAAAACAAAATGAGCGAAGAAGAAATTAAAACGAAGTTATTGCCTACGGCAATAATCCGTTTTCAAGTTTTGCTCATTGATTTGCTTACTCACAAGTATTTGACATTTAATGAAGATTGGAATTTCAATATTTTAGCTCACGAAAATTTACCCGATTTTGCGGAATTGGCTATAAACGATTTGCTCATTTGGATTGACAAATTTTGGCAACTAAAAAATAAACAAAAACTCAAAAAGCCAAATTTCAAAATTGCAATTACGAATGACAAAACGAAATTTCAGCCAACAACAAAAGCAATAAATATTGACTTTTCACTATTCAAGCGTTACACAGACGAAAACAAAATCAGCGAAGATGTAATTTTTGTTCGTACGGATTATTTTGACTATAATTCTAAAAGAAACACAATAGGATTAGATAAAAACTATTTCAGAGTAAGTACAACCGAACCAATTAATTACAATATCACGGACGAAGACAAAACTAATTTGGAGTTTTTCCTTGATAACATTTTTGACAAGTCCAATTTTAGAGAAGGACAATTTCCAATTGTTTCAAATGTATTGAACAGAAAAGATACAATTGGACTTTTGCCAACAGGTGGCGGAAAATCTTTGTGTTATCAACTTCCTTGTTTGCTTCAACCAAGTATAAATTTTGTAGTTTGTCCCATCAAATCTTTGATGTATGACCAAAACGATAATTTGGTAAAAACTCTTGTAACCAATGTAAGTTTTATTACCAGCGATTTAGAAGCAGACGAAAGACGAGATATTGAAAAAAACTTTGAGCAAGGACGATATTTGTTTGTTTGGATTTCGCCCGAAAAATTTCAAATTCCAAGTTTCAGAGAAAAGATAAGTACCATTGTTGCTAATTTTTCAATCGCTTACGCAGTTGTAGATGAAGTTCATTGCCTTTCAGAATGGGGACACGATTTCAGAACTTCCTATTTGAATTTAGCCAAAACCATTGATAAATTAAGTCCGAAAGATGAAAACGGAGAAGGTAAAATAAAATTTATTGGTTTAACTGCAACCGCTTCCGTAAACGTTTTGAAAGACATCAAAATTGAGTTTTCAAGGCAGAAGCAACGTTTGGAAGATGAAAACATCAAATCACTTTTGGATTATAGCCGAAAGGAATTGCAATTTAATGTTATCAACGACAACGGAAACAAAAGCCAAAAAATCAGAGAAATTCTTGAAGATTTAAAGGACACGGAAAGCTTTATTGAAACAACAGAAAAAGCAGGTTTGGTATTTACGCCAAACGTAAACGGTGCTTATGGTTGTTATCAGGTTTCAAACACATTAAATACTTTTTATCAAAACAAAGTAGGTTGGTTTTCGGGAGACATTCCAAAACGTGATATTATAGACGAAAATACAGGAAGAAAAATTGGAACAGAGCCAGTAATGGCAAGAGATGAATTTAATAAATACAAGCAAAAAATTCAAAAGGATTTTAAAGAAAATAAATATCAGCTTTTAGTTGCTACCAAAGCCTTCGGAATGGGTATTGACAAACAAAATATTCATTACACGTTTCATTACGGTTTGCCAAGTTCTGTTGAAGCATTGTATCAAGAAGCCGGAAGAGCGGGACGTTGGGACAAACGAAAAAAGGAAAACAAAAATAAAATAGGAAAATGTTTTGTGCTTTATTCGCCCGAAACTCACGATGAAGAACGAGTGCAAAGATTGTTTCATAAAGACACAACTTTTGCCGAAATGAAAGAAATAAGCGATGAAGTAAAATGGAACGGAAAAGATATTTTCAAACAAGTTTTTCTTTTTACACAAGGACAAAACGATATTGAAAAAGATTTTGAAATCATTTTGGGTGTAATCACAAACTATTTCCGAGAAAACTCAAAACTTCGGATATTTTGGAATGACGCTTATTCAAAATTGAAAATCAATAGCGACACTTTACAAAAAGCAATTTATCGTTTAAGTCTTTTAGGAATTGTTTCAGATTGGACAACGAATTTTATTGACCATTTTGAAGTTCAGTTCAAAACTCTTGATGAAAACCACATTGTAAAAAGTGTTTCGGATTACATTACGAAGTATGAACCGAACACAGATGTAAAAATGGATTTAGAGAAAATTCCTCAAAATTCAATTTTAGAAAAATCAGTTTGGTACTTGCTGAATTGGACTTTTGAAAATATCGCATACGGTCGAAAACAATCTTTAAAAACGCTTTCTGATTGGTGTTCAGAGTTTGAAGACAGCGAAAGTTTCAAGCAACGAATTGACAGTTATTTCATATTTTCTGAAACAACTTTTGTACTTCAACATATTGCAGAAAACCCAAAGGAATATGAAAAATGGTTTGAAGTCTTGACGACTAATAACCAATTTCCAAACAAGGTTGAATTTGAGAAACTGAAAGACAGCATAAGCCGATTTTTAGAGAGTTATCGTAATAATGTTGGGCTTAATTTTTTAAGTGGTTTTGTTCGTTTAGCCTTGAACGATTATGAAGATAGTGACGGAAAAGAACGCTTTGAAAGTGCATTATCACATATCAAACAAACATTTACGGAAGAAGAGCAAAGCGACTTTTTACATCGCTTGAAAGTTATAGGAAAACATTTAACCGAAGAACAAAAAATGGAATTGAGCCAATCCATTTCAGAATACTATCCTGAAATGTTGGAAGAACTTGCGGAATATTACGATTTGGCATATTTACTCAATGATGTTTATTCTCAAAAATTACAAGAACTAAAAAAACTTAATAAGAAATTATATGAGCAACTTGCAGAAATTTAATGAAACACTTGAAGAGTTCAACCAAGAAGTTGGACAACTTAAAGAGGTTTCGGGTGCTTACAAAAAGTTACAGCATTTAACTGAAACTTATAACGTAATAAGCAAGCAGTTTGATGAAAACAGCAAAACGCTTGACAAAATAAATGAACTTCAAAAAGCACAGCAAGAAAAAGTTGCTCAAAGTTTAATTGAACTCGAAAATTCTAACAAGCAGAATAAAACCGAGCTTGCAAAACTTGTTGAAGAAAAAACCGACCAAATCCGAAAAGAAAATAAGGATTTTTACAAAGACCTTGAAAGCACAATCAAAATAAAACTTGACGAAAATAAATCGGAAATAAAACAAGTAATTGAAAACGAGCGAAACCAAATCAAACAAATTTTTGAAATTGAGTTTGCGAAAAACACAAAAGAGTTAAGTCACGTTATTAAGGCTGAAAACAAGGCATTAAAAATTTCCGTTTGCGTAATTGGAGGACTAACTTTAATAATATGTATTTTGTCATTAATAAGACTGTGGATATAGCGCCTATTAAAAAAACCAACGGATAATACTAGTTTGGCAAAATCGAGAATTGCAGTGCAAATTCAACTGTAGTTCTGCGATCGAGCCATTTTGGCTTCGACTGCCACTTACCAGCTGCAACCATTAGTTATAAATCTCAATCAGAAAAGTAAATAGTTCAAAAGAAGAGCAAATGATTAGAAAACCCAATTTTGGCAAAATAGAAAACGTTGTAAGTCATTGCAAAAATTTAACTCCTATCCTATATATTCTTTTTTCGAACAGTTTAAACATACTTAATTGAATCGATTTACGGAAAACCGTAATATAACTGTAAAATGTATTGCTACATTTGTGATTTAATACATTTAACGCAAAACTACTTAATAATCAAGAATCCAAATTAGTATATAGAAATTAAATGTCAGGAACAAAAAAAGAAAGCCACTGGATTCCCCTAGCGGATTTAATGACGGTTTTAATGGTAATTTTTTTATTTATGTCTATTTCTTACATGGCATTGGTAGAAAAACGACAGAAAGAACAAAACAAAATATTTAAAGATTACGAAGAATCTAAAATTGCATTGTACAATGAACTAAACCAAGCCTTCAAAAATGATTTCGCAAAATGGGATTTGAAATTGGATAATGATTTGTCAATAAAATTCACTAATCCACAAGTGCTTTTTGGAACAGGAAGTTCTGATATTACTTCACATTTTCAAACAATTCTTGTAGACTTTCTTCCAAAATATCTTTCTGTTGTATTGCAAGAAAAATATAAAGACAAGATTGCTGAAATCAGAATTGAAGGACATACCGATACAAAACCAATCGGACTTTCAGGCGACCCTTATATTGACAATATGAAACTTTCACAAGACAGAGGAAGAAATGTACTTGCTTTTCTACGAACCCAAAAATGTTTCATCAACTTACAACCAACAGAAAAAGAAAGATTACAATATTGGCTTACAGCTAATGGACTCTCTTATGGTCGTGCCGTTGATAAAAACTATAAAATCTCCTTCGACACTAAACAACCGATTGATAATGACAAATCGAGAAGGGTTGAATTTAGAATTGTAACAACAAGTGAAGCTATTATTAACGAGGCACTTAAAAATATTGATAACAAATGAACATAGTTGAAATAATTGTAGCTATTGCAATGCTAGGCTACCTTATATATAGTATCATTATACTCAATGGCGTAAAGAAAGGCTATCAAAATGTAAATCAAAATTATTTAGACTTGATACCATCGATGTTTACTACTATTGGTATCCTTGGTACTTTTGGAGGTATTGCATTTGGTTTATTAAAATTTGAGACAAAAGATATTGAAGGAAGTATCCCTAAATTACTGGATGGATTAAAAACTGCATTTTATGCCTCTATAGCAGGTATCGCATTATCTATTATATTTTCTAAAATTATTGCATTTATTAAAAACAAAAATGAGAAAGGAGTTTTGAGCGATGAAACCAATGCCATCAATAACCTAATCGAATCAATAACAGAACTAAAAAACGACTTTTCTTCAACTGATGATAATGGAAACATAATTAAACCGGGTAACATTTTTCGAGACATTTATAAAGAATCTGCTAAACAATCAAACGCACTACAAACCTTTTCTTCTGATTTAGCTTTGACAATTTCAGCAGGATTTGAACAAATTTTGAATAACCCAACAGAAGGTGTTGTTGCTGAATTGAAATTAGTAAAAGCAGAAATTGAGAGTTTGGGTAACAAACTAAAAGACCCTGCTACCGATATGACACAGAGCATAGTCAAAGAATTACAGGAATCAATGGGTAAAATGATTGAAGAATTCAAAATTTCAATGAGCGGCGATACCAAAAACGAAATGGAGCGCTTGGCAGAGCTACTTGGACAAGCAGGCGGTTCATTGACAGATTTTCCTGCCAAGTTGCAAAATATGACCGACAACCTCAATGAAAATTTCAGGGGATTGCAAGATGTGGTACAGCAAATTTCACAGCAAACACTTTCGCAATCGCAAGATTCAACCAATGCAATGAAAAAGCAAGTTGAAGATATGAGCGAAATTTTAAGAACGAAAGTTGGAGACTTGCAATCTGGGCAACAATCTTTACTAACCGAACAATCCAAAAATTTACAAGTTTCTGAAAACCTTTTGAGTGCTTTCAACATAAGTATTGAAAATATGAATGGACTTTCAGTCGGTGTAGCACAAAGCATTAACAAACTCAATGAAGCACAAGCTGCCTTAACTACGACAGTTACCAACTTCAGGAGTGCTTCACAGGAAATTAATTTATCATCTAATAAATTCGGAGATTCACAACTTACTTTTTCAAAATATTCAAATGACTTTCTTCAAAAAAACTCAAATACAATTGATGAAATTCAAAAGTCATTAGTAAAAGCAAAAGATGTTTCAGCAGATTATGCACAAAAATTTGAAATAATTGAAAAAGGACTTCAAGATATTTTTGCAAAAATCACAACAGGATTAAAAGACTATCAAGCAACCGTAAGCGGAAGTCTTGAAACCTATTTAGGAAAATACACAGATGCTTTGACCAAAACAGCAGAATCTCTTGCAGGAGCTTCATCAAAACAAGAAGATATTTTGGAAGAACTAACCGAACAGCTTAGCAAACTAAACGGACGAAAAAATTAATATGCCGACATCACAAGACATATTACAATTTCATTTTTCACCGACTACATTCCAGCAGTCGGCACAAAAAATAATTCCAATTACCCTTTCGTCATTGAATGAACATAGAATTGATAAACTTCAAAAAATAACAGAAGAAGTCGGTGCAGGTTCTTTTTCATTTTCAGGCAACAATCTTATTCCGCAAGTATTTAGAAAATTTAAAAGTTTTATCAATAATTCAAACATTGTATTTGAACGTAGAGAATTAAGAACACTAACCTATGCGCTAAACCATTCAGAACAAAATTTACAATTCATTTTCGGAAGTGAGAACGAACTAAATTATACTTTGCAACTTTTGGAATCAAATTGGAGAGATTCTTTTTTAGTGGGTCTGATCGATTGCTTTTTGAAAAACTGGGAAACAAAGCATCAAAAGTCATTAGAGCAATTGGAACAATTCATTGCCAAAAAATTAGATAATTATAATGGCAATAGAAGTACATTAATTTCTTTTAAAAATAACAAACGTTATTTCAGTACAAAAAATGGAGATTTGATTTTAGGTGATACAATAGCCAAACTCAACAAACCTATTCAAGAAGCAACAAAAATATTGGGCGTTCCTGACTCTTGGTTTGATTATTCATATTTCTCAAAAGTTATTATAACTTATTACGAAAGAAACAAAAGCAAAATTGCTATTGAAGTTGACAACCTGAATGATGTATTGCAAAAACACAACAGTTCTATTACAAGTAAACGGTTAATCAGTAAAATTATCATTCAAGCAAACCAACCTCAATTTACAACAGTACAAGATAAAATAAAAAAAATTGCCTTCACTCAAATTGGCGACCCAAGTAACATTTCTAATTGGACAGCATTTGAGAATGCAACAGAAATCGAAAAGCGAGAAATAATTCAAGGACGAAATATTTTGAACGAGTGGATTACGCAACAATTTATCAATGTGTTTTTCAATGTTTGTATCAATGATGAAGGACGTAAGAAATTTTGGCTTCGTTTTGCTTCAAAAATATCATCTTTTAAAGTTTATGGGCCTCTTCATACTAAAAGTATTTTAAAACGAGATGAAAGAATAGCCGAGTATGTAGATGCCAGATTTGAAACAGTTTCAAGTAGAAGAGATGTTTCTGCTTTTATTCTATATATTGGCGATTATATGCTGATTGAATTTAGCATCGATGGTTACGCCTGTTGTGCATATAAAACCGATAGCCTTAATAAACCAAATCTTACCTATAAATTAAACAGCGTTGATGATTTAAGAAATAGCTCGTTACCATTAGCTGTACAAAGCGATTCAAATTACTATTACACAAATGAAGAAGGACGTTTATTTCACAATGAAAATTGGCAACATAAGTTTAATCATTGGTTAAACGAAAAAGTATTGAAATGATTTTAAAATATTTAAATGACAATAATAGATTCTCACTTCATTTCCTAAACGAATCGGGAAGTAAAGTTCATGTTTCAGAATGGGAAAACTTACAAACAGAATTTTTATCACAACTTGCAATTCTTACGGAATTACACGATAATGGTTTAGCAGATTATACTGACAACTCTTGTGAAATTGAAACTATAGATATTGTTAGACTAAGCGAAATTGATAAGCAAATATTGGATTTGCCAAGCATCTATCCGTATGAGATTTTTGTAGAATCTGACGGAACCTTAACCCATAATTCTTTTAAATTCAAATATGGATTTTATGATTTTGCACCCAATGGAACAAGACTAAGAACAATCCGAAACGGAGCAGTAATAAAAGTTGAAGAAAACGAATATTTACTATCTGAAAACCAATATCAAATCTGCGAAGCAATTGACAAGTTCAATAAATCAGCAGATTCTGATAAAGGAAATATGACAAACCTTAAAAAGCTCTCGGAGATTAAATCACTTTCAAAAGAAAGTGGCTTAACGTTAGAGCATTTTTTAAATAATCAAGAATTATTTATTCCAGAAAAAATAAAATTAGATATTGATTTCAATAATGGCGTTCTTGAAATTTCGCCTTCGATAGAAATTAAAAACGCAATTGGATTTACCAACACGTTTGATAAATTTCCGATGATTCGTGATGTATATCCAGTATTAGGAGATAATGGAGAAACAACGAGAGTAGTAATTTCTGAAAATCAAAAAACAGAATTACAGAAAGTAAAAGCGAAAAGAAAAGTTTCAGACCATAACGACATTCAAGAAATTATTGAACACCCCGAATTGTTCTTTAATGATGAGGAAGTAGATTTTACTGTCTTTTACAGTGACAGAGTAAAAGAAATTGGCATTTACAGTCCAAAGTTCTACCCTTTCGCAAGCCCGTACAAATCACAATGGATTCCCGGAATTGTTATTAAAGATAAGGTACTTGGAGAAAAAAGAATTTATTTTAAGTCGCAAGAAAAGCTCTCTGATTTCATAGAACAAAAAGAAAATGCAGTTAAGAAAAATAAGCAAACCGTTAAATGGGAAGACGCTGAAATACCAATTGAAGACGCTGAAAAGTTTATCAAAACCGCTAAGAAGCAGTTTGAAAATCCAAATAAACCTGTAAAGCAAGAAAAGAAAACAGACCACGAAGTACTTATAATTAAAGAAAATGCAGAACTGACTGAATTTTCTAATGGAAATGAATTACCAGAAAACTTAAAACACAACTTTTATAGCATTTCGAATTTAGAAAACGGAATTGCTTTAAAAGAACATCAAAAGGAAGGGATTTCTTGGTTGCAATCCTTGTTCAAAGAAAACTTTGCAGGTGGGTTGTTGGCTGACGATATGGGATTGGGGAAGACTTTGCAATTATTGTATTTTCTTGAATGGCATTGCCAACATTGCCATGATAACAAACCTTATTTGATTGTAGCACCAGTAAGTTTGCTTGAAAACTGGGAAAATGAATATCAGAAATTTTTCAGCCCACAAAATCTACCACTATGCAGATTGTATGGTTCTGTTTCTTTGACAAAGGAAAACATTCCAGCAAAAAATCAGCAAGACGCAAAACGATTACAATTCAAACAAATAATTTTAACCAACTATGAAACAGTAAGGTCATATCAAATTAGTTTGGGTTTGGTTGACTTTGCAGTAATTGCTCTTGATGAAGCACAAAAAATAAAAACACCAGGAACGCAAATAACAAACGCCAGCAAAGCTTTAAAAGCAGATTTCAAAATTGCGATGACGGGTACACCAGTAGAAAATACGTTGGTGGATATTTGGTGTTTAATGGACTTTGCAGTTCCCGGACTTTTAGGCAATGCCAAAGACTTTGCAAAGGAATATCAAAAGCCATTGAGTGATGGAAACACTGACATTATACTATTGACCGAACAGCTTCGTAGCAACATTGGCGTTTTTATCAAAAGAAGATTGAAAAGAGATGTCGCAAAAGATTTACCAACAAAACACGACAACGAAAAATCAAGGATTAAGAAAATAATGCCACCAATTCAGTTAAACCGCTACAAACAGGAAATTGAAATGGCAAATAATTCAGAATTAGAAGGAGTAGAAAAAAGAAATCAAAAACTAAAATCGCTTTGGGCAATAAGAGATATTTCTGACCATCCATTTTTATTAGAAAGTCAAATTTTGAATTTCACAAGCGATGAACTAATTGCAAGCTCATCCAAACTACAAACTACAATAGGGATTTTAGCTGACATACAATCAAAAGCTGAAAAAGTAATTGTGTTTGCAGACAGAAGAGAAACACAAAAAATGTTGCAGAAAATCGTTTATGACACTTTTGGAATATTTGCAAGCATTATTAACGGAGATACACCAAGTACAAAACAACTTGAAGGAAAATCAAAGTTAAGCAGACAACAAACAATTGACCGTTTCCAAACAGAAGATGGATTTAATATAATTATTATGTCGCCTATTGCAGCAGGGGTTGGGTTGAATGTTACGAAAGCAAACCATATTATACATTATACACGACATTGGAATCCTGCAAAGGAAGAGCAGGCAACGGATAGAGCCTACCGTATTGGACAGCAAAAAGATGTGTTTGTGTATTATCCTATGGCGATATTTCCAGAAGATATGAAAGATGAGGATGGCAATAGAGTAAAATCCTTTGATGAAATTCTTGACACGCTATTGAATAATAAAAAAGCTCTAGCAAGCAATACCCTTTTCCCAACTGAACAAGCAGAATTGACACCTGACGAATTATTTGAAAATATATTTAGCACTAAAATCGAAAGCAAGCCAAAGATTCAAACGATTACTGATATAGACCGCTTGAATCCAAACTTGTTTGAAGCTACGATTGCAGCATTATATAATAAACAAGGTTTTGAAGTCTATCTTACACCATATTCTAATGACAAAGGAGTTGATATTGTAGTTTTGAAGAACGGAGAAAACTATCTCATACAAGCTAAGCAGACTAAATCATTGGTTGGAAATGAAGCAATACAGGAAATTTATACGGCTAAAAATTATTATCAAACTCAATTTAAAAACCAGTTTAAGTTACTTACTGTTACAAACAACGAGTACAGTACATCAGCTAAAATTCTTGCGAAATCAAATGATGTTGTATTAATCAATCGTACTGATTTAGAAAAAATAATAAATACATTCCCAATAACTTTACAGGAGATTGCTAAATTAGAAACACAACGAATGATAAGAATATAACTGGCTATTTTGGTAAGTTTTCTTCTGATAAAATTTGTATTTTACATTAACTTTAAACTCAAAACACTGAAATGATATTGACCTAAACAAACTTGACCAAGTTATAACCGTTGAAAATTTTGTTTTCAATTATCTTGACTTTTACTTTGTAACGAGCAAAATGATGACAATTTCAAATTTTACTTTCAGAAGATCTGTTGAGCACTATCATCCTCAAAGACCTTTGGAAGGACTTGATGTATTAGAGCAAAGAGATGTAGATAAATTTGGGAACTTATGTTTGATAAGTAATAGTACAAATTCACGACTTTGGAATTTACCACCAGAAGGAAAAAAAATATACTTTTTAACTACAAATTCATACGAAAGTTTGAAACAAAAAATCATGCTTCGTCAACAAAAATGGACTTTGACAGAGATTGACATACATGGAAAAAAAATGAAAGACAAAGTACTTGGAAAATAAATTGAGTATATCATTGATTGTTGAAAAAATATAAGCCTTATATAATTTCTTAAACCTACATTTAATGTAAGGAGTTACGAAAGAAAATATGCAATCAATTTATTCTCAATACATGAGATCCTAGAGGAATACAATTAATAATATGTAATTGTAGATAATCCAAAACCCTAACGAATGTTGGGATTTTTTGTTAATTAGCGATACCTTTTTAATAGTTTATAGTATGTAAAATTATATGAATTCAGTAAAAATACTGATTCTTAACTTTAAAATCATTTTTATTTTTGTCGATTACGGAAACCCGTAATATGCTGATTTTAATTAGATTAGTTTTGTATATTAAAATAATTATTAATATTTTAAAGCTAGTGTAAGATTTAGAACACAAAAAATAAATACTTAGTAGTTGACATTATACTTTAAAATGGACAAAAACAAAAAAACATTTAAGATATTATCCATAGACGGTGGAGGAATAAAGGGTTTATATTCTTCATCCATATTAAAAAGATTAGAAGCAAAATTTAAATGCTTAACTTCAGATCACTTCGATATGATTTGTGGAACTTCTACAGGAGGACTTATCGCTTTGGCATTAGCATCTAAGATACCAGCTGAGGAAATATGTAAATTTTATGAGGAAAAAGGAGAATTAATATTCCCAAAACATCCCATAAGGAATATTCCTTTTATAGGTAAAATAGATACAGGATTTTTAAAGCAGATAGCAAAAGGAGGAAAATATAAACAAGAAGGTTTAAAAAAATCTCTCATAGAAATTTTTGGAGACAGAAAAATCGGAGATTCTAATAATCTGTTGTGCATACCTAGCTATTCAGTAACAGAAGCAAAACCAAAGGTTTTTAAATATGATCATCTTGAGGGTGATTTGTCCCGTGACAATGGTGCTCTTATGTCTGATATTGCATTAGCAACATCAGCGGCACCTACATATTTTCCGATGGCAGAATTGCAATATTACAATAATGAGCAGTTCATAGATGGTGGTGTGTGGGCTAATAATCCAACATTAGTCGGTTTACTGGAAGCACTAAATAATTTTGTGGGAACAGATAAAAGTTATGATAAAATAAGTGTTTTATCATTAAGCAGTTTGAGCATTACTGGAGGTAATCCAGTAGGTTTAAAAAATGAAAGATCTTTCAAAGACTGGGGATCTGATTTATTTGAAACATCTATGAATGGACAATCATATTTTACAGATTTTTTCTTGAAAAAAATTACCGAAATAAGTGATATAAATATTGATTACATTAGAATACCATCTGTTAGCATTTCAAAAGATCAAGAAAGTTTAATACAACTGGATGTTGCCAACAAAGAAGCGTATGATTTAATGAAAATAAAAGCTGAAGAACAATCTTTAGTTTATGAAAAAGATGAAAAAATAAAAGAATTATTTACAACAAAAAAAACATATATAATTAACCATGGCTGATTTACATTCTACATTTACTGAATTTAATGACTGTATAAGATTAAATTCCACAAAAAAAAATCAATTAAAAACATCCAGAAGTTCTGTACGAACAGATATCCGTACATACTTTAGTAATAATCGGGATAAACATACTGTTAGTTTTAAAGGACAAGGCTCATACATGATGAATACTACTATCGAACCTTTATCCAAAGAATTTGACATAGATGATGGAGTATATATTTTTGGTAAAGAAGAAGATAAACCTTCTGTGCAGACGGCACATAATTGGATTTATGATGCAGTCAAAAATAGAACAAGTTCTGAGCCTCTAGATAAAAATACTTGTGTTAGGGTAATATATAAAAATGATTATCATGTTGATTTACCTATCTATTATGTATTTGATAGATCTGAGGATCAGTATACATTTTTAGATGAGCCACCCTTATTAGCTCATAAATCAAAAGGATGGATTGAAAGTGATCCCTATAAATTTAAACTTTGGTTTGATGAACAAGCCAAAGACAGACCTCAGTTAAAAAGAATAGTCAGATATCTTAAAGCATGGTCAAACAAAAAACAACAAGATAATAATTCTTTAAAATTTCCTAGTGGAATGATTTTCACAATCTTGGCTAGTGAAAACTATCATTCTGACGAAAGAGATGATATTTCTTTATTGGAAACATTAAAAGCAATTCAGAAAAAAATTGATAACAATAAGTTTTTCACTAATTATTCTTGTTACAGACCGACAACAGATACCTCCGAAAATTTACTTGAAAAATATTCTGCAAGTACTACCAAAAGTAATTTTTTAGATGCGTTAGACAGTTTTATTAAATCGGGGGATCAAGCTATAGAATTAGAATCAAAAAAAGACGCATGTGCAAAATGGCAAAAGCATTTAGGAGATAGATTCCCATGTTCGAATATTACTGACGATGAATCCAAATCATCCGCCAAACAATTTAGTCAGGTTGAAAGCATCCTTATTGATAATAGGTCTGCATGATGATTAGTGAAATTTTTGATACATTAAATAAAACAGAAAACTGTAAATATGTAGATAAGAATACCTTAAATGACAAAAAATTTAATGGGTACAATACTATAATTTCCGTTGATACTGAAATATCTTTTGATTCTAAGCTCATTGAGATAAAGCTATACATTTGTTTTGGAGAGAAATTAGAAATAAACTTACCAAAAATATTCATCGACAAATTGTCTTATGAACCATTAAAGTATGTTCCTCATATAAATAGCGATTTAAGTATTTGTATTATTGATGAATCACTGAATTTTTTTTATAGTGCTGATGAACTCCCATCAATTGTTTTAGACTTTGTTTCGAAAGCAAAAGCCATTATTAGAGACTCAGAGAACGAGGAATATTCCAAACAAGAATTTACTCGAGAATTTCAAGCTTATTGGAGCATTTCATATTCAAAAGACGATAAATGTAATCAAAACGGATTAGCATTAATAGACCACACTATTGATAATGAAGTACATGCAATCCTTTTTACAGGAGGGATTGGCAACTATAGATATTTAATTTATAATGATAGAAATCTTTTTTCTAAATTTTCAGATTATTTAAGAAAGCGAGAGATAGCATATATTCCAATTCCTATATTTCAAGTTAACTATAATAAAGAGGTACCGCCATTTGAAATAACATATGAAGACTCCAAGCAATATTTGGGAGAGGATAGTTTTCCGGATATAAAAAAGCAATTTAATAAATTTAAGGGGAATGATTTTCTTATTATTTTTAAAAATATTCAGAATGAATATTATGGATGGAAATATTCTCATTTTGAAAAAATTAATGGATTTCGAAATAAGAGCAATTGGGAAAAACTAACATCTCCGATAATAAAAGAGAAAAAAGTTGATAGAATTAAATTTTCTGAAATTACTCCTAATCGTTTAACTAAAAGAACAGATGGTGTAGAAAGAAATTTAAGTTTATCAATAAACGTAATTGGATTAGGAAGTGTAGGATCGAATCTTATGCAATTCCTTTCTAAATTAAATTTTAAACAAATCAATCTTGTTGATCCAGACATATTAAGTATTGAAAATATATATAGATATAATTATGGTTTAAATTTCATCCATGAATACAAAACCAAAGTTGTACAATATAATTTGCTTAATAAAAATCCTTTCTTAGAAGTAAATACATTTGAGAAAAGTATTATTGATCTGCTTAATAATAAACCTTCTTTTTTTAGTGACAATGATTACAGCTTTCTCATAACTGGGAATACAAGATCTGAACTATATATTTTGGAGTACTTGCAAGAAACTAATACTGACAAACCATTATTTATTATTTGGGTAGAACCATATATGGCAAGTGGGCAAATAATGTATATTGAACCTAAGGATATAGCGAAAGCAAAAGATTTGTTGCTAAATTATCCACATCATATATTAAAATCAGTAGAGAATTCGGATAAAATATATTTAAAAGAAGGATCTTGTCAATCTGGTTATTATCCATATTCAGAAAGTTATTTAGTTTTGTTTTTATCAGCGTGTTTTCCATATATTTATGATATAATTTTTAGAAACAGCAAAAATATTTCGCACACTATTAGTTGGTATGGTGATATTAATTTTTTAAACAGTTTAGAGTTGGTTTTAAAAGATAATATAAATGAATCTTTTACATTTAAAGTTATAAAAAATGAATTTTAAATATTATAAAACAAATAACTTAATTGCTTTTGTACCCATTTTAACAATTTTACTTACTCTATTTTATAATCAATTTGAAGGTTTAATAAGTAGTAATGAAACTTTGAAAAATATTTCCAGCTATATTTCAATATTTTCTGTTTTAGGTTTAATCACTTTATGCCTGAAACTAATTGACCACGAGCTTTGGAAGTATAAAATATCGAACTTAATTATAAGTATTCCTGATTTGAATGGTAGATATGAGGGAGAAATGATATCTTCATACGTAGATACAAATGGAAATAAAATAAAACTTAAATGTATAATGGAAATTACACAAACAGCATCTACGGTTCATGTGTGTACATATGTAGGTGATTTTCAAAATATTCAATCATCAAAATCTATAACAATTTGTGAAGAATTAGAAAAACAAAAAAATGGATTTTATAGACTTTATTATAATTATGAGAATGAGTCTAGTCAACCAAACAAAGGGGGGCATAAAGGTACAGCATATCTTGAATTTTTTCCTGATATAAAAACATTGAAGGGTAAGTATTTTAATGATAGAAGCAATACAGGCTCTATTAATGTAAATTTAAAGTCAAAAAAATTAAAAGGTAGATTCAATGTATAATAAATATAAATTAAAAAAAATAATTAATCTTATTAATCAAAATAAAGATGTCTCTTTTAGTGGAACGGGTTTAATTATATATGAAAATTTACATTCCTTACCTATAGAATCTTTGATAAATAATAATTTAATCGAATCAGATATTATTGAGGATAATGATATAGCTGAACAACTGTTATTAATAAATAAAAAAAACTGCATTTATCATGACGGTTTTCATCTTTTAAATAAAAATATAAATTTAACACATCTATCATATTATTTTTCAACTCCAATTAACAAAACATTTAAACCCAAATTAGAAAGAGGCAGTAGATATAGAACCGCATTCTACGGTTCATTATTGAATGATGTATTATGTACAGTTATAATTGGATATTCTTATGAGCCTATATTTTTTGTTAAAGGAAAAGAATTATCACTAGATGAATTTTAAATTCGAACATATTGATATCACTTTGTCAAAAGAGTTATTCAAAATTTTTGCTGAATATATTCAAGATGATGAAAAGAAAAAAGAAGCTGGAGGAATCTTAACTGGGCTACTTTATGATGATACAATTGAAATTTGTAATTGTTCAATACCCTCGCAGCATGATAAAAGAAGTCGATATAATTTCAATAGATCAAAAATTACAGCTCAAAATTTTCTTATTGACCGTTTTACCGAAAGCAATGGTAAAGAAATTTATTTGGGCGAATGGCATACTCATCCTGAAAAGTACCCTAATCCATCATCCTGCGATATTTCAAATTTTAAGAAAACAATAAAGACAAATAAGTTTTACTCTAATTTTTTTTTTATGATTATAATAGGTACAAAAGGTTTTTATTTAGCAATATATAACAAAAAGGGGATAGTTTGTTATGAAGACAAATTTCATGGAAGTAAGTAACCATCTAAAATTTTACAATAAAATGAGTGAATATATAAATTTTTTTATGTGGGGATATCAGCAACATTTTCAACTATCTCTGCAAGTTGAAGCTGAGCAACTATTCAATAATCTTGATTCAAAATTTGAACCAAGAGTTTTTTTGATAGGTGTACTAACAGAAAAAAATGACAATAGGCATCCAATTTGTTTAGAGCCAGAGGATTGTGGTTATAGAGTAGAATCATTCTCAACACTTAAAGAATTAGCTAAGGAATTAAAAGAGGTTGATGAAGAAAGTCGAATATTCCATTCACATCCAGTTGCCCAAGAAAAACATCTTCAAAGAATCAATATAAAAGCCTATAAAGATGCTATTGAGAAAATTTTAAAGAAAGAGGACCTATATGGTAATTTTGAAAAATTTATTTCGTTTCCAACTTACATTGAGGGATTTTTAGTTTTTGCTGTATTAGAATTAAGAAAAGAGACATTAAATAGTTATTATACTTTATCTAAAGATAAATTTCAAGATCGATTTAAAATAAGTCGCTCTTTTATTGAGAGCACAATAGATATATTTTTAAAAGAATGCACAATCGCATTCAAGGATCCTGACAAAGCAATCTCAGCAATAGAAAGAAGTTCAGACGAGTTATTAAAAGAATCTGCTAAACAATTTATGTACACTATATCTCAAGCGGGAGGTAATTTTGAGGGTTTACACGGTCTTTATGAATCTTGCAATGCAATATCTGCATTAAAATATGAAGGGGAAGAAGGATTAGGTAAATTAGTCATTGCTCCAAAAGATCATATTAACATTAGACTAAGTTTAGAATTAGAAGAACCGATACGGGTAAATAATTTCAGAAAAGTCAGAAAGTTCTTAGAATTATCAAATTCTGATTCTTTGATAATTTCTGATTCTGCAGTAATATATGGATTGGGAGAAATTATTGGAAAATATAACCCCAAAAGTGAATCTCTCTTTGTTATAAATTTTACAAATCATTATAAATATGAAATCCTACATGACAACAACCAAATATTAAATGTTGAATATCGACTGCCATACTTACCCAAAGATAAAATTGATAGAGAGAAATTTTATGATGATTTTAGTCGAATATTTAAATTAATAACAAAAAAACAAATCAATGAACTTTGGGATTTAACATTGCAGGCAACTGAGCAAAAACATGGGACAATGCTTGTAATTTCCGAAAATGCTATAGCTGAAGCCAAAAGACTTGGTAAACAAAGTTTTGCACTTAAACCTCTTAAATTAACGCCTAAAATCATAAATCAAATAACCTCAATCGATGGTTCCGTTATGATGGATATAGATTCCACATGTCATGCTATTGGGGTCATATTAGATGGATTAGCAACGGAAAAGGGAGATTCTTCAAGGGGAGCTCGATATAATTCGGCAATTCGATATTACGAAAATTTCGCCACTGAATTTTCAATGGCAATAGTAATTATATCTGAGGATGGAATGATCGATATTATTCCAAAATTAAAACCAAGAATAAAACACTCTGAAATTTCAGATAGATTAAATGAATTAAAAAGTTTAAATTCATTAGAAAAAGTTGAAAGAAAGAAATACTATCCCATAATAAACTGGTTTGAAAGTAATCAATTTTATCTTACTGACGATGAATGTGATAAAATAAATAAATTAAGAAAAGAAATTGAAAAAAAAGAAGCTGAACCTGCAAGTACATGGGTTGTTAGAAAAGATTTAGTTTCAAATGATGAAATGAATGATAGTTATTACAAGTAATATAAGTTATATTAAATTTGAAAAAAAACTAAAGGTATACAGTTCTGAAACTGCACGTACATAAGTCGGGAGATTCAAAATAAGTTTTGTTTCTTATATTTTAAATCCCAACTAAAGTTGGGATTTTTATTTTTTTGAATATGATTATGGCAATAGTACAGCTCATCTTTAATTACCAGTTGTTATTCTAAACGTTTTATCTCCTTTCTAAGTTAAAGTTTCCCCCTCAAAACTGACATATCATCACTCACTTTTTTATCCAAAATCTTCGCATAATGCTGGGTGGTTTTTATATTCGTGTGCCCGAGCATTTTACTTACGCTTTCGATAGGAACCCCATTGGACAATGTAACAGTAGTTGCAAATGTATGTCTTGCGATGTGAAATGTCAACTCTTTACTGATTCCACAGACATTCACAATTTCTTTGAGATAGGAATTCATTTTTTGATTACTGAGTACGGGAAACAAAACATTTGAATTTACACATTCTGGGTGGTCTTCATATTTTAAAATCAGTTCCTGTGCTAAAGGTAATAATGGAACTCTGGTTGAGGTATCCGTTTTCTGACGATGTGTGAATATCCATTGATCGCCATCTATTCCAATATTGACGTTAGATTTCGTCAATTTCTTTACATCAACATACGCTAAACCTGTATAGCAACTAAAAAGAAAAATATCACGTACTTGGTTTAGCCTGTCTGACGCAAATTCCTTTTCATAGATTGTTTGAATTTCTTCCTTTGTAAGATATGGACGTTCCACTACTTTAAGCTTTGCTTTGTAGCCTAAAAAGGGATCTTTGGTGAGCCATCCATTTGCGATACATAAACGAATGATCTTTTTAAAATTCTTGATGTACTTTACTGCAGTATTATTAGCGCATTTGCGTACACTCCGAAGCCAGAAGTCATAATCCATTATGAAAGCGTGGTCGATCTTTGTAATGTCTATATCCGAGGTTTTATATTTCCAATTCAGGAATTCCTGTGTATGTTTGAGAGAGGTTTTATAACGCTCCAATGTTCCGGGGGCAAAATCCTGACCTACCAATGCTTCAACTTTATCATTGTGGTCCTGAAAAATAGGAATGAGCATTCTTGTGGAAATATCGGTTCCAAGTAGTTTAGATTTTAAACTCTCTGATGTTACAAAGTCTTCTTCTTTCAGCATCAGGTAATGAGAATCGTAAACTCGCTGTTCCAAAGTTTTAAGATAGAGGTTCAATGTTTTGGCTTCTTGGGTATTACCTAGTGCCTTATGTGCTTTAACATCCCATTTCTGTGGGTCGATGTACCTTTTAGCGGCAATGTCCGCTGCCTTGCCATCTATCGTGATTCGCAAGTAAATGGGAGCAGTTCTGTTTGTTCTGATTTTATTCTTTTTTATAAAGAATAACAGGTTGAATGTTTTGTTCATAGTGTGGTAACTTTAATTGTTAATAATTTACTTTTTGTGGATCAATCTCAAAAGTTGGGGAGGAAAAAAATATTGCTAATTTTGTGGAATGTTAAACGATGCCGAACTCCTCAAATTATTTTTACCTGAA
>NZ_FPKW01000030.1 GCF_900114875.1 Chryseobacterium limigenitum
AAAGATCATTTAGGAAATAATAGAGTAAGTTTCGGGAGAAACAGCGCAGGAGCTCTTGAAATTACAGATGCCAATGATTACTATCCTTTCGGGATGAATCATTTGAAATCTGGAAATGCTTATTTTGCACAGGGAAGTTATAAATCATATAAGTACCAAGGACAAGAGCTGCAAGAGACTGGTTTCTATAGCTTTAAGTGGCGGAATTATATGCCAGATGTAGGAAGGTTCTTTAATATCGATCCTTTGGCTGAGAAATTCCCTTATAACAGTACTTATGCTTTTTCTGAAAACGCTGTTATATCATATCGAGAATTAGAAGGACTCGAAAAAGTTTTAGCCATATTTTTCACAGGAGGCTTTCGTGGAGAGGGCAAATCTACAACAGAAGTCAATAAGCATACTCAAACACCTTTGGCTCTTTATAATAAAGTTGCAGAAATGGGAAGAGCAAACGGCGTAGATGTAGCAGGTGGAGTTTATCAAACAACAAATGAAGGACTTGGAAGAAATGCAGCTGCAAATAATGCATCTGAATTTGTACAAAATAACTATCAAGAAGGCGATAAAGTAGTAGCATTCGGTTTTAGCCACGGAGGAAATCAAGTTGTAGAGTTCAATGATAAACTGGCAGATATGGGAATCAAAACAGATGCATCCGTTATTGTAGATAGTTCAGGCGGAGGATTAGGAAATAGCATTGTGAAAACTACTGTCAATAATAGTGAATATGTAATGAATATTTTTCAACCTAATGCAAATGAAGGACAATCTCACGGAGAAAAGATGAAGCCTGGAGAAGGGGTTGGAAGGATGGTTAATTTTAACGCTGATGTTCCTAACAAACCTTTAGAAGTAGAGCATAGCAACATTTTGAATAAGCAACAGCCTTTAATTTTGAATATTTTCAATAAACAGGTAGAAGCTGCTGCAACTGAAAAAAACAAAAAAGGAAACTGATGAAAAAGAAATTATTTAGAATATTAGGCGTTGCTTTGGTAATTCTGTTGTTGTTATTCGCATATAAAGCAGTAAGTGTTTTAGCTTGGACACAAAATGCAAATAAGAATTTTAAGAATCTGACTTTATTAGGACAATTGGTAGATGAAAATAATAAAAATGTAGAAATACAAGGTAAAATATTTTTAACTAAAACTGTAGGCTCTGATGATTCTGACCTTGACCCTATAGGAGAACAACAAGTAGACATTCTTACAGTTAATAATAAGGGAGAAGTAAATACAGCCTTTTTACCACTACAAAGAATAGATATTGATAGTGTTGTTGTGTCAGGTTATCGTTTAAAAGAAGTAAAAAAAGAATCTTACCATATAGCAACCAAAGATTATGATACTATCCAAATGAAATTTGTTTTAACAAAACAATAGAATTATTTGTAAAAACCACTGCAATCCGCAGTGGTTTTTTAATACGATCGAAATACAAATTTGTGTTGTACGGATCATTTTAATGGAATAAAAAGAGTTGCTTTTGCCTAAACTGCTATGTAATATATTAACTCTGATTATTGCTACGATAGAATCTCATTTTTATTAACTTTGTGTAAATCAATCGCATCATGAATAAACCAACAGCAATTGAAAAATTAAAGGCTATGGCAAATGAGCCAAAAGACAGCCTTAAAAAATTCTTGGCAAAAGAGATATTAACTCACGATGAACCACTTGATTTTTTCTCTTTGGTGGAAAAATTCGGAATGGAAACCGTTTATCATTATGAAGATTTGGACGAGGAAGTAATGCGTGAATTTTACAACACGTACTCCGCAGAAATTATTCAGATTCAACAAGAAGACAATATTCAACATCAAACTGATACTGAACGTAGTTGGTATGCGTTAGAACGTACTGCTAAAAAAATCAATAAAGATTTGGATTTAGATCAGGAAAGATAATAACAGGATCAACAATTTTTACTATTTGAGAAAGCCACTGCGGATTGCAGTGGTTTTTAATATGACCGAAATATAAATCTTTATACCTTGTTTTATGGATCATTTAACGGAATAAAAAGGGTCTGAGAATAAGAAGTGTTATTTTTGTAAAAAAAAGAATTTAGCGAAAACCAAACCAACAATAGATGATAACAATACATAATGGCACAAAATGAACCTAAAATAATCAAAGTAAGAGATTTGCTTACAAACGATAGCTTACAAATACCAAGTTATCAACGACCATACAAATGGACGACAAAAAATGTAAACCAACTTATTGATGATATTCTAATACATAAGGACAAATCGGAATATCGTTTGGGAACTCTTGTAGTTCATAATCATTTTAAGGACAAAGACAATAAAGAAATATCAGAAGAAGAATATCAAAAAGACAAACAAAACAATACAATTATTTCGGACATTGTTGATGGACAACAACGAACTATTACATTGACCTTAATTGCTTATGCAATAACTCAAAAACAAGACAAGACGACAGAGGAAGAGAAAGCATTAAAAAGTTTTGACCCTAAACTTCTGAATTTATCTTTTGCAAATGACATTTCAAAAGCTAATATCCAAAACAACTATAAACAGATTGAAAGAAGAATTGCTGATTTTGACGAAAAATTAATATGGTTTTTCTTGGAGAAATGCACTTTGGTACAAGTAGTTTTGAATGATATTTCAGAAGCTTTTCAGTTTTTTGATTCCCAAAATTCAAGGGGTAAAGACCTTGAACCACACGATTTGTTAAAAGCATTTCACTTGCGAGAGATGAATAATTTTTCAACGGAAGAAGAACGCAAAAAGACTGTTGAAAAGTGGGAAAGTTTAGACACAGCAAAACTTTCAAAATTATTTTCGCAGTATTTATTCAGAATTAGAAATTGGAGCAAAGGACATTCAGCACGATATTTTTCAAAAAATGAAGTTGATGTTTTCAAAGGTGTAAGTCCCGATATTGAAGAAAATTATCCTTTTGCTGCAATGCTTCGCATTGCACATTTTTATGTTGAAGAATACAACAGCTCATTTCACAGAAATATAGACAAACGAGAAATGACTTTTCCTTTTCAAATAGATGAAACTATTATAAACGGAAAACGATTTTTTGAAATGATAGAACATTATCAAATAATGATTGATAATGTGAAGTCAAAAGAAATGAGTGAAAGATACCCTATTTTAAAAACAATCAAAACGTATGAAGGTAGTTTTCGCACAGGCGACAAATATATTCGCAACTTGTTTTATTGTGGTTTAATTTATTACATAGACAAATTCGGGGATAAAGATTTATCAAAAGCCATTGATAAAATTTTTGTATGGGCATATACATTGCGTCTGAAGTTACAAGCAGTTGGACTTGATTCGGTTGATAATTTTGCTCTCAATCGAGGAGATCATTCTCAAATACAGCTATTTAAAAAAATTAAGGAAACAATTAAACCTAACGATATACTAAACTTGAGACTTGATACGCTAACTGAAATAAAATTCCCTGCAAGTAAAAACGATAAAGTAAAACAAATTGTTGAACACTTCAAGACCTTAAAATATTATGAATGATAAACAACCGAAATATTACAGCATTAAAGCATTGTTCGGTTCAGACGATTATGTAATTCCAATCTATCAAAGAAATTACGAATGGGGCGAACCTCAAATAACTCAACTCATTCAGGACATCGTAGATTATATTCTTAAAAGCAAAAAATCAGAGGAAGAGCCTAAATATTACATTGGTTCTTTGATTGCTTACGAAAGAAAATTAGAAGGAAACGTAACCTATGAAACTATAGATGGACAACAACGCTTAACAACTTTGACCATATTGTTGAATGTTATTAAAAACGAATATTTAAAGATTGATTGGTATAAAAAACTCAATTTATCTTTTGATAGCCGAAAAGTTGCTTCTAACACACTTTCGTACCTTTTTAAAGGAGAAAGTTTAGACAATAAAGAATGTAATGTTGCTATTCAGCAAGGTTATTATAATGCAAAAAAATCATTGGCTAAAATTTTGGCTGACAACAGTTTGACTATTGAGGATTTTTGCAACTATTTCTTTGAAAAGGTTACAATCTTACGTGTTTTAGTTCCAGAAGACACAGACTTGAATCACTATTTTGAAATAATGAATAGTCGTGGCGAGCAATTAGAAAAACACGAAATTTTAAAAGCAAAAATGCTTGAAATTTTGGAAGATGATAATTTAAAATATGTTTTCAATTTGATTTGGGAAGCAACTTCAAATATGGAAAAATATGTTCAATACGGTTTTTCAGTTGCACAAAGAGATGAGCTATTTGGCAAAAATGATTGGAACAATTTAGTTGGAAAAGATGTTGTTTATCAGAAATTACAAATTCCGACAGCAAATCAAAATACGGAAGAAACTTTGACAATTAGCCAGCTTCTTGTCAAAACAGCAAAACCAATTATTGACAATTCAAGCACTACGGACGAAAGCCCCGATAGATTTAATACAATTATCAATTTTGCAAACTTCCTACTTCACATTTTAAGAATACAAACGAAATCCGATCTTCCATTAGACGACAAACGACTATTAGAATTGTTTGAGCCGTTTTTAAAGAATGATGATAAAAAAGAATTTGTAAAAGAATTTGGTTACAATTTGTTAAAAGGTAAGTTTTATTTTGACAAGTATGTTATAAAGAGAGAGTTTGCGAAAGGTTCTGACCATTGGAGTTTGAAACGATTGAAATGGTATGACGGAAACAAAGTAAGTTATGTAAATACTTTTGACGCAGAAAATGCAGAGACTAATGACGGTGTAAACAGAGAAATTTTGATGTTGCTTTCAATGTTTCACGTTTCAAATCCTACTTTGGTTTACAAACATTGGTTAAATGCTTCGTTGAAGTTCGTTATGGAATATTCGGGAACGAATTTGGCAAACGATTACAAAATATATCTTGAAAATGTTGCAAAAGCATTCTTAAACGACAGATATTTAGCAAAGAACCAAAAAGACTTTTTTGAAATAATCTATACCAATGAAGGGAAACAGAAAAATTATGTAACAGATATTGACATAAACAAACTTAATCAAGGGACAGCCGTAGAAAATTTTATTTTCAACTATCTGGATTATTTGTTGTGGCAAGATTACAGAGCTGATAAAAACTATTTCAAAATTAACAACGAACACCAAGTATTTTCTGATAATCGTGTAAAAGATTTTGAATACACATTTAGAAGTTCGGTTGAGCATTATTATCCTCAACATCCAATTGACGAAAACTTAATTTTGCAAGGACAAGATGCTGAATGGTTAGACAATTTTGGAAATCTATGTCTTATTAGTGGTAGTAAAAATTCTCGTTTGAGTAATTTTATGCCAACAGCAAAGAAAGATTATTATACAGGAAGTTCAACAATCGACAGCATAAAACAACGTATTATGATGGAATATGAGCATTGGGAAACAAACGGGACAAACAATCATAATGAAATAAAAGAACACAGTGAAAAAATGATCGAAATGCTAACAAGATAAAAAGTGCCAGCCATTAATTGTAATAGCCACGATTTGATATGACAATTTGGGGTTCAAAGGGGTTTCCCCTTGCAAGTAGTAAACTACAACGGTTACGGGGTAGTTTGCTAACTTGCAATACCCATACTGCACCATTTTGAGTTCCCCGATTTAGTCACTATTTCCATTAATTATCTACGAACTTTTATAAGATTTTCTGTTTAATTTTTTTCCTACCTCCGACTATTTTTTGATAGAATTATCAAGGCATTTATTTTGGCTTATTTTCCTTTTTAGACTTGTCCCCATTTTGAAAATAAAGAAAAATAATCCTTGCGATTTTCAAAAAAATAAAGTTTTCGGTTACAGGATTAAACATTTCCTTTTTTAAGTTTTGTTAGATTTTACTTCCAAAGAATAGAGACTTTCCGATTTGAACTTTAAAATAGTTGCAGTTTGTTATTTTATATCTCCCATTTTAACCCATATATTTTACTGACTCTGTATACCGCATTTATATATTTGCTTTGTAAGTTGAGTATTGTCATTAATAACTCCCAAAGGCAAGTCAAAAATTTAATCATAAGAAAAACCTACTCAGAAAACCTGAGTAGGTAGCGTCAAAAAATGAAAAACTATCACGAGTGCATGGTATATATCCCATGTATCATAATACTCCTTTCATGTTTTTATTATATATAAATATTGATAAAATGCAAGAGATTTTTTCAAAATGATTTATTCTTTGTATTTCATTAATAAGTAGTTTATTGCATTAATATATTTGCTTTGCATGATGAGTATATTTATGAAGATTTCAATTTCTTCTTCCGAGAAAAATTGGTGTGATAGTGTACCCCCTCATGCCATAAATAGGAACTTATCACCTCACTTTAGTGAGAAAACATAATGCAGACCCGTGGTTTCGTTGGTTCGAAGTCATTGGTTTTTTTTATAATACAGAATTCCGCCAAACCGAACCATAAACAGTAACTGCCTTATCTCGTAATTGCTTTTTTTCCACATTCCCACAGGATCGGTAAATAGATATTCCGTTTGGGATAATATGGATTCCAAATTTTGTTTGTCATTTTTTTCATGGTTCATCTTTTTCTCTATATCCTCTTTCAAGGTTTCAAGAGTAGCCCATTCTATTTCGAGTTTCTTAATGAGATTCTCATTAGAAACGGATAGAATCTTATGTTCAATTTTATCCATTTTGGCTTTGATAGATAAGAGTTGTCACTGCATCTGCGGAATGTTGTTGGCTTCTCTTTTTTCCTTTTCAGCCCGTTCTTTTAAGATATATGATTTGAATGTATCAAATACTTCTTTGGGCAGTTTCATTTTTTCAATAAACTGCTCGAATTCACTTTCCATTACTTCTTTACGGATGTTGATCCTGCCCTCACAATATCCATTTCCACAGGTATAGTAGTAATACACTCCACCGTTTCCTCTACTGGCATAACATCCGACTTTCCTTCTGCAACCTTCACAGGTAATCATACCTTTGAGCGGATGAAGTTCTAAATTTTTATCTAAATTGGGAGAATTGGCTCTTGTTTTTTTACGGGTTTCCTTTTCCATAATCTTTTCTACAGTATCCAATGAAATCAATGCCTGCTGATTTCATAGAATAGGTGTATCAATACCTCGTTCAGGATAATAAATAAATCCGGCATAAAAATATAATTTGTAGTCCCTGAATATCTTTTCTATATAGGATATATAGAAATTACCTCTACTGTGGTTGGTCTGAAGTCACTTTTCCACCCGAAATTTATACAGTTGCGATTTGCTGAATAACGGATTGTGGGCATAGAGTTCCAGTCCTTCTTTTATGATGGGTCACTTTACGGTATCTATATCATCATCATATTTTCAATCCCCCGACCTGTTTCTGATATATCCTAATGGCGGGTAGGTAAAAGGTCGCCTTCCTTTTTTCAAACTATTAAGTCTACCGTTCATGGTTCTTCTCAATATTTTTCTACGCTCCAGTCAGGCAATGGCATACTGAATCGTCTGAAGGAATTTTCCTTCATCGGTTTCGGTATCTCTTTTGTTGTTCACCGTGATAATTTTCACTCAAAGACTTTCAATACTCTGTTCCAATGTAAAGGCTTCCGCAATATCATCCGGTCTTGCAATACGATCGGCATCCGTCACTACAAAATAATGGATTTTGGTGAATTTTTTGTTTTCTTTTTCCAAAAACCTGATGGTTTCGTTCATGGCTTTACGATCCATGAGTTTACCACTTACTCATTCTTCTCTGAAAACCTTTACGACCTCAATTTCGAGTCACGGCTGTTTTTCGCATCGTTCCCTACAGGCTGTTTCCTGTGATTCTAACCCGTTTCAGTGAGTAACCTGTCCTTCGCTGGATACTCTTACATAAATAACAGCATTGAGTCTGTTGGTTCAAAATCTTTCCTGGTCAGTCTTTGGCTTTACAAAATAGCCTAAGTGATTGGTTCTTTTTGCTTTTTTTGTTTTGGTCATCTGCTGAAAGTCTAATAAAATAAAGTGGTTCGGAAGAATTGTACCTATTTTTTATTGCAGAATCAACAGTAAAAAGAGAGGAATTTATTCACTCTCTTTCTCAAAATCTCTGATGACTAATTTAGCCATCAATTTAAAAGAATAAATCATCAGCTTTACTGTTTCATCAGGAATGATGTTATCAAACTTTTCTCCAAGGATTTGTCTTACTTCTTGAATTTCTTCATTCATATCCATTTTATTTTTGTTTTAGAGGATAAATGTTGTTTGATTACATCGAATAATTAGACCAGTATTTCTGTTTCCGTCTTTACCTATCGCCTTTCTAATAAAGGAAGACTTAATATAGAGTCTAAAATAAATTCGTCTTTTCTTCGTCAAACAGTACCCAATTTTCAAATACGCTGTTCTTTAATTCTTCTCAAACCCCAAATAGGAAATGCTTTTTAGCGTTGATAAAACGCTCATCGGAGCAAATTCTCTGCATCACATTGAGTTTACTGCTTTCGGTTTCAAAAACACATAATATTCTGGAACCATGGTTCAGATCAAACATGGTACTGGGTTGTCATTCAGCCAATGTCATTAAGTGTTGGAAAAGGGATTTATGAATACGGTTGGTATCTTCTTTTCTGTACACTTCTATAGCATAGAGCTCTTTTCTTATGGGAGTCTGGAGCATACACAATGCATCAGCAACCAGATACTGCTGGTTAGACATTGGTATTGCCGATGCTGCCCTAAACCCATTTTTCTTCCCTGTTGCCAATTTATCGAAGTAGGTTTTAAAGAAAAGGAGCTCTATGCCCTGTTTTTTGGTTCGTTCGTATAAAAAAATTTGGAAATCGACAGTAGAAACCCTATGGAAATAATCTTGGTGAAAATCGATAGCATTTCTTTTAGGAAATCTCGCGGGAATTTCTAATCCAAAATGTTCCTCAATAAGTTCAGCCCCATGTGAGGTAAGATGATGAATGCTTTGAAGTTTTCAGAAGACACTTATTCCAAAGGTAATAGAATGTACTAAAGGATTTCTTCAAGACCTGAGTTCGGCAATCTGCTTATTAAGATTACTTCTATCGGACATAATACCCAATCTCAGGAGTTGCCCTGTGGTTAAAAATTTATAACGTCCTAAAGCGAGTAACACATTTTCTTGCGAAGGAGGGATGACTCTGAAAAAAAATTGTTTCTTATTCATGAAAATCCTATAAGAAAATAAAAGTGAGTAAAATCAACTTGGATTTGTATAGGCGGGTTAATGAAGTAAAACGAAGCGGATACATATCTTTATTCTCTCCGAATGCAAGTCCTTCTGCCGGAAAGTGTCTACAATCTTCAATAAAGTCAACAATTCCTTTTTAATTATCTCTTTGATTATATTTTTAACCGCCTTTTTAAGTGCAACTGAAGAACATTCGATAATGCCCAACCCACCAAAGGAAACTCGATGGTTCTTGATGCAACTATATCATCATTTTTTCCTTTTTTTATTCTTATTTCTACTCACTACGGAATAAATGAATATAAAATAAGATTTTCTTGTTACTGAGAGAAAAAGTCCATACAATATCTACCATCAGCAAAGCCTACTAAAACATTAAAAATAGAATCTAAGCAATAACAAAGAAGACAAACATTGACAAATACTCACCACCGTCCATCTGCTGTGTACTCTTTTAAAAATAAAGAACCAATGGTTCTTTCAAGATTTACTAATGGTTTATTATAGACGAGCCCTTATGAAGGTTGGAAACTGTTTGACGGGGAGAAAGCGGAGCCGTTTTAGACCGAAGTTAATATTTTATTCACATTGTATTAAAATAAAATTAATATTGCGAAAATAAATAGATAGAAAAAAGTTTGTAGATTGCCAATTCATAAACACAAATATCTTCTTGCTTATGAAAAAAAATTACAATCTCTGACGTTTTCAACGTACCATATAATATTGCTGTTGGTTGCTTCTACAAAACACCAATAACTCTAAAAAATTCTCAACCTTTTTCTAAACTACATTACATTGACAGCAATACATGTGTTTAGTCGTGAATGAGATTATTATGTCGAATTTAAACCTTAACAATATGAAACTATAATATTACAAGTCTATGAATTTCAATGTGAATAATAGTAGCATGAAACTGCGATACAGGGAGTTAGCAGGATAGAAACAACACTCCCAGTCAAATTACAGGACTGCCAAATCTGTAATTATTAATAAAAAATAGAAATCATGTAAGTAAATAATCAAGCGTGTTTTACGCAATTCGATCAAATTACACTTCTAAATTTTCAGATTTCAATTTTGAAAACGAAGTTAAAATTTACAATCAGTAGTACGTTTCATGTTTCGAATATGTACTATAAAAAATGAGATAAATAATTCTCTTAAAAAGTTTTTCAAAAAAAATACTTGAAAAACAATGTATAACAAACAAATAATAAAATTATGTCAATCAGAATAAAAAAAGTGTTGAACGCAACACATAGAATACGAGCAGAAAGTTTAACCAATGGGTTCCAAAAAAAGGAAAAAGAAAAAAGCCCTCCGAAAACGGAAGACTTTTGTAACTACAGTCGGAATAATATGTATGTCTGTAGTTATGGTGTGTCTCACATGGGTAGTCCATGTCGAAGCACCCGAGAGTAGAGCGTTACTGTTAGCAGCAATTTTGTCTGTGATGTCAGGTTTGTCAGCCTGGTTTCTTGCTGTAACAAAATAAGTCTTGCAACTTATTGACAATCGCCTGCGAGATCTAACCATCTCGTGGGCTTTTTTATAGTAAGATTCCCAATATTTTTTGCAAGGGAATAATTGATATCTATTTTAAGGCTTTTTTGCATTGAACAACAATTTTATAGGAATTATATTGTGTAAAAGAGTGATAAGAACCCATCTTACCACACAATACAAGTACCGCTGATGCGATACATAAAAGAAATATTGTAATTTTTCATAGTCTTATAGAATTGAAGTAAAAATCATTTTTACAAATTCACAACCCGAAGCTAAATAAGTTTTTTGATTTAACCAAATATTTTAGTCTATAATATGTGGAGAGTATAATGATTTAATATTATCTTAACAAAAAAGAGAGCCATTAAAGCTCTCCGTATTTTGATTCAAATTTTTGTATTATTTTTTCCAATCTTTGAACATCTATTTCAGATTTTGAAAGTAATTTTTCCAACAAAGTAATTTTGTCCTCATAGAGCTTCTTGATAAGTTCCGTCTCTTCAGTTGTCATTCCTATAACAATACTTTCATTATAGCTGTTACTGTTATCTCCCTCCACATTACCGACATTATTAAAATATTTCTGACTGTCAAATGCCATAATATCTTCAGGTTTGACTTCCAAAGCCTCAGCAATCTGCTGTAATTTCTCATCAGAGATGTTAGATTCTTTCTCCAGTTTGCTGTAAGCAGACTGTGAGATTTGCAAGCGATCAGCAATGTGATCTTGAGTTAGATTTTTAAGTTCTCTTATACTTCGAATCTTGTGACCTGTAATCATATCTGGAATAAATTATTACTGATTTGGAATAAATTATCTCACAAAGATATTAAAAAATTGACACGATGTCGGCATTTTTGTCTGTAAATAATTTACAGTGGTTTCTATCATTTTACTAAAAACACAAAAATAAAAAATATGAAATTCAGACAAAGATTGGCATCGTCATTACTATTGTTACTTATATCCGTCATAGCCTACGGACAGTATACTTATGATGAAGCGTGCGATATCTTGCGTAAAAACGGTTATACAGTTTCAGATGGAAAGTATAATCGTCTACAGCAAGGATATAGTTTTGATTACGCAAGAAAATTTCAAGCGGGCAACCACTATGCTGTTATTGCTTACACAGGATCGGAATATGTTAAGGATATTGGATTACTGTTGTGGTTGGATGATGGGGAATTATTATTTCAACAGCCTTACTTAGCTTCAAATTTTGAATCTGCAAATTTTGCTGTTAAATGGGATAGAGAAGTCAAAATTGAAATTAGAAACGAGTCGGCAATGTATCCAGATTACAAATTCTATTGCGGATTTGTGATAGGATACAAGAATATGGATGATTCTTCACGCTCCGGCGGAGACGGAAGTCGTTCTATTGAAATAAGAAACACGAGAAAAAATTAATCTATACATCATGAAAAAAACACTTTTAGCTTTTCTATTTTTGGGAGCATTCACATTTGCTAATGCTCAGACAGAATTAAATTATTTTAGTCGTGAAGGGTTTTCATACTTTTCTCCATGTATTAAAAATGATTTTGAGGATTGGGGTTATAATAATGACTTAGGAATATTCTCAGCAAATCTTCAAGGAAATAGTGACGACTCTGATAACGATATGCGTGATATAGAAGTTTGGGTATGTTCTTCAAAAAATAAACAGTCTCAATATATTGTCAAACAAAAATTTCAAATCCATAAAAATAATTATTATGGTACTGAGATCAGTTATTATGATCATAAAAACGGTTTTAGAGTTTTATATGATAAAGATAAATATGATGATCGCTCTTATAATTTTGTTATTTATAAAGAGGGATCGGAACATACCCATCTCGTTTTTGGGAGTATTAAAGCTCAATCCTTTAATAATTTTATCAAAATCCTTAGCCAATTTGAATTTTTGTAAATAGATATTTCCAAAATAATTCTATGAAATCATTTTTCACCGTCATTTCCCTAATATTCTTTGCATTTTCTAACGCCCAACTTAATCAACCTCAAATTTGGAAACACTTTGTTTTGCAGGGAAAAGTGAAATTCGTTGAGGAAAACTATGTTGCCAAAAAGAAAAAAGATAAAGAAACCTACACCTTGGAATTCAGTCCGGAAGGAAAAATTTTAAAGAAAGAAGAAATTAGTACAGACAGAAAAACAAGCACTATTCTTTCGTATGATTCACAGAACAGACAGGAAAAAGCTTGGTTTCGGAATTTTGACAATAATAAACTCGTTCTCGAAAGTATCATGACATTCAGATACAGAAATGATTCCGTTTTTGTAAATACGGACATTACCGACAATGGCAAGAAATCCAACAAATCTTTTACAGCAATTTTAAAGGATGGACTTCTCGTAAAATATTTTGGAGAAAAGAAAGGGGAAAGCAGGGTAACCGAGTTTGTGTATGATGATCATAACAATGTGCTTTCGCAGACCAATTATAAAAACGGAGAAAAAAGCAGTATTTATGAATTTACATATAATTACGATGAAAACGGAAGTGTACTTACACAAACAGATGTTAACGAAAACTCCATCACCGAATTTTTTCCGAATGGACTCATAAAATCACAGAATGAATTTACGTACGAATATACTTATGATTCATTCGGTAATTGGATACGGAAAATTGTATTTAAAAACGGGAAAAAATATTCGGAAAGTATAAGGAGAATTACTTATTTTGATGAAATTAAACCCAATGTTTCAAACTTTTCAGCCTTCCATAATGGGAAATTACAATAAGTTTCGTTGACGAAAATTCACTTTGAGAACTCAAAATTGTGTTGCAATTAATACCAGAATTCACATTATCTTTTATATTTGCAATTCAATTTTAACTTATTATTCAATAACACAATGAAAGAACTTATCGAAAAGATCAATGCAGAATTTGAAGCTTTCTCTAATGAAGCTCAGCTACAATCAGAAAAAGGGAACAAAGCAGCCGGAACAAGAGCAAGAAAATCTGCTTTGGAACTTAGCAAGCTATTCAAAGAATTCAGAAAAGTTTCCATTGAGGAAAGTAAAAAATAAAAATGTAACTCATTTTTTTCTCATGATCTAAATCCTTGTTATTAATAGCAGGGATTTTTTTTGATTTGATACATCAAGAAAGCTTTCAAACATCTTTCAAATGGGCAATATCTTTATTAAAAACAGATTAATAGGCGGTGTGTAGAATCAATTATTGGCTTATATGAATTCATCTTCTGCTTACCCATAAAAATCGTATGAAAAAATGTGGTTTTCCCACATTGATAAAATTTAAGTAATACCTAATATTGAATATTTCAAATAGAAAAATCAATATTATTATGGTTTCCAACTTTTTTCTCTTTCATTCCCACATTATTAGGAGTTTTCATTCCATAATGGGTTGCCTTTCACTTGGCTTTCAGTATAAAGTCTCGTGTCAAAACAATCTCTTTTATTATATAACCAAATAATGTATTCTCAATTTTGAAAGAAAAAACAAATGATCAGCAAGTGCTATTAAATAGTACAAGCAATGGGAACGTCCTCCCAGATCGCACGAATAACGGACAATTTATTAACCAAAAAACAAAATTTATGAAAAAAACAACTTTTCTCACTTTATTAGTGATTATGACCTTTGGATTCTTATTGACAGGATGTCAACAGCACGATGATACGGTATCTAAAAATGATGAACCTACCTATGAACAAATTCTTAAATTAGGTGTGGAAAAACATCTTGTTGATAATATAGGTGTACCATATTTGATTCGTGATCAAATAAAAAAGGGAGATCAACTACCAATTACTATTGGATCCTCTCCTGTTACATATTATCTACCAAAAGACCACCCTGAATATGATAGATTATATGATTTATTTATGTCTGAAGATATAGTCTTTTATGACATAACTTATCTTGATAAATCTATAGCTGATTTAGGATATCCTATTCTTGATGTGAAAATTATAGATGATAGTTTACAAAAACAGCTCAAGGACAGGTTCTTAGAGTCGACAAAATCTTTAGATGAAATTAAGTCAGAAACTCAACAAGCAAAAGCAGCACCAACCATTATATCTCTGTCACAAGCAACATCTTTCTTTAATGCTATGAAAAACAGAAGTTGTGGTTTAGCTCCTAATTCTCCATCGGATTGTATCCCGTTTCAATATGCTAAGGATGGATGTTATGTCAGAGCTCATTATATGAGATTAAAGTTTCAACAAATGTTTGGCGGTGACTGTGAAAAAATATTTGCAGTTCAGTCAACATCTGCTTGGCTTAAAGCAACTACCACAATACCATGTTGTCAAAATTGGTCTTGGCATATGGCACCTCTGGTTAAAGTAACTACCAGTAGTGGGTTGAAAAATTATGTTATAGATCCTGGATTATTTAATGCACCTGTGACTGAAGCCACTTGGATAGCTAAATTGAGAGGATGTACATCATCAACTATACCAATGCCATTATCACAGATCAAACCAGGTAATACATATAAGTATAATCCAAGTACAAATTTTTTTGAGACAAGCACAGCTGGATATTCTACTGATCGTTTATGGTTAGCAAATCAACCAGCAGGGTGTATTGCTAATTGATCCTTAGCATAATTTAAAATAAAAGAGAATAATTGACACACAGAGATAATCGTTATGCGGTTATCTCTTTTTTTATAAGAATATTCTAAAAAAGCAGATTATGCTTTCACATAATCTGCAAGGCTGTTTAAAATATCTCCAGCCAATCTTGAATAATACAGATATTGACCCATTTGAAATAAACCTGTCATTCCTCTTGATTCATCGAATCAAAAATCATTAATGGCATCTTCAATCCACCATTGAAACTTTGGTGCTTTTTCCCATAAATCAGAATTATAAATATCTACTTGTGAGTCAGCCCATTCACTTGCAAGGTCGCAATAATAATGTTCATTTTTTTGGTCGTTTCGGTAATCACAACCATCCACGATAGTGATGTCATAGGACTGAAGTAAATCTTTGGCATATTCCAACAATTGGGACTCTGAATATACATCATAAAAGTCGCTGTCAAACGCTAACTGTTTGAGGAAGTTTCCAATTGATTTTTCGTAGTAAGTCATGTGTATTACAAGTAAGAGATAAAAATAATACACGGTTAAAAGATGAATGGCAAATAAGTGGAAAATCAATACAAAATTCTTTTTCCCTGCCTGTTTGTATTGAATTTATACGAGCCATTCATAGACAAAGTGTACAATTATTTGGTTTCTTACAACACACCCTGACTTATAAAATCCTGAAAATTTCCGTTAGTGCTTCAGCGACCTGCGATGTTATTTCACAATTAGGAATGCTGAAAATCAGTCCGTGATAAAAAATGGTTGTGACGAAAAACCAAAAAAGCGGATAAACCTGCAAGTGTAGGCTGACTTGGGATATTTATCTGATTTGGGGAAAATTAAAATTGGAAGATGCCGAGAATGATGTGTTTGGAATATAGATTCGGGGACGAGATCAGTATTATTCAGGGCTTGATTTATTTTAGTTTATGTGAAAAATGTGATGGTTTAAAAAAATAATGCGATTTTTTTTGTATAAAAAATTGACATAGAATTCCATGCCAATTTAGTTTTAGTTGTTTTTACAAAGGTGATTCCTCCGAAGTAATTATTCCAAATCCCTCCGAATACATTTTTAGTATGAGCAAATTTTTGAATAATTCGGATGAGACAACAATGTATACATCATTACCTCTGCAAGAAATCCAATTTCCATGACATTCATTTGGTTCGATATCGGAAATAGTGATATATGCAAAACCATCGTCTTTTCCATCGTCTGCATTGGCTAAGGGTACAATTACTTTTAATCCTTTTACATCATTGGGTGTAAGAATTTCAATGCTATTGTTCTCTTTTTCAAGCATAGGAACTGCTCCTGAATCAATAATAGACTGAATCGCTTCAGTAATTTTGATACTTTTAACTTCAAATTTCATTATAATTTTATTTTTGTTTTCCGACAAATTGGCTGTCGGTGTAGCCACGTTATTTTTTCACTCATATAACGTAACTAATTTATAATGAAATATTTAAAAAAGTCAATTCATTTTAGTTATGATTAAATCTCATTCAGTACATTGAAATGAATTCAATTTAAATTTTTTATTTGTTTCAATATTTTCATTAGGAAAACATTGTAGTTCCCTTCCAGTTTACATCTTTTATCTTCGTAATATAATTTAGGCATATATGAATTATATATATGCTGTAAATTTAACGACGTAGTTAGATTTTCTATTTCATTAAGTTCCCTGTAAGACGACATATCCTTCTCAAATTCTTCTTCCGTTTCATAAATAGTTTCCGTACTAAATGCTAAATAGCCTACAAAATCTTGTGCTATCAATTCTCCTAGAACAAAAAAATCTCTTAAAAAAGAATGATCTATCTTTTGCTTTATTTTTTCAAGATCCTCTGTATTTTCAAGTTTGACAAAATATTCAATATTGTTCCAAGTATGAACTTCTTGAATTTGAGATGTAAAAAAATCAACCTCTTCAAATTTATTTCCTTCCCTGTAACTAATAATTTCTTCTAATGTTGATTCAAACCCCAAAAGATATACTTTACTTATAAAATTTCCAATTTCTGCATTGGTATCCTTATATGGATATTTTTTTCTTATAGCCCCCTTAAACTCTGATATAAAATTTAATATTTTGAGTGGTTCAACTGAACTATAATTTTCTAAAGTGTTTAGATAAATATATTCTACATCCAACAACGCTAAAATACTTAGGATAGTATTGTCTATTACTACTCTTCTATTATATAAATGCTTAGAATCACCATAAAGATCAATAGCAATTCTATTAAAAATTCTATCGGCTATCAGATTTCCAATAACAAAAATAGTTTTCGTTTCTTCATCATCGAAGGGAGATGATTCATTATCTAATTCATGCTTATCAATCTTTAACCTTTTTAAAATATAGTCAAAAGTTTCAAAAGAAAATAGCCCATCAAAATGCAATGATTTAAATAGTACAGGAAATGTGTTCTTTGAACTGAATTTTTTATCGGAAATATCTTTGTCATAATTTTCAAAACAATTAATAAAAAAATTATGAAGCCCTGCATTAAAAGCATCTATTAACTCTTCTGAACGACTAATAGAATGGTTGGCAATAAAATCTAAATCTAGCCGTATTTTATTTGTATCATTTATCTTTTCTTCTATTACAATTTTGGGTTGCTGATTTTCTATGGGTTTATTATGAGAAGACAAGTCTAAATCATCCTTAGTATTATTTGCAGTTAACCCATTTATGGTAAAATCATTCCAGCCTTTACGTCCTATACATACCGAAAAAAAATCAAGGGAAGCTCCTTTAATTGGGGTTTTATTTTCTAAAAAACTTTTAAAAGTTTTATCATTAGGATACAAACTTTTTATTACGCCAAAAGATAGAAATTCTTTTTTTAAATCAGAAAAAACATTTTTGAAGCTATCTGAGTTATATGTTGATTGAATACTGGATATTGTTTCTAATCCTTTAGAATATCCTTTTTTAGATTGTTTATAAAAATCTGTGATATTGTATTCAAAATTAGTTGTAAATGTAGATTCATGGGCTATTATATAGCCATCCTTTGAGTAATTTAATAACACTTCATTTCTTAATGCATCAATTTGTATTTTCTTTTGTTCAGTAGTCATGGTTACAATATAAGTATACCAACGAAAGTATAAAATTTTTATAAAATAAATACAGTTCACTGAAAATCTCCACAATCCTTTTCATCATCTATGTTTACGGACACTACTAAATAATCTTTCCGCAATCATGGAATCATCTTTCCAAATGCTTCCTTGTACTGATTTCAAATAATTTCACTTTTGCTTCAACAAAAAAAAATTTTAAAAATTTTAAACCTATCAATATGAAACCAACCCAAAAAATTTCACACCCCAAGACGGTTCAGTAGTTTAATAAAACTACCAACCATCGACACGTCAGCTTCAATCAATTATTGAAGAAAAATTTCACAAAAAAGTCTAATCATATAAAAAAATAAAACAAATGGAAACACACAATCAGAAAATTATTAAACCCTCCAAAGAAAAAATGGAGGTCATTAAGAAAGACCTTAACGAAAAAATAAGCGATAGCACCGAGGATTTGCTTCGTTTGGTAGTATTCTGGAGTTGGTGGATGAAGTTCCTCTCCAACCAGTCGATACTCAAAATATTACATCAATCACGAGCGTTGCTCAATGGCAAACTTCAATTCCTAAAACAGGATTTTGAAAAAAATGTAGTGCAGTTTAAGCAATTAACCCAAAATTTCATGCGGTTAACCTCCGTTACAGGTGACGATAAAATATTGGACATTGCAGGAGAAAAACAGGAAGTTCAAGCAAAAAGTGATCTTGCCCGTACCTACTCACAAGAGGTTCACGATCACATTGCCGGAAACATTGCCAAATCAAAAATTCTGCAAAGCGATTCGGAAATTAATTTTAGTGAAGCCGAAAGCATCAAATCACAAAATTACATCCAAGCCGTCAAAAAATCAGATTTAGAAATAAAAATTTATCCTTCAAAACCTGAACTTGATTTTGCCGAACTTACCCAACTACAAACGGAAACCGTAGCCTCTACAGAAATCCCACAGGAACAAGTTTCTGTAGAAAAAGAGCAAGTTTCTCCTGCTGTGTATTCCAAACCCAAACAAGTTATTTATACCCAAGTTGGCTCAGCTCCGGATTTTTATACAGCTGAGGCACAATTTGAAGAAACCCTTTTGGCATCGGGCGAGAATTATGCTTTGCAATATTCCAACCCAACCAAAGAAAATGCCGAGTCTGTAAACCTTTCCAATACTTCTAAAGATGCGTTGAAACAGCCGACCTATAATCAAAACATACTGTCGTTTATCGGTTTAGATAAGGTTATTTGGGTCGCATTGGTGTACTTTATCGCTATCGCTGGAGAGATCCTCATATTCTCCGCAATTTTTTCAGTGGTTTATAATTTCGATCCGGTAAAAAGCTTTGTAGCAGGGCTTTGCCCAACGTTACTTTCTTTCGGAATCGGATATGCTTTGTACGGTAACATCTTACATTTCACGAAAAATAATAATCAGATTGCCCGAAAGCTGTTTTCATCGGTGTTTATGACCATTGCCATGATTTTAGCCCTCACTTATGCAGCTTCCATGGGGTTGTTGTATAAAAACACCCTCGACCAAGATGAATTATACGGTCAAATGACCATGCAGAAACAGGAATTATACGAATACAATCCTGAAATTCTCGATGAGGATATGACAGCAGAAGAGCGGGATAAAACGATTCGTGAGAACGGAACCAAGGTGGATGAGATCAATACCAAATTGGTTCATCTCCAAGAAGGTCCGATGGCTACAATTGGTAAATTAACCATAGCCTTCAGCTCCCTTATCTTCCTTTTATTTTCTGGAATCTGCTTTGGTATTTTCATTTTGTTCCTTTCTAGTTACAAGCTCCAGAAAGCCATAAGACGCATACAAAACCGTCTCCCAAGAATTGAGGCAGAATTCCACTCTCAAAAAAATGTCATCATGGAACTGGATAATCTTTCCAACAGAATATTACACCTCCTTGGTCAAAAAAGGTTCGTGGAAAAATTACTGGCAGGCGATGAAACCAAAGACATTTTGTACACCCCACCTGCCAAAGAAGAACCTAAACCAACTTTCTCCTCCAACGGAACATACCACCATTCTGAAGAAATTAACAGTAACAATTAATCATTAACCTTTAATATTTATTTATCATGAAAAAGATTTTATTTTTTACCGCAATCAGTGTATTAATCTTTAACCTTACCTCTTGTCACAAAGAGGTAACGGAAAACACTGCATCTGAACGTTCATTGATCATTCTGATGAAAGATAAGTCCGCTTCCGTATCTGCTACAGATACGGAAAAGGAAACCAAACATCTGAAAGGCTACCTCGCACAGTATATGGCAGAAAATACCGATGTCGTTGTGATGGACATCAATTCCAACTCCAACAGCCGGACAAATGCTAAATGGTTCTACTATAAAGCCCCTAAACGTCAGGTTTCCACCCGAAATAAAACCAAAAAACAGGACGAACTGGACGAAGTCATGTATCAGGAAAAAGTCCACAAAACCTTGCAGGCTACCCAAAAGAGGATCATTACAACGATGTTTGCTAAAACACCCCCAAGCCAAGAAACGGCAATTGTGGAACTTGTAAGTCCTATTTCCGAGATTTTAAAAGACTACGATAAAGCGTCCGTTTTGATCTACTCGGATTTAATTCAAGAATCAGGCTTCAGAAATTTTACCAAGGGGCAATGGGCGATGCCAAATAAAAAATACGCTGTAGACGTAGCCACTAAAGACTTTGAACGTCTGCAACAACAAAGTTCTGAGATTGATTTGAGTAAAATCAGCTTTGTCGATGTGGTTACTCCCAATAATCCGAAGAACGAAAAATATTACGTGAACATGCCGTTTTATTTTGACACCATCTTTACGTTAGGCAAATATAACGGAACGATCGATTGGAAAAAACTGTAGTCATGGAAAACTTCCGCACGTATTTATTAGGCAAAGGTTTATCGCATCTTCAAGGTGCGGAACGTAAAAAGATATACGCAGAGTATAAACGTGAATATGTGCGGAATTTCATGAAGCAAAAACGCAGTAAACATCAGGTTATTGAACTATTCCTCACAGAAAAAGACTACGAACGGCTAACCAAAACAGCCCAGCATTATGGGCTGTCCCGTTCGAGTTTCTGTCAGCAATTGGTACTGAGCAATATTTCAGATACCGTGTGGATTCCCAATCAACAGCTTATTTCCGAACTGCAAATCTCCATTAAAAAAATTGGAAACAATATCAATCAAATTGCCCGAATTGCAAATTCTAAAAAAGAATTAACGCACCAATTGTGGGAAGAGGCGTACCAAAAACTTCATCAGTTGGAAGAGTTAATTAAAGAAAACCTAAGCCACCCTGAATTGTTTGTGAAAACCTAAACCAGTGCCGTATGCTTAACCAAATCAATTTCGCTCTTATGCTTATCAAAATTCTTTCAAGGAAAAATAAGTCGTTCCGAAGTCTGATCGGTTATATAGACAGACAAACGGAGGGGCAGGAATTGTACTGGAACGTACCCCAGAACGCTACATCGGAGCGATTGGAAAAGGAGTTTTTAGAAAATGATACGTACCGAAGCTCGCAATCCAAAAACAGTATGTACCATCATATTTTAAGTTTTTCCGCCAAAGACAAAGCAGTTATTACTCCCGAATTGTTGGAAAGCGTAGCACAGGAATACATTGTAAAAGCAAACCTCGAAAACCATTTAGTATATGGCAGAGTTCATTCCGATACGGAGCATTATCATTGGCATTTAATCAGTTCCCAAAATGCTTATCACAGTAAAAAGGGATTCAGATTATCAAAGGCGGAACTTAAAAACCTTCAAGTACAAATGGAAGAATTTACAAGGTTGCAATATCCCGAAATCAAATACAGCTATGCTTACAGCGGAAAACGTAACCTTACGTTGGGACTTACAACTTCCAAAGTGACGATGAAACCCACGGAGCAGGAATTTCAGATGGGTAAATCCGAGCGTAGCACCGAAAAGCAGGAACTCATCAACTATCTGAAAAGCCTTGCCACCCAAGTACATTCCCCGAATGACTTTGAAAAAGCCATTGAGCAGGATGCACGTTATGGATTTTATACCTACAGAGACAACATCCACGGCATTATGGATAAGCAAAACGGTAAAAAATACAGGCTTAGTACGCTGTTTCAAACCAAAGACCTTACGGCAATTTATCGTCAGCTGAAATCCAGACACAAAGAATTGGAAAACCAACGAGAAAATCAGCAAGATAAAGAACGCTAAAACCAATAAAAAATAACCCTAAAAACCAATATCATGGACAAAATATGGAAATTAATATCGGGCGAAAAAGAACAGCAATATGAAACTCTACATGGAAGCAGTCGTTTTATGACCAAAAGAGAGGAACAGGACATCCTTTCCCGTTGGAATAAAGGAATTGTGGTGGACGGCAAACGAAGAATTTCAAGAACAAAAACCATCCATACACTCATTTTAGCTTCCACAGGTGGTGGTAAATCGGTGTGGATTTCTGCCAATCTGTTAAAACCAAAATCTGATTCTTATATCGTTACTGATACTTCAGGCGAACTTTTTAAACTGACCTCAAAATATTTAGAGAAAAAAGGGTATAAAATTCTGCACTTTAATCTCTCACAAGACGGAGCAAAAGGACTGCATTACAATCCGCTTGCGTTCCTCAAAACCGACAGCGACATACAAAGATTTTCAAAAGTATTATTGCAGGCGCAAGGCTTAGATAAAGGAAACGACCCGTTCTGGCAGATCTCTACCGAACAGTTGTTCTTTGTACTCATTAAAGCGGTTCTGAAAATGCCATCCGAACAACAAACTTTACAAACACTTTATCATTTGGTAGATTTGTGTACAGCAGATATTGAACAGGCGGAAGGTGTACTCACATCTTCGATGGACGATGAACTCTATCTCAAATTTTCCGCTTTTAAGAATTATAGCGAAAAATTAAGAACTTCTGTACTCGCTACGGCTTCAGCAGTACTGAGTCCGTTAAACGATTCTTATATCCAACAGCTCACTTCCAAAAATGATTTGGATATTTCCTTACTCCGAAAACAGAAAACCATTCTCTATATCCAAAACAGTGAACGGGATTTAGCACATACCGCTTTTCTCAGAAACTTATTATTAAAAGATATTTTCTATAATCTACTTGCACCACGAGGTAAAAATGAAAAAAGGGTGTACGTATTTTTGGATGAATTTGCAAATGTCTATGTCCCAGATTTTACCACACTCATCACAGTTAGTCGAAAATACGATTTGAGTTTAACCTGCGCACTACAAGACCTGCAACAGCTCAAACAGAACTATCCCAATGCTGAAAACACAATCCTCTCGAACTTTCAGGTTAAAATTGTTTTGCCTGGACTCAATGCAGATTCTTCCGAGCAGATTTCAAGATTATTAGGGATGGCAACGGTTACCAGTGAATCAAACGAAACCAAAAAAAGCAGTTTGACTGCTCGCAGGTTACTCACTGCCGATGAGATCCGCACGCTTTCTTCGGATGAAGGCATTATGATTTTTTCCAATAAACTTCCCATACGGCTCAAAATGAAACCGTGGTACAAGAGTTTTTGGCTTCGCTTACGATTGGGAATGTATTAAAGCAATTAGCAATTAGCAATTAGCAATTAGCAATTAGCAATTAGCAATTAGCAAAACTAAAGACTATTAACTGACAGCCAAAAACCATCAACTATCAACCAAAAACTGCAAAAATGAAACTTTCTGAACAACTCATCCATCTACTGATATTAATAGGAATACTGACTTTAATTTATTTAGTCATCTGTAAACTGCTTAAACCTTTGGGAGCTTTGCCTAAAGCACTGGCGGAAGCGTTGGAACAACTGCTTATTATAGTCTTTGAAATGATTGCAAAGCTCGTACACTATATAGTAGTGTTTATCAAAAGTACCGTTCCTGTCATTTTTGAACACCTCCTGAAACTTATTATTGCTCTGTTTCTGTTTGTAGTTCGGGGATTTACGTGGCTGATTAACGGGATCGTATCGCTGTTAAACCGCCTGTTCCGACTGACGCAGAATTAAGCCGAAAATACGCTTAAACATCTCACATTCAGGGACTTTCTTGGAGGTTATGTCGAAAGGTTTGCTTAATGTTGCATGTGTCAGATTATGAGGCGATTAACCCAATAAATAGCATAAAAATAACATGGAAAAACTTGCATTATTCAAAAAAAATACGCATCAGCGGGAACTGAGGGGACTGCCCGAAATTTTCCAGTCTTTTGAAACCGGAATACGGAGCTCCAAAGCCGTTGATGCAAAGAGGTTCTTAGAAAAAATCGGTATAAATTTTAACGAACTCCGCATCGGCTTCAACTCGGGACAGCTCCACCACCGACAGCCACAGGAACTGAAAAACCGTTACGAGCAGTTGGGACTTCTGACTAAAAGCGATGCCAACGTTCGGGAAGAAAATATGACTGCTTATACCGTATTCGGACGCAAAGGAATTATTTTCCCGCTTTTCAATGAACACAACGTAATCGTTAATTTTTTTGCCATCCGATTTAAAATGGCAATCCCACAGGAAAGCTACCTCAATGACCGTGGAGTGTATCCCTGCTATCCGCATCCAAGCACGAAAAAACTCTTCATCGTTCCTACGATATTGGACGGGGCAAGCCTTCTGCAAAGCAAGGCTCTGGAAAATAAGGAAGCCGTTTTGGCTCTGCACAATGGAAAAATGCTTCCCCAACATAGAGAGGCGATTGAAAGTTTAGAACATCTGGAAGAAATTATTGTGATAAAAAGATAGCAACAATACAAACAATGGAAACCATACAACAACTAGTACAACAAATAAAACCGCAAATCCCCATCAGGGAACTACAGCTTCCCGATGGAGACAGCCTCAACGAAATGTGGCTCAAGTACGGAACGGAAGGAATATCGGAATTTCTAAAAAGCGATGCTTCTTCTCAAAAATCTTCTGAAGGATTAAAAATTCTCAGCGATTACAAACTCAGTTTTGAAGGGAAAGCAGGAACGTATCTGGTCATCGGAAAGCTGTCGATGGAAATGCAAAATATGAAAATTTCCTTGCAAATCATCGATCGTGCTACCCAACGAAAACACCGTCTGAAAATAGACCTTTTTGAATTTGCCCACGTACAATTCCAGTGTAAGGAGCTTTCGGAAAAACAAAACTTGGATTACAATACACTCGAAGCGGACTTAATTCGCTTGACGGATTTACTTGAAGTCTACCGTGAAGAATTATTTGAAGCGGAAGTCAATCCCATCAGCGAACAATATTCCGCAAAAGAACTCACTCCAAAAGCATCTGAAAATGCGATGGAGTTCTTATCCAAACCGAACCTCCTGAAAAATATGGACACACTATTGGAGCAGAGCGGAATTATAGGAGAAGAAGATAATCGAATGATGCTCTTTGTAATTGCTTCGGGATATAAAATGCCGTACTTACTCCACGCCTTAATACAGGGAACATCAGGCGAAGGTAAAAGTCATTTATTAAATTCCATCGCCCAATGTATGCCACAGGAAGATGTAATGAACACCACAAGGATCACCAAAAAGTCCTTGTACCACTACCAAGATAAGGAATTAACCAACAAACTCATTTTAATACAGGATTTTGATGGCTTAGATGAAGAAGCCCAATTTGCCTTTAGGGAAATGCAGTCGGCAAAGTTTTTAACTTCTTCCACTGTCTCGAAAGACCAATTCGGAAACGTGAGAGGAAAACTAAAGCAGGTTAACTGCCACTTCGCCAGTTTGACCGCTACCACCAAAGCAGAAGTCTACTATGATAATATGTCCCGTTCGGTGGTGATCGGAGTGGATGAAAGTTTAGAACAAACCCTGCGTATCGTAAAGCAACAGAACCAAAAGATTGCAGGATTGATTGATACCGATAAGGAACAGCAGGCTAAGGAACTCTTAAGAAATTCTATCAGGGTTTTAAAATCCTATATCGTAGTCAATCCTTATGCAGATAAAATAATGCTTCCCCTCGAAGCCAAAATGTTAAGACGGTTAAACAGTCAGTTTCAAAATTTTGTTTCACAGATTACGATTCTGCATCAGTACCAACGGAAAACAGATTCAAAAGGAAGGCTGATTGCTACTAAAGAAGATATTCTGAAAGCAGTTGAAATATTTTTCAGTGCGATTATGATTAAAGTAGATGAACTGGACGGCAGTACCCGACAGTTCTTTGAAAAAATGAAAAGCTATGTCAGAAAGCAACCCAAAGGAACAACCCACCGTTTTACGGCAAGGGAGATCCGTCAGGAGATGAACATCAGCAAATCCACCAATTTTAAATATTTCACGATGCTACAGGAACTGGAATATATCCAAGCGGTGGAAGGCTCGGTCAACAGAGGCTTCAAATATTTGATTACCCATTGGGACGATATAGAGAAACTCCGCACCAAAATCAAAAGCGAACTAACCCAGCAATTGGAGGAGTTATGAAACCGCCAAAGAACCACCACAGCCCCCTGAAATTGGGCAATACGCCGTTGGTGTTCGGTGTTTCGGACACTCTGCATAAGCAAAGAAATAGCCAAAACCACGATATAGAGACTAAACACAATTAAAAAATTACTATCAAATAATACCATCTATGAAGAAGGAAATACAGACCCCAAGCTACCAAACGCTGTTGAAAGATTTTGACAGTTTTATTACCGTAAGAAATTACAAATTAGGCAGAGGCGGTAAGATGCACCAAAATGCCGTTACCGAATTTCTGATGTGGATGGAAGAAAACGGAGTGACGAAAATTAAAGAGGTAACGAGTACGGAAATGATTCTGTACTATGAATACCTGATCACTCGTCCCAATAAACGTAGAGAAGGAACACTTGCTGAACAAACCATCAAAAGCCGTTTATATTCTTTGAGTTTGTTTATGCAAAATTTATTGGAGAACAGAACCATTGACAGTGGGTTCTATATTCCAAGCTACGGAGGTAGCGAAACTTCCAAAATCCGAAATACCTTAACCGTTGAAGAAATTAAATTGGTTTATGCCTATTGTGAAAACGACTTGGAGAGTGCCTTACTCTCGGTTGCTTATGGTTGCGGACTCAGACGAAGCGAACTGGAAAGCCTGAATGTTCGGGATATCCAATTATCTACAGGAGAATTAATTGTTCGGGAAGGTAAAGGAAGCAAGAGACGGGTTGTTCCTATGAGTGATACCGTCATCGAATCAGTACGAAAATATATTCATAACGAAAGACACGAACGAATATTAAACAGTGAGCATTTTGAGGATGCTTTTTTTGTGAATATGAGGGGAAGCCGTATGAGGGGTGAGCATCTCAATGATACCCTCAAAAAAATGATTGAGCAGACAAACAGTTACGAATTGGTGCAAAAAGAAATCACTTTGCACTGTCTACGCCACAGCATCGCCAACCATTTGGCGGAAAACCACGCAGGTATAGAATTTATAAGACGGTTTTTAGGACATACCGAAATCAATACCGCCTATATCTATGCCATCAAAAACAAGAAACGAAATAAAGTAACCTCCCTTTTTAAATAATAGAATGATGAAAAAGCAAACTCTTGAACAGTTTTTATTGGAGCAATATGCTCCCCAGACTGCAAAAACTTATTTATTTGCCATTGAGCATTTTCTCAAAATGAATCCGAAAGCAAAGCGGTATGGCTACCGACATATCGTTTCCTATATGGAGCAGATTGCCCAAAAGCAATCCAACCCACACTACAGGGTAGTCATTCTTTCAGCCATCAAAAAATATTACGATTATTTGGTGATGACAGGATACAGAACCGATCATCCCTGCAAGCTCTTGAACATCAAAGTCAAACACAATCAGCCAATTCAGGTGCAGGATTTATTTACGAGTGAGGAACTGCAACTGCTGTTGAACCGTGAAAACCGTTATCAGTTTATCGACTCCCGAAATGCGGTGGTATTGTCCCTGCTTATCTATCAGGGATTAGCTAGTGACGAAATCGTCAACCTTCGGGTAAAGAATATTGATCTGGACGAAGGAACGGTCTATGTAAAAGCGTCTGCTAATCTGAACCGCAGGACGCTTGAACTGCTCAATAAACAAATGATGGTATTTTCAAAATACATCAATGAATCACGCCCGAAACTTTTACGCTCCGATACAGATAAACTCATCATTACAAAGCTCGGCAAACCAATGAGTGTGGATTCTGTACAAGCAATGATCGAACCTTTAAAAGGATTGTTCCCCGACAAAAAACTCTGTCCGCAAACCATTCGGATGAGTGTGATCTGCAATTGGCTGAACGATAAAAAACTGCCGTTAGAAAAGGTACAGGAGTTAGCGGGTCACAAGTGGCCGGGTACGACCGAAAAATATTTTAAAGCGGATAGTGAACAGCAGAGAGAATTGATTAATCGGTTTTTTCCTTCGCTGTAATTTATTAATTTTGCTTTCTTTACAAATTACCATGAAAGAAATCGCAGATAGTATAGTTGAAACGATAAAAGATTACAGAAATGATGACGGCATATTTTTGGATGCAGACCATGTAATAAACTGGGCAGATCAATTCGGAGAAAATGCAGAGTTTATGCTCAACGAAATAAACTATATACTGCCACAGGTTTATATTTCAAAAGCAACGGCAAAAGATTTTATTGACGGGCATATAAAAGCATTGCAAAGAAAATTTGGTTATTCGAGTATAACAGAATTACTTATCAACACTGAGTTTTTGTGTATGCAAGAAGAACACAAAAGCCAGCCTGCTATTTTAAGCATTCTCGAAAATTTATTAGATGAAAAATATGGTGAATCCTATTTAAAGTACAATACATATCCGAAAGTTAACTTTGTATACTTTGATGATATTCTAGCTTCAGGAAGTACAGTGGGTAAACATTTATTAGAATGGCTAAACTCAAATAATTTTGAAGGAGTAAAAAATGCAGATAATATTATAAATGGTAGTTATAAATTATCGGTAAATCTATTTTGTTATCATACTTGGGGACGCTCCTTTCAGGAGTTTAGATTATTAAAGACATTTGAAAATAAAATTGACAAGAGGATTTTGTGGTTTAGGAATTTCGAAATTCAGAACCACGCAAAATGGCATAATCAGTCGCTGAATATCGCATTCCCAACTGAAGAGCAACCTGCCAATGTTAAATCGTATTTAGCAAATCTTTCCGCTGAAAAATATGAGGATTATGCGTACAGGAAAGAAGGAACACCTGCTGATGAAGGCTTTTTTACAACGCCTGAAAACAGGATTATTTATGAAAATATTCTTCTCCAAAAAGGACTTTCAATCATTAACATGATCAAAGGAGAAGTAAAACCAAACCTGCGACCACTGGGGTTGATAAACCCATCATATAAGACTTTTGGACTTGGAACGCATTTCTTTACGTGGCGTAATATTCCCAATAATAGTCCGTTAGTATTTTGGTGGGAAGTGCAAGGACATGACTGGAAACCACTTTTTCCTGTTGCAAATCGTGGATAATATCAAAAAAAATGTTTTAATTTGTACCAATGAAAATAAGTGAAAGAACGTATAATAAGAAGGAAGTAATTACATTCAGTAAAACGACCGGAGAATTTGGTGGGCTTTCCAATATGGCTTCAGGGTATTCGTTGTTTGTCAACGAAACCAATATTGCCAATACCGAAATCCTTTACCAAGCGTGTAGATTTCCTTTGTTTCCAAAAATCCAAGAGGAAATTATATCTCATTCAAATCCGATGGAAGCGAAAGAGATAAGCCGAAAGTATATTCAATATTCAAGGCAAGACTGGGAAGTAGTTAAGTTTGATATCATGAAATGGTGTTTGCAAATAAAACTCCTGCAAAATTTTGGGAAATTCTCCAATCTTCTTTTAAGTACAGATAATACTCCGATTGTTGAGTTTTCTATGAAAGATAATGTTTGGGGAGCTATTCCAGTAAATAAGGATTTATTAAAAGGTAAAAATGCTTTAGGAAGGCTCTTAATGGAAATTCGGGAGTCTTATGCAAAAAAAATGATTGTAATGGATTCTGTAAGTCCTTTGAATGTACCTGCATTTTTATTGTTTGATCAACCAATTGATAAGACTCATAAACCTGAATTTGTAATTGAAGACCTTGATGATATTTATATTTATTAAGAAATAACTAATAAAAGTTTTTTAAAGTTCTCAAATTGAGAACTTTTTGTCTTTCCAAATTATGATAATTGATGAAATAAACTTACTTTCGTCATTAGAATTAAGACAAAACTTTGATCAACACGTATTCACATATCGAAGGTTTAAAAAAGGCGTATAAGTATAAGTACAACGGAAAAGAGTTGCAGGAGTCTGGGATGTATGATTATGGGGCAAGATTCTATATGGCAGATATTGGGAGATGGGGTGTGGTTGACCCAATGGCGGAGAAATATCATGCTTTTAGTCCGTACAATTATGTTTTAGGCGATCCTATTGCTAACTATGATCCAGATGGAATGCAGGTAGAGAATGATTACAAACTTCTTAAGAATGGAGAGGTTAAGCTGATCAAAGAAACCAATGATAAATCCGACACTTTATATGCAACTGATAAGAATGGTAAAGTAGATAAAGGCAACAGTGTAACAGTAGCAAAAGCAAGTGCGAATAGTGGAAGTATTATTTCTGATTTAGCAGCAGGTGCAATACCGGATAATACTCGATATGGTTACCTTAGTGGAAGTGACGGAGAAAAAATGTTTCCATTGGGCATAAATAGAACAAGAACAACCAATGCTTCAGATGCTGCTAACGTTTTTGTATTTGCCGCTAATAATTCAAATGTTGAATGGGGATTGGCTGGTTATAATACTGGTAATAATATGACTTATGCTCTTTGGACGGGGCATAATACTGAAAGAACACCAAGCAGTATTTTATATCAGGGCATCTCAAAACTATCATTTGAAATTCATAGTCATCCTGGGGATGTAACAATACCATCACCTATTAATAGTGCAAATAAAGGAGATTATTCATCTGCAGGAAATATTAATAATCTTTTTAATGACAATAAAAGTTATCCATATCCCCGACATTTTATGTATTCTAATAAAGGACATCATTTATGGGAATATAATTATACATCAGCAGGAGACACTCGTTATTATCCCGGAAGACCCGGAGTAAATAAACCAATGCCTGTTGGAAGTACTATTAACTTAAGAGCATTAAGAAAATGAAAAATATAATACTGATAACTTTACTATTAACAATTTACTCTTGTGAAAGAGAAGTTAAAAACCCTTACTTTACCTCTGATGAGATCTATAAAACGGTCTTAAAAAGTACAGATATTATTCATAGAGATATCGCAAAAAATACAGGGCTTTTTTATGTTCTTAATCGATATGACACATTAATTGTTATGGCTGTTCCATATGAAAATGTCATTAATCCTACTTTTATGATAAAAAAAGAGGGAACATTTTATACGGATTGTTGTAAAATTATAGTAACCAAACCTTATCGTCCAAAGTTTCAAATGATTAAAAATCCAAATAAGCTTAAACAAAATGATGTTGCTAAATATCTAGATATATATGACGGCAATGAATATCAGAAAGGTGTTATGTACAAGATAAAAGATTTAAATCATTTAGAATTAATTGCAAAGGGAGATTTAAGGCAATATTTTTATCCTATAAAAGAATACGAATTAGTTCCACCACCACCGCCAAAAGAATATTTAGGTAAGCCTTATAAATAACCGAAAACCCTCGCAAAAATGCGAGGGTTTATTGTTTTAAAGTGCAGCCACATTTTTATTAAAGAAGTCTTTAAACTTAGATTTAGTGAGCATGGAGTTGCTAACTTTGTTAGGACACAATTCTTATACTCTTTATCTTTAAGAGTATGAAAAAGATCAGAAAAAATTACAGTCTAGAGTTTAAGATCCAAGCAGTATCTTTAAGTGAGCAGCGAGGCAATGTATCCTCGGTAGCTGAAGAATTGGGGATCTGTAAAGAAAGTCTCGTTAATTGGCGAAAACTTCACAAAGAAGGTAAACTTAGCAAGGAAAAACAAATATCCTCTGATCCAATAAGGGAAGAGTTATTGAGACTTCGCAAAGAACTAGAAGAAACAAAGCTTGAACGTGATATCTTAAAAAAGGCGGTAGGCATCTT
>NZ_FPKW01000032.1 GCF_900114875.1 Chryseobacterium limigenitum
CTCGGACAAATTGATGATTACCGCCAGTTATTCTAATTTTACCATGTTTACCAGCAGACAACTGAATCAGTTCAATACGATCAATGATAATCCATTAATCATCCAACAGCCAAAAGACTCAATTGATTACAAACAGATTTCACAGAATACGAATATCAATGTAAATTATATCCTTTCCAACACGAAAGAAAAAGTTCAGAATATTAATTTTAATTACTCATTGAATGATATGGTTAATAGAGAAAACGGTATCGTAAGAAGAGGCGGATTGTCGAGATTTCATAATGCCAATGTGAATTACAATTTAGGTTTTCCTGAAAAGAAAATGAATATTGCGACTTCTTTTAATTTTACGCATACTTACGCCGCATCACAAATTTCAACAATTTGGGGGCCTGGTATAAATGTAACCAAATCTTTCTTGAAAGATGAAAAGCTAAAAACTAATTTTGGAGCATCCTATAACCATTCGGGAAGCTCGACTGCTAATATTAACGTAATGAATTTTAGATTGGGTGCGAATTATATGCCTTGGAAAAAGCATAATTTTAATCTGAACTTTATCCAAATGTTCAGGAATACAGATCAGGCAATTGAAAACCCAAATCTAAATGAAATGACCTGTACTTTTGGCTACAATTATAGTTTTTAGAGTATAGATAATGAGAAATGAAAAGAAATTTAATCTTGCAATGAAAGAGGAAATTCTCATAATATTCTATATTTGCAATCCAATTTTAACTTTTAAAATCAAAAACGATGAAAGAATTAATCGAAAAGATCAATGCAGAATTTGAATCATTTTCTAAAGAAGCGGAGCAACAAGCCGAAAAAGGAAACAAAGCAGCAGGGACAAGAGCAAGAAAATCTGCTTTGGAGCTTAGCAAGATGATGAAAGAATTTAGAAAAGTGAGCGTTGAAGCAGGAAAGAACTAAAAATTCACTATAATAAAATCCCTATTTTTAAAATGGGGATTTTTGTTTTAAAAGAAAGTTTAAAACCCAATCACATTTTCCAGCGCATCATCAACATCTTTATGAATAAAGTTGGATTGGTAATTAACAGTCGTTGTAATAGAGGAGTGGCGATACAGTTTTTGCAGCATCTGAATAGAAATTTTATCTCCGGAAATATTTCCAAAAGTATGACGGGAAATATGCATCGTGATTTTCTTATTGATTCCTGCCAGTTTCGCAATTCTCTTCAAGTATTTATTGAGATTTTTATCAGCATTGCTGGTTGTGCTTACAATTGCTTTTTTATTTTCCCTGTCAATGCCTTTTAGTTCAGGGAAAATATAATCATCTGGTGCAGCTTTATCTTTTTCGTAATAAGAAAGTATTACCAAAATTTTATCAGGAATTTTAAGTGATACCAATTTTTGATTTTTATTCATTCGGTATTGTAGTCTTCCGTCTTGTATTTCAGACCACTTTGTTTTCAGGACATCAGCAACACGAATACCCGCCAAATAAAAACTGAATAGCCAAACATTTCGGGCGTGCCATTCTTGGCTTCCAATCTCAAGTTCAAGGTTTTCCATTTTTTTCACTTCCTCTTCAGTTAAACCCACTTTTTGAGTTTCAGGAAATTTTATCTGCATTTTATTTCTTCCGAAAGGGTAGTGCTTGGCATCAACAATTCCGTCTCTGATTGCAGAATTGTAAATGGTTCGTATAATAATCAAATAATTGGTGATGGTTCTTTGTGAGAGTTTCTTTTCAATAAGATAGGTTTGAAAAGATTTGAGAAGAGGAACAGTGATTTGTTCCAAGGGAAACTTCTCGCATTTGAGGAAAGATTTGAAACTATTGACTCTCGGTTTGTCAGAATTCAATTGGGTGTACTTTTCCAGTCGTTCCAAATTGTTGAGATAATTATCGGCGACAGTAAAAAAATCATTGTCAGCATTAATCAATTTCTTTCTTATGGCTTTTACATCCTGCTTCTGCACTCCTACATCCATATCAATAATCTTTGCTCCGGCTTCAGAAATTTTCTTGTTGATTAAATTGTTGAGCCGGACAGAATTGGGATGGCTTTTCCTGACTCGTTTTGTTTTCTCATCCCAATCCGATTTATTGATGTATTGTTCGAGATTGATGAAAGTAGACTTTCTGTCTTTGGTGATTCGAAGATAAATGGGGTATTGCCCTTGTTTGTTGGCTTTCTTTCGTAATATTGCACTGATAGTCGACATAAATAAAAGTATTTAAGTGATTGGAAATTTCAAAAAATAATTAAAAGGGTATAAAACCCTATAAAGATTGTGGTTGGTATTTTGAATAAAATACGTAGGATTCCACCGCTTTATTACAGAGCTAAGTTACACAACAAAAGTCAGTTTTACAAGAGGAATTAGCGAATTGATGCAGAATTTCGGGTACAACATGGGTACAACAAATGGCGGTTTATGATGGTTTTTCTTGGTTTATGATGGAAGTTCAAATTGACGAAAACTCCCCATTTTAGGGCAAAGCAGGATAATTAGAATCACTCTTAATTGGTTTCATAACCCTGAGGTCACGGGTTCAATTCCCGTCTTCGCTACAATAGCGAGAAAAACCGCAACATTAAGTTGCGGTTTTTTGCTTTTCTATAGTCAAAGAATATCAACTTTGATATCCCAATAATTTTCTGATTTGATAGAAGAACCTCTCAATAAGTCTTAAATCCTGGGTTACAATTTCAGCATTTCCTCTAAGCTCCTTATCAAAAACTAAGGTTTTATTATAACTGGTCTTTAATCCTTTCGGAAGAACAACGTCTACATAATAATTTCCTTTATCATCTGAAGAAAGAGAAATATTTTGAACTCTGCCTTCTACAATTCCATATTCCTGGAAGCGGTAATTATCGAGCTTAATTAAAACTTTTTCACCCTGAGTTATTTTCCCTGAATTAGTTGCCGGTACAGACATCCTACCCACTAATTTTTCCTTGTTTCTCGGAAGAATGGATAAAATAGCATCACCGGTTTTTACAAACTGATTTTCGCCAAAAAACTGCTGAAAACTAGCTACGCCGTCTGTTGATGAAATAACAAGATAATTTTGCTCCCATTGCTTGAGAGATTTTCTTAATTGCTCAAATAACTGCAATGTTTGCGAAGAGTAGGTGATTTTATCTTTTTCTGTATTAATAACAGTACCGCTTTTTGTTCTGTTGAGATTAGAAATACTTTCTTCCATTTGAGATAATGAAATATTGATATTTTCTAAATTCTGTTGAGCCTGCAGATACTTGATTTTTTCATTTTCAAGCTCCATTGCTGCAATGACTCCTTGATTGAATAACTCCTGAGAACGTTGATAGCTTTTCTTCGTAATCTCATACTTTGCCTGTTCCAGACTTTTCTGCTGTTTCATCGTTAAGATTCTCATTCGATATTCAGAAAGGCTCTGATTGGCAGCCAAACTTTCAGGCGCATAAGGTTGTAGTCTTGTAAAAAGTTCCTCATCCTGAAAAGCTTTAGCAAAATTATTGTAATCACCCTGTAATTCGCCCAATTTAAAATGTGAGCTCTGCTGAACCGGGAATGAACGTAACTGATTGGGAGAAATAGAATCTACCAGCTTTTTAAGCTCTAAAATATCTTTATAATTAGCTGCAGACTGCATCACCATTAAGACCTGATTTTTTTTAACTTCCTGATGGTCTTTAATGAATATTTTTTCGATTTTGGAATTTATTCTTGCCTCGAGTTTTTCAGGAGGATTTTGTGATGTCACAACAATAGGAGCGGGGATGAATTCCGGATATTTTATTACATAGCTCATTCCTAAAATAAGCAGAAGGATAATAAAAATAATAGTGTTTCCCCAACGGATCATCCAGTGGGGTGGTTGTGTAAGAATGTCCTGAACACTTTCAGAACGCAATTCTATATTGTCTAAAATATCTTTGTTAGTTTCCAAGTTCTAATTGATTTTTTACCAGTCTGTAATATTCGCCTCTTAATGCCACTAATTCTGTATGGCTTCCTTCTTCCACCACATTTCCTTTATCTAAAACAATGATTTTATCTGCATGTTTTACAGTAGAAAGCCTGTGAGCAATAACAATGGCAGTTTTTCCTTTGAAGAATTGTTCCAGATTTTCCATAATGATTTTTTCATTGTTGGCATCTAAAGCTGAAGTTGCTTCATCAAAGAAAATATATTCCGGAGATTTATAAACGGCTCTTGCAATGAAAAGTCTTTGTTTCTGACCTCCACTTACTCCTAAACCTTCATTTCCGATCTTTGTGTTGTAACTTAACGGTAAGCCTTCGATAAAGTCTTTAATGTTGGCAATTTCTACGGCTTTTCTTAGCTTTTGTTTATCTATGTAATCTTCACCCACACCAATATTATTGGCGATAGTATCATTGAAAACATAGCCTTCCTGCATTACCACACCACATTGGTCTCTCCAAAATCTTGGAGAAACATTCTTTAGTTGTGTGTTTCCTATTTTGATATCACCCTCAGTCGGTTCATAAAACTTCATTAATAATTTTAAAAGCGTAGTTTTTCCACTTCCGCTGGCTCCAACGATGGCTGTAGTTTTTTGATACGGAATCGTTAAGTTTAAACCTTCAAAAACAAAAGCATCAGAACCAATATATCGGAAAGACATATCCTTAATTTCTATATCTTTTTGAGGAATTTCGGCAACATATTGCTCTTCTTTGTTTTCTTCATCATCCTTATCATGGATTTCACCTAATCTCTCAAGGGAAATTTTGGCATCCTGAAATTGTTTAATAAAATCAATCAACTGTAAAAGCGGACTGTTTAGCTGTCCAATGATATACTGAACGGAAAGCATCATTCCCAACGTAAGATTTCCTTCCAAAACCAATTTAGCAGAAAGGAAACTTACCAGAATGTCTTTCATTTGATTAATAAAATTTCCTCCGACAGATTGCCATTGTTCTAATGAGAGAGATTTAATTCTGATCTTAAATAATTTCACCTGTAAAAACTCCCAGTCCCAGCGTTTTTGCTTTTCGGCGTTATGCATTTTGATTTCCTGCATTCCGTTGATAAGCTCGATCACTTTACTTTGTTCCTGAGAAACCTGTGAGAATCTTTTATAATCGAGTTCTTTTCTTTTATTAAGGAAGAAAGTGATCCATCCGATATATAAAACAGCACCTATCAAATAAACGACAAACAGTCTGTAATCATAAAACAAGAGAACAATACTGAAAATAACAAGATTCACCAATGAAAATAGAGTGTTCAGAGATGAACTTGTCAAAAGCTGTTCTATTCTGTGGTGATCGTTGATACGCTGCATAATATCTCCCGTCATTCTTGTATCAAAGAAACTTATGGGAAGCTTCATTAATTTGATAAAGAAATCCGAAATAATTGAAATATTAATTCTCGCAGAAAGGTGGAGGAGGATCCAGCTTCTTATCATTTCGATACCCATTCTGCCTAAAAAAAGCATGACTTGGGCTAATAAGACAACGTAGATGAAATTTAAATCCTGATTCTGGATTCCTACATCGACGATACTTTGGGTAAGAAAGGGGAAAATTAATGATAATAAACTCCCCGCTAAAAGTCCGACCGCTAATTGAGCGACCAATGATTTATACTTTAATAAATATTTTGAGAGGAAAGTAAAACTTGCTTTGCTCTCCTGATCATCAAATTCTGTTTGAAAGAATGCAGGAGTAGTTTCTAAAATAAGAACGATGCCTTCTTCTGTTTTTTCATTGGCATTTTCGCCGATCCATAGTTTGATGAATTCATCTCTGGAATAGGTGATCAGTCCATAACTTGGATCTGAAATATATACTTTGTTATTTTTATCAATTTTATAAACGACTACAAAATGGTTTTTGTTCCAGTGAACAATGCATGGGAAGGGAACTTCTTCTGCAAGGGTTTCAAAATCAATTTGAACGCCTAATGAGCGAAAACCTAAGTCTTCCGCTGCATCGCTTAAACCTAATAAGCTACTGCCTTCTCTTGTAGTCTCAGAGAGGTTACGGATTTGCTGTAAGGAAATGCTTTTTCCGTAATGTTTGCTTACGATACGAAGACATGTGGGACCGCAATCCTTGGAATCGGGTTGACGGTAGAAAGGAAAAGTTTTCAACTTCAATGATCTATCTATTTGTTTAAAATAAGTTGCCGCCATTTTTTTTGGCGACAACTTTTATGTTATATTTAAAAGTGTATTGACTTTTAATAATTCTTAATAGCAATATTTATTGCAATAACGGATACAGAAATTAAAATCTGGATCTGAAAAAGTAGCTTCACAAGCTGCTAATGTAGAAAAGCATGCAGTAGATGCTGCCTGTCCTCTTGCACATTCTTCAGTGATTCCTCCTTTTACTGTTTTCAGATTTTCTCTGGATAGTTTTCTTAGGTTTTTCATAGCTTAGAAAATTGTGATTAGTGGTATCGAAAATATGATATTAATTTTTAAGTATCAAAAAATAATATCATATTTTGCAATTTTGTTTGTGATGAGTGGCTTAGATTAGTCTATCGGATAGTAAGTACACAGATAGGTAGAAGGGCTTGCTCCTGCAATCGTTCGGCATGCACCATTTGCACAACACCAGCCTGGTCCGCAATCTCCATCTACCGGACACATTCTAAGACCTCCTTTAATTGTTTTCAAATTTTCTCTTGAGATTTTTGTAAGATTTTTCATAGTATAAATTGTTTTAAAATGATTTGTTGATTTTTGTGATAAGTTTAATCAATTAAGATTCCGCATGATATTCCGACAGGAGTACATTTTCTTGTTATGGCACACCAGTAATATCCTGCAAGACACATGGGAATAGATCCTTGAATAGACTTCATGTCTTTCTTAGAAAGTTTTCTTAAATTTTTCATAGTAATAGTTTTTAGTTTTCCTACTCTTTTTAAGCTTTTCGGATACCGCTTTTTAATTTCTCCTAAGTTAGTGAATTTTTATATTTGGTGAATATTTTTCTTTAAAAGTCCTCATCTTCTATTAAATCAGTAATAAAATACCAAATATCCTCACGATCATATTTTTCCGGAAACTGATGTCCGTTGATGATAAATACGGGTGTAAAGTTTAGTCCGGCATTACTGTTATCATTTGACATCTGGATCAGAGGATCAAGATTTTCCTGATTTGAACTTGTTCCTGCAATTTCTCTTATTTTGTCTTCATTTTTATTTTCAAACCAAGTATCTACAGCATTTAAGAATTCTTTTTCCGGTCTGTTATTATAAATATGAGTGAAATCTGAAATCAGGTTGGTAAATTTATCATTTGCTCTTTCCGGAGTATAATTAAATCTTATCTGAGCCGAAATATCATTAGGATATTTTTCTAACAACTGCTCTGTTATTTTGTGAGCATCTTTACAAAATCCACAGTACGGATTTGAAACAATTGAAATATGAAGTTTGGCGTCTTTATTTCCTAAAGAAAAAGTTTCGTTATCAGAAAATTCAATTTTTTCATTATCTGTGAGTTCTCTTTTGAAGAGATCATAATTTCTTTTGAATCTTAAATTCTTCGCATTAGATTTTTGTAATGTTTCTTTTTGTTCAAGTACATTGTTTAAAAATAAAATAAGAGAAAAAGAAGATAACCACAGAATAATACTTAACAAAAGTACTTTGGAGTCAAAAAAAAGATTTTCAAAAAGGAAAAAACTGATGGCTATCTGAGCAACGAGAATAGAAATGATGATAAGACATACGCGGCAGAAGGTTTTCTCAACAAAAGCTTGTACGTAAACCGAATAACCGATTGCCACCAAAGATGCCAACGTAAATCCTTTAATTACAAATGCTGAACTCGGTAAGAACAGACCTAAAACTGAAATTCCAATAAAATAGATAAGAGAAAAATCCGAAAATTTCAGTCCAAGAATACTCGTTTTATCCTGATTGATAATTTTGTTACAAGAATTTACATTTTGAGCGGCTGAAGCTCCGGCACCGCAGATACTTCCAATTACGGCCGAAGTATTTCCAAATTTTTGATTGAAAATTTCAAGAGAAATATAGACCCCAATGATGGATAAAAGATTGAAAGTAACCTCAAACCAGGCATGATTTAGTAAGGAATAAATCAATATAATTCCTAAAACAGCATAAATAAAAGGATTAAAATTGGTAACAGACTTACTTTCTGCTTTCTCATCTTTTTCAAAAAGTAGGACGAAGTCTGTTGAGTTTTTATGAAGTTCTTCTTTATTTAAAGTTTTCGCTTTATCTGAATAAACGGAGTACTGCTCTCCTGCTTTTTTCACCAGAGAAAAAGAATTTTCAACAATAGCAATAAACTCTTCAGGCAGTTCGTCCCAATATTCTTTGTCTAATTCATAAGCATCATTTCGTACTCCCATAAAATTCAGCGTGTCACTAAAAGCCAGTGCTGAAGGGTAGTTCGGGTGAGAATTGAACTGGAAAACAAATTCCTGCTTGTCTAGTTTAAGATAGTTGATGAGTTTATCAAAGGTCATGTTAATATTTTTAACTAAAATACGCAGATGTTTTAAAAAAACAAATGTTTTTCTTGAAATGGTGAGTTATATTTAGTTTTTAGGATATTTTATGGCTTCAGATAGTTCGATTGGGTTGTTGTATTTTTTCAAGCGAGATTGGATTGCTTTTGTCATTTCTCTAAAATCAGGTTTTACCTCTTTTCCTTTTTCATCTATAAATTTTGTTTTTGCATTTTCTGATTTCATTTCTCTTAGAGGGTCACTGTAATAATTTAAATATACTTTTTGTAACTGCTTTTGCGGAATATTAAGCGCTCCTTTATACATATTCTCAAAATCTAAAGCATCAGATCTTTTTTTTATTGATTGAAGGCTAAATTTGTAAGAACCGGTTGAATCTTCCATATAAACTATTAATCCGGGCAAATTTCGGAATATATACGGTCCTGCTTGAATTGGCAAATCTTGAGTATACCATGCCTCCCAAGTTCTTCCTTTATATTTTAAAGTTGCTTTTCTACATAAGTATGTGCTTATTTTTTTTGTTTCGGGTTCTAGTTTCCAATTTAACTTTCCAATTTCTTTTACTTTATATACATCTTTAATAAAAAAATAATATTTAAAACTTAGATCGTCTTTATCATTAATAACTAAAAAACTATTATCCCCCATAGCAGAATTTTTAGATCCCGTATTTTTAAGTGAATCTACTTTGTATTGGGTTTCGGTTAAAAATTTAGATCTATCTCCCTGAACCAAAAGGATCATATTTTTATTGGTTGTCTCGGAACTTAACGAATCTTCTTTATAAGTAAGTTGATAATCAAGTCGAAAATTTTGGGCATAAAAATTACAAGACAAAATGATTAGTACTAAACTTTTTAAAATTTTATAATTCATAATAAATAGATTTATGATTTAATTTTTTGATCTTTTAATTAAATTCTGCGGTGTAGGGATTATAATTGCAATCAACTGTGTATCCATTTTTACCTTTCTCTGGAAGATATGTCGTTGTGCAGCAATACCTAAATTCACAAACATTACATGGGGTAATATCCTCTTTTTTAATATTCCATAATTTCGATAATTTTTTCACAGTGTTTGTTTTTATTTCTTCAAAATCTTCCAAAATATTTCCATAACTGTTTTTATCAGAAAAATTATGTTTTATATTTCCATTTTCATCAATAAATATTGTTTTGTATAATGCCAGGTTATAATTATTAGCAATATTATATGCATTTATACTTATAGCAATATCGTAAATTCTAAATTGTGTTAAAAACAAATTAGTGTCGTCCTTGGTTATATAATCAGTAATCACCTCATTATTTTGTTGAACTCTTTTTCTATCCAAAATCCAGTTTGCTTTTGAAGAATATACCAATTCAGGAGAAATTGCAAACTTTGTTATTGATACTTACAGCAGAGAAATTGAAAGATATGGAACATCAACGATACAAGAAGCGGAGTTTTTGTTCTGTAAAAACAGTGATTTTTTTGTAAAACAATGTTTGCACTTGGATGATGAGGAGAAAATAATCGTTTCACTTTTTTATATGGATAAGATATTAGATCTTCTGAAATTTTCTATTAATGAAAAATTGTTGTGGATAAAAAACTCTAATGACGCTTTCAAAAAAGAATTCAATGCAGACAAGAAACTAAATAGCCAACTTGATAAAAGATACAGACTTTTCAAACCAAAATATGTTGATTTTCTTGAATCCGAGGATTTTCTTGAATTTAGAGAAAATATGAAATCTCACTGTTTAGAATTAGAGCCAACTTTAGAAAATATCATTTTGAAGAGTTCTTCTTTACAGGATTTTTTTCAGAGCATATTTCATATGAATATAAACAGGATGTTTGTTTCTAATCAACGATTATTCGAAATGATCATTTATGATTATCTATTTCGATATTATAAGACAATTTCTTTTCATGAGTTTAAATAATCGGGGTTCGTTATTTTAAATAATTCAATTTACATTTTTATTTTCAAAGCACTATTTTTGATTATATCTTAAATTGATAAATGATAATTTTCCAAACAAACGTTAGGTTTATTATTATTTTTAAGTTAAAGTTTATTTTTAAGTATTATTTTGTTATTTATTTAAAGTTTTAACTGTAATTCATTAACTTATGGAGTAAACTCAAGTGAACTTAAAAAGTCATAAAGTTTTCATAAATTTAAAAAAAGAAGGGAAATGTTTTTGTAATTCTAAAATATATTGTACTTTTACAACGCCTTGAATGAGGGAACAAGTCAAGGTAATAAATTTTTTTTCATCATTTGTGTTTTTAGAATCGTATCGCCTGATACGATTCTTTTGTTTTTATACCTGTTTTTCGTAGTTTAGTAATAAATCAATAAAGTAAGAATAAGTAACAGCCCCTTCCTGTTGATTACTTTTTAAGAACAGATTATTCGTAAACCCGAAAAAATCATCTACCCAACCTTGATGACTTAAAATGAAACTCTTTTCATATGATCTGTCTCTTTTCATTCCTGCAGAATAATTCTTTAAAATAGATTTTACAAATTCAGGGTCATTTTCAACAATAAATCGTAAAAGACTTTTTAATGTAAAATATTCTGTGCTGTATCTCAGTTCTAAATTTTTAGATTTAATTCCAATCAGATAACCTACAAAATTAGCTTCCTGCTCTCTTGCAAAACCCAATTGATGAGAACTTTCGTGAGCAGAGGTAAAAGGGATGAATGTAGACGGTAATTCGGAATTGTATTGTGCTTCTGCAGTGAAAGGATTGTAATAGCCCAGAATCCCCGTAAAACTCATCACATTCTTAAATAAACTTGGTTTGAATGAATTAATCTGAGGTGCTTTTTTATCTGAAATATATTTTGGAAGTCTCTGCTGCTCAAAAAGTATTTCTTTTTGAATCGCTTTTAAATCTTTCACAACGAAAATTCCTTTTTTGTCTTCATCTACAATTTTCCTTGTTGCTTTGCATTTTTCAAGATATTGTAAGGCTAAGGTCTTTGCTTTGTCTAAACTTGGTTCTTCCTGACTTGATAACTTCTTGATAATCGGAGTTTGAAAATAAAGCATTCCCCAAAATATCTGATATGTAAAATAAAAGATATTAATAATGATTAAAAGTTTTAGAATAGAACTGCTTCTGCTTTTTTTCTTAAATATTTTGATAATCGAATACAAAAGAAATACTCCTAATATAATATAGAAAAGATCTCCAAATGAAAAAGGAATCCATGAAAATAATATTTGATGAAAACTTTTCTGAAATTCAAAAAAATGGTCGAAAAACGAGATCATCATTTTAGATCTCGAAAAAACATAAAACAAAAGAATTTGGACAACTAAAATAGTTGCCCAAAATGCCTTTTTCTGATATATTTTTGTGGTATTGTTAATGACCACTACCTTTTGATATTTTATCTAAATCAATTCCCTGAGCCTTTAAAATTCCACTCACACGGATCGCATAGAACGCTAAATAAGCAAAACAGATAACTCCGACAATGTAACTTGTATGAATATCTGTTAAGTCTGCTACATATCCTTGTAAAAGACTTACAACTCCACCTCCCATAATCATCATAATCAATAGTCCTGAACCTTGGTTAGTGTGTTTTCCCAATCCATTGATCGCAAGAGCGAAGATACATGGCCAAAGCGTAGAGCAGAATAATCCAACACTTGTAAATGCGTATACAGAAACCATTCCTGTGGTAAACATACCTATTAGTAATGCTGTAATACCTGCAGAAGAGAAAATAAGCAGCATTCTTGCCGGATTTCCTTTGCTCAGGATATCACAAATGATCATTGCAATGATAATAAGTCCGTAAACATAGAATGGAGCTAAATCGTGATGTGCGATGGCATTAACCAATAAGAATAATCCAAAAGCTAAATATGGCGCTAAAAATCGTAAGATCTTTTTGAATCCGGCGCTAAAATCAAATGCATCTACAGCACCTGTCCAACGTCCGATCATCATAGAAGCCCAGTATAATGAAATATAAGGAGCGACATCTTTGGTTTCAAAACCTAAATCTTTTTCCATGTACGCAGGTAAATTACTTGCAGTAGATACTTCTACACCTACATAAACAAATATAGCGATCATTCCTAAGATTAACTGAGGATATTGTAGTGCCGACTTTCTGTGTTCTCCGGGAACAGAATCGTCAGTATTTTCAACATTGGTAGGAGTAATTGCGGGAAGTGATGAGAATTTCAGTAAAAAAGCAACTAGCGCGAAGGCTGCTCCTAAAATAAGATAAGGTACTTTAACACTTTCTATGCTCGCCTCCGTATTAGCTGCACTCGCAGAACCGAAAATAGCAAAAGAAACGATAAGCGGACCAATTGTAGTTCCTAAGTTATTTACCCCTCCGGCCATCGTTAATCTCTGAGATCCCGTTTCAGACGGGCCAACCTCAATAGCTAACGGATTGGCTACAATTTGCTGTAAAGAGAACCCTAACCCAACAATAAATAATCCGGAGATCATTAATGGGAACGATCCCATATTAGCAGCCGGATAAAACAATAATGTTCCTGCGGCGGAAATAAGGAGTCCTACTATTAGACCGTTTTTATATCCGATTTTATTAATTAAATCTTGTTTCAATCCTTTTGAAACTGCCATATAAATTAAAGAACCTACCGTATATGCGACGTAGAAACAGATCTGGACGAGCATACTTTCGGTTTGCGTTAAATTGAAGGCTTTTTTGAATACCGGGATCAGGATGTCGTTACTTGCAGCGACGAAGCCCCAGAAAAAAAACACAATAACTAATGGTAGGAATTGCCCCCAATTAGTTTGTTTAGAATAATTTGACATGTTTGTTAAAGATTTCTTAATAACAAATATAATTATTTCTTTTAAATAGAACGTTCTACCAATGTTTTTTTTATTGTCTCAAAAGCGGACATTTTTAATTCTTTGGGAGAATCAGAAGGTTGTAAAATTCCGTTAAAATAAACTTTTACTTTACCGGGATGCCCCTTTGCATTATCAAATGGAAAAATTTCTTTTAAACCAATGAAAGTATAAACTGCAATCGGCGAATTATGTTTTGAGGATAAGGTGAATGCGCCGTCTTTAAATTCATCCAAAATAACAGAAGTATCATCCGGAACACCTCCTTCCGGGAAAATAACGATGCTGTTTCCTTCTTCCATTTTCTCGGCACATCTGCGGTAAACGTCTGCGCGGCTTCTTGGGCTGCTTCTGTCTACCATCACACATATCCTTTTATATATGGTTCCGAAAATCGGAATCTTAACCAATTCTTTTTTCCCCACAAAGCAAACCGGATGTTTGGAACATAAAATACACATCAGCATAATATCCATAATAGAAGTATGGTTAGATATGAAAACGTGGGGTTTATTCTTATCAGGTTTTTGGTCAGAGAGATTGGTGACTTCGTATCTTAGACCCATTCCGTAGAACATGGCGTAGCTCCAAAGTCGTATGAATTTGTAGGCATATTTATAATGTCTTTTATTAAAAGATAAAATATAAACAGGTATTCCGAAAATAACCGTTAAAACAAAGGCTAAAATAAGCAGCCAGAATCTCCAGAGATAATTTAAAATCTTTACCACAAATTAACCGTTAAAAATTATTTTCTTTTTTATAGAATAATTAAGAACTGAAACCAATAATATTGCAGCAATCTTACTGGTTATTTCCGGGCTCAAGGTATAAAAAATTAAATCAATATTATCTTTAAATATAAAACTATAGAATATTTGGAAGAAGCTAAGACTCAATAATGTTGAAATAAAAGAAACCACCATAAAATAAGCAAATTCTTTTCTTTTGGAGTGCTTTCCTCTTTCAAATACAAACCAGATGCTCAGGAAATAATTGGTGATGATTCCGCAGCTGGTGGAGAAGATATTACTTAAAGGATAATGAATTCCGTGAAAGTTGGTTTCATTGGATAAAAACTGGGGCAGATAAGTACTGAAGGCTTTAAAGCTCCCGATCTCTATAATGGCGCTGAGCCCTCCAGCAATGATGAAGAACAAAATTTGTTTTTGACGTAGTAGTATATCTCTCATCCCGATTTTATGATATGCAAATTTATAACTATATGTTAAACAGTAAAAAAAGATGTTAAATATTTTTTTTACATGAAAAATATTTCTAATTTTAATTTTCAGAACGATATAAAACAAACCTGATAATAAATTCATTTTCAACTACTTGTGTTGATGGTTTTTCCTATCTTGTAATGCGTGATTGAAGCGTACTTCCAACAATTTATTTACCAATTAATAATAATATTTGTATGAAACCTCAAAACAAATACAGAAAATTCCAGCTTCAACAAAATAATATTGAGGCTCTTGAAAAAGAAAATTCACGTTTCAAACGTGTGTATTCTGAATACGAAAATATGTCAAACGAACTCTGGAATCTTGAAAATTCTAAAGACGAACCGGTTCCGGATGATTTTATTAACGCAATGATCCTTCAGACTTCATATCTGGAAGATGAAATCGAAGATTGGTTAATACAATTCAATGAAAATAAATCTGATATAAAACATTAGTTGGTTTAAAGTAGCACAGTTTGTGAGACTTTTTTAAATAAAACAAATAAAACCTCCGATTTTGGAGGTTTTATTTGTTTCTTATTTTAAGATTTTTTATTGTCTTATTTACATTTTTTGCAGTATTTTTTAGTACCGTGATGTGTTATGTAAAACTCTCCATAATAATTAGGCGCTATTCTCCTCAATACAAAGCGGTTTCAAGAATAAAATTAAAAAAAAGATAATACTGCTCATTAAATAAATAAGCCTTCCGCCAACTTCAGACTTCCCTCCTCCGGCTCCCAACTTCTAGCCTCTAACTTCCAAAATCTCAAGATAAATTCATAATTTAGCATCTTTAAACTAAAATGTGAAAATATGGTGGCTATTGTTGATGGTGGCTCTACAAAATGTGATTGGGTAATTTTGGATGACTTTAATAAGGTCTTTTTAAAAACCGAAACCATTGGTTTCAATCCGAATAATACTGAAGCCGAACTTATCGTCCCTGAAATTGAAAAGAATATAAGTCTGGGAGCTGTAAAAAACTCCATAATCAAAGTCTTTTTCTATGGATCAGGTTGTGGAGTAGCCTCAAACCGGGCGAGTATTCGGGGCGAGCTGCAAAAGTTTTTTACTAAAGCAGAGATAATAGTAAAAGAAGATCTTACCGCCGCAGCCTATGCAGCGTATAATGGGAAACCTGCTGTAGTTTGTATTTTGGGCACAGGTTCTAATTCTTGTTATTTCGACGGAACCAATCTGAAGGTGAAGCTCCCTTCACTGGGATTTCTTATGGATGACGGAAACGGAAGTTCCATTGGAAAACAACTGGTTCGGAGATATTTTATGCAGAAACTTCCCGAAGATCTTCATCAGGAGTTTGAGAAAGTCTATAATCTTTCTATTGAAGAGGTGCTTAAAAATATGTATCATACTTCTATGCCCAATGCTTACCTTGCCAACTTCAACAGATTTGTTGTAGAAAGGAAGGATCATCCTTATTTCAAAAAAATGATTTTCGATGAAATGATAAGTTTCTTCAATTATCAGGTTCTTCCGTATGAAGAATCTAAAGAAGCAGAAATTAATTTTATAGGCTCTATTGCTTATTATTACGAAGATATTTTACGTTCTGCCGCCGCAGAGCTTAATTTAAATGTGGGATATATTGTACAAAAACCTATCGAAAGTTTAGTCAATTACCATATTAAATACATACTTTAAAAAATATTATTTATGTCAAATAAAACTCACCGCGACGAAAAGAACTTCAATCAGGCCGCGTTAGATTATCATAAAGCTGAACCAAAAGGGAAAATCGAAGTAATTCCTTCAAAACCGCACTCTTCGCAAAGAGATCTGTCATTGGCATATTCTCCGGGAGTTGCAGTTCCTTGTATGGAAATCTACGAAAAGCCTGAAACAGTGTATGATTATACAGGAAAAGGAAACCTGGTTGCTGTAATTTCTAACGGAACAGCAGTTCTTGGATTGGGTGATATTGGGGCAGAAGCTTCAAAACCGGTAATGGAAGGTAAAGGTCTTTTATTTAAGATTTTTGCAGATATCAATGTTTTCGATATCGAGATTAATGAAAAGGATCCGGATAAATTTATTCAGATTGTAAAAGGTATTGCTCCGACTTTTGGAGGGATCAACCTTGAAGATATTAAAGCTCCTGAAGCTTTCTATATTGAACAAAAACTAAAAGAGGAGTTGGATATTCCTTTGATGCACGATGATCAGCACGGAACAGCGATCATTTCGGCTGCAGCGTTGATTAATTCATTGCAAATTGCAAACAAAAAGATCGATGAGGTGAAAATGGTGGTAAACGGAGCAGGAGCTGCGGCAATTGCTTGTACCAACTTATATATTTCTTTAGGATTAAAAAGAGAAAATGTTCTAATGTGCGATAGCAAAGGAGTTATCAATCATAAAAGAGAAAATCTTACACCTGAAAAAATAGATTTCATCGCCAATACAGATCTAGAGACATTAGAAGATGCCGTAAAAGGTTCAGATGTTTTCATCGGATTGTCGAAAGGAAACGTAATGACTCCCGAAATGTTATTAAGCATGAGTGAGAACCCGATTGTTTTCGCTTTGGCAAATCCTGATCCTGAGATCGCTTATGATCTGGCTTTTGAAACTCGTAAAGACGTAATCATGGCAACGGGAAGAAGTGATTATCCTAACCAGGTTAATAACGTTCTGGGTTTCCCTTATATTTTCCGTGGAGCATTGGATGTTCAGGCGAAAGGTATTAATGAAGAAATGAAATTGGCAGCCGTTCATGCAATCGCTGATTTGGCTAAAGAACCCGTTCCTGAAGCTGTGATTTTGGCTTATAATGTTCAGAATTTACAGTTTGGTAGAGAATATTTTATTCCAAAACCATTTGATAACAGATTAATTACCAAAGTTTCAAGTGCTGTGGCAAAAGCGGCTATTGAAAGTGGTATCGCAAGAAAAACGATTGCTGATTTCGACGAATACGAAACAAGCCTTCTTGACAGAATGGGAAGAGACGAGAAGTTGGTTAGAATGATGCAGACCCGTGCTAAAGCTGATCCGAAGAGAATTACTCTTGGAAATGCCGAAGAATACAACGTCTTAAAAGCTGCTCAGATTCTTTATGAAGAAGGAATTGCTTTCCCAAGTCTTTTAGGAAACAAAAAATACATCAAAGAGCAAATGGAGCGTTTCGGGATCGAATTGGATATTCCGATTATCGATCCAAGTGATGACGACCAAAAAGAAAACAGACAGAAATACAGAGAAACGCTGTGGAAACTTCGCCAGAGAAAGGGGATGAATGAGTACAAGGCGAAAAGATTTGTGCGTCAGAGAGATTATTTCGGGCCATTGATGTTGAGACATGGTGATACTGACGGGCTTATCGTAGGATTCTCTAAGAATTACACTTCAGTTTTACGTCCTGTTTTAGAAGTTATCGAAAAAGAAAAAGGCGTAGATAAAGTAGCGGCAATGATGATGATTTTATCTGAAAAGAAACCGATTTTCTTCGCAGATACGTCAATTAATCAAAACCCGACCGCTGAAGATTTGGTAAATATTGCTAAAATGGCAGAAATTACCGTTAAAACTTTTGCTGTTGAACCAAGAATTGCAATGCTTGGATTCGAAAACTTCGCGGGAATTTCTGATACTTCGAAAAAAGTAGCGAAAGCAGTAAGCATTCTTCACGAAAAATTCCCCAAAATGATTGTTGACGGAGAAATTCAGCCGGATTTTGCCATGAATGCAGATCATTTGAGTGATTATCCTTTCTCAAAATTAGGAACAACTCCTGCCAACACCTTCATTTTCCCGAATCTTGAAAGTGCCAATTTATCTTACAAGATCATCAGAGGGATGAAAGTTGCTCAGGTTATCGGGCCAATCTTGATGGGATTAAAACAGCCTGTTCACGTTTTACAGATGCGTTCCAGTGTAGACGAGATTGTAAACTTGGCAACAGTTGCTGTTCTTGATGCTCAGAGAAGAGAGAAAAAAGACAAAAAATAATTAACATTTAAGCCTTATAGGTTCCTAAAATCTATGGGGCTTAAATAATACGCACAAATAAGGAAAGGGTTCATGAGTTGGGATTAGCGAAAGAAAAAGCATATCAGACTTTATATCAAAACCATATCAAAGAAGTGAACGGATTAACACCTTTTCTTCAAAAATTGAATCAGAATAACATCAAAGCAGGTCTTGCCACAATGGGAGTTCCTTCAAGTATTGATTTTATTTTAGGCGGATTGAATATTAAAAGTTATTTTCAGGAAATTACTATCGAGATTGTTTAAGTGGTAGTTTAATTGAATAACTTTTAAATCATAATAATTTTACAGAGACTCCAAATTTTGGAGTCTTTTGTTTTTGTAAAAAATCCTTGAATTTTGTGTTAAAAATTAACTTAAATTTCATTCGCGCGTGAAATGAAAACATTAATTAGTTTAAATTGCTATATTTGGGAGTTTTAAAAATTAATAATGATATTTTCTTTACAAGGCACTGTTCAAGAACTTACGCCTACCTATGCAGTAATCAACGTTCAAGGTGTTGGTTATTATGTGGGTATCAGTTTAATGACCTCACAAACCCTGACTTTGAATCAAGGGACCGTACTTTTTATTCAGCAAATCATTCGTGAAGATGCACATTTACTTTTTGGATTTAACACTCGTTCAGAAAAAGAAATGTTCAATCTGTTAATAAGTGTTAATGGAGTAGGTGCTGTTTCGGCACTTATTTTACTGTCAACTTTAAGTCTTGATGAGATTGCTTCTGCGATACTTTCCAAGAACAGCGCACTGATCCAAAAAGCAAAAGGTCTTGGGGTAAAAACGGCTGAGAGAATTATTGTAGATTTAAAGGATAAAGTCCAGAAATTCACCAATGCAGAAGAAAATATTTCTACATTTGTAGATAATAAAATCAAGGAAGAATCGTTATCTGCATTAGAAGTTTTAGGAATTCCTAAAAGAATGAGCGAGAAGATTGCAGATAGAATAATAAAACAAAATTCGGCTATTACGGTAGAAGAATTGGTTAAACAAATCTTAAAAAACATTTAACATTTGGTGGCGAATAATAAGTTTCTCAATATATTTTTGTTCCTGTCCTTTCTGTGTGTATCAGTAAGTACTTTTGCGCAGCAGCGACCAGTACGTGATACCGCAATTATAAAGAAAGACTATGAACTGGCTGACCCTACGCAGTATGAAGCCTTTTACGACGTGAAAACGGGTATGTACTACGTATATCCTAAAATAGGTAATACAATAACCGGGCCGCCAACAGCCATGTCTCCTGAAGATTATAAGGAGTTTATGATGGCATCACAGACAAAAGCTTACTATAAAGAGAAATCAGACAAGTACAGTTTGATGTTCCGAAAAGATAAAAGTGATGCCCGAAGAAAAGGTCTGATACCTTCTCTAACGATCCGAAACAAGCTATTTGAAACTATTTTCGGAAGTAACAAAATTGAAATTATCCCTTCCGGATATGCCTCTTTCGACTTTGCCGGACTCTATCAGAAAATTGATAACCCTTTAATTTTACCTCAAAACAGAAAAAGTTTTACGTTTGATATTGCTCAGAGGATTCAGCTTGGTTTATTGGGGAAAGTTGGGGAAAACCTTCAGTTAAAGGCCAATTATGATACTCAGAGTGGTTTCGCTTTTGAAAACAGGATGAACTTAGTCTGGCAGGCAAAAGGAAGTTGGAAAGATCTCCAGCAAAAAGGCCTTGGAAATGTTGATCAGCCTAATGCAGGAGGTGAAGATAAAATTATAAAAAGAGTTGAATTCGGTAATGTTAATATGCCGCTTTCAACCAGTTTAATACGAGGTTCTCAGTCATTATTCGGGGTTAAAACCGAGTTCCAGCTTGGGAAAACTTTCGGAACAGTTGTTCTTTCTCAACAACAGGGTGAAGCCAGAAATATTGTTGTTCAGGGCGGAGGTGTAATGAATACCTTCAAAATGAATGCAATCGACTATGAAGATAATCAGCACTACTTTTTAGGACATTATTTCTTAGATAATTACGATAATGCATTGCTTAATTATCCTCAGATCAACTCAAGGATCAGTATTACAAGAGCTGAGGTTTGGGTTTTGGATCAGGGGAACAGTAACTTAGCGTATCAGAAAAGTATTGTCGGAATCAGAGATTTAGGTGAAGGCCCTTCAGGATTGCCCGATAACACGCAAAACGGACTTTATCAGGCGGTTTCCAATACAATGGGAACTCCGAGAGATGCCGGAGCGAATTATGGTGATCTTCTGCAGGGACAGGTTTTCCCGGGAAGTGCAGAGCCTTATCAAAACAGTGAGCATTTTATTTTCAATAAAAAAGCAAGAAGATTAAATACAAACGAATATACATTACAACCTCAATTAGGATATATTTCATTAAATCAGAAGCTGAATGACAATCAGCTTTTAGCTGTTTCATACTCCTACACGGTTAACGGAAGCAATCAGGTTTACAAAGTAGGGGAATTCTCTGAAGAAAGCCCGGTGTTAGTTACTAAGGTTTTAAGAGTAAACAATAAGCTGAATGTTGCTTCGCCAATGTGGGATTTGATGATGAAGAACATCTATGCTTTGGATGCAGGACAGGTAAACCAAGATGGGTTTATTTTAAATATTTTCTATAGAGATTCACAAACAGGAGGTAAGGTAAATTATCTTCCAAATACGATCGTTAAGGACACCAATTTATTAAAGTTATTAAACTGGGATCGACTTAACACTAACGGCGATATTCAGAATAACGGAAGTACAACCGGTGACGGTATTTTTGACTTTGTAAACGGTATCACGATCCGGCCGGAAACCGGGAGGATCATCTTTACTAAAGCTCAGCCGTTCGGTAAATATATGTCGCAGGTTTTGGGAAGTAATGATCCGCAATATGTTTTCAACGAATTGTATACACAGCAGAAGCAGGTTGCTTCATCAAATAACTTGGCTCAGCGATATACGATGGAAGGTCGTTACAAAGGAACGCAGGGACAGGGGATTTCTTTAGGTGCTGTAAACGTTCCGCAGGGATCTGTAAAAGTATCTGCAAACGGAGTTCAGCTAACAGAAGGTGTTGATTATACTGTCGACTATATGCTTGGAACAGTTACCATTATCAATGAAAATGTAAAACAGTCCGGACAGGCAATTAATATCGCATTAGAAAATCAATTAACATTTAATACACAAAGAAAAAGATTCTTAGGATTAAACTTAGAAAGAAGAGTTAACGAGAATTTTATTTTTGGTGGAACTGTTGTTAATTATTCCGAATCTCCGCTTACCCAAAAGGTAAACTACGGTCAGGAAGCCGTTAATAATACAATGGCTGGTGTTAACTTAATGTACAACAACCAACTTCCTTTCCTTACGAGATTAACGGATAAAATTCCTTTAATAAATACGGAAGCGCCATCTAATTTGAATTTCAAAATGGAAGCGGCGTATTTACTTCCTGGACTCAATAAAGGAACAAATGATCAGTCGTACATTGACGATTTCGAACAGACTACTTCTAAGATTTCATTAAAAGAACCTACCGCCTGGAGTTTAGCTTCTAAGCCTGAAAAGAATCAAGCTGATCAGATATTCCAAGGCGCTGGTGCAAATAATGATCTTAAAAACGGTTACGGTAGAGGACTATTATCTTGGTACAACATTGATCCAAGATTCTATGGTGTAGGGGGTAGAGCTCCTGCAGGAATTACTCCTCAGTCTGTTTCCAACCACGCTTCAAGAAGAGTTCAGCTTTCTGAGATCTTTAATAACAGAGATTTTGTTGCAGGTGAACAGACTTTCACCAATACTTTCGATATATCGTATTATCCTCAGGAAAGAGGTCCTTATAATGTTAATCCTAACAATGAAACCACTCAGCAAAGATGGGCGGGTATCATGAGACCGATAAGTGTTTCCAACTTTGTGAATTCTAATATTGAATATGTTGAATTCTGGATGATGGATCCTTATGCTGATGGAAATAATTTAGGAGCTAACCCAAAACTTTTACTACAATTAGGAAACGTTTCCGAAGATGTATTAAAAGATGGACAAATGCAATATGAAAACGGATTGCCGACAGGTTCTGCTCCTTCTACAACAACTAATACAAATTGGGGAACTCAGCCAAAACAGCCACCGATTTTATATGCATTTTCAAGTGAAGGAGATGACAGAAGAGCACAGGATTTAGGATATGACGGTTTGAGTTCAGAACAGGAAGCAATAAAATTCGGAAATACGTTCATTAATCCGGTGACAAATATTGCCGATCCTGCGGTGGATGATTTCGTTTTCTATCTTTCTGATAAATTTACGGGAAGCCAGGGAGCTTCAATTATTCAGAGATATAAATATTTCAGAAATCCGGAAGGGAACTCTCAGGCTAATTCTCTGGAAGTATCTACTCAAACTCCGGATGCAGAAGATATTAATAAAGATTATAACTTAGATCAGAATGAAAGCTATAATCAGTATGAAGTAAAATTAGATCAGGGTAACTTGGTTTTAGGTCAGAATAATATTGTTGATGTTAAAACTGTTCAGGCGACATTCCAAAACGGACAGACGGATCAGGTGAAATGGTATTTATTCAGAGTTCCAATTGCTCAGTATGATGCTACTGCAGGAGATCATGCTGCAGATGTTCTTAACAATGTAAGATTTGCAAGATTATTATTAACAGGGTTTGATCAGACTTCCACGTTGAGGTTTGGAACATTAGATCTTGTAAGATCAGACTGGAGAAGATATCCTAAAAACTTTGCAGTATATGGAACAGACACAACTGCAGATCCTGCAACTAATGAAGGTACAGCTGATGTTGTAGACCCAAATAATTTTGAAATAGGAAGCGTAAATATTGAAGAGAATGCATTGAATCAACCTCCATATGTATTGCCTCCGGGAATTGACAGACAGGTGTTGAGTGGAAACGCAGGTGCACAGAGACAGAATGAGGCTTCTCTATATATGAGAGCGAATGAACTTCGTACTACAGAGGCTAGAGGGGTATTCAAAAATGCTTCACTAGATATGAGAAGATATAAAAAATTAAAACTTTTTGTACACGCTGAAGATCCTGAAAACAGAGATCCGAATATTGGATTAATGGATAAAAAGACGAAATTCTTTATCCGTTTCGGAAACGATGCAACAGATAACTATTATGAATATGAAGCTTCTTTAAAGCTTACTTCAAAAACAGCTACGGCGCCAATGGATATTTGGCCATTGGATAATGAGGTGGATTTGAATATTCAGGACTTTGTAGATGCTAAAATCAGAAGAGATAAAAACTTCCCGAATGACATTGCCAAAAGAATTATGGACCAAGAGTTTGGAAGTGATATTAATTTTAAAAAGATCTATGTTAAAGGACGTCCAAGTTTAGGAAACGTAACATCTATTGTATTAGGTATAAGAAATGCAGGAGATAGAACAGGAGTATCAATAGACAGAGTACTTTGGGTAAATGAGATCCGTCTTTCAGAAATTGAAAACGATGGCGGGTATGCCGGAAACGCGAGCTTAAACTTCAACCTTGGAGATTTTGCGACCGTTAATACAAGTGCATCTTATACCTCTGTAGGTTTCGGTAATATTGATTCTAAACCTGCGGAAAGAAATCAGTCTACGCAATCTGCTTTCAGTATCAATACTGCAATCAATGTAGATAAGTTCCTTCCTGAGAAGAGTGGGGTGAAAATTCCGTTAAACTATTCTTACTCTCAAACGATAGAAGATCCAAAATACAATCCTTTGGATACCGATGTTGAGTTCAGTAAAGCGGCCAATAAAGACCAGCTTAAAAAAGTAGCGAGAACATATACTCAGCAAAGAAGTTTGGGTGTTGTGAATATGCACAAGGAAAGAATGAATCCTAATAAAAAGGCTAAATTCTACGACATAGAAAACGTTTCCGTTACTGCGGTTTATAATGACGATTACTATAGAGATATTTACACGAAGAAAAATTACAGACAGTATCTGAGAGGATATATTGATTATAATTACACATTCAAGCCGTGGGTAATTAAGCCATTCAATAAAATGATCAGCGATACTGCGAAGTCTACAAAATATCTGAGATGGGTTAAGGAATTTAATTTCAATCCGGTTCCTACAAGATTATCTTTCAGAACAGAAATCGACAGAAATTATAATGAGCTTGAATTCAGGAATATTGAATCAATTTTAAGTGGAAATATGACTGATGACTTCGCTGCTATCAGAAACAGGAACTTCTATTTTGGATGGCAGTACGGGTTAGGTTTCAACTTCACGAAATCATTGAAATTAGAAATCAACTCTGTAACAAGAACATTGAATGACAACGTTGATGTAAACACAATGGACAACACTGCCATCTTTGGAAATATCTTCAGAGCAGGTAGACCGGTATTGTACAATCATAGAATTCAGTTGAATTACAAATTGCCGTTCCAATATCTTCCATATTTGGATTTCATTGATGCAGAAGTAGGATACGGAATGACTTATAACTGGAATGCAAGGTCTACGGCATTGCTTTCATCTCCGCAGGGAAGCTTAGGTTCAATTGGTCAGAATACAAGTGTGATTCAGGCAACGGCAACAGCTGATTTCCCGAAATTCTTCGGTCAGTTTAAATATTTCAAAAATATCTCAACTAAACTTCAGAAACGTAAGCAGGAAATCGACTCTCTTAATAATGTATACACACAGCAATGGGAGAAGAAAAGATTTAAGTTTAAAAATTATAAATTCAAGAACAGATTAACGCCGTTGCAAAGTGCAGCATTCTTACTGACATCACTTAAGCAGTTGGATGTTACCTATACTGAAAATAACGGAACAGTACTTCCTGGATTATTATCTGCTCCAAACTTCTATGGATACGGACAAACACTGGGAGGTCCAACATTAGGATTCTTGTTAGGATCTCAGGCAGACATCAGAAGATTGGTAATGGAAAATGGGTGGGTAAGTGATTCCGAATTTATGACCGATCCTTACATCAAAATGTCAACAAAAGAACTGAGGGCGAATTTACAGATCGTGCCGATGAATGATCTTAGAATTGATCTTAACGGAATACATACTTACAACAGAAACTTTACGCAAACCGGATTTAATTATCGCGACAGTAACGGAAATCCAAATCCTAACTACACTTTTGCTAATGATTTTGTGACGTATTCAAACTCGGTGATACTTCTGAAAACATCTTTCAGTGATGGGCAGGCAATTTTCCAGTCTATTAAAGAAAATGCACGAGCAATATCTCAGCAAATGGGAGGGGATATTGGTGCAGATGGCTTTACAGAAGGACACAGTATTTCGAATGCCTATGTTTTAATACCTGCATTTAGAGCTGCAGTTGAAGGCAAAGCTCCGGAACTTATCGGCAATGCTAAAAAAGCAGGACTTCCGTTACCAAACTGGAAACTTACATACTCAGGATTGAGAAATGTCCCTTTCATTAACGGTCAGTTCTCTAAGTTTGATATTCTGCATGGGTATACAGCGACATATACGGCAACAGGTATTCAGTCAAGTGTTGATTATTTTAATACATTGACTTCAAACACAAGTTCGGGTAGAGATGTTAATAATGATTATATCAATCCATTTACTTTCGCGCAGGTTGGATATGTTGAAAACTTCTCACCACTTATCGGAATTGATGTTACGATGAGAAACAACTTCCAGTTCGGTTTACAGTATAACAAAACAAGAATGTTGTTGTTAGGATTAGTAAACCACACCCTTACCGAAGATGCGAATACGGAATATGTAGTAAGATTAGGATATATCGTTCGTAATTTCAGATTAGGAATGGCAAACACAAGAGGAAGCAGAGGAAAGGGCAGCGATCTTAATATTAGAGGTGATATTTCTTTAAGAGACAGCAGAACAAGCATCATGAATATCTTGTTGGATGATTCTCAGGTGACGGGTGGACAAAAATTAATGAACATCAGACTTTCTGCAGACTACAACGTTTCGGAAAATCTTAACCTAAGAGTATTCTACGAGCAAATGACTTCCAAATACAAAATATCAACAGCATTCCCTCTGTCAACAATCAGAGCCGGACTTTCTGCGACATTTACATTTGGAGATTCAGGTGGTGGTTTCTAAGATAAATAAACATAAAATTCAATGTCCTTCAATTTTGAGGGACATTTTTTATATTCAATATTTGAACGTACTATTATTTTGAATACATTTGTAAAAATAAAAATTTAAAAATGAACACACCATCAGAATTAAAGTACACTAAGGACCACGAATGGATCAAGATTGAAGGAAACGTGGCTACAATTGGTATTACTGATTTTGCACAAGGAGAACTTGGAGATATCGTTTATGTAGATATAGATACAGTAGATGATGATTTAGAAGGAGGTGCAGTTTTCGGAAGTGTTGAAGCAGTAAAAACGGTTTCAGACTTATTCTTACCTGTCGCAGGAAAAGTGATTGAATTTAATTCAGAACTAGAAGCTCAGCCGGAATTGTTAAATACAGACCCTTATGGAAACGGATGGATCATCAAATTAGAATTGGCTGACGGTGCAGATCATTCAGAATTACTTACAGCAGAAGAATACCAAGCTATCATTGGATAAAATTTCAAAAATATTTAGTAAGATATTGCCCATTTACTGGGCATTTCTTACTTATATGCTCCTGAAACCGGGTGAAGAAAACCATGAATACTGGTTTATGTTCAGCGGGATCGACAAAGTTTTACACTTAAGCATATTTGCAATGCTGGGTTTCCTGTTCATTGCCACTTTCCCAAAGATCAAATTTTCGTATTTTTTCCAGATCATTCTTATATATGCCTTCCTCACAGAAATCCTCCAGGACGAAATGGGCTTAGGCAGATCCATGGAATCCTTAGATATCGTCGCAGATACCATTGGCTGCTTAATCGGGTACTTTATATATAAAGCATTAGTCAAACGATTTTTTTAATCGATCAATAAACGTGCGGATTGTCTTTCGACTTTTCTTAGAAGCTATTTCCAGCTATCCACTCATACTCCTCGCTCCGACGCATTCTTTCAGATCCAACTTCTTGCTGTGGGGTAACCGTTCCTATCTGGGCTAGGGTATTTGGCGTTCTTATTACTATTTCTTACAATAGAATTTTTCGACCGACATAATCAATCGATCTTCCCAACCCTAAAAACAATCCTCATACCCTCCAACTCTCCCAGGCCCAAACTCTATATTCTAAAATCAGTGTCAATCTGTGGTAAATAAAAAAGCATCCTCAAGCATAGCCTTCATCCTTCACATTGAAACCTCATAGGTTTTGAAAAACTATGAGGTTTATTAGAGCATACCTTATATATAGTATATCTAATTATCCAAGAAATCACCCTTCAAACACCTTTCCACCGTTGAAAACACCTATTCTGACACTTCTCAAAAAGATAATCGAATACTGTGGATAACTGTGGGTAGCCACATAAGATAAATTATATCAATAATTTACGGATATAACTTTTCCACAATATAAACTTTGTGTAAACATTATGTTAAATTGATTTGGAAGAGTAGGGGGTAATGTAGTACTTTTGCCCCACTGAAAACGCGAGGTTGACAGTAGCGCAGAAGGAG
>NZ_FPKW01000034.1 GCF_900114875.1 Chryseobacterium limigenitum
AAACAATTTGCTTATAATAATGCTTAAACGTTTTGTGAGCGCCCAAATGAAAGCCAATCATAATGGTAATGATTTCAGAATCCGACATTACCGATTTTCTGTTTCTTCTCTTTTTGTGATCTCCGAGTGTTTGAAGTTTCATTTGCTTGATTTGGGAGTCAAATTCTTTACAAAAATCGTCAACTTGTACAAAAATATTTGTAATTTGGTCTTTCAAAATCATAAGCAATAGTTCGTTTAAATATTTGAATGTCAGAAACTTAAATATACGAATTATTGCTTTTTATTGCAAATTTTTATTCTGTTTCTTATCCCGAGCTCAGGTTATTTATGAACAACGGTCAAAATAAGTCGTATTTTACATAAGAAAAATGAAAGAGAAAAAGAGGTAATATTCTGAACAAATAACACATCAGATAATTTAGTTAAAAGCATGGGAGTTTAAATTAAATAAACATCTAAATATCAATCATTTAAAGTCGTTTTATAAGGTTATAATTTCGGAATTTCTCACAAAACAAACACAGGTTATGAATTAAATTACTTTAAAATTGTAATCCCAAAAAAAAATTCATAAAATGATGTTAACAAAAAAAAGTATTCACTTATTGTTTAGTTTGTTTTTCGGACTACACTGCGCTCAAGTTGGGAATCGTACAATTACTAAAGAAAACATTGACTCTGAAATACAAAATGCAAAATTATTAGCTACAATTAATCCAAAAAGAAGTATTCCGGTTGTAACTAAAATCTATCAGGATTCTAAAAAACAAGGGTATAAAAAAGGAATGTTGGAATGTGACAATATTCTGATGGCTAAATTTTATGATGCCGGAGATTTTAAAAAAGTTGTGGAAATAAGCAAAGAAGCAGAAATTTTAGCAAAAGAAGCAAATGATAACGTCATACTTTCGAATACCTACAGACTCAAAGGCTCGTCTTATACGGAATTGGGATTTAATAATGAGTGTTTGAAAGAATTTAAAAAAGCGTTAGAGATAGCCGAAAAAATTGACTCTAAAAATGATAAAAACTACCAAAAGTCAATGATCTACAATGGCTTAGCGAGCTATTCTGCACATATTAATGCTCCAATAGATTCTGTTGTACATTATCAGAAAAAATGCTTAGAGTCTGCCCTTCTTTTAGAGGAAAATAAAGATTTTATTAATAAAAAATATTTTATCATTACGCTTTGTTATATCAATTTAGGTAAAACAAGCGTAGCCCTGCAGCAAGCAAAAGATGCTGAACTGTATTTTTCAAGAGCTCTTGAAATCTCAGAGAATAAAAAATATATTATTGGTAAAGATCTGAAAGTGACTGTACCAAATGAATTTGCATGGCTTTATTATGATCAAAAAAAATATGATAAAGCAAAGTCTTTCGCTGAAAAAGCAGAAAAGATTGAAAAAGGAGCTGGTTTGCCTTATATCCGCAGAGATATCTATGAAGTATATTTTAAATCGTGTGTTGAGCTTGGAGAAAAAGAGGTTTCTAAAAAATATATGAATCTCTACACTAAACTGAATGACAGCCTTGTAAATGCAGAAAAGAAATCGATAAATACTCCTGTAAAACATATTATCGATGAAAAAGAAGAAGTATATACCAATGATATTCAAAAGATTATCGTGACTGCATCAGGAATCATCATTGCATTACTATTAGCAGGCTGGTTTTTCTGGAAACAAAATCAAAGCAAACTTCATGAAAGAGATAAAACTATCATTGAAAATCTTAAAAATGAAGAGAAAGCGAGCCAAATCGAGCCTGATTTAGTAGAAATTGAAGATAAAAGTCCCGAAAATACCATCACCATCTCAGAAGACACAACAATCTCCCTTCTCAATAAACTTTCTAAATTTGAAAAATCTGAAAAATTCCTGAAAAACGATATCAGTCTTTCTTCTTTATCAACTTCATTAAATACAAACCCAAGATACCTTTCAGAAATTATAAAACAGCACAAAGGCAAGAACTTCAATAATTATCTTCACGGACTAAGAATTCATTATATCACCAACAAATTATATGAAACTCCTGTTTTCAGAGAATATAAAATCAGCTATCTGGCAGAATATTGCGGATTTTCTTCCAGAGAAGTTTTCGCAGTTATATTTAAAAAAGAAACCGGCGTTACTCCTTCCTATTTTATCAATCAGCTTAAAAAAGATGATCCAAAACAAGACCTTATATAAAATAAAAAAACAGTTACTCAATTTATAGCAACTGCTTTTTTTATGATTTATCGTGTCGTATAACCTCCGTTTGCGAAGATAGTTTGCCCGGTGATCCACCATCCGTCTGTTACTAAAAACTCAATTAAAGGTGCAATGTCTTTAATATCAGTCAATCCACCCAAAGCTGATGCAGATTTATGATAAGCTACAGCATCATCACTCTCCTGTCCATAGAAAAAAGGAGTATCCATTGGGCCCGGTGCAACAGCGTTTACAGAAATTCCTCTCCCTCCAAATTCTTTAGAAGCCGCTCTTGTAAAATGTTCTACCGGAGCTTTTGCCCCTGCATACGTGGAATATGAATCTGTGTAAGCAGCTAATAATGAAGTAACAACAGTACAAATCTTCCCATGATCATTCAGTTTTTTTCCGGCTTCCTGCAAAAAGAAATATGCTGATTTTGAATTAACTCCAAACATCGTATCATATTCTGCTTCTGTGGTTTCGGTAAATGGTTTCTTTAATACCATTCCTACTGTATTTATTGCGATATCAATACCTCCGAATTTAGAAATCGTTTCGTCAAATAATTTGGTAACGTTTTCTATTTTAGTTAAATCACCCTGAAATAAAAACGCTTGAGCACCCAACGCCTGTACTTCAGCCAATGTTTTTTCACTTTCAGCTCTGGATCCCTCGCTGTTATAATGGATGGCTAATTTTGCTCCTTTTGACGCAAAATCTTTACTTAATAATCCACCCAGATTCTTTCCTCCTCCTGCAATAAGGACAACCTTATCTTTTAAATCATTTCTTGACATACAAATGTTTTTTTAATTGTTAATTCTTGCAAATGTGAATATTATCAATTAAAAATACGCATTGAATTCTCATGATCTTGTTATCAATTCGGAATTTATTTTTATAAAGCAACATCACAAACAACTCATTTACACTCTATTAAAATAAATTTTAAATGATTAATAATCCGTTTGAAGTACTTTTAACAATTCCGTCTGTTGCATCACTTCATTTTTACTGTTGATCAGATTATAATTTGCCTGAAGCCAGTTATTTCTCACAACAAAAAAAGTATACGCATCCATCAAGCCTTCTTTGTATTTTTCTTCTGATTTTTGGAAAGATAATTTCTGATTTTCAAAATTAGATTTCAGCAAAGTGTATTTTTCCTCAGAATTTTGGAATTGTACTTTGATAGAATTGATACTTTGAGTTAAATTATTAACGACAATTTCTTTCTCGTAATTGTAATTAATAACATTCAGTTTTGCAATTTCAACACTGTTTTTCACTTGCAATTTATTAAATATCGGAACCGAAAGTCCAAAAGAAACCTGCTGACTTTTATTTCTTTTAAACTGATCCGAAAAAGGGTCGGCAGATTCACCCAAAACTTTACTGTAAAAACTCGACCAGTTGTAAGAACCATTAAGCGTCGGCAGATAGGCAGATCTTGCAATCCTGACATTCTTTTCGGCGGCATTTATTTCTGTAATTACGGTTTTGTAAGCAGGGTTTTTCTCAAGCAAATTTTTGATAAATTCAGGATTATTAAAGTCAAAATCTAATAGATTTTCTTCAGTCATTTTAAAATCTAAAGAATCATTTGTGATGGCCAACGCATTCAACAGATTTATTTTAGAAAGATCCCGGGCATTCTTTGCAGAAACCCACTGTTCCTGCAAAGTTCCAAGGTTTGCTTTAATGTCATAGACATCGCTTTTTGGTCGGTTTCCTATTTCAACTTCCTTCTCGGTACGTTTGATCTGATCTTCGATTCCTGAGATCTGAGTTTCCAAAACATCCAGCCAGCTTTTGCTGTTCTGATATTTGAAAAACATTTGGATAACGTTCAGTTTCACATCATTTTGAGCCTGTTTCATTTTGTACGTTGAACTCTCTTTATTAATTTTTGATAAAGAAATATTGAGATAATTTCGCCAGTTCATCAGTTCCCAATTGGCTTGTGCGTACACATTGTCATATTGCGTATTTATCGCTTCTCTTTGATTATTATTCTGATTGATCCCCAATCCGAAATTGTAATTATGATTAACTCCGGCTTCAACTGACGGCAGCAACATTCCTTTTGCAGCAGAAATCTGACGCTCATTTTTCTGAATAGTAACGGTAGCCTGTTTTATCAACGGATGATTTGTAGCTGCATAATCCAGACATTGGTCGAGCGTCCAAACCTGCTGAGCCGGAAAAAGATTGATGATGAATATGAAGAATAGTTTTTTCATAATTGATTGACTGACAGTTGATAATTAATAGTTAACAGAAAAGCTTGTGATGTATAGCTTACTCGTATTTCAGATATTTTACAAGATTCACTTTTGTGGCCTGATACGCTTTGATGCTTACCACAGAAAACGTAAGTAACAGCAAGACAATAAGACTGAAAATAAATGGCCAAACCGGCATATCTATTCGGTAAGCAAAGTCTTTCAGCCATTCGTTCATCAGATAATAACTGATCGGGATGCTGATAACAACAGCAGTAAGTGTAATCCAAAGGAACTGTTTCGTTAATCCAAGAATCAAAATTCTGTCTGATGCTCCCAGCGTTTTTCTGATGGCAACGTCTTTCAGTTTCTGTTCGATCATTAATGATGACAAAGCGAATAATCCTAACAATGCCACCATCAAAACCATTGCATTAAGAATAGTGAAAAGAGTCTGTTGCTTTTGATATTTTTCGAATGTTTTCGCAAATTGCTTATCAAGAAAATAGTAATCGAAAGGATAACCCGGCTCTACATTACTCTGCCAATAGGTTTTCAGTCTTTTTACAGTACCGTCGATATCATTTTGATCTATTTTCAACTGAATATTATAGACATTAAATCTCTTCCATTCCGTTTCTCTGTAATGAAAAAATATGATCGGTTCTACTTCTTTTCTCAAACTTCTGATGTTGAAATCCTTTACAACACCTACAATTTTATACTTTTTGTTATCAAATCCAGGTTTAATTTCATTCTTTAAAGCATCCTCATCTTTCCATCCGAATTTTCTTACAAAAGCTTCATTAACCAACACATTATTTACGGTATCCGATGAAAGATTAGGATCCAGCCAACGGCCTTTTTTCAGTTTAACATTAAGAAATTTCAGATAATCATAATCCATAGATCCGTGCTGTCCCTGAATACTTTTATCCATAAAATCCATATTCGAACTGCTTGATCTGTCACTTCCGGGGACAGCCTCGCCATAAGAAACATCGGTCACGCCCTTGATCTTTCTCATTTCTGTTTTAAGCCTCTCATATTTCAGCCAAGGTTTTGGATTAGTTTCATTAAAATTGATCATGACAATCTGTTTTCCGTTGTAACCAAGGTCTTTATTCATCATATGTTTTACCTGTTGATTAACGATCAATCCGCCGATGATGAAGAATGAAGAGATGATTAATTGCAAAGTCAAAATCCCGTTTCTTAGCCAAACTCCGTGTTTGCTTCTTGCGAAATTGCCTTTTAAGGTTTCTATGGCTTTGAAGTTGGCCAGATAAGTTGCCGGTATCAACCCAGAGATCAGCGTTACCATAATTACCATCACAAATGAGTAAAAGTAAATATGCCAATCGTTCATCTTCATTTCTTTGTCGTAAAACTTATTAAAGCTTGGTAAAAGAAGCTCCGTCAAAGCCAATGAAAGGAAATATGACGCGATACAGATCACAAATGTCTCCATCAGAAACTGTAGAACAAGGTTGGACCTTGTGCTTCCAATTGCTTTTCTAACGCCAATTTCTTTCGCTCTTTGGGAAGCTTGTGCTGTTTTTAGATTGATAAAATTAATAGCCGATAATACAACAATTAAAACTGAAAGCGTAAAAAGAATCATCAAAGTTTTAAAATCAGGATTTCCGAACCAAGATGCTTTTGCATGGAGTTTTATTTGATCAAGTGGTGTTAATTCACTGTCAGTAGGTCCGTACAAATCAAGATATTGCTGAATGGTCATTCCTGAAGGATCTTTATCCAGACTGGCACGATATTCAAAAATATCCTTTACGAATTTTTGCTCTACAACCTTAGGATCAGTACCTTTTTTCAACATAAATAATGCTCCGTAATTGAAGTTCCCCCAATTTTTCTCATCATTTTTGATCTGTTCTACGGGATTGATGATGAATTCGGGCTTGATCTGGCTATTTTCTTTCGGTAGCTCATAAACTGCAGTCACTACATAATTTTTGTTATCAAATTTCACACTTTCTCCTGCAACATTTGTTTTTCCAAAGAGATTTTTAGCAGCATCTGTAGAAAGCGCGATCGCACTTTCGCCTTTCAAGGCATCTTTATAACTGCCGGCAACCAATTTGAAAGGGAAAAATTTGAAAAAACTTTCCGTACCCGTCATTCCATCTTTCTGAAAAACGGTTTTAACTTTTGTGGTCATCTTCAAGCCAATTCCGGAGCCATTGAACAGAACGTAATCCTCAACCCCCGGAATTACTTCTTTTGCACGCCTTGCCATTGGAATAGAGATATTATTCCCGTAAGAATTTTCCTTTTTATGAAAGGTTTGGAAATAATAGATACTGTCTTTTTTAGGATTCCATTTTTCAAAGGATTCTTCGTCATTCCAATGCATCAGGATAAGCATGAATCCCGTTAACCCGATCGTCAATCCAAACAAATTGATGATGGTTGAGAGCCAGTTCTTTTTATAATTGATGAAGGCAATTTTGAGCCAGTTGTTTATCATAATCGATGTAATAAATGGTGATAAATTACAGAGAAACAGTGCTGAACTGCTCTCTGTAATTTTTAAAAATAAGGATGAATGAATGTATTTTTTGTAGAATTTTACTATGCAAAATTCTTAGCATCTGCTTTTTCGAAAACATCTTTTCTTTGGGAAGAATGCTCTTCTGAGAAGATCTCGCCATCTTTCATATTCACAATTTTCGAAGCATAGCCGGCATCGTAAGAAGAGTGCGTTACCATTGCAATGGTAGATCCTTCTCTATGCAGTTCTGCTAACAGATTCATTACTTCGTTTCCGTTGGAACTGTCAAGATTTCCTGTAGGTTCATCGGCAAGAATCAGTTTTGGCTTCGTTACCAACGCTCTTGCAACAGCTGCTCTTTGTTGCTGCCCTCCGGAAAGCTGTTGTGGATAATGCTTTGCTCGGTGAGCTATGTTGATCTTGTCCATGATCTCTTCTACTTGTCTTTTTCGTTCCGAAGCTGAAACTCCGTTGTAGATCAATGGAAGTTCTATATTTTCGTAAACCGTAAGTTCATCTATTAAATTAAAATTCTGGAAAATGAACCCGATATTTTTCTTTCTGATTTCTGATTTTTTCCTTTCATTTAAATTAATTGTTTCAGTTTCTCCAAACTTATAAGAACCCGACGAAGCGCTGTCTAACAATCCCAAAATATTAAGAAAAGTTGATTTCCCACAGCCTGAAGGGCCCATTATAGCAACAAATTCGCCTTCTTTTATACTTAAACTAACATTATTTAATGCGTTGGTTTGAACGTCTTCTGTTTTATAAACTTTTGAAATGTTTTGAATATTTATCATTTTATTAATTTTTTAAAGTGTTATTTTTTTGATTTCTCGTGTTTGGTATTTTTTCAATTAAATCCTTCCATTTTATTTTTGAACATCAAGCATTTCATATTTTTTAATCTCAGCATAATCAGAGCTTATCACTTTTTCGCCCTGTTTCAATCCTGAAACTACTTCATAATACAACGGATTTTCTCTTCCCAGACTGATATTTCGTTTTTCAGCTTTGTTTCCTTTTAAGACAAAGATCCATTTTCCGTTGGTGTCTTTGTAGAAATTACCTTTCGGGATCATCATACTTTGGGTGTCGGCAGATAATTTCAATTTGACTCCGAAGGTCATTCCTATTTTCAGATTTTCAGGTTTTGCATCGATGAAAGTCAGTTCTACAGAAAACTGCCCGTCTTTCACTTCCGGAAGAATTTTTGTAATAATAACTCCAAACTGTTTAGCATTGCTTTCCAGACTTCCTTTAATTCCGTTTTGGAGTTTATTGATGTAATATTCATCCACTTTTGCAATAAGTTTATAACCGTCCATTAAATCTACTTTCCCAATGCTTTCGCCACTCGTAAGATTTTGCCCAAGCGTAATATTGAACGACGACAACCTTCCCGAAACAGGTGACATGATAAGGAAATTGTTTTTATTGGAACGAAGAATATTTAAACTTTTTTCCATTTGATTAATAGAATTATTAATCGCTGAGAATTGAGAATTTCTGGAAGCTTTTTCACTTGAAGCTCCTTTTTCTACAATTATTTTTCTCTGTTTCTGATAATTTAAATTTTGAAGACTTACATCATAATCCGTTTTCTTTCCGATTTCTGCGTCATATAATCTTTTCTGAAGATTGAAAGACTGCAATGCCGTATTGTAATCGTTCTGAGATTGAAGCAACTCTTTATCCTGATTGAATTCCTGATTTTTAAGTTCCAAAAGCGTACTTCTCATCTGGCTGATCTGCTGCATAATTCCTGTCTCCTGATTCAGATAATTGAATTCCGTATTCGGATTGTAAACTCTTGCGATTGGCTGGCCTTTGGTTACCATCTGTCCGTCTTCTGCAAAAATCTCTTTCACAGCACCTCCTTCCAAAACGTTTATTAAAGATGAATTTAAAGATTGGGTCTGTGCGGTTACCATCAACATATCTTCAAACCTTCCCACGGTAACTTCATCCACCTGAATGTCTTCTGACTTCACATTATACGTTTTTTTCTGATTCAGAAAATACCAACCAAAAACCGAAACTGCCAGCGCAGAAGCAACGATGATCAATATTAATTTTAATGTAGACTTCTTTTTTACTATTTTCGTATCCATATTTGAGATAACTAATTTACTTACAATATATTAGACAAATTAAATACCAGAGATTTATAATCTTGTAAGAGCCTGAAAACGTGAACAAAAATAATTTCATTCATTTCGGAACTGTTCATTATCGGACACTTTTTGTACGAAAACGGACATTTAATTGGTATTTAGTTGTTAGTGTTTGGTGTTTGGTGTTTGGTGATGATAAAAAATTACATTCAGATAATTAAAAGCTAAACATCTACAACTAAAAACCAAACATTAACAACTAAAAACCATACACCAAATAAAAAAAGCAATGCGAAAAAAAGAAGCTCATATTTTAATTGTTGATGATGACGAAGATATTTTATTTTCGGCAAGAGTCTGGCTTAAGAAATTTTTCACGGAAGTCAGCTGTCTCAGTCAGCCAAAGAATATTCTGAAGTTTTTGGCCGAACAGCAAATCGATACCGTTCTTTTGGACATGAATTTCCGAAAGGGATTTGAAAACGGACGAGATGGATTGTATTGGATGCAGGAAATCAGAACTTTAGAACCTCAACTGCCTATCATTCTGATGACAGCCTATGGTGAAGTAGAATTGGCTGTTGAAGCTCTTAAAAACGGGGCATCAGATTTTATTTTAAAACCCTGGAATAATGAAAAATTATATGCTTCCGTTAATCTGGCAGTTGATATTTCACGAAAGAATAAAAAACTGAATCAGTGGGAAAATGTAAGCATTAAAACCAATCAATATCAGCTGGATACAAAATCTGCTGCCATGCAGGCGGTGATGGATCAAATTACAAAAGTTGCTCCAACAGATGCCAATGTCCTGCTTTTAGGAGAAAATGGAACCGGAAAATATGTTTTGGCAGAACATATTCACGAATTATCAGAAAGAAAAAACCAGCCTTTTGTACACATTGATTTGGGAAGTCTTTCGGAAAATCTTTTTGAAGCAGAATTGTTCGGTTACAAAAAAGGAGCTTTTACCGATGCCAATCAGGATTACTCCGGAAAGATCGAAAATGCCCAAAACGGAACCGTATTTCTGGATGAAATAGGAAATCTTCCTTCTCACCTTCAGACCAAATTATTAAGTCTTATCCAAAATAGAAAATTATCAAGACTTGGTGAAAATAAAGAACGATTATTAGACATAAGATTTATTTTTGCGACCAACGAAAATCTCAAAAAAGCGGTGTCCGAAAACCGTTTTCGGAAAGATCTTTATTACAGGATCAACACCGTAGAATTGCAGATCCCAAGTCTGAGAGACCGATTGGAAGATATTCCGACTTTGGGGAACTATTTTTTGGAAAAATACAAGCAGAAATATCATAAAACAGAGCTTTCTCTCAACGAAAATTTAATGGAGGAATTGGTAAATTATTCCTGGCCGGGAAATATCCGTGAACTGGATCACTGCATTGAAAGAAGCTTGATTCTTTCTAATGATAAAAATCTAAAATTGCTAATGCCACAGGACGAAGAAGCTGATCAACCGATCACCAACCTCAATATCGAGGAAATGGAAGAAATTCTCATCAAAAAAGCATTGAAAAAACACAAAGGAAATATTTCTCTAGCAGCCGAAGATCTCGGATTATCCAGAGCGGCACTTTACAGAAGAATGGAAAAATTTGAATTGTAAATGAAAAAGCAACAACTTATTTGGTTAGTTTTTATCTTGCTGGCAGTCGTTAGCGGGATTTTCGCGTTTGATTTTTATTCACAAAATAAGTGGATTAATTTCGGTTTATTTACGATCATTGCTATTTCGTGTATTATTTTAGCACAACTTTCAGCCTTATCATTTATTCAGAAAACAGAAAAAATATTGTTGGCAATTCAGAAAAAAGACTTTTCTCTTTTTCCAAAAACAGAGGAAAACAGTTTGTTTGACAATGCCGTAAAGCTTTATTATCAAAGCAAAGAAGAACACCTTTCGCACTCTTCTTATAAACTTCTGTATGAAGAAATTCTAAGTCAATTGGAAATTGGATTGATGATTCTTTCCGAGAAAAATAATGAATGGGAAGTATTTTATGTAAATCCTGTTTTTTTAGAAATTCTGCAAATTCCGAAATATAATTCATGGGAATTATATGAATCTAAAACGCCCAATTTTTACAAGATCATAGAACAGTCGAATTACGAAAATTCTCAGGAATTCTTTGATATTTCAATCAATGAAAATGTCAAACAGTCGTATTCTTTGAGAACAAAAAAAGTACAGAATGTTAAAAACCGTTTCTGTATCATCAGTCTGGAATCTGTTCAAAAAATTATCGAACAGAAAGAAAAACACGCCTGGAATAATCTGATGAAGGTAATTTCTCATGAACTTCTCAATACACTGACTCCGGTCAACAGCTTAATTCAGAATCTGGAATATATTGCCAATCAAGATGTTGTTGAAAAAGAAGATCAACAGGAAATGAAGGAAAGCTTAACGATTATTAGTTCAAAATCAAAACAATTACTGAATTTCGTAGACGATTACCGACAAGTTGCCGAGTTACCAAAACCCGTTTTCAAACCCATTTCTTTAACTCAAATTGTAAAATCTGCTCTTAATTTTCTAAAACCTGAGTTTGAAAAAAACAATATTACGATCATCAATTCATTCGAAGATCAAACTATTTCGGCAGATCAAAAAATGATCGAAAGATGCTTAATAAACCTCTATTTAAACGCAATTTATGCTGTTGCAGACAGTTCTGAAAAAATCATCAAAACAGAGATCAAAATTCTTAATAAAAGAACCGTTCTAAGCGTTGAAGACAATGGAATCGGAGTTTCAAAAGAAATTAAAGATAAAATATTCCTTCCGTTTTTCACAACCAGAGTCAGCGGTTCCGGAATTGGCTTGACGCTCAGCAAAAGCATTATGGAAGCACACAAAGGTTATTTAAATTATAGACCTTTGGAAAAAGGAAGCTTATTTGAGATTTGGTTTTTGGAATAGACATTTTTAATGAACAATTGGATACAGGTTTAAGAAATATTGAAATTGATGTGTATCATATTCAGATCTTCCCATTTTTTCATGACTCTACGAAAGTGCTGAAATTTGATAAGAAAGCATTTGATGAGGAAGCTGTAATCCTGTGAATTCACCAGAAAACGGCAATGCAAACTCTAAATAAATTATAAATCAGTTTCGAAGTAATACCCAACAATAATATTTACTATTTGTAACATTTATTTACCGCAGCTTTTGTTTATTTATTATTTTTACATAAAGAATGAGCAAATACAAAAGCTTGAAATATATAATTACATGAGTGATTTTTTAATAGGTATCGGAAAAAGATTAAAGGATATAAGAAAGAAAAATAATCTTACCATCAATGATCTGGCTTCGAAAGCTCATGTGAGCAATGGTTTGGTTTCCAGAATAGAGAATGGGAGAACAATTCCGTCACTACCTGTTTTACTTGAATTGATACAGTCATTGGACATCGATGCCAGTTATTTTTTTGAAGGTGTTGAGAAAAAATCTAATGCAAAATTTATTTTTGTACCAAAAGAAAGTCAGCAGATTATAGAAAAAGAAGTGGAAGCGGAAGGTTTCAAATATATGCATATCTTCAGTAAAAGTCTTCATTCATTAGGTTTTGAAGCAGTTTTACTGACTTTGGAGCCCAATTCTAAACGAGATAAAGTAATCACTGACGCATGGGAATTTAAGTATATTTTAAAAGGCAAAGTAAAATATATGATCGATAATGAAGAAATTGAGCTTCAGGAAGGAGATTCGCTTTATTTTAACGGAAAATTACCACACGTTCCTGTAAGTATTTCTGATGAAGACTGCATTATGCTGGTACTTTATTTTTATTCTGATAAAAGCTAAAAAAACATTGATTTTAAATACAAAAGTTTACAAATAGTAAAATTTTATTTTTTTGTATATTTAATTCTCTTAACTTATAATTCACATTTTACATTTAAATACAATGAACTTCCGCAAGGCAGTTCATTTTTTATTTATTTAAACAACACCCTATATTACAGTGTTTTAAAATTTACAAACACTCGTTTCCCAATCCAACTGAATCTATAAACAGGTAAGATTCAGTTAACATTAATCCGTTATTTATTAAATATAAATTAATATTAAAAATTTACATATATTAAAATTATTGAGTTGTTTTGCAGTAGAAATTTAATATATGTAAACAATGGAAACAATTATAAAAAAATCTTTATTTCCTCTTTTTGCCTGCTGTAGTCTATTTGTATCTGCTCAAAAACAACTTGTCACGGGAATTGTTTCAGATAACAATCAGCCACTTCCGGGCGCAACTGTTAAAATCAACGGCAGCTCAAAAATTGTAATAACGGATGTTTACGGAAAATTCTCTGTAAATGATCTTAAACCAGGTCACTACGATTTACAATTTTCTTACATAGGATATGAGCCTAAAAGTCTTACTATTGATATAATTTCAGACCAGTCACTAGATGTAGGGATCATTTCAATGTTTCAAAAACAAAAGAATATTGATGAAGTTATTGTAACAGGTTCATTAAAAAACAGTGAAGCCAGAGCCTTAAATCTTCAGAAAAACGCAATAAATATTACCAACGTAATTGCTTCTGACGGGATCGGAAAGCTACCAGACAGAAATGCTGCAGAAACCGTACAGCGAGTGCAGGGCGTTTCTATCGAAAGAGATCAGGGCGAAGGAAGATTCGTTTCTTTAAGAGGATTGCCGCCGTTTTGGGCGTCTACAACCATCAACGGAAATAGGCTTCCAACCGCAGAAGAAGAAACAACTTCTCGAGCTACGGCTTTTGATTTTTTCCCGACCGAACTTATTTCTTATGTTCATGTCAACAAATCATTTACTCCCGATATTGAATCTGACGGAATTGGCGGCGGTGTCAACTTTATCACCAAAACACCACCCATGAAAACCGAGCTGAAAATAACGTTGGGAAGTGGATACAACGCCAAAGCCGATAAAGGAGTTTATAACTTCGGATTATTGTACGGCGGAAGAACTAAAGATAAAAAATTCGGGTATTTAATTAATGTTGCCCATTTTAACAGGAATTGGTCTACCGATAATTTTGAAGCAAGAAGAAGCGGTGATCAAGGCGTTTTCAGAATGGAATTACGCGATTACAACGGAGTAAGAAAAACAACGGGAGTCAATGCTGCTTTAGAATATGTTTTATCACCGAAAAGCACCATCTATCTGAAAGGAATGTACGGAACATTGTCAGACGACGAAACTCATTACAAGCACAGAATACGATTTGATAAGTTCAGTTCAGGTAACAATACGGCAAGAGTAGAATTACAGAATATCCATAATTTATTGATAACCGAACTAAAATCTGTTTCATTAGGTGGAGTTCATCAGTTAAATAAAAGCAAAATAGATTGGGATGTATCGTATTACGACAACCAATTCAAATACGGAAACATTCCTGACAAGCAGAACAATTCTTATTACGTCATTAAATATACCCAAAGCGGTGTAGGCATCAATCCCGATTACATTTCAGACCACGGAAACGGACCGCGGGCTTACTGGAAAGCAGACGGCGGAAAATTAGATTACAAAGATCCGAATTCACTTTTCGGGTTTTACAGCGATCCTAATTTTAAGATGGATGCCACTCAAATGAAATTCACCGATCTTGAATTCTACAAAGTCAATATTCTTGAAAGAGATAAAATCGTAGCAGCTTTTAATCACGAAATTAACGCTTCTGATAAACTTACCCTTAAATACGGTTTTAAATACAGAGATAAAGAGCGAATTGCAACATTCTCAGATATTTTCTACAACTGGAAAAGCGGTTCTGCTCCACTTTTATCAGATTCCGGTCAGTATATTACAACACAGCCTAATGGCGGACAATATTTAAGCGAAATGAATACCCACATCGGAAATTCTTTCGGTCCGGTGTTATCAACAAGCGGAATGGATCAGTTTTGGTTTCAGAATCAGGGGAATTTAACCATTAATAAAAATGATTCTGAAGCTCTTGAATACAATAAAGCATTAGGAAGAAACTTCGATGTTTACGAAAAACACGCCGATGCTTACGGAATGGGAACTTATAAACTAAGTGATAAAATAACCATTTTAGGAGGGGTAAGAGTATCCAACACCCATACAAAAGTTAAAGGCTTTAATGTCATCGATAATGTGCTGACTCCTGTTGAAAACACAAAGGAATATTTGGCTGTACTCCCGATGTTGCATATTAAATATGCTTTAAATGATAAAACAAATCTAAGATTTGCAGCAACAAGAACTTTTTCCAGACCTAACTTTGGCGATCTTACTCCCGGAGGAACGTATAGTGAAGCCGATAACGAATTTAAAGGTGGAAATCCTAATCTGAATCCTACCTATTCGATCAATTTAGATGCAATGGGAGAATATTATTTCTCAAACATCGGAATTTTGAGTGGCGGTGTTTTCTATAAATCAATCACAGACCCTATTTTTCAGGACTCTTTTGTGAGCAATTATAATGGAAATAACGGAGTTCAGTTCACCGCTCCAAACAACGGAAGCAGAGCCTGGTTAGGAGGTTTGGAACTGGGTTTCAACAGAAGGTTTGATTTCTTACCTGGATTTTTACAGTATTTCGGAACACAGCTTAATGCCACTTTAATGACTTCTGAAATGGAGAAACCAAGCGGACGAAAAGTTGCCCTTCCCTATCAGGCAAAACAGTTGTACAACGCACAGCTTTTCTTCGAGAAAAAAGGATTTAATGCAAGAGTTGCTTACAACTACAAAGGCAAATATGCAGTAGAATACGCTGAAGAAGACATAAATGATTCTTACTACGGTAAATACAGCAGTTTAGACTTCGGGACTTCTTACCAGTTCACAAAGTATGTAACGGTTTATGCAGATGTAAACAATATTCTGAACAATCCTTTGATCTATCATTTCGGAAAGTCTGAAGATCGCCCTGAGCAGGTAGAATATTACGGAGTTCGATTTAATCTTGGTGTAAAGCTTAATTTCTAATGTCTATCAAAATCAATCATAAAACCGGAGTAACACTGAAGGCGGCATTCTTTGCTTTCGGTATCTACTTCTGTATGTACGGATTCAGGAAACCGTTTACAGTGGCTTCTTTTGAAGGATTGTCTTATTTCGGAATCGAATATAAATTACTGATCATTATCGCTCAGGTCATCGGATATTTCATTGCTAAATTTATTGGCATTAAATTTATTTCTGAATTAAAACCTGAGAAAAGAATATTTTTTCTCTTTGTATTTATAGCGATTGCCGAACTGGCATTATTAGGATTCGCCGTAGTTCCTGCTCCCTACAATATTGGGTTCATGTTCATCAACGGGTTGCCTTTAGGAATGATTTGGGGAATTGTTTTTTCTTACATAGAAGGAAGAAAAACCACGGAAATCATAGGTTTATTTTTGTGTTCGAGTTTTGTAGTTTCTTCAGGATTTACAAAGTCGGTCGGGAAATTTCTGATGGATAATTTCAACATAACAGAATTTTGGATGCCATTTGCCACAGGATTGATTTTCTTTGTTCCGCTTCTTTTTTTCGGATGGTTTCTTGAAAAATTACCGAAGCCTGATGCAGAAGACATTGCCTTGAAGAAAAAGCGTGAGCCTTTAGATAAAACAGAAAGAAGAAAATTACTGAAACAGTTTTTAATTCCGTTGATCTGCATTACTTTTCTGTATGTAAGCCTGACGATTTTAAGAGACTTCAGAGATAATTTTAACCGTGAAATCTGGGACAGTTTCAACCTGAAAACCGACAGTTCTGTTTTTACTTTAACCGAAATTCCTATTGCCATTATGGTTCTCGTAATTTTAGGATTTATGGTAAAGGTGAAAAACAATAAAAAAGCTTTCGATTATTATCATTACATTCTCTTTTTCGGAATCTGCACAGTTGGTTTGTCAACGTATTTATTTCAAGGCAGTGCAATTTCTCCTTTTATCTGGATGGTTTTATCAGGTTTTGGAATGTACTTATGCTACATCCCTTTTAACGGAATCTATTTTGATCGTATGATTGCGGCCTTTGAGATCAAAGGAAATGTAGGCTTTCTTATTTATCTCGTTGATTCTTTCGGCTACTTGGGTAGTGTACTTATAGTATTGTATAAAAACTTCGGATCAGCAGAAATGTCATGGCTGGATTTCTATATTAATCTAAATTATGGAATTACCATTCTTGTTTTGATCTTCTCAACCACAGCATTTTTAGCCTTTAAAAAAAAATCTAAAACAAATAAAAACAACCAATATCTGAATGTAGACAGTTCTGCATTAGATTTAAAAATATAAATTAATTATGACAGCAAAATTTGATTTAATCGTTGTAGGCGGCGGAATTTTGGGAACATTTCATGCATATCATGCTCTAAAAAGAGGTTTAAAGGTAGCTTTAATTGAAAAAAACTCTTTGCCTCAGGGCGCAACGGTAAGAAATTTCGGGCAGGTTGTACCCTCAGGAATGGATCTGAAATGGCAGAATTTCGGGAGAGAGAGTTTATCAATTTATAAAGAACTTCAGGCTGAAACCGATTTAACAGTTCGCGAAAATGGTTCTGTTTACATTGCTTCTAACGATGAAGAAATGCAGCTGATCCACGAACTCCATGAGATCAACAAAAACAATAATTATGAATCTGCACTGCTTTCAAAGAATGACTGTATCAAAAAATTCGATGGCCTTCGCTCAGATTATTGTAAAGGAGGCTTGTTTTTTCCGCAGGAAATTTCAGTAGATTCCGGCGAGATGATCATCAAACTTCATCAGCTTTTAAAGGAAAAATTTGATCTTAAAATATTTTACAATACAACAGTTGTAGAAATTAATGAAGATAAAGAATGCACCTGTCTCACTTCAGAAGGCACTTCCTTTTATTCTGCAAAAGTAATTATTTGTGGCGGTCACGAATTTAAAACTTTATATCCGCAGGTCTTTAACGAAAGCGATCTCGTGGTGACCAAACTTCAGATGCTTCAGACAAAACCACAGGGAATTTACAGTCTTCCGGGAAATATCTTAACCGGATTAACCATCAGACGATATGAATCTTTTCAGGAGTGTGAATCTTTTGATAATATAAAATCTCTTGAAGATCCAAATACTTTCGATAAAAAATTTGGGATTCATATTCTTTTCAAACAAGCATTGGACGGATCTGTAATTCTTGGAGATTCTCACGAATATGCAAGTGCAAAAAACTCTGATGATTTAGGCTATGAACTGAATATGGAAATTGACGAATATATGATTAATGAAGCCAAAAAAATAATTGATCTTCCCACCTACGAAATTCAAAGAAGATGGTTTGGGATTTATTCTCAATGCAAAACAAAAGATATTTTCGAGCACAATGTTTCGCCTAATATTCATATTGTGACAGGTATCGGCGGAAAAGGAATGACAGGAAGCGGCGGTTATTCTAAATTTAATATCAATACAATTTTTTCTTAAAATGAACATACAATTATTAGTTCTGGATATGGCCGGAACAACGATCGATGAAGATAATGTGGTGTATAAAACGCTGACAAAAGCAGTCAATGACTATGGCTACAATGTAACTTTAGATAAAGTGCTTGAAATATGCGCCGGAATGGAAAAAGCAGAAGCCATTAAAAATTTACTTGAAAACATTGGCGGAAATACAGAAGATACTGAAGCGATATTCGAAAATTTTTCTGATGAGCTGGGTCTTGCATATAACGATCTGAACGTAAAACCCATCGCAGGTGTTGAAGAATTTTTATTAAAAGTAAAATCTGCAGGTAAGAAAGTGGTTTTAAACACCGGTTATACTCAAAAAATTGCATATCAATTGCTAACGAAACTCAATTGGAAAATTAATGTTCATTATGATGCGCTGATTACTGCCGATGATGTTTCTGAAAGCAGACCCAGCCCTGAAATGATTATTCTGGCGATGAAAAAATTCGGAATTTCTGATCCGAAAGAGGTTTTGAAAGCAGGAGATTCTGCCATCGATATTCAGGAGGGGAAAAACGCAGGATGTGGAGTAACCATTGCTGTACTGAGCGGTGCGCAAACCAGAGCGCAACTTGAATTGGCATTGCCCGATCAAATTTTAAACAATCTTTCAGAAGCTGAACATATTCTTTTTTAATTACTCCAAAGAGCTGATTACGGAAGTAATTCTGTAATCAGTTTAATTCAATTTAAAAAAATAAATCTTTGAAATAGTTATTATGAAAACAAAATTTCTTTCTCTTTTGGTGATGACCGGCGCATTGATGAGCGCACAGACCAAAAAAGTCTTGTTCATCGGCATAGACGGTTGCAGGCCGGATGTAATTATGTCATCCAACACCCCAAATATCCAGGGATTATTGCCAACTGCAGTATATTCTTTAGACGCCATTACATTAGCACCAACCATCAGCGGAAACGGCTGGAGCTCTATGCTTACAGGCGTTGGTCTCGATAAGCATAATGTGCCGGACAACAATTTCACTAATCCCAACTACGCTAATTATCGTGATTTTTTAACCAGAATTGAATCATACAATTCTAACTTGAGAACCATTTCTTTAGCCCACTGGGCACCTATCAACAACAATATCATTAATAGTGCTGATGTAAAAACAAACTTCTCAACCGATCTTGCGGTGAAAAATGCAGCGGTTAATGCTCTGCAGAATGACAATCCGGATGTACTTTTCGTTGATTTCGACGATGTGGATGGCGCAGGACATTCGTATGGCTTTTCTTCAGCAGTGCCACAATATGTGAATTCTATTCAGCTTACAGATACTTATATTGGTGAGATTCTGACTGCGATGAAAAACAGAAGCACTTATAATAACGAAAACTGGCTGGTAGTAGTCACTACCGATCATGGTGGAGAAGGTGCTTCACATGGAGGAGGAAATCTTACTGAAAGAGATATTTTTTCAATTTATTCTAATCCATCATTTGCTCCTCAGCAAATCAGCAAAACTCAAAGTCAGAATACGCCCACTTATAATCGTCTGAATTTCCCCGCAGGAACTTATGCAAAGCCTTCAGTTCAAAGCAGCTTTAATTTTGGTGCCAATCAGGATTTCACCATAGAATTTTGGGTAAAGCCTAATGCCAATTACACCAGTGACCCTGTACTGATTGGTAATAAAAACTGGAACAACGGCTCCAACAAAGGTTTTGTAATTTCAGGATATTCAGGTCAGACATTTAAAATGAATATTGGAGATGGAAGCAACAGACTGGATCTGATTGGAGGAAAGTTGATAACGAACCAATGGAAGCATATTGCAGTAACATTCGACAGAGACGGTCTGGCCACAATGTATGACGATGGAGTTCCTGTAACCGTTGGAAAGATGAATACCATTGGTGACATCACTTCTAATTTACCATTAACCATCAATCAGGACGGAACCAATACTTACGGTGTAAACCTTGCGGCCTCATATAAAGATGTAAGAATCTGGAATGCCAAATTATCGAATGAAGCCATTGTTCAATGGGCAAATCAGGATATAACAAGCTCGCATCCATTCTACAGTCAGCTTTTAGCGAACTACAAAATGACTGAAGCTTCCGGAAATACCTTGACAGATTCGGGACCATTAGGTAACAATGCAACAATTATAGGCTCTCCGACCAGAAATCTTCAGACCTCAGAAACATTTACGATTCAGAATTATCTGAATACACCAAGACAAACCGACCACTTCCCTACCGTACTCAACTGGCTTTGTATCCCCGTAATGACAGCTTGGGGAATTGATGGGATCAACAGAATTCCGGCTTGTGATACTGCAGTTTTATCTGTGAATAATACTGATAAAAAACAAAACAAATTAGTTATTTATCCAAATCCGGCGAGTGATGAAATTAATTTAAAATTTAATTCTTCTGATAAAAAACTGATATTAAATATCATTGACGCAAGAGGTGCTGTTGTTTCAATAAAGGAATTATCATCTTCAAACTCTCAATATAATCAGAAAATCAAAACTGATACTTTACCTGCAGGAGTTTATTTTGTTCAGATAAAAGGTGATGCAACTTCTTTTTCAAAATCCTTTATAAAACGATAAACTAAATTTGGGTATCCAATCAGTGATTGTAAAACAAGGAAAGCGTATTCGTAAAATATTGCAATATTATAACAAAACTAACCCACCGCAATTGCGGTGGGTTAGTTTTACCACAGCTCAAAGTCACAGACTTTGCGTAGCGGGTACGAAAGTACAAAATTTCTGCTTTTTAGACAAACTTGAAATTCTTTCTTCAAATACCATCAGAGTGTACGAAAATTCGTACACTCTGACAGTAAGCAACTTATATTCTCAACACTCTTTAATAAAGACTTCTTTCATTCACAGATGTTTTTTTTACCAACATCTGTTCGTGGGATGCACCCTTTATTCCATCAAATGATCAGTAAAATAGAAATTTGTATCTCGATCGTACTAAAAACCACTGCGATTGCAGTGGTTTTTCTTTATGTTACTTTTTTAATTTCCTTGAACATGATCATTATTTTTGTTTGGGACTATACGATTTTCCCTTCCAAACAATTCTAAAATGCGATTAAATAATTTTAATTGCTGTTTATTATCCAATTTTTTTTCATTGGAATATAAAATAATTTGTTGAAGGACTTCACCAAGATTATTCAAATTTAAAATCCTAATACCATTATTTAATTCTACAAATATATAAAACCGTGAATGACTTTTTGTTGTTGTAAATAAACATATACCATCGTCTATATCAACCCCTCCATATATTTCTGTAATAATTAAATCTTCATATTTATCATTAGTATTAACTTCTTTTAATTCTTTACGTTTGATTAAATAATCAATCATTAAATCTCTGTTAATTTGACTTTGGCTCTGATTTAAGTCAACATATTGTAAACTGTCTTTTTTTTGTGAGTAAAAAAATGCTGTAAAAAAAAGACTAATTATAAAACACAAAAATTTATTCATTTCTAATTATTTAGATTTCTTTTTTATAATTTCATTCATAATTTGGTTATCCGTTTTTTCCGGTACTGCTTCTCTATCACCTCCGTTTAAAGTTGTAAGAACATTATCTTTTGTTGTATGACCTATTTCGTGACCAAGTGACATTGTTGTTATATCATCTTCAGTTATTACTCCACTTTTAATAGCTTGAGTTTCTTTCGGATCGTTATATTGTGAATACTTATCAGGATTCTTGGCTTCATCTTGTATAGAAGCTGTAAACAAAACTATATCTGCTGATTTTAACTTAACATCTATTACATTACCTTTCCTATCTTTAACAACACTTTTTGTATCAAATCTTGTAGTTGTTTCTGCTTGTACTGGATTTCCATCAGAATCTTTTTGTATAGATTTTTTTGTATCTAGAGTAAGGGTTGTTGGTATTGAAGAATTAACTAATGTATTAAATTGTTCAAGTCCTTTCTTTCCTGAATTTCTAAGGTTATCTCCTAATTTTTTGTCTGTAGCTGTAGCATATTGAGTATATGCTCCTTTACCTCCATTTGCTTTCGGGTCATAAACTAATTGTCCATTTTTATTTCGCCAATCATCTGCTTGTCTTCCATCAGGATCAATAAACCGAATAGGATTATCAAACGCATAGTTGTAAGGGCTATAACGACGCATTTTTTCGCTCAAAGGATCAATTACACCCCATCTTCCAATATCTGCCATATAGAATCTTGCCCCATAATCATACATCCCAGACTCCTGCAATTCCTTTCCATTATACTTATATGATTTATAACTTCCCTGTGCAAAATAAGCATTTCCAGATTTCAAATGATTCATCCCGAAAGGATAGTAATCATTGGCATCTGTAATTTCAAGAGCTCCTGCGCTGTTTCTCCCGAAACTTACTCTATTATTTCCTAAATGATCTTT
>NZ_FPKW01000011.1 GCF_900114875.1 Chryseobacterium limigenitum
TTCGTCATTATTTGGAGCTGCTAAAGCATCGGTATTGGATGCATTAACAATACTGTCAATCATAGACTGCTGAATATCGGATAGTTTTGCTCCCTCTATTTTTGCAATAGGCTGAGTGTTGTTATACCCCCAGATAATCGTTGTAGAAATACCGTCTTTTGTGGTGTACTGTTGTAAGTTGCCTTTTGAATCGTACTTGTCATAAGTCACTTCGGTGGATGGAGTATTTTGTAGATCTGTGGAAAGTACAGTATAAGGTAATACCAACCCTGAAGTTTTCACATCTGCTTCTGATTGACTTATTGGATAGATAGTTTCTGTTTTTGATAAAGTTTTAGTGGTGGTTCCTATAGTTTTTGTCGTGGTTGTTTCCAATGGAATTCCCATCATGTTTTTTGAGATCATTAACTGGTTGCCTTTTTCGTGGGCGTAAGCATAAATTGTTTTCTGACTGGAATCAGAAAAATCAACATTTACAATTGTTGGGTTGGTATGTTTATAAGTATTGTCGTAAGTATAATTGGTAATTTGACTGATACCATTATTCTCATAATAATCAGTTGTCGTCATCATTTTCTTTTTTGCCCAAGCTGATGACACTTCATAGCGGTCTACCGTAAAGGTATAATTATTTCCTAAACAGACCCCATTTTCATTATGAACCGCACAAGCAACGGACTTTATCCCTATATAATAAGGTCTTATCGTAAGATCAGGGAATCCCAAGCTATAATCATTTGAAAGATTATTGAAGTGATTATCAAATTCATAGATGTATGAATCTTTTTTGATAAGTCTATGCTGAGAGTTATAATATTTTCTATCGGTTAATATACCACGTGCAAACTGATTATTGGCATAAGTAAAGATTGGGCTTCTTGCATTTTTAGGATTGGTATGGGACAGATTCATATATTCATCTGTTATTTCATAGCTTTCTGCGTTGTTGTTTATATTCTTATTTCTGGTAGTGACCCTATCATAAATAGTAGGCTTCCCGTTAATAGTGCTAATGTTAAAATTACCAGAATTACTAATGACCATTTGTTCACAAGTATATCCCATCTCCTGATCCTCCGCTAACTCTTGGATATAAGAATATTCAATATCATCTGCCATATATCTTCCTGTAGACCTATTGTTTTCATCTCTATAAATAAACTCGGTTTCATGAGTTAGTATGTCAGCATCACTTTTCGTTATCTTTTGTACCCTTATTCCACCAACAGATTTATTGTAGTGCTTGGTTTCTGAAACTTTTTCATACCATTGTGCATTCAGAGTGGCGTAGTGGCTGCTACTTACATTTCCAACCTTTCTGATTCTGATTTTATATGAAGGTTTTATATTTTCGACAAATTCATATTCTTTATTGATCAGAAATGTTTTGAGAACAGTATTGGTATTATCCAAAAGTTCTCCTACAAAATGCGGCCCCTCTGGTAGAGAGCCTTCCGGACCTTCACTTGGATTTGCTGTACTTTGAAAAGTAATTTTGAAATCTACTGTATTCCCATCGGTATTAACGTTAAATACCCCTCCCAGAGGTTCAAGGTTTGAAATAAGAAAATCTTTTTTTCCTATTTGTGTTTCAGTACCTTCAAAATAAAAATCATCCAATTCGTACTGCAACCCCATTTTCCCACCTGTAGGATATTGTATTTCTTTTAAACTCCCGGAAACAGCATAGTTAATATCAGGGTTTTTATCATCTCCAAAACCGTAAATTTTATCACCATATGCAACGAAAGGAATTCCATGATTGGCTAATTTACCATTATAAAAGCCTACAAAATCTGTTTGATCTGATAATCTGTTAGGTAATGGATTGCTTTCATAATACTGAAGTTTATATTTTGAATTATCTTTCAAGTTTACAACTTCTTTTAACTTCAGTCTTTTCATCAGATATGGAATTTCAGAATCATATCCGGGAGCTAAAGGAGAATCTGTACTGGTAAAATAATCTTTTACCAGACTATAATCTGATACCAGTGCCTGCTGGGGATTTCTAACTTCTATTTTATTTAAAGAAAGTCCGTTATTGATGTCCTCACGATTACTATAAATAAACTTCACTTCACTGCCTTCAAATTCAATGCTTTGTAGTACACTTTCAGAAAGCACATTTGTCTTTGTTACAAATTCTTCATAGGTTGTACCATTCTGGTATATACATGCTCTTGGAATTTTAAGCCCTTTGTAAAAATTATTCAAATAGCTATAACTACTTGCCTGATAATAAAACTTTATTTCTTTCCCTGTTGGTAAAAGGATTCTTGTAATGATAAAATCTGTATTACTAAAGTCATTAGGGGCAGGAGCACTCCCGCCTACAGTTTGAGTCTGATTTCCTGCCTTGAAATAATACTTTATACCCTGATCATCCGTGAAAACAAATGAATCTTCTATCTTGACAGTACTATAGGGAATCTGAATAATTTTTCCCGAACTGTCATAGTAAAATTCTCCTGATGCACTTCCCAAAGAGAAGGAATAGATATCAGGTTGAGTATCAAGTGTTGAGAATTCCTCTTTGATACTTTTTGCTAAATTATAATCATTAGTGTTGCTTTGAACAGGATTGAAGCTGTCAGGATTTATATACTGAATTTTACCTTTATCCTCACGTCCTAAAACTTGTTTAGAAAGAGACATCCCACCTACCGATAGAGACCAGCCAAGACCTACTTTAGAAGCGGTTTCTTTTACTTTTACTCCTGATGCATGATATTTCAAAGAAATCGGAAGACTAAAATCTCCTACTTTTATGGTATATATTGGAATATCAATGCCAATGGTTCCGGTATTTGTAGATGTTGGAATATCTGTATGTTTTGATAGCTGGCTGGCATCAGGCGACTTTATTGTCAGATTATATTTACTTTCCTTTGCGTCCATAGATTGTGAATATCCAAGGATATATCCACATACAATCAGAGATGCTGCAATTATTTTTCTCATTTGTGTTTATTTCTTAATTAATTTAGCGCTAGCCGTTTTATTCATATCAGTTTTAACAGTAACCAAATAAGCTCCCTGAATCAAATTCTGAGTATTGATCTTGGTTACTTTGTTTTTGGTTTTCAAACTCTGCAATTGTCGTCCTGACATATCATACAAAATAATATCTGCATCCTTGAAATCAAATCCAATTTCAACATAAGTGTAATCTGAAACAGGATTCGGATAGATCTTGATATCCTGTTTTACAATCAATTGATCGATTTGCTTGTCTCCAAGCTTAATGATCTTCCATTTTTCTTTCCCAAGTTCCTCAGCACTGGTTCCTGCTAAAATAATTGAACCGTCACTGTTAAGTTTTATATCAGATAATCTTTCTTCTTTCTTATTTGATTGACCTTGAACATGTTTTCGCCATTGTTCATTACCGTTTTGATCTAAATAAAGCATCCAGAATTTCTCATCATCGGCTTCAATTCTTCCCTCAGCTTGTGTATAGCCACCTAAAAGGAACCCTTTTGAAGTTTTATCATCGGAATTGTGTAGGACACTCATTCCCATCAAAACATCTCTGTTTTTGAAATTGTAAGATTTTTGCCAGATTTCTTCTCCTTTTTCATTCAAAGAGATTAACCATAAATCCGTACCTTCTTCAATTCCAACGGTTTTGTTTCCTGATCTCTCGGATCTGGATTCACCTCCAATTAGAAATCCTGTAGATGTTAAAGCGAGCGTTCTCAAATGATCATCACCTTTTCCACCGAAGTTCTTTTCCCATTCAACCTTTCCTTCTTTGGAAAGTTTAATAATCCAATAATCTCCTTCACCAAAGTTTTCAGTTTTCTTTGAACCTCCTGCATTGCTTCTGGAATAGATCCCTAACAAAGCTCCGCCATCTCTAGTTGGAATCATTTTTTCAACTTCATCCAAACCTTTTCCACCTAAAATTAACTGTGATGATTCTTTTCCGTTTTTATCTAATTTGATAATTAAAATATCCTTAGAGCCGTAACCTTTAGCTGAATTCTGAACATTTCCGGCAACGAAAAATCCCAAATCTGTAGTCTGAATAACAGATCTTGCCTCTTCATCAGAAGAACTTCCTAAAGTTTTTTGCCAAAGCTCATCTCCGAATTCATTAATTCTAATCAACCATAAATCTGAACCTCCTTTGGAATCATCTTTTTTATCCAGCCCTTTCCCGCTGTAAGAAGTTCCTGCTAATAAATTCCCGCCTTCCTGAGTAGCAACTGTAGCAGATAGGAAGTCGTGGTTATTTCCTACAAAGAATTTCTCCCAAACTTCTTCTCCTTGTTGGTTAAGTTTGACTAAGTGGAAATCATAACCGTTATTCTGCTTACTGCCTCCTGCCTGAAGCTTATCGCCTTGAATGCTGCTTCCTGTAATAAGGTACTGCTGATCTATTGTTGTGGTAACTTGGCTTAAAAAATCCTGTGTATTGGATTTAATATCCTTTTGCCAAATGACTTCCTGAGAATACAATACAGCAGTCGTGCACATCATAAGTGCACCCATATAAAGTTTTTTCATACTTGTGTTATTGTTAGTTGATATATTTTGTTGATATAACTGTGCATAGAAAATGCACCCTTTTTTCAGTGTAATTCTTTTTCATTTTGTGTTTTCATTTAATTTTTTGCAAATTTAACATAATTTTCAATAGGTTTTGATTTATTTTTGGCGCTTTTTTATCATATCTATTTGGTTTAATGTTCTGTAGCAAAGATATATCTGCACAGCGACAAACCATGTCGTATTATATGATAGATGCATTTTTATTTGTTTTGGTTGGAATACATATAAAATTTATTCAAAAGAGTGACAGTCGTTTTGTTTAAAAGGGCTTGGCTCAAATAAACTGACAATATTGTGACTTGCAATAATGAACTTATACATTTGGCAAGTGCTTTTTATAATTTTGTCGGAGGTTGAAAAAATAAGACTTAAAACAAATATATTTTTGTCAATATATATTTGCCGGTTTATCCCAGAAACAAAAAAAGTCACTCAAGTTGAGAAATTTTAAAAACACAAATGACGAAAAAAAATATTCAACTTAAAATACAATATAAGTGAATATTTTTATTCAAAACCCTAGCTGTATGGTTATAAAAGTTCGTAAATCGAATAATTTAAGAAATACATAAAGATAGGAAGATTCGAATTTTTGAAAATTAATTTAAATTTAGTTTTCAATCTATATAAAAAACTAGCCTGATAATTCAGAAGTTTAAAAATTTCCTCTGAATCTTTGTAACTTTCGGGAACTTGTTGGTTATTAATTGTTTTGATACCTCTTCTTTTCATGGTATCATGTATAACATATGCAAATGAATCTTTTGCATTTTGCTTCGAACTTTGTTGAGATATTCCATCAGAATGGAGTCTGTATTTATATAGTACCTCGTTAATATACTTGACGTTTCCTAATTCTAAAATTTTTAAATATAAATCCTGGTCAACAGCACTTTTCAAATCAGGATTGATTCCCTGCGTTTTTAGATACGTTTCTCTTCTAAAAGTAAAAAAATGTGCAAATTGAATTGGACAATTAAAAAAATAAAGATTGTTATAAATTTGCTTAGTATTACCAAATATCTTTTGTTGGGACAATTCTTTATCACACATCATCATTTTAGAATATGTAGCAACTATATTATTGTTACCATATTGCTGGATTGACTTCTCTAATGCTGTCGGATAAAGAGCGTCATCCGGGTCAAGATATCCACAGACTTCTCCAGTAGCATATTCCATGCATTTTCTTTTGGTAAACCCACAACCTTTATTCTCTCCATTTTCATATAATTGAAATCTTTTATCCTGCTTAATAGTTTCCTTAATAATATCTACTGAATTATCTGTAGAAGCATCATCAACAATAATAACCTCCCAGTTTTTATATGTCTGATTTATCAATGAAATATAACAGTCTCTAAAAAAATTTCCATTATTGTAATTAGCAATTAGAATTGAAATCTTCTTCATTATGTTAAATTGTAATTGCAATATTAAAAAAAAAATATTTTAGAAAATCAAGATGAAATTCAATATTTAAAAAAAATAACACATAAAAATAACATATTTACATTAATTATTTATTTTATTTATAGCATTTCTAAAAAAAATATCAATATTTGTAAATACCATAAATCTATTAAATTTATCTCATATATCATATTTTAACACACTTCTACCTAACTCAAACTAATATTTCGGGGATTTCGGGGATCTCTGGGATAAATACTTTTGAGATTTTGAGTATGGTTCTGATTTTATTCGCGGATAGATGAAGTAAGTGTGTAATACTTAGTCTACTATTCATCCCAATTAAAATCATAAAAATAGATGCTGATTTGTAATGGAAAATAAATAAAAATAAAAAAACTCTTGTTTTTAATAAATAATGTGTACATTTGTAAAATAATCAGGCTACTGCCGACGCTTCTTCTGAAACTTTTGAGTTTACTCTTTTTATCAGTTTTCGCTTTTACAGCCGCTAATTTTTGTCGTCAATATAACAGGTGCAGTACCTTTTTTCAACTTGAATATTTTCAAGATTCTAAAAAATATCAACATCATTTCTTGCTTACAAATCGATTTATTATTGTTTTGACATCAATATCAAAGCAGTAATGGCAACAGCCAAAAACAGTTTATCAGTAATACAATAATTTTATAATACATTACAATGCAACAAGGAACAGTAAAATTCTTTAACGATGCCAAAGGATTTGGTTTTATTACACCATCAACAGGTGGACAAGATGTTTTCGTACATACTTCAGGTTTAGTAGATAATATTCGTGAAAATGATGTCGTAACATTCGATTTACAAAACGGAGCAAAAGGGGTTAACGCAGTTAACGTGAAAATAGCTTAATTTTTGAGGATTAATAATCTTCAATCATATATAAGCAGATAATTTATTTTATCTGCTTTTTTTTGTTCCAATAATTACCTTTCCCCCTGTTATTGTATGTTCTCATCATTGCCATCTTCTAAAATTTATGTACTAAGATATTAATATTCATACTTGCTCCAACAGATGCAAATAAAACAAGAACATTTCTAAAATTTGGGTATAAAAACAAAAAAGAGAAAGTGCAATTATTTAATTTTCAATAATATACAAATTCTCTTTTTGATTAAAAAGTGACCGCAGAAGGATTCGAACCCTCACTGTTGGAGCCGAAATCCAAAGTTCTATCCATTAAACTATGCAGCCGGTTGGGTTTTAGTGCGGGAGAGTTTTAGGGTTTATTAAATACACAAACATACCTTTACTCTAAAACTCTCCAACTCTATGACTCTAAAACGTAATCTTCACTCCTCCCAAAATCTGCGCTCCAAGAACTTTATATCCTTTGTACGTCTGATAATTTGAGTTGAAAAGATTGTTTCCGATCGCGAAAATACTGAAATTTTTGTAAATTTTATACTCTGCCGAAAGGTTTAAATCTGCATACCCCCCAACTTTATCGTCGGTATTCTCTGTTGACTGATACATCATCGGACTTCCAACTCCCTCAATAGCAAAGGAGTTCGTTGTTCTGTCGCTTGCAAAAATCCCTTTAAAACCTAGTAATAATTTTTTATCAAGCATCGTATATTTAGCGCCAATACTCGCATTAAGCAATGGAACGTTGTAGATATTTTCGTAATTTTTCAGATCAAATTTTGTAAACTTTACCTCTGCGTCTACAATCAAGTTTTCTAATGGGAAATACTGTAGACTTCCTTTAATATCGCTCACATTTCCATCATCATAAACTGCAGAGAACGTGTTTGCATAGTTATAAGCAGAACGGTTAAGCGTATAAATATTATCAAACAGATCATTCGCCTTAAAGAACATAATATCTCTCATTTTTCCATAACCTGCAGAGAAATCATATTTGAAAGTTTCATCAATATCACCTCTTAAACCAACATAAAAATGATATTTGGTTTCAGTCGGTTTTAAATATTGATCAGAAACAATGAAAGGATTTTGCTGTAAAAGATCTGAATAGGTGTTTAATTTTAATCCTCCATCTACTCCACCATAAAATTTAAATTCTTTCGCCGCCGCAAACTGGAATTCAGCCTGTGGGAACCAATACGTTTTACTGTTTTTCATTTGTTCAGCTAACAAATCATTATTGTTTTTAGCATTTAAAAATGAAAAAGATGAGCCTAACATCAAATAAGAATCTCCTTTTCTGAAAGTAACTTTCGGAGTTAAACTTGTATTAAAAAAGTTAGAAGAGTTTTTGTCTCTGATCGCAAATTCCGATTTCACAGCTTCCAAACCAACTCCCAAGTCTGCATTTAAAGTAATTCCGGAACCTCCGACCTCAACGCCATGTTTAGACAGATTTGCCAAGATAGAAACCTGATTTTCCTTTGCATCAAAATGATCTTTCAAGAACGAAGATTTCACTCTTACATCATTTAAAATTTCATTTGAATAAAAGTCATAATAACCATTTACTTTAAACTGATTAACTCTTTGATCCAAGTCTACATCACCCGGTTCTAAAGCATAAATTCCGTAATAATTGTTGTTATTTAAGCCATATTCAGCATTTAAGTTGAACTTACCTTTTTCTCCGTAAGAATTCAAGAAAGCTCCAACTGTTGCAGCACTTTGTTTAGAATCCCAGGCATATTCTTTTTTCAACCCTAAAGTAGAAAGAAAATGAGCATCCAAGCCAACTTCCAGCTTATTTTCAAGCGTTTTTGAAATGTTCATGTCACCCAAAATCTTCCCATAATTACCCATTCCGAATTGCAGATAATTATTCTGAGCAGTGCCCTCAAACTTTGGAGTAACATCTTGCCCCTGAATGGTTGATGTTTTAAAATCAGAAACCGCAGGAACGTCTGTAATGGTATATTTTACAGGGTTTTGAGATTTCTCTTCCGGTGGATAATTTTTAATTGTTTCCACAGAAGTTTTCTTTTTTTCGATCTTTTTTATTTCCGGTTCTCTTTTTTTATTAAGAATCAGTTTTTCTTCTTTGATCTGGGAAAACGCAACAGACGACATCCCCAGAAATATGATTGGAAGAATATATTTCATCATAATTTATCAATATTTAAAATGTAGCGTCCCTAAATCCTAAGCCCTAAATCCTGCTACTTTTTTACTACTTTTACTTTTTAATCTGTTTTTTAACCTCTTTTGCTTCAGCTACGATCTCAGGGAAATCTTTGTAATTAGAAATGATCTGATCACAAGTATAACTCGCCTGATAATTGTCTTTTAAGCCTACATAATTCTTCGCCATCAACACCAATGCTTTTGCCCCCCAATATTCTTCTGAAGAGTAATTGTTGGCCAATTTAAAGATCGTTTCGTTTGAAGATTTAAAGGCTTTTCCTTTGTTTTGATAGAAAGCTTTTGCATAAAGAGCTTCCGCTGCAACTTCTGTGTTTGAAGACTTTTCAAGAGAAGTATAGGCTGCCTGTGCATCTTTATCCTTCCCTGAATTCATCAAACTTCTTGCCTTAATCACTTTCGCAGTTTCAATAACGGCAGCCGAGTTTTTATTGTTAGAAATAACAGCGTCGGCTAATTTTTCAGCCTGAGAGAAATTCTTTTCGTCTGCATACATCTTCATTAATTCTACATTTGCGTAGTTTTTAATGTTGACATCTGATGAGTTTCTAAGGTTCTCCAAGTATTTTTTAGCATCTGTATTATTTCCTTGTGCCACATAAATCTGAGCTAAACGAGTCTGCGCATCATCCTGATAATCATTTTGAACATCTGCAACTTCCTGTAAAACTAAAAGCGCTTTTGTCGTGTTATTGGTTTGATAGTAACTTTCTCCCAACTCATATTTAGCCTGATAAAGCCCCTCTCCTGTTGGATTTTGCGTTAAATATTTCTCATAATAAGAAATCGCATTTTTATAATCTTTCTTGGTGAAATACTGTTTTCCTGTAGACAGATTAATTTCATCGATCTCAGAAGCGTCAATATTTATTCCAATATTTTTCGCGAAGCTTTCATAGCCTGCAACATCTCCGTTTTTCGTAAAAATAGGTTTTGCGGCCTGAACGATTTTCTCTGCGTAAGCTGTATTTTTATACTGATCACCAAGAGATTTTAATTCAGATAAAGCTTTATCATTTTGATTTTGATCGATATAATTCTGTGCTCTGTAAATCGACGCGTTGGCAATCAAATCTTTATCAGAAGAAGTTTTAATCACTTTTCCGAAGAAGTCATTTGAGTTGGCAAAATCATCCTGAGCTGCATAAGCAGTACCCATTTCATATTGAGCATCATCGTAATATTCAGATCCAGGATATTTAGATAAAAGATTCTTTAAGTTGGTAATTTTTGCCTGAGTATCTCCTTTAAACCCTAAAGCCATTGCTTTTTGGAATAAAGTATAATCCGTTGCATCTTCATTTTTATCATAGATCGCAATGGCTTCATTCAGATCATTATTGGCGTAATAAATATCTGCTAAACGAAGTTCTGCATCATTTTTAAACTCAGGTTTCGGATTGGTTAAATAGTGCTTAAAATAAGTTGCCGCCTGATCAAATTTCTTAGATTTAAAATAAGCATATCCCAAATCGTAAGGCAACTGCTGTTTTTCAGGGAAAGTTTCGGTAAGCAGTTTTTCGTAACGAACGATCGCAGACGGATAATTTCCTTTCTGATAATAAACCTGTCCCAACCAATATAAAGCTCTGTTATTGAATTCTTTATTAATATTAAAGCCTAAACTTCTCAAGAAGTATTTCTCAGCTTCATCATAATTTCCTTTGTTAAATTCTTCCGTTCCCAATAAATAAGAAACTTCCTGATCTACCTTATCAATATCAGGCGAAGAAGTTTGAAGTTTATCAATTGCGTTTAACGTTTCTTTGAAATTCCCCGAATACAAATATGATTTCACTAAAAGTGATCTCATTTCAGAAGCATTCGCAGCGTTTTGATTTTCATTGATATAACTTTGAATAACTGCAGACGGACTTTCAAACGGGTTCCCAATATCGTAGCTTAACTTTGCGTATTGTTCGTGAGCCAGTTTTTTAACCTTCGGATCATAATTCATCTGATAAGATGAACGGAAAGCCGAAAGTGCCTCCTGCTTTTTATCAACCGCCAAATAAGCATTTCCAAGCTGATAGTAAGCATTTTGAGCCAAAGCGGAATTGCTGTTTAACAATTGGTTATAGTAAGAAACCGCTTCATCATACTTTTTAAGCTGAGCTGCCACAAATCCCATCTCATAAAGATCATTTTCAGATGGATTTTGCTGAACACTCAGGTAATCTTTTAAGTGAGGATAAGCAGAAGTATAATCATTTTTCATGAAATAACTTTCACCAATGATTTTATGAACCTCAGCTTTATAAGCAGCGGAAATATCTTCATTTAATAAAAGATTCCCTTCTGAAATAGCCTTATCATAATCCTTGTCATTATAATACATCTGTACATAATACGGACGAACCAATTTCGAATATTTCGGTTGATCTTTCACAGAATCAAAATATTGGAAAGCCTTATCATTCTGTCTGTTTGAATAATACAAATGTCCCAACATATAAGCAATATCGCCTTTTTGAGACTCATCGGCAGTTTTATAAGCTTCCTCTAAAGCATCAGTTGCTCCTTTAGAATCCCCCATCATGAATTTAGCATAACCTAATTTCAAAATATACTGCGTGTTCTCTTCTTTTGAAAGCTGATATTGGTTAACCTTTTTTAATGTTTCCAATGCTTTCGGAAAATCTTTTTTAGCCAGATAGTAATCCGCCAGAGGAAGATTTGCCTGAGCAAAATAAGCAGAGTTCGGGTATTCTTTCATAAATGCCGTTAACCCTTCTTCAGCATGATTTTTCTGAAGAATAACGCCAATTACGTTATCAAAGAACTGTGCAGCTTCCTTTTTCGATCTCGACAAATTTTGATTATAAAAATATTGTCTAGCATATTCGTACTGAGAAGCATTGTATATTTTGGTCTGATAAAGATTTTCGGCTAAACTGAACCTGTAATTATCTTGCTGGGTAAAGTATTGAGACTGCTGTCCTTCGGAAATTCCGAAATAAAATACGGCAGCTGCTAAAAGTATTTTTTTTGATTTCATTAATATCAAATTTTAAAATGGGTAAGGCAAAGTAAATACCAAATATTTTAAATTTATAGAGAGATTTTATCCACAATTTATCAACGAAAATATTGAAAAGATATTGTATAAACAAGCCTTTTAACATATTGTTAGTAAGTGGATTATTTTTTAATACTTATTAACTTTCTCATAAGAAATATTAAGAAAATCTTAATTATTTCACAGAAATAATTACATTTGTTTTTTTCAAATCAAATATAGACATTGATGAATCAACTTTTTAGAAGGAAAAACTATTCAGAGACAGATACTTCCACGAATCTTTTGAGAGTTTTGGGCGTTTGGGATATCGTTTTTTTTGGTATTGCGGCAATTATCGGAGCGGGGAGCTTCAGCAGTTTGGGAGAAGCTGTATTCAGAGGAGGTCCCGGCGTTATTTTGTTGTATTTGATTTGCGGTTTTGCCTGTGGATTTACAGCGCTTTGCTACGCAGAATTTGCGAGTAGAATTCCCACTGCAGGATCAGCTTATACCTATGCTTATGCAAGTTTTGGTGAATTAATCGCCTGGATCATTGGCTGGGCATTGATTATGGAATATTCGTTCGGGAATATCTATGTCGCATTTTCATGGTCAGACTACTTTACCAGCTTTCTCGAGCGACTCGGAATGCATATCCCGGATTATTTAACCTGCAGCTATACAGAAGCTAAAAAAGCTTTCATGAATGGCTCTGAAAATAAAGATCTATTAAATGCATGGAAATCAGCTCCTTTAATTGGAAGTTTAAAATTTATTGTTGATGTTCCGGCTTTGGTTATCAACGGGTTAATCACTTGGTTATGTTACGTTGGAGTAAAAGAAAGTAAGAACTTCAATAACTCTTTGGTTATCTTAAAATTGGCCGTAATTGTTTTGGTTATCCTGGTTGGATTTGCTTATATTAATACCGAAAACTGGACACCCGTTAACCCAGAAACTCATGTTGCATCTTTCATGCCGAATGGTTTTGCAGGAGTTATGAGTGCCGTTTCAGGAGTTTTCTTTGCTTATATAGGCTTTGATGCGTTAAGCGTACTTTCCGAGGAAACAAAAGATCCTCAGAAAACGTTACCAAAAGGGATGATCATTTCTCTTGTATTGTGTACCGTAATTTATATTGCATTAACCTTAGTTTTAACCGGAATGGTTGATTACAGAAAATTCGACGGTATTGGAGATCCGCTTTCGTTTATATTTGAAAAATCAAATGCCAACGTTGCCTGGATGGAACTTACCGTTTCTTTTGTAGCAATTGTTGCCATTACCACTGTATTATTGGTTTTCCAAATGGGACAGCCGAGAATCTGGTACGCAATGAGCCGCGACGGACTGATGCCTGAAAAATTCAAAACAGTGCATCCAAAATACAAAACACCTTCGTTTGCGACTATTGTTACAGGTATTGCAGTGGGTGTTCCTATCCTATTTACAGATAAAACTTTCATTCTTGATTTTACGAGTATCGGGACAATTTTCGCGTTTGTATTGGTTTGCGCAGGGGTTTTAATGCTTCCTGCTAAAGAAAAGATCAAAGGCAGATTTCACCTTCCTTATATTAATGGTAAGATTATATTTCCTGTTATTTTCATTGGCGGATTAATTGGTTTCTACTTCTGGCAACCTGAATTCTTCAATAGTTTAAAAGATTGGAGCGATCCAAAAGAAGGCGAGTTCAGAGCTTCTATTCTTGTTTACATTCTGATCAACTTAATTCTTTGTGTTTTCACTTTTATTAAAAATTTCTCTTTAATTCCTTTAATTGGATTAAGCTCTTGTTTATATCTTTTAACCGGAATGAGTCATGAGAACTGGTTCTGGTTCGGATTGTGGTTCGCATTAGGTTTAGTTATCTATTTCTGCTACGGTTACAGAAACAGTAAACTTAGGAAAGCTTAGTTTTCAAAAAGTTAGAAATAAAATATATTAAAGGGCAAAATTGTGATCTCACAGTTTTGCCTTTTTACTTTTAATGATCTTGCTTAAAAGTTGGCGAACTTATTGCTTTATGTTAATCAAGAACTTAAACTAAACGCCATGTCTGAAAGAATAAAAACATTCAAAGAATTTTATCAATTCTACCTTACAGAACACAGTAGAACGGGAACCAGAATCTTTCATTTTATAGGAACATTACTCGTGTTTCTCGTGATCGGATATGTAATCAGTTCAGGAAAAGAACGATTCTTATGGTACATTCCTATTTTTGGTTATGGTTTTGCCTGGTTAAGCCACGCTTTGATTGAAAAGAATAAACCTGCAACTTTTAAATATCCGCTTTGGTCACTAATCTCAGACTTTAGATTATTTTTTGAATTATTGATTGGAAAGCAAAGCTTTATTGGAGTCAGTAAGCCAAAGCAGCCTTGGGAATAGCTTTTTTTTAATCATAAATTAAATGTTAAATATAAATTACTAATGTTTAGATCTTTTCAAGATGACAAAGTGATTGAAAATTATTTCGTAAAATATTAACATCCAATTTGTCTCTTCTCACAAATCTAAACTTAACATAAATAATTTTAATCTAAAAAAGATTCGGCATAGAAATTGTCGCCTACGAGTTAAAATCAGACTTATGAAAAGTATTACAGCAATTTTAAAAGGAACAATTTCAGCGGCAGCTCTATTTGCGATTACGCAATGTACAACAGCAACGAATGCTTCCGGCGGAGACGAAAAAACGTTTATCGTTGGTCCACAAACCGCAGACTGTACAGGTGTTGCTCCTATGAAATGTCTTCAGGTGAAAGAAACCCAATCAGGAGCTTGGACTAATTTTTATAGTAATATTGAGGGATTCACGTACGAACCTGGATATGAATATGTTTTAAAAGTAAAAACAGAAAAAATCGAAAATCCACCGATGGATGGTTCTTCAATCAAGTATACCTTAGTGAAAGAAGTTTCTAAAACTAAGAAATAAAAAAAATCCCTTTCAATATGCTTTGAAAGGGATTTTTTTTTCATCAAACTATCTTAATGCTCATGATTTCTCGGAGGTTCGGGTAATTGCGCTTTATTAACTTCATCCATTTTCTGCGTTGCAGCCATAGAAACAACCAATTCATTCAGCATAGAGCTTGCTGCTTGTGGCGAATTGGGCAATAACACCAAATTACTTCTGTTATTTGCTCCGATGGAATGTAAAGTATCATAATGCTGTGTCACCACAATTAATGCCGAAGCTTCTTGTGCATTGATTCCTGCGGCATTCAGCATTTTTACAGACTCTTCAAGACCTTTTGCAATCTCTCTTCTTTGATCTGCAATCCCCTGTCCCTGAAGTTTTTTAGATTCTGCTTCTGCCTTTGCAACGGCAACAATTCGTATTCTTTGCGCTTCAGATTCGTATTCTGCGGCAGTTTTTTCACGTTCTGCAGCGTTGATTCTGTTCATGGCATGTTTTACCTGCTCATCCGGATCAATATCGGTTACCAAAGCTTTAATAATATCATAGCCATAACTTTGCATTGCTTCCTGCAATTCGCTTTTTACAGCAACCGCAATATCATCTTTTCTTACGAAAACATCGTCTAATTTCGTTTTTGGAACTTCTGCGCGTACAACATCAAAAACGTAAGATGTAATCTGATTTTCAGGATTTTCTAAACGATAATACGCATCTTTTACATTTTCTCTGATCACCTGATATTGCACTGAAACTTTCATTTTAATGAAAACGTTATCCAAAGTTTTGGTGTCAATAATAACATCCAGCTGTTGAATTCTCAGATTCAAACGCTTAGAAATCTGATCCAAAAACGGAATTTTCAAATGCAGACCAGCATGACTGACTTTTAAGAATTTACCTAATCTTTCTACAACTGCCGCAGACTCCTGCTTTACAGTAAAAAAAGAGGCGAACAATGTGATCAGTCCGAAAAAGACCAAAATACCTAAATATATCATAGTTTTATTTTTTAAATGTGTCGTAATTATTTACGATTTGTTAAATGGAACTTATCTTTCAAAGCCCATATTTTCAAAAGTAGGTAAAATAATCATATTTTAATACATTGAAAACCAAAACACTTCTTATTTGATTTAAAACTTAAGTTAGTTTTCAACCTCTTGGAAAAATATTTTAATAAAAACCTTAATTTTGAATATTAATTATCATTATGGTTAATGCTAAAGAAATATTAAAGGAACACATTTCAAAATTCACTTCTCTTACGGAAAAACAGTTTGATTATGTTTTTTCACATTTTAATATAATCAAATTAAAAAAAGGACAAATGCTGATCACGGAAGGAGACTTCGTAGATCAAGAGTATTTCGTTCTGGACGGTTGCCTGAAAGCATTCTACCTTAATGACGGTATGAAAATGTTTATTCTGCAGTTTGCCATGCCGAATTGGTGGGTAACCGACTTTGACGCACTTTACAGCAAAAGCAGAGCAACCATAAACGTTGACTGCATTGCTAACGCTAGTATTTTATCAATCTCCAATGAAGACAGAGAAAAAATCTGCAAAGAAATTCACGAAGTTGAACATTTTTTCAGGTGGCGAACGAATAAAGGTTATGTTGCAACCCAAAAACGCCTTCTTTCTTTCATGAATAATGATGCAAAATTCAGATATGAAGAGCTTTTAGCGTTGTATCCTCAATTGTACAACTTAGTTCCTAAACATTTGATTGCAGCGTATTTGGGAGTCACTCGAGAGACTTTAAGCAGACTTCATCAGTAGTTCCCAACCTTAACTTAACCCAAATCTTAGCTTTAAAACTCCCAATATTTCGTGATGTAGGTCACGTAACTTTTTCCTTCAATCGGCTGACATTTGTATCATCATTTAAAACAAATCAAAATGGATACAAAAAATTTTAAAGTAAACAGCGAAAACAGTTTAGTTGAATGGATCGGAAGAAAAGTAACCGGAGCCCACAACGGAACAATCGAAGTAAAAGAAGGGAATTTCAATTTTGAAAACAACATCCTTTCTTCAGGAAAATTTGTCATCAACACAAGATCAGTCAAAATTCTTGATATCGATGATTCTGAAACAAACGCACAATTTGCAAGTCATTTGGCTTCTGACGATTTCTTTAATTCAGAGCAGTTTCCTGATGCTGTTTTCGAGATCAAACACACAGAACCGGGTGAAAACAATTTTTACCACGTAACCGGAGACCTTACCATCAAAGGAATTACACATTCATTGGAAACGACTTTACAGATCGTGAAGACAGACAACGTTGCAATTTTAGATGGTAAAATTGTCATCGACAGAACAAAATTCAACATCAAATTCAGATCATCAAATCTCTTCAGCAATCTTGGAGATACTTTGATCTACAACAATTTCGATTTGAATGTTCACTTAGCTGCAGACGCACAGTAATTTATTAACAACAAACTTGTTTCAATTCTTATTTCAACCACAAATCGAAGATTCGACGGAGTCAAAAGTCACAAAAGATTAACACATAAGTTATCTTAAGTTCATTAACAAGCAGCAAAAAAGAACACATAAGTTTAAAAAATCTTTGATTTTTTCTTTTGCAAAACTTTGTTTTATAATAATTAAATAAAGGTTAAATATCCAAATAGCTTTTGTCTCTTTTGCGGTTAAAATAATAGTTCAAATAAACTTAACAATTAAAATTTAACATCATGCCATTCATAAAAGTAGATGTTTTGCGCGAAGATCTTAATCGCGAAAAAAAACAACAATTAATCAGAGAACTCAATAAAGCTGTAACAACAGTTTTAAATAAAGATCCACACTTGACACACATCGTGATCAATGAAATTGAAGACGACAACTGGGGATATGCCGGAGAACAGGTTACCGTCCTGAAAGAACAAGGATTTTCAACTGAAAAACAATAAATCAGACATGAAAAAACAAACAGTAATCGTCACAGGCGCATCATCAGGAATAGGTTTGGAAATCGCCCGTTATTTTCTGGACAGAGGTGATAATGTAGTAATTAATTCACAAACAGAATCAAAATTACAACAGGTTTACAACGAGTTGGGAGCAGGCGAAAACCTTGCGATGGTCGCGGGAAGTGTTGCAGATAAAGCCGTTGGAGAAAAACTGGCAAAAACGGCGATTGAAAGATTTGGTTCAATTGATGTATTGGTCAACAATGCAGGAATTTACGAAAACAAACCGTTTTTAGAAGTTACGGAAGACTATTTAGACAGATTTTTAAATACCAATTTAAAAGGAACATTCTTCACAACACAATCTGTAATTCCTCAAATGCAGAAACAAAAAGACGGAGTTATTATCAATATCGGTACACCATTGGTTTACCATGCGATCGCACAATCTCCGTCAACGGCACCGATTTCGAGCAAAGGAGCAATTCACGCTTTGACATTGCAACTGGCAGCAGAATTCGGAAAAGATAATATCAGAGTAAATGTCGTTGCACCAGGACTCATCAGAACGCCGATGCATGATGAAAGTATTGATAACAATGCGGGAATTCACCTGATCAACCGCATCGGAGAACCGGAAGAGGTCGCTCAAATGGTTCACGCTATTGCTAAAAACACATTTATTTCAGGCGCCATCATTAATGTAGACGGAGGAATGGGCGCCGGTCATCAATTGTAAAAATGAAAGTTCTACTATTATTTGCATGGCTGTTTATCTTTCCGGTAAGCAAGCTTTGCTCAAAAAATCAAAGTCATGAAAACAGACACAGTACAAGAAACAGAAATAAGAAATGCCATCGAGCAATATTATTTTAAAGGAATTTATGAAGGAAATACCGATCTTCTGAAACAGGTTTTTCATAAAGATGCCCTGCTTTTCGGAGATATAAAAGGAGTTCCTTACTACAAAACCGCTACACAATATATTGAAGGTGTCGGAAGCAGAATAAGTTCCCAAAAATCAGGAAAAGATTTTAAGCCTACAATCATCTCTATCGACGTGATAAACACGATTGCCACAGCAAAATTAAATGTAAAAATGTATGATTATAATTACTATAATTTTATAACTTTCAATAAAACTGATGGTAAATGGCTCATTGTCAATAAAACATTAACTGATGTAAAACTTTAATTTTAAATTTTAAACCAAAATCATCAAAATCATGTGGAATAAAAACAGAATAACAGATTTATTGGGAATTGAATATCCCATTTTTCAGGGACCTTTTGGTGGCGGATTATCAACGGTTGAATTGACTTCTACAGTCAGTAATCTCGGTGGATTGGGCGGTTTCGGAGCTTATACATTGTCTCCCGACGAAATTTATGAAATTGATAAACAGATAAAATTAAAGACAGACAAACCTTACAATCTCAATCTTTGGGTAAACGATCATGACATCATTGATCAGGAACACACAGAGAATCAATATAAAAAGACGGTTGAAATCTTCAAACCTTATTACGACAGTTTAAATATTGAAGTTCCTACACTTCCACCCTCTTTTGAGTCGAGATTTCAGAATCAGTTGCAGGTTGTTTTTGATATTAAACCTAAAGTTTTCAGCTTCATGTTCGGACTTTTGGATCCTTATATTATTGAAAGATTGAAAAATCAGGGAACAGTCGTTGCCGGAAATGCCACAACTTTAGACGAAGCTATCACATTGGAAAATATCGGTGTAGATGTGATTGTCGCATCAGGTTTTGAAAGTGGCGGTCACAGGCCTTCATTTTTGGATAAAGCCGAGCTTTCAACGACGGGAACTTTTGCATTAATTCAATTGGTTAAAGATAAAGTGAAAACTCCAATTGTAGCAGCAGGTGGAATTGCCAACGGTCGCGGAATCGCAGCAGCAATGACTTTGGGAGCAGAAGCCGCACAAATCGGAACTGCATTTTTAGCCACAGAAGAATCTGGAGCATTGCCGATTCACAAAGAATTTCTGTTTTCAGAAGCCGCAAGATCTACTACCCTTTCCAGAGCGTACACCGGAAGATTAGGACGCGGAATTACCACAGAAATCACAAGAAAACTCTTAACAGCAACAGAGCAAACCTTGCCGTTTCCTTTGCAGACAACCTTCATTTCATCCATGAGAAAAGCAGCTTTGGAACAAAAGAAACACGAATTGGTTTTCTTCTGGTCCGGACAAATCGCTCCAATTTTAAAACATAAAAAAGCATCAACATTAATGAAATCATTAATTGAAGATGCTTCTGAAATATTGAATACATAGAATTGATTACATGGTCATTCCAATATCAATTCCTTTGATTTTTCTGTAAAGATCAGTTGCGTAATTGTCTGTCATTCCCGAAACAAAATCGATCACACCAAGAACTTTTTGGTAATCAGTTCCGTTTTCATAGATAAATTGTTTTGGGATTAATTTTAACGCTTTTATATCATACGACTTAATTTTTTCTTCAGATTTTAAAATTGAAGGAATAAAATGATCAAGCAGTTCATACATTACGTTATAGCCTGCATTTTCAATTTCAACAACCGCTTTATGGTTATAAATTTTTTCAACGGAAAAGCTTGCAATATCCTGTAATGCTTTATTTTCACCTTTATACATATCGAGCAGAGCTTTATCAAGATTTCCTTCAAGAATTTTATCAAAGTTCTGTTTATACATTGAAATCGATTTATTAATTAAAGCATTAATAACTTTCGCTCGTAAATATGAAATTTTTTCGTTGTCATTTCCAATAGAATCAAGCTTTCTTTTGACTCTGTCAACATCATCTGTTTCGGATTTTACCAGTTCAAAAAACAGGTTTTGACAGTCCGCAGTTGAAACGATACCCAATCTGTGAGCATCTTCCATATCGATAATATTGTAGCAGATATCATCTGCAGCTTCCACCAACCAAACAAACGGGTGTCGCTTGAAAATATGCGGTTCTTCGCTTTCTGAAATTAAATTTGTTCCCTTTGCAATCTCAAGAAAAATATCCTTTTCATTTTGAAAAAAACCGAATTTCTTTCTGTGAATAATTTTCTTATCTCTCGCGATCGCTTCACACGGATATTTCGCAATACTCGCCAACGTGGCAAACGTTAATTGAGTTCCTCCAGCATCTTTTCCTTGCTGTTGTTGAGCCAAAACCCTTATTGCATTGGCATTTCCTTCAAAATTAACCAGATCAGCCCATTCTTTTTCATTGAATTTAGGTTTAAGATCATTTTCATTTCTGTCAAAATAGCTGGCAATGGCATCTTCTCCCGAATGTCCGAAAGCAGGATTTCCAACATCATGACAAAGACAGGCTGCCGCGATTACATTTCCTAAATTATGAAGGTAAAAACTTTTAGAATCATCCGTCAAGTCACTTTGATAATTATCGTGAATAAATTCTCCAATAACACTTCCCAAACTTCGTCCCACAGACGAAACTTCCAAAGAATGCGTCAGACGGTTGTGCACAAAAACACTTCCCGGAAGCGGAAAAACCTGGGTTTTATTTTGCAATCTTCTGAACGCAGAAGAGAAGATAATTCTGTCAAAATCTCTCTGAAAATCTGTTCGTGAAGCTTTGGTATGTGGATTATTTCCTGTGCGCTGATTCGTAAAAATCTGATTCAAGTTCATCATTTTTCAAAATTACTTCAAATTTTAATTTTAATGAACTAATAAGATGATTTTTTCTGAAAAACCTTATTTCCGAAACCAATAATTTTCCGTGAAAACCCGTGAAGATCTTTCTCTTTTTCAAGCTAACTTAGTGATTGCTAATAACCAACTTAAAAAACTCGTCATGTCTGAATTATTACAACAAATAATAAGCAATTCTATTGTGATTGCTTTGTTTACATCAGCTATTGCCTATTTTTTTCACAAAAGAACAGAAAGGCAAAATGCCGTTCTCAAAAGAGAATTTGAGCAATTATCAAGTAAGGATAATTCCCATTTTGAATGGAGAAAAAATACAGTAGAACTTCTGGGACAAGTGTATATTCATCTAAACCGATTGGGGCTTGGTTTTCAAAATAAATACTCCAAAATCCCGGAATATGATTCTTATTATGAAGATGAAATCATTTTTAAATCTAATCAGCACATCAGAGATCTGTTAATCAACAACGGCCATTTTCTGCCTCCGGAATTATTGGATGAAACCTCAAAACTGATCGAGCATTTTGATGTTTGGCTCACAAAATATAATCAAATAAGATCAATTGATAAAGACACAAAAACAAAGCAGATTTACGTAGGTCCGGATGGTTTTCGTTTTCCTGAAAATGCAGAAAGACTGTTTAAAGAAAAATATGTTGAAATGTTTAATGATTTGCATAAGTGAAAATTTTAAACCAAAAATTCAATTTAAAATTAAAATCATGGCAAACTAATTGCAATTTATGAAAGTATAAATCAGCGTATGCCAGAAGGTCCTACCATCCTATTAATGAAAGAAGATCTGCAAAAATTTGCAGGTAAAAAAGTTATTGATGTATTCGGGGATGCCAACTTCGAAAAGGAACCTCTGAAAGGTGAAACTTTAAGGAGAATTCAAACTTTTGGAAAGCAGACTTATCTTATTTTTAATGAATTTGCCATTAGAATTCACTTATTAATGTTCGGTTCTTATATTGTTGATGAACATCTGCAATCTGAGAAAAATTTACGTTTAGGATTGAAATTCAAAACCGGTGGAATGTACTTTTATACCTGCAACGTAAAATTAGTTGATCTAGAATTTTTATCGAAAATCGATTGGGAAGCCGATGTCATGAGCGATGATTGGGATACTAAAAAAGCTGAAGAAAAATTAGAATCAAATCCTGAAATGATGCTTTGTGATGCTTTGATGGATCAGGATATTTTCTCAGGTGTCGGGAATATTATTAAGAATGAAGTTTTGTTCAGAATTGAAATTCAGCCCGAAAGTTTACTAGGAAATTTACCTCCGAAAAAAGTAAAAGAACTCATTACTGAAGCCAGAAATTACAGTTTTGATTTCTTACAATGGAAAAGCCAGTCTGTCCTGAAAAAACACTGGCAGGTTTACAACAAAAAAACATGCCCAATTTGTGGGCAAAAGCTCATCCAGAAAAATACGGGACTTGGAAAAAGAAGTAGTTTCTATTGTGAGAAAGACCAGAAACTGTATTAAAATCATGTTTTTAAGAAGAAGGAAATATCTTACTTTTAGAGTAACTTAAAAACGATACAATGACCGACAATACTTGGCTCGACAGATGGGACGAAAGATACAGCAATGATGAGTTTGTTTACGGAACCGCTCCCAATAACTATTTAAAAGATCAATTACAAAAACTAAACCTTGGCTCCATCCTTTTTCCGGCTGAAGGTGAAGGAAGAAATGCCGTTTTTGCGGCTCAACTTGGATGGAATGTATCTGCTTTTGATATCAGCTCTGAAGGTAAAAACAAAGCACTACAGCTTGCAGAAACCAACAATGTAAAAATTGATTATCAGGTTGGCGAATTGCAGACACTGGATTTTCAGGAAGAACAATTTGATGCGATTGCTCTTATTTACGCCCATTTTCCGGCTGATATTAAATCGTCAATTCACAGAATGTTAGACAAATATCTTCGTAAAGGCGGTTTTATTATTTTTGAAGCTTTCAGTAAAAGCCATCTTGAATTGGTTTTAAAAAACGAAAAAGTTGGCGGCCCAAAAGATATTGGTTCATTATTTTCTATCGATGAAATTATATCTGATTTCCCAAATTACGATATCATTGAATTAATTGAGACTGAAATTGAGCTTAATGAAGGTATTTTTCATAATGGAACAGGTTCTGTGATTAGGTTTATAGGACAAAAAAAATAATTTTGAAAATTTAGACAAAATCTACTTCTCCTTTTTCAAAAAGTTCAAGACTGGAAGCTGTAGCTAAAATTCGTTTTTTTAACGCTACAACTTTCCAGATCATTTATTAATGACTTAATTACCATTCAAAATTAAAGATCCATCAGAATATTTTGTAAAAAAAGCTGATCAAGAATTTTTCAAAGACTATATTTTTGAATAACCCTTTTGGAAAGCCTATAAAGAAATAATTTTAACTCTTTTAAAGTTATCAAAGATTTTTTGAGATAGTAAAAATTAAGCATACAGCAGAACATCCTAAAAATAAATTTAATGTGTTCCCATTTTCGAGAAAATATTAATAATAATTACTCCAATCACAATCAGGGCAATGCCGATGATGGCAGGAAGATCAGGAATCTGTTTAAAAGCTACAATACCAATGATCGTAATAAATATGATCCCAACACCCGACCAGATTGCATACGTAATCCCAACCGGTATTTGACGAAGCGTCAGGCTTAAAAAATAAAACGCCGCCGAATATCCTATTACCGTAACTATTGAAGGCATCAGTTTTGAAAATTCCTCGGATTTTTTCAGAAAAGTTGTTGCAATAATTTCAAAAACAATTGCCAAAATAAGATAGATGTAACTGCGTCCCATAATTTTTTAAACTTGATCTGCAAAAGTAGCAAAAATTGACAGTTATTTTTTTTCCGGCATAATTGTCAGTGTCACTTTATGCATAGAAACTGACAAAAATTCACATACAAAATTCACACTCTTTAGAATAAATAATAAATTCCCGTAACATAAAAATTCTTTTTAAGCAAAAAATTAACGCCTTTGAAAGTTTAATTCGGATCATATTATGCACACCATTTCTTTTGTTTTGTATTATCAACTCTTAAATACAAGACGTAAAACGTTTATCAGATTGATAAAATTTTACGAATAAGACAATAAATATAGACAAAAATCTTTTATAATATATTAAATTAATGTAAACAAATATGTGACAAAAATTAAGAATAATACACCATAACTCACTGATAAACATCAGTATTATTTATTTTGGCACACAGTTTGAAAGTAGTAATATTGCAATTGAAAAATAAGCAATAAAACCCTAATTAATTATAAATAAAACAAAAAATGGTAACTTACATCGGAATCGCAACATGTTTAGTAGTATTCGCTTCTTATTTCGTAACAGCAAGAAGAGAAGAGAAAAACTAATTAAAGCTTTCTAAAGAGATATAGCCTATAGAAAACTTTTACACATCGGTTATTTATGTTTTTGATCTGTATTTCGGATCGCGCGCTCTTTTACTCAACCCGAGTAAAAGAGCAGACAAAACATAACGCGAAAACCTATTTCAACGGAACAAAATTTTTAATTATATTTTTTTAGTCAAGCTGAGCATAATGTTCAGCTTTTCTTTTTCCCACAACTGAAAGCTTTATCTTTGCAGAGAATTTATAAAAATCATTTGCTATCATGAATCTGTACGACCTTATTATTCAGGACAAAGAAGAAATAACGCTTAATGACGTATTCCTTGATCAATCTAATAAGGAACAGTTCGCCCAGCTCATCAAGGAACATACCTACATCAAAGAACTTCAGGAATACGGACTTCCTGTTAACAATAAAGTTTTACTTCAGGGAAGTTCAGGCTGTGGAAAAACGATGACAGCAAAAGCGATCGCCAATGCGCTGGGTAAAAATATCATGATCTTAAATCTCAGCAATATTGTTTCGTCTCGAATCGGAGAAACTTCTCAGAATATTAAAATGATATTCGACAAAGCTGGTCGCGAAAGATCGGTTCTTTTTCTTGATGAACTAGATCAGATTGGGAAAGCCAGAGGCAGCGACGATAAAGATGTGGGCGAAATGAGAAGGCTTGTGAATACTTTGATTCAGTTAATTGATTATTATCCTGAAAATGCGCTTTTACTTTGCGCCACCAACCATCCCGAAATCATTGATACTGCTATTTTACGACGTTTTCAATTGAAAATTAATTATGAAATGCCTTCTAAGGAATTTTTGGACAGTTTTTATGATAATTTGTTGTCTAAATTTCCAGAGGATTTGAGAAATATTGATAGGAAATATGAGGTTTCTTTTGCGGAGGCGAAGGATTATGCTTTTACGGTGGTGAAAGGGAGATTGATTGAGAAGTTGGAAGAGGAATATAAATAAATATTAATTTATTGAAGGATCAATTTAAGTTAGTCTTTCATTTAAAAAACAGGTTTATAAAATACTTTGTATAATAGAAGAAATCTTTACTCTTAAAATTTTTATTGATTAAAAGATTTTGTTTTTACATTTAAATATTTTCCATGAACATACAAGAACAAATCAAACAATACATCGCCAGCCAGCCCGAACCAAAATGTAGTGAAATGCAAACACTAGATCAAATCATCAAGCAAATAATGCCTGAATGTAAATTATGGTTCTTAGACGGTAAAGACGGTGAAGGTAAAATTGTTTCCAATCCAAATATCGGATACGGACTTCACACAATAAAATATACCAACGGAACAACAAAAGAGTTTTATAAAATTGGTCTCAGCGCAAATACAACGGGAATATCTGTTTATATTTTTGGTATTGAGGATAAGAAATTTTTAGCTGAAACCTATGGAAAAAAGCTAGGAAAAGCAAGTGTGAGCGGATATTGTATTAAGTTTAAAACTTTGAAAGAGATTAATATTGAAGTATTGGAAGAGATTATACAATATGTAAACGAGTTGTAATTTTCTCTAAATCTTAAACACTGAAAAAAAACAAAATTCCTCTCAAAATTGAGAGGAATTTGTATTTATATCTAGAAAAAGTTCTATTACATATAAGCTTCAATCGGCTCACAAGTACAAACCAAGTTTCTGTCTCCGTAAGCTTCATCAACTCTTGAAACAGAAGCAAAGAATTTGTGGTCTCTCACCCACTCCAGCGGATATGCCGCCTTTTCTCTGCTGTACGGTTTATCCCAAGAATCAGAGATAACCAATTGTTCAGTGTGAGGAGCGTTTTTCAATACGTTATTCGTAGCATCAGCTTCTCCGTTGGCAATCTCACCGATTTCATGTTTGATAGCAATTAAAGCCTCTGCAAAACGGTCGATTTCAGACTTGCTTTCAGACTCTGTAGGCTCGATCATTAATGTTCCTGCAACCGGGAAAGAAACTGTTGGAGCATGGAAACCGTAGTCCATCAATCTCTTCGCAACATCAGCAACTTCAATTCCTAATGACTTAAACTGACGGAAATCTACGATACACTCGTGTGCTACTCTACCTTCAGTATTTGAATATAAAATAGGGAAATGTTCCGCTAAAATTTCTTTTAAATAGTTAGCATTTAAAATCGCATGTTCAGTGGCCTTTTTCAAGCCTGAAGTTCCTAACATTTTGATGTATGCGTAAGAAATATTCAAGATCAAACCAGAACCGTAAGGTGCTGCAGAAATCCCTTCAATAGCTTCTTTAGAACCAATTCTAATGTTTGCGTTGGTAGGCAAGAAAGGAACCAAATGTTTAGCCACACAGATCGGACCAACTCCGGGACCTCCACCTCCGTGAGGAATTGCGAAAGTTTTGTGAAGATTTAAGTGACAAACGTCTGCTCCGATGTTTCCAGGACTTGTGAATCCTACTTGAGCGTTCATGTTGGCACCGTCCATATATACTTGTCCGCCATGTTGGTGGATCAAGCTTGTAATTTCTTTAATGTTTGCGTCAAAGAATCCGTAAGTTGACGGATACGTGATCATTACGCAAGACAAGTTCTCAGAATGCTGTTCTGTTTTAGCTTTTAGGTCTTCGAAATCAATTTCTCCGCTTTCAAGATTTTTAACAACAACGATCTTCATTCCTGCCATTGCTGCAGAAGCCGGGTTTGTTCCATGTGCAGACTGAGGAATCAATACTACATTTCTGTGACCTTCGCCTCTTGAAATGTGGTATTCTCTGATCACCATTAATCCTGCATATTCACCCTGAGCTCCAGAGTTTGGCTGAAGAGAAGTTCCTGCGAAACCAGTGATTTCAGCTAAATCTTTCTCCAATTCTCTGATCATTTCCTGATAACCTCCAGCTTGGTCTACCGGTACAAATGGATGAACAGCTCCCCAGTTATCCCAAGAAAGCGGCAACATTTGAGTAGCAGCGTTCAGTTTCATTGTACAAGAACCAAGAGAAATCATTGAATGTGTTAATGATAAATCTTTTCTTTCCAAACGTTTGATGTAACGCATCAATTCCGTTTCCGTATGGTATTTGTTGAATACACTTTCTGTAAGAATTTCGTCTTTTCTTAAATTCTCCTCAGGAATGCTGTATCCTTCTTTTATTTCTAATTTGAAAGTCTGCTTATCTTTAAACTGAGCAAAAGAAGCCATTAAAACATTTAATTTGTCCAATGTAGTACTTTCGTTGATGGCAATACTTACAACACCTTCAGTGAAATAGTTTAAGTTAAGTCTGTGATCCAGCATCATTCTCATTAACCTTCCTTTTTCATCCTCGCTTAAAGTGATTTTTACGGTATCAAAAATAGGTTCTTCTACTGTTTGATATCCTAAAGCTTTAAGACCGTTTTTCAAAGCATTTGCTTTAAAGTGGATCTGATCAGCGATATAGTTTAATCCCTTCGGACCGTGATAAACAGCGTACATTCCGGCCATTACAGCCAAAAGAACCTGAGCAGTACAAATATTTGAAGTTGCTCTTTCTCTCTTGATGTGCTGCTCTCTCGTTTGTAAAGCCATTCTCAATGCACGTTTTCCGTACATATCCTGAGAAACCCCGATAATTCTTCCCGGAATATCTCTTTTATAATCTTCCTTACAAGAGAAAAATGCTGCGTGAGGACCTCCGTACCCTAATGGAATACCAAATCTCTGTGAAGTACCAACCGCACAGTCAGCTCCCATAGAAGCAGGTGATTTTAGTTTAACCAAAGCCATCGGATCACAAGCTACAACAACCTGTAAGTCTAATTTTTTGTATTCAACGATATTTTCTGTATAGTCTAAAACAACACCGTTTTTACCCGGATATTGTAATAAAACACCGTAATAAGATTCGTCAAACTGGTGAGTTTTGTGGTCACCTTTAACGATCTCGATTGCCAATCCTTCAGCTTTAGTTTTTAAAACTGAAACTGTCTGAGGTAAAACAAGGTCGGAAACGAAGAATTTGTTAGCACCTCCTTTCTTCTGATCTTTTGTTCTGTTGTTAAAGAACATGTGCATTGCTTCTGCAGCAGCTGTAGATTCATCTAATAATGAAGCATTTGCCAGTGCAAAACCTGTAAGATCACACACAACAGTCTGATAGTTCAGCAAAGCCTCCAATCTACCCTGTGCGATCTCCGCCTGGTAAGGGGTGTAAGCTGTATACCAGCTCGGATTTTCAAAAATATTTCTTTGAATAGCCGATGGCAACAATGTATTGTGATATCCGAAACCGATGTAACTTGTGTAATCAGTATTCTTCGATGCCAATTCCTTAGAATGGATAAGCATTTCATACTCTGAAAGCGGTTCTGAGATTTCAAGATCTTTTTCTAAACGGATAGAAGAAGGGATGGTTTGAGAAATTAACTCTTCGATACTTGAAACGCCAACTTTTTCCAACATCGCCTGTTTATCGGCTTCATTTAAGGAAATGTGACGGCTCACAAACTGTTCTGTATTCATTTTTTATATTAGATTTTGTTTGTAAAAAGATGGGTAAAATTACAATTTTTTGAGCGATTTTACAACTTAATTAAATCACGAACAAATCAGTAAAAGTTTTCTATCTGTTTCAAAACTAATAGGTTTTTATTATCATATTGTATATAAAAACAGTTAATATTCACTTTAAAGTTAAATTAGTATTAAGTTTTTAATAATTTAAAATATGCTAAAAATGAGTGCGAAATCTTTAAAGTTAGATTTTTATCGGGCAAATACACTTATGGGAATATTTTTTTAGAATTTTCAAGATAGAATATTTAAGTTTTCGGTTGAAGGTATTAATAGTCAGTCAATAACATTTTTTGAAAATTTATTATCTATATTTATTCTAAATTAATATATTTGCAACATGAATATGATTGTCCCGTTTAAAGTTCCGGCTTTAACTCCAGTATTTGCTTTCAAAAATGAAGATATGTTTTGCGAAAAGAAATCTTGTTGCAAGAAATTCAAGAAAGGGAAGAGATGTAAAAAGTGCCCCGGAAGAAAGAAAATGGCTTAGTTTAGCTAAAACTTTTTATTAAAAAATAGATGGCAACTGCCAACGCTACTATCATCCCGATTATTCTTATAATTTTGGGCTGACCATGCGGATTTGTAACTGTTCTCGGTTGTGACCTGAATAGATCTTCCGTTTTGTCTCTGAATTTTTCGGCATCATTTTCAAAAACCTCTGTGATTGTGATGGCCTGAACCACGGTTTTATGCAAAAGTGAATTCGTTACATGAAGTAAAAGCTGAAATTTACCGTCTTTGAATTCGGTTATCTTAAAAATCCTTTCTCCGTAAGGTTTTTCTAACCCAAAAGGAAGAATTTTAACGACATCAGCATTGCTTGTCTGCCAATTAATAATAATCTCCTCTCCTTTTTTCGCATGAATTTTATTCGCTGTAAAAGTCTTAATTGATGGCGGAATATTATATCTAAAACTTTTCTGATGACTTTCTAAATTCTGGTCATACGCATATCTTCTACTTTTATCACTCAACGTTTCATACGCTTCTTGAATTTCACGAAAACGATCCGAAAAAAAATCGTCGTTATCATTTTTATCCGGGTGATATTTTATGGAGAGTTTTCTATACACTTTTTTGATGTCTTCTTCTGAAGCATCCTGTGAAATACCGAGAAAATAGTAGTAATCTTTCATGTATAGCTATGCAAAAATAAGAATTTTATTTTCTTTTTGTCTTCAATTTTGCAGGATTTTTGTCATTGAGAAGTAACAGCAATATTTTTTTTTTAACGCAAAGTCGAAAAGGTTTTTTTTGAAATGATTGAGGATATTTTTCGTTCGCAAAGGCGTTTCACTCAGCGAAGGTTGAAAGGTTACAATATCCATTTAGTTTGTCTTTCAGAGCGGAACGAAGTGGAGTGTGAAATCTATAATTATCTTGTATAAAGTATTTTGTAAAATCTTTGTTGAGATTCCTACGGAATGACAAACTTTGTGGTGATTTCGTAATGTTTGAAAAAGATTGCTTCGCTTTGCTCGTAATGACAAAATGTTGTGGTAATTGTGAAAAGTTGAAAGTAACGACAAATACCCTAGCCCCGATCGTAGTATTTGTTTGAGCTTATTTTTTGGGTTTCGGCGGCGGCTTTGCCGCCGCCGAAACCTAAAAAATAGCGAGTGCGGAGAGCGGGAAATAGCTCCTAAAAAAGATGGAAGTAGGAAGAGGGAAGCTAGAAGTTTTACATGATTGAGAATATTTTTTGAGATTGCTTCGATGCTTCGCTCCTCGTGATTATATGAAAATATTTCGGCGCGGGAAGCTCTGCTTCCCGCGCCGAAATTAAACAATTTCAATTTAGTTACTTTCTATTATTATGCTTGCGCAATGTCTTCTTTTCTTTCAGACCTTCTGTGGCAGCATCTTGAAGCAAATTCTTTTTTGAATTTTCCCTTCAATTCCTGATACTGCTCTTCATCCATTTCTCTGATTTTGTCTGCAAGACCGAATGGAGATCTTTCCTTGATTCCGTATTCGTTAAAAATACCTTTTACAAATCTTTTTCTGGCTGCCATTTTTTTAGCAATTAATGCTACCCCTACAACGGCTAATGCTCCTAGAGCTCCTTTTAATACTGAATTTTTCATTTTTTCAAAATTTTAAATTTTACTACTTCTTGTTTTTTATATAGACGAATAAGTTTCAATTTTACTTTACTACTTCTAAAATTTTTTATTATTCGTTTGTTCTGTTATTTCGGTTAAAGAATCCGCCTGAGCATCTGTCTTTCCAAACTTCTTTGAATTTTTCTCTTTCTTCGGGAGATAAACTCATCATTCTTTCTCGCATCATTTTTTTCTCTTTAAAATCTCTCATTCCTTTCCCAAAATGGAAACCTCCGAAAAGTATTTTACTTAAGATCAAAATTCCCATTGCCTGCCAATAAGTAATCGATTTCACTCCTAAAATATCAGGAAGCAGACAATTCCAAAGAGACATGACGATCCATGTAACTCCCAGTAAGATTAATGGCGGACATAAGAATAAAAAAATCCAGCCTTTTTTGTGTTTATTATGATTCATAACTTTCTTTTTACTAACTATTTAAATCTTCGTATAATTTTCTCAGTCTGTTTCTCAGATGCTTCACGGCATAATTTTTCCGACTGATAATGGTCTTAATATTTTCGCCCTGTTCATCGGCTATTTCCTGGAGAGTTCTGTCGTTTAGTTCATTTTCAACATATACCAATCTTTGTTTTTCGGGAAGTTCATCCAACGCTTCAAAAAGCTTTTTCCAAATTTCATCCTGAAACATTTTCACTTCCGGTCCCGCACTTTCATCCAGCAAAAGGATATCTTTTATAGAAAAAGTTCCGTCTTCATCTTCATACACAAAATCTTCAAGATTTTCCGTTTTCTTTTTACGGTATTTGTCTGTTATTTTATTGGCCGTCACCCTGTACAGCCAACCACCAACATTTACAATCTCAGAAAGATTGGTAATGCTACTGAACTGATACCAAACCTCCTGCAGAATATCTTCCGCATCTTCCGTGTTTTTCACTTTGGGACGAATGTAAGACATCAGCTTTCCTCCGTACTTTGAAACGGTTTGTGAGATGATACTTTCTTTCTCTTTTTGCGGCATTGTTATTTTTTCGACAATCTCCATATTGCTATGACGATTGATATTTTTGTTTTACTTTAATAAATTTAAAATATTTTTTCTGAAATTTTAGTTTTCTTTTGTTGATCGGGGGTTTAATTATAATCATTACATTTTAAATAAATACGGACAACATAAATTTTAACCATAAAAAAACAAAAAACGGAAAGTAAAATACAATCCGTTCATTTATAATGTTCTTAAAATTTCAATGTAAATAAATCCCGAAATACCAAGTCCAGGCGATTAAAATAATCTGCATCGGAAGTCTTTCTTTATAAAAATAACTCATTCCGGGTCCTGAATAATCTCCTTTGAAAAGGTTCACTTTTTTCTGTGATGAATTGATATTCGCCAAGAAAACGAGAATCAGGAAAATTATTAATAAAATTGCGGTTATTTCTCGAATTGACGGAATCATTAATCCAATTCCTGCCGCAATTTCAATAATTCCGGTAAAATAGACCCAAAACATTTTTGCAGGGATAAAATCAGGAATCATCATTGCCATTCCTTTTTGGAATTTAAAATGGGCAAACCCTGTGAAAATAATGAAAACGGCCATTCCCAGATTCCCTGAAAATAAAAAATTCCAATCTCCCTGATAGAGTTTTGTTCCTATCAAAGCCAGAATGAATGTGACGAAAAGGATGGTTAATAATTTCATATTTTATTTTTTGCTTCCCACAGATTAACTATTTTTCAGCAAGATTTTTTACAATTTCCAAACCTTTTATAAAGCCTGTATTCATATGTTCTTCCCAGTTTTTCTCTACCTGAACTTCTGTATGAAGTTTTGTTTTTCCGTCAAAATCTATTAAAATATATTTTTCAAAACAACCGCTCCATTGCTTGATTTCCATGCTTTCGGTATCTTCTACTCCATCTTTGCCGACCATTCCTAAATGTTTAAAAATAATTTGATTAGGCTCATCTAAACTGTCGATTGTTGAAACCATTCCTTCATTATTCATATCCAGAAAATAGGTCTTTCCTCCAACTTTCCAATCGGATTTCATTTGAGATTGAGAACTCGGATTGAAAAACTGCGTCCACTGACCATAAGTTTCCGGACTCCAAAGAACATCCCAAACCTTTTGCTTAGGGGCATTGATTACTGTTTCGTATGATAAAGTTTCCATATTTTTAATTTTTATGATTTTAAATTAAACACTAATGACACGAATTTTTAGTACTAATTACACAAATTAAAGAGTTTAATAATTGTGATATTCGTGAAAATCATTAGTGATATTTGTGTTTAAAACTAAAGCTGGTTTTCCGAAAGATTCTTTACTATTCCCAAGGCTTTTGAAAATTTATCCTCAAAAAATCCTTTAAATTCTACAGGTGTCTGAATTTCACTTTTCAATTTTGTCCCATCTTCATTTTCTTCTAAAAAATACGTTTCTGTTGCTTCTCCCCAATCCTTCGGAACTTCAATTCCATCATAAATTTCTCCAAGATGTAAGAATTTCATTTCTTTATGAGGAATATTTTTTTCAACCTGGCTGTACATTCCATTGTTATTCGGATCAAAAAATTTCACAATACTACCCTCTTCTAAAGTTCCCTGATAAAAAGAACCTTCGGTAAAAGCAGTCGTCCATTGTCTGTACGTTATTTCGCCCCAAAGCACGTCCCAAACTTTTTCGGGTGATGCATTTATTTCAATTTCAAATGATAATTTTTCCATTTTTTTCTTTTAATACAAAGTGCAAATGATTTATTTAAATATAATCAAACAACAAGCCGAAATAAGTTTAAGAATTATAAGCATCTTCTAACTCCTGAATAATAATTTTCTGCATTTTCATCATTGCCTGAACAACTTTTTGAGCTTTAGACTGATCGGGATCGCTCATCAACTGAATTAGTTTTTTAGGAACAATTTGCCAGCTAAAACCATACTTATCTTTAAGCCAACCGCACATACTTTCTCTGCCTCCATCTGAAGTCAACGTATTCCAGTATTTATCTGTTTGCTCCTGATCATCGGTCATTACAACCATTGAAATTCCTTCATTGAAATCGAATTGATGATCATAAGAATTGTCCATACAGAAGAAACTGTAACCATCGATTTCAAAATGAGCATGCTGTATATTTTTTGCAGGTTCAGGACTTGGGTGACCTTCGCTTCCATCTCCATATCTTAAAATATTTCCAATTTTAGAATTTGGGAAAATATTGGTATATAATTCCATCGCTTCCAAAGCTTTTCCATTATTTTCATGGATAAACATTAAAGTCGGAATAATTTTCTGTTCAGCTTGTTTTTCACCTAAAAATATTTGCCAGGTAACGTCATATTTATCTTTAAGCCAGCCGTATTTTTTACTCCATGAATAGGAGTCCAAGGGCATTAAAGCCATTCCGCCATCCATTAACTGATCCCAGTATTTCTGAACCTCAGCTTCCGTTTCACAGATTACCATGAACGAAACCGAAGCATTTTTCTTAAATTGAGGGCCTCCGTTCAAAAGCATTATTTTTTGACCAAAAAGATCAATATTCATCACAACAGGAGTATCTGCTGTAATTTTTCCATCAAATATTTTACAGTAAAATTCTGCTGATTCTTTTGCGTCTCCGTCATACCAAAGGCATGGGAAAATATCGTTGTTCATATAGTTTTAAATTTAGGGTTGAACATCATTGCGAGCGAAGCGAAGCAATCTCTTAGTGATTAAAAACCATTAAGATGCTTGTTCCTTCAAAATGACAAACTGTGAGTTTAGTTTTAATTATCTTTAAAAGAAACATGATTTTCTTTCATATAAATCTTCAGTTTTCCCATCGTATTTTTTCCAAAACCGTGCAATTGCATAATTTCTTTTTCAGAATAGTCCGACAGTTTTTCTAAAGAATTTATTTTCTCTTTTTCCAAAGCCCTTCTTGCGGGCATTGCAATAATACCCTGCAAAAAATCTCCTTCCACAACATGATTAACCATACAAATAGAGCTTAAACATTTCGCCATTATTATTAAGTTTATCATGATGATCAAAAAGTTATTTAATTGTTTTCAACATATTTGTGAAAATTATTCAGGATAGCATACCATCCATCCCTTTGCATTTCCACAGAGTTTTGTTTTTCAGGCTCAAAATTTATCTTAACTTTCGTTGTATTTTCATCAATTTGATCGAAAACGATGTCTACATTTCTTCCATCTTCCAAATGGTATTTTATTCTCTCATTTGGAATTACTTCATCATAAATTCCTTCAAAATCAAATCCAAAACTTCCGTCTTTTGCTTCCATTCTGCTTTTGAATTTTCCGCCAACTTTTAAATCATTTTCAGCACTTGGGCATTGCCAAGATTCGTGTGCAAAGTTCCATTTTGTGATATGTTTCGGACCGTTATAATAATCCCAAACCTTTTGAACAGGCTCTAAAATCGTAATATCAATCTTAATAGGTTCCATAAATTGTATTTTTGATGTATTGAAAGGGCGGCTAAAGTTTAGCAGCCCTTTTGTAATTTAGTTTAAATATAAGATTATTTTGTGTATTCTGCATTATAGTTCACCATCCAATGAACACCGAATCTATCCTGAAAGCTGCCAAAATAGTCTCCCCAAAACTGGTCTTCAATTGGCATTTCTACATTTCCACCTTCAGAAAGTCCTTTAAAAAGTCTGTCTGCTTCATCTTTAGATTCAGGGAAAATTGATACATAATTGTTGTTTCCAACATTCAGTTTTTGTCCGAAACTTGGAACAATATCCGATGCCATCAGCAAATCTCCTCCGATAGGAAGCGCAATGTGCATTACTCTGTTCTTTTCTTCGTCTGATAAATTTTCAGTTCCGGGAGCATTTCCCATTTTGTGGATTTCACCTAGAAATTCTCCACCGAAAACAGATTTGTAAAAAGTGAAAGCTTCTTCTGCTTTTCCATCGAAATTTAAGTACGGATTTAATTTAGCCATGATATTTTATTTTTTAAAGTTTGTTTTTTTGTTGTCATTGCGAGGAGCTTTGCGACGTGGCAATCTCATCTTTTCTTTAACGCAAAGAGCGCAAGTTTTTTCTTGAAATGATTGAGAATATTTTTCGTTCGCAAAGGCGTTTCACTCAGCGAAGATTGAAAGTATAATTCCCAAACCATCCAGTTTGTCATTCTGACGAAGGAAGAATCTCAACTTAATATTCCTAAAAACTTAACTGAATCTTAATGGTTCAAAAATTTCTCCACTTCATTCACCGTCAAATCAATTAATTTCTCATCAACATTCCCTCCAAAATCAGCCATCATATAAGAACCATGAGTTGCAGGAAGAATCATTAATTGAGAATCTTTCACCAAACGCCACATTTCAACGATATGTTCTGGTTTCATTACATCTTTATCGCCGGAAATAAATAAAGTTGGAGATTTTATACCCTTCAAAATATCTTCGCTCCAATCTTCGAAAGTCTGCATTCTTTTGCTGTCTTTGTCGAACATATTTTCGAGCGCTGAAAAGTCTGGATTTAAGTTTAGAAAATTGATTTTCAAAGGCTCGGGCATAGATTCCAAAGTTGCTTCCGTCATTCCTTCAAAGAAGCCATCCATCATTCCACTTTTTTTGTAAAAAGCTGATGCAACGATCAATTTTTCTACAAGTTCAGGATAAAGATGAGTAATCTGCATGACCGTATTTCCACCATTGCTGAAACCCCAAAATGATGCTTTTTCTATATTTAATTCTTTCAAAAGAGCGGCAACATCATGAGCGTCCTGTTCGAAAGTTTCAGGAATATCGCGATGTTCGGTCATTCCGTGGTTTTGAAGATCAATTCCAATTAATTGAAATTTATTTTCTAATCTTGTGATGACTTCTTTATAATCAAATAAAATAGAACCACCACCGCCATGAATCAGCACCACAGGTTTTCCGGAACCGTAGATTTCGTAATACATCTTAATTCCGTTAACTTGCTTATGACCTTTTTCAACCGGATTCATTGTTAATATTTTAAATCTTTATCAAAATCATATTTCATTCCTTCATAACCAAGGATTCTTCGCATTAATCCAATTTGCCCGGAAAGATAATCTTCACGGCCGATGCACATTCCAACGAAATTCAGAACGGTTTCAGGGAAAAAGTCGATGTTCATTCCCATGGGAAATGCTTTGTCTAATTCTTCATCTGTCGCTTCCAATAATTTTTGATAAACAAGTGGAGAAATTTTATGAAAAGCGTCTTTCAATTGCTGTAAAGACGGATAGGTTAAACTCTCATCCAAAGCTTTTCCCTGAAAGAAAAGATCTTTAAATTCAAATTCTTCCTGAAGTCCGAGAACGTATCCCAAAGCATAACGCATGTCCAGAAAATTCCCGACCATCCAGATGATGTGGTTGGTTCTGCCTTCAATTCTTTTTAGGGCATCTTCCTCGGAAATTCCGTCAAGAACCATCAGGAAACTTTGGCTGTGACCTCGAAATGCGGGAATGATGATGTCTAATTTTTTTGATTTTGGTGTGTCCATTTTGTTTGATTTTTTATTTTTTTTCCACGGATTTCACAGATTTTCACAGATGATTGTGTTTGTTTGTGAAAATATTTATGAGATTTGAGTTTAAATAATTTTTACCTTTTATTTTATTGCACCCGATTTCCCAAGCATTCTTCTTATATATCCGAGCTGTCCGCTGTGATAAATTTCGTGAAGAGATAATCCCGAAATATCATTAATTATGACAGAATCAAGGCTTTCAAGGCTGTTAAGCTTTGTTTCAAATTTATTCTGTGATGATTTTAAATATGACTTTAATTCATCAAAACTTACAAACTCATCTTTTCTGTTTAAAGGAATTTCACCACGATTGTAGCACGAAAATTTTTCGTTATTCCAAACTGGTTCTTCACCCAAAACATTCAAAAAAGCATTTCTTATATAAATTAAATGTCCTAAAACCCAATTCATACAGTTGGCTTCTCCATTAGGAAAAATCATAGATTCTTCGTTCGAAATATCGTTAATATTCATCGAAATCACTTTGTAATTACTGAATATCAGATACTTTACAATTTCACTATCGTTGCTCATATTTTTGGGGTTGGTGTATTTTTATCCGGATTTTCACAGATGAGTCTGCTTAAAAATCTGTTAAATCTGTCAGAACTTTTTATATTAAAGAATTACTCAGTCGGCATTTGAGAAGGATCTGAAAACATGACATTCCAGCCATGCCCGTTGATATCCCAGAAAGAATTATGATACATCCAGCCGTAATCCTGAGGTTCTTCGTGCTGATACGCTCCGTTTTCTACAGCAGTATTTACCAGTTGATCAACTTCTTCACGGCTGTTTAGCCCAATAGCAAGCAAAACCTGAGTTGTATCACCTTTAGGAACCGGTCTTTCGGAAAAAGTCTGGAAATGTTCTTCCGTTAAAAACATGACATAAATATTGTCATTCATTATCACGCAAACTGCTCTTTCATCTGAAATTTGTTCGTTGATCGGGAATCCAAGTTTTGTCCAGAATTCTTTCGTTTTTTGAATATCCTTAACCGGAAGGTTGACGTAAATTTGATTGATTTTCATTTTGTAATTTTTAGTATTAAACTTTTAACCAAAATTATCAAATCATTGCGAATATCAACTTGCCATAAGACAAGAATTAAATTTTCTTTGGATGTGAAACAATTTCTTTGCGAATTCTACTTAAAGAAGTATCCGTAACTCCCAGATAGGAAGCAATTTGCTTCAAAGGCGCAAATTGTACCACCTGAGGTTTCTGCTCTAAAAGATTAAGGTACCGCTTTGTTGCGGAAAGAGTAAACATTTCCACAGAACGCTGTTTGTAAATGAAAAGCTGCTGCGACATCCATGCTCTTCCCCATTCTCTGAGGTTGGGGATTTTATGGAATAATTCCTGAAAAGTTTCAAAACTGAATTTCCAGCATTCGCAATCTGTAATACAAACAATATTTTCCTGCGTCGGAATTCTTTGAAAGAGAGAAGAAACTTCAATGATGATCTCATTTTCCGCAAAAAAATGGGTCGTCACATCATTTCCATTAAAATCATTAACAAACGAACGAGCCAGACCTTTCTCCAAAATATAATATTCGTTGGCAGTTTTTCCTTCTTCAAGAATAATATCTCCCTTCTGGAAAACTACTTTTTCATGAGCCAGAAATATTTCTTCAAGCTCCTCGGATAAGAAAAACGGGAAATCATAGCAGATTTCTAAGGCTTTGTTTGTCATCAAATCAATGTTTTTAAGATTTTAAAATTAGAATTTTTATTGGAATTGATGAAAATTAATTGAATATTAATTATATGTTCTTTTACCTTGAAGCAAAAGAACCAAAAGTTCAAGACTGGAAACTTCGACTAAAAATTACAATTTAATCCTAAAATTCCCAAAACTAGCGAGAATTTATCATTTGTTCTTCGAATCAAAATTTGTCTAGCACTCAAACAGTGGGAATTTTTTAACGGTTTAAATTCTAATTTTCTTCACGTCTCCGCTTCCTAAGTCAGAAAATAGGATCTTAAAACAAAGAAAGCTGAATCGCTTTTGGATGAGAAGGTTTCTGGGCATCTCCGAAAACAGTTTTCCCACCGAATCGCCAGGAATTTTGCCGTTCTTCTTCAATAACCTCCTGAATATCAAAACTTGGAATAAAATCTTTTTCGGTAGCTTCAACAATTTGATGAAGCTTATTTAACGTTTTTAATTTATCTGAATTGCCCAGCTTAGATTTTTCAATTCCTGATTTAAGAATCTGGATGCTTTCATCATAAACATTAGTCGGAACAGGAAACGGGTGCCCGTCTTTTCCGCCATGAGCAAAGGAAAATCTTGCCGGATCTTTGAATCTTGAAGGCGCACCGTGAATCACCTCGCTCACCAAAGCCAAAGACTGCATGGTTCGAGGGCCGACACCTTCTAACAATAATAAATCTTCGAAATTCTGCGGTTGCTGTTCGCGGGTTACATATAAAAGCGCTCCGAGACGTTTTAAATCTACATCAGAAGCCTGAACATCATGATGATTAGGAAGAATTAATCGTGAAAAATCGCTCATAATTTCTGCAGAATCTGTGTGAGAAATATCTAAAATTCCTTTTCGGTTTTCTGATGCTTCTGAGTCCGTTAAGTTTAAAATTGTTCCTCTCGAAATTCCATTGATTCCCGTATGAGGCTCTTCAATAAAGGATTTTATGTTTTCTGAATGCCAATGGTAGCGTCTTGCAGTTCCGTCAGATTCGTGCATTCCTTGTTGAACGACGCTCCAATTTCCGTTGTCTGATACAATAAAGTTGTGTAAATATAATTGATAACCATCCTGAATTGCCGTATTATCGACTTTTGCGGAAAGTTTGCTGGCTCTTACCAGTTCAGTTCCATTTAGTCCCGTTTTATCAGCAATTTGAAGTAATTCTGATGGAGTTTCTCTGGAAAACTTACCCTTTCCTCCGCAAATATACAATCCAAGCGATTGTGAATTGGGATTGATTGAACGTTTCAAAGCTCCCATTACAGAAGTCGTTATTCCCGAAGAATGCCAATCCATACCCATTACAGCTCCAAAACTCTGAAACCAGAATGGATCAGAAAGCCGACGAAGGACTTCATCTTTTCCGTAATCTGCCAAGATAACTTCAATAATTGAAAGTCCGAGAATAGACATACGCTCGTACAGCCATGGAGGTACTTTGCCATAGTGAAGAGGTAGATCTGCGGTTCCGGAACGTTTCATTTATTGTGTAAAGTTAGTTTTAATATAATGATATTTTGATGAGCTGAATCATTAATTTAAACACAAATTTGTGTTGATTTTTTTATCCCGCAGATTTCACAGATCTGCAAAGATGTTTGTCGTTATTTGTGGAAATACTAGTGTTTAAAAGATCAATCATTCGAATAAAATTTCAAATCTTTATGTTTTTCTTCATCAAACTTTTCATTAAAAATTATTTTATTTCCAATAATAAGAAAAAGCACCCTTTTCAGGATGCTTTTCTATGATTAATTTTTAATTATTTTCTTTGTTATGCCTTTATCCTTATTTTTAATTTTCAGCATATATACTCCTTTAGGAAGATCATGAAAGGTGATACTGCTTTCATTCTTACCTGATCTCACCAAGTCTCCGCCTGCAGAATACAGCTCAAAATTTTCCAGTTTCTGATCAGAATATAATACATCTTTTACTGGGTTTGGATATACAGAAAGCTCTTTTTTATCTGCTGCCAAATCGTTAGTTCCCAAAGACAAAGGTGTTGACCCATTGAATCTTGCCAGAAAAATATTAGTTGTTCCTGCAGATCCGCAAACCATTATTTTTCCATCACTCATAACATCCATATCCTGAATAACGGATAAATTACCATATCCCTGTTGAGTTTTCCCGTTGGTTCCGAAAGTTGTATCTAAATAACCGCTGCTTGTAACTCTTATTAAACCTATATCATTATAAGATCCTGAAGCAATAGTTCCTGCCAATAAAATTTTACCGTCTGAAAGCAATTTCATAGCATAAGCTGTATCATCAGATGATCCTAAGGTGGTTGTAAAAATACCCGCTGTATTAAAAGAAGTATCTAATGTACCGTTAGCATTCAATCTTACTACCGCAAAATCGTCTCTGCTGCTAGTGGAAAGAAATGCAGATCCACCCATTAAGATTTTTCCATTGCTTTGAAATGCTATTGCAACAGGTTTATCATTAAATGATGAAGCAATCACCACAACATGCTTTCCATCTGAACTGAATGATGTATCTAAAGAACCATTTGTATTGTATTTCGCAATACCAAAATCAGCAAAAATACTTGATGATCCCGCTCCGTAAGTATAGCTGCCTACGGCAAATTTACCGTCGCTATTTATAGCAATACAAGTCGCTGCATCATGATTTCCTGCAATATCTGTTGTAATCTTCCCGTTGGTGCCAAATGTGTTATCCAATGTTCCGTTTACGTTTATTCTTGCAATGGCAACATCTCTGTAAGATCCCGTGAAAGAATGTCCTGCTACCAGAATTTTACCATCATTCTGTATTGCGACTGCATTTGCCACATCTTCATTTGAACCAAACGCAATGGTAAGTTTTCCTGTTGTATTGAAAGTAGTATCCAATGTTCCGTCTGCATTTAATCTGATAACAATAAAATCTTTCCTGTTAGCGCTTCCTGCATCTTCCCAATATCCTACTGCTACAATTTTTCCATCAGACTGTATTTTCATATCATTTAGTACAGCATTTTCTCCGCCTAAACTTATTGACGTTGAACCTCCTGTTCCAAAAGTAGTGTCTAATTGATTTGATGAACTAAATCTAAAGAATTTAAAAGTAAGATCCGTACCATAGGTTCCAATCACCATTTTTTGATTGGCATCAATTTCAATAGATTTTCCGTAAGCTCCGCTATTATGGACGTAAAATCCTGAATTCCCATAAGTTGTGTCTAAAAAGCCGTCCTGTGAGAACCCTAATGCAAAGGTTAGGGTTGATAAAAATGTGAAAATTTGTTTCATTGATTATTTAGTTTTTTGCAAAACTATCTTTTTTACAAATAAAATGCAACAATCGTAATGAAACAATTTAAAATATTAATTAGCAAATAATTAATGTCGAATTATTTTCATAAAAAAGCCCTGTAAAATATTTCACAAGGCTTTTTCATAGAAAAGTTTTTTATTCCTAAATTATTTTAAAGCTGAAAGCGCCGCGTCATAATTTGGCTCATCAGCGATTTCCGAAACCTGTTCTGTGTAAACTACTTTATTATCAGCATCAGTTACAATTACTGCGCGACTTAAAAGTCCTTTCAATGGAGAATCTGCAATTGTAAGCTCATTATCATCACCGAAACTACTTCTGAAATCTGAAAGCGTTTCTACATTATTCAGTCCTTCTGCAGCACAAAATCTTCCTAATGCAAACGGTAAATCTTTAGAAACATTGATTACAACTGTATTTTCTAAGCTTGAAGCTTCTTCGTTGAATTTTCTTGCAGAAGATGCGCAAGTAGGCGTATCGATGCTTGGGAAAATATTGAACACTTTTTTCTTTCCTTCAAAACTCTCTAGTGTTTTTACGTTTAAACCTGAATCTACCAAAGCAAAATCTCTGATGGTAGTTCCCACTGACGGTAAAGTTCCTATTGTGTTTACTGCGTTTCCTTTTAAGGTAATATTTGACATAATTTATTTTTTAAGGTTTTTCAAATTTAATGAAAATGAAAACTTTTTTCATCAAACAAAGGTTAAATTAATCTTAAAGTGAAAAATCTCATTTAGGATTAATCTAAAAATTTAATTTTTAACTAAATTTGTGGAACTAAAAAATCAAATAATAAATAACAGTATAATGTCAGACAAATCAAAAATCTATTACACATTAACGGATGAGGCTCCAATGTTGGCAACACACTCGTTTTTACCGATTGTAAAAGCATTTACAAAATCAGCGAATATTGAAATTGCAGTTCCGGATATTTCTTTGGCAGGAAGAATTTTAGCAAACTTCCCTGAATTTTTGAAAGATGATCAGAAAATTGACGATGCATTGGCTCAATTAGGTCAATTGGCTACTCAACCTGATGCAAACATTATCAAATTACCCAATATTTCAGCTTCAGCACCTCAACTAGATGCGGCTATCGCTGAATTACAGTCTAAAGGTTTCGCAATTCCAAATTATCCTGCAGAGCCTAAAAATGACGAAGAAAAAGCAATCAAAGCTAAATATGCTAAAGTGTTAGGAAGCGCTGTAAACCCTGTGTTAAGAGAAGGAAACTCTGACAGACGTGCTCCAAAAGCTGTTAAAAACTACGCAAAAGCAAACCCTCACAGAATGGGAGATTGGGCTTCCGACAGCAAAACTGACGTTGCTCATATGGACAGCGGGGATTTCTACGGAACAGAAACTTCTATCACTCTTGAGAATGCAACAAAATATAAAATCGTTTTCAAAGGAAATGATGGTGCAGAAACTTTATTAAAAGATTTCGCAGGTCTTCAGGCTGGAGAAGTAATTGATTCTTCTGTAATGAACTTAAACGCTTTAAGAGTTTTCGTTCAACAAGCTATTGAAGAAGCTAAAAACAAAAACGTACTTCTTTCTGCTCACTTAAAGGCTACGATGATGAAGATCTCTGATCCAATTATTTTCGGGGCTATCGTAGAAACTTTCTTTAAAGATGTTTTTGCTAAATATGCTGAAACGTTCAAGTCTTTAGATGTTAATCCAAACAACGGTCTTGCTGACCTTTTCGATAAAATCAAAGGAAATGCTCAGGAAACTGACATTAAAGCTGATATTGAAGCTGCTTTGGCAAACGGACCAAGAGTGGCAATGGTAAATTCTGACAAAGGAATTACTAATTTCCACGTTCCTTCCGATATCATTGTTGATGCATCTATGGCTGCTTTGGTAAGAGGTGGCGGTAAAATGTGGAACAAAGAAGGAAAAGAAGAAGATACAGTTTGTATCATTCCGGATCGTTCTTACGCAGGTTTCTATCAGTCTGTAATTGATGATATGAAAGCGTACGGAAAATTAGATCCTACAACAATGGGATCAGTTCCTAACGTTGGTTTAATGGCTCAAAAAGCTGAAGAATACGGTTCTCATGACAAAACTTTCCAGGCAACTGCAGACGGTACAATTGAAGTTCAGGACGAAAATGGAAACGTTCTTCTTTCTCAAAAAGTAGAAAAAAGTGATATTTTCAGAATGTGTCAGACTAAAGATGCTCCAATCCAGGACTGGGTAAAATTAGCCGTAAACAGAGCGAGACTTTCTGAAACTCCAGCTATTTTCTGGTTAGATAAAGGAAGAGCTCATGACAGAGAAATGATCAAAAAAGTTGAAAAATATTTGGCTGATCACGATACTACCGGACTTGACATTAAGATTCTTGATGTTAAAGACGCAATGACTGAAACATTGAAAAGAGCAAGAGAAGGAAAAGATACAATTTCTGTTTCAGGAAACGTATTGAGAGATTATTTAACGGATCTTTTCCCAATCCTTGAACTTGGAACTTCTGCAAAAATGCTTTCTATCGTTCCATTAATGAACGGTGGCGGTCTGTTCGAAACAGGTGCCGGAGGTTCTGCTCCAAAACACGTTGAACAATTCTTGGAAGAAGGATATTTAAGATGGGATTCTCTAGGTGAATTCTTGGCTTTACAGGCTTCTTTAGAACATTTAGCACAAACTCAGGGAAATACAAAATCTCAGGTTTTAGCTGATGCATTAGACGAGGCAAATGCTAAATTCTTAGCAACAGACAAATCTCCTGCTAGAAAAGTTGGCCAGATTGATAACAGAGGTTCTCACTTCTATTTAGCAATGTATTGGGCTGAAGCTTTAGGAAACCAAACTGTTGATGCTGAATTAGCTGCACAATTTGCTCCGGTTGCAGAAGCAATGCAGGAAAACGAAGAAGTAATTAATGCTGAATTAATTGGTGCTCAAGGTAAACCACAAAACATTGATGGTTACTACAAAACTGATACATACAAAACGTATGAAGCAATGAGACCAAGCACCGTTTTAAATGAAATTATTGACGGAATCTAAAAAAAAAAATAAACTGTAATTCCCCCTTTTAAAAAGGGGGAATTATTATAAAAATCTTCAGCAAAGAATGGAAATCAGACATTTAAAACTCATAAAAGCTATTGTTGAGGAAGGCGGCATCACAAAAGCCATCAATAAGTTACACCTGACACAGTCTGCATTAAGTCATCAATTAAAAGAGGCCGAACAGAAATTAGGTACTGATATTTTTATCAGAAGTAATAAAAAGCTTATTTTAACAGAAGCAGGAGAAAAGCTGTATAAAACAGCAAATGAGATTCTTGATAAACTTTACAATACTCAGAATGAAATCAATAGTCTGATTCATGGAGATACAGGCACTATAAATCTTTGTAGTGAATGTTTTTCCGGGTACCATTGGCTGGCTCCAGTATTAAAAAAGTTTAATAATTCTTATCCTAAAGTAGATCTGAATATAGCAATACATGCGGCAAACAATGCCTTAGAAAGTCTTTTGGACCATACTCTGGATATTGCCCTTACAAGTGACCTTATAGAAAATAAAAACTTAGAATATATAGAACTCTTTGAGAACGAAACTGTTTTACTTGTTTCTGAAAACCATCATTTAGCATCAAAAGAATATGTTTTACCAGAGGATTTCCAAGATGAAAATCTGATCGTTCATTCTTTACCATTAGAAAAGGTAACAGTTTATAATTTATTTTTAAAACCACAAAATATAGTTCCAAAAAAAATAATGCCAATCCCTCTTACAGAAGCATCTTTATCTATGGTGAAAGCTGAAATGGGAATAATGACAATGCCAAAATGGTCTGCAGAACAGCACTTATTGGCAAATCCAACCTTAAAAGCAATTAAAATTGGAGAAAATGGATTAAAAAGAATTCAATATATTTCAATTTTGAAAGACACAAAAAATCCCGATTATTTCAATAAATTTATTGAATATTTAAAACTGGAACTTTGCGACTTAGTAGATTAAAATATACTGAATTCCTTAGATAGCAGATTATACTGCTGAGCCTTCTCTATAGAAAAGTTTAGAAACAATACTCCAGTTTCCGTCTACTTTTACGATATTCAGATAATCTACCATAATATTATCGAATAACTGTAAGCGCACTTTCGCAAAAGCCATTTCATCAGATAAAATATCTAAAAAAACAATCTCGTCTCTACGGCCTGAACCTAGTTCAACAGGTGATTTTCTGTTTTTCACCATTTCTCTGTATTCCTGAAAAGGTCTTACTACAAAATTATTGTCCTGCGCAGAGTACAACACACTGTTTGCATTAAATACTTTGTCAAATTCATTAAGATCCTGAGTTTGCAATACGTCGAAATATCTTTCTAGCATCGCTCTGATTTCTTGTTCAATCATTTTGATTTATTTTTATTGACAAAGGTATATATTAAATATATTCAATAAAAATGAAAAGAATTCATGATAGTATTACTTTTTTTCATCATTATTAATATATGGATCATTAAAAATCCTATCCTCCACAATCACTCTTCTATGCTCCCTGCCCCAGTTAATCATTGATGCAACTATTTTCCCGAAAAGTTCTGCAATATTCTGTTGGAACATCAGGGTACGCATTTCATTTTACATAACGTCCATATACTTTACAAACATCTGTAAGAAAAAAGATCAGCATTATTGAAAATGAGTTTCGAGCAGTGAAAATAGCTTACGCATTATTTAGGGAAATTTAAAGTAATAATAAACTTCTTCCGTCATTAATACTGCACAACGATACATAACAGTATCAACTTTTCTTATGTTAAAATAAATCCTCCCAGAAATGAGAGGATTTATTGTTTAATTATGTCGTAGAAAATTTTAATTTTAAATGAAACTTAATTCATAAATGCCTCAGGAATCCATTCAAATGCATTACCCCATTTTTTGGTAAAACCTAATCCAGGCCAAGGCAAATGATAGGCAAAAGCTCTCGTTTTGGTTTCGGCCAATTGCTGAAGCAGTTTTTTACGTGATGCGATTGCAATATCAAGATCCGTATCTCCAAAATATCCCCAATCCGGATGCGGAAAAAGGATGATATCAGAATGAATCAGGTCTGCAATATAAATTAGTTTTTCATTGCCCGAAGAAATCGTGATGGCTGTTAAGCCTGGAGTATGTCCGGGCGCCAATTGAAAGTTAAAATTATCATATAAAGAGCTATTTAAATCGTAAAATTTTAACTTTGGCTGAATGATTTTCAATACCTTCTGAATGCCCGGAATAATTTGATTAAGAACATCTGGTACCGTTTTTAATATACTGTTGCTGAAATCTTTAATCGTTGCTTGCATCCAAAAATCATGTTCAACTTTTGAAATGAAAATATTGGCGTTCGGAAATACCAGTTTATTTTGCTTATCCACTACTCCGCCAATATGATCCGGATGAGCGTGAGAAAGGAAAATATCTGTAATATCTTTGGGTGAAAATCCTGCTTTTTGAAGACTTTTAACTAAAAATCCTGTTCTTTCATCAGAGAAAATTCCCATTCCGGCATCCAGCAAAATCAGTTTATTTTTTGCTTTTACCAGCAATACATTCATCGCCATATCTACGTATTCATCGGATCTGAAGTTGTCTTTAAGAATGGTTTTCAGTTCTGAAATATTTCCTCTCGGAGCAAAAGATTCCAGATTTTTCTCATGAATAAACCCATCCGTTAAAATGAATAGATCAAGCTCGCCTAATTTTATCTTTTTAAAGCCTGAAAGATCATCCTCCAGATTCAATGCTGTCTCTTTTGCGGTCGCCAAAGTTTCAGAAAAAGGAATAATACTCAATGTTCCCGCCAATATTCCGGTTTTTAAAAGTTCTCTCCTATTCATGGTTTAAATGGTGTTTTTTTAATTATTGAATTAAAATTTTCATTTAATTATTCACCAATTTCATAGAACCTTCGCTGTATCTTTCTCCAATATTTGGATATTTTTTCAGAATAGAATCAATGGTTTCAAGTTCAGATTGAGAAAGCTCAATATTCGTTGCGGCAATATTTTCTTCTAAATATTTGATACGTTTTGTTCCTGGAATCGGAATAATGTCTTCCCCTTGATTCAGAACCCAAGCTAAGGCTAATTGAGTTCCTTTTATTCCTTTAGATTCTGCTAAATCATTGAATTCTTTGGCTAAATTTTTATTATTTTCCAAACTTTCATTGTGATAGCGCGGAAGAGACTTTCTGAAATCATCATCGCCGAAATTCTGAGCTTCATTAATATTAGCAAAAAAACCTCTTGCCAAAGGCGAATAAGGTACCAGAGTAATTCCAAGCTCTCTGATAGTGGCTAGAATTTCTTTCTCCACATCTCTTGTAAGTATAGAATATTCTGACTGTAAAGCCGTAATAGGATGAATTTTATTAGCTTTTCTGATGGATTCCGGAGAAGCTTCCGATAAACCAAGATATTTTACTTTACCCGCTTTTACAAGATCAGCCATCGCTCCGACCGTTTCTTCAACAGGAATATTTGGGTCAACTCTGTGAGCATAGTAAAGATCTATTTCATCAATCTTTAATCTTTGAAGACTCAAATCAACAGCCTTTTTGATCCATTCCGGAGAACCATCAAAATAAGTTCCGGGAGCACCGCTGTGGCTTGCTTTTCCATCTTTAAACCTGAATCCGAATTTTGTAGCTATAAAAATCTTATCACGATTCGGAACCAATACTTTTGAGATCAGTTTTTCATTTTCACCGTTGGCGTACATATCCGCAGTATCCCAAAAATTCACTCCAAGATCCAGCGCTTTATGTAAAGTACTGATACTTTCCTGCTCGTCTGCAGGGCCATACGCAAAGCTCATTCCCATACATCCTAAACCAATAGCAGATAACTGCTCTCCTGTGTTTCCTAATTTTCTGAATTTCATAATTGATTGTGATTTTAAATTATAAGAACAAAATTAGAACAAGAACTTTTAATATTTCATATAGAATTCAAACTAAGAATTATAAAAATCAAACAAGAGAATTTCTAAGGGCATTTGGAGTAAGCCCGGTCTGCTTTTTAAAATAATTGGTAAAATAAGCAGGTTCTTCAAATCCCAATCCATACGCGATCTCAGAGATATTCCAATCTGTGTGCTGTAATAATGCATTGGCTTCCTGAATGATCCTTGAAGTGATCTGCTGACTTGTCGTTTTACCCGTAATTTCTTTTACAGAACGATTCAGTGAATTCACATGAACAGAAAGACTTTCTGCGTAATCGGTTGGAGTTTTCAATTTGAGATAAGCCTCCGGACTGTCAATTGGAAACTGTCTTTCAAGCAATTCCATAAATAATGAAGCTACTCTCTGAGAAGCATTTTGATAATGTTCAAAATTTTCGGCTGGATTCATTTTCATGGTTTCGTGCACCAGGAGATGGAGATAGGCGCGAAGCATATCGTATTTATGAATATAATCAGACTGAATTTCGATCATCATTTTTTGGAAAATCTCAGAAACTGACTTCTTTTGTTCATCATCAACAAAGAAAATCGGTGTTCCTCCAATTTTAAAAAGCTGAGAATCCTGCAGGTTTCCCAAACGGTTTCCATTTTGCAAAAACTGATCTGAGAAAAGGCAAAACCAACCCGTTTGATCCTCATCATCAGCCTCCCAAGAGTAAGGAACCACTGGATTTGAAAACAATAATGCGGGTCTGTCAACATGGATCCACTTATCAGCATAATGAAGTTTTCCTTTTCCGATGATTAATGAAATTTTATAATAATCTCTCCTACTGTAAGGCGTTATCAAAGAACAATCGTCACGGCTAAAGACATTAAAATGCCCAATTCCCGGGGTTGTAGTACCTTTGAAAGTGATATTATTTACATTACGCTCGTAAAATTCGCTTATTGTTTCCGGTGTTTCCATTATTCAAAGTTATAAAATTCAAACAAGATATAATTACAATTAATTCTATAAAATTGAATATCCATTTTAATAATACCATTTTTTTAACGCAAAGCCCGTAAAGTTTTTTTTATAAATGATTCCGTTGATTTTAAGTTCGCAAAGACGTTCTACCTGGCAGAACTCCAAAAGATTTTTCGATTATCTCTAATTACGATTAATATCAAAAAAAATGACCGATCTTTCGACCAGTCAAGTTAAAAAATTGAATATATATAGTTGATAATAGGTTAATGTTTGTGACCTCTTCCGTTATCTTGTTTATAATTTTTGGATTTTTTGGTCATGTGTTTATATCTTTTGTCATTGTTTTTATTTCGATTATAAACTGCTGTAGGGTTTTGGCCTTTGTAATATTTAGCTTTGAATTTCTGATATTTTTCTCTACCTAAAATTCTTTCTATTTCATAATATCTGTCTTCTCTCCATCTGTCCGGGTTGTTTACATAAACTCTGTTCCAAGAATTGTAATCGTGATATCTGTCGTTGAGTGAATTTAATTCGTTTGTCTGTGTTTTTGACAATAATAGATCCGCAGCCACGGTCTGCCAATTTATATCGGTTACACTTCTTCTATAATCGTTGTAGTATTCTGACTGTGCATAACTGAGACTAAATGTCCCAACAAAAAACGCTGCTAATAATATCTTTTTCATTTCGTTTTAAATTTTACTATAATAGTATTCTCAATTAAAATGCCAAATCAATACAATATCTTCCCAATCTTTGTTAAACATTTCACAAATAGCTGGATAGGTTTTAGTATTTGGTGTTTTGGTGTTTAGTGTTTAGTGTTTAGTGTTTAGTGTTTGGTGTTTAGTGTTTAGTGTTTGGAGAATTACTTTAATTTAGATACTAATCACTAATGAATCTTAAGAAATTGCATGAATGTTTGTGTTTTTTGTGTCTAAATTTCATTTTAAATTTGTAATTTTAAAGAAAAGAAGGTTGAAATAATCTTCTAATTTAATATTCATTCAACCCAAATCTTAATTATTATGGAAAATATAAAATTCGAAATATCTCCATATCAAGATGAATTGCAGATATTAATTGACGAAAAAAAGGCAGGATATATGTCCATAAAAATTGATGGCAGGCTTCTCATTGTTTACTATACCAAACTTAATGAAGAGCATGAAGGTCATGGATTTGCCAAGTTGCTTCTGGATGAATTGGTACGCTACGCCGAAGAAAAGGATCTACTCGTAGACCCTGAATGTGATTTTGTAAGACAGCAGTTTGAAAATCACCCCGCCAGATATAAAGATATTTGGCACGCCTAAATTAATCTTCCCACCAAACCTTAAATTGATTGTCGGTTTTATTTAAATCAACAGTTTCACCAATTATTGGCGTAAGAATATGTAGATTTTTGTCTTTTCCGAGGCTTGTAATTTTTTGTAAAGGCTCATTCCAGGCGTGAAGTGCCAACGCAAATTTTGAAGAGTGAACCGGAATTACATTTTTAGCTTTTAGGTCTAAACATGCCTGAACTACATCTTCTGGCAACCCGTGAATATATTTCCAAGCTTCGTTGTATTGACCGTTTTCGATGATAATGTAATCAAATGGGCCATACTTTTCACCAATCATTTTAAAATGTGTGTCATAACCGCTGTCGCCACCTAAAAATATTTTTTTGGTTGGAGTTTCCAATACATAAGAAGTCCAAAGTGTTCCGTTGCGTTTCACATTTCTGCCTGAGAAGTGTCTTGCAGGCGTAAAAGTTATTTTAAGATCGCTTTTCAAATCAAACGAAGCTCCCCATTCATCTTCAATGACCTGGTTTTCTTTATAACCCCATCTTTCAAGATGTGCGCCGACTCCCAGCGGCAAAATCACCTTTCCCACTCTATCTTTTATAGATTTTACCGTCGGATAATCCAGATGATCAAAATGGTCATGCGTAATCACCAAATAATCAATATCCGGTATATCTTCAGGTTTAAAAATATCTGATCCCGCAAAAGCTTTATTGAAAAACTTGAATGGCGAACCATATGTACTGAGAACAGGATCTATCAAAAAAGAAACGCCATCTGTCTGAATATAATACGATGAATGCCCCAACCAAATGTAAACATCTTCGTTTTTTGGAATACTTTTAAGGTCTGTATGAAAGGATGGAACAGGCTTTAACGGCTTCAATAAAGGGTGTTTTTTAGCAAAAAAGAAATCGTATAACACAGTCGTCATTCCATATCCTTCTGCGATGGAGGGGGTATAACTAAGATTCTGAAACTGCTTGTTCTTATATAGTTCAGATTGTTTCACACGTTCTAATCTCTTACCTTTAGGCGCTTCACCAAAAACTTCCTGACCGGTTACTATGAAATATGCCGCTACTAATAAAACGACAACTGCGATAATTATATAGATCATTTCCTTGAAAAAAATAGGGTTCAAATGTATAACTTTAATATTACATGACGATCCGGAAACGAGAATCCTTTATTTTTAACTAAAATTATAATCTGTTTTGAATAATTTATTACTCATTTATTGAATGGTAATTTTAAACCTTTTAATTTAGCCGATTGAAAAAACTCAAACACATTGAAAAACTATTCGGTAATACTAATTATCATCATTCTGGCTTCCTGCTCTTCCATAAGAAAGCAGCGTAATCAGCAGGATAATTATATTCCGTCCGAAAAACTTAAACAAGATGTAGATTTTGCTTATTATAAGCTCAAGCAGATGCATCCTCAACTTTATCAATATATTTCACAAAAAGATCTGGATCATAAAATCGACAGTTTAAAACAAACTCTTGATAAACCTCTTACGCCAACGCAGTTTTACTTCAGACTACAGCCTATTATTACGAGTATCAGGCAGGGACATCTTTCTCTGCAGTCTCCCAATGAACTTTCTAAGGAGGATCTTTTAAAGATCAAAAAGCGTTTGTTTATGCGCTTCAGATACAGAATTCAGGATAATCATCTATATATTGTTGAAAATAAAGATTCTTTACAAAACATCAAACCCGGAACAGAACTCATCAGCATTAATGATATTCCTGTTTCTCTTTATATTGAAAAATATAAAAAATTAATAAGCAGTGACGGCTTCAACACCACTTTTCAGCCTTATTATCTGAAAGATATGTTCTTCCATTTCTATACTTTGGAAAATGGAATTCTGGACAGTGCCAAAATTGAAACCTTATATAACGGTCAAAAACAGACCTTCATTCTCCATCGAGAAGAAGAGCCCATTTTGTGTGGTAAAAAGAAAGAAATCACCCCACCGGCAGGCAACAGTTCGTACAACAGGAGTTTCAGGTTTTTAGGTGAAGATAATTCTACAGCGTATTTAAAAATCAAAAAATTCTCTCATTCAGCTTCTGATAAGTTTTATAAAAATACGTTCGCTGAAATAAAAGATGCTAAAACATCGTACCTCATCATCGATATCCGTAATAATTACGGAGGCTCTCTTGAAGAAATCAATGAACTGTATTCTTATCTTGCCACTAAGCCTTTTGTACTGATAAAGCCTTCACAGCTTAATTCAAGTCTTACCCCGTTACAAACCAATTACTTTAAGAAAAGTTCAGCTTTAGAATATGCCGTAAAAGGGGTAACCTACCCAACCTATGTTTTTCTTAAAGCCCTCAATACTTACAAAGGAAAAGACGGAAAATCTTACTATAAAATAAAAGCCGACCATGTAACCCAACCCAATAAAGATGCTTTTCAGGGAAAGGTTTTCGTTTTGGTGAATGGCGGAAGCTTTTCTTCATCTTCCATTTTCAGTTCTAAATTAAAATACGACAGACGTGCCACTTTGGTGGGAGAAGAAACCGGAGGGGCAAATGATGGAAGCGTTGCCGGATTTTACTCTTATCAGGTACTTCCCAATTCAAGGCTCACACTGCCGATAGGTCTGCTTCTTGTCAATCCTAATATTATACTTTCTAATTCTCAAAAAGGAGTTATTCCAAATGTTGTCATTCCACAGACTCTGCACGATATTATTGAGAAAAAAGATCCACAGCTGGATTGGGTAAAACAGGAAATTGAAAAGGAAAAAGGGAATGTAAAGTAAATAATTTAAAAGGTTTCGGCGGGCTTTCAGCCCGCCGAAACTCTATTTATTGCTTCAATTCTTTCAAAAGATTCTCAATTTTGGCAATATGCTTACCGTAAAAATATTTGAACCACCAGTTTCCTACGAGGTATAATAAAAATAGTCCAACTGAAACAGATCCGATCAGCGTCGTCGCAATCTGCATATCCGATAATGGGTGTGGATGAGGAATACATTCTATCACGATAATCAATTCACACACCAAAAACGGCACAAAACTCAGGTAAAATGAAACATAATACTGTTTATTTAAATTTAACTGATGGAGAAGATCCTGCAAAGAATCATAGGTTTTCAACATTGGACTTCCCATTTCCTTATATAACCTGAAAAATTTACTAAAGAAAAAGAACGTCACCAAAGCCATTGAAACCAATAAAATAGTGAGGTAAAATTTAAATTTAAACGGAGCTTCAGGAACAGGAATCCAAACAACCATAAATCCGAAGATAAATATTCCGATGGTTGATAAAAATTCCATCCTCATGTTTTTGCGCATTTTTTCTAGCGGAAGGTTGATCTTATTCTTCTGTTCAATGCTTATTTCAGGGGTTTCTTCAAAAGAATCGTCTTCATTCCAGGTATTTTTTAGTTCATCTATATTCATGATAATTGATTTAAAATTTTGATTAATTTGTTACGAAATAAGAGTTGTGAGATGTAAGCGCTACTCTCATAACTTTGCTATTTTGAGTTTAAAATATCTTTCAGCTTATTTTTGGCGCGATTCATTTTCACCCTTACATTTACCTCAGAAATCCCCATCTGATCGGCGATTTCCTTTCCGGAAAAATCTTCCAGGTAATAGAAAATAAAAGCTTTATCGATGGGATTTAACTGATTGATTGCTTTATACATTTCAGCCAGCTTTTCTTCCTTAGCATGATCATATTCATCCTGAATGATTTTATAATTGGAAAAATCTTCATTAGCGATAAAACTTCTCTTTTTTTCTGATTTTAAGAAAACAATTGCGGTGTTAAGGGCAATTCTGTACAGCCAGGTTGAAAACTCACTTTCGCCTCTGAAGTTTGAATAAGCTTTCCAGACCTGATAGGTAATCTCCTGAAAAAGATCGTCGCGATCGTCTTTTTCGTCCATGTACATTTTAGAAATCTTGAAAATGATTCCTTTATGTTTTTCAATTTTATCTAAAAATTCCTGTTCTAATGAGGTCATGGCTTTTTACTCTATAGAGTTAGTTCAGTTTTAAAAATAATGTTACAGTTTTTTTGAAAAATAATAAAAAAAGCCCGACAGAAAGCATTCTATCGAACTTTTATTTATCACCACAAAAGATTTATCTCTTTTATGAAATAAGAATTTTTAATTTAAAAAATATAATCTGTACTTAAAAAATTAGAATCATGTTCTCTCACAATCGTATTCAGTAATTTTTTATTGGATTCCGTTATTTTTGCAGCTACCAAAGATCGGATGGAAAACGAACGAAGCGCATCAAAAACCGAAAGCGTACCTTCTGCACTGTCTTTTCTTCCTGTAAACGGAAAAACATCGGGGCCTCGTTGAGCCTGACAGTTGATATTGACACGGCTTACCAAATTCACAAAAGGATCAATTAATTTTGAAACTTCCAACGGATCTTCACTGAAAATACTCACCTGCATTCCGTGATCGGCATTTACCTGATAATCGATCGGCTCATCAATATCTTCAAAAGGAACAACCGGAATTACGGGACCAAATTGTTCTTCATGATACAGTTTCATATCACTGTTTACAGGATAAACAACCGCCGGAAATACAAATGAAGCTTCATTGTAACCTCCGTTTTCATTTAAAACTTTTGCTCCTTTCGCCAAAGCATCATCGATACATTCTTTTAAATAAGGTGGTTTATTTACTTCCGGAAGCGGTGTAATTTTCACATCTTTTCCCCAAGGAAGTCCGGCTTTTAAAGCTGAAACTGCAGCAGTTAATTTTTGCGTAAATTCTTCTGCAACATCTTTTTGTACAAATATCAATTTAAGCGCCGTACAACGTTGTCCATTGAATGAAAGTGCCCCTAAAATACATTCGCTCACCGCAACATCAAGGTTGGCGTTTTTAGTAACGATCGCTGCGTTTTTTGCATCTAAACTTAAAATTGCCCTTAAACGATTCACCTTTGGATGCAGTTTTTTCAATCCGTTGGCGACTTTACTCGAACCAATGAAAGCTAAAACATTAATTTTTCCGCTCTCCATGATCGGTGTTATGATCTCGGAACCTTTTCCGTACAACGTATTTACGGTTCCTTTCGGGAAAGCTTCTTTGAAAGCATTTAACAAAGGATAATGCGCCAACACGCCATGTTTAGGAAGCTTAAACAAGATTGTATTTCCCATAATCAAAGCAGGAATCAATGTTGTAAAAATTTCGTTTAAAGGATAATTAAACGGCCCCATGCTCAACACAACTCCAAGTGGAGCGCGACGAATTTGGGCAATCGTTCCTTCCGCCTGCTGGAAACGTGAAGATTCTCTATCTAAATCTTTTAAAGCATCGATGGTTTGATTGATATAATCTACCGTTCTGTCGAATTCTTTGGTAGAATCCGGCAGCGTTTTTCCGATTTCCCACATTAATAGTTTAATGATCAGATCTCGCTGTTCGATCATTAAATACACAAACTTCTGCATACATTTAATACGACCTTCAACCGACATTGTCGGCCATTCACCAAGACCGTTGTCATAGGCTTTTACAGAAGCTTCCAGAACTTCCATTGCTTCTTCTGGACCGATATTCGGAATACTTCCTAATAATTTTCTTTCCAGACCGTTTTCGGTCGGAATACAGATGGGTGAATAGATATTAGTGACTTCTCCGTTCCACTCTACCAGTTCGCCATTGAGAAGATAGGTTCGTTGGTGAATTTCGGGAACTTTATATTCTTCGGGAATTTCGTTTTCGCTTTTAAAAATTTCGTGAAATGATGCGTTATGTACTGAATCCATAAATATTTTTATTTGTTTAATAATTTGAGTGTAAAAATTTGAATAGAATAAAGGTAGACGTAAAAATTGATTTTAAAAAGAGGAGATTAATAGATTCGCTCTATTTAATGGGTGTTTGAATTAAAATTAATGTTTAACGTTTTAAAAAAGAATAAATTTGCTTATAACTTGTCAGAATTATTTTTAACCACAAAAGATACAAAAGTTCATTTAAGCTAATTTAAGTACGGATAGAAGAGCACATAAGTTTTGAAAATCTAAGATTTTCATTTTGTAAACTTTTATTTTCAATGTGTTTAACTTTAAAATATTCAACTTATCTAAATGTTCAAGGGCTTTTGCGCCTTTTGTGGTTAAAAAATTAAACATCTAAAAAAATAAAATTTATGTTTTCAAAATTAATTTTCAGTACAGCAATATTTTTCTCCACATTGAGTTTCGCTCAAAATGCTAAAACGGCCAACACCGTTCTAATGGGAGGAAAGCCTGTACACACGTATGCCAAATTACCGTCAGTAAATAAACCAGCTCCAAAGTTTACCCTTACCGATGTTACGATGAAAGACCAAACCCTTGATTCTTACAAAGGAAAATACATGATCTTAAATATTTTCCCGAGTGTAGATACGGGAGTTTGTTCAGCTTCTGTGCGTCATTTTAATGAAGATGCAGCGAATCTTCCGAACACGGTTGTTCTTTGTATTTCTAAAGATCTGCCATTCGCTCAAAAGAGATTTTGTGGTGCAGAAGGAATCAAAAATGTGGTGATGCTTTCGGATTTCCGTTCGGATTTCGGGAAAACGTACGGTGTTGAGCTTACAGACTCTGTAATGAAAGGTCTTTTAAGCAGAGCTGTTGTGGTTATCGATCCTTCAGGGAAGATTGTTTATGAAGAGCAGGTAGATGATATTTCGCATGAACCGAATTATGAAGCGGCGATTAAGGCGGTGAAGCATTAAAATTTTCTTAAAAATTAAAAATATAATTCTTCATATAGGGAATATTGTTATATTTGGAATTCAAACAAATTAAATAATTACTATGAAAAATTTGAAAAAAATTTCAAGAGAGCAATTAAAACAAGTAAAAGGTGGAGGTGTTCCTAACTGCCCAATCGGTTATATCTACATGTGCACTGCAGTTGGTGTATGTGACGATAACACTGGTCAGGAGGATTGTCTATGTGGATGCAGACCACGAGTAAAGCCTTAATATAATTTAAACCCTCTTTTTAGAGGGTTTTTTATTACAATCAAACTCAGCATTACGCTGAGCCTAATCATTTACATTTTTTTATCTGATGAATTTTCCTCTTTAGTTTTAGCTATAGAAGAATTTTTTGCAGCCTTCACAAGCTCGTTGGTGTCGGCATAGAAAAGCTTCCAATCCGGAACATCTTTCATCACGGTCACGAGATTGATATAAGATTTTAGTATTTTTTCGAGATCCTTGCGGACAGCTGAAGCACTTTTCATCTGGCGGAGTTCACCATTGGCTTCTGCCTGTTCTGCAAAAAGAATTTCAAAAGCTTCATGCTTAGACTTCATATCGTTATATGCCTTATTAAGGGAAAGATTGGCTATTTTCTCCATATTTTCAGAACGTTCTAAGGTTTCAATCAGCTTTTTCATTTGAGCCGTTTGGGAGGAATAACTTAAACGGTCAAGATCCAACCCAAAAGTTTTGAATACTCCATATAGATCTTCCGCCAGCTGATAATTAGCCATTGAAGAAAGTTTTCGGTAACCGTTCAAGAATGCCTTCATATTGCTGTAAGCGACATCTCTTTCATGATCCAGTGTAGCGACATCTTTTCCTTTTCCGCTGTAGATCTGTTTGGCATAGACACTGTCATACTCGGTGTATGAGTTCTGTAAAACCGAAAGTAAAGGATGATTGGTGATCACAGGATATTTTCCCGATTGAGAATTTGAAATAATTCTTTGAGCTAAAGTCGCAAGATCTTTAGTACTTAGTCTCGATAATGTAATTTTCATACGTATATTGTATTTTTATTATTAATTATTTAACAATTCACATATTTCAAATATAAAAATTTTGTATTTAATGACAAACAATATTGTTGGAAACAAAAACAATTTGTATTTAGTCGCAAACACCATTGTTTTTCCTAAATGTAATTTGTATTTGATTACAAACACTATTGTTTGGCTCTAATGTAATTTGTATTTGGTTACGAATACTATTATTTGTCTCCAATGTAATTTGTGACTGATTACGAATAAGGGTGTTTTAAAGCTTTATGAAAAGTTTTATTTTTATTATTTAAAGTTATATAATTAAATTTTTATTAACTAACAACAGATAGACATAATAAAATCAAAACAATTCTCTTAATCCCTGAAAACATAAGTAATAGCAGGGCTTACCATGAAAAAATAATTCTCACATTATATGATATATTGTTTATTTTTGAAAGAGATTTTTAAACTATTAACTAACTGATTAAAAAATATAACAATGAAAAAAATGATCTTATTGGCAGCATTTGTTGGTGCAGGTTTAGTAAATGCTAAAAGCACAGTTGTTAAAAATTCTGATTCTAAAGAAACTAAAGAAGTCAAAGAAAACAGTACAGCATTTGGTTGTATTCAAATTTTTATTCAAACATCTTGCGGGCTTAATTCAAACACTACATGGTGCTCCGAATGGGGAATAGACTGTTTAATGAGTGACGCAGAAGCTGTTGAACAAATTAACTGTCATCAGTAATATCTAAATAACCCAGGCAGTATTAATTTACTATCTGAGTTTTATAATCTTTATACCAAAATGAAAAAAGTATTATTATTTTTTATTATATATATAACTAATTGCGTTCAGGCACAGGAAGTAAAGTCTAACACTGTATTTTATTATAAATACACATTCATGCGTGATTCATTAGACAAAGATCGAAAGTTTGACGAAACAATGGTGTTACTCTCAAATGGTAAAGAATCTATCTATAAAAGCTATTCAAAAATGCGTAGAGATTCAATCGTACAAAGCAATTTTGAGAAAGGAAATTACTCCATAAACTTTGCTAATATGCCTCAAGCAAGGGTAAATCATGAAGTATATTATGATGAAGGCAAAAATATCAAATTACTTGATAAAATTGTAAATAAACTCTACGGCTATCCTGTTGAAAAAATAAACTGGAAAATAGAAAGTGAAAAAAAGAAGATAGGAGAATTTAACTGTCAGAAAGCAACTTGTTTACTTAATAATAGAAAATTTATTGCTTGGTTTACAAGTGATGTTCCTATTAATGACGGCCCATTCCGTTTTAAGGGGCTTCCTGGTTTAATTGTTGAAGTATACGACCTAAACCACTACTTCACCTTTAACTTAATTGGTGTTAAGAAACAAAGCCTTCCTATAACACTTCCAAAAAATTTTATTGAAACTACATTCACAAATTTTACTAAAGAAAGAAAAGATTTTTATGCTGATCCCGCCGGAAAAGCCAAAATATACATGGGGAGTAATGTCCAATTAGCAGATCCTAAAGTAATCAATGAAAAATTTAAACGGGATAATCTATTCCTTGATTAACTAACAAAACCTGCCACACTAGCAGGTTTTATTATTTACAAATGAAAATACCTCGGATCCGGATATTCAAATTCAAAATCCAACTCTGCAATTAATTTTGAAGGCGATATCGTTCTGCCTTTTGTAGTACGTTCCCCCGAATACGGCAGACCTTTCTGAGCGTTGATAATTTCTTCTTTATTAGGATGAACAGGCGCCACCACATTATACACTTTGGATTGAGATTGTCTGTACAGCATTTTTTCAACAACCGAACAAATATCAGCGTAATGAATATGGTTGACCAACATATCCAAATTGGAAATATTATAATTCTTCAACAATCGCTGATCTCCCATTAATCCCGCCAATCTCAAAATATTGACCTGAGGAAATTTTTCTTTTAAAAAGCCCTCACTCGGAACCTCATCCGCAGATCGGTCGTTTTCTGTAAATTCTTTTTCAGTCTGAGGGTAAACTCCGGTAGAACTCATCAAATAGAGCTGACCTTTGTAATCTCCAAGAAAGGTCAACAAATTATCCTGTCTCTCTTTCATTGAAATCTGCGCCCCTCTCACCCCGGAAAACGGAACCGTAATAATCACAGCATCCAACTGTGGCGCAACTTCCCATTCTGTCATTGTTTCAGATATATGATCGGGAAAGTCGACCAGTGTCGTGTGATATCCTTTGGAAGTAAGATCTTGTATTTTAGATTCGGATGTCGTGGTTGCGAAAATTTCATACTGTCCGGATAATCTCTCTGCAATATGACCGCCAAGCCAGCCACAACCTATAATTCCTATTTTTTTCATTGTTTAATTTTATTTATTTAAACAGACTTTTATCCTATTTTTCTTACCGCAAAGTTTCGTAAAGTTTTTTGACTACTAACTGTTTTTACGTTCGCAAGGGCGTATCACTCAGCAAAGTTTTTCGTCAATAACAATTGACAAATCTTCATTTTTATTTTTTTATCTTCTGATATTCGTGATTTGAAACCATCACAGAATCATTAAGTGTCTTCAAGAAAGATAATAACTCTTCCTTTTCATTTGCGGTAAAAACAATCGGATTTTGAAGTTCTTTAGCTAATGTCGGACTTTTTTCTATGCCTTTTTCATAATGTTCCAGCACTTCATTCAGCGTTTGAAATCTGCCGTCATGCATATAAGGATAGGTGTAAGAAAGATTTCTGAGACTTGGAATTTTGAACATCAATTTATCTTCCGGCTCCATTGTTTTATTCCATTTTCCGTAGTCTTTGAGTTCTGGATTGATGGGCAGTCCGTTATTTGCAAACTCGTAACTGGAAAACAACGGTTCGGTATGACATGAGCTGCAATTGTTTTTGAATAATTGATATCCGTTCGCCTCCGCTTCGGTGAATTTTGCTTTGCCCTGTTTTACTTTATCATATTTAGAATTAGCGGAAACAATCGTCAGCTGAAACTGCGAAAGTGCTTTCATAACCCGTTCCGTAGTTGCTAAACTGTCACCAAAACTTCTGTAAAAAAGGGTTTTATATTCTTTTGATTTATTAAGTTTTCGAACCACAGCATTAATATCCTCCCCCATTTCTTTGGGATGATTGATCGGCGCCAAAGCCTGAACATCAATATTCACAACCGAACCATCCCACATGAATTTTTTCTGCCATGCAAGATTGAATATCGCGGGTGAATTTCGGTCTCCTATTCCACCTTCAATTCCTTTGCTTAAACTATTTCCGGCATGGGAAAAGGCTTGGTTTGAGTTATGACAGGAAGAACATGAAATGCTATTATTCCTCGATAAAATTGGATCATAAAACAGTTTTCTGCCCAATTCTACTTTAGCCCGTTTCAAAGGATTTGTCTTAAAATCATACACCGGCTTCGGAAAATAGGTTGGATACACCAACGGAATTTCCTGAAGGCTGTAAAATGCCATCAATAGTAATAATGAAAGAATGCCGAAAGGTTTTAGTTTTGAATACATTATATCTTTTATTTCTATTTTGGAAATTTTGGCATTTCAAATTATGCACTTGATAATTCACTTATATAGAAATTTAATAAACTTAGAATGACTATATAATTAGTAAAACCTTTTCCAACTTCTATTATATACTGATTCTTAAAAATTTTTTGTTTATAACCTATCATCAAAACTGGCTGATCACCATTGTTATATAAATACAACTTTTTATTAAACCACCCTTTGAATTTATATGTAAAAAATTCAGTGTCCTGATCATAATAAAATATCCGGTTTTTTGCATAATCATTTTTTAAAACCAATATTCCATTTTTATCGAAAACATCATTATCATACCACAAAAAACCGGTATTTTTTATTTTAAAAATTTCATTGTCTATTTTTATTCTTCGATTAATACCTGTGACAAATTCATACAAAACCTCTCCAACAAGTTGATTTTCTTCATTAAGCAATTTCAAAGAGCCTCTACTTTCTTTTATTGTATAAATCTTCATAACTGATAAATGAAAAACTACAATAAGTTCTCATCCACAAAATTCGGCAACGTCACTTTCAAATTCGGTTCCATTTCCATCGCTCTTTTAATGGCGAAAACAGCACCTTCATTTCTTGCCCAGCTTCTTCTTGAAATTCCGTTGTTAACGTCCCAGAAAAGCATTGATTTTAATCGTCTGTCGGCATCATCACTTCCGTCCAACAACATTCCGAAACCGCCGTTGATCACTTCTCCCCAGCCAACTCCGCCTCCATTGTGAATGGAAACCCAGGTTGCCCCACGGAAACTGTCACCAATCACATTTTGGATCGCCATATCTGCCGTAAATCTTGAACCGTCATAAATATTAGAAGTCTCTCTGTAAGGCGAATCTGTCCCCGAAACATCGTGATGGTCTCTTCCTAAAACTACCGCTTCAATCTCACCATTTTTAATGGCTTTGTTGAAGGCTTCTGCAATTTTCATTCTTCCTTCCGAATCGGCATATAAAATTCTCGCTTGTGAGCCAACTACCAATTTATTTTCCTGCGCACCTTTGATCCACTGAATATTATCCTTCATCTGCTGTTGAATTTCTTCAGGAGATGTTTTAATCATTTCTTCTAAAACCTGACAAGCAATTTCATCCGTTTTCTGCAAATCTTCCGGTTTTCCGCTTGAGCAAACCCAACGGAACGGTCCAAAACCGTAATCGAAACACATCGGTCCCATAATGTCCTGAACATAGCTTGGATATTTAAACTCCTTTCCAATCGTCGGATTGTCTGACATTACATCTGCTCCCGCTCTTGAAGCTTCCAATAAAAAAGCATTTCCGTAATCGAAGAAATAGGTTCCTCTTTCTGTATGTTTATTGATTGCTGCAGCGTGTCTCCTTAAGGTTTCCTGAACTTTTTCTTTGAATAATTCAGGATCTTCGGCCATCATTTTGTTTGATTCTTCAAAGCTTTGTCCCGCAGGATAATAACCTCCCGCCCAAGGATTGTGAAGTGAAGTCTGGTCTGAACCAATATCAATTCTTAAATTTTCCTGATCAAATTTCTCCCAAACCTCAACAATATTTCCAAGGTAAGCCAGAGAAACAGTTTCCTTGTTTTCCTGAGCTTTTTTAACTCTCTCTACTAATTCATCCAGATTTTCATGAATTTCATTCACCCATTTCTGTTCATGACGGATTCTTGTGATCTTTGAATTTACCTCAGCACAAACGGTAACGCAGCCTGCAATATTTCCTGCTTTTGGCTGAGCTCCACTCATCCCACCTAAACCTGAGGTAACGAAAAGTCCGCCTTTTGGTTCTTTATTGATTTTTCTGAAAGCATTTAACACCGTAATCGTCGTTCCGTGAACAATCCCTTGCGGACCAATGTACATGTAACTTCCGGCCGTCATTTGTCCGTACTGAGAAACACCCAGCGCATTGAATTTCTCCCAATCATCCGGCTTAGAATAGTTTGGAATCATCATTCCGTTGGTCACAACCACTCTCGGTGCATCTTTATGCGAAGGAAATAATCCCATCGGATGCCCTGAATACATCGTTAACGTCTGTTCGTCCGTCATTTCCGACAAATATTTCATTGTCAAAAGATATTGTGCCCAATTGGAGAACACGGCACCATTTCCACCGTAAGTAATTAATTCGTGAGGATGTTGAGCCACCGCATAATCCAGATTATTCTGAATCATCAACATGATTGATTTCGCCTGCTCAGATTTTCCGGGATATTCTGAAATTGGTCTTGCCTTCATTTCATAATCCGGACGGAAACGATACATGTAAATTCTACCGTATTTTTCCAGTTCTTCTTTAAATTCAGGCAGTAATTCTGCATGAAACTGAGGTTCGAAATAACGCAAAGCATTTTTTAAGGCTAGTTTTTTCTCTTCTTCCCCTAAAATTTCTTTACGCTTCGGCGCATGGTTTATATTGGTTTCGTATGGTTTTGGTTGAGGTAATTGATTAGGAATCCCCTGCTGTATTTGTTCTTGGAAAGTCATATTGTTATATAAAGTTCTGAGTTTAGTTTGAAAGTCTTAAAGATATTCAAATTAGAAAATACAATGCAACTAAACGGTAAAAATTCCGAATCGCGAAAACTAAAAGAAAAAAGTTTAAAAAAATTAGCGGATAATAGACAACCAGACTATCGCTTTCCCACTTGTCAATTATTACTTTATAGGTCTTGCCTTTAATATGAATTTTAACATTTTTGTTCGGGACAAGTTTCTCCAGAATATTGATCGGGACAGCCGTTTGTGGTGAAGCTGAGTGCTTAATTTTCAAAAATAAAAAACCTTACTGAAATTCAATAAGGCTTTAGCTATTATTTAGGCTTAAATTTAATTATTATTCTTCACTAAAATCCATCCTGTGAATGACCGCCCGTCCGGAAGTGTGATGACATACCAGTAACTCGATGTCGGGATCGCTCTTCCTAAAATTGTACCGTCCCAGATAATTTGGGTATTGGTATTCTGTTCGAAAATCAAAGCCTGATAACGGTCGAATACTTTTACATTGGTCATTTTATTTCCGAAAACATGGAGATTTTTTATGATCCATTTATCATTAAGACCGTCTCCGTTTGGTGTAATGGCATTTTTAATATCTAAAATTACTCCATCTTGTTTTACAATACACTCTCCGTCTACATATTTTACATAAAAAGTAGTGATTCCTGTCGGTAAATTATAGAATGTATTACTCAACTGCCATGTAATTCCGTCTATAGAATACAATATTGTTTTTGAACCTGTAGCGTAAACCGTACAGTTATTTCCGTTAATATCGAGTTTTTGAATCACTGGAACATCGTAATATTTTAATTCAAAAGTACCCGTGTAAGAACATCCGTTATCTGCTGTAACTGTAAGAGTATAAGTTCCGATTACGGTAACTCCTGTAATGGTATCCGTATTTGAAACAATCTGTCCGTTTGGATCGGTCCAGACATAGCTTACAATGTTAAATACTTCGACATGAACGGTATACGTTAGTGACCCGTCCTGACAAATATATTGTTTCGGAATATTGAAAATCGGAGTTGACTTTAAAGATAAATGTATCTCCACTCTTTCAGGACAAGATCCGGGAACACTTACTTTTACATAAATTGTATTTGATCCCGTATTTTGATTGAACGAATAATTGGAAGGCGCTGTAATAACATTTGTATTAGCATTAATGTCCGCCAAAGAAGGATAGTAAGTAAAGGTTGCGTTACCTCCTGTATAAATCTGCTGCTCAAATTGAGTTAAATTAACATTTTCTATCCCGTCATTTCCTGTATCACAAACATTATTAAGATTAAACGGACCTGCATTTTGAAGAACAACTTTAGATCCAAATATAAAACTGACACTTGCAACATCATCACAAACTGCCATATTCTGTACTTTCACCCAGATCTGAGTTGGGAACGGATTTGCCGTGAAATTTTGTGGATTCGCAATAGGATTTATCCCGTTTTGCGCATTTTGTTCCGTTAAATAAAAACTAAATACATTGGCCGGATTCTGAATATCAACCATTAAATTCGTAAAATTCAGCAAATTCACTTCATAAGAGCCATCCAGATTTTCGTCACAAACCGTTAGAGTTGAGTTAATCGCCTTTGGAGGGAAATAAGTCTTCAACTGAATTGGTGCTACAGAATAACATCCTGTAGTATTTGACTGAAATCTCGCCCAAACCTCTACTGATGAAACACTCGTTGTAATTGTATTGCCTATCTGCGTTCCTGCAGCCCCTGCATTGGCTTCGGCAGCCGTATTGTAATACGTGATCGTCATATCAGAAAGCGGTTGCGTATTTTGGGAAGCCACAAACAACTGCGGAATAGCATCATTCAACTGAAAAGTTTCACTTAAATTAAAATCTTCATCACATTTCTCTAAAAGTGCATTCTGAAGAACAACAGGCGGTAAAAATGTCATCTGAATATTTAATTGAGCCGCAGAAAAACATTCGCTGCTGTTAAATTTAACCTTAACATAAACCGTTGCATTTCCCGGAACGCTATACTGACTCGGATTGGTAATTTCGCCCGAAAAAATATGCGTCGTAGGATCGTAAGATGTATAATACGTAAAAACAACATCATTGCCGCTGTAAATTTGTGACTGTGCCTGAATTAAATTATAAATTTCCGCACCGTCATTATTATTATCACAAATATTGTTTAGCGAAATCGTAACCGGAGAATTAACCACCGGAGTTGAGTTTAAACTTAAATTGACAGGATAAATCTGCACACAATTATAAGAAGTTATTTTCACAAAAACCTGCTGATTTCCTGTAAGCGTAATGTTGGTTACAGGATTATTTCCGTTTTGCGCATCAGCCTGACTAAGATAAAATAATGTCGTAGCATTCTGATTTCCAATGATCGAAGCACTGAACTGAGATAACAATACCATTTCAGAATTATCATTATTAAAATCACACACAGAAAAACTTGACTGAACAGCCACAGGATGAACCAAATGCACATTCAGAGGTCTTACCGTATAACAGATATCAGATTGTTCAAAACGGACAAAATAGGTTTGAGTTACAAAATTTCCATCAGTCGTAATGGTTTGATTTGGACTGATTGCCCCTACGCCCAATTCCGCACTCACAGAATCAGGATAAAACTCAGTTACAGGAACTGTTGTCGGAGAAATCAGCATTCCGGCGGATAAAGCATTGAGATCTACCGTGATATTATCCGTTCCGTTGAAACAGATATATTCATGTTTTTCATTGACTTCAATTTTAGTAAAAGTCACATTCATATTCACTAAAACAACTGCAAAACAGCCATTCGGAATATCAACTCTTATAAAAACCTGATACTGACCTTCTTTTATTAATGTTAAAGCAGTTCCAATGTTTGTATATGCCTCGTTATATGTTGAATATGCTGTAAAAACAGCGCCCGTTTGTGTTGTAATTAAAGGCCCTATAATTAATGCAAAATCAAAAGGTTCCTGATTATCTGCATTAATATCACAGATCGTATAAGGAAACGCAAGCGGAGAATTGACATTTGCGCCGGGCCTAAACTGAAAATGAACCGGACCTAAAATATATGTACATGTTCCATCCTGAAGCCTTACCCAAATATTGGTATTCGTCGTAATATTTGCTGTCGTTATGCTGTTGATATTATTTTGAGCATCCGATTGGGTTGCAAAGTATGAAATACCCGTAGTTCCCGGAGGGAAAAGTTCAATATTAAGAAAAGAAAGATCATAGTTTTGCTCTACACCATTGTTATTGGTATCGCAGAGTACAACTGTAGATTTCAGCAGGTTTTTCGAGGCAAAATTAAGTGTTAAAACAGCCACTCTAAAACATGTCGGATTACCCGGATTCTGAATTCTTACATATAAAACCGTATTGGCATTCAAAGCATATGCGTTGGGCAAAGCGTTCTGATTATTTTGGGCGTCCAGCAATGTCGAATGAAAACTAAAGTTAAAGTTAGCAGGATTCTGAGAAGTAAGATTTGACTGAAAACCATTCAGATTTAGATTAACCGGAGTATTTCCACAAAAATTTTGCGTATAATTCTTCGCAACCGGATAAGTGGGATCAAAAGTGATCTCAAAATCATCCGTCAAAATAAGCGTACTGTTTCCACAAATATTAAACAAAACATTGGCTGTGTAAACTTCATTCTGTGTCGGACAAATAGTAGCCTGCACGCCTGTAGCAACGGTCTGTCCCGCAGCATTTGTCCATGTTACCTGTGGCGGAATAACATTTCCAACCGGATTAAATTTCCAGCCTTCCTGCAACGCCTGCCAAACTCCCGTATTCCTTGATGCAGGAGAAACGCCGACTGTTCCGTCACTGTTAATAACTCCAATCAATGCATTTTCAAACTTTCGGGTTGGGCATGGCGTTAATTTTTTATCAACAAAAACTTCAATCTCATTTGTTGTTTCATGAAGTACAATTTGTGAAGAAGAACGGTCTGTACAACCCGCTACTCTTCCTTCATAAAAATTAACGATAAATTTTCTGTAAGGTGCCGTGCCGATTACAGAATAAAATATTTCAGACTGGTCATTAGATGAAAAAACCATATCGTGATACACCCCAAAAATAGAACTTTTTGGAAGGCTCACACTAGGATTTTGCCATTGAACATTTGGATAATTGATCTTACCGAGCTGACTTTCATCAAAGGTGAGCACTCCGTTGGAACCCACAACTACAGCTTCAAAGTATTGATTGTAAAAACAGAATTTGAACGGAAGATCCAATTTTACAGCAAACAGATCATCATAATTAGCATTAAGCGCCGTTCCCTGATTCATTGCGATCGGCGGACTGTAGGATGCCGGACTTACCTGATAGTTTGTTGTTTCTTTCAACTCAGGATATTCCACATGCAGCGCTATACAACCATTGGCATCAAGGTCATTAGCACACGTTACGTTGAAATTTTCATTACCTACAGCATCTTTCACTTTGATGTTTACAGGCGCTTGAGAAAATGTAAGAACTCCAACGAATATGAGTAAAATATGTAAAATTTTCGTCATAGGTTAAAAATATTAATCACTAGGTCATGATAAATTTAACACTTTTAATGACAGAATATTCAAACATAATCATTTATTTGTATTAAATCAATACAAATAAAAGCTATCTATTTACCAAACAGCCTTTTAGCAAGAAAAAGTTAACAAAAAAACCTTACTTTTCTAGGTAAGGTTTAGTATTTTAAGTTAGTACGTCATCGTTCGTTTCCTCATGATCATCGCCATTATCACTTGTACTCCAATAGTTATTTTCTTCATCTTCGGAGCCTATCTCTTCCATCCCATCATCATCTTCAACTCCCGGAATATCAAGCCCTTTGTCAATACTTTCGTACTCCCCGTCTTCATTAAGAATGGGATTTCCGTCTCCATCCAACGAAATATGTTTTTCTCTTTTAAATAAATCTTCACTCGGATTATAATCCATCTGTTCCAATTTTCTGTTTTGCTCGTTGATGTTATCTTCAGGTATCATAATATTGTATTTAGTGTTGATTTAATAAAGACAAAAATGATTCCAACTTCAATGTTTTTTAGAAATATTTAAATCAAATTTTAATTTTAATTAAATATTGTAAACTTCAGGATTAGCGCAGTTCGGCATTTTCTCACCTTTAGTAAAAGCGATTATATTTTCTGCAGCTACTTTTGCCATCCCGTTTCTCGCTTCGATCGTTGCTGAGCCGATATGTGGCAATACGCAAACACTTGAAAGCTCTAAAATAGGATCATCCTTAGAAATAGGTTCCGGATTTGTAACATCTAAACCGGCTCCCCAAATCTGTTTTGAAATCAATGCTTCATACAGGTCTTTCTGATCATGAAAACCCCCTCTGGCTGTATTAATGAAAATAGAATCAGGCTTCATTTTTTCAAAAACCGAAGCATTGAAAAGGTCTTTCTGATCCGGAACAAAATTAGCGTGAATACTCAAAACATCCGATTGCTCAATTAATTCTTCGAAAGACACATAGGTTGCATTGAGTTCTTTTTCTGCTTCTTCATTGTGATGGCGATTGTGATAAATAATCTTCATATCAAAGGCTTTTTTACACTTTTCTGCCATTTCAAAACCTATTCTTCCCAACCCGAAAACGCCTAAAGTTTTTCCGTATAATTCCTGTCCCAAAGCATGTAAAGGATCAAAATCTCCCCAATTTCCATCTTTCACTTTCTGAAAATTAAAACTTGCTCTTCTCGCAACCGATTGCATTAATAAAAATGCAACATCAGAAGTAGCTCTGCTTAAAACATCCGGTGTATTTCCGATAGGAATATTTTTTTGTGAAGCTTCTTTAATATCAACATGGTCAAAACCAACAGAATACAAGGCAATTGCCTTTACATTTGGGCATTGCCCGAAAAAATCTCTGTCAAATTTGTTGTGTCCTACATTCAAAATAGCGTCGGCATTCTGGCAATATTTCAGCCATTCTTCGGGAGGCAAATTATCATGTGTCGGGAATATAACTTCTAATCCTGCTTCTTCCAGCATTTTAACTCCTATTTCCGGAATCCTTTTATTAATGAATACTTTCATTATTTATTTTGTAATTAATAGTTAAAACTGTTAAAATAGAAAACCCAAACCCAACTGAAAATGAGGCTTTTAAATTTATTATTTGAAATTATTTCTTCATATATCCATCTCGATTCGTTAAGAATAAATTTTCATCAGCAGTCTGAATTATTCTGCATTTTTTAGAATAGTATTAAAATCGAGTAATGATTTCAATGATTTAGTAACAAAATGATACAATTTTCATTCCGAAACACTATTAAATTTGGTTAATAATATTCATAAATCTCTCAATATTCCCTGAAAATCCACCCATAAAATAAATCAAAAAAACACAATGGCAAAACTTTAATTCAATATAATTATCACTAGATTTACTTTGTTTTTACATTAAAATCAAAAATTAAACAAAATTTATAAACATGCCGCAAAATATGATGATTAAAAAAAATGCTTTCATAAAAGGTACAGGTTCTTATGTACCTCCGAAAATATTGAAAAACGACTTTTTTGAAGCCATCGGCTCTTCTGATGAGTGGATCTATAAAAATCTAGGAATTAAGGAACGCAGAATTGCAGTGGGTGAAGTAACGAGCGATCTGGCATATAAAGCAGGTTTAGAAGCATTAAAAGAAGCTGATCTAAAACCGAAAGATATCGATTTAATTATTGTAGCAACTTCAACTCCGGACAGACAAGCTCCTTCAACAGCATGTTTTGTTCAGGAAAAAATGGGTGCTTACCAAGCCGTAGCATTTGATATTTCAGCAGTTTGCTCAGGAGGTTTATATGGCATTGCAATCGGTTGCCAATTCATAGAAACAGGAATGTACCAAAATGTTTTAATCATTGGAGCCGATACTTTTTCAACCATTACCGATTGGGAACGAAAGGATTCTGTCTTTTTCGGAGATGGTGCGGGAGCAATTTTACTGTCAGGAACGACCGAAGATAAAGGTTTCTTTGATTTTAAACTTCACGCAGACGGTCGTGGAAAATATCATTTTAATATTCCGGCCGGAGGTTCTGAAATGCCTGCATCAGAAGAAACTTTAAAGCAGAAACTTCATTATTTTCAGATGAACGGTAAGGAAGTTTTCAATACTGCAACCAAAGTTTTACCGGAAACAATTACTGAAATCCTTGAAGCGAATAAACTTTCAGCAGATGATGTGGATTGGGTAATTCCGCACCAGCCAAGCATCCGAATTCTTCAGGAAACTGCCAGAAAAGTGAATATCCCTTTTGAAAAAGTAATGACCAATATGGATAAATATGCCAATACTTCCGGCGGAACGATCCCAATCGTACTTGATGAAACCTATAAAAGCGGAAAAATACAACCAGGAAACATCCTTTTATTTGCTGCCGTAGGCTCTGGATGGACCTGGGGGACAGCTCTTTATAAAGCTTAAAATCAATATTTTATTTAAAATAATACATGAAAAATTATGCTGAACAATCAGACATTTCTTATAACAGGTATCGCGGATGAAAACTCCCTTGCCATGAAAACTGCAGAAAAAATCCTTGAAAATAATGGAAAAGTTGTGTGTGCCGGATTAGGAGCTACTCCTTTTCATAAAAACCTTTCTGAAAAAGCTCAAGCCTTTCTTGATAAAAACTATAATGACTTTCAAACGGCATGTCATAAAGTTTTGGGAGATCAGGTGTACACCGCTCCTTTAGACGTAACATTGCCGGAAAGTCTGGATTTTCTGGCGAAAGATCTTTATCAAAAAGATATTAAACTTAACGGTTTTCTTCATGCTATTGCAATGGATAAAACCATCAGACAAAAATCTGTAAAACCAATGCTGGAAGTTACTGTAGAAGAATTTAATGAAACGATGAACGTTTCAGCGTTTTCTTTGATCTCCTTATCTCAGGCTTTACTTTCGAACAATGTCCTTCAAAACGGAGCTTCTATTGTTTCGCTTAGCTACATTGCAGCAGAAAAAGTTTCATCTTTTCCTTACATTAATATCAGTATTGCTAAAGCTGCGCTTGAACGATTAACCATGGAAATTGCGCATGAATTAGGCAGAAAATACGGCATCCGTGCCAATGCGATCCGTTTTTCACCATATATGGGAAGCAAAGCCGGAAATGCAACGTTGAATCCTGAGGATGTTGAAAAAGCAAATCAAAAAAGTCCGCTAGGAAATGCTTTACCTGAAGATCTGGCGCACGAAATTGTACATCTTTTCAGAAAAGAAACAAGAATTACAGGAGAAATCCGCCATGTTGACGGAGGTTTCCATATTATGGGATAATTCTGTAGGTTATTAATGTTGGTTATCGCAAAGACGCTATTTTTCAATTTAATTACATATAATAAGGCGCAAGGATTTTATCTTCGATAAAATTGAAGACTTTAACATCACTGAAAATCTTTGATTTTCTAGCGCCTTAAAAAAAGTATTTTTTATTAATCTTTGCGTCTTAGCGTTTTCCCAACAATTACAGTTATTATTGATTGGTTTTGCCTAACATCGGAACAAATTTGTAAGCTCCAAATTCTTCTTTTTCAATCTCAGTGGGAGAAATTTTCGTAAATCTGTATAAAACCTGCTCATCAGTCGGACCTAACGGAATGATCATTTTTCCGCCAACTTTTAATTGTTTTAATAATTCCGTTGGTAAAACTGAGGCTCCACAAGTCACAATAATTTTGTCAAAAGGAGCAAAAGTCGGAAGTCCGGCAAAACCATCACCAAAACTCTGAAACTTTGGATATAAATTCATCTCTCTCAATTTTTTCTTAGAAAAATCGAACAGATCTTTTTGTCTTTCAACCGTATAGACCAAACCTTTCATGGCTATAAGTACAGCGGTCTGATAACCACATCCTGTCCCGATCTCCAACACTTTTTCGCCTGTTTTTAGCTGTAATAATTCAGATTGCTCTGCAACGGTTGAAGGATGCGAAATCGTCTGATGCGCCAAAATAGGAAAAGCACGATCTTCATAAGCGAAATCTTCAAAAATACTTTCAATAAAAAGGTGTCTCGGAACATCATTCATGGCCGAAAGTACATTCTCATCCGAAATTCCGATCTTGTGTCGAAGATATTCAACCAAAATCTTTCTTTTTCCTTTATGTACAAACGAATCTTGCGTCATTAGATGGTAATTATTGGGGGTTCTGGTGGTAGTTTGCACAAAAATAATAAAACAAATACTATTTATCAACCTAAAACCTATCATCTATTTCCGAATACCTAAAATCATTATATTTACAGAAATTTAATACAACTATGTTAAAAGCAGGTTTGGTAGGTGCCGGACATTTAGGAAAGATACATTTAAGACTTCTTAATCAGTCAGATAAGTATGAATTTGTAGGTTTCCATGATAAAGATGTAGAAAACGGAAAAAAATTAGAAGCAGAATTAGGTTATAAATATTTTGAAAATTTTGATGATCTTTTGGATCAGATCGAAATGCTGGATATTGTAACGCCAACAATTTATCATTACGATTATGCTTTAAAAGCGATTGATAAAGGACTTCATTTTTTTATCGAAAAACCTGTCACTCACACACTCGAACAAGCAGAAGAAATCCTTCAGAAATGTCGTGAAAATGGAATAAAAGCTCAGGTTGGCCATGTTGAAAGATACAATCCTGCTTTTATCGGAGCAAAAGATTACATTCAAAATCCAATGTTTATTGAAATCCACCGATTGGCAGAATTTAACCCTCGTGGAACGGATGTTTCTGTGGTTTTAGACTTAATGATTCACGATTTAGACATTTTATTAAGTGTTGTGAAATCTAAAGTTAAAAATATTCATGCCAGCGGTGTTTGTGTAGTAAGTAAAACACCGGATATTTCTAATGCCAGAATTGAGTTTGAAAACGGATGCGTTGCCAATCTTACGACTTCCAGAATTTCTATGAAAGCGATGAGAAAAAGCCGTTTCTTCCAGAAAGACGCTTATATTTCCGTTGATTTCTTAGAGAAAAAAGCAGAAGTTATCCGTATGAAAGATGCCCCTGAAAACCCTACTCCATTTGATATGATTATTGAAAATGCGGATGGTGAAAAGAACCAGATCTTATTTGAATATCCAAATATTCAGCCTAATAATGCGATCTTGGATGAATTAAATTCCTTCGCAGATGCTATTATAGAAGATAAAAATGTAGAAGTTTCTCTGGAAGACGGAACTGAAGCTTTAAAAGTGGCTTTGGAGATTATGAAATTAATTAGTTAAGAAAAAAAGCAATTTTGAAAATAAAACCAGCTCTATTTTCATTCTCAATATTAATTACAATTCTATCTTGTAATCAAACGAAAAATGGTTACGAGATAGATTGTAATTATGAAAAAAGACAGGCACAAAATGATTTTCATTATAAAAATTATACATGGACCCTATTTTCAGGTTTAGGTTATGACTATCTAGGTGAAAAAGAGTTTATACAGCTTTTACATCAAAAAAACATTAAAGCCAACAAAATTTCACTTTCCTGTATTCGTTATCTAAATGGTAAATATGAGAATTGTAGAGAAACAGAAATGAATAGGCTTATTGAGAACAAATTTGGCAAAAATTTCATCGATTCTTTAAAATATATTGCTAAACAACAATTTGTAAAAAATCATCCTGAAGAAGTTTTTTCTTACGAAGAATGTGATATGACCACAAGAATTCCCAATTCATCTTATGACAATCAATTCGATAAAATACAGAAAAATTATTTCTTTCAATATCCTCTTCCGAAAAACTACATCAACAAAACTAACCAAGAATTTTATTCCTCTACTTCTGCAAATTTCATTCTTACGAAAAATGGTGAAATTAAAGATTTATCAATAGAAAGTAGCTTTGAGAATAAAAAAAACAATATATTTGAAAAACAATTCAATCAACAATTGAAAAACTTCGTTTTACATACAAAATGGATTCCTGCTAAAATTAACGGCATCAATGTAGATTCTTACATGGAAGCAAATATCAGCTACAACTAAAAAAATCCTTATAAATATTTAAATCAAAACTATGAAAAGAGCCATCCTATTATCCGGTCTTTTATTGTCTCAATCTGGGACATCGCAGCTTTTAAAAACAAATGGTCAGAAAATCGTTAATGATAAAGGTGAAAATATTCAATTAAGAGGTCTCGGTTTAGGAGGATGGATGCTGCAGGAAGGATATATGCTGAAAACTGCTGATTTTGCCGGTCCGCAATACAAAATCAAAGAGAAAATCGCAGAATTGATCGGTGAAAAAGGAATGAATGATTTCTATAAAGCCTATTTAAAAAACGGAATCACAAAGCAGGATATTGATTTCCTGAAAAAGGCAGGATTTAATTCGATAAGACTTCCGATGCATTATAATTTGTACACTTTGCCGATTGAAAAAGAATCAGTAAAAGGTCAGAACACATGGCTGGAAGAAGGTTTTAAAATGACAGATAATCTTTTAAAATGGTGCGCAGATAATAAAATGTATTTAATTCTAGATCTTCATGCTGCACCGGGCGGACAGGGAAATGATGTGAATATTTCTGATAATGACAAATCAAAACCGTCACTTTGGGAAAGCGAAGAGAATCAGAAAAAAACAATCGCTCTTTGGAAAAAATTAGCAGAAAGATATAAAGACGAGCCTTGGATCGGCGGTTATGACTTAATTAATGAGCCCAACATTAATTTCACAGGAAAAAACCCGAACGGAACAGATGAAATGTCTAATGCTCCCCTTTGGAAATTACAAAAAGATATTACAGAAACCATTCGTCAGGTTGACAAAAAGCATATCATCTTTCTTGAAGGAAACGGATGGGGAAATAATTATAACGGATTAACTCCGATTTGGGACGATAATATGGCATTCAGTTTCCATAAATACTGGAATTATAATGATGACGCAACAATAAAAAATGCATTAGATCTCAGAGAAAAGCATAATATGCCAATCTGGCTGGGTGAAACAGGAGAAAATTCTAATGTCTGGTTTACAGAATTGATCCAGCTTTTGGACAAATACAACATCGGATATGCATTCTGGCCAATGAAAAAAATCGATAATATCGCAGGAATTACCAATGTAAAGATCACTCCGGATTATCAAAAACTATTGGATTACTGGACGAAAGGAGGTGAAAAACCAACGAAAGAATTCGCAACAAAAGCTTTAATGAAAATTGCTGACAATTATAAATTCACTAACACTGAAATTAAAAATGATGTGATTGATGCGATGTTCAGACAGACAACAGACGGATCTACAAAGCCGTTTAAAAACAATCAGGTTCCGGGAAGAATTTTTGCTTCGGATTATGATTTGGGAAGAATGGGCACGGCATATTTAGATAAAGATTTCATCAATCTTTGGGTAAGCGATCCTGCCAAAAGATCTGAATGGAATTCAGGAAATCAAATGAGAAATGACGGTGTTGATATTTATCAATGTAAAGACAAAATCACCAATCAATATTACGTTGGAAAAACAGAATCGGGAGAATGGCTGCAATACACCATCAATGTAAAAGCCGATAAAAGCTATAGTTTTGACATCAGATATTCAAGTAATAACAATGGTAAAATCAGAATTGAGGATACTTCAGGAAAGCAGCTGGCAACCTTTTCTTTAAATTCTACAGGCGGAAATGAAACATGGAAAACCGTCTCTGCTACAGGCATTAACCTTAAAAAAGGAGAAAATAAGATCAGAATAATTTTTGAAAACGACGGAGTTAATCTTAATTATTTTGAAATAAAATAATAATTGTCTTAAATTGCAAATCCCTTTTAATTTCTAAAAGGGATTTTTTAATACCAAATATTATGAAAAAAATCAAATTTCTTTTTCTTTTGATTTCGGCGTTTACGTTCGCTCAGCAATCAGTTTTAGAAAAGAAGATCAACTCAATCATTAAAGACAAAAAAGCAACGGTAGCCGTTTCAGTTTTAGGATTTGAAAATGGTTTTAAATACAATAAAAATGGCGAGAAAAAACTTCCGATGCAAAGTGTTTTTAAGTTTCATATTGCGGCGGCTGTTTTAGATCTTGTTGATAAAGGGAAACTGTCTTTAGATAAGAAAATTTTACTGGATAAATCAAATTTATTAGAAAATACATGGTCGCCTCTTCGCGATAAATATAAAGACAAAAATGCGGAAGTTCCGTTAAGCGAAATTATTGATCAGACCGTTGCTATGAGCGATAATAATGGTTGTGATATTCTTTTAAAATTAATTGGAGGTACGCAAACTGTTCAAAAATTCATGGATTCTAAAGGCGTAAAAGGTTTTCAGATAAAATTTAATGAAGAAGAGATGCATAAAGATTGGCAGGCACAGTATGAAAATTACAGCACGACCAATTCTGCGGTTCAGGTTCTGAAAAAATTCTATGACGGAAAATTACTTTCTAAAAAATCTACAGACTATCTGATGAAAGTAATGCTCGGAACAAAAACAGGATTGAATAAAATGGTAGAACAATTGCCAAAAAACACTCCTGTAGCCCGCAAAACGGGATCTTCCGGAAAGAATAAAGACGGACTTACAGGTGCCGAAAATGAAATAGGAATTGTAACTTTACCCAACGGAAAACATTACGCAATTGCCTTATTTGTAAGCAATTCTACAGAAACCGATGCCGTAAACTGCAAGATTATTTCTGATATTTCTAAAAGTGTTTGGGATCATTTTAATAAGTAAATTTTAAAGCTTATTTTTAAACCGTTTTTAAAGTGAGTTTAAACATTCAAAATGGTCATTGAAAATTTCTACGAAATAACAAAGGCACGTTAATTGAGTTTTACTTTATCAAATAAAAAAATCAATATGAAAAAAATATTATTAATTGCAGGAATATTTAGTTTTTCATTCTTTTGGGCACAGAAAAGTGAAAACTATTTACAGATAAGATACGGAAGCATTTGTTGCGGTACTCCATCAACAGATCCTGTAATGAATTATGTAAAACAATTTCAGAAAAAAAATAAAATTAAAAATCTGGAGATTTACAAACAAAGCGGGCTGGGAAGAGAAGGTGAATTCCATTTATATATCGGAACTGACAGCTTTTCAAAAAAACAGGCTCTTGCTTTTACAAAAGGTCTGCAATCTGCCATTGAAACTCAAAATAACGCAAGAAAGAAGAATCATGACGGAACGGTAGGTTTTGATGAAACACAAACTGTAAAAAAAACCGACTTATCCAACGCAAGAAATTTAACTATCTATAAAAAATAATTTAAGGAAAATGATCAAAAACATCGTAGTTATCGGAGCCGGAACCATGGGAAATGGTATTGCACATACTTTCGCTCAAAGCGGTTTTAAAGTAAATTTAGTAGACGTATCTCAGGATGCTTTGGACAGAGGTTTAAAAACTATTACAACCAATCTTGACAGAATCATCGCTAAAGGTAACCTTACTGAAGGGCAAAAAGCAGAAACTTTAGGTAACATAACTACTTTCACGGAACTTAAAAATGCTGCAACAGAAGCAGATCTAATTGTAGAAGCTGCAACAGAAAATCAGGAATTAAAGTTAAAAATATTCGCTCAAATGGACGAATTGGCTCCTGAAAACTGTATTCTGGCAACCAATACTTCTTCAATTTCTATCACTAAAATCGCTGCTGCTACAAAAAGAGCCGATAAAGTGATCGGAATGCACTTTATGAATCCCGTTCCAATCATGAAATTGGTTGAAATTATTAAAGGATATTCCACTTCTAAAGAAACTTTTGATATCATTTATGATATGAGTAAAACGTTAGGAAAAGTGCCTGTAGAGGTTAACGATTACCCGGGTTTTGTGGCAAACAGAATTTTGATGCCGATGATCAACGAATCTATCGAAACACTTTACAACGGCGTTGCTGGTGTTGAGGAGATTGATACCGTAATGAAATTAGGTATGGCTCATCCGATGGGACCTCTTCAATTGGCAGATTTCATCGGTCTTGATGTTTGTTTAGCTATTTTAAATGTAATGTACGACGGTTTCAAAAATCCTAAATACGCTCCAAATCCATTGTTGGTAAACATGGTAATGGCCGGAAAATTAGGCGTGAAATCCGGAGAAGGTTTCTACGACTATTCTGAAAGCAAAAAGGCAGAAAAAGTTGCTAAGATGTTTGCAAAATAAAAAGGTGAATGAGTGAATTGTCAATTCTGAATTTTTAAAATTGACATGAAATAATTCGGTTAGAAGAAAAATTGACTTGTATTGCAAAATTCACTATTTTTCTTCGATGAAATTTAAAGAGAAACATATTCAGATATCAATGGTCATCATTACTTTAGTGATGACCATTTTCCGTTTTTTACTGAATGAAAAAGGCCGTCTAAATCCGGATTCAATAAGATACATGAGAGCGGCTCATGTTTTTCCGATAATTGATAATACCACAACGCCGTTAGGATATCCTTTAAGCATTAAATTTTTCACCTTTTTCGGGTTTGATGAATTTTGGAGTAGTAAAGTCGTAGGTATTTTAGCATTTCTTTTTATCATTTGTTTTGCTTGGAAAAAGAAATTTTATTTCAGAGAAACGATTATTTTAAGTGCTTTATTCAGTTTTCTTTCGATCTACTCGTATACGATGAGTGAAGAGCTAATTCTGCCTTTTGTATTTCTTTTTTTATACACAGCAATGCTTGTTATTATAGGAAAATTAGAAAAATGGAAAGCTGTTTTTTACCTTTCATTGGCTTTAATCGCTCTTTATAACATACGGTACAGCGCCCTGTTTATCATCGCAGGAACCGGACTTTACGGACTTATTTTCTGGAAAAGAAAATACTCCTTCTCTTTTATAATCTCTGCTGCAATAAGCTGTGTTTTCATTGTTTTATATAAATTTCTCTTTATTGATTATTTTAATGCAGATTATGTAAAAACATTTTTAGAAATGGGGCTCCACCCTACTTCTCAGCTGTTGGTTGAGTTATTCCAAGGGTTATGTACAACATTTAATCCGTTTATTCACATTGCAAATCCGGGAGGAGGAAAAATTAATTATATTATTTACGGAATTGGTTTTGTTAATATTCTTCTGATCATCTGCTTATTTGTAAAAAAGAAGCTTTCAGATCCTGAATTTTTCTATGTTTTTGTGAGTGTTATTGGAATTATATGTTCTTATTTTATCCAATATTTTTATTCTGTAAATCCGATAGATTACAGATTAATGGCTCCTTTCAGTTTACCGATCTGGATTGTTTATTTCAGGAAATTATTCCAGATATTTAATCTTAAAGTGTATGTTATTGGAGCTTTAAGTTTACTTTCAGGTGCAGCATTTACATGGCTTTCAAAAGGAAATTATCTTGAAAACAGAAAAGAAATTACCCAATTTTTACAGTCTGAAAAGTTAGACAAAGTTCCTTTACAGTTTTTTATTATCGAAGAAAAAGATTTAGAAAAGATACAGGTTGCGGAATTAATAAGTACCATAAACCCTCAGGTAAGCCTTACTTTTAAACCTGAAGATACTTTAAAAAGAACAACCCTTACACGCTATAAAGTTTTGCAAAAAATTAAGATCGACAAGAACAAGTATCAATAATTTTATTATCTTTGGTTAAAGTTAAAACATTAAAAAAATGAAGTTACCAAAGTTTTTATTAGCAGATAATTCGGAATTTCCTGAAGATTTATTCGTAGTTCATACAGAATATCCAAGATTTATCTTAAACGTTGAGGAAGAAGAAGTTGAGTGGTTAGATGATTTGGAAGGGGATGATGAAGAAACTATGGCAGATGAGGCTACTAAAGTGGTAGAAGCTGCATTCAAATGGTGTGATGAGGAGTTGGCTAAGTACGACGAAGAAGAGGAAGAATAAGAAATATCTAAACATAAAAAAAGGAACTCAAATTGAGTTCCTTTTTATTTATTCTGCTTTATTGAATTTCAATAATAAAAGATTGTCTTTATATAATTCTAAGGTATTTCCGGAAACCACATATTTATTAGCCTTTCCTACCATATCCATAAAATTCTGCTCTACGCTCATATTATCGCATGCCATTCTTGTAGAGCCCATTTGCCCGGCAGAAAAACTACCTGTAACTATATCTACTTTTGCAGTTCCGAAATAATTATTACATCCTGCATTTCCATTGATTTTTTCGCCTTCGATGTTTAAAGTCGGAACTTTTCCTTTTACATTATCTGCCAATGTCCATTTTGTATTTGCCAGTGAAGGCTGAGATTTTCCTACTTTAGAAGCAGATGGACTAGACATTGTACCACACGATGCCAAAACCGCTGCTGCACATATACTTAAAAAAAGATTTTTCATTTTTTTCTTTTTTGATTTAATCAAATTTACGGAAATTATATTATTTAAACGGGTTTCAGAGGTTTTTATTGTTTCGTTAAACACAAATTTTACTAATATTTTTTCGTAAAAACCATCCAATAATCAAATATAATTGTACATCTTTCCATTTAATCACATTATAAAAAATTAGCTTAAATTCCTATGAAATTACATTTGTTTAAAAAACAAAAAAAACGGACTAAAAAAAGTCCGTTCTAAAATATATAATTTTTAATGTTGTATTTATATTAAGATCTTAATTCTGCATTAAATTCCTTTTGGAACGATTTAATTAAAGAATCCATTACATGAGAAATTTCTTTTTCTTCTAATGTTTTCTCTTCATTTAATAATTCAAAACTCATTGCATAAGATTTCTTGCCTTCCGGAAGATTTTTCCCTTCATAAACATCAAATAAATTAATGTTTTTGATGAATGGTGACTTATTCTTTCTAGCAGTCTCGTAAAGTTCCTGATACGTGATGGTTTTATCAATCAATAAAGCTAAATCTCTTCTGATCTTGTTGAATTTTGGAATATCTTTAAATTTCAATTCATTTGTAGAACGTAATTCCTGAGCCAATTCCAACTCAATTTCAGCATAGAAACACTCCTGATCAATATCGAAATCTTTCAACATCTGAGGAGCTACTTTCCCTATTCTTACCAAAACTTTTCCGTCAGCTTCATATGCTAAAGCATCAGAAAATCTATCGTCAGATAAAGCAACCTCCTTATAATCAACTGCTAATCTTTCTAATAAAACTTTTACGTAAGCTTTTAAATTATAGAAATCTGTCGCAGATTTTGGCTGTAACCAGTTTTCAGTAACATTTCTTCCTGAAATTAAGATAGCCATTTGCTTTCTTTCTTCATATTTATCTTTTTTGTGATAAATTTTTCCGAATTCAAAGAATTTGATATCCTGATTTTTTCTGTTGATATTGTAAATAGCATTTTCAAGAAGCCCTTCTAATAAAGACTTTCTCATGAATGCCAAATCATTACTTAATGGATTTAAAAGCCTTACAGCATCAGTTTCATCTTTCACAGATGTTAATGAATTGTTCATCACTTCATTGAAACCAAGACCCTGTAAAGTTCTTGCCCAGTTGTTTTCCAATTCGTCCTGATCTTTTGCGCTTAACTTCACAGGCGTGAAAGATATCTTTTGTGGAGCCTCGATCTTGTTATATCCGTAGATTCTTAAAATCTCTTCAATAACATCGATTTCTCTCGTAACATCTGCTCTGTAAGCAGGAACGGAGATTTCAAAACCATTCTGAATTTCATTTAAAACCTGAATTTCAAGAGCTTTTAAAATTTCTTTTACCTTTTCTCTGTGAATCTTTGTTCCTAAGATTTGTTCGATTTTTGAGAATCTGATGATCACATAATTGTCTTCGATTTTCTTTGGATATTCTTCCAACAAATCTCCTGTCAATTTTCCGCCAGCTAATTCCTGAATCATTTTGATTGCGTGAGTAATAGCAGTTCTTGTGATATTTGGATCCACCCCTCTTTCAAATCTGAAAGATGCGTCCGTATTCAAACCGTGGAATTTTGCCCCTTTTCTTACCGCTACCGGATTAAAATAAGCGCTTTCCAGGAAAATAGTCTTGGTCTCATTAGAAACACCTGAATTAGCTCCACCGAAAACTCCGGCGATACACATCGGATTATCTTTTCCGTCTTTGATGATAATCTCAGAACCGTTCAAAGTTCTTTCAACACCATCTAAAGTCGTGAATTTTGTTCCTTCTTTTACGGTTCCCACTTTCACTTTTTTATCTGCAATTTTATCTGCATCAAAAGCGTGAAGCGGCTGACCTAAACCGTGAAGAACATAGTTTGTAATGTCTACAATATTGTTGATCGGACTTAATCCGATTGCTTTTAATCTGTTCTTCAGCCAAGCCGGAGATTCTGCAACTTTTACATCTTCGATCACAGCACCGATATATCTTGGACATAATTCTGCGTCTTCAACTTCTAACGTAAAGCTGTGAGAACCTTCATTATTTAAAGATTCAGAACTCACTTTTTCAAATTCTGACTTCTGCTTATTTGTTGAAAGGAAAGCAAATAGATCTCTCGCAACCCCGTAATGAGACATTGCATCGGTTCTGTTTGGCGTTAATCCGATTTCGAAAACTTCATCGTTTGTCAATTCAAAATAATCAGCAAAATTCTTTCCTACTTCATATTTCTCTTCATCTAAAACCATAATCCCTCCGTGATCGTTGCTAAGACCTAATTCGTCCTCAGCACAAATCATCCCCTGAGAAACCTCGCCTCTGATTTTCGCTTCCTTGATCTCAAAAAATCCGCCATCTTTATCATAGATCCTGGTTCCGACAACCGCAACAGGAACAGTTTGTCCGGCAGCAACATTCGGAGCACCGCAAACGATGTTTAACACCTTTCCGTTTCCTACGTCTACTGTTGTTTTATTCAATTTGTCTGCATTAGGGTGTTTCTCGCAAGTTAAAACTTTACCCACGATGATCCCTTCTAAGCTTCCTTTGATACTTTCAAATTTATCTATCCCTTCAACCTCAAGACCGATATCAGTAAGGAATTCACCAATTCTTTCAGGTTTTAATTCCGTTTTTATATAATCTTTCAGCCAGTTATTTGATATCTTCATTTATTAAATTTTGAAAATTTTATTTGAATTTTTCGAGTTACAAATGTCGTGTTTTTTTAAGAAATACCGAAATTTATAAGATATTTTAAGAGGTTAATTTTCTCTCAATGATTTTCCTTACAATCGTAGATTTTGCAGATTTTATTTTTAATCTTGATTACTTTTAATTGACCACAGATTTTCACAAATTTGCACAGATCTATAAGCGTAAATATCTGCGAGATTTCCCATCAAGTTTGCCATGCTGAAAGCATCCAGACGCGAATCTTTCCAGAATCTTTTCCAATACTGCATTTAGGTGCTTCCAGCATGACAAAATCGTGGCTATTTTCAAATGTTTATGTTGTTGAACACATCCCTAGCCCCGATTGCAACGGCATCCTTTTTGGTTGCGGGCGAAGCGAAGCGGAGCCCGTAACCAAAAAGATATAGTGAAAAGCGGGATTAAGCTCCCAAAAAAGAAAAGAGGCTTTGAAAATCAAAACCTCTTTACATATTTTATATAAATTAATATTACAATCCAATTACAGGCATTGATAACATTAAGATATTTTCGTTTTCTTCAAGACCATCCAGAGGTTCAATAATTCCCGGTCTGTTTGGCTGAGACATTTTCATTGTGATATCGTCTGAACCAAGAATTGTCAACATTTCAGTTAAAAACTTAGAGCTAAACCCGATGTTGATATCTTCTCCGTTATAGTCGCAAGGAATCTGCATATCTGCTTTGTTTGCATATTCCGTATCTTCTGCGTGAAGGTGAAGAATGTTTGCCGACAATTTAAATCTAACCTGATTGGTAGATTTATTAGACATGATAGATGCTCTTTTGATTGCTCCTAATAAAAGATTTCTGTTGATCGTTAATACATTCGGGTTTTCTTTAGGAATTACCGCTGTATAGTTAGGATATTTTCCGTCGATCAGTCTACAGATCCAGATATGCTTACCAAAAGTAAACTTAGCCATATTCTCGTTGAAATCGATGGTTACATCTTCATTAGAACTTGCCAAGATATTTTTGAAAATGTTCAGAGGTTTTTTAGGCATAATGAATTCCATTGGTTCAGCATTCATTAAGTCCATTCTTTTGTACACAACCAATCTGTGAGAATCTGTAGAAACAAAGTTTGTTTCATTTTCTCCAAACTGGAAAAGAACTCCCGTCATTACAGGGCGAAGAGAGTCGTTACTTGTAGCAAAAAGTGTGTTTGTAAGAGCTTCAGATAAAACTCCCGCAGACATTGTTACACTTTGGGCAGCATCAAATTCCGGCAATTCCGGATAATCATCGGCATTGTCCAAAGCTACTGCGAAATTATCTTTTTCATCTAAAATCTCAAGCTGACTTCCGGTTCCCTCGTCATTATCTTTTACAGAAAATGTTAAAGGCTGTTCGCCATAGGTCTTGATAAAATCCTGAAAAATTTTAGCAGGCACAGCAAACTTCCCCGAATCATCAGACTTCACTTCCAAAGAAGTTACAAGAGTTGTTTCGCCATCAGATGCTGTAATGGTAACATTATTTTCATTTAACTCAAAAAGATAGTTTTCTAAAATAGGTCTCGATTGAGAGCTTGATATTACGCCACTTACAGTTTGCAATGCTTTCTGCAGTTCTCCACTTGAAATAATAAATTTCATAGATTTATAAAATAAGTTTGTACAAATATAACAAATAGATGTAAGACTGAAAAAAATAATGTCCAGTAGTTTTTAACAAATATCATTAATCTGTTTTCAGACTTGAAATAATATTCAGATTTCTGTAATCATTAATTTTTGCATCGAAGATCTCAGTTGTGTAATAGCTGATGCTAACTTTTTTATTGATTAGCAAATTATATTCTTTAGGAAGATCAAGATTTGATTCAATATTGGAAACCCAATAAAACTTGGTTAAATTTTTATTTTCTCCTACCACATGAAATATCACGAAATTCTCTTTCTCAATCTTGGTAATGGTTCCGTTTAATAATAATTCAGATGTCGCGTCACTATTTTCATCGGTATCATCCATTATCTTTAAAAACACATCAGAACATTCTGTAGTCATCATCAATCCGATTGTACTCCCTAAATTTTCAAATGCCTTATCACTACTTTCATCTGTAATATTTTCAATATCAATGCCATAGTCTTTTTTAAGCTCTTTTGCATAAGGCATTGAAGACGATATCATACAAAGTCCCAGCTGAGCTTCCTTTGTTTTTTCACCTTTGTTTTCATTTTGCACTTTAGCTACACAATCGCAGGTAGCTTTAGCAATTTTCTTTTTATAATCCTGTGAAAAAAGCAAATTTGAGATAAGAATAAGCAACATGGCCAATAAATTTTTCTTCATGGTTTTGTTTTTAAAATTTTTCAAAGATAATGGATTTAATAATTATCATCAAAATTCAAGTTCTTATATTTGTAAAAACAAATCATGCGAAAACCACCCATCTATAAGAGTTTTTTTAATGCTTTTCGAGGTGTTTTTTTAATGCTGAAAACGGAAAGAAACTTTCAATTGGAGGTTTTAGCCTTCTTTATTAATATTATATTGATTTTCTATTTCCAACTTTCCAATATTGATACGATCATAATCCTTATCGTTTCTTTCGGAGTTTTAAGTGCTGAAATTTTTAATACAGCGATTGAGAAAATTTGTGACTTTATTCAACCTGAATTTGATAAAAGAATTGGTTTTATCAAGGATATTTCTGCGGGAGCGGTAATGTTAACGGCAATTTTGTCGGTTGTTACAGGAGTCTTGGTGTATTGGAAGTATATTTTTAATTGATTTTTTCAACCAGCTCCTACAAAAAAGTCTTTTTCTACCACAGATTGTACTGATTTGCACAAATGATTGTGTTATTTGCGAAAAAATTAGTGATTATTTGTGTTTAAAATTCTAAATATTTTTCAATGATTGGAATTGCAATTTCGGCCATCATTCCGTAGCCTCTTTCGTTGGGATGAACCCCGTCTGCAGAAAGTACAATTTCTTTATCCTGTAAAAAAGCTGAATAAAAATCAATATAAATTAATGAGTTTTCAGTCGCAATATCTTTAAGAATCTGATTGTAAATCACAACTTCTTCATTCGTTCTCAATTTTCCCGAAGCGACGACTACTCCATCCACTTTTTTAGAAAATGGAAGAATACTTATCAGGTAAATATCCTTTGAATATTGTTTTGCGTGTTGAATTGCAGTCAAAATATTAGTTTTGAAATTTTCAGGATTTACCATCTGAATTCCATTTTTTATAGCTAAATCGTTTGCTCCATAACCGATGAAAACAACATTTCCTTCGGCAGAATTTCTCGCCGCCATTTCATGTGGAATTCTTTTAACCAAACTTTCTGTTGTTTCGCCACCAATTCCGAGATTAAAAAGAATCAATTCATTACCTTCTCCTTCATTGTACTTCTGCAAAGCATATCTTTTCAGAATATCAACCCAACCACCAAAAACTCCGTCATATTCTCCGTAAGTTATGCTGTCACCAAAGAACAATCCATATATCATTTTCTTCATTTTACTTTTAGTATCATTTATAATTTATCGCTGATCATTTATAACTAATCATCAATCCAAAATTAACGTAATATTTTGATGCTCTTCTATAATTTCAATTAAAATATCGAATAAAGTTTGCCCTTTTCCATCAATCAATTCATTTAATTTATCTTGAATTAATTCTACATTAAAAGGTTTTCCCTGCTTGATTTTATTTTCGTAAAATTCTTTCGTCAATTCAAACCCCAAATCTTTTTTTGATTTCTGAGAATCTTTCCAAATAATTTGAACTTCATCATAATTTTCAAAAATTCCAAAACCACCGTATAAAATATCATTGAAACCATCTAACGTTCCGACTTTCCAATTGGTATCTTTCGTTAAGACCTTAGAAACTTCTTCGTAGAAACCTTCCAGATTTGAAAAATGACTGCCATTAATGACAGTCATTTTCTTTTTATTATTATTTGAAGTACTCAACTCCATTTTTAAATATATTGTGATAATTGGCGGTTGGAATATTCTTCATCAATCCTTCTGCAAAACGTTCAGGATGCCCCATTCTACCATAAATCTTACCGCATGGACTGGTAATTCCTTCAATTCCGAACAATGAATTATTTGGATTGAACGGCATTCCGTGAGCGATGTTTCCTTCTAAATCCAAGTATTGCGTTGCAATCTGCCCGTTTTCGTACAACTTCTGAATTTCCTCTTCCGAAGCCATGAAACGACCTTCACCATGAGAAATAGGAATCGTGAACACTTGTCCTTTCATTCCTTTCAACCAAGGCGATTCATCGTTCAGAACTTTCACATTTACCATCTGAGAAATGTGTCTTCTGATCGCGTTGTGAGCCAACGTTGGAGAATTTTCATCTAAATCTTTGATTCTTCCGTAAGGCAACAATCCAGATTTAACCAACGCCTGAAAACCGTTACAGATCCCGATGATCATTCCGTCTCTGTCTAACAATTCATGAACTGCATTTCTCATCTTCTCGTTTTTCAACACATTCACGATGAATTTTGCAGAACCATCCGGCTCGTCACCCGCAGAGAAACCTCCTGAGAAAGCCAAAATCTGAGAAGTTTTGATTTCCTCTACCCAAGCATCAATACTTTCATCCAACAATTGATGGTTGATATTGATTAAAGGTAAGCTTTTGACAACCGCTCCTTCTTTTGCGAAAGCATTCAGCGTATCATATTCACAGTTTGTTCCCGGGAAAACCGGTGCGAATACTTTTGGCTGAGCGATTCCGTGTTTTTTAATAATGATATTTCTAGGGTTGATTGAGTTTAATTTTTCATCAATTTTAACCGTCAATTTTTCTTTTTCAACTGTGGGGAAAAGATTTTCAAATGTGTTTGTATTTGCAGCTAAAAGTTTGTTGATCGCTATCGGTTGCTTGTTGATAGTTAAAACTTCATCCACAACAACCTTACCAATCAATTGAAGATTTGTAGCATTTAATTCTTCTTTAGATTCGATGATTAAGCTGCCGATATTTTTAGTTAATAAAACGTTTTCATCTACTGTAATTTCAGCACCTAATCTGTTTCCGAAGCTCATTTTTGCTAAAGCAACTGCAACTCCACCTTCTTTAATCGTTTTAACTGAAATAATTTTACCAGTCTTAATATTTTCGAAAATAAATTCAAAAACAGTTTTTAAAGCGTCATAATTCGGAAGTCCGTTTTCCTGAGCGGTATGATTGAAGAAATATAGTTTATTTCCTTCGTTTTTAAATTCAGGAGAGATAATATTTTTCTTTTCTCCGTTCGCACAAGCGAAAGAAATCAACGTTGGCGGAACATTCAAATCCTGATACGTACCACTCATTGAGTCTTTACCTCCAATGGCAGCCAAACCAAAATTGATCTGCGCATCATAAGCTCCCAACAAAGAAGCTAAAGGTTTACCCCATTTCTCAGGATTCTGACCTAATTTTTCAAAATATTCCTGAAAACTGAATCTGATATTTTTGTAATCGCCACCCATCGCAACGATTTTTGCAACACTCTCTACGACAGCGTAAGAAGCTCCCAGCAAAGAATTCTGCTTAGAAATCTCCGCATCAAATCCCCAACTTGCCAAAGAAACCGTTTCAATATTTTTTGCTCCGATGATTGGTAACGTCTGAACGCTTCCTTCCATCAAAGTCTGCTGATATTTCCCGCCTAAAGGCATCGCAACCGTAGTCGCACCGATAGAAGAATCGAACATTTCCAACAAACCTTTTTGAGAAGCAACGTTTTTATCACCTAATATTTTTAAGAAATTCTCTTCATTAAATGATAGAGTTTCTTCTTTTACTTCATTAAGGTGAGTAATTTTAGCTTCCTGACTTTTAGAACAGCCATTAGTATCAAGGAATTCTCTTGAAAGATCAACAATTTTATCGCCTTTCCAGAACATCTGCATTCTTCCTGAATCTGTCACTTTTGCAACCTCAACGGCAACAATGTTTTCAGCTTCACAGAACTTGATGAACTGCTCTTTATCTTTTGGTTCAACCACAACCGCCATTCTCTCCTGAGACTCAGAAATAGCCAATTCAGTTCCGTTCAAACCTTCATATTTTAAAGGTAAAACATCTAAATTAATATCTAAAGAATCAGCGATTTCACCGATTGCTACAGAAACACCTCCAGCTCCGAAGTCATTTGATTTTTTAATCAATCTCGTCACTTCAGGATTTCTGAACAATCTCTGGATTTTACGTTCTTCAACCGCATTTCCTTTCTGAACTTCCGAACTCATTGTATGGATTGAAGTTTCGTCCTGTTCTTTTGAACTTCCGCTTGCTCCACCAACACCATCACGACCAGTTGCACCCCCTAAAATGATGATAGAATCCCCAGCTTCAGGCTTTTCACGTCTTACCCAATCCACAGGAACTGCTCCGGCAACGAAACCAACTTCCATTCTTTTTGCTTTGTAGCCTTCATCATAGATTTCGGAAACCATCGTAGTCGCCAAACCGATTTGGTTACCGTAAGAAGAATATCCGTTTGCAGCCTGTTTTGTGATTGTTTTTTGAGGTAATTTTCCCGGTAAAGTTTTGTCAACCGATTCCAAAACATCAGCAGCCCCAGTCAATCTCATCGCCTGAAAAACGTAAGAACGTCCGGACAAAGGGTCTCTGATCGCACCACCTAAACACGTTGAAGCACCTCCGAAAGGTTCAATTTCTGTCGGGTGATTGTGCGTTTCGTTTTTGAATAATAAATACCACGGTTCTTTTTTACCATCGTATTCAGCTTCGATTTGGATGGTACAGGCGTTGATCTCGTCAGAAACCACCAAGTTCTCCAAATTACCTGTTTTATGGAAATATCTTCCGCAAACTGTCGCCAGATCCATTAAAGAGATTGGTTTCAATTCGCGTCCTAAGAATTTTCTTTTTTCGATATAATCATTGAAAATAGTTTCCAATGTATGTTTAAACTGTCCTTCAAACTCAATATTTGACAATTCTGTTTCAAACGTTGTGTGACGACAATGGTCACTCCAATACGTATCTAAAACTTTTAGTTCAGTTTCCGTAGGATTTCTCTCTTCGGTTTTAAAATAATCCTGAATGAATTTTAAATCATCTAATCCTAAAGCAAAACCGTGATTATTGTAGAAATTTTCAAGTTCAGCATCATTAAAATGGATGAAATTTTCGTGAATTAAAACCTTTGACGGAATTTCATCCGCAGGAATATCTAAAACAGATAAATCTTTTTCCTGAGATTCAACTTTATTGATCAAAAGATCTTTGATCTTAGCTAAATCAGCTTCAGAAGCACCTTCAAACTCGATCAATTTCCCGCTTCTCACTTTAGACTTCTCATTTTCAGTCAGTAAAGCGATGCATTGTTGAGCAGAATCGGCACGCTGATCGTACTGTCCCGGCAAAAATTCCATAGCAAAATGGATTCCTTCGGCAGGATTTTCTTCATGCAAAATATCAGTAACAGGGTCTACGAAAGTGCTGTTGACAACCTTTTCGAATTCACCATCGTTCAAATTGAAAATATCGTACACATTGTACACTTTCACATTTTTGATCGACGGAACAACCGCTTTTACTTCATCAAAAATTTTTGGACTTTCTACATCGAAAATTCCTCTTTTTTCTACGAAAATTCTTTTGTTATTAGACATTAGATGCCAGATATTTAAATATTATTAGACTTATTTTTATTTTCAAATTTATTCCTTGCGATTTCTATCGAACGGTGGAATTTTTCAAGTAAAACTTTTTTTGAAGGTAATACAAGAAAATATTCTGCAACTTTTATGTTATCTGCTTCCAGATTCATTAGTTCGATATGTTCGGAATTTTTTCCGGAACAAAGAATTAAACCAATCGGCGGGTTTTCGCCTTCCACTTTTTCATATGCATTAAGATATGAAAGATAAAGCTCCATTTGACCTTTATGTGCAGCTTCAAATTCTCCCAATTTCAACTCGATAACTACTAAAGATTTTAATTTTCTATGATAGAAAAGTAAATCTAAATAGTAATCTCTATTATCGATTGTAATCCTTTTTTGTCTTGAGAGAAATGCAAAATCATTTCCTAATTCAGAAATAAATTTTTGAAGCTCAACAATTATTGCTTCCTCTAAATCCTTTTCAGAAAACGTATCTTTCAATTCCAAAAAATCTAAAAAATAAGGATCTTTAAAAATCAGATCTGGATTTAAAATATTATTCTCAGACCAATTTTTCAGTTCCTTATTAATTACTCCTTCCGGCTTTCTGCTTATCGCAGTTCGCTCAAAAAGTAAAGAGTTAATCTTTTCTCTCAAAGTTCTTACACTCCAGTTTTCAATCTTACAAACTTCAATATAAAAATCTCTTTTAGTATCTTCAGAAATAGGAATAAGTAACAAGAAATGGGTCCACGATAATTGTCGCATCGCTGATGCGACAATTTCAAAATTCCCAAAAACAGAAGCAAACTGCATCATTTTTCGGATATTTTTTTCTGAAAAAGAACTTCCAAATTCAAAAGTAAGTTGGTGAGAGATTTGTGAAATTACCTCTTTACCATACTCTGCTCTTTTATTTCCTAAGATATCTTCATTTATTCTTTGTCCAACTTTCCAATATAAAACCACCATTGCCGAATTTACCTGAACAGCTACCTGACTTCTCGTCTTGGCAACCAGTTCTTTTAAATCGGTCATTAATTGTTGATGATTTTGATTCTGTAGCATTATCTTTAAATAATCAATTTTAAAAATTAATAATTCTGAAATTTTCTTGTTACTGGACTTATTTACTTAATTTGTTCGGATTATCGGGATGTTCTTTTTGAAATTCTTCAGCTTCTTTCATTTCATCTTTAAGCCATTTTTCAAAAGGAATCTTTTCATTGTCAAATTCCAGAGCTAAAACATTTTTTCCGTTTTCTGAAACCAGAAATTTAAAATTGGATATTCCTGCTTCCATTTTTCTGTAATCATATGTATTTACCTGATAGAATGGAAAATTTTCTTTTGGTCTTTCCACGATTTCAAATAATAATTTTTTTTCATTTTCAGACAATTTATTATAATGATTTACGTAATAAATATCGGAAAGCTGTTTATTTTGTTTTTCGAAAAACTGAAGAATACTCTTCTCTTTTTCATTGTATTTGAATGGATACGGATAATATTTCCCATTAATTTCTACAGCATTTTCGGATTTTGAAATGGGTTGAATGATTTCACCTTTGAAATTCATCACTCCCCAAGTTCCTCCAACGATTGCTTTGTGTTCTTCTTCGGTTTTTCCCCAATCGCAGCCATCGCAAAAGGCGGCATATCCATAATTGAAAGGCGATACAAAATCATATTTAGCTTCAATAACAGTTTTACCATTTCTGCCTGCAAAACCGACTTTCCCATTTTTAACGAACCTTCTTACTCCTTCTTCGAAATAATCTGCTCCGCTGTCGTACAAGAAAGGTCTGTACAGGAAATTTCCTTTTTTATCATAAACATATCCCCAAGCATTTTTCTCCTTTTCTTCATCTTTTTTAAAACCATCAAAATAGATCGTTTCTCCTTCAACCAATTCACCATTTTCAATGTTTGAAAAAATTCTGAACTGCGCAGGAACGATAATTTTACCGTCTTTATTTTTTACTCCAACCAAAGAATCTTTCGATATGAAGTACTTTAAAACATCCTTCTTCTGAGAAAAGGAAATCATTGGAATCAATGAAATGAATAAAAGTACTTTCTTCATGTTGTAGTAGATGATTAAACCTCAATTTTAATTATTCGTCTTTACTCAGGTTGGTCTTCTTACGCGAATTTACAATAATATAGTATTTCTGAGAAACATTATAATCCATTGAGTTTTCCATTTTCCATTTTTGATAACCTCTGTAGTCAAACTGATGATTTTCTGGAGGTGTTAATAAATAATAATAATTCTCCATCAAAAATTCATCTGTAAAACCATCATTCCTAAGTTTGGTAAAAAAAGAAATCAGCTTATTTGTTGCAATGCCACCATTACTAGGTTTGGGATTTTTTTCTGTCTTATAATCTATAAAACCGTTAATCCCAGCAATTTGATATTCTAAAAGAGTTCCCGGAATTCCTGATGCTCTCTCATATTTATCAATATTTTCATATATCCATTTCAGCTTATTCGTTGCACTACTCATTGTACTTCTTAGCATCAGAGTATCACGAAAAGCAGCACGTGCATAATGAATATTTGAATATCTAGTTAACGGGTTCTTCTCTACAATCTTTGAAGGCATTAGTCTCTTTAAAAACTCATCTTGCTTTGCATCTAAAGCCAAAGTATCATTACCTTTTTGACTTATTTCTGAGATAAACATCCAAAATCCGGCATCATAAAATCTTACGTTAATCAACTTGTTAAGATGGCTAAAATAGGTACTGATGCCATGAAGTTTAAATTTTCCTTCTTGAAAAACTATTGTTTTATTTACTTTCTCTCTTTCTTGAGGTGTATATTTCCTTTCGTTAAGTTCTTTATAATAATGATTCAAAAGTCTCTCTTCATCAAGAAAAGCCGGAATAATTTTGAATTTAAACAATGCATCATTGTCTTTATTTTCATATTCAGCAGCAAAAACACTGTCATTTTTAGAATTAGTAAACAAAGCTGTTCTTGAAAATTCACCCAAGTTCATTGGAGCTGTAATTCCTAAAATTGTATGATTGAAATCTGTATCAGATTTTATTTTCTTATTCGGCTTTAAATCCTGAGAAAATACAATCACAGGAAATAGTATCAGAATAAAAAATGCGTAAAACTTCATATCAATTCAAAAAAATATGCAGCCGAAAAGACTGCATATTGATTTATACTTTAAGGTCAGCCTCCAAACCTATCAGATCTTTGTTTACGTCCAGAATCGGTTGAACTTCATTGTTGATGAATTCTTCCGTCTGAATCGGAGCAAAACCGATAAAGTTTTTAGGGTCTAAAACTTCTTTTAATTTCGTTTTATCCAATTTTAAAGAATCATCGTTTAAGATTCTTTCAATCAGATCATTTTCTTTACCTTCTTCTTTTACCTTTTTAGAAGCCTCCATTGAGTGAACCCTGATCACTTCGTGGATTTCCTGACGGTCACCACCAGCTTTCACTTCTTCCATGATGATGTATTCAGTCGCCATGAAAGGAAGTTCTTCTTCAATATGTTTGTTGATTCTGTTTGGATAAACTACGATTCCGTTCATGATGTTGTTCCAAATTAATAGAATAGCGTCAACCGCTAAAAACGCTTGTGGAATCGTCAATCTCTTGTTAGCAGAATCGTCCAATGTTCTTTCAAACCATTGCGTAGAAGCTACCATTGCAGAACTTGTTGTCAAAGACATGACATATTTTGCCAGCGCTCCGATTCTTTCGCTTCTCATTGGATTACGTTTGTAAGCCATTGCAGATGAACCGATTTGGTTTTTCTCGAATGGTTCTTCAACTTCTTTAAGATTTTGAAGAAGACGTAAATCATTTGAGAATTTGTGAGCCGACTGAGCGATGTTTCCTAATAAAGCAACAACCTTAGCATCAATCTTTCTGTCATAAGTCTGACCGGAAACTCCAAACACTTTATCGAAACCGAATCTTTTTGACAATTCTTTATCTAAGTGTTTCACTTTAGAGTAATCACCGTTGAAAAGCTCTAGGAAACTTGCAGCAGTTCCTGTTGTTCCTTTTACTCCTCTGAAACGTAGTGTTTCTAGGAAGAAATCAAGTTCTTCGATGTCAAGAACCAAACTCTGTAACCAAAGTGTCGCTCTTTTTCCAACAGTCGTTAACTGAGCTGGTTGAAAATGCGTAAATCCTAACGTTGGAAGGTCTTTATATTGAATAGAAAAATCCGCAAGATTTTTCATTACGTTTACTAATTTTTTCTTTAAAATTAATAGTCCGTCACGGATTTGAATTAAATCTGTATTGTCCCCTACAAACGCCGAAGTAGCTCCCAAATGTATAATCCCTTTTGCTGAAGGCGCCACATCACCATACGCGTGAACGTGAGCCATAACATCATGACGGAATTTTTTCTCATACTCTGCTGCTTTATCGTAATCGATGTTTTCAGCATTGGCTTTCAACTCTGCGATCTGCTCGTCAGAAATTTCAAGACCAAGGTCTTTTTCGATCTCTGCAAGAGCGATCCAAAGCTGTCTCCAAGTACGAAATTTGTTATTATGTGAGAAATTAAATAACATTTCTTCACTGGAGTAGCGCTCTTCCAATGGATTTTTGTAGGAATTCATTCTTCTTTTACTTTTAGATGCACAAAAATACGGATTTTGGTTGAGAGAGAAAAATTGTGGAGGTGGTTTTAGGTTTTGATTAAGATTAAATACCAATTACGTTTTATTTACACGGGGTGAAGCCTGCATTTCTTATTTTTTGACCGTAGACTTGCACAGTTTTTTTTAAATTACCTTACACTTTTAAGTTCGCAAAAGCATTTCTTAGGTCATTGCGAGGAGTGTAGCGACGAAGCAATCTTTTTTATTACTAAATTTTTCATGAGATAGTTTCACCTTCGGTTCATGACAAATGCTGAAAGAACGACAAATACCTTAGCCCCGATAGGAACGGCATCCTTTTTTGTTGCGGCCGGAGCGAAGCGGAGGCCGTAATAAAAAAGATATAGTGGATAGCGGGAAATTGCTCCTTAAAAACAATAAAACTACAATTCGATGGAGTCAAAAAGCTACAAAGATTAAATTTCAACATAAAAAAACAGGAAACCAAATTGATTTCCTGTTTTTCTGTTTATTGATAGATTACTACATCATCTTTTTTAATTTGATAACCAGTCTTTTTGTAAGGGACTAAAACGTAGCTATCTTTAATCTGTTTTCCGCTTTTCCAAAGTTTGCTTTTTCCCTGTCTGTCAAGAATTATGCTTTTTGCACTTCCATCCGGAATAAAAATTTCAGCTTTTTGCATGTTTTTACTAAAAATAACAGCCGTTCTTGTAGAATAACTTTTATCTGTGCTTACTTCGTTCAGTTTAATTTTCTGCTCGAAAACTCTTACACACTCATTCTTAATTTGCGAATACGTGTATCCCGCTGAGCCGATACATCCGTGAACATCCCTGTCTCCGCCAACTTTCTGTGCGAAAACTAATGAACCAAGGAACATCGCACCTAATAAAACTGTTTTTTTCATATTTTAATTTTAATTGTTTTCAATTTGGTAAAAAGTGTGCCAAAAATATGGTATTAGTTAATTTAATTCTAAGATACAAAAAAAGCCACTCATTTTGAGTGGCTTAGAAATATTATTTTGTCCAATTGATTTTTGAATGTTTTACATCCTCAGAATTGGTTCCGATCATAATGTCGAAATCTCCGGATTCCCAATCGAATTTTAAATCTCCGTTGTAGAATTTTAAGCTTTCAGGAGTGATATCGAAAGTGATTTTCTTAGATTCTCCTTTTTTCAGCATTACTTTTTGGAAACCTTTTAACTCTTTTACAGGTCTCGTGATGCTTCCCACCATATCTCTGATGTACAACTGAACAACCTCAGCTCCATCATAATTTCCAGAATTCGTAACCGTTACAGAAGCCTGAACCGTCTGATCTCCTTTTGGATTAGCATTAGAAACTGTTATGTCAGAATAATTGAATTTCGTATAACTCAACCCGTAACCAAACGGATACAACGGCGTATTACACTCATCCATATAGTTTGAACGGAATCTTTGGTATTCACATTTATCAACTAATTTTTGGTCTAACGGGCGACCTGTATTTTTAGCATTATAATAAATAGGAACCTGTCCTAAACTTCTTGGGAAAGTCATCGGAAGTTTTCCTGAAGGATTTACTTTTCCGAAAAGAACGTCAGAAATAGCATTTCCGGCTTCTGAACCCGCGAACCAAACATTAAGAATTGCATCAGGCGTATCTTTTACATTCGTCAAAGCTAACGGACGACCCGTGAAAAGTACCATTGCGATTGGTTTTCCAGTCTTTTTTAATTCGTTCAATAAATCTACCTGAGACTGAGGAATCGTAATTTCAGTTCTTGAAGAAGATTCTCCGCTCATTTCTGCAGATTCACCGATCGCTAGAACGATAACGTCTGCCTTGCTTGCAACGTCAACAGCTTCTTTTAATAAGACCTCTTTTGAACGATTGTCTCTGTCGGTTTTTTTTCCGTGAGCAGCGTAGATATCTTCTAGTTTTGCATCATAATCGATGTTGGCACCTTTTGCAGAAATGAATTTTACTTCTTTCCCGAAATTAGCCTGAAGACCCTGCATTAAATTAACCGCTTTGTCATGCTTTGCTGCAACACTCCAAGTTCCGGCCATGTTTAATGAGTTATTTACCAATGGTCCGATCACCGCAACAGTTCCTGATTTTTTCAAAGGAAGAACTTGGTTATCATTTTTCATTAAAACCATTGACTGAGCAGCAGCATTTCTCGCGATGTTACGGTTTTCTATGCTGTAAACCTCTTTCGCTGCTAATTTTGTATCTCCGTGTTTGTAAGGATTATCAAACAAACCTAGATCGTATTTTGATTCAAGAATTCTTTTTGTCGCCAAATCGATTTCAGCCTGAGTTACTTTTCCTTCTGCTAAAGATTTTTTAAGTGTTGTTAAAAATCCTTCGCCAACCATATCCATGTCAACTCCGGCTTTTAAAGCCAATGCAGAAACCTGCTGAAGATCTCCCATTCCGTGGTCAACCATTTCGTTGATTCCGGTGTAATCTGTTACTACAAAACCTTTAAAGTTCCATTTGTTTCTTAAAACCTCAGTTTGAAGCCATCTGTTTCCTGTTGCAGGAACTCCGTCAACTTCATTGAAAGAAGCCATCACAGAAGCTACTCCGGCATCAACAGCCGCTTTATAAGGCGGAAAATATTCGTTGAACATTCTCACGTGACTCATATCAACAGTGTTATAATCTCTACCAGCTTCACCAGCTCCGTACAGTGCAAAGTGCTTAACACAAGCTAAAATATTCGTTCCGTTTGCCAAATCTTTTCCTTGGTAACCGTACACCATATTTTTAGCGATTTCACTTCCTAAATACGGATCTTCACCGGAACCTTCGGAAACTCTACCCCATCTTGGTTCACGGGAAATGTCAACCATTGGAGAGAACGTCCAGTTGATTCCGTCTGAAGCTGCTTCTTTTGCAGCAACTCTTGCTGACTGCTGAACCAAATTCATATCCCAAGAAGCTGCTAAACCTAATGGAATAGGGAAAGTAGTTTCGTAACCGTGGATAACGTCCATTCCGAAAATCAAAGGAATTTTAAGACGGCTTTTTTCCACTGCTACTTTTTGAACTGCTTTGATTTTATCCGCTCCTTTTATGTTGAATAGTCCACCAACTAACCCCTGCTCCACTTTTTTTCCGATATCGGAACTTTGAGCCAGACCTGTAGTAAAGTCACCTGAACTTGGTAAATTCATCTGTCCGATCTTTTCATCTAAAGTCATTTTAGACAAAAGATTATCTATAAAAGCTTTCTTTTTAGCCTGATATTGAGCCGTCTGGTAAGACTGAACGGGCTTATTTACCATTTCCTGCGCCGAAAACACAGGTGCCAGTGCTAAAGTGGCGATTACAATTAACTTTTTACTCATTATATCTTCATTTTTTTATGGTATTCGTGAATCTTCGATTTCATAAATCTATCTTCGTTATAAATTATAGTTCTATTTTTTGTTTTAATTTTTGGTTGGTTAAACGCAAAGGTGCAAAGTTTTTTGATAAACTTTATGCTTTTAAGGCGCAAGGGCATTTAACTACGTCTAATTTTCAATTTCACTCAGCAAAGGTTTTAAACTTTACCTTCTAAATAATAATTATTTCTCTTTCTTCTTTGACAGCATCCATTCGTACAGTCCAGGATTTGAATAGGTCGAGTCCCATGAATTATGGTTGTCATTAGGGAAAATTGTTAATTCTGCGGTTGGATTTACAGGATGTAGTTTTTGGTAGAAATTTAATGCATTTTCGGGTAAAACTACGTCGTCCATTCCGCCATGAAAAATTTTCATGTTTAAATCTTTGTACTGATCGATATTCGCTTCCATTATTCTATCCGTCGGAGCGCAAACTGAAACTACGGCAGCAAACATCTCAGGATGCTCCATTGCCAGTTTCAATGTTCCCCAACCTCCCATTGAAAGTCCGGTAAGATAAATTCTGGAAGCATCAATCTTATATTTTGTCTGAATTTCTTTAATTAATTGATAAAGAGTTTCTGTATCCCACCAAGAATTTGCGGGACATTGAGGCGCCAAAATTGCTACAGGTTCCTTGATCAGGTTTTTATACGTGAACGGGCTGTGCGCTTTTACCATCTCCAGATTAGTTCCTCTTTCTCCAGAACCGTGAAGAAACACGATTAAAGGTACGTTTCCTTTTACCTTTTGTGGGTAATCAAGAATGTAGGATATTTTTTCCTGTCTCTTGATTTCTTTGTTTAGTTCTCCTTTGATTTCCTGAGCGTTTACACTTAGAGAAAATGGAAGAAGTAAAATTGGGAGGTGTTTTAGTTTTAATTTCATTTTAATATTAGGTTTTGGCTAAAGCCGTTTGATTTAATTTTTTTGTCAAACGGGTTAAAACCCGTTCCTATTGATGTAAAATGTTATTCTAAAAATTCAATTATTTCATTCACTAGCCCCGATTGAAGCATTTGTTTGAGCTCATTTTGTGGGTTTCGGCGGCGGCAAAGCCGCCGCCGAAACCCACAAAATAGCGAGTGCGGAAAGCGGGATTAAGCTCCTAAAAAGATACTATTTAATGTTATATTTTTCAGACTTGAAGCTCAATTTCTTCAATCCTTGCTGTATTTCAGGAGCGTTCATGAATAGTTTCCATAAAAATCCTGTTCTGTAGTTTTCAATCATCGGAGCAATTGTTCCCTGATCGATTGCTAAATATCTTGGAGTTGTCCAATTATCATAATTGATAGAGGTGGCATCATAAGGCCCTGCAGAACCTATAAATTCAGGTTTTTGAGTATAAATAAACCTTAAGAAATCCATTGATTCTTTTGGTGAATACGGAAAACTGCTCAAAGCCGCAGTCGGAGTGATTACTCCGTGATCATTTTGTGGAAAATGAGCATCGTAGCCAACGCTTCCGTCTTTGTTTCTTGAATAACCGGCTGTTAATCCCCAATAATCCGGCCCGTAGCCTTTCCATTGTTTTGGGTTTTCAACGCAGTACTTGTAGTCGATAAGGACTTGATTTTTATTTAAATCAAAATAATTTTTGATTAATTTATCGGATAAACCTGTCGGATCTAGACCGATGTATGAATAGTGAGCCCAAAATAATGGTCCGCCATATTCTTCGGCATAATTGTGCTTTACGTACATTGGAAGTCCGTATTTTTCTTTGTCTGAAAGGTAGGTTCCGTTTCTTGTCCACCCTTTGTAATAGGTTTCGGCATCGATTGAATAAGTAGGCGATGATGCCGCTAAAATATAAGTGATTAAGCATTCGTTATAGCCTTCAAGAGGAAAATTCATTTCCCATTGATATTCCGGTGACCAGTGCCAATAAAGGACTTTTTCGCCTCCTTTTGTGTACCAGTTCCATTGAATGCCTTTCCAAAGTTCGTCACATTTTTGGGCTAATGCTCTTTCTTCGGCATTTCCGTTTTTGAAGTATTCACGAACCATCAAAATTCCCGAAGTTAAAAACGCTGTTTCTACCAGATCTCCGCCATTATCTTTCTTTCCAAAAGGCACAGTTTTTCCTGTTTCGCCATTGATCCAGTGCGACCAGGCACCTTTATGGCGGTCTGCTTTTGCAAGGAAATCCATCATCGTTGTCAATCTTTTTACCGCTTCTTTTCTTGGAACAAAACCTCTTTCAACTCCTACCAAAATAGTTGCTAATCCAAATCCTGATCCTCCTGTAGTGACTACATGTTTATCATTATCCGGATAGATATTGTCTTCGTGATAGCGCTCTCTTCCCAACATAGAATTCGGCTCTGCATAATCCCAGAAATATTTTAAAGCATCCATCTGAACTTTGTCCATGAGTTGCTCATCTGTGATATTGCTTTTTACGACTGATTTTTGAATAGATTCTTGTTTTGCATTTTGGGAGTTCTTGCATGAAACTGCAAATAATGATGCTACAGCAATTGATAGTGTTATCCTTTTCATAATTCATTTATTTTTAAAATCATCCCTAAAAGAAGAGGAGAACTTTCATTCTCCTCTAAAGTTTATTATTTAATTTTAATAGCCGGGGTTTTGAGTAAAAAGCCCGTTACTTTGATTCATTGCATCCAAAGGAATTGGGAAAAGTTCATTTTTTCCAGTTACAAATCCTTTAGATCCTAAAAACGTAGCAGCTTGTCCTGTTCTTACTAGATCTGGAAATCTATCATTTTCCATCGCTAATTCTACTCTTCTTTCTTGCCAAATAGCAGCTCTAAGTGCAGTCTGAGTAGTAGCAGTAGTATTAGCAAGCTGAGCTCTAGTTCTTACTTTATTAATATTTAAAACAGCGGCAGCAGTATTTCCTAATTCATTGGCAGCTTCTGCATTTATTAGAAGAATATCAGCAAATCTTAATATTCTTATATTTTGAATAGAGCCATATCCACAAGCATTATTATTTAAAGATGATGGTACATAAACTTTTTGATTCCAAGAATTTCCTGCTTGAGGATCTCCTTTGTGAATCAAATCTCCTTCAAGAGTTGTTTCTCCCTCTCTCAGAATAGTTAATTCTTTTCTGATATCTCCCGGCTCAAATGCATTTTCTAAAGCTTGAGTAGGAGTAAAAAAACCCCATCCATATTGATTTCTCACCCCTTGAACTTCTGCATACTGACTTCCTCCGAATCCTGCAGCACAATCACAATTGACTTCAAAAACAGATTCTGTACCAAATTCTCCGGCTGGTCTGAATAAATGATTGAAATCCGGATCTAAACTATATCCCATTCCAATTACCTGTGTTGAAGTATCATATGCTTTTTGATAATCTTTCATATAAAGATATACCTTTGAAAGTAATCCCAAAGCCGCCCCTTTTGTTACTCTTCCACGATCTGCGGCAGAATATGTCTGAGGTAAAACCGCTGCCGCTGCAGTAAGATCAGAAACTATAAAATTATAAACTTCTGTTGTAGAGTTTCTCGCTTTCAAATAATTTCCATCTGCCGGTAATCCATCATATATAGGAACTCCACCATAAATTCTCACCAAATTGAAATAGAAATAAGCTCTTAACATTTTTGCTTCAGCTATCAATCTGTTTTTAAGCGTAGCATCCATGTCTATTTTTGGAACGTTTGTAATCACTTGGTTTGCTCTGTTAACAGCTTGCCATTGTCCAATCCAATATCCTCTTACTCCATCATCACTTAATGTAAATGTAAAGTTATCATAGGCATTGATAAATGAAGCATCTCCAGGATTAGATCCTTTTTCTACATCATCACCTGGTACCCCAAATACGTATTGCGCAGGGAAACCTGTATTTTCCCAACTTCTTAAAAAACTATAAATTGCAGTGGTTGCCTGCATAGCGTCATCCTGTGTCGTGAAGAAATTTGATACATCTTTTTCTCCCTCATCCTTAATATCTACAAAATCATCATTACAACTTACGATTAATGAAAATATAGAAAGTGTTAAAAATATTTTTTTCATGATGTTTTAATTAAAATGTTAAATTCATACCTACTGTATAAATTGCAGAGATTGGGTAAATATTATTATCAATTCCCATTTGTACTCTATCCGTATTGGTAATCTCCGGTGAGAAACCATGATATTTGAAACTTGTCCAAGGATTTTGTGTGCTCACATATAATCTTAATTTTGTGATAGAAAGAGCTTTGGCAAATTCTTTTGGCAAATTATACCCAACCTGAATATTTCTAATTCTGATATAACTTCCATCTTCAACGTAAAAGCTATTGGGTGCAATAACTAATTGATTTGATGTAATCATAGAATTGGTATTAGAAGTACCTGCTCCATGCCATCTGTTTTCATACATATCTAAGTCCCAAGTTTCGCTACCAAAACGTTGTTCACGATTATAATTGTATATTTTATTACCAAATACACCTTGGAAATCAACAGCGATATCAATTGCATAAATATTAAAATTAACTCCAAAACCATAAGTCCCTTTAGGAATCGGGTTTCCTAAGAATGTTTTATCTCTTGAGTCAATAATTCCATTGCCATCTTGATCTGCAAACTTAAACCATCCGGCCTTTGCACCTGCCTGTCCTGATGCTGCAGCTTCTGCATCTGTTTGGAATACACCAGCTACATCATAACCATAGTAAGAGCCTACTGCCTGACCCGTTTGTAGTCTTACGATAGAGTTTCCAAATAAACTAGCACCTGTTTCTAAATATGAACCACCATAAACTGATGTAATTTCATTTTTAAGAGAGGCAAAATTACCATAGATTCCAAAGCTAACATTTTCGCTAAATTTGGTGTTATAATTAACAGACACTTCAAAACCTCTGTTATTAAAAGAATAGGCATTGGTTTTAAATGCATTCCAGTTACTTGCACCTGATACCGTTCCTTGGAAAACATTATAAACTATATTTTTGGAGTCTTTATCATAATAAGCTGCATCAATTTTAAGCTTATTATTAAATAACGCCATTTCTAAACCAACATCTTTTCCTGTAGTAGTTTCCCATCCAATATTTGTATCTACAAATTGGTCAATAGTTGCAGCAGGATAACCCGCATTTCCAAAATATGCACCACCACCAATAATCGATATATTCTGGTTGAATCCTCTACCTACATTAGGATTACCCAACTCACCATAACTAGCTCTAAGTTTTAATAAATTGAAAACTTTCTGCTCGCTCATAAAATCTTCTTTAGATATTACCCAACCAGCACTAATTGCAGGAAAAGTTCTAGATCTATCAACATTGATCTGCGAACTTGCATCTCTACGAATAGATGCATTTAATAAATACTTTCCTTTGTAATCATAATTCAATCTTCCAAAGAAAGATTGAATTCTTTGCTGATCTTGATCAACACCAGCAACAACATTATCATCTCTGTCTACACCAGTTACATATATAATATTTGTACCATTTGCAATGTCTAAAGAACCATTTGTTCCATCATACTGAACATTTCTGGCCGAACTATAATCTTGAGATAAAGTAGTTCTTGTTCTTGAAAAACCTGCAAGCACGTCTAAATTATGATTTCCTAAGCTTTTTTTCCAATTGATGGTATTATCCCAAACATAGTTTCTATTTCTGAAATTTCTTGTAACCAATGTAGATGCTACTTGACTAGAAGCAGGAACGTAAGCAAGTGTTGGTGTATATTCATATTGGCTAGGGCTGTAACTATCACTTGAATAACTAGTTCTGAATGTGAAATTTTTCAAAAACTTCAATTCTCCCCATACATTATTAAGCAATCTTTCCTGTCTTACCTGAGAACGATATAAGTCTAACTTTGCTCTAGGATTAGGTATATTATATCCGTTAAAAAACTGATAATCACCTGTGCTAGGATTCATTACAGAAAATATAGGAGGAGCCGAATACGCATCTAACAATGGATTCTGTGCTACATCAGTACGCATTTTAGAAAAACTGAAATTATCTCCAATCGTGATATTATCAGTTATTTTATAGCTAAGGTTGAATTTACTGCTAAATCTATTAAAACCACTTCCTGAATTAATTCCTTGACCTGCAGCAAGATTACCTTCATCCTGAAGATATCCTACACTACCATAATAATTAAGTTTTCCCAGACTTCCCATTGCAGAAAAATCATTGGAATTTATTATGCTTGTACGGAAAATCTCATCAAACCATTTTGTATCTCCGGAAAAATTTCCTCTTGAAATAAAATCTGAAGGTAGTGGATTAGGAACATCATTATTTATCTTTTCATTATATAGTTCCACATACTGATCGGAATTAACCATTTTAGGTACGTTGGTTACCTTTTTAAATCCTAAATAAGAATTAAAATTATAAACAGGCTTTCCTTTTCCTGTTTTGGTTTTAATAATAATAGCACCATTAGCTGCCTGAGCTCCAAAAATAGCCAAACTCGATGGATCTTTTAAAACACTCATTGATTCTATATCCTGAGAACCAAGATAAGAGATATCAGTCGTAATCATACCATCTACAATAAAAACGGTATTTCCTGTAAGAGAACCAACCCCTCTAATGTCTACTCTTGGAGAACCTCCTGGAGTACCAGAATTCGTAATGTTTACCCCCGCAAGTTTCCCCTGAATAGAACTAATAGGATTGGCATTGGGTTTATCCGCAAGATCTTTTGCAGAAACAACGCCAATACTTCCGGTAACATTTTCTTTTTTCTGAGATCCATATCCAATCATCACTACCTCCTCGATCTTCTGCTCTTTCAGACTATCTTTTTTGGGAGTAGTCTGCGCATTGACATTCATACCAAAGTATAGAACAGCAATGAGACAAGAATACTTTAAATCACTTTGTTTCATATAGTTTCAATTTATTTGTACAATCAATTATTTATAAAAAGATTTAGTGTCTTTTTATCATCTTTATTCGAGTCGTTTCGTATTTCTCAAAAAAAGACATTAGCCAAAATTATAAAAATATATGTTACATAGTTAATATTTCTTAAAAATTCTGAAAATTAATAACAAATCAATATTAAGAATAAGTAATATTAAAATTCAATACCATTTCATTAAATAAAATTACATATTAAGAGAAAAAATGCAATCGATTCACCAATAGCTTATCATAAAAAACGTCCCAATTTAAGGAGTTAAATTTAAAATTTTGTTAAACAGAGAATACTCGTTAAATTTGGCTCACAATTTGAGAATGTTAAAGATTAATAAAAAATAAATGAAAAAATATATCATAGCTGCTGCTTTAATCATTGGTACCGGTACAATTATCAATACAACCATGCAGTCTTGCACTACTTTAGCGACTACCGATTTAGGGCTTTCTGTTATTAAAAAGCTTTTATTAAACGGTATCAATAAAGGAATGGGAATTTATGGTAACAAAGACGCCTTTCTGCAAAACAATTTGGTTGACAAAGCTTTACCAAAAGAGTTGAGAGATATTAATTCTACATTAGAAAAAATTGCTCCGTCATTGGTTGCCAAAGAAAAAGATTACATCGCTCAGGCGGCTTCCTATACGGTGAATGTTTCAAGACCTATTTTGGAAGGAGCTGTGAACAGCCTGAATGCTCAGGATGTTACGAGAATTATTCAGGGAACTACAGCGACTCAAATACTGAAAGAAAAAACTCAGCAACAATTGGTGGCAGCTATTATGCCTAAAGTTGATGAACAATTGAATCAATACGGTATCGTTAAAACCATCAATACCGCTTTATCCGGAAGCAATTTATTAGGAAGTCTGCTTGGGGGAAATAAAAATACGGTAAGCTCGGGAGGTTTAAGTCAGTTGGCTTCCGAACAAATGGTCAATGGCTTATTCAATATCATTGAAGATTACGAACACCAGAACTCCAAGGCTCTTTTAGGACCTCTTGGAAAATAAAAAAAATTTCGCTATATTTATATATAAAATTAAAATTTGCAGATGGATATATTACAAGGAAATCAACACGCAAACCCTGAGGAATTCTATAATTCTTTGAGGGAAAAGCTGGAAGATCATCATGATTTTCCGGAAGATTATTTATTTAAATTCATAATCCCAACCGATCAGTCTAAACTTACTGAAATTTACAGAGTTTTTGACGGAATCAAATTTACCCTGGGAAACCGCGAAAGTAAAAATGGAAAATATACAGCCTGCAATATCAATGCATTTGTTTTAGATGCTCATCAGGTAGTTAAAATTTATAAAGAAGTCGCAAAAATAGAAGGAGTAATTCTTCTTTAAAAAGAAAAAAGTCAGCGTTATGCTGACTTTTTGTTTATATTTTTAATGTTAATGTTAAAATTACTTTTCTATAAAGAACTTTACGTTATCAATTGGTCTTCCCAGCATGGCAACGGAACCTTTTATTAAAATTGGCCTTTGTATCAGAGACGGATTTTCAGATAAAATCTTAATCCACTCTTCTTCAGAATAATTCTTATTGGCAAAATTATCCATGTATAATTTTTCAGTCTTACGGATGATATGAAAAACACTTTGGTTAAGCTTTTTCAAGACCGTTTTAATTTCCAAAATGCTTAGTGGATCTTCAGTCATATTGATGATCTCAAACGGCACTCCATTCTCATCCAAATATTCCAAAACGGCATTTGATTTTGAACAATTTCCATTATGTAAAACCTTAACTAACATTTTATTTGTATTTAAAAAATTAAACTTGAGTCTATCAAATGTAGTAACAAATCAAGTCATAAGACTCTTAATTAATGATAAATAAATGTTAAAACAACCCGTTCAGTTCTGCTTCTATCTTTTCAAGGATAAATCCGAAATCTTCTGGTTTTTCAACAAAATCAAGATCATCAACTTCGATAATTAAAAGCTTACCTTCCGTATAACTCGAGATCCATTTTTCGTATTTCTGATTCAGTTTTGAAAGATATTCAATACTGATTGATGCTTCATATTCTCTTCCCCTTTTGTATATTTTTTTCACCAAATTCGGAACATCAGATTTCAAATAAATTAATAAATCCGGCGCAGAAACAAAGTTTTTCATCAAATCGAAAACAGAAATATAATTATTAAAATCTCTGGTCGAAAGAAGATTCATATCATTTAAGTTTTCTGCAAAAATGTGAGCGTCTTCGTATATCGTACGATCCTGGATAATGTTTTTTCCACTCTCTCTGATTTCCTTTACCTGACGAAATCTACTTCCCAAAAAATAGATCTGAAGTGCAAAACTCCATTTGCTCATATCCGCGTAAAAATCCTCCAGATAAGGATTATGGTCTACATCTTCAAATTGCGCATCCCATCCGTAATGCTTTGAAAGCAAGGTCGTTAATGTAGTTTTTCCTGCTCCAATATTCCCTGTAACTGCAATATGCATAATTTCCCTTAATGTTTTACTGTTTAATTGCTTATATAACTAAATACCAAACTTCTGAACTTCGGAAATCTCATTGATCAGTTTCTCCAAATTCTCTCCTGCAGGTTGTTCCGAAGATCCGTTTTTAGATTTTTCTTCACTTTTTCCTATAGGCTGATCCGTTGACTTATTCTCTGGTTCAGGCTCTGTTTGCCACTTGGTTTCTTTACTTTTTTCGAGGTTGTAAAGATAAAGGTTGTTGGCTTTGATTTCAAAATAAGAAAGGGTATTTTTATCCACAATTTGCGCATCGGGATCTTCAAAAATTTTCACCATTTCTTTTTCAGGAATGTATTTTAAAATCGAATTATTGGTAATTACTAAAATAAATTCATTTTCTCTCCTGAAACGCTTCCCATTTTCAATGGGAGCTTCAAAGAGCTTTTCAAATTTAAAATTATAAATCTTAATGTGCTTTTTGGTTAAAATATAGATCTTATTTTCAAAAACCATCAAATCCATCAAGTCGTCAAAACTTGCATCAAAAGGATAAGAATTGATCATTGTTTCGTTTCTGAAATTATATTGAATTAATCGCTTCATGCTGTCATCCAACAACCATAACTGCTGCAGATCTTCTGCGTAAGCCATTCTTATAAATCCGAATTTTTGTTTAAAATCTACTTTCTGAATTTCATTAAGATTTTGATCTACAAACTTCATTTCCTGAGCATTTTCAGAAAAGAAAGCAATACTCAACGGATTCTGAACATTCTGAACTTTAAAAGGAACTGTAAACATCAGTTTACCAAGCTGTTTCCCTAAAGAATCATACTTTGTAAAACTGAAATCCTTGTTTTTATAGATGTACAGATTTCCATAATCATCAGCAAGCATATCTTTTGCCTCCTTTAACATTAACGTATCAAAAGGAATTGACTTCTGTGCAGACAATGAACAGAATAGAATGATCAATAATAAGTTTAATAATTTCAAAAGTTCTTTTTTCTAAGATAAAATTTTGTGGACACTACCAATTTACATACTTTATTGTATTCAAATTGAAATTGTTGCTTATTTAATGGCAACTTCATAAATTTTAGACCATTTTTTACCTGTAATCAGCATATTATCACCTTTAAAAGCGATACCATTTAAAACGCGTTCGCTGTCATTCTGTGCATTTTCTTCGGTGATTTTCGTAAAATCAAATTTGCCGACCGTTTCTCCGGTTGCAGGATTTATTTTTAAAATAATCGGTTTATGCCAAACATTTGCATAGATAAATCCATTATGATATTCCAGTTCATTGATCTGGTTATAAATATCTTTATATCCACCAACAGGAACGGTTTTCACCACTTTTGAAGGATCATTAACATCCAAAAAATACAGATTGTTTGAACCGTCATCTGCAATCAGGTTTTCCCCGTCATAAGTGAGCCCCCAACCTTCTCCAAACTCATTAGGTAAAGGAAATTCCGATATTTTCTTTAAAGTATTTTTATCGTATACAAAACCTTTTTTATTCTGATATGTTAACTGATAAATTTTATCACCAGCGATTGCACAACCTTCTGAAAAGATGTCAGCAGGCTGTTTCTCCGTAATAATCGGAGTGGTAGTTCCCAACGTATATTTTATCAATTGAGAAGCATTGGCCAACCCGTCACTTTCATAAATGGTATTGCCTTCGATAAGAAATCCTTCAACAAAATTATTGGGATCGTGAGGATATTCTTTTACAATTTCGTAGGAAATATTTTGCTCTGGAGTTTTTGTAAATACATTAATTGTTGCATCCTGATTTAATGTCTCGCCACCTTTTGTTTTAATGTTAAAAGTGACTTCATTATCCCCAAATGTGAAAAATTTGGGATCGATCGTTAAATCAGATGTTTCTTTTTCTCCGAAGCTGATGCTAATACTTTCGGCGTTTTCTGTAACATCTTTCGGAAGCTCAAGTTTATCACCAAAATGATATCCTTTAGTTTCCATTGAGTTGTTATAATCACTTAAACTTCCCAATATTTCCTTGTCTTTATTACAGGAAATTAATGACAAAACCGCTGCAAAACCAATTATTATATTTCTTTTCATTGATGATCTAAATATGTTTCAAAAATAGGGAATTTATTGCTTAAATTAGGTTTTGGCTAAAGCCGATTTGACCGATGTTATATAAAAAAACGGGCTAAAGCCCGTTCCTATTGATGTGTTATTATCAAATTTTATTTTCTAAAAGTTACTTTACAGCAACTTCATAAATTTTAGACCAGTTTTTCCCTGTTACCAACATATTTTTACCTTTGAAAGCAATTCCGTTCAATACATCATCGCTTCCTTTCGTGTTTTGTTTTGCAATATCAGTAAAATCAAATGTTCCGACTACTTCCCCATTTTCAGGATTAATTTTTAGAATAATTGGTTTCTGCCAAACGTTTGCATAAATAAATCCGTTGTGGAATTCAAGCTCGTTCAATTGATCGTAAGCCTGAGAGCTTCCTGCAACAGCAATGTATTTTACCAATTTTGTAGGATTATTCGGGTCAAGGAAATACAATAATTTGCTTCCGTCTGATGCGATAAGATTTTTACCGTCATACGTTAATCCCCAACCTTCTCCCAGCACATTCGGATACGCAAAGCTTGACAATAATTTTAATGAATTTTTATCATAAATATAACCTTTTTTGCTCTGCCATGTTAATTGATAAACTTTATCCCCAACAATTGTACTTCCTTCAGAAAAATCTTCCTGAGCCTGTTTTGTAGAAGCGAGAGGCGTTGTAGTTCCCAACGTATATTTTAAAATCTGAGAAGAACCGTTTTGTCCGTCACTTTCATAGATCGTATTGCCTTCCACCTGAAAACCCTGTACGAAATTTTTAGGATCATGAGGATATTCTGCAATGATTTGATATGAGATTTTTTTCTCAGGATTCTTTGCGAATACATTGATGGTTGCATCCTGATTGAGGGTTTCACCGCCTTTTGTTTTGATATTAAAAGTTACTGCATTATCTCCTAAAGTAAAGAATTTAGGATCAATCGTAAGGTTTGAAGTTTCTTTGTCTCCGAAACTGATCGTAACATTTTCTGCATTTTCTGCAACATCTTTTGGAAGCTCCAGTTTATCACCAAAATGATAACCTTTAGTTTCCATAGAGGTATTATAATCGTTTAAGCTGTTCAGAATTTTTTCATCTTTGTTACAAGATGTCAAGAACAAAATTGCTGCAAAACCTGCAATTATATTTTTTTTCATTGAATTTCAAAATATTTCCCCAAAAATAGCAAATTTTATTCCGCTTTGCTAATAGGCTGGCCAAATTGTAATATCCCTGAAATCTATTTCTCCAAATATTGTCTTAAACTTTGTCCGATAATTCCGTTCCATCCTTCTGAGAAACTTTCTCTTGAAAAATTTTCACCTAAATCGTTAAATGCTTCAATATTTTCATGAATTAATGTAACGATTGTTTCCTTGTCATCAGGCTGAATTTCCCAAGTCACAACACTTTTCCCATTTGAAAATTCAGGGTAAGTCCAGGAATGTTTCATTTTCTGATGTGAAATAATTTCTAAAATATCTCCCTGATGATGATATTTTTTCTCGTCTCCAGGTTCGTAGAAATTAAACTGTTTTCCGACTTCCAATTCAAAATCCGGAATATCAAAGTACCAGTTTTTCATTTCGTTTTTATCGGTTAATGCCTTCCAGACTTTTTCAACCGGGGCATTTATTTTAAACTGAACGGTGATTGGTGTATTCATATTATTTTAAATTTTCGTTAATGGGCAAATCCGGTGATCTTCGCTTCATCAAAATCCAGTTGCATTTCGATGGTTCTCATCACATGATCATCAAATATTTTTTCGCGTTTCATACGGTGAAGTTCATTTCTCTGCGCCTGAATAATTTGTCTTAAAACATCTTTATTTTCATTCATCGCAGTAACGTAATCTCCGGTGGAAGCCATGCAGTTGGCTTTATCGGTCATCATCATCATTTCATTTTCAAGTCTGTGTTTTTGATGACGTACCAAACTGTTTGTTTCTGCCAGTCCTGAAAAATCATTATCTAATTTATGTAAAGCCGTTTCCTTTAATTTTTTCATTAAAATAACTTCCTGTTTTTCTTCTGGAAGCTCACTTCCGGCATCACTTACTTTTAATAATTTTAAAATTGGCGACAATAACAACCCTTGCCCGACCAACGTAATTAATATTATAACGAAAGTTACGAACAAAATGATATTCCGATGCGGAAAAGCTTCTCCATTTGGTAAAAATGCTGGGATTGAAAGTGCTGCTGCCAAGGAAACTACGCCACGCATTGCTGCGAAACTGATGATAAAAGGTTCTTTCCAATCGGGTTTGGGAACTTTTAACCTTAATTCTTTGGAACAAAGCCTTGGGAAATACATTAAGGCATAACTGTAAATCACTCTTGTTAAAACAATCGCTCCACCAATCACTACACTGTAGAAAATACCTTCTGAAATGGTGTAATCTTTCATCGCCGCCACAACAATTGGTAATTCAAGGCCGATAAGAATAAAAATGATCGTATTCATTAAGAAAATAAGGACACTCCAGACGTTTCCGGATTGGATTCTCGAAGTATGGCTCAAATAACAATGTGAATTATAAGACATTAATAAACCTCCGGCAACCACCGCCAACACTCCTGAAAAATGGAAATGTTCCGCTCCAACATACATGATATAAGGAACGATTAATGTTATAACCGTATCAATATTAGAATTTGACGGAATAAGTCTTAAAAATGCTCCAAATAAAAATCCGGCAGCCACCCCTATAGCGATTCCTCCGACTGCCATTGTGAAGAAATCCTGAACAGCCTCTCTAAATACAAACTGCCCTGAAATCACAGCAGCTAAGGCAAATTTAAATACAATTAAACTCGATGCATCGTTGATCAAACTTTCTCCTTCCAAGATACTCGTGATCTTTTTAGGGATTTTCACATGTTTTAAAACAGAAGTTGCCGCTACAGCATCTGGCGGGGAATTTACTCCTCCCAACAAAAACCCCATTGCAACCGTAAGCCCCGGAATTATTGATGAAGAAAGGTAAGCTACAACAATTGAGGTAAGAAAAACCAATCCAAAAGCCATTGAAAAAATCTGCTTTCTCCATTTATGAAAATCCTGCCATGATGTAAACCATGCAGCTTCAAATAAAATCGGAGGTAAAAAGATCAGGAAAACCAAATCGGGTTCTATTTCAATATGTGGCATTCCGGGAATCAGGCTTATCAATAAACCTGCAATCACTAAAAAGATGGGATAAGCTACTCTTAGTTTTTGGCCGATCATTACCAATATCATCACAGATAATAAGACTGCAATTGATATGATGACGTAAGTATGAATCATTTATTTTTGTTTTTAGTGTTAGGTTTTAGCTAATTGTAAACCAGTAAACTATTTTCAATTTATTCAGTATCTGTTAATTACTTTATGATTAAATTCTTAGTTTTTAAAGTACAATATTGTTCTTTGGAGTGATTGCCGGCGGAAGATCAGATTCATCCAGCATATCTCTCATATCAATCTCAATGGTACGGCTGATTTGTGTAATCGGGACATCGTTCGGACTTCCTTCAAAAGGGTTGACAGAAGCCTCTCCTACACTATCCAAGGTATGAAAACACCAGGTTACCAATAGCGAAAACGGAATATTAAACCATACCGTAAAGCCTTCAACAACAGTTCCGTCGCCCAGTTTATCAAACTCTTTTAATAATCCAAAAGGCACAAAAACGATGAATAATAGTAACAAATAAGTCGTAATCGAAGAAAAATTCCTTGGATAAGGAAAGTTTTTAATTCTCTCCGCTTTTCCCTGATTATCTGTAAATTTTACTAATTGCTGATTGATCTGCGTCCATTGAAAATCATTAATTTCTCCTTTTGAATAAACTTCAGACAATTCTTTACTCTGACTCGCCATCAACTGGGTAGCTCTATTTTTTTTGCTTAAAATATATTGAAGTTCTGATTCTGAAAGATACTTTTTCAACTCATCATCCAATTGAGAAAGCCTTTCCGGAATGTCGTATTTTTTTGAATATTCGTCAAATTGCGCAGTATTCATATTTTCCCAAGCTCTCGATTCACGAAGCTGAAAACGAAGCGCAGTAAGCCATGCATAATGACGGAGAAACATTTCTTTTACCTTCTTCGGATCTTTTCCCGAAAGAGAATCTCTCAGAATATATCCAAAACTTCGGCTGTCATTGATGATCGCTCCATAAATCTGTCTTGCTTCCCAAAGTCGGCTGTAACTTGCATTATTTTTAAAACCTACAATAAAAGCAACGGCCGTTCCCATGATCGCGATCGGCTGCCACGGAACATAAAGAAATTTCCATCCGAAGAAATATAATACTGTCGGTATTGCTGCTAAAATGGCTAAACCATAAATACTTCTTCTTGTCCAGATTATAAATTCAATTGCTCCAAATTTTTTCCCTGAGTGCATATGTGTTATGTGTTTTTTGGTTATTAATTTTTATTAAACGGAATATTGTTATAAAAACCAATTTGAATTTGTCCGCGATTCTTGTTTTCCTGAATCTGATTCATATATCCTGCCTCAATTCTCAGATTTTTACTGATAACATATCCCAACGCTCCATAGACTCTATTTCTGTCGAAAGTTGGGCTGTTTAAATGTAAGAAAATCTCGTTATATGCAGATGCGTAAAAAGTTTTAGGAAGCATTTCTTTGTTATTGATCGGGATATTTAATCCTAACATATAACGGAATCTCATTCTAAAATCGTCCTGCAAAAAGCGTTCTTCCAAACGGTAACGGTGCTGAAGGTAGAATCTCCCGAATTTCTGTTTTGTGATATATTGCTGGAAAATTCGATGTTCAATATTTTCCTTTTTTTCACCGTTTACATAAGGTTGACTTAAAATAAAACCATATCCTAACAAGACATTGTTATTATTTTCGGTTAAATCATAGCCAATTCCGGTTCGAATTAAAAGCTGTTCCAAATCTCCGATCCCATCAAAATTACGATACTGGATCTCGTTATGAAAGTTTAATTTTTTACTGATCTTATTGTTCCCAAAATACATATACCAAGCTCCAAGATCACTTTTCTGAGCAAAGGATTTTGTTGCTCCCAAAGTGAAAATAATCAAAGCCAGTGACTTTAAAATCTTCATAATTTATTCTTTTACATTTTATTTTTAGAAAAAAAGCTTATTATTAAAATCTATCACAATTTAAAAAGTGATTTCGATTATCAATAATAAGCAAAAAAAATATTTTATGAAAATTTATATTTTTAGTTTAAGTTTTTAAATAAAAAGCCTTTTTAAACTAGTTAAGAGTCTTAACCAAAAAAGATACAAAAGCCATGAATGATTTAAGATTTAGCTGTTTTGAAAACATGAAGCTCTCAAAAGAATAAAATCAAAGATTTTTAAAGTTAATGTAGTCTTATTTTGCGGTCTATTGGTTAACTTAAAATACTAATATTTAATCTTTTGTTACTTTTGTGGTTTAAATAAGCTCAAAATTATACTGATGGAATTTGTTCAACTAGGATATTATTTTCAGCTTTGTCAAAATAAGTGCAAGTCATTGTATTGAGATCCATTTTCCAGCCTTCAACTCCGTTTTCTGCACAGTCTTTACAGAACGTTAAATAATCTGTTCCTCCCTGTTGATGAAGCTTTAATCTTGATTTAAAATTTTCAAGATTTACATTTTCAGAAATGGTTAAAACATCATATTTGCTTCCGGTCGAATCTGATCGATTTTCTTGGTCAAAATATTCTGTATTTCCATCCGAAACATAAACGGTATAATGAGAAACGCCTCTGTTTTTAATAGCCTGAATGTATTTTGGAAAATCCGCACCACTTTTTACTTTTTGGTGTTCGGCTTTGATTTCTTCGATTGTAAATTTCATCTTTTTTATTTGTTTTTTAATTGTTTTTTTATTTTAACGCAAATAGCGCATTCTTTTTATTAATATTGAGAATATTTTAAGTTTGCAAAGGCATTTCACTTAGCAAAGATTTGAAGCATTAAACAACTTTAATACTAAAAACCTAAATCCTAATTCCTGCAACCTAATCCCTAAATCCAAATTTAGAATTTTTTGGAATGCAAATGTATCATAAATTAAAACCGACAGAACAATCTGCCGGTTATTTTTACCTATGCTTCATATACAAAATATGAATATTATGGGTGTTGTTGCATTTTAGCAGGATCGTCATAATTTACCATCCAGTTGATCCCGAATTTATCGGTAAACATTCCGAAATAAGCTCCCCAGAAAGTATCCGCCATCGCCATTGTTACCAATCCACCTGCAGAAAGTCCTGAGAATAATTTATCTGCTTCCTCTTTTGAATCTGCATTAATAGAAATAGAAAAATTGTTTCCCTCTTTAAATTTAGAAACCCAATCGCAACCCGCATCGCTTCCCATCAAAGTTGTTTCCTTGGAAATTGGAAGAGAAACGTGCATGATTTTGTCTTTATCTTCTTCCTTCGCTTCCTGCCCTTCCATTGGAGGCATTTCTCCGAAAGTCCCGATATAAGGATATTCTCCTCCGAAAACAGATTTGTAAAAATCAAATGCTTCTTTACAATTTCCGTTGAATGTTAAATAAACGTTTACTGATGCCATAATGTGTTCTTTTTTTTAAATTATAGTTTAGTTTTAAATTGAAATATTTTATTTTGATTTAAGAATATTTTTTAACGCAAAGTTTGCATTGCATATAGCTTACCGCCTTTTGCTTTCAGCTAAAATCTATGGTTTCTCAGACATTTCTTTTAATCTCGAAAGCCCCTTCTGATAATCTTTTCCTATTGCATCTTCCATATTCATAAACATTTTCATTACTGTAAAAGGGTACGGAATTTTTGAAGTAAATCCCCAGGTTGCCTTGCTTCCGTTTCCTTCCGGAACTACGGTTACATACGCATGAGCTTCACTTTCGTAAGGAGTTAAGAATTTAATATCTGTATCAATTCGTTTTTTGGCAGCATCTACTTTTTTAACTTCCTGACATCCTTTTCCGGCTTCATCTTTTTTGCTGTCCCAACACACTTTTTCACCTGGTTGTCCGGTTGTTCCTGTCCAGTCTTTTTTCATATTCGGGTCAAGATCATTCCATGGACTCCATTGATCCATTGCTTTTAAAGTATTCGTATTCTGCCATACTTTTTCAACGGGAGCATTGATGGAAACTGACTTTTCATACTTACAGTCGCCCGAAATAAAAGCCGCCAAAACAAGCCAAAAAATCAGGATTGAAGCTAAAACTATTGCAATTCCTTTTAAAATTTTCATATCATTTGTTTTTAAAGTTTATCTGTGTTGATCGATCAAAATCATATTTCCGTCGGGATCTTTCAGGAAAATATGTTCAGGGCCGGAGGTTGTTTCATCCGCTTCTTTATCAAGCTGAATCTCATTTTCCTTTAAATGTTTCTGAATTTCACGAACATCATTAAAGGCTTCCAGATTCTGAGCATTCTGATCCCAACCCGGATTGAAAGTAAGCATATTTCCATCAAACATCGCCTGAAAAAGGCCAATCAGATGTTGCTCATTTTTCATAATGAGATAATTTTGCTCCATACTTCCTGCCATAATATTGAAGCCTAATTTTTCATAAAAATCTTTAGACTTTTGAAGATCTTTTACACTTAAACTTATCGAAAATGCTCCTAATTTCATATTATATTTTTTTATTTAAAGCCAATTTACATCCTATTAAAACCAGTCCCCAAACTGCAATACCAAGAACCCAAAACCAAATTGGAGTAGGAAGAATATACATCATGTAAATACTTTGAAGTAAGAAAATAACTCCGCAAATAACAGCATATGTTTTTTTGCCATCTCCGGCAATTTTTGTAGCGGAAAAACCTGCAATCAATGCTCCCAAAGCATAGCCCAGAATGACAAAAAGCAATGCCACCAATGGTGCCGTTTCTACATAATGTTTTAGGGCTTCCATGTCATTGTCGTTCATTCCCGCAGGTCTTGGAAATAGATAATGACCCAGTTTTTCAACAATAGTAATGGTTATAACACCAAAGAAAAGCCCTCCAAGAACGGCTAAAATTCTTCTGAACATGATTATTTATTGATTTTTTAAGCGTGTTTTAAAATCTAATGTCCCGTCATAGCTCTTCCAATCACCGATGAAATCGATGTATTGAGCTTCGATCTTTTCAGTAGTTTTATTCCAATTGAAAGTATAAATGAACTTACCTTTGAAAACTCCGGAATGTTTCCCTTTCTTTTCTTCAACAAGTTCATATTCACCATAGATCGTGCTTTTTTTCTTGCCGTCTTTATATTTGGTGATTGTTAAATTACCTTCAAACTTCGTATAGTTTTTATCAACAAGAGAATACCCTGAAACAAGATATTGCTGGTCATTTTTCTTGTTCTGTTCAGAAGTATTGATTTTCAGTTTAATTTCCTGCTTATCGCTTCCAATGGTACCTGTGTAAGGCTTGCTGTCGTTTAACCAAACATTGGAAATATTCGGCATCTGGGATAAAGCGAAGTTGGAAACGAGAATGAGGAGTAATAAAAGTTTTTTCATGTGTGTGTATTTGTAATGTGTGTTAAACTCCGAATTGCGACAAATGGTGATTCAAATGCTTTGCAAACATATTATTCCATTCGTCAGAATTTAATTTCCCGAAAGAAAAAGATTCTTTACCATCAAAAGCAGAAGCTCCCAATTGCTGTGTTTTTTGGATATACCCGATCAATCTTTTCTTTTCTTCACCAAAATTCTTTCTTCCTGTAATCAAAAACTGTGGAGAGGTCGGAGAATCTCTTGGATATGCTTTTTCGCCCACTACTTTAGGCTTTACAAATCTTTTTAAAATAAATTTTGCAATTGATCCCGGTTTTTTGTGTTTTTCAGGTTCGTATACCATTTCGTAGGTTATACAACAGTGAGCCAACATCTGATCAACCGTCATTTTCCCCCACAAACCGTGAGTATCTTCAATCAATTTATTTATTCTATCAATGTAATTCTGAGCGTCTTTTGCGTCAAATACGTTTTCCATCTTTTTCTAATTGTTAAAAAACAAATATATCAGTTTTTTTTCATCAATTTATGACTAATAAAAAAAAGGATGTAAACAACTATGAAATAAGAAGTTATAAGTTTAGAATTATCAGTTATAAATTACTGATTATGAATGGGAAAACAAGTAAATTATTCATCAATATTTTCAAACGAATCCTCCTTATTTTCTGCTTCCGGTTTTACATATCTGAACGTTAGCCAAAGCTTGATTTTAAGAGCGATCCAGCCTAAAACTGCATAGATAATTAAAAGAATCACCAAATGTTTTAAATAAGGGAAAGTAAGTTCTACAGAACCTTTTTGAATTAATAAAATTTTAAAAGCCTGCAAAAACGGAGTCAGCGGAATGATATTCGCGATAAACTGAACAAAAGCAGGCATCGCGCTCAACGGCCATGTAAATCCACTGATGATAAACGCTGGAGAAGCAATAACCATCAGGATTTGAGTGGCTTTCAAGGCATCAGGAATTAAAATGCTGATTAATACTCCTAAAAATGAAGCTGAACTTACGAAAACAGCGGTCAAAATGATAAAATTAAATATCCCTTCTGGCATAGGAACCTTGAAAATCATGTGCATAAAATAGTAAATTCCTACAATCAGAATTGAAAATACCCAGATCGGAATTACTTTAATCAACATTGTCGGAAACGCCCATTTTCTCATTCGGTAATATTCTTTTACAAAAGATCCACCCTGAAATTCTGCTGCGAAACTCACCGCCATTGCCAATAAAATAACCTGCTGTAAAACCACCGCCAACATTGCCGGCCACATGAAAATTAAATAATTGCTCGTCGTATTAAAAAGCGTGATATAATTCGTTTTAAAAGGCTCATATTGAGTCGCAGCTTTTGAGGCGGGCATTCCCGCTTTTTGCAACGCTTTCATGGAAGCTCCGGCAGAGAATGTCCCAATCGTAAGCTGAAGTCCTTTTGTGGCGAAATTGGCCGTTAAAACGTTTCCTGTATTGATGTAAACATTCACTTCAGGATATTTCTTCTGCAACATATCACCTTCAAATTTTGAAGGGATAATGACAACTGCGGCTGCTTCATATTTGATGACCTCATCTTTAATACTCAACGGCTCCTGCAAATATCGGATGACTTTAATGCTTTTATTGTCTTCCAACATTTCTGTTAATTGGTTTGATAACGGTGTGTTATCTCTGTCAATCACCAACACAGGTGTATTTTCAACTTTTCCGCTTTTGTAGACGAAGCCCAACAATGTGGCATAGAAAACCGGCGCCAGAAAAAATACGGTTCTCAATGTCGAATTGCCGATAAACAGCTTGAATTCTCGTTTTAAAAGTCGGAAAAACTCTTTCATATTATTTCAGGATAACATTAGCATTTACCAGAATATTTTTTGCCTTATTCCTATCCTTTGGCTTCACTTTTATTTCATAAATCGCGTCCTGTAGCTGATAATCGGGATAAGCGGTGGTAATATCTGCATATCTCGTCAATTGTTTGATGTACAAAATAGTACCTTCTAGATTTTCTTTATTATAAACCACCTGCAAATTAACAGCCTGTCCCTTTTTATATTTTGAAATCTCACTTTCCGGAACGGTAAATCTGAAATAAGTACTTTCCGGAATATAACCGTTGAACAATGCAAAACCAGCCGTTGCCAATTCGCCTGCATTCAAACTGATGGTTTCAATTTCCATGTCGTTGGTGGCGATGATGTATCTTTCTGAATAGGCAACATTTGCTTCCTGCAAAGCACCTTTTGCCTGTGAAGCCTGTCCGGCTGCCATTTCTACCTTTTCGAAGCGGGTTCCTCTTTTTACATCATCCAATTCGGCAACTACCGCATCGTATTGGGCTTTTGCGCCCTGCATTTTAGCGTAAACCTCATCGTAGGCTTGCGGAGACATCAAACTGTCGCGGTACATATTAGAAGCTCTTCTGAATGATTTTTGGGCAAAATCGTATTGTTCTTTCAACCCTTTATGTTTCGCCTGCAATTGTCTCATCTGATCGGCAGTGGCTCCGTTTTTTGCCATTTGTTCCTGAGCCGTGGCAGCACTTACGGCGCCTTGAGCCTGAGCAATTTTAGCAGAAACTTCGGGAATATCCAATAAAGCCAGTGTATCGCCTTTTTTGACGGTTTGCCCTTCTGTAACGTATATTTTCACAATTCTTCCGGTCACTTTCGGGACAAAAGAGATAACGTCTTTTTTTGTTTTGCCTTCGGAATCATTGAGGTTTTCTTTCTTTTTATCACAGCTTCCCAATAAAAACAAGATTACAAATAAGAGAGATATGTTTTTTTGCATCATTTTTAATTTTAAGGTTGATAAAGTTTAGCAATATCCAATTCCTGAGTAGACCTCATCAGCTCTATTCCCGCTCTTCGTTGATTGAAGATGGTATTCTGATATTCAAGTTCGGCAACTTCGAGATCACTTTCAGCTTCTATCAGTTGAGATGATTTGCTGATTCCGTATCTGAATTCTTTTTCAGCCTGGATCAATGCATTTTTAGCCAATTCTTTTTCTTTACTTTTTAAAGCGATCTGTGCGGTTGCGATATCGTAATTGGTTTGGTTGTTGGCTAAGTTTAAAGTCAGTTTTTTAAGGGCATCTTCCTTTTGATTCATAAGAACTTCTTTTCCGATTCGGGCAGTTTCTTCTGCATGTTTTCCTTCTCTTCCATCGAAAATCTCCCACTTAAATCCAACACCGGCAGTAAATAAAGGAAGAATATTAATATTGGTCGGTCGCCAATCTAATTTGGCTCCTTCATAACCGATTGCAGGGACGGCAGGAATTACATTTTCGGAAGTTTTAATTCTGCTTCCATACAATCCGATATAATAAGCTGAAGCCATCAGCTGAACCTTTGGAATCATCCAGGTTCTTTCGGCTTTTATTTTATAGTCGGCGGCAACAATTCCATGTTCTAGGGCACGGATCTCTGCTCTTTTTTCAATTCCGTTTTCGGGATTCAACAGTTCTACGGGAGACAGAACAGGTTCTATCATTCTGAGACGTTCTTTCTGGATTCCTGTTAAGATGTAAAGTTGAGTGAGAAGCAATTCTTTTTTGCCTTCATATTCTACCACTTTTGCGTTTAATGTGGCTTGAGCCAATTCGATTTTTTTATGATCATAAGGTGTTATCAAACCGTAGCCTAAAGCCTTATCGGCTGTTTTACGATTAATATCAAGTCTTTTTTTGCTTTCATCCAATACTTTTTTGGATTGATGAATTAACGCTAACTGATCATATGCTTTGGAAATATTAGCCACCACTTCATCTTTGGTTTTCTCCAGCAAAATATCTTCAGACATTTTCTTTTCTTCGATGGCTTTCTTTAAATATTTCACTTTTCCGCCTGAATAGAGAAGCATTTTGGCGTCTGTTTTTGCAATTCCTGAGAAGCCCGAAACATTTAGATTATTATTAAAACTTCCTTCCGGAATACGGATAAAAGGAGCTAAATTAATTTCAGGAGACGTTAATCTAGCCGTTGCGTTGAGATAGCCGACTTGTCCGCTAACTTCTAGTGTGGGGAGAAAAATATCTTTTAATTTATGTTCGTCAAGATCGGTCAGTTTATTTTGTGTGATCTGCATTTTAAGATCCGAATCCCGTATCATCGCACTGTCGAGAAGTTCTCTAAAATCCGGAGCAGACTGAGCCCAACCGAAAGTTGGAAGTATAAAAAAACCAAGCGTAAAAATCAGTAGATTGCTTTTCATGGTTCATGTTTACAACAAATATAATGCAAAAAATGATGAAAAGCTATAGAGAATATACACTAAGTAGTGAATTTAATAACGGTTTAAATTCAGTTTAGCTCAAAGCTTTTATTGATGGGAGTTTTGAGAGAATCGTTTAGCTTATATTTAAGTTTTGTTTTAATTGAAAAAATTCTTTGATTTATCTATTGATGGATTTTTTGTCATTGCGAGGAGCGAAGCGACGAAGCAATCTCTTTGTTTTAATTATTAAATTAATCTGTTTGTTTTAATTAGTGAAATCATTCGTGAGGACAGACTTTGTGATTAGAATTACTGTGTTTTTAATGAGATTGCTTCGTCGCTTCGCTCCTCGCAATGACCGAAATTGGTAATGGAGGCAAATACCCTAGCCCTGATTGGAACGACATCCTTTTGAGTTGCGGCTGAAGCAAAGCGCAAGCCGTAACTCAAAAGATATAGTGGAAAGCAGGAAATAGCTTCTAAAAAAACAAAACTCCCCACGAAATGTGAGGAGTTAATATGTAAATCGTTTAAGATTATTTTTGAACGGCTTTCTTCATTGCAGCGTCCGGACGCAAGATTCTGTAACGAACTTCCAGATCTTTTGGGACGTAAAATACCAATGGCAGTTTGCTGTTGTATCTTACAATCTCGGGCTGGATGTAGACGAATTTTTTGGTCATTTTTTTGTCCGGGCACGCCATTAATGTGCTTCCGACTTCTCCGTTGGATTCTACATCATAATAGTTGTAGCCCCATCCTTGCAGGTCCTGAGATCTTACATTTCCCATCAAAAATTGCTTGTTACAGTCCAACATTTTTTCTGCACCTACAAAAAACTCTACTTTTAAATCGTTTTCGTTTTTAGCAATCGGAAGCTGGATATATACTTGTTTGTAACCGTCTTTTGCTTTCGGGAACATTTCAATCTGTAATTTTTCAAATTTATCTGCTTTCTTTTGTGCGAAAGCATTTACACCGATCAACATTACCAATCCCGTCATTACTGTTTTTGAAAATTTCATTTTGTTTTATTTTTAATATTTTACTACTTCCCAATAGCCAAAAATCATTCCAAAATCTGAACATCTGTTCCTTTTGTATGAGCATTCATCTGCGGTGCATAATAGTTTTGCATTGTTGTGATCCCGTTGGAGAACTTTCCTGATGCGTTGGCTATATAATCGTACTCGAATACAAATTTACCTTTCGGCATATATTCGATATAGAAATTGGTGGAAGCATCTTTTGTAGACTGATAGTATCCTAAATTGTTCTTCCATTGGTAGCCTGACAACACATTTACCGGTTCAAATCCTGCTGCGCGCATATCTTTAATATGGATAAATTCCATTGGTCGGTCGGTGTTCAGGATCATTCTTACCGTTACTTTATCCCCTACTTTTAATGGAGTTTCCGGTGAGATTTTCTGTAATTCTTCTCCGTTTACCGTTTTCACTTTTTTGTACAGTTCTTTTGTGATGGAGATGTAATTTTCTGATGATTTTATTTTATCTAAATCTTCATAATACTGCCAGAATAATCCACCCTGAACAATTCCGGGACCTGGTTTTGTTACCGTTACTGTTGCCAAATTTTTATCAACAACATCAGTTTTTACGGTAGATTTTACATAACCTGTTGCCTGAGTTTGCGGTTGTAATTCTTTTCCGCCCCAAACGATTGTTGCTTTGTCGCTTTCAGTACTCGTCCATGATTTTCCTGAATTTAATATCGTAAAAATCACTTCCGAAGTTCCTCTTGAAGTTCCCCAAGAATTGACTTCTTTTTGCGTGATTAACCAGATTTTCATGTCTTCAATGAACTTCTGATCGTTTGGTTTCAATGTGTTGAAAGCTTCCAATGCTCCCGCCTGATTCACTACTTTTGAACTGAACCAACCCCAATCATTAAGATTTTGTTTCCAATAAACTCCCTGCGTTTTTGTGTCGGTGGAAGTTTCTTTTAGATAATTCATTAATTTATCTGAAGTATCTTTTAATCCGTAATTGCTCATCAATAAAGCCGAACGGTGCAATCCGAAGAATGTGAAATCCGCAGGCTTAGCCTGTTTTGATTTTTTAATAACAGCATCTTTTAGAATCTTACCTTTGCCTTTTAATGGATATTGTTTTTCCCAATAATTTCGGGTATCAAGATAATCCAATGTCCAGTTATTCCAAACATTTTCTTTTTTGACATCCCAATATTTCGCGATCTCGTTATCTACATACTGAACCAGTTTCGCAACCAATTCTTTCTGCTCTGAACTTTGATAATCTTTCACGTTATCTTTTAACCAAGAATTGATTTTTCCTAAGTTTTTAAGAATATATAAAGAAGTTCCATACGAGCTCGGATATCCTGAATACCAAGAGAAACCTCCGTCCGGATTTTGCAGTTTTTTGAAATCATCCCAATCATTTTGTATGGAATTACGCATTGTATTTGTATCAAATAAAAGCGAAAGTTTCGCCATTTGCTCTTCTTCATTTTTACTTTCCAATACCCAAGGAGTTTCTTCCAATAACAATTGTTTCAATTCCTGATTTTTTTCAAGATTTGATTTTAATAATCCTTTGCTTTGATATTCTTCGAAAACCGTTTTCATTTTTGGATTAGCTTTGAAAATTTCAGAAGCCAACACATCCGCAAACCATTTATTAAAGATCACATCGGCAGAATTATTCTGATCATTTTTCAGGCTTGGAAGTGCAAACATAATTTCCCAGATCGGATTTGTCGTCAGTTCCAGTGTATTTGAAACATTGGAAATGGTTGTAGAGTTTGCATCTTTAAGATTATCCAAAACAAACGTTTTCGTTTCGCCTTCTTTCACAAAAACAGGAACGGCATCGGTCACCAACATTCTGTTTGGTAAAATTGCAACCGCTTTTTGTTCGCCGTCAGAATATTGTCCGGCTTTTGCAACCACTTTTAAAATGATTGATGAAACATTGTTCGGAACTTTTACTTTCCAGGTTAGTGCTGAATTTCCGTTTTCGTTTAAATCAAAATTCTGAGCGCTTGCGTTTAATCCAAATTTAGATGAAATATCTTCGTTGGTGAATGCATCCAATATTTGAAGATTTGCTGAACCGCTTAATTTTTTGCTCGTTAAGTTTGATAGTTTTGATTGAAGATTCAACTCATCCCCTTCTCTCAAAAATCTTGGATAATTTGGCGTTACAGAAAACTCTTTCTGCGTCACGACTTCTTTATTTAACGTTGCTGCTCTTGCGTCTTTTGTGTGAGCCAAGAACATCAGTTTCCATTTTGTCAATGCTTCCGGAGAAGTGAATTCGAAGCTTACATTTCCTTCTGCATCGGTTTTTAAATCTGGATAGAAAAAGGCTGTTTCGTTTAGATTTTGACGGACAGGGACTTTATCTAAAGAAGCTTTATCATCTTTGTCCAATACGCCATCCGCATCAACATCCGTGTATTCTTTTTTCTCTTGCTCAGTTAATTGTCTTCCTGAGTTGAGAACGTCTATTGCTGCGTCATCCGTTCTTACGCTTTCAAGCCTCATCTTCGCTCTTGGAGCAGCCATTGGAGCCGGAACAGCATTAGCATATTCTTTTACTGCAATTCCTGATGCCATTCCTTGCAGGTACCCTACAACATTATTATCAAACCAATTGAACTGCGGCACTTCAACATAATTACCATTGAAATACTGCAATCTCTTCTGATAATATTTCTGCTCCAGATATTGTCTGATATCATAAGAAGTTACGCTTGAAAAAGTAGTATATAATTTTTCCCAGTTAAAACTGTTCGCAGCAAACTGATCAAGAGACATGTCGTACATATTTGCCAATACCTCAGCATTGATCTTTTCTTTGTCACTTCCTAAAACTTTCACAGACCATTTTTCCTTAGAATTTGGTTCCAATTTATCTCTGAAAGTCACCGTCTCAATTCTTAATGGCTGTTCTGTGTCTTTTATTTTTAAATTAACAGATTGCGTCTGAGCATCATTAAATGCCACAACCTGAAACTGAATATTCAAAGTCAATACATTTTTATCTTTCGGAACATCTACCATATATTCAAGAATTCCGTTTTTGAATTTCTGAGTTTCCGAAACTGTTTTTCCTGAACCGTCCTGTACAAAAATATTCACTAAAGCATCAGGAACCGCAGAATACACATAGATTTTAGCCTTCTCCCCTCTTGAAAATTCCTCTTTAGGTTCTAAAACAGTTAAAAATGTTTTCTGAGTTGGTTTTAAAGAATTTTTATCCCAAACACTGAAATTCTGAGAAGATTTTATCGTGTCTTTTCCTTCAATATTGTATAATTCTAACTGATAATCTCCAGCTTCAAGTTTTCCAAGATCCAGACTGGTTGCAAGTTGAGAGTTGTCTGTTGATGGTTGTTGTGTTTTATTGAAGAGAACTTTTTCAATTTTCCAGTTTTTCAATTCATCATTTTTATCAAATAAATCATGTGGAAACTTGTTGATGAACTCTTCTTTTGAAAATTTCGGAAGATCCTGAATTTCTGATGTAAAATTATCTCTGAAAATTCTGTTCGGTGCTTCCAGTTTTGATAATTTAACCTGATATGATTTTTTAAGATCCTGCTCGTTATAATTCTTCGTTTCAACTTTTACTTTTACATTTTCATCCGCAAAAGTATTTTTGATGTCTTCTGCCTTAATATAATGTGAAACCGAAGCCACTTTCAACTGCGTATCTGCAGACTGCGTTTCACCATTAATGTCTGTAACTGAAGCATTAATTTCATAATTATCAATCTGAATACCTTCTAATTTTTCATCTTTTTTAAGATCTAAACGAATAACAAATTCTCCTTTTTCATTCGTTTTAGCCTCTCCAAGAATTGAATTTTCGTTGTCATCACCTTGTGGATACCATCCAAAATATCTCCATCTGATATTGTGCTTTTTGATCTCGTAATTCACTGTTGTATTGCTCAACGCAACACCGGAGAACATCATGGCTTTTCCTTTTAATTCTATGGTTTGACCATATTTATATTCTTCTTTTACGGGATCAAAAGTCACTTCAAATTTTGGTCTTTTATATTCTTCAACGCGAATATTTTTATAACCCTGAGTTTCATTATTAGTTTTTAAATAAAAGACGCCATTCAGTTTTCCTTTTGGAAGGATGAAACTTCCGTGGTATGAACCGAATTCATTGGTTATAAAGTCTTGAGAAGAAACCTCTTCACCATTGGTATCCTGTAACGTTATTTTCTGTTTTAAACCAGAAGCAACTGACTCAATTTCTTTATCAATTTTAGTATTAATTACTTTGAAATAAACAGTTTGTCCGGGTCTGTAAATCGCTCTGTCTGTAAAGATCTGAGCTTGCGTACGGGTTTGTTTGTTCGGATTATATTCTGCTGGACTTCCATCATTTCCATACACTTGCATGATCTGGAAACTGTTGGATTTTGGCTGTTGGATCAGAAAAGTTCTGTAATAATCCTTGCTTGTCGTCGAAGGAAATTTGAAAATACCTCTATCATTTGTTTTACCTTCAATTTTAGCAAATGTTTTATTAGAAACAAATTCATAAAATGTAAGATTTTCATTAATAGCAGGTTTTCCGTTTTCGCTGTTGACTAATTTTAGTTCGTTTAAAAGTTGATTTCTATCGGTTTTAGATTGATAAATAATTCTGTTATCTGAAACCAAAAAGTAAAAATTCTGTCTCGAATCAACATCTTTTGTATCAGAACCTGCTACAGAATATTCTGCCACATAAACTCCTGAAGGAAGAGGCTTGATCTCCAAAGATGTTTTATGCGTTTGAAAATCTTTGGGATCAGACAACTGGAAAACTTCTTTTCTTACCAAATTCTTTTTAACCTTACTATACATATCTCCGTAAGAATTTTGAACATATTGCATCAATGATGTATAATCTTCTTTTACTTCATAGATATTGATTGAAAATTCTGAAACATTTTTATACTCTGCAACAATATGAATTGGCAGGTTGCCTTGCGTCTGTTCTTCATATTTAATATTTAAAGAAGGATTTGTGATCTGATTTTCCTTGTTTTTAATATTTTCAATAAAAAGAGATTTCGGATACTGGCTTTTCGCCTGAGCTGCAACATCTAAAGCTTCTTTCGATTTCTTTTTACCATTAAGCTCCGTCATGATCTCTTCCATGATTAAAACCTTGTAATCTCCCTCTACATTAGATTTAACAAGATTTTGAAGTTGTTCTAATTTATCTTTGCATTGATTGAAATTACAATTCTCCGATAATTTCTGATGCATGAAATACAGCTTAGAATTTCCGGTATTTTGAGCAATTAATTCATCAAAAATAGTATTGATCTGCGTTCTGTTCTCTGTAAGTTCATTTTTTGTAAAAAGTCCGTTATCAGATAAGAAATTAACCTTTCTCAAAGAATACCAATCTAACAAAGTCGGGAAATAAGCAATATCTTTCGTATTTGAAAAAGCATCTTTATAACCATTTAAAGAAACCTTTTTCATTTCTGGCTTCTGCTGATCTAATTCCTGAAAATTTTTAGTTAAATAGTTTTTAAAATCAAGCTTACTCCAAGTTTCGATCTGAGAAACATCCTGTGAGTTGATATTCGTTCTTCCATCAATTTCCCAAGAATGCTGATTATAATAATCCATGAAAAAACCATTCAGCAAAACATTATAAACCAACTTACCTTCGCCTTTTAAATTTTTATCAGAATTTTGAAGTTTAACGAAAAACTTAGAGGCCGCATCATTTTTATCATCATCACTCGTCTGATTGACGATCGTAAATTCTGCTTTTAAAGACCGGATAAGCTGAAGTGTATTATTTTCTTTCATAGCATGGTTTTGTATGTCTAAAATAACGGGAAGATTAGATTTATAAGCACCTTTTTTACTATTTTCCTCTATTTTTTTCCACTGATCATCATAATACTTTTGACCGAAAGCTCCTGATGAGCTCAGTAGTAAAAGTAAAAGCACAAAAATCTTGGAGAATTTTTTCATATATGTTATTTTTGTATAAATGAATTTCTTAAAAATACTCAAAAAAACTGTTATAGACAGTCAACTTTATGTCTCATTAATGGGAACACTTTTTGCAGTATTTTTCATGCTAGAGCAAAACACGTTCCGTTTGCCTACTGTTATCCTGATATTCATCACTTATTTCAGTGGATATCTTTACACAAAATACCAGCGTACCAAACATTTCTTTAAAATATTAATCTTAAATGCGGTTGCAGGCGTAATTTGTGCATTTCTCATCATTCATAATCATAATGAAATACGATTGATAAAATGGTTCATTATTGTGGTTTTAGGACTTCTTTACAATAGTTTTTTTCTTGAAGTTTATATTCGGAAAATCCCTTTTTTGAAGGTATTTTATGTTGGACTTGTCTGGGCACTTGTCAACTGCTGGCTAACTTTGCATGAATTTAATTTCCCCATTTTCATGATAAGCTTTTTCTTTATTACCGCCTTAGTTCTGCCTTTTGATATTCGGGATATGAAAAGCGATACTATTAAGACTTTTCCCATGATAATTGGGGTTCAAAATACAAAGTATATTGCTTATTTACTTGTTTTTGTGAGTAGTATTTTGGCCAGTTTTTATTTAAATAGTCATTATTCGATTGCCTTTTTTCTTACAAGTATTGTGACTTATATTTTTATTTATTTCGCTGAAAATAAGAGAAATGATGCCTATTTTTCTTTCGGTGTTGAAACATGTTCTTCACTTCCTTTTTTATTTCTAGTAATATTGGAGTATTTTTGACGCATGATTATTAATAAGCTTTCCCTGTATAATTTCAAAAACCATTCTGAGAAAAAATTTGAATTTTCTCCACAGATCAATTGTTTCGTAGGAAATAACGGGGTTGGAAAAACGAACATTCTGGATGCTCTTCACTATCTTTCAGTAGGGAAAAGTTTTTTGGGAAATACTGACATTAATAACATTAAAAAAGATGAAGACTTTTTCACAATAGATGCTGAAATTCAGAATGATAACAGTGAAGACATCATTAAAATCTCCCAACCTAAAGAATCAAAAAAGATCATTAAAAAGAACGATAAAAGCTATGACAGAATGGCTGATCATATCGGTTATTTACCAAGTGTGATGATCTCTCCCTATGACTCTAATCTGATCTCAGATTCGGGGGAAAGCAGAAGGAAGTTTCTGGATTCGATGATCTCGCAGACAAATTCTGAATATCTTTTTGAATTGATTCAATATCAAAAAACAATTCAGCAAAGAAATGCATTGTTAAAATATTTCGCTAAAAACCGAGTTTTTGATAAAGATTCTTTAGAAATCTATGACGACCCCATTTCCAGATCCGGAACTAAAATTTTTGAAAAAAGAAGAGAGTTTGTATCACAGCTTAATCCTATTGTACAGAACTTTTATAACATCATTTCCGGCGGAAAAGAAACCGTTTCTGTGATTTACGAATCACATCTATTTGATGGCTTCGACTCCGCTCAGCCTGACAAAGTTTTCAGAGATTTATTAAAAGATAACATTGAGAGAGACAGAATGTTAACCTACACTTCAAAAGGAATTCATAAAGATGATCTGCTTTTTGATATGGATACTGTCTTAATTAAAAAAATAGGCTCACAAGGTCAGCAAAAATCCTTTCTTATTGCGTTAAAATTAGCTCAAATGAGTCTTGTTAAGGAACTGACAGGAAAAACCCCCATCCTTTTATTGGATGATATTTTTGATAAGCTTGATGACCACAGAGTTTCTCAGCTTATTGAACTCGTGAATCAGGAAAATTTCGGTCAGATTTTTATAACAGATACACACAGAGAACGCACAGAAAGTGTTGTGAAAAACATTAATGAGGAAAGCATAATTTTTGAAATTTAATTATGAAGAAGAAAAAACGTGAATTCCAATCCTCAGAACTGGTGAAATCATTTGCCAGAATCTATGGCTTTGAACATAAACTTGTAGCCTTTGAAATTAAAGATTTCCTTGAAGAATATCTTGATGAAAGCCTTTTTAATGAAATCAACAGTGTAAATATTGAAGACAAATGCATTATTATAAAGATTAATTCTCCTTTATTGAAGAACGATTTTAAAATGCGCAGAAGTTTTTATCTTAAAAAATTTCAAGCTCAATTTGGGGAGGATAAATTTAATGATCTTCAGATTTTGTAGACATTGAATTGTTCATCATATCATCAGCTCTTTTATCCAGGCCTGAGCTTATCGGAAGGAAAAATTTTAATGGATTTTTGAAAAAATAACTAAATATTTCTTTATAAATTTCACTAACCTGTCCAAAATTCAGTTTTCTTGATCTAAATGCCAAAAACATTGACAAGCTGAAACTTACCAAAAAGTTAAAGAATCCAATCAGGAAAACGGTAATAAACGAGATCCAGAAAGTATAAGAATCAACAGAAAAATCTTTTCCGTAAAGCCCGATCGCAAAATTACCTGCTGCAAAAGTAATGTGACGAATATCCAAATCTAATCCAAAGAATAATCCGACAGGAGCTGTTGCTCCAAGGAAAACTCCAAACCAGAAATTAGAGACGATTCCCGGCCAGTTTTTAGCGTAATATTTAGACAATCCTTTGGCAAATTTAGCTCCAAAAAGTCTTCTGATAGATAGGTTCTTCGCAATTCTTTCCGGTATTTGGAAAAAGACTGAATTGTTCCCAATATTTCCTGAAATTATCCCCGAAATAAAAAGATAAAATCCTGCAATACTTGCATGTAAAATAGCTTTAGAGTGAAAAGGATCTAGATCTTTCAGTAATTTATCAGATCGGTCAACCGCAAGATTTTGTGAGAAAAACACGTCCAACCCATAAATAATGGCCAACGCAATCGGGAAAGATAACAACACATTCCCGACAAACGCAATAAACTGACTTCTAAAAAGTTTGGAAACCAAATGCGCAAATTCTGTCCTGTCATTTTTAGTATTTCCTTCTTCAGAAAGAACTTTGGTCATTGTTGCTGCTGTCATGGCCGGCTGTTTCGTTGCCAACGTAAAACCCATCAGATAAATCATAACAAATCCCATCGCATAGTTCATCGAATATAAAAATGCATGTGAAAAATCACTTCCGGGAATGTAACCGTAAAGCATTTTCAAAACACATAATGCTCCAACAATAATCCCGCCACCACTCGCCTTATAGAACATTTTCATATACTCTTTTCGGGTAGATGTAATGTAATGTGCGCCTGTTTCTGCGGTATGGTTTGTAATAAGATGGGAAAGTAATCTCGTACTGTCATTGATGAGTTCCGAAATATTATTCTTATGAGATTTATAACTTAATATGTTAAAAATTAACTGTTTAGATTTAATAAGAATATCATCCTCAGTATCAATTACCAACAAATTGACAATATCATAAACCCTTTGCATCTGCTGGCGGATTTTAAGAAGAGATTGATTGATCTTCCCTGAAATACCGTATTTAGAAGAATTTTTAAAGGCTATATTTACAAATTCCAAACACTGTTCGGTATAAATTTTAATCTGTTTGTATCTGCTGTCTTTTGAATGTAACTGAAGATCAGGATTCTTCTCCAATTCTGCGGCAAGATCTTCCAATTCATTTTGTAAAGCCAAAAACGGATTGTCGAAATTTCTGTATTGCGGAGCCATTCTTACTACTTCCACCTCCATCGCCATTCCTGTAGCGCGCCACGAAAGGATATTCATGGCGAAGATCATTTCTTTTTTTACTTTTGATTTTGTGATAAAATCTGCGGCGCCAAAAATTTTAAGTAATTCATTGATCTCATTTTCGGGAAGATTATGAAGATATTTCAGATCAGCTTTAGGTCTCAAACTGATATTATCCACCATAAACCAAACCGTTTTTTCGTTTTCTACAGGCGGTAATATTTTATTAAGAATCCTTTTTTTAAGTTCGGGGAAGAAAGCATTTTCAGACAGAATATTAGCTTCCGTTAAAGACAGATTGAATGGTCTTCCGGCGAAAATATTATGAATATAGTGTTTAAAATTTTCAGCAAAATTCGGATTATTTCTAAAAAAATTAAGAACATCCGTAAAATCTGTTTTTTTTATACTCTCTAAAAACTCTGCAAAAGGTTCTAAAGAGAGGGTTTCATTCTTAAAAGAAAAATATTTTTTAAGAACAGATTCAAAATTTGCACTGGAATTGAAGAACTTCATTAATACAAAGATACTATTTCAAACTCACATTCCTCATTTGTCTCATGATCCAATTGTGTTTCTTTCTCAAATATGGTGACGGATTTTTTGGATCATATTTTTTAGGGTTCGGTAAAACAGCAGCAATCCAAGCCGCATCTGAAGCCGAAAGATCTTTAGATGGCTTTCCAAAATAATACTGCGCAGCAGCTTCTACTCCGAAAACTCCCTGCCCCATTTCAATTGAATTAAGGTATCTTTCAAGAATTATATCCTTACTCCAAACCTTCTCGATAATGAAGGTATAAACAGCTTCCAAACCTTTTCTCAGCCAGCTTCTACCCTGCCAAAGAAAGACGTTTTTTGCAGTTTGCTGAGAAATCGTGCTTCCACCTCTTATTTTTTTCCCTTTTTCATTATTTTTCATGGCCTTTTCGATGGCCGTGTAATCGAAACCGTCATGCATAAAGAACTTTTGATCTTCCGATGCAATAACTGCTTTTTTCACATTATTTCCCATTTCGTCGTAGGAAATGTAATCTCTGTGCAGTTTTCCAAACTCGAAAAGTCCTCCGATCTGCGTAATAGTGATCGGCGGATTAAAGAATCGCCCCCAAACAATGAATACAACGTTGAGAATGAGAACAATAAAAATAAACTGTTTAATTTTTTTCCACATATCTATTAAAAAGGAACTGCAAAAATAAACAAATAGTCTCAGTTATTGCAATTCTTTCATATAAGTCAACTGATAATCCGGTAGAAGCTCCGGATGAAAAATTTTAATATAATCTTTAAGAACGAGATCTGCCCTTACAATTCCGCTTTCAAAAAAATCATTGGCTTTCTGTCTTTCTTTCCCCATAACTCCATAGATTTTTCCTTTATTGAAAACGTTTAATTTACCATAAAAAGGATTTAGGCTGAGTATTTCTTTTTTTGAAGCATGATTTCCTGCGTTTACCCAATATTGCACACCGTTAGATTTTGCAAAAACTTCTTCAAAGCTCATTGTTAAAGCCTTTTCTTCTATATTGTTCTTTAAAATATATTCAGCATTAGCATCTGAAATGAAGTTTGCCACAAAAGTTTTTCCGCCCGGAAGATACCAGACATCGCCATACATTTCATTCGCTAAAACAACAGGTTTTGATTGAGCTTTTAAGGCTAATTGTTTTAATTCATTATAATTTTTCTCGATTTCACTATATTTTGTTTCAGCTTCTTTGTCTTTTGCAAAAAGTTTTCCAAAAAGCTTGATGTAAGCTGTTTTTTCCAACGGTTTCTGCTCCATATATTCATCAAGAAAAATCACCTGAATTCCGTTATTTTTTAATAATTGATATGTATTGTCGAAACTTGCGATATAGTTGGTAAAAATAGCATCAGGTTTTAATGAAATGATCTTTTCTACATCATATTTCTGTTCGCTTCCTACATTCTGAATTTTTCCTTCTTTAAGTAAGTTTTGGATTTTCTCTGAATAAATATATTCCGGACTTGAAACTCCGATAATCAAATTTTCTGCACCCAATTCAGAAATATATCCTGCCATACTTGCATTCAGTAAGATAATTTTCTTGAAAGGAATCTGATTTTTCTTTAAATCATATGTGAAATTTCCCGATTTTAAGTGCAAGGCATCCTTCTTCTCATCATACTGAACCAAATTCGAGATGGAAACCGATTCTGAAGGTAATTTTTTTTGCTCTCTTTTACAGGCGATTAGCGTGAAAAACGTGATTAACAGTAAAATTTTTGATTTCATCTTTCAAAGAAAAGAAAAAAGTGTTATATTTGCAAACCTTTAAGAAAGGCCTCGTGGCGCAACTGAATAGCGCATCTGATTACGGCTCAGAAGGTTACAGGTTTGAATCCTGTCGAGGTCACTAATTGAATCAAAAGAGAATTTGTAAATTATTGAAAATAAGATAATTACATTTTCTCTTTTTTATTTTTGCGCCCAGAAACGTGCCCAAATTTCAGAAATACTCTTTTTTTAATCTGTTTGAATTTGATTAAATCTATCTGAATACGAAAGGTAGATATGATTATATCTTTGATAACAAATGTACAGAATAATTTTAGGATTTGAAATAATGTCCGTTTGATTCAAAATAATCATACATAATATACCTTGACGTAGCTTCCCAATCAATTACCACAAAGTTAGGTAAATTGAACGGTATACCATTTTCATATAATCCCTGTACAAAATCTTCATCACTTCCGTATTCGCCGTAATAAAAATTGTTTACATATTCATGCAGACTTTGAAAATCCATTTTTCCAAAATTATCCAAACTGGAGTTGCTAACTTTGTTAGGACACAATTCTTATACTCTTTATCTTTAAGAGTATGAAAAAGATCAGAAAAAATTACAGTCTAGAGTTTAAGATCCAAGCAGTATCTTTAAGTGAGCAGCGAGGCAATGTATCCTCGGTAGCTGAAGAATTGGGGATCTGTAAAGAAAGTCTCGTTAATTGGCGAAAACTTCACAAAGAAGGTAAACTTAGCAAGGAAAAACAAATATCCTCTGATCCAATAAGGGAAGAGTTATTGAGACTTCGCAAAGAACTAGAAGAAACAAAGCTTGAACGTGATATCTTAAAAAAGGCGGTAGGCATCTTCTCCAAGAGA
>NZ_FPKW01000035.1 GCF_900114875.1 Chryseobacterium limigenitum
TCAAAAACAGTCTAATAAACCTATAAAATACCCATGACGAAAATTCGTCAGTCCATCACACAAAAGAAAATGGTTCGAGACCCATAAAGGGTTGTAGATTAGTGCAATGTTTTGATTTGTAGTGCTAAATGGTTCGAGGTTTGACCTGCCAGGCAACCTACAAAAAATTAGAATTCTCGAGGTATAAACCAATAGTATCCTGAATATGCAAATTTATAAACGGAATCATTTGCTGGAGTAGTTGTCATAGCAGATATATTCTGTCCATAATTGGTACCAAAAGCAACACCGTTAATCCTTGCCAAATTTCCTAGTGGTACAAATCCTGATATATTTGAAGTACCTGCCGTGAAAGTGTAAGTATCACTCAGGTTAACAATATTTATTACTCTTCCTGAAGATGGGCTTGTTGGAAATTTTACTTTAACACCGGCAACTGAAGGTTTTATAAACCAAAAATCATAATCATCTGTTAAGACAAAATCTCCTGCTGTAGAAATATTTTGTACCGGACTCATTCTTAATGAAGTACCTGAACCACCACTACCTCCGCTCGCTGCAACGGTAGTAGCTGAAGTAATCTGCCCTAGAGCATTTACCGTAATTTGCGGAATCTGAGTTGCTGTTCCGTAAGTTCCTGCTGTAACTCCAGTATTTAACATGCTAATCGTACCGGAAGAAGTAATAGGTCCACCTGTAAGACCCGCACCGGTAGTAATATTGGTAACTGTACCTGTACTTCCTCCAGATCCGCTATTGGTAAGAGACTTCCAGGTACCTCCATTAATTGTACCAGATTTATTTTCATAATACCAAAATCCTGCGGTAAGAGTTCCAGAAGTACTGCCAACTCCTGCAGTTCCGGAAGATGCGGTATTGTATACCACAAAACCATCGTAATAGTTTGGATATGAAGATGCTATGCCAACCGGATTTCCGCTAAATGCTGTAAAAGTGGTAAGATCTACTCTTGGGTATAGCAATCCTTTTGCTATATTGGTAGAAGAATTGCTAAAAGTTGAAGATGAAGCATCTAAAAAAGCCGAGCTGTTGGGCGCAGAAATGTTCTGACTAATATCAGGAAATCTAACTTGAGCATTAATGATTCCTGATGATACAACTAATAAGTATATTATAATGTTTTTAAATTTCATATGTTTTTTTTATATATTATTGAATTTAGAATGCTCCCGAAACAACAGAATAAGAACCTGCACCTGTACCTCCTATGTACATAATTGTAATTCCCTGATTTGCTGGAACTGTAGCTATTGTAGTTTCTCTTGGTGCTGGAGACAAAACTACTGGTATTGAACCATTTTTATTGGAAATGTAATACTTTTTCCCAATAGGAATGCCTGTCGTAGGCAGAGTTAGTGTGTGCCCGGATGAACTAGGATTTAGCAAAATAATATCATCGGTAGCTGTAGCTGTATAACTAGTGGTTCGTTCTGTAGTTACATTTAATGCACCAGCAGCTGATGAACCAGTTGTAACCACTACATTACCGCTCGCGTCCACACCAAGAGCCGCAGCACCAGATGTTACAGGAGTTGCACTTGTAAGTTTTGTAAATTTAAGACCAGAGGTATTGGCTGTGATGCCATTTACTTCTAAAGAAGCTCCGGGAGTAGTAGTATTGATACCTATATTACCGGACCCTACTGTTGAGGTATTCACTCCTGTACCAAAAATCGTATTTGCTATATTCATTTGGTTATTCCCGGGAACTACGGGAAGAGAAACTGAATTTCCTATTAAGATATTATCATTACTTGATATTGTTGATGTAGATTGCGCTACAACACCTCCCGACTTATATCCAATAGCAATATTTCTAGACCCTCCTGCTGCAGCCAGTGTTAATGCATCAGAACCTAATGCTGTGTTAGCACTGCCATCATATAATCCACTCCCTGCATTATGTCCCAAAAGAGTGTTGTCACTACCTCCTGCTGCAGTATTTGTGAAATTTTGTCCAGCAGCATTTCCTATTGCAGTATTACGATTACCTGTTCTATTTACTTGTAAATTAGAACTACCCAATGCGACATTATAAGAGCCAGTAGTATTTTGTAGTAGGGCGAAAGCTCCTACACCAAGATTATTAGATCCTGCACCTGTGGTAATTCCGTCTCCAGCAGTATCTCTAAGTGCCCACCAGCCGATACCCATATTACTGTATCCCAATACGTTATTACTAAGAGCTCCGTGTCCTATAGCTGTATTGAATCTAGCTGTAGTGATCTTCTGTCCAGATCCAGATCCCATCGCTATATTCCCAAAACCAGTTGTAATACTTGCTAATGCTCCGTAACCAAAAGCTGCATTAGCTTGTCCTGAACCTGGGAATGCATCTGCGTTTGCAATTGGTGTTCCTGAAAATGCACCAACCCCAAATGCGGTATTTTTCTTGGCATCATTTAATAAACCTGCTTGTATATTGTTTCTTTTAAAAACTAAGTCTTGATTATCAGTAGTTCCCAAAAAGGTGGTTCCTGCAGTGGTCCCTGCATTACCTGTAAGTCCCCAACCAGAAGCAGCAGCAACTGTTCCGGTAGATACTTTTTGCCATTTAGCTCCATCAAAATAGTAATATCCTGCTGCAGTTACGTTTTCAGCTTGCCCGGTTCCGGGAGTGGTTGCAGCAGCGGTTACATAGACAATAGTACCTCTTTGTTCAGTACCATAAACAGGTATTGCTAAATTTGCAGCAGCTGTAAGTGCGTCACCCGTAAGTCTGGGTGCAATGAATCCTTCTGCTTTGGTACCATCAGTAATTTTTGCTGTTACATCTAATGTAGCTTTAGGAGATGGATTATTAATACCGACCTGACCATAAGAAAAAGCACCTATTAACAGAAATACGGAATAAATTGTTTTTTTCATTGTGAATTTTTATTATTAATTGAACTAAAAAATTAAGAAATAAGATTTTTCATCATTCGTGTTGTAAAAAAATTGAGGATGCAAAGTAAAGGATAATGAAGCCTCATTAGAATACCTAATTTTAGGGTATTTCAGGTGCTAATTTTAGTAGTGGAAAATTTAGGATGATTTTATACTTTTGTTCTATAATTTTATTATCTTTCAAAATGTTACAAGATTTATCCATTGCAATTGTAGATGATCACGTCCTGTTTGCAGAATCATTAAAAGTTCTGTTGCAAACACAGATGCCTTATAAATCAGAAGTTTATATTTACAATAATTTAAAGGATTTACAAGCAGAATTAGATAATGACAAACATTTTGACTTTTTGTTATTAGACATCCAGATTGGGAGTGAAAACGGACTCATATTTTTAGGAAAAACGCCTTTACTGCTTAAAAAGGCAAAAAATATAATTATCCTTAGTTCTTTAGGGAATTCATTGATGATAAAACAAGCTATTGAATCCGGAGCAAAAGGTTTTCTCTCAAAAAACTGTGATGTCAATGAGCTTGAAAGGGCGTTTACAAAAACCTCTAATGGGCAAATTTATGTAAGTGAAATTTTTGAAAAAGAGCTTGCTGAGCATGCAATAAATAAAATTACAGTTCCTAGCTTAACCACGAGAGAAGCAGAAGTTTTAAGTTATTTATGTGCCGCTTATACCGTGAAGGAAATTGCTTCAAAGATGGAGATAAGTACGCATACGGTACAGATGTATGTGAAAAATCTATTTAACAAGTTTAAGATAAACAGAACGACAGATTTGGTTCTTTATGCTACTAAAAACGGGCTTAACCTGCCCTTAAACTGAATTGCCCACGAATAATTGTGCCTTTATTTAGATCAGAATGAATCGTAATTCTGCCATTTTCTAAACTATCAATTCTTTCTTCTATATTTTTTAAACCAATGCCTGTAATCGTATGAGGTGAAAAACCAATTCCATCATCTTGTACTAAAAATAGGCATTCATTTGAAGTAAAATCTACTTTGATGGTAATTTCTTTTGCGTTGGAGTATTTTAAACTGTTAGTTACCGCTTCTTTTATGATTCTAAATAATTGATTCTGCTGTTCGGTATTTAGCTTCTCATCCATTTCATCAAAATCAGCTTTTACATTGAAATTAATATTGTTAATTGCCTGATTGTTTTTGAGTAGGTTTATTAAATATCTACTAAGACTAAATGCTTGATCATCGTAATTGTATAGGTTGTATATGTATTTTCGTGTTTCTTCGTATAGCTGATTTACTTCTTCTTTTATTGCTAAAAAATTGCTTTTATCTTTTTCATTAATTGCTATCATCGCTTTGTCTTGTATAAAATGGTTGGTTGCTGCAAGGCTGGAAGCCAGATCATCGTGCAGATTTTTCGCAATATTTTTTTTATTTTCGGAAATCACTTTTCGATTAGAAAGTTCCATCTTAATTTGGAATATATTTTCTAACTCTGAGTTAAGTGCCATTTCTTTGTTATAATTAACTTGGCTTATTAATAACTTTTGTTTTGTTTTTAGGTTTCTGTTGTTTAATAACAATAACAATGCGATCGCCATAATAACCACCAGAGACAAAGAAGCAATGATCAAATAGTTTCTGTTTTTTGCCGTTTTTAGTTTTTCCAGTTCTATCTCTCTCTGCTGTCTTTGTCTTTCTAACAATATTACAATCTCCGCTTTCTGAGATGCGTAAGGCGAGTTTGTTTTGGAAATGAGTTTAGATAATTCTATCGTTTTGTTTTTGTATTCTAAAGCCCTTTTCTCTTGCCCTAAAGTTTCAAAAATAGCTCCAAGAGCTTCTGTGATTTCTAATTTGGTAGGAATATCATTTCCTAAAATTTCCAGCCTGTCATATACTTTTTTATATTCTACTTCTGCCAAATGATATAATTTCATTTGTTTTAAAACTCTGGCTTTATAAGACATTAAATAGGTATTTTGGTCTCTAAAGTTTGTGGTATCATTGAGTGCTATTACAGCTTCTATTTTTTTCAATAAGGCTTCAGGATTTGTTATTGCTGAATCTTTGGATTTTATGTCGAATTCATACCATTTTGCAAAAAGATAATTTCTCAAGGAGATTTCTTTTTTTTCAAACAATGGATCAAATTGTGAGAATATGTCTTCTGCTTCTTTTTTGAGCCCTAAAGAATATAATTTGGATGCCATTACATACAAACTCTGGTAATACGTGTTTTGTTGAAATTTATTATTCTTTGAAAAACGGGCTTTTACCAAAAATTTGTAAGATTTTTTGTAATATTCTTTTGCAGTATTGTAATAAGAAAGACTGTTTTTAGATTTTATTAATTTAGCATTTTCATATAAAGCACGGTTTACATCACCATTCAGTAAATTAATCTTTGATTGGGAAAGGTCATCTATCGGGTTGCTCAACAACTTTTCTGCTTTCTTGGCGTACACTTGAGCTTCATCATACTGTTCAAAAAGTATCAGAATTGATACCATATTCTGAAATGCATTCCCTTTTAAGTTAAGTGCGTCTCTCTCATTTGTTTGAATATTTATGATTTTTTGCAGAAATGAGAATACCATTTTGTAGTCATCATTTCTGCCGTAGTAAGCAATTGACTGTTCATAAAACCTTATCCAATAATAATCACAATTACCATTATAGTTTAACAGTTCTTTTCTTAGTCTGGCATGGTTTTTCAAAAACAGAGCAACCTCCCCCGATTGTATATATTCATAATCCAAAGAAGTTAAAATTTTAATTTTTTCTAATCCTTTTTCCTTTTTTACATTTTTTTGTAAGGATTTTATTTCTTCAAAAGAATTTTCTTGTCCATAACCTAATGTAATTGCAAAGGATAGAATAAATAGGTATAGTATAATTTTCATATTGTCAACAAAATTTGGTGAAAAATATCCCGAAAGTAAAGTTTATGGTGTACGGATCAAAACTTTCTTTAAATCGTTTTTTTTCTTGTATCATTAACGTCAAAACGTATATAGCATAGAAAATAATTTTCTAAAATCATCGTCACAAATCCAATTAAAATAGATTTTCAGAAATTGTCCGCTCTAATTAACGGTTTTATATTCCAAATAACACTGGAAACAAATCGACATCTTTTTGAAAATACAAATTAATACAATTGAAAATCTAAAATATAAATTAGATATGTAAACCAATGTGTTATGGGTTGTTTGTAGTTTCAATCGAATTTTGAAAATTTTTTATGTATTCTCTGGGTGACTGCCCTAAGTAATGTTTAAAAACTCTGTTAAAGGTTGATTGTTGTGAAAAACCAGCACTTTCGTATATATAAGATAAGGTGTAGTTTTTGTATGCTTGGTTTTGAAGTTGCTCTATAACAAAGCTAACCCTGTATCTATTTACAAATCCTGCAAAACCTTTCTCATCAACAAGATTAAGAGTCTTAGATACATAATTTAAATTGGAATCAACTGCGTTTGCCAACTGTTGCATACTAAAGTTCGGATCCAAATATGGTTTTTTCTCTTCAAAATATATTTTTATCTTTTCTAGTAACTCAATTTCTTTTTCCTTGAGTACCGAAGGGTCACTATAAAGATTAACAATCACTTCGTCATTCTTCGCAGCAGTATTTTCGTAAATACCATCTAAAATACTTTGTATTTCTATCTTCGTTTTAAATTTCTGGATTACAATAGCATAATAAATAGTAGTAAACGTAAACAAAATAAAATAGATTATTGTGAGTCTTTGATTGATAAACCATAGATCCTGATTCTTTGCCTTGATGATTGCTAATCCGTAGTAGTCAGAAATGAAAGGTGCTGAAATTCCTAGAATTACAACGAATAATGTTAGGAATACAGCCTCTTTAGCAGAAAGAAATATGAATGCTATTATAACAATAATAACTTTCCAAATATGTATGAACATTGCTATTTTATAGAGAATTAATGTGCCAAAAAAATCAGTTAGACTTAAAAATATTAATGCGATCAGCGTATTTTTTCGAATATTATAATCAAAATTTGTGATATATATGTAAGCACCAAAATATATAATGATTTCAATTATATTTAGTTTTTGGATGGTTTTGGTATAGATGAAATGAGATGTCAGAAATGTAATACTTGAAAGTATACCAATAACGATTAACATTCTATGAAATTCTTTCAGTTTTTCGTGAAGCGATTCTTCTTTTCTCATCAAGATTCTAGTTTTCTTTCAAATTTACATTTTAGTTATCAATATAGAATCATCGAATTTAGGCATCATTGGTTTTTAGCAGTTAAATTATGTATTATCAGTTAAATTATTTAAGTTGTAAATTTCAATAGTTTGAAAATGAGACTAATATATAAGTAGTAGCTAAATTATAAAATGAATTAATGTTCTTTCGTAAAGACATTTTTATATCTATAATTTAGCAGCGTTGAGTATGGAATACAAAAGTTTGAGCAGATAAGTATCGCTTAGAATTCAACTTTATGTATGATATATTTTTTCTACATAATAGAAACTCATTACACAAATACTTTGAATCAAAAGTTTATTTTTTCCATCAGTAAAAAATTAAGTTGGCCATTTACTAATGTGGGCAGATTTGTTTCTTATAAAATTTTTTCTCTGAAGAATTCTTTGCGTCATGCTGCGCTTCTAATGTACCTATTTCCAATATCCGTTTTTTCACTGAATAGTATACATGAAGATACCTTAAAAATAAAAAATGAAAATACAGCTTCATATATTTATATCGTAGAAGGAACAGTGGTTAAGAATTTTGATGAGATTAATGTCAAACATTTTTCAAAACGAAGTAATGCTAGTGTAGTTAAGCACAAAATTAAATCATCACTTAAGAAACTGAAAATTTCTAAAGTTCACGTCGCTCTAAACAATATTCCTCCTGGAAAATATATTAATAATACAAATTTTCAGTTCGTTTTCAATAATGAAGGATTTACTACAATAACTTCACAAAATAATGACGGTAAAGGAAAAACATTGGTTTACAAATCTGTCAGTGAGGAGCACTGGGATTCAGATTTTTATTTAAAACTAAAAATCAATACCGTTAACTATAAAGAAAAATTCAATCTACTTTCAGGTTCGATTACTATCAGACCACCACCTTTATTCACTTGATTATTACAATAGAAAAAATATTAAAAGCAATTACAATTGCAAAAAACAACATTTAAAATAATCAAAATGAATAATAAAATATATCTACTATTTTTTGTAGTGGCATTTACTACATTATACGGGCAAGTGGGCATTAATACCCCTGATCCCCAAGCTACTTTGGATATTGTGGGAGATCCATCAAATACTTTAAAATTAGATGGGGTTATTGCTCCTAGGTTAAGAGGAGCTGAACTTGCAGCAAAAACCTATACAGCGGCTCAGACAGGGGCAATTGTGTATGTAACTTTAGCTGCTGGTACATTAACCGGTCAGGTCATTAATGTATCAGCTCCGGGCTACTATTATTTTGACGGTTCTGTTTGGAAGTCTATCGGAAGCGGCTCGGGAGGTTCTACTACTTTAAATACAGGAACCGGACTTAATGTTTCGGGATCCGGAGCTACAGCTACGCCTTATAATGTAGATATGAAGCCGGCTATCAAGTTTATGTATATGCCGAGTATTTCTATTAATACTTCTGCGCCTGGTATAGCATTAACCAGAAACCTTTATGGGGAATATACTGCGCAATTTGGAACTCCTTCGGCTCAGAATCCGGGATCAGCGGGTGCTCCAATACCTGTTTTTGCGGCTACGGATTTAAATTATTACGTGACCTACTTTGATCCTGCAGTATTTGCGAATGTAAGTATTACAGATGCAGGTACGCTAAACTATGATGTAATAGGAAGCGCAACCTCATGCTCTTTTATTAACGTGGTGTTTGTCCTTAAATAACACTTTTAGGACGTAATAAAAAATAAAAACATGAGATACAAATTTAAATATATGTATTTATTATTGCCGCTGCTTCTGCTTTTGGTAACGATAAATGTTAAAGCTCAATATCCGGGAGGGGTTTCCACGGGAACCACCAGAGGATATAAAGTAGATTATTACAATGGAACATTTAGTGATCAGACGGGTTTCGGAGCAGGAACATCCAATGCAGTTCCGAGTCTTTCGGAATACAGCAACAAGGTTACGGGAACAGAATTCCAGCCGATAGACGCTGATTATTATGGATTGGAATACAGCGGAACGCTTGAGATTCCTGTATCCGGAAATTACACCTTTAGTTTATCTGCTGATGACAGGGCGTGGTTATATATTGACGGAACTTTAGTCGTTCAGGCAATTTCGGGTTCCGGAACAGCCACATCAGGGGTAAGCCTTACAGCCGGAGATCATACCATTAAAGTAAAGTATTATGAATTGGGAGGAGCTAACTCTGCAGTACTTCAAGTAGCGAATGGCCCTTCAGGAAGTAATATTACTACTGCTACAGATGTTGACGGAAGATTTGTGAGATACAATAATGCAAAACTTACCGGATGGTACAAAGGTTCTGATCTTACGGTTACTGCTAACTTTGGTGGAGCAGGAATTGATAAAGCGAACAGTTTTATCAATAAGGCTCCTGATTATGCAGGAAATGGAAATCTTAATTATTCAGGTGCAGCATCAGGTAGTTCTGCAACAACTCAATCTTCTGCCAATCTTGTAAACTTTAATCAGGCAGTACGTTTTGATGGTGATGATACATTTTCTTCTGGCTCTACCATAAAAGGATTGAGCTTAAGAGGAGCGACCAAGACGATGTTCTTTGTCAATAACTATGTTTCTAATGAAGGACAGTCAGGTAACTGGATGTATTTTCATGGAGATGCAACGAGCAATCAAAGAATAGGTTTTTATAAAAATGACGGTACGGGAAACCAATTGGCTGTAGTTGGAGCAGGAGTAACCAATGCCTCTGCCTATATAGCCGGAGAGCCTAAATTACTTGGTGGTTTTGTAGATCAGGTAACAGGCGGTACAGCACCAAGCGGTACCAATCCATTATCGCTTCGATCAAACGGTAATGCAGGGACAACAGCTTCTCTTCTTTCTTATGCAGACCATGATGCCAAGGGATTAGTGATATCCAATATGAACACGGCTTATATTCCGGAGGCTATTTATTATCCTTTTGCATTAAATCAAACAGATGAAAGAAAAGTAAATACGTATTTGGCAGTTAAGTATGGAATTACTTTAGCTCATGATTATATCAATACTTCGGGGGCTACAGTATTTGGACTAACGACTAATACAGGGTATACCAACCGTATTTTTGGTATAGGAAGAGAGCTTACGGTGGAAAGCTTGTTCCAGAAACAAAGTCAGAGTCAGATGACCTCTACAACAGGATATGATTTCTTAGTTGTTTCCAAAGGGGCTGTTGCTGTATCCAATGCTGCTAATACCGGTACTTTGGCAGATGGAGATTATTTATTATTAGGTGACAACGCGGGAAGTTTTACTCCCCAGTCTACAGAAGTTTCATCCACTTTATCTACTTTATGCCAATTTAATAGAATCGGCAGAGAATGGAAAGCTCAGATCACGGGTGCGCCGGGTGCAGTAACTGTTAGAGCAGGAAGTTCTACTGTGGGATCTTTCGCATTTCCGGGTAGTGCATCCGGGATTGTAATGATCGTAGATACAGATAACGATGGGGATTTCAGCAATGCAACGACCACGTATCAGCCATCTTCTGTAGTAAACGGAGTGGCTACCTTTGATAATGTAACACTCGTAACAGGAAATGTAATTACATTCGGATGGACAGTAACTGCTCCCGGAGGAGTTTCTGCAGGATTAAAACTATGGTCCAAAGCAGATGATCTCTCTTTAGCGACAGGAAATGTAGCACAATGGAGCGATTTAAGTCCCAATGCCAATCATTTAATAAGAACAGCGAATGCAAATGTAACCAAAATAGATAATTATTTTAACTATAATCCTACCATTAGTTTTGGGGGTGCACATGCTGCTAATTTGAATAGTACTGCTGCACTTGGGATGAATGGAGATAACACCTATTCTGAGTTTTATATTTTGCAGGGTTTAGGAGTAGGATTTTTGACATTTAATGAGTTTATTACTTTAGGAGCTGGCAATACCAGTGGAACATCCCATCGCTGGGAAAATAATACGACCACATTTGCTACTGCTAAATACGGAGTCTATGGTAATGGGACACCTGCGAACACGGGGACAGGCTCTTTAACCGTAGGACAATTAGGGCTTTATAGTAGTATTGCCAATGGGACAAATGCTATTCTATCAACCAATGGTGCTTCTGTTTGGAACAACGCCACAACTACAGGCTTATCTCTTTCCGGTACTTTTAGAATAGGTACTGATGTTAATACTGTGGATGGAGATACCAATTGGAATAGCTTTGTAACTCCAGAATTAATTGTATATGATGTAACCATCTCCGGAACTGATCTACAAAAGATCAATTCTTATTTGGGAATTAAATACAGTATTCCATTGTCTGACGGCTCTGGAACAAGTGCTTCTAATTATTTAGCAAGTGACGGCACTGTAATCTGGACAGGGAATGCAACCTATAAATACGGGATGTTTGGAATAGGCCGGGATGACTGTTCCGGATTAGTACAAAAGCAGTCAAAAGCATATATTAGCGGAACGGACAATGTTAAGTTCGGACTTACAAAGTTAGCAACGACTAATGCTGAAAATACAGGAACATTTGCCGCCAATAAACAATTTATAATAGTGGCTAATGATGGAGGAGCATTTACGGGAACTACTTCCAATGTAGCTTCTTCTTATGCTTCAACAAGTTGTAATCCTTACCGTTATGTAAGAAGCTGGAAAGCACAGAACACTAATACTACCACCAGTCCTTTACAAATGACTATAGGAGATGCAACCAATCCTATTGTGAGTAACTGGAGCAATGTGACGCTTGCCATCAACAGTGCGGGGGATAATACTTTTGCAACAGGTACTACAACATTGGTTGCTGCAACTTCAGTAATAGGCGGAGTGGCTACATTTGATAATGTAACCTTACCGGATGGTGCTGTATTTACGGTGTACTATACACTAGGTTTCCCTGGTGGGGTAAGCAAATCAAGCTCCGGTATTTCCATTACTACAGTAAGCGGTACTACGACAAATAATATCAACGGATTAGAATATAAACTATATTCTACCAACGGTACGGCAGGAACAGGTATTTCTACAGGTTTCAGTGCCTACGCACCTACCTTATTGAGTTCAGGGTATTATCATAATGCTACAGATTTTCATGCATTTGTGAATGCAAAAATAGGAGATAATTATGGTATTGAATTGACAGGTAAGTTAAATGTAGTAACATCTACAGCAACTTATCAGTTCAGAGGGAATGCCAACGATGATCAGTTTGCTTTAATTATTGATGGGAATGTGCTTATCTCTACCGGAGGTACATTTACTACAGGGAATATTACTTTATCCGCAGGATATCACGATATTATCATTAGAGGTCGTGAGCTTGCAGGAGCACAAAATTTTGATTTACAATGGAACGGAGGTTCAGGAGCAGTCTTTGTTGCGATTCCTGATGCTAATTTCTTCACGTCTCCTCAGGGTCCTTCGGCTTGGTATGACTCGGCTGACAGCTCACTCTTAACATTGGCTAATGGAACCACATTATCCACTTGGAATGATCTGGGTTTGTATGGAAACAGACTTACTAACGAAGGAGCAGGAACAGGTATTTATTATTCTACCAATCCTACATATATCAGAAATTACAATCCTAGTGTCTTTTCTAATGATAATAAATGGAGCAGTACATCAGGCTATATCAAGGGTTTTCCATTCGGATTACAGAGCCGCTCGGTATTTGGGGTGAATTCTATTTATGCTACCGGAGGAAATGAAGTTTTAACAGGATATGGTATTGATAACAGTGCTTATCATGGTTTTGCAGTAGGTAAAACAGGTACTGAAGCATTAGCAGCCTGGGGATCTGTAAACGGATTGACGGGTTATACTTTGGGAGCTGCTTACTATACAGGGGGTACCAGCGCAAGTCCAATTACTCATATTCTTCAATATGGTTTATCCGGTTCTGCATTAAGTGGTTACGGTGATGGGCAACTTCGAGGAAGCGCAGCTCAGGCAGGATGGACAATAAATATGAATGATAATAAAGATTTGACCATTGGAAATCATCCGGATGGCGCAAATGGAAATGGCTGGAATGGTAATCTGAACGAGATTATCTATTATCCATGGGATTTATCGGCAGTTGAACGTCAGAGGGTAAATTCTTATTTGGGAATCAAATGGGGAGTTACTCTGGATCAGACTACTGCTACCAGTTATTTGGCAAGTGATGGCAGTACGGTTTGGAATGCTGCAACAGCTGCAGGTATTTATAATAATGATATTACAGGAATCGGTAGAGATGATTGCGGTGCATTATATCAAAAACAAAGTACCAGTACAGACGGGAATGATATCGTTGCTGTTGGTTTAGGTTCAACAGGATTAGCAGCTAATAATCCTCAAAATACCAATACTTTTAGTGCCAATAAAACATTCTTTATGTTTGCGCATAATGGTGCAGTAATTACAACGAAAACCAATACGAATATGCCAAGCTCTCTGAGCAGCTGTTACAACAGATTACAAAGAGAATGGCAGGTACAGACTTTGGGAACTCCGGGACCTGTAAGTTTTGAGTTTGGCAAGCAGGGATTATTGACTATCAACGCAGCTACCTATAAACCGGTATTGTTAATTAGCAATACACCGGGAAATTATACAGGCGCAACGATAGTAAATTATACTAAAGTAAAGAATGGAAAAACATATTTTGATAATGTTTCTCTTGCTAGCGGACAGTATTTTACATTAGCTTATATCGAAGCATCCCCTGGTGGTGTAAATACGAGTATGACGGTTTGGTTCAATGCAGATTATGATTCGTTTACCGATATTTCACAGACTACTTACGCTGAAAATGACGGGGATAAAGTAGCCAGTATGAATAATATTAAGTTTGGAGCTACTTTTACAAAAGTGGAGCAAAGTAATCCGGCATATCAACCTGTTTATTACAAAGCAGCATTTAATTACAATTCAGGATTGTATTTTGTAGGAAATGGGAATTCAAGTTTAAATTCACCATCTAATGTTGCTACTACAAGTTATAGAAGTGCGACCCAGATGACCAGTATTTTTGCAGGATATAATTTGGGAACAGATTCGGATCCTGGTCCGGCAAATGTATTCTGGTGGACAGGAACATCCAATACAGACAAAACAGCATTAGAAAGACCACAGGCATTCTGGTTGGGATCTGGAGGTGCTTTATTAAGAACACCAGCGTTAACTAGTCCTGAGATTTATACTTTCTCTAATACAACAGGCTCTGGTTATCGATTGTATAGTAATCTTAAAATGGTGGGATCTGGTGCGGCTAATCAAACTAATACCACCACTGCGCCATTTTATATAGGTCTTAACGGCGCAGCCGGATCAGGACAGACAGCAGGTGCCAAGTTTTATTTTGGAGAATTTGTCATCTATAGTGATGATAAAGGAGCTGCCAATACTTATGACATGAAGAGAATTCATAGTTATATGGCAATTAAATACGGATTTACGTTGGATAACACGGCTATCGGAGGTAGTTATATTGCATCTGATGGTACGGTAATTTATAATGACGGTAGTTACTGGAATCGCATCACAGGTATCGGAATGGATGATTGCTCTGGTCTTGACCAAAGACAGTCTTTCAGCCAGCAGACAACAGGGGCATTGGTTAAAATCTCGAATGATCCTGCTGGATTAGCAGCTTCTAACAGCGAAAATGCGGCCGCTTTTGCAGCTGATAAGTCATTCCTTGTGTATGGAGATAATAATAAATCATTGACCTGGAATGCATCAGAAAATATCAAGGATGCTTCAAATACAGATTTAATGCGTCTGAACAGGGTTTGGAGAGTGAAAGAAACTGGAACAGTAGGAACGGTTTACTTAGAAGTACCGGCAAATACAAGCACAGCTACTACTAAACTTCCTGCTCCTCTTGATTCAGCTTCCGATCCTATTTATATGGTTGTTGCCAATACAGCTTCTGGAGGAGTCTTTAATAATCCAACAATTGTTGCAATGATTCCTAAAGGAACAGACTGGACAGTGACCTATAATTTTGCAGACGGAGATTATTACACCTTTGCAACATTGGAAAGCTGTTTGGCACCTGCAGGTATTACAGATGGGTTGACTACCTGGTACAAAACCACTAATCTTACAACAGGAGCTATTGCAACAGGAACAGCCAATGCAATGGTAGATCAGTATGGTACTAATTCTCTGAACAGAAATGCAAGTGGTACTGCTACAGTTACAGTAGGAACACCTATCTTTTATAACTATAATAGATATGTAACCTTGGCAGGAACTGCAGCATTTACTAAATCAAATGTTACAGAAACAGCTTTAACAGGCGTTTCTAATGGAGCACTATATGTAGCAGCAGCAGGTTCGGGGAGTTTATTTGGAACCAGTTTAAGTACAACAGATAAATTCTTCATCAACAATGCGGGGGTATATAGAAATGCAACAGGGTCTGCATTAACAGGTCCTGCAAGTGGTAATATTTATCAGATGGGAGTCAACAATGGTGTGATTACTTCAAGATCTAATGGAACTACCGTGACAGGAGCGATAGGAACTACACCATTGCTTGCAGGTACTACCTATACAATAGGATTAGGAACTTATCCGGCAGGGGGAAGTTTTAATAGTACCAATTTGGCGGAAGCATTTGCTTTCAACAGAGACTTAGCGACTTATGAAAAAGATAAGTTAGATTCTTATTTGGCGATTAAATATGGTCAGACCTTATCTCATAATTATTATAGTCCTGAGTATAATGGTATTAATACTTCTACAACCACTTTGTATGATGTTTCTACTTATGGAAACAGAGTCTTTGGAGTAGGTAACCATAAAGGTGGATGTTTCTATCAGAACCAATCTTCATCTAGTCAACAGGTTGCTCTGAAATATAACAGTATGCTGAAAATTAGCGTGGATGGTATATTGAATACGGAAAATAGTCAAAACCCTTTATCATGGATAGAAGATCAATCTTATATTATGATGGGTGATGATAACGGTCCTATTGCTTGGGTGACTACCAATAAACCAAGAATTGAAGCTTCTAATACTTGTCTTTCCAGAATAACAAGACAATGGAAAGTAGTTTCTACGAAACAAAATCCTGATCTTTTGGTAACTATAGCGGATAATTCAAACACAAACCATGCTACAGGAGCAAAACTAGATGCTATCCCTGCAAACAATGATGTGTATATGGTTATTAGCGATCAGGAAGATTTTACCTCTGTTACTGCAAGCCAGCAGATCATCAAAATGACGTTGAATAACATTTCAAAAGAGTGGGAAGCAATGGGAAGTTTTGATGCGAACACAACAAGATACATCACGTTTGTTTACAAACCTGTGACTTGTGGACTGCCTTGTGTACCCGTGAATCCGGCGACAAGCAGAAGTAGAATCAATTAAGATTTTTCATAGAATTCTAAATGGATTCTTAGTATCACTTTACAGGGCAGAAATGCCCTGTTTTGAATGATAAAAAATAAAGATTCTAATAACACATGATGAGTCTCTCTATATTATTTCGCAGAGCAATAATGCTCTGCAAATAATATTAATTTAAAAAATTAAGGATATTCTGAGTTAAGACAAAATGATAAATCCTTGGTATCATTTTACAGGGCGTAAAGCCCTGTAGAAGATACTTTAAAACATCCAAAAGTAAAAAATAATGAAACAGGAAGATTCTTATGATTTTCTTGTCGGAAAATCTAAAGCCGATATAATACATTTAATGGAAGATCCGACAAGCTCATATGATTGTGATGAATGGATCTATATAATAGGAAGAAACTTTTTCGGATTCAAGAAAAAGCTTTATCTATTTTTTAAAGACGATTACGTTCACGATTACTTTATGTCCATCTGGGCTTAATTTGTTAGTTTTTAATTTTAAAATGGAAAGAAAAAATTACTGTATGTATGGTAATATTATGTACAGTCAAAGAGATAATAGTATTACAAAACAAGAAGTTACGAGTGGCAAAAATAAAATTAATATGACCTTGTCTAAACAGGCAGCTAGAAGTAAAACCGGTACTATTATTAATGATATTTCACATGAGATCGCAATTCGACTTTAATTGTTTTCATATTTTATAAATAACTCTTCATAAAAAATAAACAAAATAATTTATGTGTATTACTATATAGATATATAGAATATATTTTAAAATACCTACAACACACAAACACTATAAATGATGAAAAACACGCAAAATTATAATGATTTAATTGGAAAAACGCGGGAAGAAATTGTAAAAGAACTAGGAGATGGATTTAATTTCTACCCAAGTGACCTTTGGACTTATAACCTCAAAAAAAATTGGTTGGGAAGATGGGTCTTGCTTTACATTCACTTTGAGGACAACGTAGTTTGTCGAGTGCATATTGGCCATTGATATTCTGATAATACCCCCCCATAAGCATTTTAAAAACCTATAAAAATATAATATTGGGAAGATGACGGTCTTACCAGCTTTATATATTCTCTTAAGCTATTTATAAATTTTTAAATTATGAAACACATTGAACAAAAAATTAAACAAAACAAATTAAACAACACAAATTAAACAAATGAAAAAGAAATTTTACGTGGTTGCCTTTTTGGCAACCGGAGTCACAATGACTTACGCACAAGTCGGAATCAACAATGAAAGCCCAAAGGCTACATTAGACATTACCGCAAAAAAAACAGACGGAAGTGCACCGGAAGGAGTCATAGCACCCAGACTCACAGGGGATGTACTCTCTACAGCAGAAACAGGTGCTAAATACGGAACGGCGCAAGCTGGCACGATAGTCTATGTGACTGCTGCTGCAACTACCCAGGGAACTGGGCAGACTCAAAACGTAACTGCAGCTGGATATTATTATTTTGATGGTTCAAAATGGCAGAAATTTTCTACAGCTACAGCAACGGTTGCTGCGAAAAATGTAACTGTTCAACCTGGTGATTATACTGCATTACCTACCGATGATATTATTTTGCTGACCCCAACAGCCAACGGGTTTACCCTGACACTACCTACTACGGGAGTACCTATTGGGAAGACTTATTATATCAATAATGAGACTTCCAACGGTGTTACTCTTTTACCATTGCCAATCAGGGATTTAGCTTATCCACAGTCTTGTATCCCTCAAGGGTCAAAAGTAATGATGTATGTGGGAGGTACAGGTAGTGGCTCTTATATTAACTTAACAGCGTACTAACAATAAAAAACATACAATGAATATAAAATATATGATAACAGCGCTATTAATTGCGCTTGCGACTGCTGCTAACGCACAGATCAGGTTTCCGGATATAAACCAAAACACATCGTCTTCTGCAGCTAGTTCTGCATTTTTGGACGCGTCTTCTAATGCTATAAATAACGGTATACCAAATGTAGCTAAGGGAATTATATATCCCAGGGTCGATCTGAGCACCTTTGTTGCTTTCGGTGGTGCGCCAATTGGAGCTCCCAGTTCTTACCCAACCCAATATGATGGTTTTATGGTCTACAACACGAAAGTTGGGGGCGTCGCTGGGGTAGGAGCCACACAGGGTACCTTAACGGCCGGATATTGGTTTTATGAGAACAAATCCACCAGAATAACTGATGGAATATGGAAACCATTGGGTGTCATCGACAATCCTTGGAAAAATCTTAATGGAACTATTGCTACTTCTGTAAGTGACTCCATTGTATTTAAAGGTACAAGCGTGGGGATTAATGTAGATAATCCAGAGGCTACTTTAGAAGTCAATGGGAGTGTAAAGCTCAGTAATTTGTCCAGTACAAATATAGGATCGAATCTTTTGATTGAAGACGGCATCGGAAATGTTCAAAAAATTTCTTTGGATGATTTGAAAGTTCTTATAAACAAAAATACGATACCAGGTACTGATATTGAGGCTTTAGATCTTCAGACCATAGCTTCCGGGCTTATTCATATTGACGATGTAAGGGGAAGCAATACAACTTGGCGTCATGATTTTGCTTCGTCATTGATCAATACCAACACCACCGTTACTTTACCGGTCAATTTGATAAGTTCAGCAAATTTGAAGATAGATTTTAAAGTACCATTACCGTCAGAAGATTATATCGTTATAGCCACAGTAAAAACCATAAGTCTAAATCTAATTGGTGCTTATAACTATCAACTAAATGTGTTGGTTGCTGATAAGACCAAAAATGGTTTTACATTGAATGTACTGGAAGAAAAAGAAGGTGGGCGTGAGAACTATATTGAGTATATTGTTATGTATGATAAATCCAGAGCAATGGCAGTGGCAACCGGACCAAATACATTTACCAAGCAACAATATCACACAGCTCTATTGTCAGATAAAGGAGCCTATGCAGCAACATCTTTGTCAATGTATGCAACTAATCATTTGGCTGGAAACATTACTCTGAATGGGGATCTTAGAACAGATGCGCTGAAGACTTCAGATGTGAAGTATTATGGAGAATTTGGGCAGGGGGCACTGAACAGCCAGACCAATACAAGAAGTTATACTTCGGATAATGTATTCCATAAGGCGATTTGTCCTGATAACCGTATTGTGACCGGAATCCAGATATATGCAACGACTTATTTGGATGGATATATGAAAGTGCAGTGTACAGCTTTAAACCCTGGATATACTACGCAGCCTAGTCCTGGTGTTATAGATACCCAAGGTCCTGGAGTAAATGATGATAATAAAGTACATTTTACAAAGTGTCCTGCCGGACAATATGTGCAAGGTGTAAGAATATATTCGACTCCCTTTTTGGATGGAGATATGGGCTTGTACTGTACACCAATTATCAAGAATTAACAAACGAGAAATAGTTTAAGAGAATATTTAATCTTTCATGAGCCAGTTTCTGGCTCATGAAAGATTTTTCCAATAAGTAAAAAAAATAATACTAATCACATATAAACTGAAATGCTTGATTTGAAAAATATAAATATAGGGCAGTTGATTAAAATAAAATGGGAAGAAATGGAGATTCCGATCGAGAGAACCTGCAATTTTCTAAGTTGTACAGAAAAGGAGATTGATCTCATGTTTGAATCTGAAAACCTGTCTACTGAGAAACTGTTGCGCTGGAGTAAACTTTTGCAGTATGATTTCTTTAGATTGTACTCCCAACATTTAATATTATACGCTCCGCAAGGAAAAGCTGATCGTGTTGATAATCCATCTTTGAAAAAGACAGTTTTGCCGCAGTTTCGAAAACATATCTACACCAAAGAAATAATTTATTTTATAATAGAACTCATCAATACCGGCGCAAAAACCAAGCTTGAGGTTATTCATGATTATAAAATTCCGAAAACAACATTATACAAATGGTTGGATAAGTATAGTGACCTCGCAAAGAACAATATTAAAAAATGAAAATACCCAGTTTATTTTTTCTTCTATTTCTTTTTACATCCCTATGCTAAATGCAGCTTGGCATTTTGCAAATGAGGTAATTAAGTCTTTGCTTGGAAGAGCATTGATAATTAAAATATATTAAATTGATTCCTACATCAATATGTTAAATCTTAATATTAACAATCTTTAAATCTTTTGAAATGAAAGCATCTGAACAGCCTGATTATAAGAAAATTTTTGATGATATTATCAAATTAAAATATCCTGATAAAAAAGATATATGTAACAAGATACTAGCAAAGGATACCCTTTCCATATTGGATGTTATTATTATTAACGATATTATTTTTGGTGAAACTACAGACAGTCAAAAGTTTCGTTGCTATGATAAAAAAGCTATTTTTGAAATTTTAGAATTTCAAAAAAAGTACAGTTTGAATAATTCACAGTTAGCAAGGCGTTTTAAGCTCAGTAGAAATTCTATAACCAAGTGGAAGAAGAGCTTTTTTGTTTGAAAAAAATCAAACGTTTATGTAAGAGCATATTGAACTTGCAACTATTTTTGAGACAAAATTTTTATACTTCTTTACTGTTAGCAACTCCAATGGTTGAGAATTTAAGTTATTCACTATCAGACTGTACCAATATTGGTACAGTCTGATGGTAATTCTAAAATAAGTTTCAGGATTGTCTAAAAAGCAGAAATTTTGTACTTTCGTACCATTCAAAAAGAAAAAAGATCTTTAACATTTTGATGTTTACATGAAATATTAAGAAAGAGTTATAAAACAATACTTGTAACACTGTTTTTCTATTGAAAGGACTACGCCACTTTACAACAAGAGTTACGATTGTTTTTTAATCGTTCTTTGTTGATTCGTTCAAGTTGAGGTTTACTGTTAGCCAACTCAGGATTGAAATGGACTTCATTAGGCGTATAAATTTGGTGCTGATAATGAGGTCTGACGGAATCGTAATCTTTTGCGAAGAAATCAATCACTTTGTGAAACTCATTGGAATGAATA
>NZ_FPKW01000037.1 GCF_900114875.1 Chryseobacterium limigenitum
AGGCGAGGAGTAATCAATCCTTCTGGAGTAGTTGTTGCTGTTCCTGTTGTTTTTGCAACTACATCAAAAGTAGCTGCCGGATTTTCTGTATTTACTCCCACTTGCGCCCGATATAAAGATGCAAGGCTAAGAATACCTAACAAAACAAATATTTTTTTCATAAATAGTGTTTATAGAGTTTAAAAAAATTAAAATGAGGGATTGGGATGTTCGAAAATTGAATAATATTTTAGAAGTAAGTTATGAATCAGTGCATCTGTTATATCATTTTCAATTTGATATTTATGGCTATTTGACACGAATCTGATTGTGAGATTATTATTATTCTTATATTTTCCATCCATTTGTTTTTACTGCCACAAAAATCTCAAATTCTATTTTTTTCTCAAAAAAAGAGCATATTACATAGGTATTACAGCAAAAAAAATACTGTAAAATTCAATTAAATAAGCTGTATTATTATTGTATTCTGATAAGTGGGAAAAGACAATATGAATATTCAACTATGCAAAATATTCAATTGTAATATCTGAGTAATATTTAATCAATATTCGTAATTGGCAATAATTTTATATGATTAATTAAAAGTCAGATGATTATTATGAATCTATTTAGCTTTACGGCTAATTTTGGAAGTTAAGATGATTCTAGAAATCATTTCAAAGCAAAAAGAGATCGGATAAGATTAGTTTACCAATGTGTGGAAGCAATGAACATTTTTGGATAAAAAGTATCTGGCAATAATGCAAATGTAAAAAAATGTAGGAGCAAAACAACAGTTAGGTTTAGGATTAAAACGTTATGAACCATTTTAATGGTTTCACAAGTAGAAAAGCCCATGGGAAACCGTGGCGCCCAATATACTTTATAGAGCATGATTGAGTTTGATAAAGCTTATATTATTCATTCCAGTAAAATAAGTGTTCGCGGAAAAGGAGCAGTTGGCAAGCAGAATGTTGCTATAATAACTGAATCTGCACTTCTGAAAGATCTTAAAACAGACAGAAAAGAAAAACACATACATTTATTTAAAGCAAAAGTCTTGGAAAGATATAATTCAGAAGAAATTAACAAAAAAATGCAAGATTCTATAGACAATCAGAGTGTTGTTTTTACAGATAAAAATCAGCCCTATTTATATTGCAGATTTTGTGGAACTAGCGTGGCAGAAAAAGCTCAAAAGAAACTACCCAGAAAACATTAAAATGGGTTCACATCGCCATTGGTAATGCTAAAAGAAATCTGCTTGGAAATTTTCACAAAATAAAGAGAAAATATCAGTAACTGTACCTTAATAAGTCTATTTACAAGTTGAATCGTAGATATTTTGAAGAACAATTGTTCGAAAGGCGCATCATTACAATTATTTCAGGATTATGATAAAGAACGGATATTCTAAAATATTTAATACTACATCTATTTTAAAGAATAATTTTAAAATTATTTATCTCAGGCAGCCAATCTGCTTTTTTGTGAGAACCATCACATATTCTCGATCATTATTTAAAGAATATAAGATTGACCTGCGAAAAAGAATATACAAAGAATTGTTATTAAAGTATATAAAATAAAACCCCTTCAGTTTTTCTGTCTGAAGGGGAAATCTTTTCAAATTATTAGTTTTGTCCTCCTGTACCTGTACCTGTACCTGTACCGTTACCACCAGAAGTTGTGGCACAAGATTTCGAATAGACTGCTTTTGTACTACTTAGTGGACAACAAAGAAAATATTTTGTTGTTACTTTATAGGTAACTGTACAAGATCCTTCTTTCTCTGTTACATAAGATATTTTATAACAAAAGAAGTTTGCTTGTTCTGGTTCTGCAAATTTTACTGTGTTTGCGCTCATCATTGAAGTACTGAATGTTGCAAGTAACATACCTGCCAAAATTGTTTTTTTCATCGTAAATTGAAATTTAAAAATTAATAATTAGGTTAAAATATTTTTTGCAAAAAAATTTTCTAGTATAAAGCCACGGCCTGGAACTTCGTTCCCTGACCTCCTCCACCTTGTCGACATGTTATATATGGGTTACAAGTACCCTCCAGTCTAATAGTATGAGTTCCGGCAGTTAGTTTTACAAAAGCACTTCCGGTGTTAAAGAAAACACCCTTAAGAGCTTCTACGCTGGTACCTGTTCCGGTACCTACTGATGTATTAGTATATGTATTTGTAGATTTTACTACAATGGCATTATCAACCACCAAATGTGTTCTCAGCATTTTGGAACCTCCATCCGTAGGAGCCGCAGAAGTACCATATTTAAATACATCCCAGATAGGTACAGCAAAATTAATCTGCACTAAAGCATCTTTTGTGAGAGTAATTGTCTGATTTTGTATCGTAACAGGTGTTCTTGCATCATCTCCATTAGGATTGCTATCGCTAATACCTACATCTATAATTGGAGTAAGATCAAAAAGAACTTCATAAGAGCTAGATGAAATAGCATTTGCCGGTACAGATTTTAATACTCCATCAGCATCTGCAACTACTACTTTATCTACACTGGAATTAAAAGTATTGGGAAGAAGATTTCTCACCCTGGCTGTACCGTTTACATCTAATGTATTTGTAGGGGTACTTGTGTTTACGCCCACCAGTCCAGTCTGTGCATTAATCATTACTGATGCTATAGCAACAGCAACAGTGAAACATTTTTTTTTCATTTGTAAAATTTATAATTGTGTTTAATTTGTGTTTTTGACTGAATGAATTGTTATAATACTAGATAAAATAGTTTTTTCTACTTTGCTATAGTATTTTTGCTTAATTTAAATGAAGCGCCAATTGAGAATTAATAACGATTTTATAAATAATCTTTTTGAAGGATAAAAATTAATTCATGTAAAAATTGCGAAGTATATTTATTCTAATCTTGTTAAAGTTACTCTATAGAATCTACTTACATTCCCGTTATTCGTAACATTTATTGTCCCAGCAGCAGGCATTGTTAGTGTATAATTAAGAGCAGTACTATTTCCTCCATCTTGACAGTCTGGCTTGCCCGTCCACGTGGTAATTGTAGTATTTTTATCCGGCTCTCCAAAAGTAGGCCCCTTAGCAACATTAGTAGGACTAAGAATTCCTGTTATTCCCCTAATACTAAAACTTCCATTAAAAGAATAATTAACCATAAGATACTCAGCAACAGCAACAAAAATACATCCATCTGAATCAATAACAGTCACTTTATAAATACCTGGAGTTACCCCGGTAATTAATGTTCCGGTAGCACCACTTGCGACATTAGCATAATTTGAAGTAAGTTCCCCATAAACAGCAGAAGGAGATGCTTTTACCAAAACACCATTAGTATCAGAATATACAGGAGTAACAACAGTTGTTCCAGCTACAGGAGTAATCGTTCTTACTCTTGTAGTTCCATTTATATCCAATGTATTTGTAGGAGTGCTTGTGTTTACACCCACGAGTCCAGTCTGTGCATTAATCATTACTGATGCTATAGCAACAGCAATAGTGAAACATTTTTTTTTCACGTGTAAAATTTATAATTGTATTTAATGAATTTTAATTTGTGTTTTTTGGATGAATTAATTGTTAGAGTATTGAGAAAATAGCTTCTTCCATTTAGCTATCGTATTCCGGCTTAATTTAAAATGTATCGCCAATTGCGAATTATTAAGTTTATTTTTAATCTGATATTCCAAAATTTCATGAATCGCCAAGACATCATAAGATTTATGTCTTTGATTAGATATAGAAACTTCCTTATTTTTAACATCAAACAGTAAAGAATTGAGTTTTATAATATCCAGAAATGATAATTCCTGCTTTTTCAATATCGAATTACATTGTTCTCTTTTTTCCGGATATTTTTTTGTTATAATATCATTATAGATTTTTTTGTAATCTGGCGATCCTATCTTTTGCATCATTTGTTTTTTAGAACTTACTTAACTTTAATATTCTGAAAATCTAACCCTTTTCTTTTTTTCAGTCTTTATTCCTAATTTGGTATTTTAAACTGAAAAAATAAGTAAAGAAATAATCTTTCTGAATCCTTTTTTTTCAACAGTGCAAATTTGCTTTATCCGTTGTTCTTATCAAAAAAAACGCCTATTACTTAACTATGACAATGAAGAAAAAGTTGAATGAGACATACATGTCATACCTGTCAAGACCCATAATAAACCTTTAACAAATACATTATAAACAGCTATTTATCAATATTTAACATTAGTAAAAACCAATAAAAAAACAACTGGAAATAAGACTTTATTTATTATTTACATTTTTCATCCAGATGTAAATATCCTCTTCCGACGATATTTTTAACTTCTTTCTCAATCTGTTCTTTCTGGTTTGTATAGATTGTGGCTGCACAAATGTGTACGCGGCAATATCTTTCGTGGAAAAATTGAGAAATAATAATGCGCAGAATTTTAATTCTGTATTGATGAGCTGAGGTTCAATCTCTAATAATTTTGGGAAAAATTCGGGATAAACTTCCTGAAATCTTGCAAAAAATTCAGAATCATTATTTTTTGCCAATTGTACTACCTCTTCAAAAGCAAGGTTGAGTTTTTGATTTAATAATTTGGTTTCCTGCTCTTTTACAACCAAAATTCTGTTTTTTTTACGCATTCTTTTTATGACAAATAGAATAAAGATAATTACACCCAAAATCCCAATCCATATACCATAAAGCAAAAATTTATTTTTAGCTTTTACAGTATTTTCTTTTTGGACAACTAACTCTTGCACTGTATTCTCAATTGCAGGCTGTTTCGCGTTTGTTAAGCTGTCGGTAATAGCAGTATATTTTTGAAGATACTTTACGGCAGCATCTTCATCTCCTATCTGTTTATAAACTTTGGAGATCGCATTATACAGCCATTGCACCTGTACAATATTCTTAGCATTTTTAGCTAATTGAATTGCTGTCTGATAATTGGTAATTGCAGAATCATATTCTTTTTTATGTTCATTGATCAAACCTTTTATTTTATATAGTTTGAAATTATTATTGCCAAGAAGATTTTTCGAATGAGCTTCGAGCAATCTAAGATTTATTTCTGCGGAATCTATTTTTTTTTCAGCAATATTGATTTCCATTAATGACATAGAGTGCCATATTAATAAAGTGTTTAATCTGGGTGTCAGTTTTTTTTCATTAAGTAAGATATTAACCCCTCTTTTCAAATATAATTTGGAAGAATCTATTTGATTTCGATCTTTAAAAACGATACCTACTTCACAGTATGCCAAAGATTTGGCATAAATTCTTGAAGTATCAACAGGAATTTCATCTGATAATACAGCGACTTCTTTAAACTCAGTAATAGCCTCCTGATAAAGTCCCATGTTGTAATAATTATATCCTAAATCTCTTTTGGCAGTAATTTGAAAATCCAAATTGTTTTTAGCATATTCTTCATTTTTTGCCAGTTTTAGATATTCTAGACCTTTTTTATAATTCTTTGCATATGAATATCCACAAGAAAGATTTAAATAAGCTAATGCAATTCCTTTAGAATAATTAATTTGCTTAGAGCTTTTCAATAAAAGCATATTTTTTTTAATATACTCATCATATTTTCCTTCTCGGGACAATAATTCAACTTTGTCAAATTCTGAATCAATGTATTGGGAGGTAGGCTTTTGTTGAGCAAATAACAAAATAGGAAAAAAGAAAATAAAAAATTTCATCATGTGTTGTTTATAAATTATTAATATTATTTATTGTTGATATTTTTCATCCAGATGTAAATATCCTCGTCCGACGCTATTTTTAACTTCTTTCTCAATCTGTTCTTTCTGGTTTGTATAGATTGTGGCTGCACAAATGTGTACGCGGCAATATCTTTCGTGGAAAAATTGAGAAATAATAAGGCACAAAATTTTAATTCTGTATTGATGAGCTGAGGTTCAATCTCTAATAATTTGGGGAAAAATTCGGGATAAACTTCCTGAAATCTTGCAAGAAATTCAGGATCATTATTTTTTGCCAACTGCACGACTTCTTCAAAAGCAATGTTCAGTTTTTGACTTAATACTTTTGTCTCCTGTACTTTTACATCCAAAATTTTATTTTTTTTGCGCATTCTTTTAATTATCAATAAAATAAAAATAAGTAAGCCTAAAATTCCAATCCAAATACTGTAAAGTAAAAATTTATTTTTTTCTTTTATTTTGTTTTCTTTTTTTGTGACTAATTCTTTTACCGTATTTTCAAATTCGGGTTGTTTAACATTTATTAAACTGTCGGTAATCAAAGTATATTTTTGATGATATTCTCTGGCTGAATTTTCATCTCCAGCTTGTTTATAAACTTTGGAAATAGCATCATACAGCCATTGTACCTGCACAACATTTTTACCTTTTTTAGATAACTGGATAGCCTTCTGATAATTAACAATGGCCGAATCATATTCCTTTTTATGTTCATAAATCAAACCTTTTATCTTGTATAATTTAAAATTGCTGTTCCCGAGTATTTTTATTGATTGAGCCTCCAATGGTTTAAGCTTCCTTTCTGCAGAATCAAATCTTTTTTCTTCAATATCAATTTCTATCAACGCCAAAGAATACCATAATAACATGGCCTTTAGTTTGGGCGTTAATTTTTTTTCATTTCGCAAAATATTGGTTCCTTTTTGGATATAGAATCTGGATGAATCTAATTGATTTCTAGTCTTATATACCGTTCCTATTTCACAAAAAGCATAAGATTTATGATATATTCTCACCGTATCAATCGGAACTTCGTCTGCCAGTATGGTGATTTCTTTAAATTCAGAAATTGCTTCCTGATAAAGTCCCATATTAAAATAGTTAAAGCCCAACGTATTTTTAATTAATATCTGAAAGTCGGAGTTATTCTGAGCATATTCGGTACTTTCTGCCAGCTTCAGATATTCCATCCCTTTTTTATAATTCTTTGCGTATGAATAACCGTTAGAGAGATTTAGATACCCTACTGCAACTCCTTTAGAATAATTAATTGTTTTAGATTCTTTCAGTAAGAACATATTTTTTTTAATGTACTCGTCGTACTTACCCTCTCTGGCTAAAATTTCGGTTTTATCGAACTCCAAGTCAATGTATTTCGTTGAAATTTGCTGTCCAGACAACAGAATGGAAAAAAGTAAAATAAAAAGTTTCATTTTGTGTTAATTATTAATAAATATAAAAGAAAAATATTCACAAATAGTAATTAAAATTTAAATTATTATACAAAATTAACAATATTATCCTTATGTTTTTATAGTATATAATTCAAAATCATATTTACATATTCCAAAAAAAATCGTAGCTGATTTATTTTGAGGCAATAATAAAAACTTACACTTTATAAACTCGCTTCAAAACATATTACACAAGTGTTACATCTTTGAATTCACTGCTTTTTAAAAGCTTTTTCTTTATGTGGAAAAAAGTAATTTCCTTTTTTATTCAAATAAAAACAAATGATGTATATTTTTCTATAAATAATAATTTACATAAGCTTGTAACATATAAGTAAAGCCATATTCTTATTCATTTTAATATAATAAAGCTATAAAAATCAACTTTATCAGTTTTTATCTTTTTAATTATAAACAAAAAAATAAAATCCGAACAAACAAACTCACAAACAAATAACACGCTATTTTTCAAACAGTTAAAAACATGTAACACCCGTGTCATATGTGATAATTTGTGGAAATGCTATTTTTCAGTGTAATATTGCCGAGTCAAATTTTATAATTATTAGGTAACAATTTTTAAGATTCTAAACACACAAATAAGTCGAAAATTAATTATACAGGGTAATTCGGCCCTGTATAAAATCCAAGAGACTCAAAGAAGAATTAAAATACCTACTATTTATTCAAAAAAATATAACTATTCATCATCTTTTATATTTGCAACTATGCTTTTTAAGAATATTCATATCGGAAAATTAGTACAGAAAAGGGTTAATGAAACAGATTTTTCTGTAGAAAGAATCATCAATTTTTTACAATGCAGCGAAGAAGACCTCGAAAAAATGTATAACAGTACATCTCTGGATTCAGAAACACTTCTAAAATGGAGCAAATTATTAAAATATGATTTTTTTAGAATGTATTCGCAACATCTTTTATTATATTCTCCTCAATCTTCTGCTACATATAACGACACAAAGAATCAGAAAACAGAGCTCCCGGAGTTTAGAAAAAACATTTATACCGTTGAAATCATACAGTTCATTTTAGACCTATTAAGATCTAACGAAAAATCAAAACAGCAAATAATAAATGAATACAAAATACCAAAAACAACACTTTATAAATGGTTGAAAAAATATTAGCAAAACAATTGAATCCTACAACAAAGAGGATTTGCTAACATGAATAATTGATAAACAAGTTTTTTTGTTATTAGATTCGGTGAGTACAAGTTCATCCTGCTTTACGGCTCACCGAATTGCTTTTTATTTAAAATCAGTACAAATTTTTAATTATATTTTAATACAGAACGCCTTTAAATTTTATTATTTAAAGGCGTTTGATGTTTTTTAGTTTCTCAACTGTATGAAAAATTATAAATTTAAAAAGACTTCAACTGCTCATCATAATATGAAATAGCCTCATCAATAACAGAAGTTATTTTCGGGAAATTTTTATATCTGTCCCCGAAAACCTCCAATCCGGTAAATTCTGTAGAAATATTGCTTGAAAAGGTACTTGTAAAATTAATTGTTCTAAGTACATGGCTAACCTGTATTAGCGTATTAATTTTATTGTCAATTGATAACTGCGGAGTTAGATGATGTCTTAAATCTTTAAGTTCATCCAACTGAGCTTTGGTTACCATTTTTTTATTCTTTTTCATTAAACAAAAGTACAGCTTTAACGAAATGAATAGTTACGTTTTGTATTAACAAATTGTAACATAAAGTTCCCCGACTTTTCGCAAAAAATAAATCCTTTCAAATTTTTGAAAGGATTTATTATAAACAGAATCAGATAATTTTTATTTAACAATAATCTTAAAATTACTATTCAAATTATCCCCAGAAACATTCAATATATAATTTCCTGATACTTTTCTATCGGCAATATTTAGATTAAAAATTCCGTTTCCGTTAGAATTTATTTTTTCTTTAACAATAACCTTTCCTGACATATCAAGTATTGTCGCCGTTAAACTATATTTTTTATACTCAGGAAGTTTAATGAAAATCTGGTCTTTTACAGGATTTGGATAAACAGATCCTACATTTTTACTGATACTGAATTCGGCATTACCCAATACAGCCTCATTGTACAAGGCAGCTATTTCTGTTGGAGATAATGCGTAATTGTACATTTTAAGTTCATCAAATGCACCTTTGTAAGGAGCCGGAGCATTGGTCGTTGACAAAAACTCAAGTTCACCGATGTTTCCTATGATCAGATCACTTGCTTCACCAATACCTGTAACAGCAGTTTCGTCTCCTTCAGCGCTTAACATTCCATTTGTATAAATTCTCATTTTGTGCGCGGCAATATCTCTCTGGATCACAACATGCACCCAGTTATTGGTAAAATAATTGGCAATAGGTGATGTGATTTCCTTTTTTGTAACGTCATCATCAATTGCATATCGCAGCTGACCACCTTTGATTTCTACATTAAACCGTTTACCGGTAGCACCTGTTGCCGTATTTTTAGTGAATGAACCTTTACACAACACATAAAGACTTGTCGCTGAAGACGATGGGATCATGCTTGTCGGAGCTTTCATCCAATAAGAAACGGTAAAAGAATTGTTATTAAATAAGATCTGATCCTGATGCGGAATACTTGCAATGTATGGAGTATTCGGTGAAGTTGCCAGATCGAGGGCATAATTTTCTCTTCCGGGTACTCTTACGCTTACATTATCATAAGCTATATTTAATGTTCCATTATTGGCGTAAGACGTTAGATCTGCAATCTGTTCACCTGCTGAAGGAGCTTCCATGAATGGCCAGTTCCCGACAAGGCTTGGCGTTATTGCACGGAAATTCCACACATTTCCTGTAGCAAGACCGAGAGTATTATTAGCATCAATTCTCCAATAATAACTTGTTCCTGTACCTACATTAGTAAGCTGATACGATGGTGTAGCAGAATAAGGTACAGTCGCAATATTGCTTAAATTTTGAGGATTTGTTCCAAAATAAACTGTGTAGTTTGTTGTGTTTGAACTGCCTGTCCATTTTAAAAGCAGATTGCCATTGTTCAACTCAACGTTGGTGTTACCGCTTGTAGGAGTCGGATTAGCTGCCTGCGCCGGAGCTGCCGGAATTGGCGGTGTAGTAACAGATGTATTTGAAGTATAAACTGAAGATTCAGTCGTATTTGTTGCTTTTACTCGATAATAATATTGAGTGTTTGGTATTAAGCCTGTTTCATTATAGCTTGTTGTATTAGCAGGAAGCGTTGCAATGACTGAAAAATTAGCTCCATCGGGAGAACGTTCTAATACATAATTGGTTTCATTGCCTGCATTATCATTCCAATTAACCGTTAAAGAACTTGTAGGTGCTGATCCTGTTGTGATTGCATTCGTGAAATTCAAATTAGATGGCGGAATAATAAAATCAGGAGCAGGCGTATTTGTTAAATTGTTAATATAAACCTCAATGTTCAGATAAGGAGCATATGCTGTGTTTACATTTAAAGCATCAAAAACAGTTGGATTAAGTCCATTAGCCGTTTCCCACGCATCCGGCATACCGTCATTATCCGTATCCAAAGGAGCCGGGGCGCCATAAACATGCCCTGCCCCACCATTTGTAAAACCAAATTGAGTCGTTAAATCACTTTGTACATAAACATAGGTAGCTGTCGTTCCTTTTGATTGTAAATCTGAAATCATTAATTGATCTACCTGATCACGTCTTGGATAGGATGCTCCTACACCTGCAACAATATTATCGAATGCAGTGTGAGCGGTTACTGTTGTGTTTTTCATCGGATAATCATACGGAGCTGCCATTATTGCGTTGGTATCTCCTACAGGATATCCTGTTAAATTCTGAGGGACTAAAGTTCCATCCAAAACCCCGTTTCTATTATTATCAAAATAATTTCCGGAACCATATAAATTGAAGTTGGCATTCCCTACACTGAAAGGTGTGGTAACCGTAGTACTTGTATTCGGACCTCCTATAAAATAATTGTTGATGATATTAGCATAGGAAGCTCCTGCAGAATCTCCACCCATAATATATGCTTCTCCAGATTGAGTGTGTCCGTAGGTATTTCCATAATTACCCCAATTGTAAACAACATTATTTACAAACTCATTAATACCTTTTATTTTATTATTTCGGGTTTTATTACAGATATATAAATTTCCGATTAAGCTTATTTTACCGCCCGGAGGAGGTTGCATTAATCCTCCCGCAGAGTGGTTGTGACGATGCATTCCCTGTCCGATAATAGAATTCTGAATCGTTATATTATCAGGGCTCGTACCATTACCATCCCAGTTAACAGAAAATACTTCGTCTGTACCCCAGGTAAAAGTCATGTGATCTAAAATGATATTAGCTCCATTGGCTATTCCTGAAGCATCCTGATTTTGAGATGTCCCGCCATAACGAAGACGAAGAAATCTCGCAATCGTATTATTGGCTCCTGAAAATGAAACTCTTGGCCCTAAAAATACGATTCCTTCGCCGGGAGCAGTTTGTCCGGCAATCGTTGTATTAGCGGGTACAGCAACTATTGACTGTAAATTAACAATACCTCCTACTTTAAATATGACAAATCTACCCGGCTGGCTTACCGCATCACGGAATGAACCCGGCCCACTGTCATTTAAATTCGTAACCAGATAAATCTGAGGATTTGCGGCACCCCTCGCGCCTGTAGTGTATCTACCAAAACCGGTAGCTTCCGGAAATGCCAATGTCTGAGAATTCAAATTAACAGTGGATAGTGTTAATCCACAAAACAGTAAAGATTTAAGAGTTTCCTTAAATAGTAAAGATTTATTTTTCATGAATATTAATTTTGTATGAACCAATCTACCCACAAAACCAAAAAGAAGTATCCTGCCCCATCCTGCCACTCCCTATATATCAACTCATTACAGTGAAATCCAGACTTTCAGGATATCCTTATTATTGAGACAATAGGGAATGAATATAATATCAATTTTGATAAAGGAACACTTTCAGAAGCGATCATTGTTAAAGTCAATGATTATGAAGAAAGCATCTATAAAGAATTATCAACTATATAAAAAATAGAGGTTTAATAAGAAAACTGACGTTTACACAAAAAAAATACCTTTTATTTAATCTCCTTATCGTGAATAAAATACATATTGGTTTATGTATTTTGTTATTTTTTTTATACTTTATGTAATACAAATACTAAAATCTATGTACAAATAAAAAAATATGATTTTAATTATTCGTTTGTTGGCTTAACAAAAAAAAATAATACCTTAATTGAGTATGTATAGTTTCATTTGCATACAAATTTTATTAAAATTCAATAAACTATCTATCATTATTTTATTTATGTTGTAAAATATCAATAAATATGAATTATTTAAAAATATGTTTAGATTTATAGCCATTATTACATAAATACTTTTCTATGAGAAAAAGAACTATCACTGCCCTATTTTGTAGTTTAATAGGAGGTTCAGCTTTAGCACAATGGACGCCGACTACATTTGAGAGAAAATCAACAGAAATGCACCCTGTTGTCAAAGATTATTACAAGCTGGATCTTAATAAAATTAGAACTCAGCTTAAAGATGCCCAGGAAACAGGTAAAAATGCAAAGCCTGTGGAAATTTCAATACCAACTTTGGGAGGAAAGATTGAAAGATTTGCTGTATATAGTTTCCCTGTGATTGTTAAAGAATTAGCTAACCAATATCAATTGGGATCATATGTAGGGGTTGGGATTGATGATCCTTCTAAGTATGTGAGATTTTCTGTGGCTCCTAATGATTTCCAATCAATGATTATTAAAGATGGAAATTATGAGTTTATAGAACCACAAGATGCTAATAAAACAGTTTATGGGGTACATCCCAAAACAATACCTACAGGAGGGAAAAGTTTTGTATGTAGTACTAAAGAAGGGACAAAAGCTAAAGACCAGATTGATAAAATGCTTGAGAAAGGAGGTTTGTTTTCTAATCAAACTACTGATTTTTCAAAAAATTCTGATAAGAAATACAGAACTCTGAGACTGGCGATATCTGTTACAGGCGAATACACTACAGTTTTTGGAGGAACTGTGGCTGGAGCATTAACTGCTATTAATGCGACCATGACAAGGGTAAATGGCGTGTATGAAAAAGATTTTGCTTTGCATTTGAATGTGCAAAATTATCCGAACATAATATATACTAATGCAGCTACAGATCCATATACGAACGATTTAAATTTACAATTACAGCAAACTCTTACAGCAAATGTAGGAAATGCTAATTATGACATTGGGCATGTATTTAATGCTGCCGGAAACAATGGGAATGCAGGTTGTATAGGCTGTATCTGTACAAATCCGGCAACTAATACTTCTTTAGCAAAAGGTTCTGGATTTACCCAGGTTGCTAATCCACAGGGAGATAATTTTGATATTGATTTTGTAGCTCACGAAATGGGACATCAGGTAGGAGCAAATCATACTTATGCAATTGCGATTGAAGGAACAGGCGTAAATATGGAACCAGGCTCAGGATCAACTATTATGGGATATGCGGGGATTACAGGACCTAATAATGATGTGCAACCTCATTCTGATGCATATTTTCACATTGCAAACATTAAACAAGTTCAAGCAAATTTAAATACTACAGCTTGCGATGTAGAAACAACAATTGCAAATAACCCTCCTGTTATTTCAGCTTTACCTACTTATAATATTCCTAAAGGAACTGCATTTGTTTTAACAGCTTCTGCAACAGACGCAGAAAATGATCCAATGACTTATACTTGGGAAGAAGTAGATGATGCTACTGCCACAATTGATAAAAATAATTTGGGAACTACAAGTTCGGGAGCTTCCTTTAGGTCTTTCAGCCCTACTACAAATCCAACAAGATATTTCCCTAAATTATCTTCTGTATTAGCAGGAGTTTTAGATAATAGTTTAAACACCTGGGAATCTGTCTCTATGGTACCTCGAACTACTAAGTTTGCATTTACAGTAAGAGATAATAATGTAGCTGCCAATCAACAGCAGACTCAATATGGTGAGCAGACAATTGTTGTTGGAAATGATGGCCCCTTTAAAATAACTACACAATATGCAAATAATTCTGTACCTACACCAATTAATTGGGATGTAGCAAATACAATTGCTGCACCATATAGTGTCGCAAATGTAAAAATTGACTATACAACAGACAATGGAACGACTTGGACTGTACTTTCTGCTTCAACAGTAAATGACGGATTAGAAAATGTAACTTTTCCTGCTTCATTAAATGGACAAACCATTAAATTGAGAGTTTCTTCAATAGGGAATGTGTTTTATGCAGTTAAGAGTATTAACGTAACTACTCTTGCAGTTTGTGATGGTACAGCTCCAACAGGATTAGCTACAAATAATATTACGGCCAATACAGTAGATATTAGCTGGATACCTGTATCTGGAGCTACTTATATTATTCGTTACAAAAAAATAGCAGATATAGCTTGGCAACAAACAACGTCTACATTACCTAATGTAACATTGTCAGGCTTAACAGATGCGACGGCTTACGAAGTACAGGTAGCAGCAGTTTGCTCAGGAACTCCGGGAACTTATACGGCTTCTTCAAACTTTACAACTACCGGTATCAATTACTGTACGGCAACCTCCGCAGATCCAAGTGAGGAGTATATTTCAAATGTAACATTAGCGAATCTAAACAATACTTCAGGACCAAGTACATATACTGATTATACTGCAGATCCTTCTAAAACTATAAATCTAATAAAAGGAAGTACTAATAATACAGTATCTGTTACCAAAACGTGGCCTGTAGATTTATACAATGAAGGAGTAAGAGTTTGGATAGATTTTGACAGAAGCGGAACGTTTGAAGCAACTGAAATAGTTCTTAATTCTGCACCAAATCAAACGACTCCTGTATCGGCTACTTTTACAGTTCCGGCAACTTCTGTTTCAAATAAAGCGCTCAGAATGAGAGTTGCTTTACGTTATAATTCATTACCATCTGCATGCGGATCTTATGATTACGGTGAGGTAGAAGATTATAATGTCATGATTACAGATGTTTTAGGTACAAGTGACATTGCTAACCCTAAAGATGACATTCAGATCTATCCTAATCCGGTAAGTGATATTTTAAACATAACTAAGGTATCTGATAGGGCTACATATAAAATTTATAGTGCAACAGGCCAGCTTGTACAAAGTGGAAATATTAGTAATAAACAGGTTAATGTGAGTTCTTTAGTAAAAGGCACTTATGTTATAACAATAGAAGATAAAAATATTTCTAAAAATAATAAGTTCATAAAGAAGTAATAAAAAATATAAAAGTATAGATTTTGGATCAATCTCAAAAGTTGGGGAGGAAAAAAATATTGCTAATTTTGTGGAATGTTAAACGATGCCGAACTCCTCAAATTATTTTTACCTGAACTCTTGATTGAGCATTTTGAGATTGTAAAATTTGAGGAAGAAAATAAAATCCTCCACATCTATTTTGACGAGAAAAATACAGCTCCGAAAGAGTTTTCGTCTCTGTTATTGCAGTCAAAAGGTTTTGTTCCGGAAATTAGCGTTGACGATTTTCCTCTTCGTGGAAAAACAGTAAAACTACACATCAAACGCAGAAGATGGACCGATACGAAAACCGGTAAT
>NZ_FPKW01000038.1 GCF_900114875.1 Chryseobacterium limigenitum
CGGAAAACTTTTCGCCGACAAAGGATATCTCTCAAAAGTTTTGTGGGAGATGCTTTTTTCGGATGGAATTCAGCTTTTTACTAAACTTCGCAAGAATATGAAGAACCATATTATGAAGATGGAAGACAAAATTTTACTTCGCAAAAGAGCGATCATTGAGACGATAAACGATGAATTGAAAAATCATTGTCAAGTGGAGCACACTCGTCATAGAAGTGTAAACAACTTTATGATAAATATTTTGGGAAGCCTTACTGCGTATTGTTTCTTTCCAAAAAAACCATCATTAAATTTAAAAAAAGTAAATGATGGTCAATTATTCTTAAACTTCGCTTAACCCGAACTCAGGTTAATTAATGTTTGTTTTTAGCCAGATATAAAAATCTTCACTGGATGAAATCCCTAATTTTTTCCTAAGAAGATGTTTTCTGTTTTGTATGGTTTTTGGAGATTTAAAAGTGTATTCTGCAATCTCTTTGGTTTCAAAATTGAGATAGACGTAACAAAGCAAAACCAATTCGCTGGTTTGCAGATTGTTATTAATGGATAATAATTTCTTTTGAAAATCAGGATAAACTTCCAGAAAACGAGTATATAAATTCGGATGATTTTCTTTGGCTAAAGCTATGATCTCACTAAAAGTTTCATTCACTTTTAATTTTAGCTGTTTTTCATGTTCATCTTTTTCTATGATCATCGCATCTTTTACAGCAAGTTCCCCCATAGTTTTTTTCCGTTTTCTATTGAGCTTCTTATAAATTATATAGAATAGAACCGAAATGATCACTGCAATAATAACAGATAAAGAAATCAAAACATTACTTCGTTTGTTGATAAACAATACATCTTTGTTCTTTTGATTCAGAATAGAGTTGATTACAACCTGAACACTTTCTGTATTTTTCTTTTGGAATTGTTCACTTTCTTTTCTGTATTTATCCAAAAATAATTTTTGATTTTCGGAGTCATCAAGTTTTTTATAAAGTTCAGCTATTGTAGGATAAATTTCAATTAAATAGTTAGCATTTTTGATATTGAATTTCTCCATATCATCAATAACTTTTAGATAATAATCAAGTGCTTTCGAATATTGTTTTGTGGTATAATAAAAATCAGCCAGTGCAGATAGTTGCCTGTAATTTGAATGTTTTTTGTCGTCCTTTACAAAGTCATAACCTTTTTCAATATAATAAAAGGCAGAATCTGTTTTCTTGTCAGTCAGGCAAATTCTTCCTTTTACAATATAAAGTCCGGAAAGATCAAATTTTTCAACCTTATTTACGGGCACTTTTTGATAATTCTTCAGAGCTTTATTTATGTAGTAGTTTGCAGTTTTATTGGTGTTTTTTAAAGCGTACATAAGACCAATCGAAGCATAAATTCGAGAAAGTATTTTGTACGATTCTGTGTCTGTTCGTTTAGATACAAGATTTATCACACTCTTGTATTCCTCCAATGCTTGATCGTCTAAATACAAGCTAAAATAGTTATACGCTTTAAACTCTTTTAAAGAAGCTTCCAAGAGAACATCATTATTCGTATATTTTTCATTCAATCCTTTCTCTATATAAGTTAAACTTTCCTTATACATATCCAGATTGTAAAGACTTTTGGCTATAATAAGGTAAGATTTTGTCTTTCTTTCAGAATCTTCTATTTCTTCAGCAATAAGACTAGCTTTTTTAGAATATTCCAAAGATTTTATACCATTATATTCCAAATTATCAGTAGAACTTTTCAGAAGAATATCTATCTTTTCTTTTTCATTATTCTGAGATAACAACAAACCAGAAACTAGCATGAAAATTAAGATTACTTGCTTAGGAAGATAAATCATGAACAATATTTTCTCCAAATATAAATATTTATAGACATTATCTTCACTCGTTAACTCAGCCTTAAAAAAATATCTGGCAACTATATACTTGAATATAACGATTCTGAAAAAACTAAATCAACATTTCTTCCTGGGAGGAAGCCAAACATCAAAGTCAAAGATCTTTTTCTTTTTTGGATTGAAAAAAATAAGCATTTCCTACTTTTTATACAATACTGAAACTTATTTTAGAATTACCATCAGACTGTACCAATATTGGTACAGTCTGATGGTAAATAGCTTACACTCTCAAACATCTATAATAACGCCTTTTCCCCTTTGCAGATGTTTTTTATCTCAACTGCTGTTCGTGGAAGGGAGCCATAAAACGCCTTCTTTATCTTCATCTGAAAGACAAAATTTCTTACTGAAAAGTTTCTCTGCAATCTTAAAAGCTTCTTTGTCGACAATTTTCTATGCCTTCACAGAAAGAAAGGATTGTCAGGAGAAGAAAGTAAATAAAATAGGGTTTCATTAATTTTCACTTATCATTGTTTCTGATTTTAAAAGTCGCTATCAATTTTACTCTTTCAAATCGTTCCATTTTCCATTACGGTATTCTAATTTTTTAGAAACAGGATACAATCCGCCAGAGCTGGGAGTATATGTTATTTCTAAAATATAGGGGTTCAAAAATCTTATTTCTAATACAATAGTAACTGCATTTTCTTTCACTTTTTTTTGACCCTGAGGAAAAATATACGATGTACTTCCTACCGAATTTGATTTTAGATAATTGTGTAACTCTTCTAATAAAACAGGACTGAAACTGGTGCCATATTCTTTAAATGGATACTTTAATGATACAGCAAGATTATTTTTCTGAACAAAATGCGCCAAAGCTTTCTTACTCCAGAATTTTGTTAGCAAAAAATTATATTCATCTGTTTTTCTGCTACTTGTACAAGTAGGAACATAATTTCTGGGATAATAAACACATGATGGACCATAATCCATAAATTTCAGATAAACTAAATCTACTTTTATACTTTTATTTTTCTCAGAAAAATATTTCAATAAGTTGCCATTCAGCTTATTATAAATATTTTCAATTGTTGAATTATCTTCTCTGAATTTTTCAATTTTTTTTTCTTTCATCCTCATAAAACTGAGTACAATCCAATTTTCCACCTGGACAGCCCATCTCCTCCAAAATCCCAGGGATTGTAGGACATACATCATCCTTATCTAGAATGCCGTCACCATCTGTGTCCGGCCAAGAACAACCGTTATTTTCAGGAGGTCCAGGAACTGTAGGACATGCATCATGTTTATCTATAATTCCATCGCTGTCTGTATCAGGCCATGTACATCCATTATTTTCTACAGCTCCTGATACTTTTGAACAATGGTCTAAATAAAACAAAACGCCGTCTTTATCTTCATCCGAAAGACAAATCTTTTTAATGAATTCTTTCCTGCATTTTTTGAAAGCTTCTTGATCAGTAATTTCCTGTGCTTTTACGCAGAAAATTACAGAAGATGAAAGGAAAATAAGGTATTTTTTCATTACTGATTTCTAAAATAAATGTTCATCTTTTGTTGGTATTTCCACCCATTTTCTGTCCTGATACTTATATGTTTTAAAAACTACAGGAGAAAACTTATTGTAAATGAAATAATCATATTTTACAATTACAATTCCACCCAAATGATTTCTGAAGTTAAGCTGTATCCATCCTGCTTCATTTAAAGTTATTGGCTTACTAACAACTGTATCAGGATCATAGCAAACTGTTTTATCTGCACTTCTCATATTCTTCAGATACTGATAAAAAGGATGATTTATGGTCTCTTTTTTTATCGGCCGATATTCATTATTTTCAAACTTGGAGTCGCTGAAATCAAAATAGAGATTCTTTTTCAGTTTTTTCTGTAGCAATTTTATGTTTTCCGGAGTGTAAAAATCAAGATAATTATAATTCGGATTTTTTATGTTTAGATTACTGCCACAAATTGTGAAGGTTGCATATACAGTTTCTGTGGTATATAACTTGAAAATGATGTTTTTATCTGGTATATTTTTAATATCAAAATCTTTGATAATAACCTTACTTAATGATTTGTAATCTATTTTTTTTGCTTCCTTTTTAAAAAGCTTAAATAATTTTTGGTTATTTTTCCAAACAATATTACAATCTACTTCATCGTAATCATTTCTAAAATATCTGGTAGAATCTGAGATTTTCTGCGCCTGTACAGAAAAATTAAGCACCAAAAAAAGGAGAAAGAAACTATTTTTCATTAATGACTAAGAACTTTTTACAGTAATATTTCTATAAATTTAACACAAAAAAGTGTAGAAAGAAAGATAAATTTTTCTTCTGGAAAATTGGAAAATTTTATGGAATCAACAGTTCGGGAATAACCATTGTTTTTAAAAGAAAAGACTTTGTTACTTTAATTTTTTATCTTCCATTTCTTGATAAAGTCTAAAAAAAATCTGCCTCAGTTGTGAGACAGATTCTTTCTTATTTTCTAAAGCTTTAAAATTTATTTTTTAATAATCTTTACTATTTTGGTTTTATTATTCTGAAAACTAACTTTTGCAATATAATTACCTTTTAAAAGAGTTGAAACATCTGTGAAATTTTTTTCCAGGATTTTCACCAACATTCCTGTGATAGAATATATTTCAATATTGTTTATTTTTTCTTTAGTTTTAAAAACCAAATTGTCTCTTACAGGATTTTCAAATTGTATTTCTGTATTGTTAGTGTTTTCTGTTGTAGATAAGGTGGCGTTATTTTTCAAATACTTCACTATTTTATACTCATCTGCTACTATAAAACTGTTATCGTTTACAAACATATTACTAATAGCATATAGATTAAAAGTGGTAGGGTCAGTTTCCACAAAACTTCCAAAAGCAGGGTCTACAGAACCATTTTGAGTAAGTCGGGATATAAAATAAGACATTCCTCCATTTGTTAGTTCTCCCATTCCACAGACATAATAAAATCCATCTTTCTCATACAAATTGTTAACCAATCTACTAATTCCGTTGGGGAAATAATCGTAATTAAATGTGGAGTCTAGTGTTCCATCAGGGTTTATTCTTTTTATCCCTTCACTGGATGATTCTAAGTAAAGGATTCTGTTACTGCTGTCTAAAATTGCACTACGAAAAATAAAAGGAACAGAATTAGAAATAGGAAAATTTAAAGTTTGTACCCCATTATTACCATAGCTTGTAAGAGGTTGACCGTTTGGATTGTATTTTTTAATATCTAAATCCGAAAAAGTAACAATATTTGATTGATTATCTATGAAAGGTTTCATAAAACGGGTAGTGGTAATTTTACCATTAGTTCCGAAAGAGCTGTCAATACTTCCATTTGAATTTAATCTATAAATAAGATACTCGGTTTGATATGAATTTGGGCTACTACTATAATTTCCGTAGACGATAAGTTTATTATTCTGCAAAAGAAGACCATGTACTGCATTTCCATAATCTGTCAAACCGTAAAATAAATTAGGAATTAAAACTATGCCGTTGTTGCCAAAGGTATTATCTAACTGACCGTTTGGAAGAACTCTGATAACATCTGTATAGGTATTATTAGCATCATAATGAGTACAGACTAATACTATTTTATTATCCGACTGTATTGTTAATGATGTATTACTGTAAGGCGAATAATTCAAAAAAAGTTCGCCATTATTACCAAAGCTTGTATCTAATATTCCGTTGCTGGTAAGTTTTGTAAGCACTGTTGTAGTGGAAGTAGGAGAATAAGTGAAATAAATGCTTCCATCTGCACTTTGAGCAAAACCCGTAAAGTAAGAATAAGGACTGACGTTGCTGATGTAAACCCCGTTTGTGGCAAATGATGTGTCTTTGGTCAGAATTTGTGCAAACGTGAGGTTTGCAAAGGCTATAATAGCCAGTAGAATTAATTTTGTTTTCATTGTAGTATTTTTCAGGCAACGAAAATATGATTTTTTTTAAGAGCTTATTTAAAGATGTTAATAAAAAAGGCGATCTATATAGAAAGTATAAATAACGATGCAGAAGCAAGCTGGAAACAATCTACACCAGATGGTAATTTCCTGCATTTTGATGGACAGGGTAATGCTACATTAAACATCCCAAAAGATTTAGTGATAAAAACAGGGAAACACTTGGATATTGAAGTTGAAAACAACATGACTATGAATGTTGGTGATCTGGCATTGTTCAATATCTTCAAACAAATGCTTGTGAATACACCTGGTTGCAAATGATCGACAAAAGTTATCGTTTGCAGAGCCCTAAAACACTTATTCATGGAGATGGAGAGATCAATACCCTCTCTCAACTTAAAGAGTATAAGAAGTTGTCCTAAAAAAGATAGCAACTCCATCTAATTTATAATTGGGCAGTTGAAACATTCTTCTCTGCCTCTTTCCCCTTAAGAAAAAAATAAACAGAATGTAACGAAAGTTTGGTGATATCAATATCCCACAATGGTTCACTTTGATTAACAACACCTATCGTTCTGTCACTGAGATCAAATTCTTTTACAAAACAATAATAGAGCAACTTATTGATCCGGATATTAATTTTCTTGCGATTATAGTGCAAGTTAGTATGTAAAGAAAATGATTTTTCAGAAGAGATATTCGCTGAAAGAGATATAATTCGTTCCTTTAAAAAGATTGTGTTTTTGGTTTGTGTTGTCCAGGTATTCAACCGTTTAATCCTGCCCTTGTTTGATATAAGGAATTGATCCCCGATTCCGGGAATCGGTTTCCAATGTTCCCCCGGAAGATCTTCGAGAGATAAGTTCATACAGGCAGGCGGATTGCTCTCATCAATTTCTGGTTGTCCAAGCCTTTTCCAAAGAGCTTTGTTGAAGATTTTATCGGATTTCTTTTTTCCTAACGGCATAAAGTCGTCTTTTGTCGGCGCTTGGTCTTTTAGAAACCATCGGAAACCCTCCACAGTCAGACGCTCTTTTTCTATTGCGCCTAAAATATATGTCCGGTTAATACCGAGGCTATCTGCTGCTGCATCTATACTTTCATAAAAAGCAACAAAGTTTCCTTCAACAGTATACTGGCTTACCGCCCTGTTAAAATTCCTTTTCTTTCCTCTTCCTTCTTTCATGGTTTTAAAATGAACTTCACTTACAGAAAGCTTTTCCAAATTATCGGAATGAACATGGAACTGGTTATGATCTTTAAACGATATAAGGAGTTTATGATCATCCATATCAAATTTTCCAACAAAATGGTAATAGACCAAACGGGGAACTGATTTTCCATAGTCCTTTCCTTCTAACGACAATCTGCATCGAACACTATAAAAGTCTTTTTTTACATATTTATTATAATACTTCCCCACGTGTAGTTTCATAATACGATCCGGCATTTTCCATTCTCCTCCATTTGAGTTTATAACACTGCGTTTTAGGCTCTTTATTCTTCCGTAATTGGAAATAGCATAACTATCAAAGCCTTCAATGACCTTCCATTCTTCATCACGAAGATCCTCAAGAGAAAAGTTTAAGAGAACTTCTTTAAGATATTTGTCTTCTATGTTTGTGGGCAGCTTCATGGAGTGAAATTTTTATCCTATCTGTAAATTAAAACAAAAATAGGAACTTAAAAAAAAATTACCAATTATCGAATCAGAACAGCCGATCATCGAATAGGACTTGTATTAAAATCAGTTACATCTCATCTTTGGAAAAAATTAAATCGATATGAAACGAACATTTATTATTTCAGCCCTTGGTATTTTAGCCTTGATCTTTAATTCATGTATCTGTAAAAATACTTACTGTAAGATTGAAACTGCCCCACCCACCAAACATTTAATATCAAAAGATACTGCTGAAGACATTCAAAAGAATTTTTTTAGCAATCAGGAGCAGGTAAGATTAGGAGCCCCCAAAGCGATAGCCAATGAGAGAAGTGATTTTTGGTTCCCTGCCAAAGAGTTGTCGGGCTACTTATGCTTAACTCAAAAAACAGCAAAGAACAAAGGATATGAAATTTCCGGCTACAGGATGTATTTGGGGGCTGAAAACAATTCGGACGGAACAATTGGAAAGTATAAGCTGTTTATTGTTCCCACAATAAGAGAAAGCACAAATAATACTGATGTAGATACTAAGATGAAAAAAACAATAAATCCTTCTGATAAAGCAGATTATGAATCCAGCAAGAGTGTTGATGACCCAAACACTGAATATTTATTTGACATCTCAGGTTCAGGAAATCCTAGATTTGAATTTCATTCCAATTAAGCATACTATCTTAAAACTATTTCTTAAATTTCTGTAATGAATAGACCCGCACCCAACTTAGAATATGTATTACACCAAATATGGACACAGCAATACGTTACCATATCTCTACTGCTTATCACTTTAGCAGTAGGGATTTTCAGATATAAAAAACTGGAGATTCCCGAGCGAATTATTGTTTGGAATGTATTACTTGGACTTTTAACCGAAATACTGGCTATTTATGTTGGTTTCTATTTAAATATCAATAACAATTATTGCTACAATCCTTTCATTATTATATCCTTTATACTTTACCTTCTTTACTATAAAAATTTGGAAATACAGCTTCCGTTTTGGATATTACTGGCTTTACTGGCTGTCAGCAGTGGTATAGCCTATTATTTTGAGGGATGGGCAAATTTGTCCAAACATACATTTTTGACAGGATCCTGTATTATCATTATCAGTGTATTCTATTATTTTTCAGACCTTCTGAAAAGAAAGCAGGTTTTTCATTTATTCAAAAGCCCTTCTTTTCTGATTTCCTGTGGAGTATTGGTGTATCATATTGGTATTCTACCTTTTGTATTTTTCATGGAACATATTGATTTTTCCATAGAAATTAATGATACCGTTCTTATGTTATTAAATTTAATTATTAATTTGTTTTTAATATCAGCTTTCATATGCAGCAATCGGAAGAATCTTTCAAATTATTAGTTGTTTTTTCCTGTGTTTCTGCACTGGTAGCAGTTATCATGCTGTTTCTTTTTTACAGGTTTACGAAAATCAAAAATGAAATACTCAAGGAGAAATTGCAGGAAAAACTGGATAATGAGGTACTGATTAACCGCGCAGAACTTCTGGCACTGCGTTCACAGATGAATCCGCACTTTGTTTTCAATGCCTTAAATACCGTATTGTATTTCATACAGCAAAACGATATCCGGCAGTCTGAAGATTTTTTGGCTAAATTCTCACATCTTGTCCGTAATTTTTTTGAATACTCCCGCAAAAAAGACCTGAGTCTTCAGGAGGAACTTAACTTTATCACTCATTATCTGGAGATTGAAAAACTTAGGTTTGAAGACAAGCTTAGCTACGGCATAACCGTTGATGAAAATATAGATACAGAAAATACAAGAGTTCCATCCATGATTATCCAGCCTATCGTAGAAAATGCAATTAATCACGGGATCTTTCATAAATCCGGAAATGGAAACATTCAAATTTCATTCAAAGAAATACATAACTCTTCCTACCAAATTACTATTTTGGATGACGGAATCGGGATTAAAAAGTCCGAAGAGATCTACAAAGACAGCAAAAGGCAGTTGTATTCTAAATCCACAGATGTCTTAGAAGAAAGGTTAAAACTTCTGAAAGATGGAAAGCAATGGAAGATTAATTATATCATAGAAGATTTGGCAGAAATAAACCCAAAAGAATCCGGAACAAAAGTAACCTTAACCATTGAAGCATTATGAGTATTACCGCCTATATTATCGATGATGAAAGAAAAGCTATTTCTATTATTAAAAGTAAGCTTGAAAGAACCGCTTCCGATATTGATGTGATCGGAGAGTTTCAGGATCCTGAAAAAGCATTGAAAGAAATGGAGAAAAACACTCCGGATCTTATATTTCTGGATATTTCAATGCCAAAAATGAATGGCTTTGAATTCTTAAGGCAAATAAAAAATCCTTCATTTGAAGTCATATTTGTAACGGCTTATGGAGATTATGCCATAGAAGCCATTAGACATTGTGCGATAGGATATATTCTAAAACCGATAATGGATCAGGATTTAATGCTTTCCATAGAAAATGCAAAAAAAAATATTGAGCATAAAACTGCCCTTGCTAAAAACAGGCAACTCGTAGAAAACCTTAGCTTGACTCAAAATAGAAATAAGAAAATAGCTATCCCTTCTTCCAAGGGTCTGGATTTTATAGAAGTACAAAATATTGTGCGTTGTGAAGGAACGCAGGGATATACGGTATTATACCTTAAAAACAAACAGCAAATGGTAAGCTCTTACAGCATTGGATATTTTGGAAAGATGCTGGAAAATCTCAATTTCTTTCTTACCCATAAATCTCATTTGATTAACCTTGATTATATTGATAAGTATGATAGGAATGGAACCGTAGAACTTCAGGACAACCACAGTGTTCCGGTGGCCAGAAACCGTAGAGAATTATTTCTGAAGCGGATTGAAAATCTTTAGCTTTATATTACAAGAATGCAAATTTTGCATTCTTTTTTTGTGCTTATAAGCCAGTTTACGTTTACGGATCATCCTATATAAAAGCCCGTTTGTACAATCAGACTTTCCGTTCATCAAATGGCTGTTTTTTTCATCTACTCTTTCTCTCATTTTTGTATCAGAAATTACAATCAATAGAAACCAAAACCTTTGCAAAGTACCCATTTCTATTAAAAAGGAGAATTCTGAAAATCCTTATAAACGAGTAAGACGGGGAAGCCGAAAAACGATGAGAGTAGGCTAATATAAAAATAAAAAGGTATGAATAATTTTATCGAATTCAACTATGTGAAAAATGGCAAAAGCTACAAAACTACAAATCAAGAAGATTTTTATATAGATTTCAAAAATCTGGAGATGCTGCCGAAACTAAAGGAAGTATTGGCTAATTATCAAAAAATAAACGAAATAGCTGAAAAGTTGATTAATAAAAAAATTGATCAGAATGATAAAGAATATTTGCAATTAAAAAATCTATATGAAAAAGTAATTACAAATATATCGACAGATAAGGATCTAAAAGCAGTAGCTCCAAAATATAATCGCTTATATGAGCATATTAATTTGGGAGGATCAATATTGAGGCAATGGTCTGGATTTACAATTCTTACAAAACTTCCAAACAGTTTGAGAGATAGAGTAAGTTGTGTGCAGACAGATTATGATACAAATACAATTATTCTTTGGATTTATAAAAAAATTAAATTCCCTTTTTTTTCCTTTGAAATACCCTCCAATGCATATGTCCTTCCAGTAGTTTCTATAGGAAATACAACTGGGCATTATTGGAATACTGATGGAAATACATTTCCAAATGATGCTGTAGATGGATATTCATCCCTACGTTAAGAATTTAACAATTACTACCCGATCTACATAATGGACTTTTTACATAATTAATATATCTGTAAATCATAATTATTTAAGGTCGGGTTATTTAAAAGCAACTCCATAAAATAGGCAGACATTAAGATCTTAAAATTTTACAGTATCGAAAAATTAAGACAGAAAAATATTGGTGCAATCTGATAAAGACTTAAAAGTAGCAACTATTGTTAAAAAAGCCTACTGGGAATGCTTTATAAGAGTTATTATTCAAAGCTATTTCTTTAATCAAAAGACCATAAAAATATTCTAATAGAAATCATTGCAAAAAATGAATATGAAGTTAAGGATTTCATATCAGAGCTAAATCACTCTAAACTTGTTGAACTAAATTTGAATTACAAACTTGTCACCCCTATTTGGAGAAGAATGAATAAAGATAATTTCTCAGAAATAGTCTTTGTAATTAGGGATGCAATTGACAAAACAAAGATTAAAGAACTTGAAAAATTACAATTTACACATAAAATTTGATTCAAATATTAGGATAATAATACAAACCTAATTGTTTTGAGAAATAATTAATAAAACTAAAATGACAAAAAAAACTTTAAAAATAATTATCCTTTTGAGTATGAGCATAAAAATGTACACTCAAACGTGGAATACAGCGGGAAATGTTGCTGCAAACAATGACTTTTTAGGAACTACCAATGCACAACGTCTTACAATTAAAACCAATAACAATGATCGGATTGTTATAGATGAAACCGATAAGCAAACATTTACAGGTAAATTTCTTTTCAATGGTATCAATCATGATATGCCTTTATTCACTCTCTCAAACTATCATACACTTCACCCCGTTGTAAAGCAGGGTTCAACAATACAAGCTATTACGGATTATGACTTGTTGAATGTTCAGACAATAGATGTAAACAGCATCTCTTTTCCTTCCGGGCAACCTAATAAGAAAAGTCATTTCAAAATAGCTGCGAATGGAAATGTTGGTATTAACATAGAAAAACCTATGGCTTCATTGCACGTGCATAATGGAATTATCAGGGTAACAGGGAAAAATTTTGCAGGTGGTCCAATGATGATTTTTGGAGGTGATTATCAGGCTCAATCAGGAGATTGGGGAATCGAATATGCAAAATCTACCTCTCTTCCTTCTTTAAGCGGTCTAAATTTCTGGAAACCTGCCGGAAGTAATAATTTTGGAAACTATTTTTTATTTCTTGCAGATAATGGTAATGTTGGTGTAGGAACAGATAATCCGGGAAGTTTCAAACTAGCTGTTGAAGGAAAGATAGGAGCAAGAGAAATAAAAGTTACGATGAACAAACCATGGCCGGATTATGTATTTGATTCTGATCACCGTCTTCAAGCATTGGAAGAACTGGAGATGTTTGTAAAAGAAAATAAGCATTTGCCAGGAATTAAATCTGCAGCACTTATCAAAAAGGATAACGGAATTGATTTAGGGGAAATGCTGACAAAGCATATGGAAAAGATCGAAGAAATTTATTTGTATCTCATTGATCTAAAAAAAGAAGTTAGTCTCTTAAAGGATGAAAACAAAAGATTGAAAGATGATTTAGGTATAGTTAATAAGGAATCTCTAAAAAGCCAAAAGCAATGAAAATATTAATATTTTTCATCTTAGTTATTTTTTTCGATGGTGACGTAAGCTCTCAAACTTTAGATGACAATAAAGCACACAGGAGATATTGGTATTATCGTACCCGATTAATCAACGATTTTATGAAACTTGGAATGGAACAGGGTGATTGTATCATACTTGCAGAAAGAAATAATAACGGCGAGTTTGAAAGAGGTTCAAAACCGGGTCCTGATCAAATTGATATTGTTAATCATTATATAATGGCTTTGGCATTAGAATACAAACTGCTATCCAGAGCCAATCAGGACGTTTCAGAAACCGTCAAAGAATTGTATCATCTTCTTTACATGATAAACAGATTAGATATTGAAGCTGAGGGGAATTGGTACGACAGAGCTCCTAATCAAAATAATGATTTCACTATCTCAACAGCAAATTATGGCAATTTAAACGGTTATATGATAAGAGAAGATATGCCTCCAAATTATATTAATAAAAATCTTAATCATTTCAATTATGCTCTCAATTTGCAGCAAGGTAGTAATAATGGTTTTTGTGGAAGTGCTTTCACGGATCGTGTGGAAGAAACCAAATTCATAGATTACATTGAATCAAGAAGCTGGGGAGGTGGAAATGATGAAAAAAAAGAAATGGCTATGCCTTTGGATAAGTTTCACAGTATGCTTACTGCTATGATGTTTGTCAATAAATATCTTCCCTCTGATGTTACTTTTAACAATCAAAAGTTTCAGGATGATGAGACATCAATCAAAAAAGAGGCAGGAAGAATTGCCCGGAGAGTTTATACTTATATGAAAGGGAAAGGTAATTGGGTTTTGCTAAATCCGGATGGAAGCCAAATAAATGTAGGAGCACTTGGTGTATTTTATTCCTGGCCATTAAGTCATATGGCAAATTTTGCCAATCAGGACTTTCCGTGGTCTTATCTTAATTTGGGAGCCTTTTATAATGATCCTGTTGCAAGGTTACAGGGTAAAACCCAATATGATATCTGGTCACGGTCATCTGTACCAAATAAAATGGATATAGCCGTATTTATGGCATGGGATGTAGCAGGGAGTAATCTTCCCGCTTCATTTGGTTTAAAACCTGCTTACCTAAACATGAAATTGAATACCGATACGTGGTCTGTTGAGTGGGCAGAGTTATTGAGAAAAGTCCTACATCAGGACGGTGTACTTTTAAAACCACAATCATTTTATGAAAAGTCTATTGCTCAGGCACCTTGCTTTGGTCCTTACAAGTATAGTGTAAAAGAGGCTGAAGCTAATTATGGAAGTTGGGAATGGTCTTCTCAAGACAGACTGGAACATCCTGACTCCAGAGGAAACGAGAGAGGCTTTAATGGTAATTATCCTGGTGTCGATTATATGTTGCTTCATAACTTATTTTATGAATATCAAAATCAACTAATGGATGGAAATTGTGGAAATAGTGGTAAAAAAGTAGCCGGTATTGAAGTCGGAAATGTATCTGCCACGATATATAACACGGTGAACAATGCTGTAAATACTGTTTCCGGATGGTTCGGAGGAAACTCAGAGAATAACAATGGTAATACAGATGATGTTTGCTTTCCGCGGCATCCTTATTCTGCCTATAATTTAATGGACAACCTTGATCAAAACATTTGGCCCAACAAAATCATAATACATCATCGTAAGGGTTCAATTTTTCAGAATTCAGGTCAGGATGAAGTTAAGTATTTTGGAACTGCAAGTAATCCTCAGTACATAGCAATGTACCAAAACCTCACTTCATCGTCTCATATATTTGCGAAAAATTCACTGGCTGCTCCAGAAAATTCAGAATTATCAAATGTAATATATAGAGCCGGAAAAGAAATTACACTTTCACCTGGTTTTACAGTTGATGTGGGGAGCGAGTTTTATGCATATGTGGAAAGGTTTTTGTGCCATGATGACAAAGGCTCTTTAGGAGAAACTCATAGAGTAATGAACACTAAAAATAGTGATTATGAAAATGATACTTACAATGAATATCCTATTCATTTTATAAAAAAATAATATTTTCTAAAAAGTAAACCAGGCATCCCGGCAGGTCAAACCTCGAACCATTTAGCACTACAAATCAAAACATTACACTAATCTACAACCCTTTATGGGTCTCGAACCATTTTCTTTTGTGTGATGGACTGACGAATTTTCGTCATGGGTATTTTTGGATTTTCTTTAACTTTTTTTGATGTTTTGATATCTAAAATGAGGGTTAATTTTTAGTATTTTTGCTTTTGATGAAAAAATACAAAAGATACCACTCCACCATTAAGACTTCTTACGCTTTAGGTATTCATGAACAAATACTCCCTCACTCTTTTACTTCTTCCATACCTCGTTCCACAACACAGAACTGGAAAGAATTGCAACCTGAAAAATTCGTTGGAAATGAATTTGCCTCTCAGGTTGAAAATGATCTGGAAAAGGTAAAATTAATTCTTGATGAAAGAGTCAAAAAAATGACTACCGCTTTTTATGCGTTCTGTCGTTTGCATCTCACCATCATCGAATTCATTGGTAAAAAGAATTTTGAAAAAATTATTCTGCAAAATCGTGAGTCTGTTATTGATCTTGTTTCTA
>NZ_FPKW01000039.1 GCF_900114875.1 Chryseobacterium limigenitum
AGAAAAAGCGTACAATTTATCTGATGGCCTGAGGAAAATTTACAATCAAAACATTCAAAAATCCGTTGCACTGTTGAAATTGGCACATTGGTTTAAAGAGGTGGAAGAATCAGGATTTAAAGCTTTCTCAGTGCTCAGAAAAACCATAATGAATCATTACAATGAGATTCTCAATTATTTTGAAAGAAGAAGCACGAATGCTTCCGCCGAGTCTTTCAATGCTAAAATAAAAAACTTCAGAGTACAATTAAGAGGCGTGCGGGATAAAGCATTTTTCCTCTTCAGGTTGTCTAAACTTTTTGCCTAGTCCCCAAGTTTTGAGATTGATCCCTAAAACTCTGTCAAAAGCTGAATGAGCAAATAAAATAGCGCCGATCATATTTAAATAGGGAAGCGCGAGAAAAGTTCCTGCTAAATAAACTAAGATGGCTATTCCAAAATGATGGAAGAGATTATAACAAAATGCTCCCACTTTATTATTAACAGCATATCCCAACATGGAAATATCGGGTACAAAGAATAATCCTGCGAACCACCACCAGGAAAATCCGGTGTGTGCAAAAGCAAATACTCCCAAGATCAGAAGTGCGATGTATTCAAGTTGTAATTGTGTTTTCATAGATAATAAATGTTTCTTTTTTTAGACGAAAAACCTCGACAAAATACTTTAAATAAAAAATGAGACCCTTAAAAAGAGCCTCATGTAATTTATATTTTTAATTAAAATTAATGTCCGGATTTGGATTCTGTAGTTTCTACATGACCAAGATATTTTGTACAATAAGCTCCAAAAATTAAGATCATTAAATAACAGAACACAGGAATAATAAACGAATGTTGAACTCCAAACTGATCTGCCAAGTATCCCTGGAAAATAGGAACGATAGCACCTCCCAGAATGGCCATTACAACTAAAGATGATCCCTGACTTGTATATTTTCCTAATCCTGAAATAGCCAGTGTATAAATATTTGAGAACATAATAGAATTGAAAATTCCGATTCCCAGAACGCTGTACATTGCTAATTCGCCATGATTTACCATAGTAGATATTAGTAAAATAACGTTGATCGCAGCAAAAATTGAAAGTGTTCTTGCCGGAGCAGCTTTACCAATAAAGAATGCAATGAAATTAAGAACAATAAATACCAAGAAGAAACTGATCTGTGCAAACGTAAGATTCACAATACTGAAAATTACTAAGAATACCAACGCAGCAGCTCCCAACATATAAATGGCTTTTTTCCCCTGACTTATCGATTGGTTTAAAGAAATAGCTCCCAGAAAACGCCCGATCATTGCACCTCCCCAATACAGAGAAAGGTAATTTTTACTGATCACTTCATCAAAGCCCATAATTTGTGGCTGTTCAAGGAAACTGATGATGAAGCTTCCAACAGCAACTTCACCTCCAACATAGCAAAACATAGCAAAAACCCCGAATTTCAAATGATTGAATTTCAACGCTCCCCAACCTTTTACAACTTCTTCACCATCATTGGTCTGGAATGATGGTAATTTTACTCTTGAGATCAATAAAGCAACCAATAAAAGTATACCTGCGAAAATCAAATAAGGAATTCTTGTTGCCACCGCGCTGAAAGATCCGTCTTCGGCTGAAAATAATTCAAAGATTAAATGTCCTCCTAAAACCGGAGCAATTGTAGTTCCTAAAGCATTGAAAGCCTGTGTCATATTCAATCGGCTTGATGCAGATTCTTCTGATCCTAATAAAGAGACATATGCATTTGCAGTAATCTGAAGTACCGTAAAGCCTAACCCTAGAATAAACAAAGCTCCTAAGAATAAAGGATAGTAAGAGAAAGTAGCAGCCGGATAGAATAAGATACATCCGAAAGTTGCCAGGAAAATTCCGAAAAGAATTCCTTTTTTGTACCCTACTTTGTTGATGGGATCTCCTTTTGTAATAGAGATGAAGAAATAGATTAACGAGCCAATAAAATAAGCTCCAAAGAAACAAAACTGTACCAACATTGATTCGAAGAAGGTCAGTTTGAAGAGTTGTTTCAGGTAAGGAATCAAAATGTCATTCATACAAGTGATGAATCCCCACATAAAAAATAAAAGGGTGATGGTAATAAGCGGAATAGTGTAATTCCTGCTTTGCGATTTTACTTCATTATTATTCATATACACACATATTTAAACAAAAGAGCTTTTATAAAACTCATTTAGTCGGTTTCAAAGATAAATTTCTTTAAATTTTTCACATATTTAAAAGTCAGGCAAATATAGGGGAACAACTTTTTTTTCTGGCAACTTTTTTGGTCTTTTTTACCTTTAAATACAATATTTCTTATTTTGAGACAATAATATAATGATCGCAGAATTTTTAAGACCAAAATACTCACATACTAAGTTCTTTTTTATTTTTTTGAGGTTGATCAATAAATCGAGATTTTCTTATAATAATTTTGGCTTTAAAGCTAAATTATTAATCACAGCATTAAAACAAGAGGTATTATTTATTCATTTGAAAATTTAATTATCTCATTATTATACGTTATCTTTGCAAACGAAAATTTAGACGAAATATCAATAATTAAAGCGCTCAATACGGAGTGCAACACTAAACAATTTATGAGTATACCTCAAGCAATTACAGAAACGATTACTCTTGCAGACGGCAGAGAAATTACAATTGAAACAGGAAAATTAGCAAAACAGGCTGATGGTTCTGTAGTCGTAAAGATGGGCGGAACAATGCTTTTAGCAACTGTTGTAGCCAGTAAAGAAGCAAAAGACGGAGTAGATTTTCTACCCTTAACGGTAGATTACAGAGAAAAATTCTACGCAGGAGGTAAAATTCCTGGAAACTTTTTCAGAAGAGAAGCCAGACCATCGGATCAGGAAATCCTGACAATGCGTTTGGTAGACAGAGTTCTTAGACCATTATTCCCTGAAGATTTCCATGCGGAAGTTCAGGTAATGATTTCATTAATTTCTTATGACGGAGAGTCAATTCCTGACGATTTAGCAGGTCTTGCAGCATCTGCAGCCATTGCTATTACAGATATCCCTTTCAACGGGCCTATGTCTGAAGTAAGAGTAGTAAGAATCAACGGTGAACTTTCTATCAACCCTAAATTTGAAGATCTTAAAATTGCTGACCTTGACATCATGGTGGGAGCTACTAAAGATTCTATTGTAATGGTAGAAGGAGAGATGAAAGAAATCTCTGAGCAGGAAATGCTTGAAGCAATCCAGTTCGCTCACGTAGAAATCAAAAAACAAGTTGAAGCTCAGGAAAGATTAGCTGAAAAAGTAGGAAAATCATTCCCAAAAAGAGAATACAGCCACGAAAATCACGATGAAGCTATCCGTGAAAAAGTGTGGAAAGAAACATACGATAAAGTATATGAAGTAGCAAAAACTCCATCTGGTAAGGATGAAAGAGGAGAAAAATTCAAAGCAGTTCGTGAAGAATTTTTAGCACAATATGCTGAAAATACTGAAGAATTGGAAAGAGTAACTCCATTTGTAAAAGTATATTACCACGATGTAGAGAAAGAAGCGATGCGTCAGATGATTTTGAATGATAAAATCCGTCTTGATGGCCGTGATCCTGAAACAATTCGTCCAATCTGGAGCGAAATTGATTACTTACCGGGAGCTCACGGTTCTGCAATCTTCACAAGAGGTGAAACTCAGTCTTTAACAGCAGTAACTTTAGGTTCAGTTAAAGATGCGAACATGGTAGACAGCGTTATGGTAAACTATGACGAAAGATTTTTCTTACATTATAACTTCCCGCCGTTCTCAACGGGTGAAGCAAGACCTTTAAGAGGAACTTCAAGAAGAGAAGTAGGACATGGAAACCTTGCTCAGAGAGCGTTGGCAAACATGATTCCTGAAGAAAACCCTTACACAATCCGTATCGTTTCTGATATTTTAGAATCAAACGGTTCATCTTCTATGGCAACTGTTTGTGCAGGAACTTTAGCGTTGATGGATGCTGGTATTCAGATTTCAAAACCGGTTTCGGGGATTGCAATGGGATTAGTAACAGACGTTAAAACCGGAAAATTCACGGTACTTTCTGATATCTTAGGTGATGAAGATCACTTGGGAGATATGGACTTTAAAGTAACAGGAACTGCAGACGGTATTACGGCTTGTCAGATGGATATCAAAATCCAGGGACTATCTATGGATATCATGGAGAAAGCGCTTTTACAGGCTAAAGACGGAAGATTGCATATTCTAGATAAAATCACTGAAACAATTGCAGTACCAAGAGAAGACGTGAAACCTCACGCTCCGAAAATGGTTATGCTTGAGATCTCTAAAGATTTCATCGGTGCTGTTATCGGACCTGGTGGAAAAATCATTCAACAGCTTCAAAAAGATACAGATACTGTTATTGCTATTGAAGAAGTAGGAGAAATCGGAAGAATCGAGATTTCTGGTGTAAGCAGAGAGAAAATCAATGCGGCAATCGCAAGAATCAACGAGATTACATTTGTACCTGTAGTAGGTGAAGTGTATCAAGGAAAAGTGGTTAAAGTAATGGATTTCGGAGCTTTTGTAGCCATTGCAAAAGGAACTGAAGGATTACTTCACATTTCTGAGATCGAGTGGGCTCGTCTTGACAAAGTACCTTACAACGAAGGTGACGAAGTGGAAGTAAAGTTCATGGGTTACGATGACCGTAAGAAAATGAAACTTTCAAGAAAAGTTTTGTTGCCAAGACCTGCAAGACCTGAGTCTAAACCAAGACCTGAAGGGCAAGACAGACCTCAAGGTGACAGAAGACCAGAAAGACAGGACAGACCAGAAGGTGATAGAAGACTGGCTGATCAGGCTCCAAAGGAAAATCAAAATCCTTCATCTGAAGCTTAATATCAAATCTTTAGATATATTTAAATCCCTTAATTTGAGGGATTTTTTTATTGTATTAAAGTCAAATCTTTGCAGAATTTATTTTATATTTAAAAATAAAAAAACATATGAAAAAATTATTGATCTTATCTCTTATCAGTTTCTCTACTTTTGCATTCGCTCAAACCGTAAATGATGTTCCGCTTAAAGATATTGACGTTGATTATGTACAAATCATCGGAACCGGACGTTCTCTAAGTACAAAAGTGAATGTTGAAATTGATTTCGGACAGGAAACAAAATCCATTTCCTTTAAAAACGGAACGAGTATCAAAGATGAAAAAGGAAGAAATATTAAGTTTAATTCTATGATGGATGCGCTTAATTTTATGTCTGCCAATGGATATGCTTTTCAGTTTGCTTATACGACCAATGACGAAAAAGATCGCTCAATCTATTATATTTTAAAGAAGAATAAATAATATAAAACCACCGTAATTTCGGTGGTTTTTTTGTCATTGCGAGGAGCAAAGCGAGCCTGTGCTGAGCCTGTCGAAGTAAAGCAATCTCAATTAAATAGTAAATTTATTAATATCTCAACGATACAAATTTTCTCTGATTTCAATTAAAATTTTTGTCGTTTTCTCCAAGTCAGGCACATCGGGAAGGCTGGAAATCGAGTAATAATGCTCAATAGATCGTATTAGATCTTCTGCTTTCTGCATAACGGCTTCATAAGACCAGTTTCCTGCTTTTATATCTAATAATTCATCCCGATTTTCTACACGAATGTTCAATGAACCGGTTTTGAAAATCTGCTCACAAGACTGCAACAAACGAATCGTGTGCATCATGTTTTTGCTGTCGTAGTTTTGTCCGTGAGTTTGATTCACGTTGTAACGGTCTTCATTTCGCTCGGAAACCCACTTCCAATATTCTCTGTAATCTTTGCAGTAAGTAGAGTAGGCATCGAGGTTACAAAACAAATAGGCAACAGATTTTTCCTCTTTTGGGACAGATGATACAGAAACCTGATTGGCTTCTTCATTCTGGATAATTCCTTTATAGTTTAAATTTCGCGATTCATCATAGAACAGGGCAAACATTCCTTTGGTATTATCGATGCTCACCAATCCGCATTGTTCCTGAATTTTTCCGTTTTCTGAAAGCCATTTTTTCAATGGAATTGAACCCTGATTTTGTAAAATATAACAAAAATCAAGAATCGATTTTCTTTCTTTATCGACTGGATTGAGGATTTTTTTATTGAGTCCTTTTGCTTTTTTGATCTGCGAAATCGCATAACCCGCGAAGGTATCTTTACATAATTTAGAAAGAAAATCTTCAGGTTTCAATAAATCCATCAACGGATTTTTATGTTGAATACAGTCTTCCGGACTTGCCAAAACTTCCAGAATATTGGGATTGTTTTTCTGTAATAATTCTACAAATCTCCCGATTTCATAATACGTAATATCATTCGTTTCGTTGGAAATTTGCGGAATATAATGTAAACCAAAAAAGTGTTCTTTCGGTAGATAATACACTCCCCGAATGTCTGTGTCCGAGTTTTCTGTTGCCAGCCCGAAAGAGCGGCTGCCGGAGATGGTTTCGAGGAGGATGAGGTTTTTATCTTGTAGGGTTTGGATGGTCATATTTTATCTAAATCAATAATTTCATCAAACCAATCTTCTGCAGTTTGAAGAACTTCTGGAGAAGGTTTACTATAAAAAATAGCAAGATTTTCTTTTGCTCTTGTACAGCACACATAGAAAATTTTCTTTGTCCTTTCAACAATTTCAATTTTATCTGTTCTATTCGTAAATAAGTACTCAAAATTGTAATTAGGCCAATTTCCATTATCTAAAATAACTAAAACATTTTCAAATTCCGCTCCTTTCGTTTTATGTTGTGTTGAAAATGGAGTTTGTCCTTCTAAGTAATTATATAAACAAATAAACTCTTGGTAGGATATTTCTTTAACTTTATTGTAAATATATTCATTCAAATTTATAAATTTATCAAATTTATCATCCTTTTTAACCAGCTTCAATTCATCTGCTTTTTCAATGGCATCTCCAATTGTGACACTAGAATTATTTAACAGCTTTTCTATACTATCTTTGATGATTTGCTTCTTTTTAATACTATCTATAATTATATTATTTTTCTTCAATACTTTAAATAGTTCGGGAAAATTTTTCTTACTATAATTTTGAAGTATATTTTGGATTTTAAAAAGATGTTTGATTAAATTATCTCTTTTAGAACCCTTTCTACTTACTTCATCTTCCGATTGTTTTTTATCATCTATTAATCTATCTTTATCAATATATAGATTTCTAAATTTATTGAAAGATTTATCTTTTACAGAATCATAACTTGTTTTATCTAAGTTTTTTTCCACATCTTTTAGAGTCTTTATTTCGAAGATATAATCTACCTCATTAATTCCACTTGCAGTTTTAAAAGCTTCCACCAAATGTATTTTTTCAGGAACAATTTTATTTTCTGTTATGGGCTTTAAATCTGTTATTAAATTTGAAATTTCTTCTGAATAACCAGAATATTTTGTCTTCAAACTTTCAAGATATTTTAAAACCGTAAATGAAGGTAGAGAATGTGATGTAATTTCATTACTTACATCATCACTTATTTTTGTTAAGACAAAATTAACTGTTAAATCATCTTCAAAAACAATATTTCTCAATTTCAAATATTTTCTGACTTTAGACAAATGTTTAATGAAGATGTCTTTATCATAAATTTCCATCAAATTATTAAATCCAGCTTCAGATGCAATTAAATTGTGTGTTAAATTTAATTCTTTTGTTTTTTCTGAATTTTTAATATCCCATCCTTCTTCTTCTAGATATTCTCTTATATCATGTAAATCATAATTTTTCGAATGTAAAAATTGAATTCTTCCTTTTTTTACACTTCCATCAGCAAGCATATTGGGGGCTGATTTATCTGTGGAATGAGTTTGTATAATTCCATCAGTCCTCAATTTATTAGCTAAATTGTAAATCTTTTCAGGATTTCTTCTATTTTGCTCTTTTTTTACTTCTCTTAATTTATCTTCAGTGTTTCCGATAAATGAATTTAAATTTCCAATACCGTCTTCGTAAATAGATTGCATCGCATCTCCAAAGAATCCTATTATTGATTTCTTTTTAGATTTTTTTAAATGATCTAAAAAAATTTTAACAACCTACTCGTTAGTATCTTGATATTCATCAATAAATATAAATTTGAATTTATCTTTTGTAATATCACATAATCTTATATATCTAGAGTACATATATTCCGAAAGGGACAAAAGCTCGTCATGAGAAATGATACCTTCCCGTAATCTAACAAATTCTTTGTATTGTATTTCGACTCCATTAAATAGGCTAATGTTTGGGTTATCAATAATAAAGTTTTTATTTCCAGTCTTCGCCAGCTCAATTATTGAGGCTTTTAACTCATTTTGAAAATTCTTAATACAATCCCAAAGAAAATCGTGGATTGTCGATACTTTTAAATTTTTATGATTTACTCTTTCCTCAATCTCTCTTACGGCTGCATTTGTATATGTCATACAAGCAATTTTTGTGGTAGGATTTTCTTCAATTGCTTGTTGTATAACAGATACTAAGGAATATGTTTTTCCGCTTCCTGCTCCACCACTTAATAGAAAATTATTTTCATTATCAATATGTTTAAATATTGATAAAACCTCTGGTTGATTTTTTAAATTTAATCTTTCCTTAGCCATAATAATCCTTCTTTTATGTAAGCAGGGATCTGCCAGTTTGAATAATTCTCGTTACTATTTAATAAGATATCTATAGCTAATGATGGCTTGCTTTCAACACCTTTTTCAGATAATGTGAATGAGCATTTATCATTTTTAAATTTTTCAAGCCATAATTCAGTTAATGTTGTAAAAATATTACCTTCTTGAAAAATAAAATCATAATTAATATGAAAAAAGCCATCTTCAAAACTTCTTGCATGGTAACCCATTTCTTCTGTTTGAAATATTAATATAATTTTCCCTTTTCTATTTGAATTCCATTCCTTTTTTCTATTTTTACGAACAGTCTTCCAAGCTAAATTTAGAGATTTATAATACTCAATGTCATTATTTTTTCTGTGAAAGAACATTAATGCATTATTTCGAGTATATTTTGCTTGTGTATCATTGCTAGGACATTTTACTTCTTTCATTTTAGGTTTACCATTTTTATAGAATTCAGGATTACCATCTTTATCTAAAGAAGGTTCTAAATAATATGTGTCTAAATCGGTAATGATTAATGATTTAATTCCTATAAAATCAATAAATCGTTCAAAAATATGAGAATGCGCACCAACTTCTATAATTGATATATTTTGAGAAAGTATTGGAAGTTCATTTTCTTCAAGATTATTTTCAATATCTGTTTTCCTCATCATTGCAGGTAATAGTATTCGTTCCGTATCACCTTCAATAAATATAGCTTTGTCTGCAAAAAAAAGTTCTGCTCTATTTAAGGTTAAATACTGTTTTAAAAATCTATAGCTTTGTTCTTCATCTGCTTCTGTATATTCTTTCTCTAAATCCTTAACATTTTTTGCTTGAACATCATTGGATTTTTCTTTTATTAAATATTTAATTGCATTAAATTCATTACAATTAGCAACAATATGTGATGAATGAGTGCTTATAACATATTGAAAAAGTTGGTGTATTTCTCCTTCAATTTTAAAACCTTTTTTAAGAAGATCAGTAATTCTCTCAATAAATATATATTGCATTTGAGGATGGGTATGTGCCTCAGGTTCTTCAATAAAAAGTAAGTTTATATCAGATGGTTTTTCATCTTTCCCTTTTCGAAATTCGTGAAGAAGAATTTCAATCTCAAAGATCATACTGATGAGATTCATGTATCCTAAACCATTATAATGTTCTGGAAATTCGGAATCATCATGCTTATAGATGACAGTTGTATTGCCTTTAAGTAATTCCCTACGATGTAATGATGATATAACTTTTATTACAGATTCATCTTTTTTTATTCCTCCAAATTGACGAACTTTTTCGGTAATGTCATTGAATAAACCTTTATAAACATTATCTAAAACAACATCTGTATCTTCAATTATGGCTTTAAAGTTTTGTATTTTTTCTTCATCTTCATTATTTTTTTCACTTCTCTCATAAATTTCAGAAGTTTGAGTTGAAAGAGTTTTTTCGTTTTCTTTATTGGCTACGTTTCTTTTTGCACTTATGTATTTAAAATTTAGAATGTTATTTAAATTGCTTTTAATTTTATTTGTTTCTAAATCATTAAAATTATTTTCGATAATCTTAGAATTTGTGTAATCATATTCGATACTTTTCCAACAAAATTTAAAATATTTTTCTAAATAATTTTTTAAAAAATAATGAAACCTTTTTCGGATATAGAAATTTTTATCATTACCTGTTGTTCTAGTTTTTATTCTTGAATTAATAAATTTTGTATTTTCAAGTCTCTTAAACTGCTTATAATCTTGTCTAATTTGTTTGTAGCTTCTATAATTCAGTGAGTATTCATATCCTAAAACAATTTTATTATGTTTAGGCTCTAAGTCCATCATTAAGTCAGAAATGTTAGATGTATCATCACTTTCATCATAAGCAATAACAAGTCTTAATCTTATTCCATATATGTTTTGATGATAGGTTTCTTCACCCACTTCCTTATTGTCATCTACTAATCTTTCTAATTCGTCTTTATATAGAATGTTGAAATCTTCTGCTGTAATTTTTTTCTTATCAGAGTTGATAAACTTATCTAAACATGTTAAAATTGAAGTTTTTCCTGTATTGTTTTTACCTAAAACTAATGACAGAGAATCTTCTAAATCTAATTTAAAATCTTTGAGCAGTCTAAAATTGTTTATATAAATAGACTCTATTTTCATGGTGGTTATTTTTTTCTAATATATTAATAATCTTTAAATTTTATTGAGTAAATTTCCCAACAACAGACTAAACGCATTAAAATAATTAGATAAAATTAATTTTGCAATTATCTAAAAATCAATACATTACACTTGTGTAAATGAATTTTATTTCGTATATTTATCTGATAATCAGATGTTTATGAATAAAAACAAATTACTTACTTTTGCTAAAAGTATTAAAGATTTTAGATTGAATAGAAAAAAATTACATCCCGTCGAAAACATTGTTTTCATCACCATTTTGGCAGTGATTTGTAACGCCCAAGATTGGGAGGAAGTGGAGGATTTTGGAAACTCAAGGAAAGAGTTTTTCGCTAAATATTTAGACTTGAAAAATGGTGTTCCATCGCAC
>NZ_FPKW01000043.1 GCF_900114875.1 Chryseobacterium limigenitum
AAGAAATTGCTGCACCATATCTTTTCCTGTTACTTTGCGAACAATGTAGCCTATCTTCTCGTTGTTGGCACTAATGATCCCTACATTGCTAATCAAAATCTTGTTGTCGGCTGCCAAAGCATCTTCTGAACGGTTGATCTCTTTGTATTCTTCTATCCTATTATCTTCGGATTTGGAAATACTTCTGTCTTCTGTCTGGAAAAAGCTGTTGATTTTGTTTTCATCTATTCCGGAAGCCGGTAATAGAGGATTCTCGCTTTTGGTAAGATTTTGTGTAATGGGTTTTTCAAATCCGAAAGAAAAGCTGGTTTTGTCAATTAATTCCAGTTCTTTTACAACGCCATTGCTGCCAGTAAGCTGCATCCAATATTTGGAAACTGTATTTTTTAATGGGGTTTCATTGGTAATGGTAGCTGTAAATAGTGCTTTACCCGACAAATCGCTTATCGTGTAATTGTTTTTCTCTTTGTCAATTTTGGCAACCGATTTTCCATCAATTTGGATTTCGCCTTTCTTGACTTTTACTTCTTGTGAGAATACGGAAACGCTTGCGAACATTGTCGCAACAAGGACTAATTTTATTTTCATCTTCTGTTGTTTTTTTATTGTTATATTTTATATAATTCTTTATATCGTCTTTTAGCTTCTGTACTCTTATTTATATTTTTTTCTTATTTGAATGCCTTTGAAGAGTAGATAAGATGATATTACTGCAAATATTAAGAAATACAGCAAATCGGGTAAAATCGGAGGACTATATGAATAATTATAATTTGTATTTGATAAAATGACTAATCTTATTATTGTTGCAATCAAAAAAACTAATCCCAATAAAATAAATATTCTACCTTTTCCTCTGAATTCTGAAAATATATTTTCGATATACTCACTACCAATATTGTGTTTATCACTTACTTTTTTAATAATAAAATTTTTACTTTGATTTCTCTCAATATAATATTCAATATCAGCAACAACGTTCTTTTTAAAGTTATTTTGCTTTTCTATATTTTTGTTGACTAGATTTAACTCGGAAGGTCTATTTTCTACTGATTGTTTTGATATATCAATTGTCTCTTCAAAATCAATTTTCCGTTTTTCAAGCTCTAGTTTTAATATTGGAATGATTTCACTCCATAAATTAAGAAGTTGTTCATTATTCATTTTAGAGTAATTATCAGAAATATATTTAAAGTCTTCCACTGTGAGTCAATATTTAAAATGTTTGTTTTTTTTAAGATCATACTAATTTCTTCTCTTCAAATATACAATTGGTTCTGTATCAAACTTAAAACCTTCTATTGGTGTTCGTTCTTCCCAGATTTCTTCTATTTCTTTTTTATCAACTTCGTAAACTGGATCGTAACCATGACGTGCAAAATCTTTAAAATGGATTTGAGCTTCTTCAAGTGGCCAAATTCTATAGAGTCCATTATTCAATATAGCATCTATAAAGTGCTTATAGCCTTTGTAAGAGCAATAAGTACTAACCTGAAATGCACTTTCAATATCATTCAATATAACTTCCTTATAGATTTTATCTTTTAACTCTATATCATTATATCTTTTGAATCCATCAACTATTAATTTTTCATTATAGTCTGTTTGCAACATATAGAGATTCTCTCCTATTTCCCAAAATCTACAATCAATTCCTATATATTTTGCATATAAATCATTTCTTATCATTTTTTGACGAATCTATTTTTACTTTTACTATATACTGCTCTTAAAACCTCACTACCGTCATTATAAACTTCCCAGAGTTCTGCTCCGTCATCAAAATAATTATTATACCCATTCAATTTCCATTCAGGAGCACCTAATCTCCCATGATTTCCAGAAGTGAAACCGTGATTGGTAAAAGGGTACTTTTCTGTTGCTGCAGCACCCGCTGGTACAATAGCATCTTTTGATTGTTTTGATTGAAATCTTATCACTCCACAACTACCATCTTCCACATAATTATACAATTTACCTGAATCATCTACATAGTCTAGTCTTAATCCAAAATACAGATCTTCATAACTTTTTAAATGTTTTGCATCTGCTGCTTTTGTTACAAATCCTCCTACAGTTGTATATGGATTTACTTCTTTCAGATAATTTTCTATTGCCGATTTTGGCATTACTTTTTGCATTAACGTACTTTCAGTAGGTTTAGCAATGGCATTTCTTATATTAGTTATTTTAGATAATTCAGTAGCACTTAATTTATCTGCAGGAGTTTGCATTATATAATGGAAATCATCCATTGTCAATCCTTCTTTTTTAAGCAAATTTGGTAATAAATCAATTAATCCAGCCTCTGTGCTTATTTCTTTTATTCCATATTTAGCTCCTGTATTAGATAAAAATTTACCAAACATTTCTGCTCTAATTACTGGGTCTGATTGATTCAAAATATTCTTAATCTCAGAGGTAGTAACATTGCCTTTTTTGAAAGCTTCTGTAAAAGCATCCAATTCTGCATGGGTAACTGCATTATCTGATAATTTAAAGAATTCCAACAATCTACCTCTTACATAAGAATTGCTACTCAATACAAGTTTACCTTCTTGCTTCCATGTATAGATTGCTCCTCTATAAAAGACTTTGCTATCTGCAGCCAGCTTTGCTAGTTTCAATTCTCCAGAAGCAATTATTGGTAAAACAATTGCAGCAGTATATATACTTGCGTTGACAACATCTCCACGCTTCAAGGCGTACATTAATCCTATACCATCTGTAATACTATCGGCTCCTACTAATGACAAACCAATTCCAGCAACATCTATTGCACCATATATTATAGGATCTACGGTACTCCAATTATCTTTATTATAGGTATTGTCAAATTCATAAGTTGGTACTTCTCCAACAATACCCTTATATACATTTCCTAAATCCTGAGACCATTTATTAAGACCTGATCTATACGCATATCCTACAATATATTTATTAGCAACAACATCTGTAAGATATTTTTCTTTAAACTCTATAGAATTTTCTGTTAATATCCATTCCGGAGTTTCTAATGCTTGTTGTAGAAGAGCTGCTTTATCCAACTCATACTTTAATAATTCTTTTTCATAATTAGGATTAACACTGTATCCAGCACCACCAGTTCCTCCAGATACATAAACTGCTTTTGGTATTGGTAAATCCTGTATAGCCTGATAATTTTTATTTTCCCTCAGCATAACTCCGTGTACGAAGTTATATCCCGGTTTATTTTCCTGACTCTCTACAATATCTGCAGAAATTGTTCCGTCTGCATAGCGTGTACCAAGATGTATTTTGTAAGGTTTATATGTTTGCTTATATACTTGCTCAATAAAATCAGTAACATTATCTGAGAAAATAGCCTGATACATATTCCCACCACCATTTGCCATTGCAACATTGGTTGCTTTTATTTTATTAATATTATTAGTATTAATATCTATGCCTTTAGCATATACTCCAGGCATATAATGTTGGACAGAAAAATCTATTCCGTTTCTATCTACAGACGCTTCAAAATAAGGCGCTGTAATTAAGATCGCATTCTTATTTTTTAAATTACTTGATTCATAAACCTGTTTAGCATATTCATTCCAGTTACCATTCACAAGGAAATCTACTTTGGTATAGACAACATAGATATTTACTGGGTTATTCTTTTGTTTAGAGAATTCTGAAAGATATACCAAACGATGATCTACTTTATAAAATCTATCTCCACCTGCTGTAATACCCTGTCCTACAGATATATTGCCCAATTCTGAATTGGACATATCCTTTTTATAGGCATAACCAGCATTATTTTTTACAATTAGCTGATTAAGCTGATCTACTGATTTTTTAAGTTGTTCAGCTGATAATTTACCTCCTTCCTGTCTAATTACAGTAGCTCCTGGAGGAACTTCTAAATCATCAATTTCAAAGAAACTGGATGTATATGAACCTTCACCACAAGGAACATCTATAGCTTTTGCAGTATTATCTGATATATACTTATTAAGAGCTGTTGTATCAAGTTTACCCTCTATTTCGGAATAGTCAACATTTAGCTCTTTAGAGGGACAAGGTCTTGTTATATCAAAGAATAAGGTAACCTTATCTCCATCTTTAGGAGTCGAAATTGTTTTTATCTCACCTGGGTATTTTGAATTTGTTATCTTCTCATAATAATCATATACATTATTAACTTCTTTCCAACAATATGTTTTATTATTCTCACTAAATCCATATAAGAGACCTTTTTTATTATTATCAAAATCACAAGCCTCATAGATCAAACTATTTGGTTTTGGCAAACTAACAATTCTGTAATTAGGAGATATTACATAATTTGCAAACTCTCCACTACTTTGCCCTTGGAACGCATACAATTTAAACGCAGGATCATTGATCTGCTTCCAATCTAGATGAGACAATTCTTCTCCTGTGCTGTAATCCATCAATAGAGGAGTTGCACTTTGCGTAGTTCCGTAGTCTTTCCACGGGTGTTCCAGTTTAAACACGCCGTGTCCAAGTTCGTGTGCTCCTGTTTTGTCTTGTGCGTTGTTATAAATATAGCCAAACTGCCCATTCAGGCGCATATAACCTTTTTGTCCGGTAGAAGATTTTTTGTCCGTTACAAAAAGTACATATCTAGAACCCGTTCCTTTATAAAGCGCATTTATCTGCTGCTGTTGAGGACTGTAAGTGCTCATCAAATCAGCATCTTCGCTGCTGATGGTATCTCCGCTTACAATACTGCTGACATCTAAAATAGGATCTTTCGTAACATTGAAAGTAATTCCAATTTTTTTGTAAATATCTGTCAGCTTATCACTTTGCAATTGAAGTTTAGATTGAGAATTAGCATCCAATGGTACTAAACTTACATTTACAGTTTTCGGGCTCAAGTGTACCAATCTGAAACTGCTGATTACTTTCTGTTTTGAAGTGCTGTCTTTCGGCATTAATACCGCAATCACTTCCTCTTCAGCGTAATCAAATGCACCAATTAATTTTAACTGATAGTTTCTTTCTGTATCGGTTTTATTAATTTCTGTAGCTTCAATTGCTTTACCGATGCTTAATGTTTTGAAGATGATGGTCGCATCTTTCAAGGTAGGGTCGGTAATGCTTACTTTGGCATCAAAGAGTTCAGTTTTTTTATTGACTGTTGCTTTGTAAGGAACATACGCAGTATTATTCTCCGAATCTTTTACCGATGGATATTTGTCTTTTGGCAACTTGGTTTTTTCTGCAGTATCGTAAGCAAATTGTCCGTTTACGTTTTCCTTCCACTCTATTTTAATACCTTTTGCAGTATATTGGTTAATGGTAGCATTGTTTCCGCTTCCTGTTACGCCATCGGTATTGGTAGAGGTAGAAGCTCCGCCTTGTGCTACCGTTCCGCCCTTAGTTACAGTTCCGTTTTCATCCACTGTCCAAATAACTCCGTTAGAGTCAGTAAAGGTGTAATCTTTACCACCCGGATATTCGGTTGTACTTCCGGTTCCACCATTCCCATCACTGCCTGTAATGGTAATTTTTCCCGGAGGAGGTGTTGCAGAATAAGTAATATTACCAATTGGGAAATTAACAAAAACGTCTTTCACGCCAGCATCACCAAATGTTTCCCCAATTCCTGCAGATGCATAATTTACCGCAGTTTCATTCGGATCGTACGTGGTTTCAATAACACCTTCAATTAATTTCTTGTCGGTATTGAGTTTAATATTATTGAAACTTACTTTTACCTTGGTATCGGCTAAATAAGGAACTTGTATAAAACCTGTACCGCTGTAAATACCGTTGCTTCCTTGAGCAGCAAGCACCGTAACAGGGAAATCTCCTGCAGTAAATACTTCGTTAACGCCCAACATCGTCTGTAAAGGATTCTTGTTGGCAATATCAATTGCAGGCATTATTCCACACTGATAATTGTTATCTACATCATTGGCATTGGTTGTAAAATATTGTATTGCGCTGTAAGAATACGCATTGCCAGAATCTTGTATGTTTCCACACACAGAACCTACCCGGTATTCGTATTCCGTAAGGTCTTCCAAACCTGTAAGAGTTGCCGGAGACTGGTAACTTTGTTGGGTCATCCATTCCGTATTGCTGTTCTTTTTACGGTATTGTACATTATACAGACCTGCAGGTTGCCCACCGAGACTCCAGCTGATTTCAACTCTTCCTCTACCTACATTTTTTGCCATTAAAAGTGTAGGAATGGTACAATTTTCTACATAATCGAAATAATAAATCTCAGAAAATCCGTTATTTTTATAAACACCATTGTCCTCTGTAGGGTTGGCTCCCAAAACAGGATTTCCACTTTTTGCCTGCACCTGCCAAGCATATCTTTTCCCCGGAATGAGCTGGGTTTTATCCAATCCATAATACAATGTCGGGGCGTAAGTTTCTTCCTGCCAAAGTGGTGGGGAAGATAAAAACCCAGAAATTGGAGACTGTCCTGCATCCCACAATTCTTTAAGCGTGAAAATGTATTTTGTGTTAGGAGCAATCTGTCTCGGCATCCACTGAAATACGATTCCGCTTCCTCCAGCATACGGAGACATTGCCTGTACTTTCTCTGCATTTTGCGGAAGATTAAGCATTGGCGGATCATACTGCGTAAGAAATACCGTAGCACAGGTTTTAGATGAAAGATTATTTTTAGTATAATAATCATACGCCTGAAAACAGAACTGATAAACACCATCCGATAAAGGTTGGGAATATTGTGAGGCATTGATCCCTCCTAAATTCTGTAATTCAAATAAAGCTCTTAGATCTACATTGGTAAGCGTAACATTACTTCCGGGATACAGAAGAAAAGGATTCATCCCTACGATAAAATCATTGCTTCTTGCAAATGGAACGGCGTTTAATCCTGCTTCTAAAGTGAACTTGATGCCAGTTTGGTGTTGCGGCTCCATCAAATCGGTCATCAACACTTGTAACTGTAATTTGTTATCCGTAGAAGTAGCGTAATCGCCCAAACGCATACTGTACGGTGGAATTACCACAGGAACTAACTTTACAGGGTATTGCTGTGCTTTCACAGAAATAGATTGCAAGCCAAAAAACATAAGCATCATTAATGCCCAGATTTTAATTCCGAAATTTTTAAATTTCGGTCTGCTGTATGGATTATATTTTATTTTATCGTTGTAGGAATGGTTCATCATTCTGTTTTATATTGTTGTGTTTGTCTGCTTTTAAATTCTGTTTTTCTTAGCTTGAAGTTTAAGATTATTTAAACTCGTAGTCTATTTGTTTTTCAGAACCTGCTTTATCTCCCGGTAAAATGTATTTTGCCTTCACTTTATATTTCACGGTTGGGATAATACCGTAAGTAGATTGAAGCAAGTTGTTAATTACCTGCGGTCTTGCATTTGCTGGTACACCTACATATTTTGATGCGGATTTAGAAACCAATTCGTACCAATCGGATTTGTAGAAACTGAACAAATCGTATTTGTATGGGAAGGTCTGCTTCAGGAATGCATTTCCTTTGTCATTTCCTAAATATTGTAAGTATGATGTGAATACTGGGAATGCTTTTACAGGAGGAATTCCTGCAAAATCTTCTTCGTTTTCTGCTCTATCCAATGTCAATAAGTCAACAGGATAGGCATCATAAAACAACCCTTTGAATTTATTGGCGAAAGAATCATCCATCAAAGCGGTAAGGTTGATAAGAGGTTTGTTGTCGGTATATTTCGTTCCTGTAATTTCGGTTACATCAAAATATTCATCGGCATTCATATTGTTCTGAAG
>NZ_FPKW01000022.1 GCF_900114875.1 Chryseobacterium limigenitum
TGATTTAGAAAAAGCGTACAATTTATCTGATGGCCTGAGGAAAATTTACAATCAAAACATTCAAAAATCCGTTGCACTGTTGAAATTGGCACATTGGTTTAAAGAGGTGGAAGAATCAGGATTTAAAGCTTTCTCAGTGCTCAGAAAAACCATAATGAATCATTACAATGAGATTCTCAATTATTTTGAAAGAAGAAGCACGAATGCTTCCGCCGAGTCTTTCAATGCTAAAATAAAAAACTTCAGAGTACAATTAAGAGGCGTGCGGGATAAAGCATTTTTCCTCTTCAGGTTGTCTAAACTTTTTGCCTAGTCCCCAAGTTTTGAGATTGATCCGCCACCATCCCTAAAATTCTAGCCCCGATTGAAGAGAAAATCCTTTTTTGAAAAAAAAGATTGTAACGGAAAGCGGGAAATAGCTTCAAATAAAAAGAGACTGCTCAAATATGAACAGCCTCTTTTTGTATGTATTGTTGTCTGAATTATTTCTTCTTGTAAGAAGCATCTTTAATTCTAGCTTTCTTACCTCTAAGATCTCTGAAGTAATAGATTCTAGATCTTCTAACTTTACCTTTTCTGTCAAGCTCAATTTTTTGAAGAGCCGGCATGTTGATAGGGAATACTCTTTCTACACCTACATCACCAGACATTTTTCTGATTGTGAAAGTTTTTGTAGAACCAGTACCTCTTAATTGAATAACTGTTCCTTTGAAGAACTGAGTTCTGGTTTTTTGACCTTCCTTAATTTCGTAATAAACAGTGATTGTATCACCAGCTTTGAATTCAGGAAATTCTTTTTTTGTAATGTACTTGTCTTGTACGTACTTTAATAAATCCATTTTTAATAAAATAAAATGTTAAGGCTAAGCAACTTACACGTTTTTCGTCAGAGGTTGAATAACAGGTTGCAAATGTACAAAATACTTTTTGAATATGCCAAATAATTTTTTGTTATTAAACTACATATTTTCAGAGTTTTTGGCTCCAAAAATTAACATATCCTTTACGCAGACGGCAGATTGAGTTTACATGGGAATTCTACTTTTGCCCGAAATAAAAACGACAGTAACCTTTTCCTCAAATCATTGACACACAATTTAAAACTTTATACACTACTTATTATGAAACACTACTTATTTTTTTTCTTTTTTGTCGTCCAGATGACATTTGGGCAGGCTTTGTATCCGTATTTACAAAATCCGACACCAAATTCTATGATTGTTAATTGGAAGACTTCTTCTAATAATGAAACAACCGTTATTTACGGAAATTCTCCGACAAGTTTGAATGTTACTGTTACAGGAACTACCAACATTTTTTCGGATACAGGATATAATAACAACTATTATTATCACACGGCAAAGATCACGAACTTACTGCCCAACACAAAATATTATTACAAAATAAAAACAGGAACCAGCGAATCTGCGGTTTACAACTTCAGAACATTGCCTTTGCCGGGGCAGCCTGTAACAGCGAATGGGAAGATCCGTTTCCTGATTATGGGAGACAACCAGATTAAAGCTGAGCCGAGATATGACACCTTAACTTTAAATGCCTATAAGAAGTTAAAACAAAAATTCGGAGCGACTTCAGATCCTTCTGATAACGTGGCTTTGACTTTTATGGTTGGAGATCAGGTAGATGTGGGGACATTGGATCATTACGAAAATGTGCATTTTAAGAAGAATATCAATTTGTCGCCTTATCTTCCAATTCAAACTACCGTTGGAAACCATGAAACATACGGAACGATGGGGATGAATTCTTATTACGCTCATTTCTATATTGATGAAATTAAATATAAAAACATCAGTTCAGGAAATGAGAATTATTATGCTCAACAAGCTGGAAATGTTTTATTTATCAGTTTAAGTTCTGAGCATACAGGTTCGGCTCAGCAAACTTGGCTTCAACAGATTTTAAATGAAGCAAATAACGATCCGACAGTAGATTGGATTATCTCGTTAAGCCACAGACCATATCAGGCTGAACAATATGTAGGAGATATCTCAACTTGGGTGAGGAATAATGCAGTTCCGCTTTTAACTACATCTAGCAAATATTTGATGCATGTTGGAGCGCACCATCATTTGTATCACAGAGGACAGTTGAAAGATTCACCGAATTATCAGCTGATTTCCGGGGGGGTGGCCTGGGATCAGTATTGGGGAATGTCTACCGAGCAGGATTTTGATGATGTTCAGAAAACATTGACGGATTGGACGTATCAGATCGTAGAAGTTGATGTTACCAACGGAAAAGTTGATGTTGAATGTTACTCAATCGGTGGCGTTTACAATAAAAAGAATAATGAATTAATTGATACATTCCACAGGTATAAAAATCAGCCAAAACCTGCAAAACCATCAATTACCAATACTTTTTCAGCACCGATGACGTTGCCTTTGACATTAAATGGAAGTGCTTTTTCGTCATCAAGCAACGAATTATTAAATACAACTCAGTTTTTAATAAGCAAAGCAGCCAATTTTTCTGTTATTGAAAAGGAATTTTACAGAGATTATGAAAACTGGTTTGGGAAAGACGGAAACGGAACGCCTGATAAAACTAAAAACTTAAATGCCGGAGTAGATATTACCAAAGCTACTATCGCAGCCAATTCAATTTCAAACGGAACTTATTATGTAAAAACCCGTTACAGAGACAGAAACCTAGAATGGAGCGACTGGAGTGATGTGAAACAGTTTGAAGTTACAGGAAGTGTGGTTTCTAATCCAACATTTGTTTTAGATAAAACTGAATACACGCAAAATTCACCGATCACAGCTACTTACACGGGAGGTCCCGGAAATCAGCAGGATTGGGTTGGCATTTATAAAAAAGGTCAAAGCCCTGCAGGAGTAACATCTCAAGGTTTTATCTATACAAACGGACAAACTGCCGGAACAGCTCTTTTCACGAATGGCTTGCCTAACAAGGGTCAATATTTCGCAGGATTTTTCGCCAATAACGGCTATACAGAAATTACACCTAGAAAAAATTTCTATGTAGGGCCAAAAGTAGTGTTACAGGCTTCTGCAGATACTTATCCTGTTGGCGGAACAGTAACTATTAATTTCAGTAATGGTCCAAATTTAGTAAAAGACTGGATCGGAATTTACAAAATGGGACAAACTCCCGGAACGAATACTTCGATCAAATGGGATTATGTAACGACAGCTTCAGGAGCGCTTAATTTCACAGGACTTCCGAAAGGATATTATTATGCTACTTACTTGCTTGAAGATGGATATACATCAATCGGTGAAAAGGTTTTCTTTAAAGTTGGAGACATTGTTACCGAACTTTGGACGAATAAACCTGTTTATACTTTAGGTGAAAGCATCACGGCTTCTTGGACGGATTCTCCGGGAATTATCAAGGATTGGTTGGGTATTTATCCTCAAAATATCCAGACGCCGGATGATAATTTTGTTTCTTATACGTATTTTGATGGGGTTACGCAGGGAACAAAAACAATTCAGGGGACTGCAATTCCTGCGACGCCTGGGAATTATTATATGGTCATGTTTACTAACGATTCTTATACAGAGGTTTCAAACAGAGTACAGTTTCAGGTTTCAGGCCCAACGTTAGGAACGGATGAAGTTCATAACAGCACAACTAAAAACGTAGTTTTATATCCAAACCCTACAAAACCGGGTGAACCGACATTCATTAAAAGTGATTATCCGATTGATAAAATTGAATTACTTTCTGCGAATGGAGATCTATTATATGAATCTAAAAACATCAACAATCAAAGATTTTCTTTGGTGAATGAAAACCTTCCAAAAGGAGTGTATTTCGTAAAAGTTCATACAAGAAAATTATTTACGTTGAAACTGATTATTCAGTAGGTGTTTTTAGCTGGAGTTTCCAGTCTTGAGCTTTTGCTTCTTTTATTATCAAGATAAAAGAACATGTAATTAACTTAAAAATTAAAAAAGCAGGAAATTATTTTCCTGCTTTTCTGTTATATATAAGGATCAGCTTTTTTTCGTTTAATAAATCTGTCAACACCAAAAGCTTTATAACCATAGAATGAAAATAATCCTAAGATCATAATGTATAAAACCTGCGGAAGATAGAAGAAATAGCTCAGCCAAGTAAAACTATCCATCGGACGATTTCCAACTTTAGCGTCTATAGGAATTAATTCTGTCGGGATAGAATGAATATCCTTTGTAAAAAGGGCAACAAGAATCACAACAATTAAAGCAAATGAACTTAATCTTGTCAGCAATCCTAAAAGCAGCAATAATCCCCAGAACATTTCGTTAAAAGCCACAAAATTGGCCATAAACTGAGGGTTTGAAAAGCCCAGACTTGTAATAGTCTTCAACATATATCCTTGAAAAACAGGATGAAATAGTTTGTTGAAACCTGTAATAAAAAAGAACAAACCGATGCTTATTCTGCAGATTACATAAAATACGTCTCCAACTTTAATTAGATTTTCTTTTTCCATTTTGTATTAATTATTAATTAAAAATTTTATGTTATAGAGGGACTTAACATAATGTATGATTGCCAAATGTATAAAAAGTTAGATGAAAATTCAAATAAATTCCTTGATACTGTAGTTATGAGAAAAATTATTAAATTTAGCCAACAGAAAAATCTAATGTTTCATGATAGATAAAAGAGTAAAAAATGCAAAGGAAGCCATCGACGGAATTAACGATGGAATGACTTTAATGTTGGGTGGTTTTGGACTTTGCGGAATTCCTGAAAACTCAATTAATGCTTTGGTAGAAAGCGATGTAAAAGATTTAACATGTATTTCAAATAATGCAGGAGTTGATGATTTCGGATTGGGATTATTGCTTCATAAAAGACAAATCAAGAAGATGATTTCTTCATATGTAGGAGAAAATGCAGAGTTTGAAAGACAAATGCTTTCGGGAGAATTAGACGTTGAACTGACTCCACAGGGAACTCTTGCCGAAAAATGCAGAGCTGCACAAGCTGGAATTCCTGCTTTTTACACGCCTGCAGGTTTCGGAACTGAAGTAGCGGAAGGTAAAGAAGTAAAAGATTTTAAAGGAAAACCTCATATTTTAGAACACGCTTACGAAGCAGATTTTTCTATCGTTAAAGCTTGGAAGGGAGATCACGCAGGAAACCTTATTTTCAAAGGATCTGCAAGAAATTTCAATCATCCGATGGCTGGAGCAGCAAAAATTACGATTGCAGAAGTGGAAGAATTGGTGGCACCGGGAGAATTAGATCCTAATCAGATTCACATTCCGGGAATTATGATTCAGAGAATTTTCCAGGGTGAAAAATTTGAAAAAAGAATTGAACAGAGAACGGTTAGAACGAAAGAATAGTCATCTTTAATCGGAAATATTTTAACCACAAAAGACACAAAAGATTTTAACACATGAGTTTATTTGAAGTTAAAATTTTCTTACAAAGAAGATCACATTAGTTTTTGAAAATCTTTGATTTTCTTCTTACGTGATCTTAATTATTTTCAAAGTTTTAAACTTTCTTAAGTGTCTAATGTATTAAAATCTTTTGTGTCTTTTGTGGTTAAACATAAACAAGGCGCTGAAATAATTCAGCGCCTTGTTTATGTTATGATTCTGGTGAAATAAGCATTTTTCTTTCCCCGATCTGTTGTCGCCACATGGCGTAATACAATCCTTTTTCGGCAATTAAATTATCATGAGATCCCATTTCTATGACTTGTCCGCGTTCCAACACATAAATTCGATCTGCATGCATAATTGTACTTAAACGGTGTGCAATAAGAACCGTAATTTGTTCCTTTTCTTTAGAAATATCTTTTATAGTAGAGGTTATTTCTTCTTCGGTAATGCTGTCCAACGCTGAGGTTGCTTCATCGAAAATCAATAAATGAGGCTTTCTTAAAAGCGCTCTGGCAATGGCGATTCTCTGTTTTTCACCGCCGCTTAATTTCAGTCCGCCTTCACCGATAACGGTTTCGATGCCTTTTTCTGCTCTTTCAAGCAACGCGGTACAGCTTGATTTCTGTAAAGCAATTTCCAGATCCGATTCTGTAGCGTCAGGATTTACAAAAAGTAGATTTTCTTTTATGGTTCCTGCAAAAAGTTGCGTGTCTTGGGTTACAAAACCGATTTGATTCCTCAGTTCATCAAAATCAAACTCTTTTCCGTTAATCGAATTGTAAAAAATATTTCCTTCCTGAGGTCTGTATAATCCAACAAGCAACTTCACTAACGTACTTTTCCCTGAACCGCTTGGCCCGACAAAAGCAATGGTTTCCCCGTTTTTAACATCAAAAGAGATGTTATTTAATGCTTTATATTGAGCGGATTGATGTTTGAAAGAAACGTGTTTAAATTCCAATTCTTCAATCGCACCAATTTGCTTTGGATGAAGTGGTTTTTCCTCTACGTCTTTTTTCATTAAATTATCAAAATTAAAAAGAGAAGCTTCTGCTTCACGGTAAGAAATGATGATATTCCCGATTTCCTGCATCGGACCAAAAATGAAGAATCCATAAAACATTAGGGACAAATATTGTCCGGGAGTTACAATGTTTTTAAAAATTAATAATAATAAGGTCATGGTAATCATCTGTTGAAGAAAATTCACCATCGTTCCCTGAATAAAACTTAAAGAACGGATACTTTTCACCTTTCTAAGCTCAAGTCCAAGAATTTTGTACGTATTATTATTCAGACGGATCACTTCCTGATTGGTTAGCCCTAAACTTTTTACAATCTCAATATTTCTTAAACTTTCCGTGGTACTTCCGGCTAAAGCTGTAGTTTCCGAAACAATATTTTTCTGAATACTTTTTATCCTTTTACTTAATAAATTGGTGATAAATGCGATCAGAAAAATCCCACAAATATAAACAGGCATAATCGACCAGTGCAGACGAATTGCGTACACGGAAACGAAAATAATACTCACCAAAATCCCGAAGAAAATATTAATAAAACTCGTAATAAACTTTACGGTGTCTTCTCTTACTTTAGTTAAAATGGACAGTGTTTCACCGCTTCTTTGGTCTTCAAATTGCTGATAAGGCAACGCCATTGAATGTTTTAAACCGTCCGTAAAGATTTTTGCACCAAACTTTTGAGTAATCACGCTTACTGCATAATCCTGAAAAGCTTTAGCTATTCGGCTGACCATTGCTGTTCCGATCAATAATGTTAAAAAGTAGAATACACCATGATAAATTCCTTCTCCATATAGATATTGATCCATATTTCTGGGTAGAAGTTTTTCTTTATCAAAAAAATTGGGATGTGTAACCAGTTTATCAAGAATATTACCTGTAATGGCTGGAGCAAATAAAGAGAAAACCTGATTGATGGTGGCCAAAAATAAAGAAAGGGCGATCAACCATTTATAAGGCTTTAAGTATTTTAAAAGTATTTTCATTTGTATAAATAATGTTGCAAAATTAAAGATATTATTTTGACTTATGATGTTAATAATTTTGAATAATAAGAGCTTTTGTATTCAAGTGAAAATATTTAAATTGCAGTCTAAGTTTTTAATATGCTCACAAAAGAACAAATTGCTAAAAGAATTTCAAAAGAACTCAAAGACCGTTATTACGTAAACCTTGGAATAGGGATCCCAACTTTGGTCGCTAACTACGTTCCAGACGGTATTTCCGTAGAATTCCAGAGTGAAAACGGAGTGCTGGGAATGGGGCCTTTCCCTTTTGAAGGCGAGGAAGATGCGGATGTCATCAACGCCGGAAAACAAACGATCACTATTCTAGAAGGTGGTTCATTCTTCGACTCTGCATTCAGTTTCGGGATGATCAGAGGTCAGAAGGTAGATCTTACTATTCTTGGAGCAATGGAAGTTTCAGAAAACGGAGACATCGCCAACTGGAAAATCCCTGGAAAAATGGTAAAAGGGATGGGTGGTGCCATGGATTTGGTAGCTTCTGCAGAAAATATTATCGTTGCGATGATGCACGTAAACAAAGCTGGAGAAAGCAAAATCTTAAAAAAATGTACCCTTCCTTTAACCGGAGTTAATTGTGTGAAAAGGGTAGTGACAGAATTAGCTGTTCTGGATGTTACTCCTGAAGGTTTCAAATTGGTGGAAAGAGCACCGGGAATCTCAGTGGAACATATTGTAAAATCTACAGAAGCAGATCTGATCATTGAGGGTGAGATTCCTGAAATGCAATTCTAAATAAAGCAAAAACCTTGTCACTGACAAGGTTTTTTTAGCTATATACTGTAATTAAGACAAATAAATTATTCTGATATTTTTACCATTATTTTCTCATGGCTATGCTTAAAATCTTTTATTGGAATTACCCATAATTTAAAATCCAAATCCGAACTATAAAGTTTACAGCTTTCATCTATAAATGATGATGGTGAATTTTTAAAATCGGTAATATATTTTGTAGCCTCTTCTTCTATTGTAGGAATTATTAAACAGTGATAAAGGGTTTGCATAAAATTACTGGAATTGGCAATGAATTTTTTCTTACTTCTTAAAGCTTCACTGAATGTCATAATGATTAGTTTGTGCAAAAATAAAGAATAAAATAAAAAGATACCTCATATAATTACCAATTTTCATGATTGATTTACTGATTGTTAACTTGTAAATTAGAATGTCTTTTATTCAATAAAAAATAAATAGTTTAGCACTAAATAATAAAAGTAATTTATCATTTTTAATAAATGCTTGAAAAATATTCAATATTATGTGATTTATTTTTAAGTTAAAATTTGTTAAACACCTTTCAAATGAATTCATTTTATAATAATCAAATGATGTTTCGTGGTATTTTGCAAGATGTAAACTTTAAAAAAAATAAAAAAACTCTGCCGGTATGAGCAGAGTTTATAGGTGTAAGATTTTATTAAATATAGAGAACTAGATTTATTTTCCGTCCTGCGCTCCAAAAACCTTCTGTAAAATAGAGGTTGTTCTCATGGCTGGAGTATCTCTGATTCCGCTTTCTTTTTGGGCTACCATTTTAAAAACTCCGTTAATAGTTTCTGTCGTAACGTATTCATTAATATCCGTGGTTACAGCTTGTCCGGTGAAAGTGTTGTATTTTGTAATGATACTTTTCCAAACCGAATCAGCACCCACTTTTCCTAACGAAGCCTTCACTTTCGGCTGAAAAGCAGTAAATAACTGATTTTGAGTTTTGCCTTGCAAATAAGTCGTTGCAGCATTATTAGATCCTAATAAAATATTTTTTGCATCTGTGATCGTCATCGATGTAATTGCATTGGCGAAAATAGGAGTAGCTTCTGTCACTGCATCTTCTGCAGCTCTGTTCAATAATTTCACACCTTGATCTGCTAAGCTTCCCAAACCAATGGCACGAAGTGTTGTATCAATTTTTCTGAGTTTTTCAGGCATTAAAATTTTTACGGCTTCATTTTTAAAAAATCCGTCTGTAACACCTAATTTTTTCACCCCTTCAGTTACTCCAAGATTTAAGGCTTCCTTTAATCCTGATGAAATTTGAGTAGAAGTTAGGCTGCCTAAATTGATAGGAGATGTAGAAGTTGATTTTGTAGGAGTTGTCGTGGTAGTTGAGGTTGACGTGTTTGTTTTTACAGGATTATTAAGGTCAATACCTGTTTTATCTTTTACTGTAGATTTTAGAATATCTAAAATTTGTGCCTGTGCAGAAACTGAAAATAGCAGTACGCCGGCTAATAAAATTGTTTTTCTCATTGTATATTTTTCTGCAAAATTAGATGTTTTATTTTTTAATAGGTTAAAAAGGTTGTTGAAGTTTTCAGAAAATAATTATATTAGCTAAAACCTTAATCAAATCCAATGATACGAGCTTTTTTACTACTTTTTATATTAGTTTCGACTACAATTTTTTCTCAAAAAAAACTGAATTTAATTCCATATCCTCAAAAAGTTCAGATAAATGAGGGAAATTTTACTATTCCGGACATCATTATGTTAAGTAGTGATTTGCCAAAAGAAGAAACAGAATATTTTAAAAAAAAGGAAGGCTCAAATCTGAAATTTCAAAATTCAGGGAAATCAGACGCCCATTTGGTATATTCCCAGTTGCCAAAATCGACTAATTCTCAACAAAATGATGAGTTTTACTCTCTGGAAATCAATTCAAAACAGATTGTAATTAAATCTTATACAAAACAGGGATATTTTTTAGCACTTCAAACTTTGAATCAATTATTTGAAGAGTTTAAAAATGATAAACAAATTCCAGCGTTAAAAATCGAAGATCAACCCAAATTTGCGTGGCGCGGAATGCATTTGGATGTTTGCCGTCATTTCTTCACGGTTGAGGAAGTGAAGCAGTACATTGATTACTTGGCAATGTATAAATTGAATATATTTCATTGGCACTTAACAGACGATCAGGGATGGAGAATTGAAATTAAAAAATATCCGAAATTAACGCAAATTGGTTCAAAACGTAAAGAATCAATGATCGGAGCATATGTTGATAATACCTTTGACGGAAAACCTTACGGACCTTATTTTTATACGCAGGATCAAGTAAAAGATGTTGTAAAATATGCTCAGGATCGTCATATTACGATAGTTCCGGAAATTGAAATGCCAGGTCATGCGTTGGCAGCGTTAGCTGCGTATCCTGAATTAGCTTGTACAAAAGGACCTTTCGAACCTGCGACAAAATGGGGCGTTTTTGATGATGTTTTTTGTCCGAAAGATGAGACTTTTAAATTTTTAGAAAACGTTTTAGATGAAGTTATTGCACTTTTTCCGTCAAAATATATTCACATCGGAGGTGATGAATGCCCGAAAACGAGATGGAAGGAATGCGCTCATTGTCAGGAATTAATCAAGAAAAATAATTTGAAGGATGAACATGGTTTGCAAAGTTATTTTATTCAGCGAATTGAAAAATATGTCAACAAAAAGGGACGAAAAATAATCGGTTGGGACGAAATTTTGGAAGGAGGATTGGCGCCAAATGCAGCCGTAATGAGCTGGACAGGCGTAAACGGTGGAATTGAAGCCGCAAAATCGAAACATTTTGCCGTAATGACTCCCGGATCTTTTTGTTATTTTGATCATTATCAGGGAGATCCGCAGTCTGAACCAAACGCTTTTGGTGGATTTACACCTTTGGATAAAGTTTATTCTTACAACCCGATTCCGACAGAATTAAATGCTGAGCAGACAAAATATATTTTAGGCGTTCAGGCCAATTTATGGACAGAATATATCGAAGATTTTAAACAGATTCAATACATGATTTTTCCAAGATTGATGGCACTTTCGGAAGTTGGTTGGGGAACGTCTGATCCTGAAAATTATAAAGAATTTGAAGGCCGTGTGATCAGCCAGTTCAAAGTTCTGGATAAAATGAATGTGAATTATGCTAAAAGTATTTACAACGTTTCCGGAAAAGTAATTTCAAATAATAGCGGTATGTTTTACGAGCTTTCAACCTCACAAAATCCAGGCGGAATTAGATATACTTTAGATGGAACAGACCCGAATGCAAATTCGCAGGCTTATCAAAAACCGATTCCTGTTTCAAAATCAATGACTATTAAATCTGCTTATTTTGAAAACGGACAATTGAAAAGCGCAATTTCTTCTCAACAATTTACAATCTCAAAAACTACAGGAAAAACTATTACGTTAGAACAACAACCAAGCGAAAATTATTCTTTCGGTGGAGCTTTTACTTTAATTGATGGAATTATTGGAAATCAAAGGCTGTTAGGGAAAACATGGCTAGGTTTTCTGGGAAAAGATGTTGTGGCAACGATCGATTTAGGAAATAAAACTCAATTTTCTGAAGTATATTTTAATACCTTAGAAAATAAAGGAAGCTGGATTCATATGGCAAAATCTGCACAGATTTTCGTTTCTGATGATAATAAAAATTTCAAAATGATTAAAGAAATAGGAAAAGACGAGATCCAAAATGCAAAAGGAAAGATTAAATTAAATGTAGGAAATCAAAACTCAAAATACATCAGAATAAAAATAGAAAATGCAGGAATTATTCCGGCAGGAAATCCTGGAGCAGATTCAAAAGCCTGGCTTTTTGTCGATGAAATTGGAGCAAATTAAAAATTCGAATTACCTACGCCCCAAATCCTGAAACCCAAACCCTGAAAATAACAATGAACTCACGCAGAAAATTTCTAAAAAATACAGCATTAGCATCTTCAGCTTTATTGTTGAATCCGTTGGATTTAATGGCTAAAAATGTACCTGAAGCAAATAATAAAATTGTAAATAAACCAATCGTACTTTCAACCTGGAACTTTGGATTAAAAGCCAATGAAGAAGCTTGGACAATACTAGGTAAAGGAGGACGAGCTTTGGACGCAGTGGAAAAAGGTGTTCGTTTGGTAGAAAATGATCCTACTGAAAGAAGTGTAGGTTACGGCGGTCGCCCTGACAGAGATGGAAGAGTAACATTGGATGCCTGTATTATGGATGAAAATTACAATATAGGTTCGGTTGCCTGTATTGAAAATATTAAAAATCCGATTTCTGTAGCAAGAGCGGTGATGGAAAAAACGCCACACGTCATGTTAGTTGGCGACGGAGCTTTACAATTTGCAGTTTCCCAAGGTTTTAAGAAAGAAAATATTTTAACTTCAGAGTCTGAAAAAGAGTGGAAAGAATGGTTAAAAGACAGTAAATATCAACCTATCGTAAACATTGAAAATCATGACACGATCGGAATGATCGCTTTAGATGCTCAGGGAAATCTTTCCGGAGCTTGTACAACCAGCGGAATGGCTTTCAAAATGCACGGCAGAGTAGGAGATTCACCAATTATTGGAGCAGGTTTATTTGTTGATAATGAGATAGGTGCAGCAACGGCTACGGGTCATGGTGAGGAAGTAATCAGAATGGTTGGAACTCATTTGGTGGTGGAGTTAATGCGACAAGGAAAAAATCCTCAACAGGCTTGTAAGGAAGCAGTTGAAAGAATTGTGCAAATTACGAAGAAGAGAAATAAAAACTTAAAAGATATTCAGGTTGGTTTTATTGCCATTAATAAAAAAGGGGAATATGGTGCATATTGCATTCAGGACGGATTTAATTTTGCTGTTTACGACCAAAAAGGAAACCGTTTGGAAAAACCTGAATTTGCTTTGAAATAGATTAAGAAATTAGAAATTAGAAATTAGAAATTAGAAATTAGAAATTAATTTTGCTAAACCCTAAACCCTAAACCCTAAACCCTAAACCCTAAACCTCAAATGTCAAAAATAGAAATAGCTTGCTTCAATCCCGAATCTGCAATCATTGCTTTCGAAAACGGAGCCGACAGAATAGAATTATGCGACGGATTAAGTGAAGGCGGAACAACGCCAGACTTCGAAACCGCAAAAGAACTTAGAGATAAAATAAACATCCCGATTTTTGTGATGATTCGTCCGCGTGGCGGAGATTTTATCTATTCTGATGCTGAATTTGAACAAATGAAGGAAGAATTAATTCAATTAAAATCTTTAAATGTTGATGGTTTTGTTTTCGGAATTTTAGATGAAAATGATGAGGTGAATATTAAACAAAATAAAGAAATGGTTGAACTGGCAAAACCTTATCAATGTACTTTTCACCGTGCTTTCGACAGAGCAACAAATTTAGAAAACTCTTTAGAAAAAGTAATTGAATGCGGTTTTAAAACAATTCTTACTTCAGGTCAAAAACCAAATGTTTCTGAAGGGAAAGAAAACCTTAAAAAATTAGTTGAATTATCCAACGGAAGAATCGAAATCCTTGTCGGTGGCGGTCTTCGCTCAACAAATATTGAAGAGGTCAGAGGATTTACAAAAGCTAAGTATTTTCATTCTTCTGCGATTACTGATGGTGGTGCTTTCGCGAATGCTGATGAGGTTGCAGCTTTGAAAAATAGATAATACTTAATAATTTTAACGCAAAGATTTTTATTGTTAGTGTAAATATTTTAAGGAAGCAAAGTATTGCGACAAAGTTGCTGATTAAGCGATATGGATAAAACGTTCGCTTCATCAAATCAATTTTAATTGATTAAACTCTTGGCTCACTTAAAAATATGGAATATAATAGAATAAAACTTTGCGTTGAAAATATATAAAAACACACAAATGAAAGAAAATGAATTATCCTACAAAATAATAGGATCAGCAATCGAAGTGCATAAGAATCTCGGAGTAGGTTTATTAGAAAGCACATACGAATTAGCCCTAGCCTTTGAATTGAAAAAGTTAGGATTCGATATAAAACAACAAATTAATCTGCCTTTACAATATAAAGAAGTGAATATTGAAAATGCTTACAAGATTGATTTGCTTGTGGAAAATAAAGTTATAATTGAAGTAAAGGCTGTATTAGAAATGCATTCAGTTTTTAAAGCTCAATTGCTAACCTATTTGAAATTGACAAATTTAAAACTTGGACTTCTGATTAATTTTAATACACCACTTATTAAAGATGGGATTCATAGAATTGTAAATAACTTATAATGAACAAAATTCTACTTTTTGCTTTCCTTTTCATTCAAAATATACTATTTGGGCAGTTTTCAGAACGAAATTTATCTTCTGAAAAGTGGCAATTCAAAAATGCAAAAGAAAATTCTTGGATGACTGCCACAGTCCCGGGAACAGTTCATTTGGATTTGATGAATAATAAAATCATTCCCGATCCTTATAAAGATGAAAATGAAAAGAAAGTTCAATGGATAGAAAATGAAGATTGGGATTATCAAACAACTTTCAAAGTTTCAAAAAAAGAACTACAGAGTCAAAATATAGAGTTGGTATTTAATGGATTAGATACTTTTTCAGAGATTTACCTGAACGGAAAATTATTGAAAAAAACGGATAATATGTTCCGGAAATGGGAAATTCCTGTTAAAGAATATTTGAACGCTGGAGATAATTTATTACAAATCAAATTCAAATCTGCTGTAAATGTTGGAAAAAAATTAGCAAAAAAAGTTCCTTTTATAATGCCGGAATCCCCGAGAAGCTTTGTGAGAAAAGCACAATATCAATTTGGGTGGGATTGGGGACCAAGATTAGTTACAGCCGGAATCTGGAAAGATGTTAAGCTGAATTTTTGGGACAATGCCAAACTTGGAAACATAAAAATCGAGCAAAAAAGTGTAACAAAACAAAAAGCAGAATTAAATATTGAGACAGAAATTTTTGCCAAGAAAAAAGGGAAATATGCTGTTTTAATTAACAATCAATCAAATAATTTTCAATTTAAAAAAGGAAAAAATACAATTCAGATTCCTTATACCATTAATAATCCGAAACTTTGGCAACCTAACGGCTGGGGCGATCCGAATTTATATGATATAAAGATTTCTCTACAAAAAGATTCAAAAATTATTGATGATAAAACTGAGAGAATTGGATTAAGAACTATTGAATTAATTCAGGAAAAAGATGCAAAAGGAAAATCTTTTTATTTTAAAGTCAATGGAAATCCGATGTATGCAAAAGGTGCAAACTGGATTCCGGCAGACAGTTTTTCACCAAGAATTACCAAAGAAAAATATCAAAAATTAATTAAAGATTCTAAAGAATCGAACATGAATATGATTCGTATCTGGGGTGGCGGAATTTACGAAGACGACGAATTTTACAAAGCCTGCGACGAAAACGGAATTTTGGTTTGGCAGGATTTTATGTTTGCAGGAAGTTTTTATCCGTCTGATGAAGCATTTTTAAATAATGTAAAAGAAGAAGTAAAAGATCAGGTTAACCGACTTCAAAATCATGCGTCGATTGCTTTGTGGTGTGGGAATAATGAAATAGATGAAGCTATCGTCAATTGGGGATATCAGAAACAATTTAAATATTCAAAAGAAGATTCTCTACAGGTTTGGAAAGATTATAAAAAAGTTTTCCATGAATTAATTCCCAATACGTTAAGAGAAAACTTAACGGCTGATAAAAATATCTATTGGCCAAGTTCACCATCGATTGGTTGGGGGCACAAAGAGAGCCTGACCGAAGGAGATTCCCATTATTGGGGCGTTTGGTGGGGCGAGCAGCCGTTTGAAATTTACAACGAAAAAGTTCCTAGATTTGCTTCAGAATATGGTTTTCAGGGAATGCCAACATTGGAAACTACAAAATCCATGTTTTCTGGAGTTCCTAATTTAAGCATAGAAAACGGAACAATTAAGGCTCACGAAAAACACGCCAGAGGGTGGGAAATTATTAACTCGTATATGAAACGAGACTATAATGTTCCGACAGATTTTGTGAAATATAACTATGTTTCTCAATTGCTGCAAGCCCGTGGAATGCAGATTGCCATTGAAGCTCACCGCCGTGCAAAACCTTACAATATGGGAACTTTATATTGGCAGTTAAATGATTGTTGGCCGGTTGTTTCATGGTCTTCGATTGATTATTTAGGTAATTGGAAAGCGTTACATTATCAAATTAAAAGGAGCTTTGAAAATCAGGTAATTTTGACGGAAGAAAAAGATGGAGATTTAAATTTTTCTTTAGTTAATGACGGATTGTATACATATAAAGATGTTCGTTTAGGAATTCAGGTGATCAAATTTAATGGTGAAATTATTAGGCATCAAGAGATAAACTTTTTTAGTAAAGATTTTGAAAGTATTTTAAAATCTGATCCCGTAAAAGTGCAGGATCTTCTTCAGAATTTGAATAAAAATGAAGTCTATTTAAAATTAGAATTATGGACTGGCAATAATATTCGTTTGTCGGAAAACCACTATTTTTTCAGAAAACCGAAAGATTTAAAATTAACAAAGCCAAATATCAAAATCAAAAAAATCTCCTCGCTTCAAATAGAGATTTCCACTGATGTTTATGCAAAAGATGTTTATTTAATGGGTGATAATCATTTCAGCGATAACTTTTTTGATTTGTTTCCTAATGATTCAAGAATAATCACTTTTTCCAAACCTATGGATAATTTTGAGGTGATAAGTCTTTGGGATACAATGAATAATTAATATGAATTGAAAATTTTATTCAATCAAAACAACAAAAAATACCAGTTTTCATCCTCAACTAAAAAATCAACAGTAAATTTGCATTATATTTCTCACGTATGGTAAATTTTGTTCTGATCGCAGTCTGCATTTTGGCGGGAATGATTTTCAAAGCAACAAAATCTATCCATCCTGATGCTCACAAAGGCATCAATACCTGGATTTTATATCTTGCGCTTCCTGCGGTTTCGTTTAAATATTTACCAAAAATTCATTGGACAGCAGAAATGCTTTTTCCGATTACAGCCACTTTTTTAACGGCAGTTTTTTGCTTCTTTTTCATGATGTTTTATAGTAAAAGCAAAGGGTATTCAAGGCGGTCCAGAAGTACATTGGAGCTGGTGAGCGGTTACAGCAATACTTCATTCATCGGATTTCCTTTGATCTCTGCTTTTTATGGAGAAAGTCTTTTGAGTATTGCGGTCATTTGTGACCAAACCATGTTTTTTTCCCTTTCAACATTAGGAATTATTGCTGCAGTAAGGGGGGGAAGCAGATCAGGACAAGTAAGTGCTAAATTTATTTTAAAAAGATTGATTACCTTTCCTCCGCTTGTTGGTTGTATTGCGGCTCTCATTTTGTCTCAGTTTATAGATTTTACTTTAGCAGAACCGTTTTTTGATAAATTGGCTGCTACTGTAAGTCCGCTGGCGTTATTTTCTGTCGGATTGCAGCTAAAATTCAATGGTTGGAAAAAATTAATTCCGCAAATGTCGGTTTCGATGTTATACAAATTGATTTTGGCTCCTGCAATCATGTTAGGATTAGCTTTATTAGTAGGAATAAAAGGAAATATTGCAAAAATCACCATTTTTGAAGCCGCAATGCCGGCAGTTGTTACGGCAAGTATTATTGCAGAGCAATTCAGGTTAAATACCAAACTGACGAATTTAACGATAGGATTTAGCATAATTGTAGGATTTTTTACAACAGCAATTTGGTATCAAATTATTGAATTCTTCTTCTGAAAAACTGATTCTTATTATTTTTTTTGAAGCTATTTGACTACGTCGAATTGCAGTTTTATTTTTTTTTGAAGCAATTTCCCGCTTTCCACTGTATCTTTTTTGTTACGGCCTCCGCTTCGCTCCGGCCGCAACAAAAAAGGATGTCGTTTCAATCGGGGCTAGGGTGTTTGTCGTCTTTTCAATTATTCCCGTCATTGCGAGGAGCGAAGCGATGAAGCAATCTCTTAATAATCTTAACAACTTAAATAAATCTTAATGTTTCAATTTTATAGCCATTAAGATTAAAAAAAAATTAAACATTGTTTCTTAGTCGAGATTGCTTCGTCGCTTCGCTCCTCGCAATGACTCCAACAAAAAATTGCAGTTCTCTAAAGAAACATTTAATTTTACACTTTAAATATTTTCCCTTGCGATACGCCCAGATTGTTTTACCGTTAAATTTAAAAGGTTCTTTCACCTATAAAGTTCCTGAAGAGCTGATGTCTGAAATTCAGACCGGAATGCGTGTGCTGGTTCCTTTTGGCGGGAAGAAAATTTATACTGGACTTGTATTTGAGCTTCATGACAACGAACCGGAAAATTTTGTTGCCAAAGAAGTAATAAGTCTTTTGGATGATGCTCCAATTTTACCGAAAGAGCAGATTAACTTCTGGAATTGGCTTGCCGACTATTATTTATGCGGTCTTGGCGAGATTTATCGTTTCGCATTTCCTTCTTCTTTGAAATTGGAAAGTGAAACCTATTTAAAATTAAGACCAAACGTAACGGTTGATTTTGAAAACCTGGATGTGAATGAAATGTATCTCATTCAGGCCTTAGAAGTAAGACAGCTCATCAATCTTACGGATATTGAGGCTTTCATTCAAAAAAAAGATATAATTAAAACCATCAATTCTCTGATTGATCTTCAATACATTGAAATTGATGAAAAAATAACGGAAAAATACAAAGCAAAGGAAGTTGCTTATGTAAGGATTAATCAATCGGTTTTAAATAATCAAAATCTTACGGAAATCCTTTCAAAGCTGAACAAAGCTCCAAAGCAAAAAGATCTTTTTCTTATTATTTTAGATAAGCAGACTGAAGATCCATCAGGTTTTATAAAGAAATCCGACTTGTTTGCAGATGGCAATTTTGGAAGTTCGCATTTCAAATCTTTAGCAGATAAAAATCTGATTGAAGAATATTACATGCAGAAAGATCGAATCGAAGGCTATGAAGGCGAAATTGAAGAGATTGAAGAACTTTCTGAACTGCAAAAAATTGCAAAAGCTGAGGTTGATGAAGCATTTGAAGCGAAAGAAAATGTTTTGCTTCACGGCGTTACTTCTTCCGGAAAGACCCACATTTATTTAGATAAAATTGAAGAGTGCATCAATGAAGGAAAAAATGTATTGTTCTTACTTCCTGAAATCTCTTTAACCAAGCAAATCACTCAAAGATTAGAAAAAAAATATGGGCGACAAATAGGTTTTTATCATCAGAAACTGACTGATTTTGAGCGTGTAGAAGTTTGGAGAAGAATCAAACAAAACGATATCCGAATTCTTATCGGAACGCGAAATTCATTGTTTTTACCATACCAAAATTTAGGATTAATTATTGTTGATGAAGAACACGATTCTGCTTATAAACAGTTTACTCCTTATTTTAATGGTAAAGATTCGGCGCTGGTTTTGGCGAATTTTTATGATGCAAGAGTGATTTTAGGATCTGCAACACCGTCTGTTGAAAGTTATTATCGGGCAAGAAAAGGGAAAATGAAGTATATTTTCCTGACAGAACGATTCGGAAATGTCAACTTACCTGAATTTGAGTTAATTAATTTTAAGGAAGCTCAGGATTCTAAAAAAGTAACAGGAAATTTTTCCTTACAATTAATTGAAGAACTCCAGAGAACATTAGACGATAAAAATCAGGCTATCATTCTTCACAATCGCCGTGGTTATGCCAATGTTATTGAATGTGAAAGCTGTGGTTACGTTAATTACTGCTCCAACTGCGATGTTGTAATGACGTACCACAAGGCAGCGAATGAGATGAAATGTCATTATTGTGGCCAAAGAGCATCGAAACCGAAAGCCTGCCCAAAATGTCACTCTGAAAAACTGAATGAAAAAGGAGTTGGTGTAGAACAGATTCACGAAGAAATCTCTAAAATTTTCCCTGAAAATGAAGTAGACCGAATGGATGTAGATTCTATGCGCAAGAAATTTGCGTACGAAAAATTATACGAAAAGATTGAAGACCGGGAAACTGACATTGTGGTTGGTACTCAGATGATTTCCAAAGGGTTAGATTTTGATCATATAGAATTGGTAGGAATTCCAAAGGCGGATTCCTTATTATATGTTCAGGATTTCAGAGCGGAGGAAAGAGCATATCAGTTGATTACTCAGGTTTCAGGAAGAGCGGGAAGAGTTTCCGGAAAAGGTAAGATTTTAATTCAGACTTATAATCCGGATCATTCTGTTTTTCAGTTGATTAAAATGAATAATACGGCTAAGATCTATAAATATTTCCTCACAGAACGTCAGAAATTCCATTATCCACCTTTCACAAAGCTGATTATGATTGAGATGAAACACAGGAGAGAAGATAAAGTAGACCGTGCTTCACAGTTTTTAGGCTCTATTTTAAGAAAATATCTTCCGGAAGACTGTGTTTTAGGTCCAGAAAGAGCGCAGATCGCAAGATTGAATAATCTCTATCAATTCCAAATTATGCTGAAGCTTCCGAGAGGGAAAAACTATGAAAAATTCAAGGCGATGGTTTTGCTAAGTTTGAAAGAATTTGACGAAATCACTGCTTACCAAAGCATTAAAAAAGACGTTTTAGTGGACTTTTAACAATTTTTAACATAATTTACGGTCTTTTATCACCAAAAAAAGCCCAACCTATGACAATAATTTCTACTTTTGGACGTTGATTAAATGTTTGAGTCTTATATTGAATGATTTTTAACAAATCGTTTTTATAGGAATCAGATAAGAAACAAAAACAAAATAGATGGTAAATTTCAGAAAATATGTTTCAAGTGCTGCAGTATTGGCTTCTGGTTTATTCCTCGCTCAATCTACTGTTTCTACCGTTCTTTATTCTCAGGCTTACGACAATCAAAAGAGTAGTTTAAACTTGCCTTCTCCCATTACTTCGGTTGTGGAGAAAACGGTTTTGTCGGCCAAAGAACTTGTAGATATTAATGTAAACACAATGATGGCAGATCCTGTGCTGAAAAATGCAACTTGGGGATTTGTAGTGTATGACCCGAAAACGAAGAAGATAATTTCTTCGTACAACGAAAATACTCCTCTGGTTCCGGCGTCTACAACGAAATTATTAACCACCGAAACAGCTTTGAACCTGTTGGGTGAAAATTATCGTTGGATGACTCAGTTGGAATATTCAGGAAATATTGACGAAAATGGAGTTTTAAATGGAAATCTGTATGTTGTAGGCAGTGGTGACCCGTCTTTGGGGACAAATAAAGCCGGAGCTTATTCTTACAGGGATATTATTTCAGACTTCATCAGTGGGATGTCTCGTGAGGGAATCAAAAAGGTAAATGGTGATATTATTATTCAGACAGCGCTTTTCAAAGGTAACATTTCGAGACTTCCGGAAAATGTTGTTTGGTTAGAGAACAATAATTACTACTTGCCGGTTGGTACAACTCGTGAAATAAATCCTGCCAACGAAAAACTGATCGTTAAAAAAGGAAACAGCTTCTCAGGAGAGAAGAAATATTTTTATGTTTCTCCTTACAACAGCCAAATGGTTTTTGCCGATAAATACGAAGGCGACGGAATTTTAACGACAAAATTACCCGATGCACCAGCTTATTTGGCAAATACTTTGAGAGCTACAATGGTAAAAAGTGGAATAGGCATTACTGGAAAAGTAACTCCAAAAATGACTGATGCCAATCCTGAAAGCCGAAAATTGGTTTCAGCGTACAAATCTCCGACGTTAGGTGATATTATTTATTATACAAATCAGCACAGTGATAATTCTTTAGCTGAGGCTTTATTGAAAACTGTAGGTTTCCAGAGTAAGGGTGATCAGACTTCTGAATCTGGCAGAGTAGTAGTAACCAATCACTTGAAAGCAGAAGGATTTGATATGATGGGATTAAATTACATCGATGGTAGCGGACTTTCAAGAAGCAATAATGTAACGCCGATTTCTCAGGTTAAATATTTAACATCTTTAATGGATGAAAAATATTATAAGACTTATTTAACTTCATTACCGATCGGAGGACAGTCAGGAACGTTGAAAAGAATGTTCGTAGGAACAGGAAACGGACAGATCTTTGCGAAGACAGGAACGTTAAATAAAGTAAAAGCTTTAGCTGGATATATGAAAACAAACTCAGGTAAGACTTTAGTATTTTCGTTATTAGTTAATAATTATTCAGGATCTGTAGATATGGTGAAGAAAAGAATGGAAAAAATTCTTGAGCCGGCATTAGATCTTTAAAAATATTCCTATTTTAAATAATATAAGAACCTTTTAATCAATGATTAGAAGGTTTTTTTTATCTTTGATATTGTAATAAACTGAATATGAAAAAATTTTATCTGTTAGTTTTGTATGCTTTAGCCTTCCAGCAATTCTATAGCCAGAATCAGAATATAGAAATGAAAGGTTTAATTGCAAAGGAAGCTAAATCTTTTGCGAGTAAAATGACTGCTTACAATATAAATCCTAATACTTTAAATTACGATCTGCAGTATCAGAGAATGGATGTTACTTTAAATCCAACTGTGTATAATATTTCGGGTTCGGTAACTTCCCATTTTAAGCCGACTCAAAGTATGAGCAGTATCTATTTTGATTTGGCTAATACTTTAACGGTTTCTCAGGTTCAGTATCACGGAACAAATCTTGTTTTTCAACAACTTCCCACAAAGGAACTGAAAATTGATTTTCAATCTACTCTTCCTGCTAATGTTCTGGATTCTTTAACGATACAATATGCAGGGCCTCCTGCAACGAATAATAACGCTTTTGCAACGGGTTCTCAAAACGGAACGCCAATTCTTTCAACATTAAATGAACCTTACGGCGCACAAGACTGGTTCCCGACCAAGCAAAGTATGAATGATAAAATTGACAGGTTTGATTTTAAAATTACAACACCTTCTCAATATAGCGTGGCTGCCAATGGAAAATTAATGTCAGAAACAGCGCTTTCAGGTGGTCAAAAATTGACATTCTGGAGAACAATGTACCCAACATCGGCTTATTTGGTTGCTCTTTCGATCACTAATTTTGTTAAATTGAACGATACAATGGGAAATCCGCCTTTTCCTTTTGTAAATTATTTGTATCCTACTTCCGCCAGCAATCCGTCTATTATGGCTGATATTGATTGGACGAAGCAAATCATGAATACTTTTGAAACTTATTTTGGATTATATCCTTTCAGAAATGAAAAATACGGCCATATGGAGTTTCAGTATGGAGGTACCTGTATGGAGCATCAGACGATGTCTTCTATGAGTGGCTGGAGTAAAATAGTCATTGCGCACGAGCTTGCTCATCAATGGTTCGGAGATAAAGTAACCTGCGGTGCATGGAATGATATTTGGCTGAACGAAGGTTTTGCAACATTTGGTGAGCATTTGGCTAATGAAAAATTATTAATGACGAATACTCAGTTTATGAATTATTTGTCTGGTCAGAAAGATTATATTACCAGTGCAACAGGTGGAAGTACGTATGTTCCGGATTCGAAATTAGGAAATATAGGAGATATTTTCAGTGGAAGATTGTCATACGCAAAAGGTGGATATGTTGTAAGAATGATCAAATGGATTTTAGGGGATACCGTTTTTTATCAGGCCTTGAAAGATTATCACGCAAGACCGAATTTAGCGTATAATTATGCGAAAACACCAGATTTGAGTGCCTCTTTATTACAATCTACAGGAAAAGATTTTACAGAATTTTTTAACGATTGGATTTACGGAGAAGGATATCCTACGTATGACATCAAATGGAGACAGGTTGGAAATCAGGTGACATTGAGAGCGTCGCAAACACAAAGTAGCCCTACAGTAAGCTTTTTTGAAATGCCTTTGCCTATAAAAGTAACAGGAACAGGAGGTGAAACAGCTTATTTTGCTTTAAATAATACAACAAACAATCAATATTTTACACAATCTGTTACTTTTCCGATAGCAAGTGTTCAGTTCAATTATGAATATCAGATATTGGAGAGGAATTCTACGGTAACACAAGATAATACGTTGTCTACAGCAGATCTTAACATTGATAAATTCTCATTATATCCAAATCCTGCGAAGAACGAATTGTATTTAAAAGGAATTGACAAGCCAACAGATTTCACAATCCATTTTGTAGATGGAAAATTAGTGAGAAAAGATACTTATCAGCCTAATAAAGCTATTAATATTTCAGAATTGGTTCCCGGAACTTATATATTTACGATAAAAGAAAAGAATATTAAATTTATTAAGCATTAAAATAAAATTTATTTTCCGAATCTATAAATAACAAAGCTGTTTCATAATAATGAAATGGCTTTTTTTCTTAAATTAGCGCATCTAAAAAATTACTAAAAATGATCTCTGAAAAATATCTTCAAAATTTACAGGATGAGCTTAAGAATATTGAGAATGACGGACTTTACAAAAGAGAAAGAATCATTACTTCTCAACAAAGTGCGGAAATTGAAGCCAACGGAAAAAAGCTGTTGAACTTCTGTGCCAACAATTATTTGGGATTATCAAACAATCCGGAAGTGATGAAAGCGTCTCAGGACATGATAGGATCTCATGGTTACGGGATGTCTTCTGTACGTTTCATCTGTGGGACTCAGGATATTCACAAGCAATTGGAAGAAAAAATTGCTGAATTCTTAGGCCTTGAAGATACTATTTTATATGCTGCATGTTTCGATGCAAACGGAGGTGTTTTCGAACCTTTATTCACAGAAGAAGATGCTATTATTTCAGATGAATTGAACCACGCTTCAATCATTGACGGTGTTCGTCTTTGTAAAGCGGCAAGATACCGTTACAAAAATAATAATATGGCTGATCTGGAAGCGCAGTTAATTGCTGCTTCTGAAAAGAATCACCGTTTCAAAATTATTGTAACAGACGGCGTTTTTTCAATGGACGGAATTGTTGCAGACTTGAAAGGAGTTTGCGACTTGGCGGATAAATATGATGCTTTAGTGATGGTTGACGACTCTCACGCAACAGGTTTCATCGGAAAAACAGGTCGTGGAACTCATGAAGCCAACGAAGTAATGGGTAGAGTAGATATTATAACTTCTACGCTAGGAAAGGCTTTGGGTGGTGCTTTGGGCGGATTTACTTCCGGTAAAAAAGAGATTATTGATATGTTGAGACAACGTTCAAGGCCATATTTATTTTCAAACTCATTGGCTCCGGGAATCGTAGGTGCTGCTTTGAAAGTATTGGAAATGATCTCAGACGACACCTCTCTTCGTGATCAGGTAATGGAAAATGCAGAATATTTCAGAGCAGAAATGAAAGCTAAAGGTTTTGATATTCCTGATGGTGATGCTGCAATCGTTCCTGTAATGTTGTATGATGCTCCATTAGCTCAAAAAATGGCCGAAAAATTAATGGATGAAGGAATTTACGTAATCGGATTCTTCTATCCGGTTGTACCAAAAGGAAAAGCAAGAATCAGAGTTCAGCTTTCTGCAGCGCATACAAGAGCGCATTTGGATAAGGCAATCGTTGCTTTTGAGAAAGTAGGAAAAGAACTAGGAGTTATTTCTTAATGATTATTAGCAATTTTATATTGTTGAAAAATCTTTATGAACTTAAAAATAAGCGAACTTATTTGCAAAAAACTTTGCGACCTTTGCGTTAAACAATATGAGCATTAAAAGCAGACAATCAAAAATTTCTTAATTATTAAAATTTAAAAAGCAGGTTATGAAAAAAATATTGCTGGTTATTGGTTTTGTTTGTTTTCAGAGCTTCTTTGCACAAAATATTATGGATCTTGATCTTAAAAATGTTGAACTGCAAGGCATGAAACCTGCTAAAATAAATAAGGAAATGAAAGACATCGGGATCACTCAGATCCCTTTTGTGACGGATAATCCCGATGTTATTTCTAAAATTGAGGAAAAGGAAGTTGGTTCTTCGATCAAGAAATTATATGCCTTTATTTATAATAATGGAGAAAGAGGTGATGGTGGAGTTATTATAAATGAATTTAAAACTAAAGACGATCTTGATGCTTACCTTGCTCAAACTTTCGAGCAATCGAATTACAGAGTTCTAGTGAAAGATCTATTTTTCATTCGCATCTGGAGTGATTACAGTTTGCATGTAGAGGGAAAAGAAACGAGCGAAGATCACTTAAATAAATTGGAAAAGTATTACACGAAATTAGGGGCAAAAAGAATACAATTAAAGCCTAATGAATCTATCATTACTGAGGTTGCTGATTCTGTAGCTGAATAATATATATGAAAATAAGGGTTTTGATTTTAATAAGTTGTTTCGTTTTAGTTTCATGTAAAACTAAAATGAATCAATACGTAAAAGATCAGAATAATTTGAATAAGAGAGACGGAAAGTGGAGAGAAGAATATTCTGCTGATGAAGGAACTCTTGTTGCTATAGGAAAATATAAACTAGGAGAAAAGGGTGGAACTTGGAAGACATTTCTTGATAAAAAGATGTATCAGAAAGATAAAGTCAGAAAAGATATCACAAGGACTAAAAAATATTATTCCAATGGAAATATCATGGAAAGAGGGCAGACAAAGTTAGATATTTCTAAAACTGAACGCCACTGGTATTACTTTGGAGAATGGAAATATTATAATGATCAAGGAAAACTGTTGTACATGAAAATATATGAACAGGGTAAAAAAGCCGATAGTATTTCCTATATAAAATAGAACGTTTAGAATGCTTTATACAATAATAAAAGCTTTACATATCATTTTTATGGTAAGTTATTTTGCGGGAATTTTTTATCTCGTAAGGATTTTCGTTTACTATAAAGATACCGATGAATTTTCCGAAGAAAAGAAGAGGATCTTAAGAGAACAATACACTTTCATGGCTCGCAGATTATGGAATATTATTACCGTTCCTGCAGGTGTTATTATGACGGTGTGCGGATTGGTGATGATCTTTTTGAACCCGGGTTTAATGAAAATGTCCTGGTTTCATTTAAAATTAACCTTTCTGATCGGTCTGGCAATTTATCATTATTGGTGCTGGAAAAAAGTTTTACAATTAAAAGAACTGAACGGGAATACATTAGAAACAGCCAATATAAAACTAAGACAGGCGAATGAGATCGCAACCTTTATTTTGTTTCTGGTGGTTTTCACAGTCATCTTAAAATCAATGGCGATTGAATACTGGTGGCAATTAATTGCCGGATTTTTCGCTCTGGTATTTTTAATTATGATGACCGTTAAGTTGGTTAATAAGAGCAAAAAAAAGAAATAATAGCTAATGGTGAATAGCGAATGGTCAATTGTGAATTTTTCCAATACCTGATTCCTAAACCCTATTACCTAAACCCTAAATAAAACTATGATTGCAATTTTTAAGAAAGAACTTTGGAGTTACTTTGGGAATTGGAGCGCGTGGATCATCATTGCGGCTTTCAGTTTGATAGCGACTCTTTTTCTGTTTTTTTTCGATAACGATTTTAATATTTTCGATATCGGAATGGCTTCTCTACAAAGCTATTTTGTGTTGGTGCCGTGGCTGTTGATGTTTATCATTCCGGCATTGTCTATGAAAACTTTTGCGGAAGAACAGCAGACAGGGACATTAAACTGGCTGTTTTCTCAACCGTTGAAAGTTTCAGATTTAGTTCTTGGAAAATTTCTTTCCGTTTGGATAGTTGGGATCTTGTGTTTGATTCCTTCATTAATTTACCTTTATACAGTCTATGTTTTGGGTGTTCCTGCCGGAAATATCGACCTTGGAATGACCTTCGGAAGTTATATTGGAATGATTATTTTGATCGCCGCTTTTTCAGGCGTTGGAATTTTAGCGTCTTCACTTTCTCAAAATCAAATCATGGCTTATCTGTTGGGTGTTTTTATGTGTTTCATCATGTATTTCGGGATCGAGCAGTTGGCAAGTTATAAATTATTGGGCGGAGCAGATTTCATCTTGCAGAATGTTGGTTTTTATCAGCACTTTTTAGGTTTCACAAGAGGTCTTATCGATTTCAAGGATGTAGCCTATTTTGTTTTTATCATTGGGCTTACGCTCGCCTTGTCTAATCATTTTATCAATAAAAAGAAGTAGAATTATGAAGAAGATACAATTTAAATCTCCATTAGGAATTTTACTTTTTGTTATTTTACCCTTAGTCATTATTCTGGCAATTTCCGGGATCAGATTAGATTTAACAAAAGAAAAAAGATACACTCTTTCTGAGAATACGATTAAAGTATTGAAATCAGTAAAGAAACCATTGACAGTTGATGTGTATTTGGAGGGTGATTTTCCCGCAAGTTTCAAACAGCTTCAGGGCGAAACGAAATTTATGCTGGAAGAATTCAGAAAGATCAATTCAAACATAGATTTTAAATTCATTGATCCTATTAAAACCAAAATGTCTCAGGACACGTTGATGGCAATGGGAATGCAGCCTTCTGTACTTCCGGACATCAAAGACGGCAAGGTTTCTCAGATCATGCTTTTCCCGTATGCGGTGATCAAATATAACAAAAGGGGAGTTTCTATTCCGTTGGTGGTACAGCAGGCAAATATCAACGCAGACGAGCAACTGACGAAATCCATTGAAAATCTTGAATATAATCTCGTTTCAAATATCAAAAATATTGCAGCCGATAAAAGAAAAAAGATTGGAATCCTGGTGAATCAGGATGAATTAAATCCGCGTGAATTTCATGGTTTTATGGAATTAGCCTCTGAAAGCTATGATGCAGGGCCTGTGATTCCTAAAAATCAGGTTGAATTGACTGTTGCTGATGTTCCTTTATTGAAACAGATGAGCGCCCTGGTGATTGCAAAACCTAGAAAAGCATTTACTGATGGAGAAAAGGTAATTCTTGATCAATACATCATGAATGGCGGAAAAACTTTATGGATGATCGATGCTGTGAACGCCGAAATGGATACTTTGATGAGGTCTCAAAAAGTAATGCCTTTCCCTGTGGATGTTAATATGACGGATTTCTTTTTCAATTACGGACTGAGAATCAATCCTGCTTTGGTAAAAGATTTGAAGAAATTCGCTTTGTTGAAATTGGTAACAGGAGAAGTAAGCGGAAACCCGCAATACACAAGCCTTCCGTGGCCGTATTATCCTCTTGGAATTGCTGAACACAATAATCCGATCACTAAAAACATCAATCCTGTAAAATTTGAATTCCCGACATCAATTGATACGTTAGGAAGAAAAAATATTAAGACTAATATTCTTTTTGAATCGAGTGAAAGAACTTTATTAAAGCAAGTTCCAAACTATGTTGATCTGAAAGAAATTGCAAGCGTAGACAGTCTTGGGCAAATGGAAAAACCAAGTACTCCGAAAATTTATGCTGTTGCATTGGAAGGGAAGTTCACTTCTGCTTACGGATCTAGAATTGAAAGAAAATCGTATCCCGGATTTAAAGCACAAAGCCCTGAAAACAAAATGATCGTCATTGCAGACGGTGATATCGGAAGAAATAAAGTGATTAAAGGCGAACCTTTACCTTTAGGCGTTGACCTGATGACGAATGAACAATTCGGAAACGAACAGTTTTTAAGAAATGCTTTAGATTATCTTTTAGACGACAGCAATCTTATGGAATTAAGAAACAGAAACATTGAAGAAAGACTTCTTGACCGACAAAGAATTACGGAAGAAAAAGGCAATTGGCAGTGGTTGAATCTGTTGCTTCCTTTAGCAATTATCGGATTGTTAGGAGGATTGTTCTTCTGGTTGAGGAAGAAGAAGTTTGGATAAATAAAATTGAAAAGAGAAACTGGAAGGTTTCTCTTTTTTTATTGTAAATAAATATATATTCAATTAAAATGCGAAAAATTTTAAACGGATGTTTGAGTTTATGGTTAAATTTTAATTAAAATTGCCTTTTGTTACCACATTTTGGACAAAAAGTAACTTCATTTGTTCTGTAAGGTTTTCCACAGTTTTCACAATCAGGGCCATATAAATCAATAATATGATGTAGGATAGCATTAGGTTCAGTTTCTCCAAAACCTGTTAATTCATTATAATAATCCAGAAGTTTTGTAAAGTTTTCCTTGAGAGGAACTTTTTTTGACCTTTTAAATTCCTGAAAACCTTCTGCATAAAGCTTTGAAGCAATTTCACTTTCTTCTTTATCGAGCATAGGAACTTCCATTCTGCATCTCCAGCAATATCTGATTTTCATTTAAACATCCTTTATAAAATCCTCATATTCATAATAAAACCTTTCAAAGCCGTCCATTTTTTCTACAAAGAATTCAAAAATTTCCTGCCATGTATTTTTATTGAAAACAGAAACGTTGTGTTTTTCAACCCAGATTTTAGCGATAACCTTTCCGTTTTCTAAAGTAAAATATTCTTCCTTTTGAAAATCTCCAATAAAATCTTTCAGAATATCTTCCAACGACCAGATCTTTTCATAATAGGCATTTCTGAAAATCTCATCTTTCATTTCTATATCTAAAGAAACTTCTGCTTTTTTACTGTCTGCATTGAATTTGAATGAAAAATCCTTAACCTTGGTATTATACAACAGCCATTTTCTTGGAAATGATTTCCCAAAAGCGGTCCAAAAGTCTTTTTTTATTTGTTGTGCCTCTTGTTTACTGAACATGGAGCAAATTTAGTGATTTTTAGTTGGAAGACAGAAAGAAGAATTTAGAGTTTTATCATCCGTATCGGCTTCCAGCTCCCATCTTCGAACTTCCAACCTTACTATTACACATCTCAAACTATTTTCTTATTTTTGCTGTAATGCTATCTAAAAAATCTCAATATGCTTTTAAGGCGCTTTCATATCTTGTAGAAAAAAGAAATGACGGCCCTGTTCTTATTTCCGAAATTGCGGAACGTAAAAAAATTCCATTAAAATTTCTGGAAAACATTTTGCTTGAATTAAAAAAAGCCGATGTCCTTGATAGTAAAAAAGGAAAAGGAGGCGGGTATTTTTTACGGGATCATCCTGAAACTGTAAAGCTTGCAAAAATCATTCGTTTAGTGAATGGCCCGATTGCGCTTTTACCTTGTGTAAGTTTAAATTTTTATGAAAAATGTGAAGATTGTAATGAAGAACACTGCAGTTTGCATGATGTTTTGATTGAAGTTCGGGATGCATCACTTAAAATTTTAGAAGAAAAAACTTTACTGGATTTGATCGATTGATCTGATCCATTTTTTTTGAATAATTAGTCTACTTATTTGGTAGGATAATTATTTTATTAGATATTTGCAAGACTTCAAATGAATAAATATGATTTCAACAGAAGATGCAGATACACTAAAACAGTTTACGGTAGAGGAAGGATTGAAATTTATTTCAGAAAAATTCTCGGAAGGAGTTGTTTTCTCAACATCGCTTGGTCAGGAAGATCAGGTCATTACGGATGTAATTTTTAGTCAAAAATTACCGATCAAAGTTTTCACATTAGATACAGGAAGACTTTTCTATGAGCATTACGAACTGCTTTCCAACAACAATTCAAAATATAAAGCAAAAACAGAAGTTTATTTTCCGGAAAGCTCTGATGTGGAGAAATATGTGAATGAAAAAGGGATCAATGCCTTCTATCATTCCGTTGAAAATAGAAAAGAATGCTGTTTTATCAGAAAAGTAAAACCTTTGAACCGTGCACTGGAAGGTGCAAAAGTGTGGATCACAGGGCTTCGTTCCGAACAATCTGAAAACCGTGAAAATATGCCGATCATCGAATGGGATGAAGACCGAAAATTATATAAATACAATCCGCTGATTCACTGGTCATATCAGGATGTTTTAGATTATTTAGATCAACATAAAGTTCAGGAATTGTCTTTACATAAAAAAGGGTTCATCAGTGTTGGATGCCAGCCTTGTACAAGAGCGATCGAAGAAGGAGAAAATCCGCGTGCAGGACGTTGGTGGTGGGAAAGTTCACACAAAGAATGCGGTCTGCATACGCATTAATTTAAATTTTAAGTAGTAAAAATGAGTACACATAAACTAGACTATCTGGAACAACTGGAAGCCGAAAGCATTTACATTATGCGCGAAATTGCAGCTCAGTTTGAAAAACCTGCGTTGCTTTTCAGTGGCGGAAAAGATTCAATTACATTGGTGCATTTGGCGAGAAAGGCTTTTGCTCCGATGAAGATTCCGTTTCCGTTGGTTCATATCGATACAGGGCATAATTTTCCGGAAGCTCTGCAATTCAGAGATTATTTGGCAGAAAATATCGGCGCGGAATTAATTGTAAGAAAGGTTGAAGATACCATTAAAGCAAAGAATTTAACGGAACCTAAAGGAAAATTCGCTTCCAGAAATTGGCTGCAAACGCATACTTTATTAGATACGATTGAAGAATTTCAGTTTGATGCCTGTATCGGAGGTGCGAGAAGGGATGAAGAAAAAGCCAGGGCAAAAGAACGTTTTTTCTCTGTCCGTGATGAATTTGGTCAATGGGATCCCAAATTACAACGCCCGGAATTATGGAACATCTACAACGGAAGAATCAATAAAAGTGAAAATGTACGAGTTTTTCCGATTTCCAATTGGACAGAACTTGATGTTTGGAGCTATCTTAAAAAAGAAAACATCCAGCTTCCACCGATTTATTTTGCGCATGACAGAGATGTGATTGAATATGACGGACAATTAATTGCAGTTTCCGATTTTATTCAAATTGATGAAAATGATACCATTGTCAATAAAAGAGTTCGTTACAGAACCGTTGGCGATATGACCTGTACTGCCGCGGTTGAAAGTTCTGCCGAGACTTTAGATGAGGTTGTGAAAGAAATTACTGCTTCCAAAATTTCTGAGCGTGGCGAAACGAGAATTGATGATAAAGTGACGGAAGCTGCAATGGAGGATAGAAAAAAAGGAGGATATTTTTAACATAAATGATAAAATATAATTGATAAATGATTTTAGGTATGCGTAAAGAAGGAATGATTTATCATTGATCAATTATCATTAATAAAATAAATATGGACATATTAAGATTCATCACTGCGGGAAGTGTAGACGACGGAAAAAGTACGTTGATCGGAAGACTTTTGTACGACAGCAAAAATATATTGATCGACCAACTTGAAGCGTTGGAAAAACAATCAAAAAATAAAAACGAGGACGGAATTGATCTTGCGATTCTTACAGACGGTTTAAGGGCCGAAAGAGAACAGGGAATAACGATTGACGTTGCTTACCGATATTTTTCGACTCCGAAAAGAAAATTCATAATTGCGGATGCTCCGGGACATATTCAATACACAAGAAATATGATTACGGGAGCTTCAAACTCGCAGCTGATCGTGATTTTGATTGATGCAAGACAAGGTGTAATCGAACAAACGAGAAGACATTCAATCATTGCTTCATTGTTAAAGATGAAAAATGTAGTCGTTGCGATTAATAAAATGGATCTGGTGGATTATTCTGAAGAAGTTTTTAATGATATTAAATCGCAGTATCAATTGGTTGCTCAGAAATTAGGGTTGCCGAATGTGAATTATTTCCCGATCTCAGCATTCAATGGAGATAATATTGTTGAAAAATCTGAAAAGACGAGTTGGTATAGTGGTTCGACACTTCTGGATTTCCTTGAAAATGTTGAAATTAATCAAGATAAAGACGTTGAAAAACCTAGATTTCAGGTGCAATACGTCATTCGTCCCCAAACTGAAGAGTTGCATGATTACAGAGGTTATGCGGGTGAAGTAATTTCGGGAGTGTATAAAAAAGGGGATGATATTACGGTTCTTCCTCAAAATATTCAGACCAAAATTTCAAAAATAGAAACGGGCGGAAAAGAAGTGGAATCTGTTTTCACCAATCAGCCTGCGGTTTTACATGTTGAAGATGATATTGATATCAGCCGAGGTGATTTTTTAGTAAAAACTGACGATCTTCCAAAGGTTGAAAATGAAATTGAAGCCGTTGTCTGTTGGCTCGATAAAAAAGAACTGAATGAAGGAAATAAATATTTCATTCAACATAAAAGCAAAGTTTTAAAAGCGATCATCAAAGAAATTGAATATAAAATAGATGTTAATACGCTTGAAAAAACACCGGTTAACGAAAGTATTAAGCTTAACGAAGTGGTAAAAGTACGTTTGAAAACGGCTTCCCCTTTGGTTTTCGATAGTTTTGAAGATAGTCGTGATACCGGAAATGCTGTTTTGATCGACGAAACAAGCAATTCAACGGTTGGAGCTGTAATGATCTTATAACATGGTAATTTCCAGGAAAGTTCAGATCAGGTTAAATGTCCTGTTGATAACCGCTGTAATAGTTGCTATTGCAGTTTTTTCCATGTATGAATTTGGTTACCTGGACGAACTTTTAACCATTTTAGAAAAGGATAATCATATTTTTTACTGGATGCTTTTAGTTGGTGTTGTGGCTGAAATTGTAGCCGGATCAATGGGGATGGGCTATGGCGTGATCTGTACGACGACGCTTTTATTTCTGAATATTCCGCCGCATATTGTGAGTGCAAGTATTCATTCTGCCGAAAGTTTTACAACGGCTGCGGGAAGTGTAAGTCATATTAAGCTTAAAAATGTAAGCAAAAGTCTGGTTAAAAAGTTAGCAATTCCAGCGATCATCGGAGCAGTTATCGGAGCTTTAAGTCTGACGTATGTTGGCGAATATTATTCAAAAATTACTAAAACCGTTATCGCTTTTTATACCTTATATCTTGGAATCCAGATTTTGTCAAATGCTTTTAAACCTAAACAAAATAAAGCTTTGAAAAGAAAAACCAACTTAACAAGATTAGGATTAATTGGCGGTTTTATAGATTCTTTTGCCGGTGGGGGATGGGGACCTTTAGTGACAGGAACTTTAATTAAAAATGCTTTTACGCCAAGATTTGCTGTTGGAAGTTCAACGGTTGCTAAATTTATTTTAACCATAACCGCTGCGGTCACTTTCTTTTTTACATTAGGAATTCAACATTGGAATATTATTTTAGGACTTTTGATAGGTGGAATTATCACTGCGCCATTTTCGGCGATGCTTACCGCGAAACTTCCGGTGAAAAAAATGTTTATTGTAATAGGAACTTTGGTGATTGTGATGAGTTCTATTACAATTTATAAATCTGTTTTCAGTTAAAAAAAACTGTTGATTGTGGAAAAATAAAATAGGTAAAAATGTATTTCAATTTTGAAAATACTTTACTTTTACACCATAAAAAACAGAACATGAATTTACACGTTGTTGCGCTTTTTAAGTTGAATGAAAATTACTTAATGGATGCGGTAGAATTATTTCAAACTTTGGTAAGAGAAACCAGAAAAGAAGAGGGTTGTCTGCAGTATGATCTTGTTGAAGATAAAGACAATAAAGGAACTTTTCTAATGGTCGAATTATGGGAAAGCGAAGAACACTGGAGCCGTCATAACGGGCAGGATCACCTTTTGAATTTCAGAAAAGATATTTCTAAAATGCTGGAAAGCTCAACTCAGGTATATAGAGGACGCAAGATTTTGTAGCAGATTTGTAAAGATTTTGCGGATAGTTTTAAAACTAATTTCTAATATCTAGCTTCTAATATCTAAATTAAAATAAATTTTAAAAGGCTGCTTACAATTTGTAGGCAGCCTTTTATTAGAAAAAATAGAAAGTATTAAAATTTTATTTTTGAGAATGAATTGTAAATTAGTCTGTCATCAAGTTTAAAAAATTCACTATTGACAGTTCACCATTCACTATTTTACAATAAGTTTCTTCGTTTCTGTGCTTCCTCCGAAAGTTATTTTCACAAGATAATTTCCTGCGGTAAGGTGAGAAAGATTCAAGTCTTGCTTGTAGAAACCTGTCTGATTGGTTAATTCTGCCGTGTATACTTTTTTACCTGAAAGGTCGTATACTTCTACAATACCTTTATTATTCGCTTTTTCTTTAACATCGAATAAAACAGTAACGCGTTTATCAGCAGTTGTCGGGTTTGGATAAACACCGAATGAAGCTTTTTTATTGGCCATATCAGTAACTCCCAACGTTGAAGTGATATTTTTGTATTTAAAATACATATTGCCCGTAGATTGACCTCCGTTTGATACAAAATACATTCTGTAATAATCGCTTCCTTTTTTAATATAATAAACTACATCACTGTAAACTCCGGAAACAGGCTTCCATGAGTGACCTATTGATGTAATATTAGCTGAGAATGCAGTAGAAGCAGGAGCCGTAAAAGTAGATGTTGCCTGAGTTTCCGGCTGTACTTTTGCAACTGTGATGCTCGGATTCTGAATCACTCCCGAAAGCGGATACATCATAATGTTATTATAGAAAGTATAATACTTTGTAAACATCAGATCCCATGCAGTTTTTGCAGGCTCAAGATTAGCTACTTTGTCATTTGTTGTGAATGAGAAATAGTTGAAATAAGCATCGTCTGATCCGTTTGCCAACGTTTTTGTTTGGGTAGCGTCCCAGGTTGTTCCGTTCCATTTAGAATATTTGAAAGTATAACCTCCAAAATAATCCTGAATGGCAAATTTTATGTAGGTGTCATTTGGATATTTTAAAACAAATATAATTGTTCCTTCAATATGATGAGTTGCACCGTTGTATTGTCCCCACCCGTATGGAGCAGACCCCTGTTCAAAAGCACCTTCCTGAATAGTTGCTGTATTATCCGGATTATAAAGCGGCTCTCCCCAAGTCGATATATTAGCAATATTGATATTATCCCAATCTGCAAGGTTGTTTGAAGCTTGATAGACTAAAATATCTTTAGCATCATTAATTCTTGTTCCGAAACTCATTGTTGAATTTCTGTAAAAAGCAACATCCCATGAATTGGCAGGTTGAGAAACAATATTATTTCCGGGTAAACTAAAAAATACACGGTTCTGGTATCCTGAACCCATAGAAAGATCTACCTGTGTATATCCGTTAGCATCTGTTTGAGCCAACATGGTTTGCTGAACTGATAAAGCAAATAGTGAAGCTAAAAGTAGTTTTGTTTTCATAATATCTTAATGTTTATTTTTTTTGTTATTTAGAATTGTTCTACAAAACTATATAATTATTTTTAATTGTTCTAAATAAAAACATGATATTTGTCGTGTTTATAAATTATTACATATGAAAACTCTTTTAATAATGAGCTTTTACAACGTATTTTAATTTTTGTTCATAAAAAAAGCTGATCTATGAATTTCATAAATCAGCTATTTTAAATGTAAGTTCGTCTAATAAATCTTACTTTTTGATAAATTTTGATTTCATTATTGAACCTTCTGCAGTTTCAATAATGATATAATAAACGCCTGTTTGAAGAGCGCTGACATCAAATGACTGTCCTTTCAATTTACCTTCAGCAACTTTTTGACTTCCAGCAGAATAGATTTGAATATTCTTAGGAGCTTTCTTAGCTACGAACTGTAGCGCAGTGTTTTCAGCGTTAACAGCGAATTTAACTTCTTCATTAGATTTTGAAGCATCAGAAACTGCTAGAGTAGCAGTTGTGTTATAAATTACATTATCAATTTGTAACGCTGTGTGAGCAGCAGTCGGAGTAAATTTAAAAACAATATAGGTTGAAGAAGATGCGGGAATCGGTACCGATACATTCTGATACGTTTCACTTGTTAATGAGATTGGAGTTCCTAAAGATACGAATGTTGTCATATCTGTCGGGCTTGATGCTAAACCTACTTCAAGAGTTCCGTTACCACCCGAACCTGTAGCTTTTGCAGCAACAAAAGTTAAAGTTTTGTTTCCTGTTGGAGCAACGATCTGTGGGGCAATCAAATATGAAGGTACACTTGTATTGTTTCCAGAATATGCCTGAACAGCTTTATCAGTTCCTGTCGTAACAATCATTAATGGTCCTGGAGGAAATGGTAAAGGATTTGGAGCTAAAGAAGCACTCCACCCATTTTGTGGAAAAGTAGTATTTCCTGCTGTAAACCCTTCAAAGTTCTCATTAATTGTAGCTACTTGTGCATGAGCCGTCATAGCCGTAAGCATTAAAGTTCCAAAAAGTAGTCTTAATTTCATAACCTTATTTTTATTTAGAATTATTATACAAAAATAGTAAATTATTTTTAATTGTTCTAAATAAAGTATTATATTTGTCGAAAATTTTGCATCTATGAAGAAGAAAGTGCTATCTATACTGTCATTATCCACTGTTTTTTGGATCAATGCACAGGAAAAAGATTCTCTTAATCAGACAAAAATAGAAGAAGTTGTCATTACCGGACAGTACATGCAGCAATCTATTAATAAATCTATCTATAAAGTTGAGGTTATTGATGCACAACAAATTAAAAATATGGCTGTTACAAACGTAGCAGAAGTTCTTAATCAGAGTTTAAATGTTTTAATTGTACCGGATCGTAATTCGGGAAATTCAACAGCAAGTCTTATGGGGCTTGGCGGAGAATATACCAAGATATTAATTGATAATATTCCGGTTGTAGGAGATATAGGCTTAGGAAACAATATTGATCTTACAAAGCTTAACGTAAATAATATCGAAAGAATTGAGTTGGTAAGAGGTTCAATGGGAGTAGATTACGGGAGTAATGCCGTTGCAGGTGTAATTAATATCATCACAAAGAAAAACAGCCAGAAAAAATTAACTCTAAACGCTTCTTTACAGGAAGAAACAGTTGGAAAAGAGTATAATTGGTATAAAAAAGGTGAAGGAAGACATATTCAAAACCTTAATATTGGATATAATCTTAATGAAAACTGGTATATCGGAGCTAATATTAACCATAATGATTTTCAAGGATTTAAAGGGAATCAGGAAGGCTATAAATATTTTGCCGAAAATAATGACGGAAAGAGAGGGTATAATTGGCAACCGAAAGATGTTCTGAATGTTGACGGGATTTTGCGATATAATAAAAATAAAACTTCAGTATTTTATAAATTCGGTTTCCTAAATGAAAAATTAAACTATTACAATCCTTTGGTAACTGAGCTTTACCTAGGAGGTGGTAATAGAACTTATATTGCCAGAGACAGGGATTATCTTACGACAAAATATTTACATCAACTTAATATTCAGACAAAATTTGGAACGATCAACTATACAGGAGATTTTTCATACCAAACTCAGGATAGAAAATTCAGAGATTTTGACTATGATGTTCCCAATAGAAGCGCTGCACCAAAAGATGAATATAAATCATACAATAAAGCAGATGTAATGTATTCAAGAGGGGTATTCAGTAACTTTTTGAATAATGATAAGATTGATTTCCAATTAGGATATGAATTAGACCATACATCTGGTTTTGCGGGAAATGGGGCAGGAACTTTTGAAGGAATTAACGATGTTAAAAGAAAAATCTTCAATTACGCCAATTTCATATCAGCAGAATGGACTGCAAATAACTGGTTATCAATTCGTCCGGGTTATCGTTTAGCACTTAGTGATAAATTTGATACACAGCACAATTACTCACTGACAATGAGGGCAAAGATTACTGAAAACGATAATATCCGATTAGTAATTGGAAGTGCGAATAGATTTCCAAACTTTGATGAGCTCTACACGTACATGGTAGATAGTAATCACAATATTCAGGGAAATCAGGATCTTGTTCCGGAAGAAGGAATGACTTTTTCATTAAATGCAGACAAAAAAATCAATACAAATTCCGGCTGGAATTTTAAAGCAGGAGCAAGTGCAACTTACTTGAATTTGAAAAATAGAATAGAATTATCCCTTATTAATCAATCACCTTTACAATATAAGTATATCAATATAGATAGTTTTAAATCTTATTTGTTTGAGGGGAATTTTAAGGCTCAGAAAGGTAGTTTCAGTCTTGCTGCCAATGCTTCATATTATGGCACTTCAAAGGAATTAAGAGCAGGGGGCATCACTTCTCCGGATGATTTCTTTTACACATTTGAAGGTAATTTGGCAGCAAATTACATCATTCCAAAAATCAATACCACACTTTCCTTATTTTATAAATATACTGGGAAAACGCAAATGTTTGTATTGGTATCGCCAAATATCACAACATCTTACTACGAAATTGGGCAGCGTAACGATTTCAGCATGATGAATTTTATTGTTACCCAGCCATTCTATAATAATCATCTGGAAGTAAGCGTAGGTATAAAAAACATTTTTGATGTTTCATCTGTAAGAGATACAACAATAGGTGGCACAGCCCATAATGCAGCAGATTCAGACGCTAATCTTTTCTATGGCAGAAGTTATTTCGCCAGATTAAATTATAATTTTTAAATAAATTAAAATGAACAAAATACTTTTTTGCTTGTTAATAGGCGCTTCTTCTATATCTCAATCTTGTATTAATGATAATGAAGATCCTGTTGCTATAGCTCCGTCAGACGGAGCAAGAGTTGATCCGAATGTTGGTGGGGCAACGCAGCCTAATCAGGTTTGGTTTGATTTGGGAACGGATACTGAAATCGTAACAAAAAGAACAGATTGGGATCTTGCTTTTTATTCAGGAAGTTCATTTAAGGTAGTTTTAAATTCATCGATTATGATGGCAGCGGGAAAAGTTCCTAATGCTACAAATATAGATCAGGTTACGGAAGCTGGTCTTACTACATTGAAAGACCAGGTTCAGGTAGCTAATTTTAACCCTTCAAACATTACTTTTATAGATGACGTGAACGGAAATTTCCCTACAGGTTATACGGCAATTGAAGAAATTAAACCAACGGATGCTGAAAATGCAGTCTATTTGGTGAATATGGGTAAAGAAATTTTCACAGGTTCAGTAGCAAACGGTTCCGTAGCAACGGGAGGAGATAACAGAGGTTGGATGAAAGTTCAAATCGTAAGATCCGGTGATGGATATAAAGTAAAATATGCAGCATTGAATTCTACAACTCATAACGAACTTACCATTACAAAAAATGCAGCTTACAATTATAATTTTGTGAGTTTAAAGAATAATAAAGAAGTATTTATTCAGCCTGAAAAAAAGAGATGGGATATTTGTTTTACGGTATTTACAAATACAATTGCAGGAGCCGGAAGCTACATTTATGCTGATTTTGTTACTCTGAATAATGTAGGAGGAGCCGGAGCCTATGAAGTATTGGTTCCCGCGCCAGCATCAGGAGTGGAAGCTTATACTAATTTCAAAGCTTCTGATATCGATCAGTCTAAGTTCATTTACAACGACCAGCGTGTAATTGGTGCTAATTGGAGAAATCCTGTCGGAACCAATGGACTTGAGGTTTACGGAGATCGTTTTTATGTCATAAAAGATGCTCAGGGGTATTATTTTAAACTAAGATTTACAAGATTGACAAGCACTTCCGGAGAACGTGGAAGACCTCAGTTCGAATACAAGCCTTTATAAAATAAATCAAATAATAGTATATCATGAAAAAATTCATTCTTGCAGCTTCTGTGCTTGTTGCAGTGTATTCTTGCAAAAAAGAAGAAGGTGCTAAAAAAGAAAATTCTACAGAAGTAAGTTCTGAAACTCCAAAATCTACTCATAAAATTGTTACTCTTAATGGAGGAATTACTGAAATTGTAAGCGCTCTGGGTCACGAAAAAGAAATCGTAGGAACAGACGTTACAAGTACTTACCCAGAATCTTTGAAAGCTACAGCTAAAGATCTTGGTCACGTAAGATCAATGACGATTGAGCCGATCATGGCGGTATCTCCAACATTAATTTTAGCTTCTGATAAAGATATTAATCCGGATTTAATGGGTAAAATTAAGTCTTCAGGAATCAAAGCTGAAGTTTTTAAACAGGAATTTACAGTTGACGGAACCAAAAAACTGATCGCTGAGGTAGCAAAAGCAATCGGTAATACAGATTATCAAAAATTAAACGATAAAATTGATGCTGATCTAAAACAAGTTCAGCCAATAGCTAAAAAACCAAAAGTATTGTTCATCTACGCAAGAGGAAACATGTTGATGGTTTCAGGTACAAAAACTCCGATGGATGCATTGATTGGCCTTGCAGGAGGTGAAAATGCCGTGAAAGATTTCGAAGACTTCAAGCCATTAACTCCGGAAGCGGTTGTTAAAGCAAATCCTGATGTTTTATTCTTCTTCTCAAGCGGATTACAGGGTGCAGGAGGAAACGAGGGTGCTCTTAAAATGCCGGGTGTTTCACAAACAAATGCTGGTAAAAACAAAAAGATCATTGCTATGGATGGAGGCCTGGTTTCAGGTTTCGGACCAAGATTAGGAGAGGCTGCTGTTGGATTAAACAAATTATTAATTGAAAGCACAAAGTAAACTATACTTTTATCTTACTATAAGTGCCCTATTGCTGGTTATTCTGGCAATTGTGGCACTTTATATAGGCGTTTACGATTTTAATGGTGCTTCGCCATTTACGGTTTTAGGTCAGTTCATTAAAGATGATCCCAACTTAGCGTTGAGCGATAAATATGTGATCTGGGATGTGAGAGCATCCAGAATTATTATGGCGATCCTGGTAGGAAGTATGCTTGCCGTTTCGGGAACGACTTTGCAAGGGTTATTTAAAAATCCTTTGGCGACCGGTGAGGCAATCGGTTTAACCTCCGGAGCAACGTTACTTGCTGCAATTGCCATTGTTTTGGGAGGGCATTTCAAACAATATCTTCCTGAAATGGTACAATTTTCATTAGTAGGTATTTCAGCTTTTGTGGGAGCTTTATTAGCGATGATGCTGGTGTACAGGATTTCTACAAGTGCAGGAAAAACAAACGTTGTCATGATGTTGTTAAGCGGTGTTGCTATCACATCAATCGGATTTTCGATTACCGGATTTCTAATCTATATTTCAAAAGATGAGCAGCTGAGAGATCTTACCTTCTGGAATATGGGAAGTCTTGCAGGAGCAACCTGGGCCAAAAATATCGTTTTAACCGTAGTTTTGATCATTGCCTACATCATTTTACTTCCAAAAGGGAAAGCGTTAAATGCAATGATGTTAGGTGAAAAAGATGCACAGCATTTAGGAATAAATGTGGAGAGACTGAAAAAGCAGATCGTAATTATCACTTCTTTAATGGTGGGAACTTGCGTTGCGTTTTCAGGGACGATTGGGTTTGTAGGTCTTATTGTACCTTATATTTTAAGGCTTTTATTTAAATCGAATTATGTGTTCATTCTACCACTGTCAGCGGTTTTGGGAAGTATTTTACTGTTGATTGCCGATACATTCAGCAGAAGTATTGTAGCTCCTTCAGAATTGCCAATTGGTATTTTGACTTCATTGATCGGTGGACCAATCTTTATTGCTATTTTAATTAAATTCAAAAAATCATTATAATGATAAAGGCGCATCAAATCAGCTATAAACATAAAAAATTCCATATTTTGGATGGGGTTGATGTTTCTTTAGAATATGGTGAGTTTTTAGCAATTGTCGGTCCGAACGGAGCCGGAAAATCAAGTTTATTGAGCGTTCTGGCGAATGAGGTGAAATCAAAGCAAAAAATTATATTTAAAGATAAAGAATTGAATGACTGGGAAGTAAGAGAACTTTCAAAACATAAGGCAAAATTTTCTCAACATAACAGCAACGATATTACGCTTGAGGTAAAAGATGTCGTTATGATGGGAAGGTATCCATATTTTGATGCTCAGCCAAGACAGGAAGATATAGATGCTACCAACGACAGAATGCACGAAACTGAAGTTTTTAATCTAAAAGACAGAGAGTACAATACCTTGTCGGGTGGGGAGAAACAGCGTGTACATCTTTCAAGAGTAATGGCGCAGTTGGAGAATGAAATTACTCATAAATTGGTTTTTCTTGATGAACCTTTGAATAATTTAGATGTAAAACATCAATACAAAGCTTTAGAAATCATTAAAAAATTTACTCAGAAAGTCAACTCTGCGATTGTTGTTCTGCATGATTTAAATCTTGCAGCTCAGTTTGCCGATAAAATATTATTAATGAAATCTGGAAAGGTTTCTGCTTATGGAACGCCACAGGAAGTTTTTACTGCTGAAAATATCAGTGAAGCTTATAATTTCCCGTGTACCATTTGCGAACACCCGATTACGAATAACCCAATGATTATTTTTGGATAACATGGAAAAAGATGAACTGAAGATTCTGGCTCAAAACCTTGCCAATCCACAAGGAGAAAAAGGTAAAGAGATTGGCGAAATGATGAATGCCACCAACATCGGAATGACATTAGAAAGTATCAAAACTCTTTTAATAGAAGACGATGAACACATCCTTGAAATAGGACACGGAAATGCCGGACACCTGAAAAGTATTTTGAATGTTGCTAATAATTTAAAATATACAGGAATCGATATTTCGAAAACAATGCATCATGAAGCGATAAATTTAAATAAAAAATTTGAAAGCCAAGCCGATTTTGTATTGTACGAAGGAAAAAAACTTCCTTTTGAAGATGAAATTTTCGATAAAATATTTACCGTAAATACCGTCTATTTTTGGAAAGAACCTGTTGAATTTTTAAATGAAATTTACAGAGTATTAAAAGATAAGGGAACTTTTGTTCTCACTTTCGGACAGAGAGATTTCATGGAGAAACTGCCTTTCACACAATTCGATTTTACATTGTATAATACGGATGAAATGGTAGAAACGGTTTCCAAAAGTCATTTTAAAATAATGAGAATCTCTGAAAAAGAAGAAGAAGTGAAAAGCAAAACAGGAAACGAAACAATAACAAGAAATTATACAGTTTTAACCATAAAAAAATAAAATAATGAGCACATTAGTAAACGATTTAAAAGGAAAATGGGACGCTCTGAAAGCTGAAAATCCGCATTTAAGAATAAGAAATGCTGCTGCAGAGCTTGGCGTAAGTGAGGCTGAATTATTAGTAACGAACGTGGGAGAAGGCATTACCCTTTTAAAGCCGGAATTTAAAGATATTTTAACCGAAGCAGAAATGCTGGGAAAAGTAATGGCTCTTACACGTAACGACGAATGCGTTCACGAGAGAAAAGGGACTTATCTTAATGGAGATTTCAGCAGTCCTCATGCACAGCTTTTCGTTGGAGAAGATATCGATTTAAGAATTTTTCTTAATCACTGGAAGTTCGCTTTCGGAGTAGTAGAAGGAGATAAAAAAAGTCTTCAGTTCTTCGGAAAAGACGGATTGGCTTTACACAAGATCTATTTGACAAAAGACAGCAACACGGAAGCTTTTGATACAATTATTGAAAAATTCAAGGCTGAAGACCAGTCTCAGGCTTTGGAATTTGAAGCAGTTGCTCCAAAAGCTACGGAGAAAGCTGATTCTGAAATTGATGCTGAAGGTTTCAAAAAAGCATGGACAGAATTAAAAGATACTCACGATTTCTTCATGATGACAAGAAAATTCGGAGTAAGCAGAACGCAGGCGTTGAGGTTAGCTCCTGAAGGATATGCTAAAAAAATAGACAGTGCTAAAGTAGTTAACGTTCTTGAAGACGCTTCTGAAAAGAATTTACCGATCATGATTTTCGTTGGAAACAGAGGAATTATCCAGATCCACACGGGAGAAGTTAAGAAAACGCTTTGGCACCAACAGTGGTTCAATGTAATGGACCCGGATTTCAATTTACACCTTGATGTAACAAAGATCGCTGAAACTTGGATCGTGAAAAAGCCAACGGAAGACGGTGAAGTTACAGCTATCGAAGTATTCAACAAAGAAGGAGACTTTATTGTTCAGTTCTTCGGCAAAAGAAAACCAGGAATTCCTGAGCTGCAAGAGTGGAAAGACCTTGTAGCAGAATTAGAAAAATAATAATTAGATGATTTTTTATAAGGCCGTTTTGTATTTTTCAAGGCGGTCTTTTTTAGGTAAATATGTAAATTTTTAGCGTATAATTGTCATTCTGACGAAGGAAGAATCTCAGCTTTAGTTTTAGAGATTCTTCACTCCATTTTATTTCGTTCAGAATGACAACCATACGTTTAATTGCTGGGTGTTAAAGCTTTTGTGAGCGTAAAAATTTGCGATATTTGTGTAAAACATTAGTGTAATTTGTGTTTAAATTTAAATAAAAATGAAAAATATTTTCATAGCCATATTGCTTGTAAGTTTCTGTTCATTAAGTGCTCAGAACTTCAAAGCGTATCAATTTTATGATCAAAAAGGAAAAGAGATCAATACAGAAAAATTAGTCAAAGAATTGGCGGATTATGATGTCGTTTTCTTTGGCGAAAATCATAACAGTTCGATCAATCACTGGCTGCAATTAAAGATTACCGAAGCTTTATATCAACAGAAAAACGGTCAGATTATCTTAGGTGCTGAGATGTTTGAAAGAGATAATCAGTCACAATTAAATCAATATTTAAGCGGAAAATTTGATGCTAAAACATTGAAAGATTCAGCGCGTTTATGGAATAATTATGCAACAGATTACAAACCGTTGGTTGATTTCGCTAAGGATAAAAAGCTGAATTTTATTGCTACAAATATTCCGAGAAGATATGCTTCACAAACTTCAAAGGAAGGCTTGGAATCATTAAATAACCTGACCTCAAAAGAGAAAACCTACATCGCTCAATTGCCGATCAAAGTAACATTGGACACTCCGGGTTATCCCGAAATGAAAAAAATGATGGGTGATCATGCAGAAGAAATGAAAGTGATGAATTTTATCTCAGCGCAGGCAACAAAAGATGCTACAATGGCGGAGTCTATCTTAAAAAATATTCAGTCCGGAAAGACTTTTATTCATTACAACGGAAATTATCACAGTAAAGAATTTGGAGGAATTTATTGGTATATCAAACAGAAAAATCCAAACCTGAAAATGGCAGTAATCTCTGTTTTTGAATCTGAAGATCCTGAATTGAAAGTTCCCGAGAAAGATTATATTCCAACGAATTTTAATCTGATTATTCCGAGTGATATGACGAAAACTTTTTAAGGTTTATAATTAAGGCTTCGACTCCGCTCAGCCTGACAATGCTAATACTATCTGCTAAATTGTGTATTGTCAGGCTGAGCGGAGTCGAAGCCTTCATATGTAAATGACATTATTTATATTTGTAAAACAATCAATAAAAAATGAAAAAACTATTTCTTCTATTCATATTTTTCGTCGTTATAATCAACGCTCAGAAATTAACTTCCAACGAAATTTCGATCATCAATCAAGGCGATAAAAATTCTGCGTTGCCAATTTATCAAACAACTGATGAAAATCAACATAAAACTTTACTAAGCCTTTCATCAGAAATAGATCCCAAAGATCCAAACACCACAACTTTGGTTAAAAGAATGAAAGAATCGCTACTTTCAACAGACGGTGGAGTAGGAATTGCCGCTCCTCAAGTCGGGATCAACAGAAAAGTAATTTGGGTGCAACGTTTTGATAAACAAGGTGAGCCGGTGGAATATTTTATTAATCCCGTAATTGTCTGGAGATCCGAATTACAGAATCTCGGTCCGGAAGGTGATTTGTCGATTCCTGAATTTAGAGATCAGTTTTACAGAAGTAAGGTGATTCAATTAGAATATGTTGATTTAAAAGGGCAGAAGTATTCAGAAATTGTGGAAGGTTTTACAGCGGTGATTTTTCAGCATGAAATAGACCATCTTTTCGGAATTTTAATCTCAGATAAAAAGGAAAAAGAGAAAAATAATTCTTATAAACCGGTTGATGCTTATAAGAAAAGTGATTCGATGACGAGATAATTTTTATCATAGGGTTATTTAAATTATTGAAAATTTAACCACAAAAGAGACAAAAGCTATTTGAATATTATTGTTGTTTAATTATTAGAAAATAAAAGCTCTCAAAAGAATAAAATCAAAGATTTCACCAATTTATGTGTTCTTAATTATGTTTTGTTCGTTAGCTTAAAATACAGAATGCATTATCTTTTGTGACTTTTGTGGTAAGAAAAGCTTAATTATACTTTCTTATCTGTACACAAGACGCACTTTTAATTTTAATTTTTTCACCCACTTTTTTCAATAAACCTGTTTCTGAGTTTCGTTTGAATACAACAATATCTCCACTTCCGGCATTGGTCGTAATTAGAAATTTTCCGGTTGGATCAAGAGCAAAAACTCGCGGATGTTTTCCTTTTGTGGCTTGATAGCCGATTGTTTTTAAGGTACCGTTATTTTGAATCGAAAATATAGCAATATTGTCCTCATTTCCGCGGTTAGAAGCATACAGAAATTTCCCGTCAGGAGAAATGTGAACATCAGAGCTTTCAAAATCTTCTTTATATTTATTTGAATGAGTGTTGATTCTTTGAATACTGTTTAATTTTCCGTCTTTATATGAATAAGCACTAACTGCACCGCCCATTTCTTCAATACAGTAAGCAAATTTTCCGTTGGGATGGAAGGTGAAATGTCTTGGTCCGCTTCCTAAAGTTGTTTTAGTAAAAGGAATTTCGGCATCTTGTAATGGTTGTTTTTTTTCATCTTCAAACTTATATGTTCTGATTTTATCCGCTCCCAAATCTGGCAGGAAAATGTAATCAAAATCTGGTGAAAAAACCGTTGAATGTATGTGAGAACGCTCCTGCCTTCCAGGATTTATACTTCCTTCAGAAAACTGAAAGTTTTGAACAGCGGGTTCAATCGTTCCGTTATCTAAAATTGGGTAGACGGAAACACTTCCCTCTGTGTAATTTCCATTCACCAGCCATTTTCCGTTTTTGTGAGTGGTTAAATAAACGGGATTTTCACCGCCACTTTTTTGACTGTTAATGAAAGTAAGAGTTTTATTTTCAGGTTTAAATTCAAAACTGCTTACTTTCCCTCCATTTGGAGTTTTACTTTCTGTACAGGCAAAAACATATTTTCCGTTTGGAGATAAAGTGAGGAATGATGGATTTAAAATTCCTGTTACGGTGGTGACTTTAGATAAATTTCCGCTGATCGTATCTAATTCATAAACGAAAATTCCTTCTATATTTTTATCCCGATTGAATGATCCGAAAAATGCGTATGTATTTTGAGCGTAGAAGTTAAGGCAGACACAGATCGTGAAAATTAATATTAGAAGTTTTTTCAAGATATTTTAATTGAAAGTGTTGATAAGTAAAGATGAAAGAAGTTTAATTTAATTCAATCAGAATTTCATGAGTTTTTTATTCTTGCCTTAAATTTCGGGATTTAATTTCCTTTTCAAGCTCTTTGCTTTCATTTTGGTTTTTTACAATAAAGTAAACGAAAAGTAATGGCAAAAATGTGACAAATCCGAAACCGTTTTTTAGGACACTGTAAATTACAACTCCTATTAATACACCAATAATTACAGCATTTATTATATTGGTAGATTTTAGTTGTTTCTTTTTTTCTAATAATTGTTGATCACTTAATTGGGCAAATTCATTTTCTTTCATTTATCTAAATGTTTAATTGTTTTGGGTTATTTGTTTTTTAATTTTTGCTAAAAAAGCTCCATAAAATTAATTATTTTCCACATAACATCAGTTTTTATTTCTCCTTTTGTATTTAAAAATAAAAAAATCTGTTTAGAAAAGAAACAGATTTAATTGATAATATAAGAAACCGATCTTAGTTATTGGTAACTGAAATTTTTACTTCGATATTATTTCTTGTTGCATTAGAATAAGGGCAGATTTCATGAGCCCTTTCAGTAAGAGACTGAGCTTCTTCAATAGAAACTTCAGGAATGTTTACGTCCAATTCCACAGCAAGACCGAAGCCTCCATTTTCCAATTGTCCGATGCTAACCTGAGCCTTAACGGTTGTTTCGCCGGTTTTTGTTTTTGATAAACTGATCACTCTATTTAAAGCACTGTCAAAACACGCTGAGTAACCTGCTGCGAAAAGCATTTCAGGGTTGGTGTAATCTTCATTGGCACCGCCAAGAGCTTTAGGCATTCTCACTTCAAGATCAAGAACTCCGTTTTCGCTTTTTATATGTCCGTTTCTGCCACCTTTAGCAGTAACTTTTGTGGTGTATAATGTTTTCATTTATTTTTCTATTTTGCTTAATATTTTTTGGATGGTATCTTTAAGCTGAATGAGATCTTCAGGCTCAATACCAATTTTTTGTTGAATCTTATGAGGAATTTCACATGCTTTTTGCTGTAGCTGTTTTCCTACCTCGGTTAAGAATGCTTCAACCACTCTTTCATCTTCTTTTTTCCTTTTTCTTACGATAAATCCTTTTGCCTCAAGCCTTTTCAGCAGAGGAGTAAGAGTACCGCTGTCGAGGAATAATTTATCCCCGATATGGCTTACGGTAAGCCCGTCATTTTCCCAAAGCACCATCATTACAAGGTATTGAGAGTAGGTAATATCCAGCTCATCAAGAAAAGGTCTGTACAATCCGGTGATCTCTTTTGCAATCACATACAAAGGAAAGCAGATTTGATTTTCCAGTTTTAGCTGTTTTAAATTTTCCATAAGATAAGGTTGAATAAGGTGTTATTTTGTAATGATAAAGTCTTCCATTGGAACTCTAACTTTTTTCATTGTTGAAAGCCAATCTTTTTCTGCATCTCTGTAACCAAGATATAGAAGGCTTACACTTTTTAAACCTAATTCTTTCAAATTAAGAATTTCATCAACTACTGCATTACTGAAACCTTCCGCAGGAGTACTGTCGATTTTCGATTCGGCAGCCTGAGCCATTGCCAAACCTAATGCAATATAAGTCTGACGTGCCGTGTGTGCAAAATGCTCTGCAGGAGTCTGAGATCCATAAAGCTTTTTCAGCATATCGGTATAACTGTTGAAACGTCCTTTAGCAAGGTCTCTTACATCAGTATGGTGATCGTAAACTTTATCAATTTTTTCGTTAGAATAGCTATCCCAAGCCGCAAATACCAATACGTGAGAAGAATCTCTCATAACTTCCGGATTCAATGCTCCGGCAACCATTTTTTCTTTCAATTCCTGATTTTCGACAACAATAATCTTGAAAGGCTGTAATCCTGATGAAGTAGGAGCCAATCTCGCCGCTTCTAAAATTTTATATAAATCTTCCTGTGATACTTTTTTAGTTGGGTCGTATGCTTTTACTGCATGTCTCCAGTTTAGATCTTCTATTAATGACATTGTTTGTTCTTATTTTAAATTTCTGATACAAAGGTATAACAAAATTAAATTGCACGCAATTTAATTTTAATAAATATATTTTTGATGAAATCTATAATGTGTATAGAACTAATGTTGTTGCAGAAAAAGTATAAGCCTAACATGTTTAGACAAAAAGAAAACCCATTGTAAAAATGGGTTTAAATATTATTTTTTGAATTTTAATTCCGCCTCAAAAACATCTGCAAAATGCTTTCTGATCTTACTTTTAATATCTTCCATTTCTTCGGGCGTCAGTTCTCTTTCAAGCTCTCTTTTTAAAGAAGTCACCTGTTTGTCTTTGATACCGCAAGGAACAATGTATTCAAAATAACGCATATCAGTGTTAACATTCAAGGCAAAACCATGCAATGTCACCCAACGGGAAGCTTTTACGCCCATTGCACAGATCTTTCTTGCGTAAGGTTTCCCCACATCCAGCCAAACGCCTGTTTCTCCGGGAGAGCGCTCACCTTTCAAACCATATTCATTGATTGTTCTGATGATCACTTCTTCAAGATTTCGCATATATTTGTGAATATCCGTAAAGAAATTTTCAAGGTCTAAAATAGGGTAGCCAACGATCTGTCCGTAACCGTGATACGTAATATCTCCGCCACGATTCACTTTTACGAAAGTAGCATCAATTTCCTTTAGCTGATCTATTCCGGCCAGCATATTTTCTTCATGTCCGCTTTTTCCTAACGTATAGACGTGAGGATGCTCCACCAAAAGAAAGTGATTGGAAGTGGTGATATGTTGTTCAGCAGGTAAATCGCGGTTTTTGATTTTGGTATCAATAATATCTTTCATCAGTTTTTCCTGATGATCCCAGGAAGGTTGATATTCTTTTACGCCAAGATCTTCAAATTCTACTACTTTATTTTGATGTGTATTCATGCTGTCGATGTCTGTTTTCTTCTAATGATACGGTGTCGTGATTTCATATCATTTTTTACATACAAATTTAGTGAATTTTAGCCTTTTATGGAATTAATAAAATCTATGGCATTTATCTTCCAATCTTTATTTTGTAAAAGAATATTTACGAAAGCAGTCCCGATAATTCCGCCATCGGCTTTTTCAGTGACGTTTTCGAAATCTTGCTTTGATTTAATCCCAAAACCGATCATAACAGGATTTTTTAATGGAAGAGAAGCTAATCTTGAGAGATAATCTTCATTTTTCAATACAGCATTTTCATTTCCTGTTGTAGATGAGGAACTTACCGCGTATAAAAATCCTGAACTTAAAGAATCGAGATAAAGAATTCTTTCGTCAGAAGTTTCCGGAGTTACCAGAAATGTGAAATTAAGATTGTATTTTTCTAAAATTTTCTGATAATTTTTTTCGAATTCAATAGGCGGAAGATCAGGAATAATTAATCCCGAAACACCACTTTCTGAGCATTCTCTACAGAAATTTTCAAATCCAAAACTTAAAACAGGATTGATATATCCCATTAAAATTACCGGAATTTTGATTTCATTTTTGATCGATTTTAACTGTGATAAAAGTTTTTCGATGGTCATTCCGTTTTGTAAAGCCAGTTCATGAGCTTTTTGTATGACGGGTCCGTCTGCAACAGGATCAGAATAAGGCATTCCGATCTCCATCATATCTGCTCCGGCGTCCTGAATTAGTTGTATAATATCAGCGGTATCTTCCAGTTGCGGAATTCCTGCTGTGAAGTATATGTTTAGTTTTTTCATATTTTTAAAATGTTTAATAATAATCCCATTCCCTCTTGAGCCAGCATCAATAAAAATAAAAGGACGAGGATTAGGAATATTTGTAAGACTATTTTTTTTCTCTGAAAATTGAAGTTTATTGATGAACTTTTAATCATTGCAATCAGTTTTTCTTTATTCATAAAAAAGACTACAATGATAAGAATTTGATAGGTTACAGCATTTGCCATGGCTCCTCTGTGAACGTCATAAAAATAGTCTTGTAAAATGATATTGATCAAAATACTTGATAATAACAATCCTCCAATAATTCTAGTTTTTGGAATCAAGAATAGTAACGAGCCGAGTATTTCAAATAATCCTAAGATGATCGCATATGTTTTTGAATAAGAATAAAATGCCCACATTATATCCATTCCCTGATAAGAAAAAAGAGGTCTTGAATATTCCGAAATTTCTCCAAATTGTGTAAATTTTGCGGCTCCATAAGTAATCATATACAGCGCTACAAAAATAACCAAAGACCATTGTAAAATATTGAAAAAGTCCTTTTTAGTCATTATTTAAATTCTTCAAATAGGTCTCCATATCCTTGTCACCACGACCGCTCAGGCAGATCACAACTACATCATTTTCATTGAATTTCTTCTTGTCTAAAACCGCCAAAGCATGGGCGCTTTCCAAAGCTGGAATGATGCCTTCTAATTTTGTCAGTTCAAAAGCACATTTTAAGGCTTCATCATCATTAATACTAAAGAATTCAGCACGGTTTTCTTTGAATAAATGCGCATGAAAAGGCCCGATTCCCGGGTAATCTAATCCTGCAGAAATAGAGTGGGGCTCGATGACCTGTCCGTCCTCCGTTTGCATTACCAAACTTTTGCTACCATGTAAAACGCCTAAAGTTCCCAGAAAAGTTGTCGCTGCCGACTTTCCTGAATTGACTCCTAAACCTCCGGCTTCTGCGGCGATAATTTTTACATTTTCTTCATTCACAAAATGGTAAAAAGTTCCTGCTGCATTGCTTCCGCCGCCAACACAGGCAATTACGTAATCGGGATTTTGCCTTCCGATTTGTTCGTTAAGCTGTTCTCTGATTTCTTTTGAAATAATACTTTGAAATCTCGCTACCAAGTCCGGAAAAGGATGTGGCCCGACCACACTTCCGATCACGTAATGAGTGGTTACGGAATTATTGATCCAGTCTCTTAAAGCTTCATTTACAGCGTCTTTTAATGTTTTTGAACCTGAAGTTGCGGGAATGACTTCTGCCCCCAACATTTTCATTCTGGCAACATTAGGAGCCTGTCTTTGAATGTCGATTTCACCCATGTAAACGATACATTCCAAGCCTAATAAAGCGCAGGCTGTAGCGGTGGCAACGCCATGTTGACCGGCGCCGGTTTCCGCAATAATTCTATTTTTTCCGAGACATTTTGCCAGTAAAACCTGCCCTAAAGCATTGTTGATTTTATGCGCTCCGGTATGATTAAGATCTTCTCTTTTCAGGTAGATCTTGGTATTGTATTTCTGACTTAAATTCTTAGCAAAATAAAGTGGAGTAGCACGTCCTACATAGTTTTTCAAAAGATCCTGATATTCAGTCTGAAAATCTTCTGATTCTATGATTTCAAGGTAGTTTTTTTGTAATTCTTCTACATTTGGGTAGAGCATTTCTGGGATGAAAGCACCTCCAAATTCTCCATAATATCCGTTTTCATCGGGGTTTTTATAATTCATTTTGTAAATTATTTATAAATGACAAATTATATTCAAATTGTTGTTTGGTTATCAGTTTTTTATGATGTAATAAATTGATTTTACCGAGTAAATCAATTAAAGTGGTCGTGTCCAATTTTGAGTTGTACATCGTAATCGCAATCTCCAGATTATCAATTAAAAAATAGGAATCAAAGTTTTCATACAGTAAAAAGATCTTAGCATAAATATTTCCAAAATCGTAGGTAACATTCGATTTTACTCTATTATCTAAAAACTTATCGGAAATAATAACAAGATAATAACTGTTCCATAAATTGATTGTATCAAAAAAATGCTGTGTATCTTTTTCGTCATAATGCTTAATGATATTGATAAAATCAGTTAATAAACCATCGAGTTCCCAATGCTCGAAATTATTATCATTTTTAGACACAAAATTATACAAAGTCTGAACTCTTTCGTTTTCAAACTTTGGCGGAAATAATCTTTTGTAGAAATTTTTTCTTATTAAATTGATGTTTATCATCCCGTTTTTTACATTTTAGCTTTAAAGAAGCTTATTTTATCTAAATCTTTATTCCCTGCGTTCAATTCAAACTTTGAATTAATATCTAATGCAAAAGGCTTTTGATTTAAAATTTTAATATTATCTATATTTTCTTCTGAAATTCCGCCGCTTAAAAAATAGGGAAGCGGAATTTCAAATTCATTTAATAGAGTCCAATCGAACTGTTTTCCTGTTCCTCCGAAAGCTTTTGAATCGGTATCAAAAAGTAAATAGTTGCTGGTTTTCAGTTGTCGGGTGATGGTTTCCTGAATGCTACTTGCGCCTTCCGGTTTCTCACTTCCAATCCTTATAACTTTTATAATTCCAATTTCAGGATTCAGTTTTTCTTTTAATTCTGAAATAAAATTTTCGCTTTCGTCGCCGTGAAGTTGTATAAAATTCAGATTTGCTTTTTCGGCCGTTTCTAGTATTTTGTTTAGATCTTCATTCACAAAAACTCCAACTTTCCCTTGATGGTTAACTTTTGAAATATCTTCTAAACTTAAATGATTCAAAACATATCTTGGTGACTTTTCATAGAAAATAAAACCAATAAAAGCCGTATTCATGGAAATTAATTCCTGAATCTGATCCAATTTCGTTAATCCACAGACTTTAAGTTTTGGTTTCATCATTATATATTCAAATTATTTTGTAACCACATTAATAAATTCTTCAAACGTATTTGCAGGGTTTTTATTTTTCATAAAATATTCGCCCATTAAAAATCCGTCAAACCCTTTTTCTTTTAAATAATTGAAATCTTCAATATTATAAATTCCGCTTTCTGCGATCGATAAAACGTCTTTTGGAAGCAGATTTTTCAAGTTCACAGAATGCTGTAAATCAACTTTAAAATCTTTTAAATTCCTGTTATTAATTCCAACCAGATCGATTTTTGGATTGAAATGATTAAGCTCTTCTTCGGTATGAATTTCCAATAAAACTTCTAACCCTAACTCATGAGATAATTCCGTAAACTCCTGAACCTGATTAGCTGAAAGACAAGACGCAATTAATAAAATTACATCAGCTCCCAGACTTTTTGCTTCATAAAACTGATATTCATCTACCATAAAATCTTTTCGTAAAATTGGAATATTGATATGATTTCTTACACTTAAAATATCTTCAAAACTTCCTCCGAAAAAATCTCTATCCGTCAAAATAGAAATTCCGCTCGCATCGAATTTTTCATACGCTGAAACAACTTCTAAAGGGGAAACCTGATCGTTAATAATTCCTTTTGACGGAGATTGTCTTTTGAACTCGGCAATAATTCCGGTTTTACTTTTTACAGATTCTTGTAATGAAAAAGTTTTTCTTCCAAAAAACTCGGAATTTTTCAATTTTTGAATAGAAATTTTTGATTTCGAAGCTGTAATTTCTCCCTTTTTTCTTTCTATGATTTTGTCTAATATTGTCATCATTCTACATTTTAAAAGGTGATTATTGTAGTAATAATTCCAAGCTTTTCAATGCTTTTCCGCTTTCTAAACTTTCCTGAGCCAACAAAAGACAGTCGTCATAACTTCCGAATTTATTGGTATGATGCAAAGCAACTGCAGCATTAGCTAAAACCACGGAATTTTGCTGTTTTGTTCCTCTTCCTTCCAAAATATCTCTAAAAATTCTCGCAGATTCCTGCGTTGTTTCGCCAGCTTTTATACTTTCCTGAGAAATGGAATCAAAACCTAGATCTTCCGTTGAATAGATTTCTTCTCCTTTTTTTGTTATAATTTTGGTGTCGTGAGTCAAGCTTATTTCATCATATCCGTCTAAACTGTGAACCAAAATGAAATCTCGCTCATCTTTTTGCAATAGATATTGATAAATTCGGGCAATTTCAAGATTGTAAACTCCGATCATTGAAAATTGTGGCTTCGCAGGATTTACCAACGGGCCTAACAAATTGAAAAATGTTCTTAACCCTAAAGATCTTCTCAATGCTCCAACAGATTGAAGAGCAGGATGAAAATAGGGCGCATGCAAAAAGCAGATATTGGCTCTTTCAAGATCTCTATTCAGCATTTCAGAGTCATTTTTAAAAATATAACCCAATTCTTCCATAACATTGGAAGACCCGGTGATGGTAGACGCTCCGTAATTTCCATGTTTGGTAACTTTCTGACCTGCTCCGGCTATCACAAAACTTGCTAAAGTTGAAATGTTGATGGTGTTTTTACCATCACCTCCGGTTCCGACGATATCTATTGCGTCATCGGCATCCAGATTTACGGTAGCGGCCATTTGTAACAAAGCTTCTCTGAAACCTTCCAATTCCTTCAACGTAATATTTCTCATCAGAAAAACACTGATAAAAGCAGTTACTTCAATCACATTGAATTTATTTTGAGCGATCTCAATCATAATTGCCTTAGCTTCAGATTTTGATAAGGTGTGATGATTGAACAGGTATTCCAGGATTTCTTTCATTTGTGGGATTTTTATGGTTGAAGGAATTTCTATTGTTTTCAATTTAAAAGGAAATTTTTAATGATTGCTTCTCCGTCTGGAGTTAAAATACTTTCGGGATGGAACTGAACACCGTGTACATCATATGTTTTATGTTGTAATGCCATGATCATTCCGTCTTTGTCTACTGCGGTAATTTCCAGTTCTTGTGGAAAATTTTTAGGATCTACAGCCCAACTGTGATATCTTCCGACTGCTAAACCGCTTGATATATTTCTGAAAAGTTTCGTGTCATTTTTCACTAATTCTGCCGAAGTTGCCACACCGTGAAAGATTTCGGAAAGATTAATTAAACTTCCGCCAAAAGCCTCTGCAATTGCCTGTTGACCAAGGCAAACTCCCAAAATACTTTTTGTAGGAGCATATTCTTTAATGACATCTAATAAAATACCTGCCTCTTCGGGAATTCCTGGTCCGGGCGACAGAATTATCTTATCATATTTATTGATCTCTTCCAAAGAAATTTGATCATTTCTTACCACATCAACTTTTTGATCTAAAACTCTTTCGATGATCTGAACGAGGTTATAAGTAAAGCTGTCGTAATTGTCGAAAACTAAAATTTTAGTTTGTTGTTCTTTATTGTTATCCATTTTTGTTGCTTGTTTTTGGTTTGCAGTTGTTTTTGTCGGTAATTAGAAACTGTTAACTAATTTTTCTGCTTTTTCAACTGCTTTTTTCAGGGCATTCAGTTTATTGTTTACTTCTTCCAACTCACTTTCGGGATTCGATTTTGCAACCAATCCGGCTCCGGCCTGATAATATAAAGTATTGTTTTTGCTTAAAAAGGTTCTGATCATAATGGCTTGATTACAGTCGCCATTCAGCCCGATCATTCCGATGCAGCCACCGTAATATCCGCGGGAATCTTTTTCATATTTATTGATTAATTGAAGTGCTTTGTGTTTTGGGGCACCGCTTAAAGTTCCTTGTGGGAAAGTGGTAGCAACCATTTCGAATGGATTTGTATTTTCAGGCAAATCGGCGGTAACTTCGCTTACCATATGGATAACATGTGAGAATAGCTGGATTTCCTTTAACTTGGTAACCGTTACGTTTTTTCCTAGTTTTCCCAGATCATTTCTAGCTAAATCTACCAACATTGTGTGTTCTGCATTTTCTTTAGCGTCGGCTTTTAATTCTTCAATGGATTGAAGATCAGTTTCAAAATGCCCGGTTCTTTTGAATGTCCCTGCAATGGGGTGAATAATTGCTTTATTGTTTTTAATAATTAACTGACTTTCAGGGCTTGATCCAAATAATTTGTAATTTCCGTAGTCAAAAAAGAACAAATATGGGGACGGATTAATATTCCTCAAAGCACGGTAAACATTGAATTCATCTCCCTGAAATTTCTGTTCGAATCTTCTGCTTAAAACCAATTGGAAAACATCTCCTCTCATGCAATGTTTCTGAGCCGTTTTTACCAATTCTATGTACTCTTTATTGGTAATATTGGAGGTTTCCTTTCCATTTTTTTTGAAAGGATAAACGACAGAATTTTGATTTTTAATGATGCTTTCCAATAAATAAAGCTCGGATTTTACACCTTCAATCTGATTTTCAATAATATACATTTCATCATTATAATGATTGATGGCAATAACGTATTGATACAGTCTGTAACGAAGAATCGGGATCTCAACTTCAGGACTTTGAGCTTTAAAATTTACATTTTCAAAAAACTGAACAGCTTCAAAACTTGTATATCCAAAAAGGCTTTGAGCGGTTTGTTCAACCGGGTCATTTGTTTTTTCGCATTCGAAAATTTTAGTAAAATCTTCGAAAACATCAGCAACTTTATGCTCTATAATAAATTGTTTGATGGGTTCCTGTTTTGGAAGCTTTATTTCAAATTCATTAAGGGTTTTTATTTCGATTCCTGCCACGGCATTGATGGCAATGAATGAAAAGTTATTGTCAATATTCTTAGAATCAGAACTTTCCAAAAGAATTGTATCTCTGAACTTATCACGAAGCTGCAGATAAATATTCATCGGGGTTTTTAGATCTCCCAATGTTTTTTTAGAAACGGTTTTTATTTTTATTTTTTTATTAAACATTTGCAGTTTTATTTTTTTGAATTGTTTGTAAATAAAAAAAGACTTCAACGAAAATCGTCAAAGTCTTATATATTGTAGTATATTATTCCGGCTGTTGATTTAGCAACATGATAATAACTTCAGACCCGACGAAGAGTTTGAAAGCCACCACCAATTGTTATTGCTCATATTAAACATATGACAAATGTAAATATTTTTTTTAATATAGAAATCAAAAAATGAGAAAATAAAAAAACTTAAAATATTATTTGTGATTAATTGACTTCGCAAAAAGCTCTCGAAAAAAAATATCTATTAAACTGGGTGTTTGTCATGAGCTTGAAAGCTTATTTTTTATATTTTTGCTCTAAATTAGAAAACAATGAAAAAAGTATTAGCAATTGCATTTATCGGAAGTTTATTCGTCGTAAACTGTTCTAAAAAAACTGACCATTCTTTACAAGACAGCAACACAATGCTTGAAGAGCCAGAAGCAAAAGTTGTAGTAGATTCTACCGCTAAACCTGCTGCTGTTCCCGCTGTAACTCCAACAGCAACACCTGCTCCTGAAGCTGCTAAAAAAGATTCTACAGCGAAAAAATAATGAAAAAGCTATTTTTGGCAGGATGTGTAAGTTTACTTATACTTTCCTGTTCTAAAAAAGAAAATCCATCGGTTGACGCCACGTCTTCTGAAACAAATGCTGTTTCGGAACCCGCAAAAACTAATCTTTCCGGTGATCAGATCATCGAAACATTGGATTGTTCGGGGTGTCACTCGGTAAATGAGAGAATGATAGGACCTTCTTACAAAGAAATTGCAGATAAATATTCTCAAAAAGATATTGAACTGTTGGCTTCCAAGATTATAGAAGGCGGAAGCGGAGTTTGGGGAGGTGTTCCAATGTCGCCCCATCCACAGGTGTCTAAAGAAGAGGCTAAAAAGATGGTAGAATATATTTTAAGTCAGAAAAAATAAATATGACTACTGAAAAACTCAGTCTGCACGCAAGAAATCTGCATCGTGATCCTTATGATTTTGATAAGCTTATTTCCTGCGTGCCAGAGCTGAAACAGTACGTTTTTGTTAATGCTTATCAAACGGTAACCATTAATTTTAGTATTCCAAAGGCGGTTAAATTACTCAATAAAGCTTTACTATTACACTTTTATCAAGTTCAGAATTGGGATATTCCTGACTCTAATCTTTGTCCGCCAATTCCCGGAAGAGCAGATTATGTGCATTACATTGCCGATGTATTAGGCGAAGAAAAAAAAGAGATACCAACAGGAGTTTCTGTAAATGGTTTGGACATTGGAGCAGGTGCCAATCTTGTGTATCCTTTAATTGCCCACAGATCGTATGGCTGGAAAATGTTGGGAACAGATATTAACAAAGATTCTTTGGAAAATGCTCAAAATATTTTAGATCATAATCCGGATTTATCGTCTGTTATTCAATTAAAACAGCAACAAAATTCTCATTTTATCTTTAAAAATATTCTTGATTTAAAAGATAAATTTACGTTTTCTATGTGCAATCCTCCTTTTCATGATTCTGAAGAATCGGCGATGAAAGGAAATGTCAGAAAAACAAAAAATATTAGCAAATCGAAAAAGCAAAAACCTCTTCTCAATTTTGGAGGACAGCAATCCGAACTGTGGTGTGAGGGTGGTGAATTGGCTTTCATCTCAAAAATGATCAAGGAAAGTTCTCTCTATTCTTCACAAATCCTCTGGTTTACATGTTTGGTTTCTAAAAAAGATAATTTACATAAGTTGACAATGCTTTTAAAGAAGGTCAAAGCTGTAGATTTCAAAACCATTGATATGGCTCAGGGGCAAAAAGTAAGCAGAATACTTGCATGGACATTTATTCCTCAACAAAACAGAAAAGACTGGTTCTGATTAATTTTTATTAAATAAAAAAAGCCCTGCAAAATTTATCTGTAAGGCTTCTTATTTTTAAATATTTAACCTGAGTTCGGGTTAAGCGAAGTTTAAGAATAATTGACCATCATTTACTTTTTTTAAATTTAATGATGGTTTTTTTGGAAAGAAACAATACGCAGTAAGGCTTCCCAAAATATTTATCATAAAGTTGTTTACACTTCTATGACGAGTGTGCTCCACTTGACAATGATTTTTCAATTCATCGTTTATCGTCTCAATGATCGCTCTTTTGCGAAGTAAAATTTTGTCTTCCATCTTCATAATATGGTTCTTCATATTCTTGCGAAGTTTAGTAAAAAGCTGAATTCCATCCGAAAAAAGCATCTCCCACAAAACTTTTGAGAGATATCCTTTGTCG
>NZ_FPKW01000044.1 GCF_900114875.1 Chryseobacterium limigenitum
TGAAAACCAGTACAATTATATCTAAAATCACAATCAAAAAAATTAGTGTATATATATTATTTTTTCAATATTTTAATAAAAATCAATTATAAGTACCAAATTAATACTATTCATTTAAAAAAATAGCTTAATAAATTAACTTCAATTTTAATTTCAAGTTTGTTTTTCTGAATTATTTTTTTCATTAAAAACATTTTTTGTTATAAATATTCAAAAAACTCCGATTAGAATACTAGTCGGAGTTTCTAATGCTTTAGCTTTATAAAACACAAAAAACCTCGCAACTTGCGAGTGAACTTGCAACTATTTTTGAGACAAAATTTATATACTTCTTTACGCTACATTTTTAGATTGATTAGACATTAAATTTTGATACTCTCTTATGGTTAAATTTCCTAAAGCTGAATGCCTTCTTTGGGTGTTGTAAAATGTTTCTATATATTCAAACACAGAGTTTTTGGCATGGTCTCTAGTTTCATATTTATTTTGATAAATAAGTTCCGTTTTTAAGGTCTTGAAAAAACTCTCCGCTACTGCATTATCATAGCAATTTCCTTTTCCGCTCATACTTCGAGTAATGTTTTTTCCGACTATTGATGTAAATTCTGTACACGCATATTGTATCCCTCTATCTGAATGGAAAATCAAGCTATCATGATCCTGTAAAGGACGGTGAAGTCGTGCCATTTTCAAGGCAGCAATACTGGTGTCCTGAGCTTTCATCGTCTCACTTAACGACCACCCTATAACCTTTCTGTCAAATAAGTCAATAACTGTAGTGAGATATAACCAGCCCTGACCTGTACGGATATAGGTAATATCAGAAACCCATACTTCTCTGCTGTTTTTAACCCGAAAATTCTGATTTAAATAATTTTCAACAACAGGGTGATGAGATGAAACCTAACGAAGTGGTTCGGCGTAGCCAATTGGTAGTCTTCTTAAATTTTTTCTTTACAATACTTCTCAGGTTGCGTTCTCTCATTAGTCTGGCCACCAAAGGACGTGAAGCTCTCATTCCTTTTGCTTCCAGTTCTCGGGCAATACGAGGGCTTCCATATCTCCCACGGCTCCAATGATAAATACTAAAGATTTCTGCTGATAAAATGGCTCTTCTTTCTGATTGCTTACTCGGTTTTCTTTTCTTCCAATGATAGAAACTGCTCCTGCTTACCTTTAATACCTCACACATCTTCCCGACAGGAAACACACTAGCGTGTTCTTTGATAAATTTATATCTTACCCGTCTCTCTTGGAGAAGATGCCTACCGCCTTTTTTAAGATATCACGTTCAAGCTTTGTTTCTTCTAGTTCTTTGCGAAGTCTCAATAACTCTTCCCTTATTGGATCAGAGGATATTTGTTTTTCCTTGCTAAGTTTACCTTCTTTGTGAAGTTTTCGCCAATTAACGAGACTTTCTTTACAGATCCCCAATTCTTCAGCTACCGAGGATACATTGCCTCGCTGCTCACTTAAAGATACTGCTTGGATTTTAAATTCTAAACTGTAATTTTTTCTGATCTTTTTCATACTCTTAAAGTTAAAGAGTATAAGAATTGTGTCCTAACAAAGTTAGCAACTCCAATCCGCCGCACAAATTGGTTGTAAGACGGACTCTTTGTTTAATTCTTAATGACCTTTTTCATTAGTATTCCTTTTTCTGTATTCATTTTAAGTAAAAATACTCCTGAAGAATTACTGTGAATAGTAAGCTTTGTATTTTGACTGTTGATACCGATTTGCTTCTGAATAATTCTTCCCTGTGCATCATATACTTCAACAGAGTTGATTTTAGAATCAGCATTAATATTTACTTCTCCTTTTGTCGGGATTGGATATATTGTAATTGAATGATCAGTTTTGGCTTCTGAAGCTTGCAGTACACCACCATTTTCAATTGTAGTCACAGCATCGTTGGTAACAATAGGGAAATTATAATCGAAATAAATATTAGCTTTATTATTGACACTGTCTCCTGATGTTAATGTATTTTTAGAAACCATTTTCATCAGAACATTTCCGTGGCCTCCGTTTCCTAGATTGGCATATTCCATAATAAACTCTACTTTATTATCTCTTACTCTGGTATAAACCTGATGAGAGGTATTTTGTAGCTGAAGAGTGGAAATATCAAAATCGTTGGGATCAACATCCATTTCAACAACAATGTTGGTTGCAGGAGCTGTCCCTGTATTTTCAAAATTAACAATGTAATGAAGGTATTTACCCACCATTGATTGTGGAATAGAATTTCCTTCTATACAAACAATATCATTAGGATCAAAAGAGTTCACCACTGCTTGTTTATAACTGAAACTATTATCTTCAGGCTTAATATCTCCTACAAGAGGATTCACCACTGCTGAAAAATTTAAAATATCTCCTGAGTTAACCGGATTTGTTGGGTGAGATGGAGTATTTATATTGAAAACAATTTCTGTCACAGTATTTCCATAAGGCTTCAGATTAGTAAAATTGAATGTTATATGATTTCCGGCAATTGATGCATAAGGCAGAGTAGAAGAAATAAAATTCATTTTTGAGCTGTCAAAAGTAAGAGTTACATTTCCTGAAAGGGTAGTATTTCCTTTGTTTCTCCACATGAGTTTATATTTTGCATCAAAGCCAGGTGTTGCATTCGTTTCGGGAGCGATCACAACTTCCAGGTCATTGGCATTCCCATTTTTTGTTACGCAGATATTTTGATTGAATATATTATTATTGTTATTAGGGAAACTTGTAGTGAAAATGGAAGGAGTCACCGTGAAAAGTACTGGGTTCTCAGGTTCTGCAGTTACCGTAAAACTTCCTGCCTGAGTATAAAAATCAAACTTCCCGTTGTTTTTTACAAAAGTTTCTCCAGTATTAGTCCCATCATTTATTTTCAGTTTCATATGCTCGAAAAACTCATCATTGGTATCACAACCGTTGTTATTTTCGTCAAATCTCACAGTTCCGGTGATGGTATTGTAGTTTCCTCCTGGAACAAATGAACAATAGGTGTTGAGATGTACGTTGTTTAAACTACCTGTAAAATTTGCAAAAGCATCTGTAAATGCTGCTAATTCATTATCATCACAGCAAACATATTTTACATAATTTAAACCTTCTACAACTTCGAAAGTGGAAGAAGATACAGAAGCAGGATCATAATTTAAAACTCCGTTTTTCATGAATAAATATTCCAATAATGGATTGTTAGCAAATACAGCATAACCCAATTTGTGCAAACTGTTAATATCTATTGATACAAATTTATTGTAAGCAACGTTCAACTTTTCAAGGTTTACACAGTCATTAAGATTAACTATATTATTAATTTGATTAAAACTGATATCTAATTCTTTCAGACTAGATAAACCTGTCAGATCTATACTAGTCATACTTGAGAAATCTATATTTCCGCTGCATGTTAAGTATTGTAAGCCGGTTGATCCACTAATATTTAAATCTGTGAGATAATAATTTTTGGTAAGTATTAATCTTTTTAAATTCGGTTTGTTACTTAAATTAATTGTGGTAACACCTGACGGAGTATTTGAAAGATAAGAATTTGAACCAATAAATTCAAATTCGGTAAGATTATTAAAATATTCTATACCAGTTAAACTATTTATATTATTAAAGACTGTTGAAGTAACCTCAATGTATAATCCTCCAACCTGTTCTGCTTCACTTACCTGTATTTCTCCGTCACCATTAGCATCTATGGCAAAATAATTTCCGTTCAGATCTTTAGCATAACTATTTCCTGGCGCGGAGTATACAAGCCTATCTTTAAAATTAGCATCAGGAATATTAATAATTTGTGCATTAGCTGCTAAGGATAACAGTGAGAAAAGTAATAATAATTTTATTTTCATATATAGTGTTTTAATTAATTTTTAAACAAATTTATTTATAAATTGTCTTTTTATATATAACAAGTGAGTATTTGCCGGGTTTTATTTAGAATTTAAAGTCTGTTAATTAATTCCTGCAGTCTTTCTTTTTTTCTTTGTGAAACCGAAAGCTGGGAACCATCTGACATCACTACAAAACCACCGTCTTTCCTTATATAGGATTTTAATTCATTTAAATTAATGAGATGCGACTGATGGATACGCTCAAAACCATGTTCTCCTAAAAGTTCCTCATATTCTTTCAGTGTTTTTGAAATAATAACGGGTCTATGACCCTTTACATAAAACGTTGTATAATTATTTTCACTTTCACACCTGATAATATCTTTTATTTCAAATAAATGAATCCCTTCAGAGGTGGAAAGAGCAATCTTTTTAAAACTCTCTGTTTTCTTGCTTATATTATCTAAGAGCAGTTCAATATGTTTATAATTGCTGTTTTTGTTTTGTAAATTCTTAATTTTAACGATAACGTTTTTCAGTTCATCCGGATCTACAGGTTTTAATAAAAAATCCAGGGCACTGAATCTGAAAGCTTTTATAGCAAACTTTTCGTGAGCTGTGATAAATACAATATGAGGAGAGTTTTGTCCCTGTTTCTGATTAAGCTGTTCCAAAATGTCAAAACCGGTTCCATCATTCATTAAAATATCCAGAAATACAATATCCGGCTGTAGGTTTTTTATCAGTTTAATACCGGATTGTACACTTTCTGCTTCACCTAAAACCACAATTTCAGTAGCATACAGATTGAGCATTGCTTTCATACCTTCGCGCAGATTGGTATCGTCATCTATAATCACAGCACTAATCATAATTTACCTTTTATATATTCTAACGGAAGCTTCAAAAGTACTCTTGTACCTTCGGGTGTTCCGTTTTCATTTTTCAGTTCTTCTATTTTCAGATATACTTTCTTTTTTTCAAGTTCTTCCCATGTTTCCAATCTTTTTTTTGAAATTTCCATTGCCATAGATTTGTGTACACTCATCGAGTTCTCTTTCATTTTTTTAGAAGTTTCTATTCCGGTTCCGTTATCTTCGATCCCACAAATTAAAAACTCTTTTGTCTGATTAAAACTGATTGTGATAAGACCTTTTTCCTTTTTGGGAACAACCCCATGAATGACCGAATTTTCCACATAAGGCTGAAGTAAAAGTGAAGGTAAAACCGTATCATCTTCTATCAATGGATCTTTAAAGATTTTGAAATTAAACTTCTGATTAAATCTTAACTGTTCAAGTTCCAGATAGTTTTTCAAAGCTTCAATCTCTTTATCGATGGTCACCAATGATTCTTGGGAAAAATCTAAGGTAAGACGCATTAATTTTGAAAACTTTGCCAAATATTTTATAGCATCCTCCTTATCATTCTGTACAATAAAAGATGAAATGGCAGCAAGACAATTGAACACAAAATGTGGATTCATCTGAAGATGCAAAGCCTTATGCTGAAATTCTGCCAATTGTTTTTGTAGCAGAAGCGTTTTTTCCCGTTCCTTATTACGGTAAAAGAAAAATATTCCAATTAAAATAGTTGTCAACAGTAAAAATCCAAAAATCCATTTTGCTTTCTCCCAATCTGCTTTTTCTTTCTTTTCGATCTGTTTTTTCTCAAATTCGAAATTTAGCTCTGCTTTTAATCTTTCCTTTGCATTTTCAGCTTTGGAAAGCCTTTCTTTAGCCACATTATAATTTTTCAAATGAATAAAAGCCTGTTCTTTATTTCCCTTTTTATCAGAAATTTCAGAAAGCAGTTTTTCACAGTTCATAATAGCTTCGGGCAAATCCAGATCTCTGGAAATTTTCAGACTTTTGTTAATAAAATCATATGATTGATCAAGATCATTTTCATTAAAATAAATTCTTGCTAAAAATAAATAGGTATTTGATAATCCAAATTGATTTTCAGTGCTTTTACATATTTCCTCTGCTTTTAATAAGTAATTTTTTGCGGTTTTAAGTTCTTTTTGGGCAAAATAATATTGAGAAATGTTATTGTATAATTCTCCCATAGCTCTAGCATTCGGATTTTTCTGAAACTCTTCTAAACTTTCATCAAAAAATTGTTTGGCTTTTACCAGATTATTTTCAGTCAAATAGATCAAGCCTATATTAGAGCATGAGACGGCAAGATTGGGACCTTTTATTTCTTTTTGAATCTTATAAGCTTTAAGGTAATAATTCAACGCCTTTATGTCATCGTCAATGGAGTCATAGATCACTCCGATATTATTATAGATTTTTGAAAGTTGGACTTTATTATCGATACTTTCATAAAGCTTCATTGCTTTAAAGTCTTTTTCCAGAGCTTTTGCATAATTATTCTGTTCAGAATACACAATTCCTATACTTCCGAATACCTTTGCCAGAATTTCCTGGACTATTTTGTCATTTTGATCTAACCCGGAAAGTATTTTTTCTGATAGATTAAAATATTTAAGGGCATCATTATAATTCCCAAGAATAATATATGATGTTCCTAAGTTCTGAAACGCTTTTGCTTCCTCTTTTTCATTATGTGTTTTTTTTGCGTTTACCAGTGCTTTATGCGCATATTTTTGCATAGCATCAGGATCAGAACTCTTGTATGCATCAGAAATTTTATTCAGAAGCTCTGTCCTTAATGAAGTATTCGTGGTATGGTGTAAAGTACTAACCAAAGAATCTGCAGTTGTATTTTGTGCAGGGACAAGAAATAATGATAGTGTGAAAATAAGAGTATAAACTTTTTTCATCGTTTGTGTTAATTGGGAGCAAATTTAATTAAAATATGAAAAAAATAAAGGAATGAATGAGGAAACGGTATTTTTAAATTAGAATTTGAGCTCTAACTGTTGAATCTTCTTAAACCAAATTAAAAAAATTAAGGCTTATATTTAATTTGCTTGAGTTGGATGTAGAGGAATTAATGAAACCATTAAGATAATAAGAAATGTCCTGATGGTTGCCTTTAATTACTTTTCACATTTTCAGAATTAGAACCCTTATTCAAACGAAAAATGATGACGTTACTTTCTCTCATCAGCTTTGCTACAAAAGGGCGAGAAGCTCTTATTTCTTTTGATTCCAGTTCCCTTACAATCCGGGGGCTTCCATATCTGCAACGGCTCCAATGATAGATACTGAAGATCTCCGCAGATAAAACAGCTCTTCTTTCTGATTGCATAGTAGGTTTTCTTTTCTTCCAATGATAGAAACTGCTCCTGCTTACCTTTAATACCTTACACATCTTCCCGACAGGAAACACACTAGCGTGTTCTTTGATAAATTTATGTCTTACCCGTCTCTCTTGGAGAAGATGCCTACCGCCTTTTTTAAGATGTCACGCTCAAGCTTTGTTTCTTCAAGTTCCTTGAGAAGCCTTAGTAACTCTTCTCTTATAGGATCGGAGGAAATTTGTTTTTCCTTTGTAAGCTTACCTTCTTTGTGAAGCTTTCTCCAATTGACTAGACTTTCTTTGCAAATCCCCAATTCTTGAGCCGCCAAGGATTGAACTTGCAACTATTTTTGAGACAAAATTTATATACTCTTTATGCTACATTTTTAGATTGATTAGACATTAAATTTTGATACTCTTTTATGGTTAAATTTCCTAAAGCCGAATGCCTTCTGTGAGTGTTGTAAAATGTTTCTATATATTCAAACACAGAGTTTTTAGCATGATCTCTAGTTTCATATTTATTTTGATAGACAAGTTCGGTTTTCAGAGTTTTGAAAAAGCTCTCAGCTACAGCATTGTCATAACAATTTCCTTTTCCGCTCATGCTTCGAGTAATGTTTTTTCCGACTATTGATGTAAATTCTGTACACGCATAT
>NZ_FPKW01000045.1 GCF_900114875.1 Chryseobacterium limigenitum
TGGATGATATTACCGGTTTTCGTATCGGTCCATCTTCTGCGTTTGATGTGGAGTTTTACTGTTTTTCCACGAAGAGGAAAATCGTCAACGCTAATTTCCGGAACAAAACCTTTTGACTGCAATAACAGAGACGAAAACTCTTTCGGAGCTGTATTTTTCTCGTCAAAATAGATGTGGAGGATTTTATTTTCTTCCTCAAATTTTACAATCTCAAAATGCTCAATCAAGAGTTCAGGTAAAAATAATTTGAGGAGTTCGGCATCGTTTAACATTCCACAAAATTAGCAATATTTTTTTCCTCCCCAACTTTTGAGATTGATCCGAAAAATGCTTTATCCCGCACGCCTCTTAATTGTACTCTGAAGTTTTTTATTTTAGCATTGAAAGACTCCGCGGAAGCATTCGTGCTTCTCCTTTTTATATATTTTTAATTTCTATTTAAATTTTATCAACTATTTTCTGAATATTAAGTTCTTCCAGACAAGCCCAATCTCCTCGATAGCATTCCTTATCCCCAAAAACAGAGCAAGGCCTGCACGTAAGATCACTCACCTGTACAACATCATCTTCACTCTGTCCGAAGCCTAAAAAACCGGCATATGGGTGTGTAGAACCCCAAATAGAAACACATCGCGTCCCCATTAAGCTCGCCAAATGCATATTTGCGGAATCCATGGAGATCATTAGTTCTAATTCTGAAATTTTAGTAAGCTCTTCCGTAAGACTTAATTTGCCTGATAAACTTTTTGTATTTGGAATCTGACTTTCCCATTTTTCTAATGTTTCAGTCTCTTCTTTTCCGCCTCCGAAGAAATAGATCTTATGTTTTTGGGCTAAAATTTTCACCAATTCGTAAGATTTTTCCAAAGGAAGCATTTTTCCTTTATGTTGGGCAAAAGGCGCAAAACCAATTCCTGACTTATTAGTTGAAGTTGGTCTTAACTGATGAGAAAGGTCAACCTTAAAGCCCATCTCACGAAATACATCAGCGTAACGTTCAACAGTTTTTCTTAATTGAATTTTATTTAAATTCCAAATATCGGTTAGCTGCTCTTTTTCCTCTTTCCCTTTATTGATTTTGAATACTTTAAGTCCTTTTCGTCGATAAATTTTATCTAAGATTTTCGTTCTGATCACATCATGTAAATTAGCGACCATATCGGGATGAAATTCTTTAATCAGTTCATTCGCCAATCTTTGTAATCCGAAAATACCTTTATAATCATCTAAGTTGATTCCTTTAAATATAACATTCGGAATATCAGAGAATAAACTCTCAAAATTCTTTCTTGAAACCATGACAATCTCAACATCAGGATTCTGTTCTAAGAACTCACGAAAAACCGGTGCCGTCATAGCGACATCACCAAAAGCGGAAAAACGATATGCTAAAATTCTGGTCACAGCTACGACTTTAGTTGATAGGCAACTGCATAAAATTTAATTTGTTTTGTCATCGCCATGAGTCCATTGGCTCTGGAAGGAGAAAGAAACTCCTGTAATCCGATCTCTGAGATAAATTCGAAATCAGAGTCTAAAATTTCCTGCGTAGAATGCCCGCTGTAAATATTCACCAATAAAGAAACGATCCCTTTTGGCAAAATACCGTCAGAATCTGCATCGAAAAACAGCTTTCCGTCTTTGAACTCAGCATCAATCCAAACTTTGCTCTGGCAACCTTTAATAAGATTTTCATCTCCTTTTTTGTCATCCGGAAGTCCTTTTAATTCCTTTCCAAGATCAATGATATACTCATATTTTTGCTCCCAGTCTTCAAGAAACGCAAATTCGTCGATAAGTTCCTTCTGTTTTTCTTTAATGGTCATTCTATACTTTCTTTTTGCAAAGATACTAAATTATGCTTTAGACTTGAAGCAGTAAGCTATGCGCAAATATAATAACGAGAACATTTGCTACCGCCAATTGTTTATTGCGAAATTGAAGCTTTTTCGAAAACCTGTAACAATTTCACTTCTTCATTTTCCCAGCAAAGAGCATTTGCGGCTTTCTCAAGTTCGGGTTGGTAATTTTTCCTTCCTTTATTTAAAATTAATTTGATCGATTCAGCAATATTTACAGGTTGATGATCTTTAATGATTTCTCCAATATCAAACTTATTTTTAATATTCTGCATTTCTGGGAGATTTGACAAAATTAAAGGAACTCGCGCCTGAATGCAATCAAGAACCTTATTTGGTAAAGAATAAAAATAGCTCTCTCCCCCATTCTCTTCGATGCTCATTCCGCAGTCAACCGTTGCAGTGATTTCTCTTAAATTTTCTGGTCTTAATTTTCCTAGAAACTGAACTTTATGCTGAAGATTTTCTTTAATAACTAATTCTTCATATTCTTTTTTGCGGGGTCCATCTCCAGCAATTTTCAACATTACATTATCAAGATGATGCATTGCTAAAATTGCTTTATCAATTCCGCGAAAAGGATTTATTGCGCCTTGATATAAAACTATTTTGGGATCATTTTCAGGAATTTCAAGATTAAAATTGATTTTTCGGGGCGCATTTTGAACGATAATTGGATCAATTCCATATTTATTTTGGAACCATTTTCCATAACTTGCGCTTGCCGTTATCATAAATTTCACTTTCGGAACGATACTTCTCTCAAGATATCTCCATAATTTTTGTGACATTTTGCCTTGAATTGCCGGCATTTCGGAAAAAATTTCATGACTGTCAAAAATCAAAGGAATATTCAATTTTTTAGCAATAAGATAATTCGGAAGTAAAGCATCAAGATCATTGGCATGAAGAATCGTGTTTTGATCTGCTTTCTTTTTTAATTCCTTATATAATTTCCAGTTAAATTCGAAGTACGCGGTTTTTAAACTTCTAGAAATTAATTTAATTCTGGAAAAAGAATAAGGTCGCTGCATTTCTTCCGCTCCGCCCCAATCATTTCCTATTAAGTCAATCTCATAGCCGTTTTCATGCAAAGTCCTGCAGACCTTCTCAATACGTTGATCTGTATATAAATTACTAAAAGCAGATGTGATTATTTTTTTCCTCATTTACTTTTTTTTCCTGCCAGCAAATGGTAAATTTGTATAAAGCAAATCAGCCCGTTAGGGATAATCACCGGCCAAAGCATTCCGCTAAAGATACCGTAAATGACAAAGCAAATGCAGCCAATCATATTAACAATCCTTATTTTTCTTATATCTTTCAATATAAAACTCAGCACAATAAAAAGTGACGCGGAATATCCGATATAAGTAGCAATTTCGGGATTCATGGAAAAAAATTTGAGGACAACAAACTTAATCATTTTCAATAAGATAATAAAGTTTTTTTCTGCCATAAAGTCATTATTTGATTTTTGGTAAAATATTTGTAATTTAGATAATGAATAAATGGCAATGTTGCTTTTATTCTAATGAGATATATTATGGATTATAAGTTTTCACAAGGTTTGAGCCAAGTGTTCAAACAAAGCAAAAGCGAAGCTAAACGGCTGAAAAGTGAATTTCTCAATACAGAACATCTACTTTTAGGTATTATAAAAACGGAAAACTCTGCAAAAGAAATCCTTCAAAACCTTAATGCGGATTTAACACAAATCAGAAGAAAAATTGAAACTCTAAATACAGCAAGTCTAAATCCTATTTCTGAGGAGGTTACCAATATTTCTTTCACTAAGATGGCGGATCATTCCATCAAACGTGCTGAGTTAGAATGCAGACAATATAAAAGTAATGAAATTAATACCGTTCATTTGCTTTTAGGCATTCTATATAAATATGAAGACCCTACCTCAAGCATATTAGGTGCTTACGACATTGATTATGAAGGAGTATCAAAAGAATATCAAACTATGCTGAAAAATTCCGGCCAGGCACCACAAATGAGTGCTTATGATGACGATGAAGAGAGAGAGGATTTTGAGCAAATGAGAAAGCCTACAGGAAACTTAGGGTCTGCGAAAAGTAAAACTCCAACATTGGATAACTTTGGCAGAGACCTTACTTCTTTGGCAAGAGACGGAAAATTAGATCCTGTGATCGGTCGTGAGAAAGAAATCGAAAGAGTTTCTCAGATTTTATCAAGAAGAAAGAAAAACAATCCGTTGCTTATTGGTGAACCGGGGGTTGGTAAATCTGCCATTGCTGAAGGTTTAGCATTAAGAATTCAGCAGAAGAAAGTTTCAAGAGTTCTTTATGGTAAAAGAGTAATCACTTTGGATTTGGCAAGTTTGGTAGCAGGTACAAAATACCGTGGACAGTTTGAAGAGAGGATGAAGGCCATCATGACGGAATTAGAAAAAAACCGTGATGTGATCTTATTCATCGACGAGCTTCACACGATTGTTGGTGCAGGTAGTTCTACGGGAAGTTTAGATGCTTCCAACATGTTCAAACCAGCTCTAGCAAGAGGTGAGATTCAATGTATTGGTGCAACAACTCTTGATGAATATCGTCAGTATATTGAAAAAGATGGTGCTTTGGAAAGAAGATTCCAGAAAGTAATGGTGGAGCCTACCAATATTGAGGAAACCATTCAGATCCTGAATCAGATTAAAGATAAATACGAGGAACATCATAATGTAGTGTATACTCCGGAAGCAATTCTGGCTTGTGTTAATTTAACAGCAAGATATATTACAGACCGTTTCTTACCGGATAAAGCGATTGACGCAATGGATGAAGCCGGATCTCGTGTTTATATTAAAAACATGAAAGTTCCTACTGAAATCATTGATTTTGAACAGAAAATTGAAGACATCAAAGAATTGAAACAGAAAGCTGTAAAAGCTCAGGATTATCTTGAGGCAAGAAAGCTTAAAGATGAGGAAGAACGTCTTCAAATGGAATTAAATTCTGCTCAGGATAAATGGGACAAAGATGTAAAAGAGAAGAAAGAAACCGTAACCGATGAAAATGTAGCGGAAGTAGTTTCTATGATGAGCGGCGTTCCTGTAACGAAAGTCGGTAAAAATGAGCTTGATAAACTGGCTCAGATGGACGAAAAGCTGAACGGAAAAGTAATCGGTCAGGAAGATGCTGTGAAGAAAGTTGTTAAGGCTATTCAGAGAAACAGAGCTGGCCTTAAAGATCCAAACCGTCCAATTGGAACATTTATTTTCCTTGGAACAACGGGTGTTGGTAAAACTGAGCTGGCTAAAGTAATGGCAAGGGAACTTTTCGAATCTGATGAATCTTTGATCAGAATCGACATGAGTGAATACATGGAAAAATTCGCAGTTTCAAGATTGGTTGGAGCTCCTCCGGGATACGTTGGATACGAAGAAGGTGGACAATTAACAGAAGCTGTAAGAAGAAAACCTTATGCTGTGGTTCTTTTGGATGAGATTGAAAAAGCTCACCCGGATGTATTCAATATCTTGTTGCAGATCTTAGATGAAGGCCACGTTACAGACAGTTTAGGAAGAAAAATTGATTTTAGAAATACAATCATCATCCTTACTTCAAACATAGGAACCAGAGATATCAAAGACTTCGGTGACGGTGTAGGATTCGGAACTTCTGCTAAGAAAACAGGTTCTGACACAAGAGCTAGAGGAACGATTGAAAATGCCCTTAAAAAAGCATTTGCTCCTGAATTCTTGAACAGAATTGATGATATTGTGATCTTCAACTCTCTTGAGAAAGAAGATATCAAGAAAATCATTGATCTTGAATTGAATAAGCTTTACACCAGACTTGATAAATTAGGATATAAAGTTGATTTAACTGAAGAAGCGAAAGATTTTATTTCTGAAAAAGGCTGGGATAAAGACTTTGGTGCAAGACCTCTAAAAAGAGCGATCCAGAAATATATTGAAGATTTATTGGCTGAAATGCTGGTAAACAAACAATTAAATGAAGGAGAAACTATTATTTTGGATGTAAATGAAGCGAAGGACGGTCTTGCCGGAAAAGCTCAGAAAACAAAAAAGACGGTTGAAAAATCTTCTTAATAAATAATTTAATTTTTTAAATAAAAAGCATCGGGAATTTCTCGATGCTTTTTTCGTTATAATTAATTTTTAACATATTTTTTTCACTAATTAATGATTAATTAAAAAAAATATTTAATTTTATTGAATATAAAATCAATATCATTAATATGAAAAAATCAATTTTACTGGTAAGCTTTTCTCTGCTTACCTTTCTATCCTGTGCCAATGAGTCATCGGCAACCACCACAATGCCTGACGTTTCGAAGCCGGAAGCGGTGCAAAAATTCAATTTAGCCATCAAAAAAGTAGCAATGGAAAAGGAACCGGCTCCTTCAACACCAAGAACATCTGCTGAACTGAGCGATTATAAAAAAGAAATGCTTCTGCCAGCTGCTAAAGACCTCATCGCATCATCTGGAGTTTCGTATTCTGAAATCGAAAGACAAACCGGAGGTGACAGAGAAAAAATCCTTAAATGGGCTGTAGAAGTTTATGGAGATTACAACAAGCAAACCAATAAAAACTACAAATCTGAAAACTAGAATTATGAGAAAACTACTTTTACTGGCAACATTTGCTGTCTCTTATTGTGTTTCAGCACAAGATCTTTACATACAAAACTACACCGATACGATTCTTGAATATACGATTTGGAAAGATAATCAAGCCAATGTTGCAGGAGGCTGTCAACCTAGTCTTGAATCAAGAGACAGCACAACAGGGCTAAGCATTCTTGGCCCAGCTATTTCAGCTACAACGCCAAGAGAAGCATATTATCAAGGTGACTTAACAACTACTATGACTTTCAATGCTCTTTATCCAAATACTCCGTTAATTGATAAATGGATATTAAACGCCGATTTTGCTAATCCACTCGTTCCGCCCAATCCTTCACTTGTTGCTCCAAGTTTGGCGTCTCAATGGTCGGGTATAAAATTCGGGGTAAAAGATCTATCCGGAACGGCAATAGGTGGATATTATACAATGGCAAAATTTTGTGGGCAGCCTATAATTTCCGATCTAGGAGGTTATACAAATCCGGTAGTAAACGGCGCCCTCTTTACAGCCGGAGGAGCAACATGGATTATAATATATTAATATTTAATTTAAAACTAAATCCAGATAAAACCTTAAAAAACAAGATTTTACGAATTATTTTCTTGTTTTAATTACAACTTCACATTCCAAAAAACAAACTAATAAAAATGAAAAAGACAATTTTACTTCTAAGTATTTCAATGCTTACAATTCTGTCTTGTGCTAATGAATCATCGGCAACCACTACAATGCCTGACGTTTCGAAGCCGGAAGCAGTGCAAAAATTCAATTTAGCCATCAAAAAAGTAGCAATGAAAAAGGAACTTGCTCCTGCAACTCCGAGAACATCGGCAGAATTAAGTGATTACAAAAAAGAAATGCTTTTACCTGCTGCAAAAGATCTCATCGCTTCATCAGGAGTCTCTTATGCTGAAATAGAAAGACAAACACGCGGAGACAGGGAAAAAATTCTTACCTGGGCTGTACAGGTTTACGGAGAATACAACAAGCAAACCAATAAAAACTATAAATCTGAAAA
>NZ_FPKW01000046.1 GCF_900114875.1 Chryseobacterium limigenitum
TCAAGTCTAAATATTTAGCGAAAAACTCTTTCCTTGAGTTTCCAAAATCCTCCACTTCCTCCCAATCTTGGGCGTTACAAATCACTGCCAAAATGGTGATGAAAACAATGTTTTCGACGGGATGTAATTTTTTTCTATTCAATCTAAAATCTTTAATACTTTTAGCAAAAGTAAGTAATTTGTTTTTATTCATAAACATCTGATTATCAGATAAATATACGAAATAAAATTCATTTACACAAGTGTAATGTATTGATTTTTAGATAATTGCAAAATTAATTTTATCTAATTATTTTAATGCGTTTAGTCTGTTTTGAACCCTCAAAGTTAATTTTCTTCCACGAAATTTATTACATTTGAATTAAAACAAACTCAAATGAATCTAAAACCTATTATTGCGTGGACTTTCGGTGGTTCTCTTCTACTTTCATTACTCTATTTTATATTATCTAAATCTTTAGACTGTTCAACGCCTATTACGGGTATGTGGCAGGGTTTTAATGCTACTAAAAACAGTTTCTGCTCGGTTATTGATGCGGTTAAAATGTTAGCTTATGGAGGCTTTATTATTAGTGCAGTCTTGTATCTGATTCATTATTTTGGTTCTGATGATAAATATCCACATTACTAAAATACAGATATCTCAATTCCTTGTAGATCCGAATAATTTTAACGTATGAATCTGCCATCCGATATAAAAGACCAATATGTAAGGGATGTTCTTTGCAATACATCGTTACAAGACCTTCCGGAAGAGGAGTGGAAATTGGTTGAAAATTTTGAGAATTATGCAATTTCCAATTATGGAAGGCTGAAAAGTCTGGAGCGCTGGACTTTTTTACCAAACAAAACCAAAGGTAAGAAAGAACCGGAACTCATCATGAAACTCATTTTAGTGACACAGTTTAACCAATATCTTCAACGCAATTTTTATCAGATACATTGTTCTTTAGCTTCTGAAGGCAAAAAATACCGCAAGTCTATCGCCCGTTTGGTTTATTATCATTTTATTGAAAAATTTGATTTCTATGACCGCAATATTTTGATTTCGTTTAAAGATACCAACAATCTCCATGTTCATTACAAAAATTTGGAGAAAATGACACCTAGTGAAAAGCGTCTAAAAACATTTCGGTTGAATAGAGCAAGAAATAGAGATTTTATCTATAAACAACCCGTGAGCCAATATACCGTAGAAGGTAATTGGGTAGCAGATTTTGAAAGTATGTATGATGCGGAAAAATCTATCGGAGTAGGTTGCGAAAGTATAATGGATGCTGTTAATCAGGAATTTTTAACTGCCGGAAAATTTAGATGGTTTTTGCAAAGTTATGAACCGACAGAAGAGGATTTCATCATTCCTCCAAAATCAGAAACTTCAGAAAAATTACTCAACACATCTCTTTGGGAAAAGCTGGGTAAGCCTACAATTGACAAGAATAATCCGCCACCGTGTCTGAATTTATCGCTTGAAGATATTCCCGATGAACATTGGAAACCAATGCCAGGATTTGATAACAGGTTTGTAATTTCTGATAAAGGAAGAATAAAAAGACTAAGCGGATGGACTTCTGAAGGAAGAAAAATCTTTCTTAAAGAACAAATACTTTCTCAGATTATGAACATCAACAGTAGTAGAAGCTATTCTATGTATTGCGTATTAAGACACAAAAGAAAAAATACCTGTCTGACTATTGCCAAGATGCTGTATTACTGTTTTGTTGAAGAATTTGACTTAAATGATAAAACCATAGTTGTTCCAATAACAATAATCCGCTGTGGAATATAGAATTTTCAAACCTCTCGTTACGTCAGATTTATGATGTGCTTAAAGGAAAAAATAAATGATTAGAGGACGTTTAAAAAAGTAGATTATGCCTTTACATAATCCGCTAATTGATTCAAAGCATATTTTGTCGTAAACATACTTCTCTTTTATTTTTTTTTATTCACTATCCTCCAAAATATAGTCAATCCATATACAGCCGTTGATTCATATCTTATTTTATCTTTATTTGATCCGACTGTAGCATATTTTTCTTGAGGTGCTTTAAACTTAATACCAATATTTGATTTCCATTTATCATAGTGTTCATCTAAAATTGTCCAGCCCATAATATTCATATGAAGCTTAATTGATATTGTTCCTCTACTTGTCTCCAATAATACAGATTGACTATTTTCAGAATCTGCAAAAAAAGATTGTTCTTGCCCATCCCATTTGGTTGCACCATTTGACAGATCCTCATTGTCTATTAAAGCATTGATTAAACCTTTGAAAGCCAACTTCATTCTTTTGTTTTTATTTCTATCTCCTGCAATTGAATAATTTAATTTGTTAGCTGTTTCACTATTCTCACCAAATGCTATAGTTTTTGGATATTTATTTAGGATAAAAGCCATTGCAGTCATTTCACTCAATAATTCTTCGGTTTTTATAACAGATTTATTTATGGAACTTTCCGCATAAATAATTGACGCTATCCTTTCAAAGGCATACTGCTCGATATTTAATTTTACAGAACTTTCTTTTAATTTATCATAATCAATAATATTGTTTTTTTCTTCTAAATAAGTTTTAGGTAAAAATGTCAAATAAATGTCCTTATCAATAATAAAAACTGAGTTGCCTACTTCAATGTCATAACATAAGAATTCGCCATCTAGCGAGTAAAACTGATTTTTGTTTGTACTTTCATTTTCAATTTTTGGATAACTCAATATTTTTTTCTCTTGCAAATCTATAAGACCTTTATCACAAGTTGCAAATGCTAAAATGTTACTCATCGCTAATAAATTTTAATTCAAGTTTCTTATTAATCAATAAAAGATCTTTTTCAAGAATATTTATTTCTGGCAAGTTGTTTTCCCAAAAAACTTTAATAAAATAACCATCTTTTGATGTTACGACTTTTACTTCTTGAATTAAATAATTTTGAAGAAAAAGTCTCCATTTATTATCATTAATAGAATCAAAAAGCTTTAAAAAGCCAACTTTTTTATTGATTTTAGTTGATATGTGTAATAAAGTATAACCACAATATTTATGATGATTTTCATTCTGTTCAAAAATGATATTACTTATTTTTGTAACAAATGGAATATCTTTTTCCAGTAGTTTAGTTTTAGTTTTGATTTCTTTATTAATTGCTTTTTGATTTTCGATTACACTCTTTACTCTTTCTTGTTCTAAGACCCTCATTTTATCTGCATATGGTTCGGTGGCTGGGTTTAACCCTATCATAGAATCTATATAAAATGCTCCTGAATTTATCGTGAACATTTCATCTTTTAAAAGATTTGTATCTTGAATTTCCTTCGACAATAAAATTCCTTTTAACTTTCTAATTCTATTTTCTAATTCTACTTTATCTTGTATTTCTTCTTCTTTAATTGTTTTAGAATCTTTATCATACTTATTCTTTTTTCTTAATTCAATTCTTTTTAGGATGTCAAGGAAATTAGAATCATCGATGAAATCATTTATTTTATTCGAAAGCGATAAGATATTAGAAGTTTTTTTTGTCAAATCTGTTTCATGAGAGTCATATTTTTTCTCTAAATAGTCTATGCTTAATACTTCATTTATACTATTACATATTTTATTAAAAATTATATATTTTCTTTCTTCATCAATTTTTTTATTTAAAATATCGCATAATTCTTTGTAAAGAAAATCGAGTAAATCTTCTATCTTTTGAAATGAAACATTGAAATCCTCATATATCCCAGATTGTGAAATAATTTCTCTATTTGATTTTATTGAAAACTCTAAATCATCTAAAAATAAACCACTGCTAAAACGATTGTTTATTTGATAGATAAATAAATTCAATGTACTACCTTGATTTATATTTGAGATTGTTGATGACCGGCTATTCTTTTCTTCTACAGAGATAGACATTGAACTTGTTTGGTTGATTTCTGAAGTAAATTTCTTATTCAAATTTGAGCTTGTTTTTTTTGCAATTTTGCTCATTTCTCTTGAGAATGTTTTCAAGTTGGTCGTTGTACTACCACTTGCCCCACCTGAAACAAAACCTCCGTAACTTCCACTTACTTCTGCTTCAAAAGAATCCGTTTTACTCATTTCTCTCGAAGCTTCATTTTGAAATTCCGTGGATAAATCAAACGAATTAGATAACGATACATCACTTGTAGTTTTGGAAGAATACGTATTGTTTGTGTTTTGTGTAAAAGAAGAACTTAATGTAATTTGCCTTGTTTCACCAGGGGCTAGATTTATAGAAGCAGCCATTTGTCCAAGCTCAGCTCCTTTCCAAGCAATTCTATATGATAGTCGCTCTCTAATACTTATAACTGGAAAATTAGAAGGAATAATACTTGGCAAAGGATTATAAAATATAAATGCTCCTGTAGGATATTTTTTGTCGGAAAGTATGAAATCATATTTAGGAATAATTACGACACAATTAATTCTAAAGTCTTCATCATTTTCACACTTTTTTAATATTTCGGATAATAATAGTCCTTCATCTGTAATAAAACCAGCATTACTTTTTTTAAGCCTGAATATTTTTATGTTTTTATTCTTTGCTGTAAGCGACTCTTCTAAATCAATCAGTGGGTCGGTATATCTTATTTCTATAGGATCAAAAAAATCGCCTGAATGAGGGATTACGACTTCGTATGTTTCCAAGCCATTACCTAAAGATGCACCTAATATGCCTCCTACTACACCTCCAGCCATACTACCCAAAGCACTACCCAAAAGCCCACTTGAAGCATTATACTTTGGTCTTGTTCTTGTTTCTACAGTAGTCCATTCATAATGTGTTGTGCGACTTTGATATATATTTCCTTTTTTTGCATTATTAAATGTTTTATTACCTATTATTAAAACTTGGGTGTCCGCTAAACAAATGTAAAAGCCAAGTTTTTCAACCCGCTTACATAAGTCATCTATTTTATTTTGAATTTCAAATGATTTGTTTTTTAGATTGAAATAACCAAGATATACAAAACTTAACTGCTCGTCACTTAAATTGTCCGAATAATTTTTTATTAATTCATCAAGTTTTGTTTGGTTGTTTGCATCTGGTTTTGTGTCAATTGCATTTATAACTTTATTTATAAATTCTAATTCAGTATCAAGCCTTTTGTATTCTTCTCTAAAATAATAAACCTCTCTATTTAATATTTCTTTTCTAGAGAATGTTTTCGATAATCTTTCTCTTTCTGGTTTTTCCGTTAAGATGGATTTGTTTAAAATCACTAATTTAATCGATACTGCTTTGTCAAATATTTTTTTCCAAAGAGTTTCAATTGTAGTTGTATCATCAATTACTGGTAGCAAATCTATAATGCTTAAGGGCTTGTTCTTTTTATCAAAAAAAGCGTATATTCTTTCGTTTGCATTTTTATGTTTTAAACACAATATATTTTTAGCATCAACTAAATTAAATTCATCTTTAGCTAAATCATTATAAGTTAAATAGCTTATATCTAATGCCGACCAGTATATGTTTTTTAACTGAAAATTACCACTACTATCTTTTACGTTTAATGTTAAATTGTCAAAATTATCCTCGTCCCAATCAATAAATCCAAATTTTTTCAAATCCCAATATCTATAAAAATACGTTTTTACAGCCTTTAAAGTTGTTGGAATTATATCATTAATATTTTCATCAAATTTATTTATTTCGCAAATGTCTAACCAATCAATATCGACTTTTTTAAATCTTTCAAAATCCATAATTGAATTGGCACTTAAAAAATCACTAGGGGCTAGCAAACTTAATTTTTCTTTAAGTTCCTTCTCATTTTGAGTTGTCCCAAATATAAATTCATTTTTCATTTTAGTATTTATTTAAAAGTTTGAAAATAATTGACATTTGTGCAATACTGTTACATTACATAGTTTAATTTATCCAATTTGTCAATATGAATTAAGAATAATCTGTTTATTGAAAGAAGTTTCCAAATAAAATCATATGTAATACATTTTAGATTGACAAATATTTCTATTATTGATAAAAGACATCATGAATACATATTGTTATCTTAAATTTTTTGACAATAGATTAAAAATATAACGTTATAAACTGGTATATCAAATATTTAGTGAGAGTAAAATGTGAATAAAAATAGAAGATTGGTAAAAAGTATTTCTCATAGTAATAGTTTAGTTTCTATAAAGTTATAAAATTTCTTTTCACAAAAAACATTATTTCTATAGGAAAATTTCTTCGACCTTGTAGTTTGGAAATTTAGTAGGAATTAAAAACCAAATAAATTAAGCTATAAAAAGGAATGAAAAATTTAGTGAATATTTATCGTTTAAGATAGCTATTGAACATTTAATCAATTATAAAGCTGATTATCTCACTCTTATAAACATCGCTTTGTATCCTTTCTGTTGTTATTGAACCTTATTAGAAAATGATTATAATTCTATATGATATTTAAATAATTTTCGTGGTTTTAACATAAAAATTAGAGCTGGAAACTATAATTCATCATAAAACAGACTAAACGCATTAAAATAATTAGATAAAATTAATTTTGCAATTATCTAAAAATCAATACATTACACTTGTGTAAATGAATTTTATTTCGTATATTTATCTGATAATCAGATGTTTATGAATAAAAACAAATTACTTACTTTTGCTAAAAGTATTAAAGATTTTAGATTGAATAGAAAAAAATTACATCCCGTCGAAAACATTGTTTTCATCACCATTTTGGCAGTGATTTGTAACGCCCAAGATTGGGAGGAAGTGGAGGATTTTGGAAACTCAAGGAAAGAGTTTTTCGCTAAATATTTAGACTTGA